>NZ_FQZT01000001.1 GCF_900142125.1 Malonomonas rubra DSM 5091
TTGAATCGCCCCGGGATTGTCGGAGACTCCAAACTTTGAGAGTATGGGGTCATGAATACAAACAAGAGATACAGTCCTGAGGTCAGAGAGCGAGCGGTCAGATTGGTAGCGGAACAGCAGGGAGAATATTCCTCCCGCTGGTCAGCGATTTGTTCTATTGCTGAAAAGATAGGGTGTACGCCAGAAACGTTACGTCGATGGTGCAAAGAAGCGGGGGGATCTCAAGAGAGCCGCTCTAAGGATCAAACGGCTCAAGAGCAATTGAAGCAGTTGGAGCGGGAAAACCGGGAGCTGAAACGCGCCAATGAGATCCTGCGTAAAGCTGCTGCTTTTTTCGCCCAGGCGGAGCTCGACCGCAAACCGAAGTAATGGTGTTTTTTATTGATGAGCATCGAAGCCAATACGGGGTCGAGCCGATCTGTCGCCAGTTACCGATCGCCCCATCAACGTACTACCACCACAAGGCGCGCCAAGACGATCCTAGCAAAGTTCCGTCACGATACTGGCGGGATCAATTATTGAAACCTGAGATTCAGAGGGTTTGGAACGAGAACTTACGGGTTTATGGTGTTCGTAAAGTCTGGCGGCAGTTAAACCGCGAAGGGATACCGATCGCCCGCTGTACCGTTGAACGGTTGATGCGTGAGATGGGGCTGCGAGGGGTTGTGCGCGGCAAGAAAAAGATCACAACGATCAGCGATCCAAAGCAGAACCGTGCCCCTGACCTGGTGAAACGGACTTTTAAGGCGAGTCGCCCGAATCAGCTCTGGGTAGCTGATTTTACCTATGTCGCCACCTGGTCCGGTTTTGTTTATGTTGCTTTCGTCATTGATGTGTACGCACGTTGTATTGTTGGCTGGCGTGTTTCGACATCGATGAAGACAGAGCTCGTTCTGGACGCACTGGAGCAGGCACTGTGGGCACGCAAGAACCGCCGGGAGTTGATTCATCATAGCGACCGGGGCAGTCAGTATCTCTCGATTCGCTATACAGAACGTCTGTCCGAGGTCGGAATCAATGCCTCTGTCGGCACAACTGGAGATTCTTACGACAACGCTTTGGCCGAGACAATCATCGGCCTCTACAAAACGGAAGTTATCAACCATCGCGGCCCTTGGAAAGGTCGTGAGTCTGTTGAATACGCAACCTTGGAATGGGTAGATTGGTTTAACAATCGCCGATTGCTGGAATCAATTGGAAATATTCCACCTGCAGAAAAAGAGAAAGAGTATTATCGGCTGGAGGAGTCAAGTAAGGCGGCTTGACTCAAACGAAAACTGTCTCCGGGAAAACCGGGGCGATTCAGATTTACTTTACTATCAAGCACCTCTATATTTGCCTTACTTTCCATACAAAGAACCTGAAAACTCTCGACAACCTTTTGCGGTAAATAGTTGTCTTTGGCAACACAAACGCTAGGCAGAACATATAAGAGGATAGCCGTTATAATTAGCAGCCTTCTCATCACATTACCGCCTTTAACATTACCCAAAAGCCATAAGTAGGAATAAAGAGAGACAACACAACATCCCACTTATCTCCAAATATAATCGCAAGTGGCAAACTACCAATATATGCGATCATAAAAAAAATCATAAATGTACCACTAAACAACTGCCCCAACCCCTCTTTTGCACCTGACATACATACCTCCACAGTTATCTTTGGCTACAAACAAAAAAAGCCGTTACCACCCTTACAGGCAGCAACGGCAAGCGTTATCATTTATGTCTATCGGCTCCCCCCATACTTTAAATATATCTCAAACCAATTGAATATACTAGCTTTTATCTATACTAAGGATATCAAACATGCCCTGCTTCCCCATTGCCACAATCAACTAAGCATTAATTTTGCTTTCCCCCATACGGCACCTAGCAGAACAAATATTAATAACTAGATATCGGACACTTAGGATTACCCCACCCTATTAGTATAAAGAAAGCTACACATTCAGACGTCCATATGTACCCACAAAACAGTCACTTGTGCAATTTGTGGTATCTGTATCAAAAAAGCACATAAAGGCAACGGACTGCTATAAACAAAAGAACAATATCATTATCAATTCAACAACTTACACTATATCTATATCTTCTTAAATATCATCATTTCCAAACAGGTATCTTATCAACAGCACCCTTTAGTACCGAAATAGACCTCTCTCCAATATATAGCGAAGTGACCACATTCTCAGGAGAGTGTCCCAATAGAGCTCCGATAAGCTCTTCCGATACTGATTGCTCAGATAGCTTGCTAGCAAAACTTTTACGTATTGAATGGAAGACTACCTTCTTCTCCTTGGTTATATGTTTTCTCAAATACCGTCCAAAAACTTTACCGTATGCGGAACCATAGCCATGGCCGTTATTCTGCAATGCAGGAAACATCCGCTCTCCGTCTTGCTTATCAACATACTGTGTCAGCCCTAAACGAACTAACTCTGAGTGAACTGGAACCTTGCGGATACTGGTATCAGTCTTGACCTTTTTGTTTCCATCATCATTAACAGACAGGCAAAGAACCCCATCGACCTCTAACAAATCACTTTTATGAAGTTGGCAGACTTCATCTATCCTAAGGCCAGAGTATAAAGAAATTATAGGTATCCACCCACGGTAGTCGAGTGGCTTTCCTTTTGAATACCATGGAGATTCTAGCAGTGCTTTGACATTATCTTCACCAAACTCATCCCACCCTGTACTGCGTTTCAATTCTCTAGACTTCTTCCAGCGAGGAACCCGTGACTTCTCAAGACAATCAGACTCAACAGCAAAGTTGAAAAGAGTACTCAATGAAACACAAGTATTGTGTACCGTCTGCTCTGCACGCCCTGAAGCGATCATCTCTTCACGGAAGCTTAAGAAGTCTTGAAGTGTAAAAGCATTTATCATCCTATCTCCTAAAATTTCGATGAAATGCTTATGCTTGCTCTTTTCGGAACTGATTGTTTTAGGTGCTCTTTCTTGAGCCATCATACTTTTTATTCTTAGCTCGCACAGTTCAGATAGCAGCATGCCGCCACTAGCAGACTCCGCCACAGGGCGCGGCACCCCAGCGCCCATAGCGTGGGCAGGATCGGCCAGAGATCGTCCCTCAGAGGGCAAATTAGAGCGTCCGTACCGACCGGGCGACCGCCTCGAATAGCCCGCTGCCCTTAGAAGCTCAGAGCTCAAAAGAACAATGTCCATTGGGTCGATGTCATTTCGATTTTCCAGAAGCCTCTGAGCATGCATACCAGCAGTGGTAGGCATAAGAGTTCCATCACCTTGCGCCATCTGTCTATGCTGTTCTTCAGTCAATGAATCATAAAATTGATCAACGAGCTGTTGTATTTCGGCTGGACTTAAAGCCATGTACCGTATCCTCCTAAATAAAGACTTGGCCATGAGTCTACATTGATCAGCAGCATCCTTACTAACGAATTGTCTTTTGATCTCTGTGATGTGAAAGAAATTTCTTGCGTAGGTGGGAACTGCAATACGTAGAAGGGGCACGGCATATCTCCTTTCTGCAAGGTACAGAAAAGAACCGTAACCCCTTGTTTTCACTACGTGTGAATTGGTGGAGGTGGCGGGAATCGAACCCGCGTCCGAAAGCTTTCCACGTAAGGCTTCTACATGCGTAGTCTGTGTATTGAATTAACCGGGTGAAGCTCCCACAGACAGGATATCCAACCGGCGAGTCTGCTTAAGTTTCGCCTCAGCGCCACAGACACTCGCTGAAACTATCCCACTTCTTGTACGTTCCATACTCTACATGGGCGATAAAGCATGAAACGTGGTCGCTTAATTAAGCGGCCAGTGCGTAACTAACGTCAGAGTCTGCGTTTAGTTATAGTTGGGCTTTTTACGAGGCCAGCCCACCTCGGCATGCCACCTTCGTTTCCGTCCCCCGTCGAAACCTTGACACCCCCTTTTATTTATTTTTCAGTTAGTTAAATTGTCGACCTAGAAGTATTATCTCATTTTTCCAGGCACATTCCAAGCTATCTATAAGCTTGCTTCATCGCTTTCGACATTTCCCGATCAGCTTCTTTCTGCTTGATTGTCTGTCGCTTGTCGTGCAATTTCTTCCCGCGCCCGATGCCGATTTCCAGTTTGATGTAGTTGCGTTTAAAATAGAGCTTGGTCGGCACCAAGGCTAAACCTTTCTGTTCCGTCAGGCGAATCAGCTTGTCGATTTCGGCATGATGCAGAAGCAGTTTACGCATCCGGGTTGGATCATGATTTTCCCGGTTGCCGAAATCATAAGGGCTGATATTCATATTATTGATAAAGACTTCACCGTCCTTGATTCGACAGAATGATTCCTTCAGGTTGACCTTGCCCAGTCGGATCGATTTCACTTCGGTTCCCGTCAGAACGATACCAGCCTCAAAGGTGTCATCTATAAAATAATCGTGATAGGCTTTTTTATTTGTTGCAATAATTTTAACGCCCATACAACGTCCGTTCAACCGGCCTGTTTTGCAATAATGCGCGGCATGAAGGCTTCACGCTTCAAGCGCATGGTCGCCAGTCTGATTAAAATGAAGGTGACCACCAGAAAAGCGACCGCTGTCAATGCGGACATCAACGAAGGATCGATTCCCAACGAAGCTCTTTTGCCAACACTTTCACCGATCAGGGCACCAATCAATAGCCCTATTATCGGAACGATGTAAAGCATAAAAGAAGACTGCAGAAAGTGTTTTGTGCTGGCAACAACCTTAACCTGATCGCCAACCTGTGCACGAATCATATTAATTGCATCAACCAGCATGGTTTCACTGTTGTCACCCATCGAACAAGCCCCTGAGGATGGGCAATGTTCGCAGGCACTGTTTCGCTTACACATGACAACAGCGATCCGCTGTTCTTTCAATTCGACAACTGTTCCGACTTCTTCAATCATTCAGACACATCTTTCAAACCAACATCGTTTGCCCCTGATGGACAACCTGCAGGATATTCTCTGTAACGCCAGGAGCAACAAGATAATCATAAAGTTCATTTTCAGCAACAGAAGAATCAATGTGAATCACTTGAAAGCTGCTATCTTTTCCTTTTTCCAGCGAACCGAGCCGTTTGTCGACCCCCAGCACTTCCGCGCCATGCCGTGTCGCCATTCGCAACAAGCTCGGCGCATCAATGGCTCCAGCAAACCAGCTGTGGGCAAAAGCAGCTTCATCCCAAATTGACAAGCTATCATTACTTGCGAGGCTGTCGGTACCAAGGCAAAGCTTGATGCCAGCACGCATGAGTTGTTGAACCGGAGCCTTTCCAACGGAGAGCTTGGCGTTGGAACGCGGACAGAGCGCAAGCGCCATTTTTTTCGATTTTAAAAGGTCAATTTCTTTATCAACTAACTGGACACCATGGACTAGCAAGTTTCCTGGAAACAGTCCCCCCTGACTTTGCAGATAAGCTGCTGGCCTGAGGCTGCTCCCATCAGGCACCAGATATTCCCAACCAACAAAGGGATAGAGTTTCTCTGCCAAATCCCCCCTGCCCTGTTGGATAAACTCCACCTCAGCAGGCGACTCCGCAAGATGAGTGCTACAAGGCAGTCCTTGGCGCCGACATTTGCTGAAAATGTCCTGCAGGTACTCTGAACTTATTGTGTAGGGAGAATGCGGTGACAAACCGAAGCGTAAATTGCCGACCTGCTCTTCTGCCAGGACAGAACGCAGCTCCTGCCGAACTTTACTGATGATGCCCGGATCGTGACCGAGGCTTTCCAGGTAAACGATGCCTTGAAGAGTCGACTTTTTGTAAGCTTTGCGGCAAGCGTACTGCGATAGAATATCTCCGACAGCGCCTGTTCCTGCTGCAAGGGAAAGACGGATGCCGTTTTCAATCGATTGGTGGTAATCCTTTTTTCCCAGTGACCGCTTAACCCGGATTAACTTGAGAATCCAATCGACAAAATCGTTCAGCTTTTCCGTTTCACCAGCTTTTCCAGCCCAGACAGGAAAATCGGTCAACTCCAAGTGAGTATGAGCATTAATCAGCAACGGCGTAATGACCGCTTCCGCATACTCGACAACATCAGCTGCCGGGAACTCATGCCGTAACTGCTTTAAAGAGCCGACAGCGGCTATTTCACCGTCCAGATCGAGCAACGCCCCACCGGCAATCGGCGGGGCGTCTATTGGAAGCAGATATTTCGCGCTGTAAATTGTGGCCAAATCAACTATCCATCGAACTAACAGGCTTGACGCTGTTCAAAATCACTGAAAATATTTTTTACATCTTGAAGTAACTGTTGAATTTCTTTGCCTTGTACGATAGCACATTGTTCTTCAAGCACGGCAGATAAAATTTCATCCGTTGTCAGCGGGTTGGCCAGTACCACCCGGAACACGGTCAGGGTCTCGTCGCAGTAGGCTTTGGCCCGCAGGCTCGTTCTCGACACAAACGACTTGCCCGCTTCCCGTTGATGCTTCTGCACCAGTCGCGTGACCTGATCGAGCAGCTGGTTTGCTTTACTGACTTGCTCGGCAGATCCCTGTGACATGGCGAGCTGCAGCCAACTCGGGTTGTAGCGATAGGTCAAAATGTTCAGTTCCGGTTCGCTGATCAGTTCGAAATCGGGGTGCTGGTTGACTTTCTCGGCAAACATCTTCGCCTTTTCTATCCCCATATCGATCAAAAGCTCATAACCTTTACGGCCGATGATTGACAAACCGGCATGTACCAGCATCGACTTGCCCGGGCGGGAGCCTTCCAGTGTATGGCTACCGAGATCCTTTGATCCATGCCGGAGGATATAAGCGGCATGATGCTCGATTGCCGAGAGTGCTGTCGGATCTTTAAACAGCACCATCCCTGCCCCCATCGGCACGTAAAGTTGCTTGTGCGCATCGATCGTTACAGAATCTGCACGTTCTATCCCGCTGAGCAAGTGTCTGTACTTTTCGGAAAACAGTGTTGGTCCGCCCCAGGCTGCATCAACGTGAAAATGGCAACCAATTTCTGAGGCAAAATCTGCCATCTCGTTAAGCGGATCGACGTTGCCGGTTTCGGTCGTTCCGGCAATTCCAACCAGCGCGATTGGACGAATGCCCTTCTCTTTGAGCAGAGCATACTGGTAACGAAGCTGCTTCATATCGATGCGATTGTTTTCATCGGTATCGACAGCGATCAGGTTTTCACGTCCGAGACCAAGAACATCAATCGCTTTGCCAAGAGAGTAGTGCCCACGGCGAGAAACCAGCACCGCCAGGCCGTTGCACTGCAAGTGCTGCATGGCTCTGAACAAGCCTTCTTGCGCAATACCCTTGAAATCGCCAGAAGGTCCAAGAAGACGGTTGCGAGCCGCCCAGAGAGCCGTGATATTGGCGATCGTGCCACCCGAGCAGAATGCGCCAAGTGCATACTGGCTTTTGTGGATCCACTCCGGGTAAAAGTTGTCATCAAAATTGTAGATCAGTCGATGCAGCATCGCCAGGACCTGCCGTTCCATGGGCGTGAACGCCTTGGAAGTCTCGACTTTAACCACGTTCTGGTTAAGTGCGATCATGATCCGTGACAGCGGCAGCATGAAATAGGGCAAAGCCGACGTCATGTGACCGACAAAGCTTGGCGCTGCAGTGTGAACAGACTGTGCGACCAGCTTGTCTTTGACGAATTCAGTGTATTCAGAAACGAAGGTTGGCTCTTCCGGGATACACGGATTGGTGAAATCTTTCTCGATTTCTTCCATCTCGCGCTGCAGGGCAACAACGTGTTCCTGCAGGAAACCGGTCACGTTGTCGGTAATGGCGTGATCAATCTGCCCGAGAGTGGAATCGGGCGCTTCAGGAACGGTAAAAATGCGATAAAGATTCTCCAGGTTGGCCTGGGCCATTTCTTTCTTCGTCATCTGCCTACCATCTCCAGAACAAATAAATTCAATACCAAGGCTCAAGCTGGAACGAGAAGAAAACCATTGTCAATCAAACGGGTTTTGCCGATATAAACCGCCAGCAGCAGAACGGAGTCTTGGTCAACAGCACTCTGTTCATGCAGCGTCAGTTGATGACAGATCTTAATATAGTCGATCCTTGCATCTGGCTGCTTGGCGATATCTTCAGAAATCGTTGAAATGATTTCCGCGCAATCAAGGTCTCCGACAGCGGCAAGATTGCGCGCAGTTGTCAACGCCTGCGACAGCGCCAACGCCTGTTTGCGCTGTTCAGCTGACAGGTAAACGTTACGCGAACTCATCGCCAGACCGTCTTCTTCACGGAAGATCGGCATGCCGACGACCTCAATCGGCATATTCAGATCAAGCACCATCCGGCGGATAACGGCCAACTGCTGAAAATCCTTGTTGCCGAACAGTGCCACATGCGGCTGAACGATATTGAACAGCTTGCTGACAACTGTTGTCACACCGCGAAAATGGCCAGGTCGGCTGGCACCACATAGACCTTCGGTGATGTTTTCTACATAAACATAGGTTGCGTAACCTTTGGGGTACATGGCGCTTGCCACCGGGGCGAAGATAATATCAACACCAGCCTCATCAGCTAACTCAGCGTCGCGCTGCAAATCACGCGGATAATCTTCGAAATCCTCTCCCTGGCCAAACTGGGTCGGGTTGACAAAAATCGAGAGGACCAGCAGGTCGCCACGTTTACGCCCTTCTTCCAGGAGAGAGATATGGCCAGCATGCAGATAGCCCATGGTCGGAACAAAAGAGATCCTGCGCCCTTCGGACCGCTCTGCCAGCGCTCGCTGCTGCATGGTTTCCGGTGATGTAATGATGTCCATGCTGACCTCTATTTAAACGAATGGTCAATGGTCGGGAAATCACCCGATTTGACTTCATCGATATAATCGCTGATCCCCTGACTGACAGTGCCGGAGATGTCGGCAAAGCGTTTGACGAATTTTGGGGAGTACTTGTCACACAAACCGAGAATATCGTGAATCACCAGAACCTGGCCGTCACAGTCGGCTCCAGCTCCAATGCCAATGGTCGGGATCGAAAGCGACTCGGTCACTTCTTTAGCCAGGTCGCGCGGGATGCCTTCCAGCACAACAGCGAATGCCCCAGCGTCTTCTACCGCCTTGGCGTCGGCAAGAATCTGTTTTGCTTGTTCTTCCTGACGACCCTGCACTTTGAACCCACCCATGCGGTGGATCGATTGAGGTGTCAGGCCGATATGGGCAACGACCGGAATATCGATGGCAACAATGGCACCTATGGTTTCGGCAACGGGCTGTCCACCTTCCAGTTTGACGGCGTGCGCGCCCGCTTCTTTTACCAAACGACCGGCATTCATCCGCGCTTCGGCAACGCTGACCTGATAGCTCATAAAAGGCATATCTGCAATGATCAGGGCCTGCTCGCTTGCCCGAGCCACAGCCTTGGTATGATAGATCATCTCCTCCATCGTCACCGGCAGAGTATTGTCGTAACCGGAAACCACTGAACCGACCGAGTCGCCAACCAGAATCATGTCAATTCCAGCCTGATCCATCAACTTTGCAAAGGGATAATCATAGGCCGTCAGCACAGAAATTTTTTCCCTCTGTTGTTTCATAGCCGCTATGTCGAGTATTGTTTTTTGCTTATTCACGAGTAATTTCCTAGGCTTAAACAAAAAATGCCCTTCGTCATGAACGAAAGGCATTTATATATCGAAGAGCAAAAGCTCCGAAGTTGGCGTATCACCTTCCGTCCCGGTCTAACGATCCAGGCGGTATCAGTTTTTGCCGACAGGTTTACGGCTCCGGTACGAGTCCCGGGCCACCTGTTTTAGGCGTTTACGGTATATCACAGCGTAGTTTTAATTGTCTACCACCTTTTCATGATAGCTGATGCTTTCTTTTCATGAAAAACGATCCTATTTATCGACAACAAGTCGCTGACCATCAGCATAGGCCGCCGCACGCATATTTCCGAGATCCCAATATTCTCGCACGCCCCCCAAGTAAACCAGTGGATCGAAGCAGCGCACGTCCATTTTCCCTGCTTCATCAAAGGCGGATTCTGCCGCATGAATCTGCAGAATTTCTCCCATCAATAAACGATAGTCCCCCAATTCGACCTCCTGAACCAGTCGGCACTCAACGTTCAACGGAGATTCATTTAACAGTGGAACCTTTACACATTCTGCTGGTTGCAGTGAAAGGCCTGCCTGCTCGAGCTTATCGTGGTTTTTGCCGCTGCGGATGCCACAAAAATCTGCCTCAACAGCGAGTGACGCTGGCACCATGTTAACGACAAATTCTTTCTGTTTGCTTATATTGTCGTAGGTTTGTCTCCCTTTGTTCAGCGAAATTGCCATGGTTGGAGGTGTTTTACT
This sequence comes from Malonomonas rubra DSM 5091, assembly GCF_900142125.1. Taxonomy (GTDB): domain Bacteria; phylum Desulfobacterota; class Desulfuromonadia; order Desulfuromonadales; family Geopsychrobacteraceae; genus Malonomonas; species Malonomonas rubra. Next base: position 10,283 of record NZ_FQZT01000001.1, read on the forward strand.
GACAATTCCGACCCAGGATGCCGTCATCAGGTTGGCAGTTCCTTCCGAATTAACACTGGTAATAATTGACGTTGGCTGAGGGAAATAGGTGACACAGGGACCGAGTTGACGTTTCAGCATAAAAGCTCCTTCAGTAATGACAAAAAACGGGGCAGACGTTCAATGCCTGCCCCGCTAGTCTTGATAATAGTTCACGCGTTATCCGGCGAGAAAGTTGTCCAGTGATCGCAGCAAAACGGTAAACGGATGAAAATTGCGTGGCACCTCGCTACTGAGAGACTGACGCAACCCTTCAAATGCTTTGAGCTTTTGCCGCCGTTGCGCAAAAAACTGCTGCGGGTCTTCCGCTGAGTCCAAGGCAACCTGCTGAACAATTCGAACCATAACAGAGTGCAATGAGCCGAGCAAAGATTCTTTTGCCCGACGATCCCAAGCGTCCCGTAGCTGCACCTTATTCAGCAGATTGATGATTGCATCCAGTGAGAGGGTTTTATCGACCAGAACCTTCATCCGAGCCAACTTCTCCAACTCAACCCCGGAGACCTGGGACATGCAAATCAGCGGCAGGAAATCGGTCAGATAATCGAGAGTGACAAAGCTGAGCGCAACATCTTCGCTGAAGTTTTCAGCAATCAAGCGTTCCTGTTCCGCCTGACTGATCTGCCAGCTTTCCTCCGGCAAAATTTGTGGCAGCAGGTGTGCGTATTGCTGCAACTTCTGGTGGATTGCTTCCAGGCTTTGCTCGTTTTCTGGCAAGTCCATGCCGTTACTCAGCGCAAAAGAACAGAAACTGAACAAGGTGTCTTCAAGCCGCATCAACAAACGGTACTGCTCATCAGCTGCAATCCGATTATCCATGGCATAAATAGCTTGCCGCAACTTGCTGCCATCAAGCAGATAGTCATAGGTCAAGTAATAATTTGCCACTGTTACCTGGCTGCGACCGGTCAGGCGGCTGAGAGTCTGGCAGAAAGCGCTGCCGGCCTGATCGATCACACGGTTGGTCATCATCGTTGCCGTGATTTCTTTTGCCAGCGGGTGACGGCTGATTGAGTCTATGTAACGGTCAACGGCCTGCTCCGGGAAATAATCGTACAGCAACTGCTTAACGATCCGGTTGTCGAACGCATCGGAATCGAGCAAAGCGCGGTAGAGGAACATTTTGCTATAGGCAAGCAGAACCGAGAGTTCGGGTCTCAAAAGGCTGTTCTCCGCTCGGGCTGCGACATCTTTGCGTGATGGCAGATACTCATCGCGACGATCGAGCAGGCCGGACCGTCCGAGGCGATCCGTCAACTCAAGGTAGGGTTCGACATCTTTCCGGCAGCGGATTTCATCAAGCGAGATCGACTGCGTTTGCATATAGTTGTTGTTCAGGACGTCCTGACAGACAGTTTCCTCCATCTCTTCCAGCAGCTTGTAACCAGCATCCATGTCCGGCAGCTGTTTCTCCTGCAGCAATACCTGCAGCAGAATCTTCAGATTGACTTCATGGTCGGAGCTGTCAACGCCTGCAGAGTTGTCAATAGCGTCGGTGTTCAAACGGCCGCCACACTTGGCGTATTCGATCCTAGCCAACTGGGTCATACCAAGGTTTCCGCCTTCACCCACCACTTTGGCGCGCAATTCAGTGGCATCAACACGTACAGCATCGTTGGCGCGGTCACCGGCGTTTTCGTTGGTTTCAGTTGTCGCTTTTACATAGGTTCCGATACCGCCATTCCAGAGAAGATCAACCTCTGCTTTCAGCAGCAATTGAATCAACCCCGGCACATCAATCGTTTTTTGTCGCACGCCGAGCCACGTAGCTACCTGCGGCGACAGCGGGATTTCTTTCAGTGTGCGGGAAAACACCCCGCCGCCTTCGGAAATCAAGCTTTTGTCGTAATCGTCCCATGTAGAACGCGGCAGATTGAATAATCGCTCCCGTTCTTTGAATGACGCCTCCGGATCGGGGTTCGGATCAAGGAAAATATGCATATGGTTAAACGCAGCCAGCAGTTTGATTTTCCGTGACAACAACATGCCGTTACCGAAAACATCGCCGCTCATATCGCCGATACCGACAACAGTGAATGGCTCTTCCTGGGTGTTGTGGCCCCGCTCTCGGAACAAGCGTTTAACACTTTCCCAAGCTCCACGAGCAGTAATGCCAAGCTTTTTATGGTCGTAACCGTGAGATCCACCACTTGCGAAAGCGTCTCCCAACCAGAAACCATAACTTTTACTGACCGCATTGGCGGTGTCCGGCAGGTGCGCGGTTCCCTTATCTGCGGCAACTACCAAGTAGGGATCTTCATCATCGTAAGCGACGATTCCGTCTGGACGGACGACGCCAGCCCCAGTTCGATTATCTGTCAGGTCGAGGAGGCCACGCATCAGGCTCTGGTAGGCATTTTTGACAATTTCGCCCATCTCTTCACGGTCCGGGCTGCTCAGCTTTGTGATAAAGCCCCCCTTGGACCCGACCGGAACGATCACGGCGTTCTTTGTCATCTGTGCTTTGACCAGGCCAAGCACCTCAGTGCGGAAATCGTCTGGCCGATCCGACCAGCGGATACCGCCACGTGCGACCTTACCACCGCGAAGATGGATGCCCTCCATGGTCGCCGAATGCACGTAAACTTCGTACAGAAGGCGCGGAGCAGGCATGTCGATAACACCGAGAGAACTGATTTTGAAGGAGAAGAAGTAATCGGCCCTGTCCTTGCGAATAAAGAAATTGGTCCGTACCGTTGAATCGATCAGGTTGAACAAGGTGCGAAGAATGCGGTCCTCATTGGTATCACTGACCTCCTCCAACGCCTCGACAAGTTGCTGACGAATGGGCGACAGAACTTCAAGCTCGCGAATCATCGGATCGGACCAGTCGACGTTCGGTTTAAAACGTCCTTCAAAGTAGCGATACAGCAGTAGCGCGACATTGGCATTATTGATCAGGGCAAATGCGACGCGCTTTTTGGTAAACGGACAGCCGAGCTGGAAATAGTAATTGCGGTAGCCGCGGAAAACATCGATCTCCTGCCAATCCAAACCGGTAAGCAGCAACAGGCGATGGAGATAATCGTTTTCTACCTCGGCCCTGCTCATCACCAGCAAAGCATTCAGCAATAGCTCTTTCAGTTCTTTGAAAGGAATTAACCCGATAGAGTTCGGGCGGATGGCAAAACTCTTAATAAAGACTCGCTGCCCTGACACATCACAAGAAAAGTCGACCTCTTCGATAACGCTCAGGTCGAGATTTTCCATAAACGGCATCAATTCATTCAGATAGCTTTCACGCAAGCTGTAATACTGGAGACGATAATAATCGTCATCATCATGGAACGGGCCCCACAAATCGAAAGCATCCTGCTGCTTATGCAACAGTTTTTCGATATTGCGGACATCACGAACAGCGAAACGCGGATGTGTCCGAGAGCGATACTCCTGGTCGAAGGCATTGATGAAGCGTTCCCACAAATCAAAGGATTCAGCGCCGAAGCTCTTCTCCATCAAAGCACGAAACTTCAGCTCCCACGGCAGCGTCAACCGGGTCAATCCCTGCTCTAACTGCTGCAAGTCGATCGTGACTTCTTTTTGCTTCATGCGCAGATTAACGTGCAAGCTAAGATAATCTGATGACAAATGAATCAGGTGCGAATCGACCGAACCAGCACGCAGGTAACGCTTAATGTAGGTTTCCAGCCGGGTGATTTTATCTGCTGAATAGAACTCTTTTGGCATCGTCAGCAGCAGTGTCAAGTCCGACTCTGACAAGCTCGGCGCGACGACCACTTTAACCCCGGCTTGTCTGTGCATCTGGGTGAAAGAGCGCAGCATTCGCCTCAGCTCATCATCTCCCATCAAGAACAGTTCGACCTTTGGGAACGTATTGATGATCTGAATCGTTTTACGGTAATTGTGGCTGTGGTGCGGGATATTCAGTTGTCGCTGGGCCTCTTCTATCCGTTTGCGCAGCGCCGGGATCGAGGACGTATTCACATCGATACTTTTCTGGGTATAAAAACCCCAGAAAGAATGTTCACGGTAATTTCCATCTTCCAGTGGCTGACGGAAACCGAGATAGGAAAGACGCTCAAATCGATACAATGGACAACGCAGCTCCGTTTTCTCCAGTGCCACGTCGTTGCCGAGTGCATGCATACTGCCGACTGCAGGAGCACGCAAAGGAATCGGCTTCGACAAACCATCGAAAGGTTGCTGATAAAAACGGGTCAGCCCAAGAGCGTCCTCTTCCACCTCCCTGATCTGCTCTGGGGTGTCTTGGTGGTACAGGAAGCTGCGACTTGCGACCGGGACGAAGTTGTCATCCTGAAGCCAGTCAAACAGGTCGGCAAATTTTCGCAGGTTGTCGATCTCAGCTAGGGCGGCAATTTTTTCGACATTCTTGTTTCGCGCCCGACTGACTTTCAGTGCTGCGGCGATAATTTTCTCTACACCTTTTTGCAGCTCGGCAACCATCCTCCGTGGGACCAATTCCAGTTCCAGCCAAATAAAAGATTCCTGCTCTAAGGATTGATCCCCCTCACAGATTTTCTGCAGTTTGCCATCGACGCGACTGACCGAGAGAATCGGATGGCAGATGACACGGAAGTTTAATGCTCGGAGATGGAAAAACTCCTGAACAGAGGAGAAAATATGATTAGCGTCTAGTGCGTTGGCTAAAAGATAATAGTGACCGGCGTTCTGCAAGGGATACATTTCCACCTTGATATCAGTGGTCCTGTTACTGACAAACTCAGCGGCCAGAAGAAGGTTTTTCACCAGTTCTTCAAGGGAGAGTCCGGCAAGAAAATTGGCCGGCACCTGCTGCCTCAGAATTTCACCGAAGGTCGCGAACAAACCTGTGTTGTCCACTTGTCCATGGCGAATCAACGCCTGTTCGATTTCAGTCTGCTGAAGAGTAACATTCTGCTCTCCGGCGTCTCGCCCGCCACGCATCACAGTCACTTTCATTCAACGCTCCCTTGCGTCTCTGGATTTTCAGATAAAACCAGTCATTGCAGGCAATTTGCCGTCAACGATCAGTGAGAAGCATAGCCCATGCTATAAGGCTTCGCAAGGCGAGATTAGTGAATTTTTAAGACTTTCCAGCGCAGAAAACACGGGTCAGGTCGGAGAATTCCTGTAACTGTAGAGTTTCACCACGGCGGGTTGGATCGATCTGGGTTGAGGCAAGCATTTCAGCCACCAGTTCCGGTTCGAAGCCAGCAGCCTGAAGGCTGTTACGCAACGTCTTTCTGCGCTGGGTAAAGGCTGCTTTGACGACCTGCTGAAACATCGCTTCGTTAATCGGATCGACACGCGGATGTGCCAGTGGAACAAACTTGAGAACAATGGAATCAACCTTGGGAGGAGGATTGAACGCGCCCGGTTTAACGAGAGAGACGACGCTGATATCGTACCAGAGCTGGCAGAGGACAGAAAGGATGCCGTAATCTTTCCCGCCGGGGCTTGCAACGAGACGTTCACCAACCTCCCGTTGAAACATCAATACCATGCGCGTAAACAACGGCCTGTGTTCGAGTAGTTTAAAGACAATCTGGCTGGAAATATTATACGGCAGGTTTGCCACGAGAACGTAAGGGGGTTGCGGCAGAGAAGCAGTCCAATCGGTCTTCAATACATCACCAGCGTGCACGCTTAATCGGGAATCCTGCCGTGCCTGCAAAAGTTCGATCAGGTCACGATCGATTTCCATCACATGCACATGGGCTGTTTCAGGCAATAGACGATCAGTTAAAACACCTAAACCTGGGCCGATTTCCACAACCTCCTGGTCGGCAGAAAGTTCTGCCGCTGCAAGAATTTTATCTATAACTGATTGGTCGTGCAGAAAATGCTGACCAAACCGTTTTTTGGTTTTGTATCCACCCTGTTTCACTCTGTAATGTTCTCTTTCCGTCGGGGACGTGGCCAGCGAGGAACCCGCCACTGGCGCATGACAGGGATAAAATGCAGGGTCAAGGCATAACCGATAGCTGCCACAGGGATACCGAGCACCAAGCTGCCCAGGCTAAGTGGAGACGCCAGCATCCAGCCTAACTCTTTCATCGCCTCGTAAGTGAATTCGATTTGTGTTGTTGGCCGCGGTAACCCCAGCAGCAAACGACCAACCTCGTATTCCATTCCATAGATGATCGGAGCTGTCAGCGGGTTGGTGTTCCAGACCCCGATCAACGCTGCAATTTTATTCTGTCGCAGCAACATCGCGCAGAACAAAGCGATGAACATCTGGACACCGAAAGTCGGTGTCATTCCGATGAACAGTCCCAATGCCATACCACGGGCGATTTCATCAGGCTCAACGCGCAAACGAATCAACCTGATAAGGTTGAGTTTGAACTGTCTGAAAAAACCGAACCGCTTCCACGTCATAAAAAATATTACCCGCTGAAAATGCCTGCCTGCTCAAGCGGCCAACTGGAAACAGCATTGAGATCAAGATTGGAACGATGTCCCTGCTGCAGGTAATGATGACCGGCGACCGCAAGCATGGCCGCGTTATCTGCACAAAGGATCGGTGACGGGAAGAACACATCGAGCCTTTCCGTTTCGGCCAATTCTGCAAAACGCTTTCGCAGTCCGCTGTTACAGGCAACTCCACCGGCAACAACAATCCGGGTCAGGCCTTCTGCTTCAGCGGCGCGCAGTGCCTTTTTCGTCAGGACATCGACTGTCGCCGTCTGAAATGCCGATGAGATCTGGCCCAGCTGCTCCTTGTCTGGCTCAGCGTCCAGTTTGTTCAGGTAATTCAGTACGGCTGTTTTCATGCCAGAAAAACTGAAATCGTAATTGTCTTTTTTCAGCAAAGGCCGTGGGAAGACAATATCTCCATCATCACTTTCCTGGGCAAGTTTGTCGATGATCGGTCCTCCGGGATAGCCAAGCCCAAGCATTTTCGCAACCTTATCAAAAGCCTCCCCGGCGGCATCGTCAACGGTGCGACCGAGTAAACGATACTGACCTATGCCGTCAACACGAAACAAATGAGTGTGCCCACCGGAAACAGCCAATGCCAGGAAAGGATACTCAACCTGTTTTTCCAATTGGATTGCCAGAATGTGCCCTTCGATATGGTGCACGCCAATGACCGGGATCTGCTGGGCATAGGCGAAGGCTTTGGCAAAGGAAAGGCCAACCAGCAGGGCACCAATCAATCCGGGACCACGAGTGACAACAACGCCGTCGAGCTGATTTTTTTCCACACCTGCACGTTGCAAAGCATCGTCGACCAGTGGGTTGATCACTTCCAGGTGACGACGTGACGCGAGTTCCGGAACAACCCCGCCGTAGGCAGCATGAACGTCGATCTGAGAAGAGATCAGATTGGAAAGGATCTCTTTTCCGTCACGAACCACCGCCGCTGCGGTTTCGTCACAAGAACTTTCTAAAGCAAGTAATAACATCTTTTTTGCCGACGAATGATAATTTGTTTACAGCAGGTTCGCAGCCAGTTCTGCCAGCGAAGACCGCTCACCTTTGGTCAATGTCATATGCCCTGCAATCTCTTGCCCTTTAAAGCGTTCGACCGCATAAGTTAAACCATTACTTGCAGAATCGACATAAGGATTATCGATCTGGTACGGGTCGCCAGTCAGGACAATCTTAGTCCCCTCACCTGCACGGGTTATAATAGTTTTGATCTCGTGTGGCGTCAGGTTTTGCGCTTCATCGACAATCATATACTGACGAGGAATCGAACGACCGCGAATATATGTCAACGGCTCAATCTCCATCAACCCCAAATCGATCAACTCGCGGTAGCCTCGTTTGCGTTTACCACCTTCATCGACGCTGGACAGCAGCAATTCAACATTATCGAAAATCGGCTGCATCCAGGGGGCCAGCTTCTCTTCAACATCACCGGGCAAAAAACCGAGGTCTCGGCCCATCGGGAAGACCGGGCGCGACACCAGTAAGCGACTGTAAACGCTTTCGTCTGCAGTTTTCAACAGGCCGGCGGCAATCGCCAGCAGGGTTTTACCTGTACCGGCTTTACCGACCAGGGAAACCAGCTGAATATCGTCGTTCAGCAGCAGGTCAAAAGCGAACTGCTGTTCGCGGTTGCGTGCATGAATGCCCCAAACCCCCTCTTTGGGCACACGAAGCAGCGGCTTAACCTGTTGTGCTATCGCATCGTAGCGACCGATCGCCGAGTGAGACGGATTAGTCTCATCGATCAGCGTTATTCCCTGATTGGCATTAAACTCGCCTTCAATGTCGATGCTGCCCAGTTCGTAAAACTGATCGACCTGATCTTTACTGACCATCAGCTCAGTGGTTCCAGTATAAAGATCGTCGACAGAGATCTTGTCGTTCTGATAGTCCTCTGCGATCATGCCAATCGTGTCGGCCTTGATCCGCAAGTTGATATCTTTGGTGACGAAAATCACCGTGCCCTCAGCCGAATTCTCCTGCAAATCCTTAGCGACAGCAATGATACGGTTGTCACCTTGGTCAACCTGAAGCTCCGGAGGAAGTTTCTGCAAAAACTCCTCGTGATAAATCGCAACCCTGAAATTGCCACCGTTATCGAGCGGGACACCCTCAAAAAGCTTTGCCTTTTTACGAAAGCCGTCAATCATGCGTGAGATCTGGCGGGCATTGCGACCTGTTTCGCTCTGCTCTTTTTTGAAACGGTCGATCTCCTCAATCACCGTCAACGGGAGAATGACCTGATTGTCTTCAAATTTGAACAGGGCCTGGGGATCATGCAGCAGGACATTGGTATCCAAAACATATGTTTTCATATCAACCGTACTTTCAGTGAATGTGGTTTGGATTAGCGTTTGAAAAAAGAAACATCATCGAACAACCTGCATTAGAACTTTATCACATCAAAGACCAGACAGCAGCAGTTTTAAGCGTCGCGCTGTGCAATATTGCGGATTGCAGCGAGGAATGTGTCCAATTCGGCTTGCGTGGTAAAAAAACCGGGACTGACTCGAACTGTCCCATGCGGGTATGTATTGATAGTGCGATGCGCGTCCGGAGCGCACTGCAAGCCGACCCGGACAGCGATCTGCGCTTCATGGTCAAGGTAGAAACCGACTTCTGCCGGGTCACGACCTGTAATATTAAAAGAAACCGCTGCACCACGTTTTTCAATATCTTCGGGACCGTAAAGAACAACACCATCAATCGAACGTAGACCATCAAGTAGATAACTCAGGGTCTGCAGCTCATGCTCACGGATGTTCACAGTTCCGGTCTGCAACAAAAATTGTACAGCAGCCTGCAAACCAGCCAAACCAGGCAGGTTGAGGGTGCCACACTCCAATCGTTCCGGAAGATCTTCAGGAGGCAAGTCGGAATGGGAATTCGCTCCGGTTCCGCCGTAAACCAAGGGTCTCAGGGCAATCTCTTTGTCGACATAAAGAAACCCCGTTCCCTGCGGGCCGAGCAAGCTTTTATGCCCGGGAGCAGCAAACAGATCGACCTGAAGCTGCTGAAAATCGATCGGCAGACTGCCCGCTGATTGGGAGCCATCGATCATGAAATAAATGCCTCTTTCCCGACACCAGTCTCCCAAACCTTCGACTGGTTGCATCCCACCAAAGACGTTCGAGCAATGGTTCACCAGAAGAAGCTTGGTCGTTTTCTCCAGGCAAGCATCTTTTAGAGCATTCTCCTCAACCAGCCCACTTCGAGAATCAGCAGCAACTTTGACAACATCAACACCATTATCCTGCAAAGCCCGTAAAGGACGGGTCACAGCATTGTGCTCAATACTGGTCGTTACGACCCGGTCGCCCGGTTGCAACAGACCAAACAAGGCCTGGTTAATAGCATTCGTCGCATTGGCGGTGAAAATGATCCGCTCAGAATCAGGAGCATTGAAAAGCTCGGCGATAGACTCGCGGGTATCGAAAACCAGACGTTCGGCGGACAATGCTTGCTGGTAGCTGCCCCGCCCGGGACTGGCTCCCTGACGTAAAGCACGTTCAACAGCGAGATAAACAGCTTCGGGTTTTGGGTGGCTGGTCGCAGCGTTGTCGAGATAGATCAGATCATTCATCCTGCGGAAACTTTCAAACCATTATTCGGCGCATAACAAGACAGAGCAAGGTCACAAGTAACACTGATGAACACTGCTTTGCAACCAATATTAAGGTGCCTGGAGGCATATCCGAATACCGGTTTTTCAGGTGGATTAAAAAAACAGCAGTCAGCTTTACGAATGGCTTAAAAATATTTTTCGACGACACCTTAATAAAGAACATCATATCTTCGATTTTAATCATTTCGCCTCTTGACAGACACCATATGTAGTGCTTTATATTCTCTCGATACATAAATATTGTATTTAATGACTACCGCCATTGTCATCTTTATAAAACATCAAAATGGTTAAAAACGAAAGGGTTTTCCATGAGTCAAGCACAGGAGAGCGATCTGCTCAAGCTGTCGAAGAACGCCATGACCGTTCTCGCTAAACGTTACCTCAAGCGCGATATCGACGGCAATCCACTAGAAACACCGGTCGATATGTTCAAACGCGTCGCTAAAACCATTGACGCGGCAGAGCCGAAGGGCAAAGGCAAAAAAGCCTCCTTCGAAAAGAGCTACTACCAGATGATGACCGAGCTGGATTTCCTGCCGAATTCCCCGACGCTGATGAATGCAGGGCGTGAGTTGGGCCAACTGTCGGCTTGCTTTGTTCTGCCTGTCGGCGACTCGATGGAAAGCATCTTCGAGGCAATCAAAAACACCGCACTGATACATAAAAGTGGTGGTGGCACCGGTTTTTCATTCTCCCGTGTTCGCCCTGCGAATGATGTTGTCGCGTCGACCAGTGGTGTTTCCTCGGGTCCCCTCTCCTTCATGTCGGTTTTCGACGCTGCAACAGAAACCATCAAGCAGGGAGGTACTCGCCGTGGCGCTAACATGGGCATCCTGCGGGTCGACCATCCTGATATCATGGATTTCATCATGGCCAAACGGGATCAGACCGTTTTGACCAACTTCAACATCTCCGTCGGCATGACAGAAGCCTTCATGGAGGCCGTTGAGAAAGGTGCCGATTATGACATTATCAATCCACGAGATGGAAAAGTTATTAAACAGCTCAACGCCGCAAAAGTATTCAATCAGATTGTCGACATGGCGTGGAGCAACGGCGAACCGGGGATCATCTTCCTCGACCGTCTCAACCGAGACAACCCGACTCCACATATCGGTGAAATTGAAAGCACCAACCCCTGTGGCGAGCAGCCTCTGCTCCCTTACGAGTCGTGCAACCTCGGTTCGTTGAATCTGGCCAATATGGTCAAAGGCAACGACGTTCACTGGAACAAACTGGAAGAAACCGTCAAACTCGCGACCCGCTTCCTCGACAATGTTATCGAGGCTAACAATTATCCGCTGCCCGAAATTGACGAAATGACCCGCGCCAACCGCAAGATCGGCCTCGGGGTCATGGGCTGGGCCGACATGCTGATTCTGCTCGGTATCCCATACAACAGCCGTGATGCCATTAATCTGGGCGAAAAAGTGATGAAGTTCATCAACGACAAGTCACACGAAGAGTCGATCCGACTGGCAGCCGAACGTGGTTCGTTTCCCAACTTCGAGGGAAGCATCTACGACAAAAAAGGCAGTGAGCCGATCCGCAACGCAACCTGCACCACGATCGCCCCGACCGGTACTATTTCGATTATCGCCAACTGCTCCAGTGGTGTCGAGCCGCTGTTCGCGGTGTCTTACGTGCGCCAGGTACTGGACAACAACAAGTTGATTGAAGTCCACCCGATCTTTGAAAAAATTGCCAAAGAACGCGGTTTTTACAGTGCAGACCTGATGCAGGAGATCGCTGAAAAAGGCACCGTTCAGGGGATCGATGCAGTACCGGAGGATATTCGCCGCATCTTTGTCACCTCGCACGACATCACCCCGGAAGACCACGTGCTGATGCAGGCGGCTTTCCAGCGACACTGTGACAACGCTGTCTCCAAAACCGTTAACTTCTGCAATGACGCTACCCGCGACGATGTCTCCACCGTTTACCGACTCGCTTACAAGCAGGGCTGTAAAGGTGTAACCATCTATCGCGATGGGTCACGCGATATGCAGGTCCTTTCGGTGGCCAAAAAGGAAGAGAAGTCTTCCGAGGAAACCGTTGACGCAATGCCGATGGAGAGCAAAAAACCATCGCGCAAACGTGAGCGGCCACGTGCTTTGCGCGGATCCACCTACCAGATGGAGACTGGCTGTGGCCCACTGTATATCACCATAAATCAGGACGAAAAAGGCCTGTTTGAGCTGTTTACCACCATGGGCAAAGCAGGTGGTTGCGCAGCTTCTCAATGTGAGGCGATCGGGCGCCTGGTTTCGCTGGCATGGCGGAGTGGAGTCCAGGCTCGGCAGGCGGTCAAACAAATGATCGGGATCACCTGCCACAAGCCTGCTGGATTCGGCGAAAACCGCATCACCTCTTGTGCCGACGCCGTCGCCAAAGCTATTGAACTGCACATGCTGAACGAAGGCGACGACGAAGTCATGATGCAGCACGTCACCAACGGCGGGGCCTGCCCCGAATGTGGCGGCCCGGTCGAGCATGAAGGCGGCTGTTGTGTTTGTCACGCTTGTGGCTATTCGGAATGCGCGTAACCTTTAGAATGCATTAGCGTATATCTTGACAGTGATTCGACCAAGGGGACAGGCAAGGCGACTTGCCGTCCCCTTTTCTTCTGCAACGGAAAGGATTTGACTTGTTACATATTTTCATCGATGCCGATGCCTGCCCGGTTAAGCAAGAAGTGTATCGTGTCGCTGAGCGTTACAAGCTTGGCGTGACCCTGGTTGCCAATTCCTGGATGCGTGTCCCAGCGGATGTACGAATTGTGCTACAGGTTGTTGACTCCGGCCCTGACGCGGCGGACGATTGGATCGTCGAGCAAGTGCAACCTGACGATATTGTGATCACTGCCGACATCCCGCTGGCAAGCCGGTGCCTGAAAAAGAAGGCCCATGTTATTGGCACAACAGGGAAACCTTTTACTGAAGACAACATTGGTCACTCTGTTGCGACGCGCGACCTGCTGGCAGACCTTCGTGATACAGGAGAAATAACAGGTGGCCCTCCACCGTTGAAAAACAGTGATCGCTCCCGCTTTCTTCAGAAGCTTGACGAGGTTGTTCAGACGATACGACGCAAGCACCAGTAGCCGAAGAGAACATGGCGACATTCACGTTTCGAGCTCCAAATGGGGAAAGCAAGGTGTCGAAATCCGTTTTCCGGTTATAATATCAATTGATAATTTTTATCCGATCATTCTCCGGGGGAAGCTCATGAGTGCAAAAAACCTTAAAATCAACATCATCTTCACCATTGTCAATGTCACAATTTTCTTTGTCCTTGCCAAACTTCTTCTGTTCTTTGCCGGACTCGGCCTGACAGTTGACCAGCAGACCAACGCTGTAACAACCACCATGTTTCTGATTGGCGGCATCATCTGCTCTATCTACGTTATTTACAAGAACTCGCCCAAACAGTAGTTTCAACTAAAAAGATTTCTCCAAAGATGCTATAACCTCCTCTCACTGTTGCCCGACACCAAAAGAGACGAGGTTAAAATGAGTGAGTTACCAAACTGCCCGGAATGCGATTCAGTCTACACCTATGAGGACAGGGGCCTCCTGGTTTGTCCAGAATGTGCCCATGAGTGGACTGCTGATGCCGCTCAAGAGAAGAATGAAGGCGGCCCCGTGTACCGAGACGCCAATGGCAACATTCTTGAAGATGGTGACACCGTAACCGTCATCAAAGATCTGAAAATTAAAGGGTCTTCTTCTGTTGTAAAGGTCGGCACCAAGGTTCGCAATATTCGACTGGTTGAAGGCGATCACGACATCGATTGCAAGATTGATGGTATCGGCCCGATGAAGTTAAAGTCGGAATTCGTCAAAAAAGCCTAAAAAAATGGATGACAATCAGCATTGGGAACAGATTTGCCAACGCTGCGGCGAATGCTGTTTCGAAAAAAAGATCGACAAAAAGGGAACCGTTCTCACGACATCTGTCCCCTGTCGCTTCCTCGATATCCACACCCGCAATTGCCGTATCTATCATCAACGACTTCAAGCCGAAGAAGATTGCATCAAACTGACCCCAGACAATCTCGCAGGTCTTGACTGGCTCCCTCTAAACTGCGCTTACAGGAAACACTTAAACCTGTAGGCTACAATTTTCGCCATGTGTGGCTATTTTTAGCCACACCTAGTCACAACTTCAATTCGCCTTGGCGCGGAATGAAGCTATCCTTTGAGCAATTTCAATATATTGTGATTCCAGAATTAAGTGGATAGACTTGGCATAGTCCCTGCTGTATAAATAAATCTATTGCTAATTCGCCTCGGATCTCCCCCCCCTCCTGGTCCGAGGCATTTTTTTGCCTTTTTCCGGTCAGTTTCCACATCTCAAAAAAAACGGGCCCGATCATATGACCGAGCCCGTCACCAAGCAAGTTTGCCAATTCGCTAGTTTTTACAGGTTCAAACTGTGCGGGTCACCATGACAATCAACACATCCTTTGAAATTTTTCAGCAATTCGGGATTATGCGGTCCATATCCATGGCAATGTTGGCAATCATGGATATTGCCATGCTCATCTGCATGACAAACGACACAGGCAAGCGTCCGGTGTTTAAGGTCAGAGGATTCCTGAAATTTGCGCTGGTCCGGATGACAGCCTGCACAGATGGAACTCTGAACTTTATTGTCATACTTGATCACCAGTGGTGCATGAGGTGGATGGCAACTGGCGCAACCGGCATTATCAACGTATTCAGTATGCGGCTTTTCGTGACAAAGCGTACATGCCGGTCGGGCGCCATGTTTTTCTCCCTGGTGACATTCAGCACAAGCCATTTCCGTGTGAGCGCTGACATTTTGTTGCAGCTGCTCCGTCTCTCCCTGATGACACTGACCGCACATCTCCGCCAAAGCATCAGCGACGACAAGGCTTTCAATGGGTGCATGGGCATTCTGGTGACAGTCAAGGCACTTAATCAGCTCTTCTCCATGAGGATGCTCATGGCAGCTCGCGCACGAAGGCACCCGATCCTCCCAGGCAACTCCCGGAGTAAAGGTATGAAACTTGTCGTGGCAATCTCGGCATTCCTGCTGGTGCAGACCGCCTGCATCGCGTAACGCCTCGAACACCTGGACATGACACTTTGCGCACTCAAGAGTTGTCATTTCCGGTACCTGTTGCTGATAGACATCAGCAGCAAAAAGACTTCCGGCACAGGCCAGCAGTACTGTGACAGCCAGCACCAGGCTACGACATTTAACCATCCCATTATATTTCATCATCATTGACCCTCACTGCTGGCAGCTGCTTCAGCCGCCTGACTATCGGTATTGTTTTCAGGTTGCGCTTCCGGCACAGGTGCCGGCTCCTCAGGTTTACCGCGCCAATCGGCGAGATCATGTGGATCGTTGTGGCACTTTAGACAATCCGGGAACTTCTGATGCAGGGCTTCATCATGTGGCCTCTCATGACAATCAGCACAGCTCAGTGTACTGCCATGATCACCACTGTGACATTCAACACAGTTGACCTGGTTGTGAGCAGCTTTACTCGAAGCCAGGGCGTCAACCTGATCAGAGTGGCAGGATTGACAATGACCGGACGGAATTGAAGCGGAAAAAGCAACAACATTCGGCGCATGCGGCGAGCTGTGGCAACTCAAGCAAGCAGCATAGTCCATGTCCGGGCTGTGAGGCTCGTGGCATTCTGAGCACTTCTGCGCAACGCCATGTTTCGGGTGACAGCTATTACAATCCTGTTCCGCATGCATGTTCGGCGTTGCGGCAAAGGTTTCACGAACAACGGTGTGACACGACGTGCAGGCAGGATTTGCATTTTGGGCCTTTGATAGATCGAGTCCGAGCGGATGGTGCGCCTGGTGACACTGCTCACAATTACCAACCGTGAAGTGTGCCCCCTCGTTCGGCTCGTGGCAACTCACACAGCTCGGAATAACATCCTCACCAAACGGTGGGTGAGTCCGGTGGCAGCTGATGCAGGGTTGCTTGCTGTGTTTGCCGCCATTCTCTTTCAGGTTGCCGGTCGCATCTTTGTGACAGGAAGCACAAACCGGACCGGACTGGGTCGGCCGCGCCTTGATCATATGCGGCAGATGCGGCGGGTGACACTTGAGACAATCCCCATGTGTCATGTCCGGGATATGCGGCTTGTGACAATCAAGACACTGCTTCGATGACCCATGATCACCGACATGGCACTTGCTGCAATCGAAAGAGGTGTGCTTGTTCGGATACTGCTGATGCAGACGCTCCTGGTTATTGTGGCAGGAAAGGCAAACAGGCTTCACCTCACCCAACTTGCCCAGGTCCATCTCCAGTGGCTGATGAGGGTCGTGACAACTGGAGCAATTGTCGAGCACAAAATGGCGACGACGTGCTTTCGGGTGACAACTGTTACAGCTTTCAGTCACCGTCTTGCCATTCGGTTTATGTTCCGGGTGGCAGGCCACACAGCTGCCTAAATCTTTCTTGTGAGCAGCCCCTTTGGCATCCAGAGCAGTTGCCTGTTCCTGGTGACATGAGGCACAGAACTGGGCTGGAATTTCAGCATCTTTATGCAGACTGATATTCTGCGGTTGGTGCGGCAGGTGACAAAGTGAACAGTCTTCACGTTTCATCGATTTGTCGTGACCATCATGACAATCAAGACAAATACGGGTCGTAGTGTGGTTGCTGTGACAGCTCGTACAGTCTTGCTCGCTGTGCGCACTCGGCATCTCTGCGAAATCGGTCTCAACCTGCTTGTGACAGCTGGTGCAAACAGGCGCATGCGGCTTGTAGTCTTTCAGATTCAACACGAGTGGTTGATGCGGCGAGTGACAGGACAAACAATCACCCACAGTGTAGTGTTCGTGATCACTCGGGTTATGGCAGAGGAAGCAGGATTCCGGGATACCAATCCCTTGCTGCGGGTGCTCGGCATGACAGCTGGTACAGGAAGATTCCGGATGTTGCTGATGACAGGATGAACACTCAACCGCGTCACGGTGCGCTCCACCCTTCTCATCCACTTCAGCTGAAACATCTTCGTGGCAGGCAGAACACTGCTGCGAGGGGGGCTCCGCAGAGAGATCAATTTGCAGCGGAGCGTGAGCATTGTGACAAAGGGCGCAGTCCTTGTTGGTCATTTGTTCGTCATGACCATCATGGCAACCAAGGCAGGATGGTGCCCCGATGTGGGTCCGGTGGCAGGCGACGCAGTCACGATCATGAGCGCTCGGATGTCCACTGGTCAGCTCCGCCTCGACTTCCTCATGGCAGCCGGCACAAATCTGACGTGAACCATGGAATCCTGAGATGTCGTCTTTCAAAGGCTGGTGCGGGTCGTGACAACCAACGCAGTTCGGGCTGCTGAAGTGTGCGTTGTCATCAGGGTCGTGACAGCTTGAACATTCGGGGATTGCATTTTCAGCAGGCGGGTGAGCCTGATGGCATTCGACGCAACCAAGTTTCTTGTGTGCGCGGCCGCCTTTATCCAAAGCACTAAAGGCTTCTTCGTGACAACTGACGCAGTATTCTGAAAAAGTTCCTTCGGCAAAAGTCACTGGCGCAGGAGCGTGATGATTGTGGCACTTGGTGCAATCATCAGCCTTCATCTCTTCCGTATGGCCTTCGTGACAGTCGAGACAGCTCGGAGATTGGCCGTGAACACTGTGGCACTGGTTGCAATCGACAGCTTCACTGTGTGCCGTTGGTTGCTTTTCCATAACAGCGATCACATCCTCGTGACAGCTGGCACAGAACGGACGGGCGGTTTCCAGATTACTTAAATCGAGGTTCTCAGTTTTCGGGCTGTGCGGATTATGACACTGGGAACAACTCTCTAACGCAAAATGAGCATTATCGTCTTTATCGTGGCAGCTGCTGCAGTCAGCAATCTCCACGTCAGCTGGCGGGTGGGTTTTATGGCAATCAGCGCAGGAGAGATTCTCTTTGTGCGCAGCACCGGCCACATCGAATTCAACGCCAATGCCCTCATGACAATCGCTGCAATAGTTTGCATTGACGCTGGACTTGATCACCGGTGGCATTGGCTCGTGGGAACCGTGGCAACCGGCACAATCAGCCTTCTGCATCTTCGGGTTGTGGCCTTCGTGGCAGTTGAGACAATCAGGCTGATCTTTATGCTGCAGGTGGCATTCGTCACAGCTCATCTGGGCGTGGGCAGCATCACTCTTGGCCATCGCCTTGCTGGTTTTGGCATGACAGGCAGTGCAGAGTTTCGCTGTCAGGCCTTCTGCTTTCAGTGGCGGCAAAGGATTGTGCGCTGCATGACAGCTCAGGCAGGGTTCTTCTACTGAGCCATCAGTGTGGCCTTCGTGACAATCTGTGCAGCTTGGTACCGAGTTGTGATTGCTGTGGCACTCTGTACATCTCAAACCATCGGAATGAGCTGTTGAGCCTTTTCCGTAAGGATTGTCATGACAGCTCAAACAAATTTGTTTGAGAGGCTTTTCAAACTGGTCAAGATCGATTTCCAGCGGCCAGTGAGCATGATGGCACTCTTTACAGTTGCCAATGGCGAAATGTTTGCTGTCGTCGGGATCGTGGCAAGTGGTGCAAGCAGCAACCTCAAATTCCGAACCACGTTGTTTCGGGTGAGTCTGGTGACAATCCTGGCAAACGACCGCAACGGCGTGCTGACCGCCCGACTTTTCCAGTTTTGACAGAACCTTTTTGTGACAGCGGGTGCAGTCACGCTCAATCAACCGGCTCATGTCAGCAGCCAGCAGATTCGAACTCCCCCAGATCAATAGACAGACAGACAGGACAAATGCACGCAACAGAAAAGAAATCTTCATTCCAGCCCTCTCTCCACGCAGCAAACACTTACAAAGCACGCTGCAAATTCAGATAAAGTCCGAAACCAGGCGATCTCGGCAAAAATATAGTTACAGGGTGTTGATCAGACTATTACATATCACGATGGTTGAAGATCATAACAGAACATAGCCATTTTTTCATGACTGAATTTAATGCATTGAGAATATTCTCTCAAAAAAACCCGTACAAAACATGATTCTCAGAGCGCTCTGATTATCTGATATTCAGATCGGGTAAAATTGGCTATGCTGTCAGCGACTTTTTCTACAGGGCCCAAAATGAAGAGAGAAAACAGAAAGGTTGAATTCGGCTGGTGCATGTACGACTGGGCCAATTCAGCCTTTGCTACCGTCGTTCTCGCGGCGGTTTTACCTGTCTATTTTGTCTCGCTGGTCCCTCAGGACGGAGCCTCTCTTCCCTTTCTCACCAGCCACAAGTTTTCAGCCAGCAGCCTCTGGGGCTACAGTATTTCCCTGTCCATGCTGATCATCGCAGTCCTCGCTCCAGCATTGGGAACACTCGCAGACCGCAAAGGATGGCACAAATCGATGTTGTGGTGGTTCTGCCTGCTTGGCTGTTCAGCAACCGTACTGCTTGGATTCACAGGTAGCGGTGATTACTTTTTTGCAGCAACCTTGTTTGTCCTCGGCAATATTGGTTTTGCTGGAAGCAACGTTCTTTACAACTCATACCTGCCATTGCTGGTATCAGGTGAGCAGACCGATCGTCTTTCTGCACGGGGATTTGCTTACGGCTATATCGGTGGAGGGCTGCTGCTGGCACTGGTTTTTCTGCTGATCAGCAAGCACCAGAGTTTTGGCTTTTCAGATGCCGCGCAAGCGACCCGTTTCGGGTTTATGCTGACAGGGGTTTGGTGGCTGATGTTTTCACTGCCAACATTTTACTTTTTACCGAAAACGGATAAAGCTACGATCAACGGGGATTCATTCAGTTTAAAAGAGTATTTCTCTCTTTTCAAAGAACTGGCTGGATATCGCGACCTCTGTATCTTTCTGCTTGCGTTCCTTTGTTATAACGACGGCATTCAAACCGTCATCAGTGTTTCTGCCATATTTGCGCGCGAGGAATTACAGCTTGGCCAGGCAACCATTATCGGTTGTTTTTTGATGATTCAGTTTCTCGCCATGCCGGGAGCACTCCTGTTCGGGCGACTGGCAGGGAAGATGGGCACAGCCAATGCGATCCTTCTCAGTCTGGTCATTTTCACCTTGGTCTGCGTCTTTGCTTACCGCATGACCGGGGCACTTGAATTCTGGCTGCTCGGCGGTGTGATCGCCATTATCCTCGGCGGCAGCCAAGCACTCAGTCGTTCGCTTTACGCCAGTATGGTGCCGAAACACAAAAGCGCCGAGTTTTTCGGGTTTTTCACTATCAGCTCCCGCTTTGCCTCGATTTTTGGCCCATTGCTGTTCGCTTTGATCGCCGACCTTACCGGCAGTTCACGCAATTCAATCCTGGCTTTGGGCAGTTTTTTCATCCTCGGCGGAATGCTCCTCCTTCTGGTCAACGTAAAACGTGCCCGCACACTGGCAGAAGCGGCAAACAACTGAGCTAAATCACTCATCTTCGGAATATTCCTGCCATTTAATTTCGTTTGCCAAAAGAGGCCGTGGAGTTAGCTGTAACGGCAGCTTCAGCAAACAGGTTCTTTCTGGCGGCTTCAACTCGCGGTACAATTCTTCACTACGGCGACTGTAGCTGCGGGAGAGATGCATCGGCAGAAAATAAGCTGGCTGCAAAGCAGCCAACAACTCGTTGACATCATCAGTACAAAGATGCCAGGACGTTCGCGCGCGATCTTTCGCTTCGCGTAAAAAAGTGCACTCACAAATCAACAGATCGACATCCTGCATCAAACGCAGGATTTTTTCTTTATTCTCCGGAGTAAAGCCTGTATCGCTGATATAGCCGATAGAATGTGAGGTTTGTGGCTTGCTCAGTTTTCTCACCAGACCGGGCACATCGGAGACAACTATTTCTCGTTCGTCTTCCCCGTCTATCTGGGTCAGCTTCAACTCTGCCGGGAAATCACGCTGGTGCAGAAAACAACTCTTCAGTTTACCAAGCCATGCCCCCGGTTTCAACTTCAGTTCGTCCAGTTTGGTATCATCGATCAGATAAACCGGCCGTTCGTTGATGCGATAGATCACACTCTCGACACGGTGATCACAGCTATCAGCACAAACTTCGAGATATTTATTACCATAGACGACCTCCCCTTCGCGCGTTGACGGATCTAGCGGGATGCGGTCAAAACTGTCCGGCCCGGAAAAGAGAGTGCGGTCAAGACGTTGGGGATAAATTTCATGGACGCGAAAACTGCTCCAGTAATCTTCTGCAAGGTTCCAGTCATAGCCGCGCAGGCGATGTTCAAATTTATCGGCAATGCCGGGAGGCCCATAAATATCGACAGTTTTGTCTGCGGCGATCAGCTGACGAACGACGGAATCGATTCCCATCCAGTGGTCCATATGGGCGTGGCTGATGAATATGGCGTCGAGATGGGTAAAGGTGCGCTTGGCCAAATGGTGAACCTGGCCACAATCGAACATTAAATGATGCCCGGTAGGGCGAATACGCAGAAGCAGGATGGGGTCGTCAAGCAGGCCGGAGAAAAAGGTCGGCACCAGATTGCGGAATGGAAATGAAGGTTTCACCACGACCTGCTTTCAATTTAGAGGGTTGAGGCGTAAAGAACTCCCTGCTCGGCTCTCTCTATTTTAACTCGACAGCACTGACCCTGCTGTAAGTTCTCGGAAATAACACGAACCTGCAGATAGTTTTGCGACAAACCTTTTTTAAAACCCTTATCCTTGCCACCCTCGATAACCACCTGCAGTTCTTTATCGACAAACTGCTCAGCGTATTCCTTCAATTTGTCTTCACCGATCTGACGCAATTCTGCTGCCCGCTCTTTGATAATATTGCCAGGCAGCTGATCTTTCATTTTTGCTGCCGGAGTGCCAGGACGACGGCTGTAGGGGAAAACATGCAAGTGGGAAAACGGCAAGTCCGTCAGATACTCACAGGTGCTTAAAAACTGCTGTCTAGTCTCGCCGGGAAAACCGGTGATGATATCAAGACCAATAGCAGCATAGGGTTGTCGCTGTCTTATCGATTCCAGCAACTGCCGAAAAAAAGCTGTTGTATAGTGGCGGTTCATCTGCTTGAGAATCACGTCGTTCCCTGCTTGCAGAGGGATGTGATAGTGCGGACAAAGCCAATCTGAAGCAGCAATATAATCCAGCAATTGACTCGGCAGTTCCGTCGGTTCGATTGACCCGAGACGCAAACGCCCACCAAAGCCGGCCTTTTCGATCTGTTGCAGCAGATAAAGTAAATCGATTTTCGGATGTAGATCCTGTCCGTAGTTACCGATGTGAATACCTGTCAGCACAATTTCTGGATATCCGGAATCGGAAAGGGCCTCAACCTGCTTTATGACATCTGCAACCGATACCGAGCGGCTACGACCCCGCGCATAAGGAATGATGCAATAGGAGCAGAAAGCGTCACAGCCGTTCTGAATCTGCACGAAGGCGCGGCTGCGTTGCTCGAAACTGCTAAGCGGCAGAATTTCTGCCGAGTCGACCTTGCGGATATCAGAGACAGAAACCTGTATGTGATCAGTATCAAGATCAGCCAAGCGTTCGAGAAAATCACGTTTTTCCTCATTGCCAATCACCAGGGCAACTCCCGGCAGTTCTGCCAGAGTCTCAGGGTCGACTTGTGCATAGCAGCCAGTAACAACGATCCGGCAAATCGGGTTAATCCGCCGCGCCCGGCGAATCAGGTTACGCGACTGCGAATCGGTTGCCGCTGTCACCGTGCAAGTATTGACGATGACCAGATCAGCTCCGTCATCGAAATCGATCTGGCGATAACCGCATTTGAGCAATTGTTCACTCATCGCCGCAGATTCAAACTGGTTGGTTTTACAGCCGAGGGTGACAATGGAAACAGTCTGGCTCATTTGATCCAGCCTCCGCCAAGAACTAGGTCATCAGCATAAAAAACAGCAGCCTGGCCTGGCGTGATCCCTTTTTGCGCGTCCTCGAAAACAATACGTGCCTGACGGTTCGTTAGTGGTTGTACGGTCGCCGGAACTTCATGATGCCGATAGCGAATGCGGCAATATGTTTTGAAGGTTTCCTGAGGTTCTTCTATGCTCCAATTACAGCCGTCAATTTCCAGTTCTTTGCGACTGAGATGCTCACGCTCGCCAACGATTACCTGCTTGTTTTCCGCATTGATTCCGACAACAAACAAAGGGGCCGTCCAACCGATACCGAGTCCTTTGCGTTGGCCGACGGTGTAGCGATAAATCCCTTTATGCTTACCAAGCACCTTGCCCGAGACATGAACGATATCACCATCGAGTTGGCCATGGCCGCGCTGTTCTTCAAGGAAATTGACGTAATCGCCGTCTGGGATAAAGCAGATGTCCTGGCTCTCGGCCTTTTGTGCGACCTGTAAATCAAAACGCTCTGCATGACTGCGAACGTCGTCTTTGCTCATGGAACCGAGGGGGAAAAGGCTACAAGACAGCTGTTCCTGGGTTAAAGCGAAGAGAAAATAGCTTTGATCTTTATGGCGATCAACCCCCTTCTGCAGTAGATAGCGACCATCTTTTTCGACAATATTGGCGTAGTGCCCAGTCGCCATTTTTTCAGCCCCAAGCTCGCGGGCCTTGCGCAGAAGCAGATCAAACTTGAGAATCTGGTTACAGACAACACAGGGGTTCGGTGTGCGGCCGATGAAATACTCATCGCAGAAGGTCTTTATCACCTGCGATTGGAATTCATCCTCGAAATGAACCACATGAAACGGAATATCAAGCTGTTCTGCTACGCGGCGCGCATCACGCACATTGTCCGCGGAACAGCAACTGACTCCCGAAGATTGATCCCAGAGCTGCATGGTAACACCGATGACTTCGTGTCCTTGCTCTTGGAGCAGTGCTGCTGTGACCGATGAATCGACGCCGCCGCTCATAGCGACGACTACAGGCTTTCTGTTCACCCTGTCTCCTGAAACAGACAAAGGAGGGTCACCGAACTAGTCGATGCCCTCCTGATTTTTAAAGTAAATCCTTAACTGTTGCTAGTTAAGAGTGCTGTTCCTTGTAGTCCTTGATCGCTTCGTGCAGTGCATCAGCGGCCAGGTTGGAACAATGCATCTTTGCCGGCGGCAGGCCATCAAGAGCTTCAGCGACTGCCTCATTGGTCAGAATCAGCGCCTCGTCAATCGTCTTGCCGATAGCCATTTCTGTCACCATTGAGGAAGTTGCGATAGCAGCGCCACAGCCAAAGGTCTTGAACTTGACGTCCTTGATGATGTTGTCCTCAACCTTGAGGAAAATCTTCATGATGTCACCACAGGACGCGTTGCCAACCTCGCCGACTCCGTCGGCGTTATCGATCTCCCCAACATTGCGGGGATTGGAGAAGTGGTCCATAACTTTATCGGTATACATAGCTCTGACTCCTTTTTATTGTTTCAAATATCTACTTTTGCTTTTTAGACCCGTCTGATAACCCGGCATTCATCGCATGTCAGCGGGGTTTCATCATCACGGTTGTACAATGGACTCATTTCCCGCAACCGCTGCACAATCGGTGGCAGCTCCTGCAGGACATAATCGATATCTTCTTCTGTGTTGTCAGCGCCAAGGCTGAATCTTGTGCTGGAATGCGCCAGTACAACGTCAACGCACATGGCCCCCATAACGTGAGACGGCTCCAGTGAACCGGAGGTGCAAGCCGAACCCGACGATGCCGCGATCCCTTTCATATCGAAATAAAGAAGCAAGGATTCGCCCTCGATATAATTGAAACTGACGTTCAATGTATTCGGCAAACGCAGATCCGGGTTTGGATGGCCATTCAGTTTGACATCGGGCACTGTCTCCAGAATGCCTTTTTCCAGTTTGTCGCGCAGCTTACGGACATATTCGTATTCGCTTTCAAGGTTCTTTTTAGCCAGCTCACAAGCGACGCCCAAACCGACGATTCCAGCAACGTTGTGTGTTCCAGCACGACGGTTGCGCTCCTGGTGCCCACCATGCATAAAGCGGGTCAAGCGGGTGCCGCGGCGAATATACATAGCACCAACACCTTTAGGAGCACCGATCTTGTGACCAGAAATAACTGCCATGTCGACATTACACGCCTGCACATCGACAGGTATTTTGCCAACGGCCTGGACGGCGTCAGTATGGAAACGCACTTTGTATTTC
Source organism: Malonomonas rubra DSM 5091 (assembly GCF_900142125.1). GTDB lineage: Bacteria > Desulfobacterota > Desulfuromonadia > Desulfuromonadales > Geopsychrobacteraceae > Malonomonas > Malonomonas rubra. The sequence goes on from NZ_FQZT01000001.1 coordinate 35,425, forward strand.
TTGGCGATCTTGCCGATCTCTTCAATCGGAAACAGGTTGCCGGTCTCGTTGTTGGCCCACATCACCGAGAGCAAAATTGTCTTGTCAGTTATGGCATCTTCCAGTGCCTGCAAATCGAGCATACCGTCACGATCGACTTTCAGGTAAGTAACATCGTAACCGTTCTTTTCCAGATGCTCACAGGTTTCCAGCACGGCCGGATGTTCGACAGCGGTGGTAATAATGTGGTTGCCCTTCTCTTTCAGCGCGTCAGCGGTTCCCTTGATAGCGTAATTATCTCCCTCGCTTCCACAGGAAAGAAAGACAACCTCTGCCGGAGAGCAGTTGATCAAATCAGCGACCTGCTGGCGGGCTTTCTCAACCGCACCGCTGACCATACGACCAGCCCAATGAACGCTGGACGGGTTACCAAACTGCTCCTTGAAAAAAGGCAACATCGCGTCGAGCACCTCTGGTTTGACCCGTGTGGTCGCATTATTATCCATGTAAATCTGTTTCACTTTTTCCTCCAACTACCTTTTCAAATGATTAAATCAACACTGATTTGATTCAGAACGCTCAAGACGCTGACGACCTTCGTTGGTCAAGTCCTCCAATGTCATTGAAGCGAGAAAACTGCGTATCTGGTTGCCAAGGCCTTGCCAAACCGATTGGGTGGCACACTCCGAATTACACTTGCAGCTACCGTCAGCGTCCATGCAGGAGACCGGCACCAGGGTTTCCTCAACCGTATCGATAATTTCATCTACACGAATATCTGCCGCCGAACGAGCCAGAACATAACCGCCGCCGGGCCCTCTGACGCTACGAACAATTTCACCACGGCGTAACTTGACGAATAATTGTTCAAGGTAATTGAGTGATATATGCTCACGTGCAGATATATCTTTTATCGACACAGGGTCACCACAACTGGTCAGGTTTAAACTGACAAGCGCGCGGACCGCATACTGTGCTTTGGTCGACATGCGCATCAGCCAACCGCCTTTTCAACAGCGCTATCACGCTGTGCAAGCTCTGCTTTCAATTCTTCCTGTTCCTCTTTCAGACTCGAAACCTGATCTTCCAGCCGACCGATCTGCTCGACCAGACAGGTAAAGGCCTTAGCGACCGGGTCAGGCAGGTCACCATGTTCAAGGTCGACGCCGGTTTTCTTTTCACCGGAAAGAACCACACGGCCGGGAATGCCAACAACAGTTGCGCTTTCAGGGACTTCTTTGACAACAACCGAATTTGAACCGACTTTACTGTTACTACCGACTGTAAATGGGCCAAGAATCTTAGCCCCTGAACCGATGACTACGTTATCCCCCAGGGTTGGGTGCCTCTTCTCTTTCGCCCAAGAGGTACCACCCAAAGTCACCCCGTGGTAGAGGGTGCAGTTGTCACCGATCTCAGCAGTCTCGCCGATAACGACTCCCATACCATGATCAATAAAGAAGCCACGTCCGATCTTGGCACCAGGATGGATTTCGATGCCGGTCATAAAGCGGCCGACATGGGAAACGAAACGGCCCATGAAAGTCCGCTTATGATTCCACAGCCAGTGGGACAGGCGGTAAAACAGCATGGCGTGAAAGCCGGGGTAGCAGAAAAAAATCTCGAACACGCTACGCACCGCCGGATCACGATCGAAAACCGCTTTCAGATCACCTTTCAGATTGGAAAACATGCTATTGAACCTCCCTGATGCTGACCAGTTCGCCAGTGGAAACAAGCAGCCCTAAATAGTTCAAATATCGGGAATCCTTTTTGTTTCCCGACAAGTGCGGTTAGGATTATCATACCTGATCTTTTCTGTCAATTATTTAAGCTATCATTTTAGTCAGGTATTTTCAGGATACGATAAAAGCAAAAAGAAAAGATAGTGGAGGGATAGTGAAAGTATAATGGTCAGGTCGGCAGACAAAAGGTGAAGCAGCTCCCCTGCCCCAAAAAGCTTTCCGCCCAGATTCGGCCATGGTGGGCACTGATAATCTTTTCACAGATCGCCAGCCCGAGACCACTGCCGGCTTTGGGATCAGACGATGAAACCGTGGTGTACTCATCGAACAGGCTCGCTATCTTTTCAGGTTCAATACCCGGACCGTTATCCCGGACAAAAATCCTGACTTCGCCATCAAGCTCACGTAAGCCAAGACAAATTTCGCCCCCCTCAGGAGTGTACTTGATGGCATTATTGAGAATGTTATAAAAAACACGCTTTATCGCGTGTTCATCGCAGACAACCATCTTTTCCTGGTTCAAACAATCATTCAGCAAATGAATGTTGCCCTGCGACATGATAGGCGCGAGTTCCTGAACAACGGCCCCGAGCAGTTGACAGATATCATGCTCTGCGAAATCCAAACGATAGCTACCGGAATTCAGTTGTGAGAAATCGAGCAGATCACTTGCCATATCGACCAACTTTCGATTCCCTGCCATCAGGCCACTGATGATTTCGTTCTGACCGGGTGCAACCCGATCGGCAGTTTCGTTGAAAAGCATGCAATAGCCATCCACGACAGAAACCAGAACCCGCAAATCCTTAGCCGCAATATCGAGTTGAGACACATGACCGTCGTTCGATACTGTTGTCGACACGGGAACACGGCTACGCACTTTCCCATCAAGAGCGCTCACATCAGCCATGCGCAAGGCACTTGTTGCCATATTCGCAACCAGCTGACAGAAATTGACCTCGTCTTCAGAGAATCCGGATATCGGCCGCGCAGAACGCAACACCATCACACCCACGATGTGCTCCCTGTCAATCATAGGCAACACCAGAATCGAATTGGTCACCCCATGCTGTAGATGCTGTCTCACAGCCTCCATCAGCGGATGTTCGAACACATTGTCGATCAGAAGCGGTCGCCTGGATTTTATGGCCTCCCTGATTTCCGGGTAACGATCAAGCACAACATGCAAGCCATTAACACCAAGGTCATCACTCGAGGCCATCACCATAGCGTCATCACTGTTTTGTCCAAGCAAAAGTATTGAGCAGCGATTGACCTCTATTTGCCCAGCTACAGCGCTGACAACCTGCTGCATGATTTCACTGTGGCTGAGTTCAGACAATGCGAGGTTGGAGAGATCACACAGAAAAGAAAAATCGATATGCGGCAAAGGCCGAACATCTACCCTCTCGTTCGCTGCCAAACACAGCATCAAGCGCGCCTGTAGCTCGCTGATCTGGCAGGGTTGACACAGATAATCATCGGCATCTGCACCACACAAATAACGACTGACGTCTTCTGCTCCCTGCGGTATCAGGAGTATAAGTGGCAAACGCTTCTCAGGACTGCAGGTCCGCAGTCTGCGACACAAGGTCGGATCAGAAAGAGCCATTTCTCCATCAAGCAGAATAACATCAGGTCGAGAAATTCGAATCATCTTGCATGCGGCCTCTGCATCGTTTGCCAAGGTCGCCGTAAAGCCGATTTCATCAAGAGTCGACGCGAACGATGCGCTGGTCACTGGATTCGAATGTAAAACGAGTACGACATCCGACATGGGGAAGCCTGCCTGCAAAAGAGTTTGATTTATGCACAGATCAACAGTTGAAAAGCAGAAAATATACCAATCATCCTAACATGTTGCCACCACCCATAACAACGCAACCACAAACAAAAACTGGAAGATCAGAAGAGCAATAACAGCCGTGAGAAAACCGTACGGACCTGTTTTTCCACGGCAGCGATCTGCTCGCCCAGCAATAGCGACACGACAATCAGCGGCCCCTCATCAAAATTAAAGTGATAGCAGTCGACAACTGTATACAATTCACTTATAATACGTGCGTTTTATTTATTGGCCATTTGGTCACTATTCCGTCCCTATGCACAAGGAGTGATAACATGCCCGACTTCAAGTATCAGGATCCCATGCCGCTGAGCGCGGACACCACCAAGTACTACAAGATTGAAGGCTCGGAAAAATTCGTCAAGGTTGTCGAATTCGACGGCAACGAAGTCCTTAAAGTTGAGCCGGAAGCGTTGACCGTGCTCGCAAACAACGCAATGCGTGACGTTTCTTTCATGTTGCGCCCGGAGCATAACGAGCAGGTCGCAAAAATCCTCAGTGACCCGGATGCTTCCCAGAATGACCGAGGCGTCGCCATGGCTTTCCTGCGTAATGCTGAAATCGCCGCCAACTTTGAACTGCCGGTCTGCCAGGACACTGGTACAGCGACTGTTGTTGCCAAAAAAGGGCAGCAAGTATGGACCGGCTGCAACGATCCAGAGCGCATTTCCGAAGGTGTCTTCAAAACCTACACCGAGGAAAACCTGCGCTACAGCCAGACTGTCGCTCTCGACATGTATACCGAGAAAAACACCGGCACCAACCTGCCGGCGCAGATCGACATTATGGCGACCGAAGGCATGGCTTACAAGTTCATGTTCATGGCCAAAGGCGGCGGTTCCGCCAACAAGACCATGCTTTACCAGGAAACCAAGGCGCTGCTCAACCCCGACAGCCTGTACAACTTCCTGGTCGCCAAAATGAAGACCCTCGGTACCGCGGCCTGCCCGCCATACCACATGGCATTCGTTATCGGCGGCACTTCAGCGGATGCCTGCATGAAGACCGTCAAGCTGGCAACCGCGAAGGAACTCGATGGCCTGCCGACTGAAGGCAATGAACACGGCCAGGCTTTCCGTGACGTTGAGATGGAAGCAAAACTCCTCAAGGCTGCCCAGGAGCTCGGCATCGGCGCGCAGTTCGGCGGCAAGTACTTCGCCCACGACGTTCGCGTTGTCCGCCTGCCCCGCCACGGCGCCTCCTGTCCGGTCGGCATGGCAGTCTCCTGCTCGGCAGACCGCAACATCAAGGCCAAGATCACAAAAGACGGACTTTTCGTTGAAGAGATGGACCGCAATCCGGGTCGCCTGATCCCAGAACAGTACCGTGGCAAGCAGAGTCCGGGCACACCGATCGACCTCGACCGCCCGATGAGCGAAATCCTTGCCGACCTGAGCAAACTGGAAGTCGGTTCCCCGCTGCTGCTCAAAGGTACCATCGTCGTCGGCCGTGACATTGCCCACGCCAAGTTCAAAGAGATCCTCGACAGCGGCAAGCCGCTGCCCGACTATTTGAAAAACCACCCGATCTACTACGCAGGTCCGGCCAAGACCCCGGCAGGCAAGGCCTCTGGTTCCTTCGGTCCGACCACTGCCGGCCGTATGGATTCCTATGTTGGCCTGCTGCAGAGTAACGGCGGGTCGATGGTGATGATCGCCAAGGGCAACCGCAGCCAGCAGGTTACTGATGCCTGCAAGGAATTCGGCGGCTTCTACCTCGGCTCTATCGGTGGTCCTGCCGCGGTTCTTGCAGAGGAAAACATTAAAAAGGTTGAGTGTATCGACTTCCCTGAACTGGGAATGGAAGCTGTCTGGAAGATCGAAGTTGAAGACTTCCCTGCATTCATCCTGGTGGACGACAAGGGCAACGACTTCTTCAAGAAGTTGGGCCTCTAGTAAAAAGGTCATTCCGTCCGACAAAAGCCCCGCCCACCTGGCGGGGCTTTTTCATTTCTCAATCAATCTACTTAACAAAACAAAAGTCCTGTTTCATTCACTTTTCGACCCCGCTATAATGCGTATTCCTCAAATCCTCTGCGGGAAGGTTTTGCATGCGCCAATCAATTTTCAAGCTTTATGAACGAATCGTTCTAAAGCGCCCAATTCTGACCATCGCCATCATGCTTATTCTGGTAGCGCTGGTCGGCTCATATAGTCAGCACTTCCGTCTGGATGCCTCGGCAGATGCGCTGCTGCTGGAAAACGATCAGGACCTTAAATATTACCGAGCAATCAGCGCAAAATACGGCTCAGATGATTTTCTGGTGATCACCTATTCTCCGAAAACCGATCTTTATGCGCCGGAGACACTTGATGACCTGCGCTCTTTGCGTGACAAGTTGCTGAAGATAGATCGCGTCGCCAGCATTTTCAGCATTCTCGACGTCCCACTGATCGACAGCCCACGCATGACCCTTGGTGAACTGAGCAATGGGGTGCGAACGCTGGAAACTCCCGGCACTGACGTCGAACTTGTGCGCAAGGAATTCAAAACCAGCCCCTATTACAGCAACCTGCTGGTCAGCCCCGACGGCAGCACAACAGCCCTGCAAGTTATTTTCAAACGGGATGAGACCTATCATCGCCTGCTGCAGGAGCGAAATAGCCTGCGTGAAAAAATGTTGCTTGCGCCTTTATCTGCTGAAGAGACAGTCAAGCTCGACTTGGCGGTCAAGGCCTTCGATGAGTACAGGGGTGAACAGGCTGAACAGGAAGCGATCGATATTGCAAAAGTCCGCAGTATCATGAATCAGCATCGTGACAATGCACAGCTGTTTCTCGGTGGCGTTCCGATGATCGTCGCCGACATGATCGATTTTATCCGCCACGACCTGGCATCTTTCGGTATCGGTGTGCTGATTTTCCTCGTCTCCATGTTGATTCTGATTTTTCGCAAACCTCGCTGGGTCATTTTGCCAATGTTCTGCTGCGCCGCTTCGGTGCTGTTCATGTTTGGATTTCTGGGTTGGATCGGCTGGAAGGTCACTGTCGTTTCCTCCAACTTCACCTCGTTGCTGCTGATCATTACCCTGTCGCTCTGCGTCCATCTGATCGTGCGCTACAATGAGCTATTTGATGAAATCCCGGGAGCAGACCAGCTCACCATGGTTCGAGAGATGGTCCGCACCAAGGCGGTTCCAAGCATCTATACCGCTTTGACGACCATTGTTGCGTTCACCTCTCTGCTGACAAGTGACATTCGGCCGGTTATCGATTTCGGTTGGATGATGGCAATCGGCATCAGCTTTGCCCTGCTACTCTCTTTCGCCCTTTTCCCCGCTGGGCTTATGCTTTTCAAACGGCCGGTCCAGTTCACTGCACACTTTGACATCACCGGAATCATCACCCGCAGCTGTGCACGCTGGGTTGAGCATAACGCCAAACTGACCTCGGCAGTTTTTGTTGGCATTACAGTTTTAAGCATCATTGGCATCAGCAAGCTGACAGTTGAGAACCGTTTCATCGACTATTTCAAGCCGACAACTGAAATCTATCAGGGTATGGAGCTGATCGATCAGCAACTGGGCGGGACAACCCCGCTCGATTTGATCCTCGATGCCGATCCGGAGTTCTTCACGTCCAAAGAAGAGGATCAGGGGCTTGCAGAAGATGATCCTTTCGCCGATGATTTTTTCGCCGACGAAGATGCGGATGCAGGGCTTTCAGGCAGCAGTTACTGGTACAACAGCTACCAGATACCGGAAATGAAAAAGATTCACAGCTACCTGGACCAATTGCCGGAAAGCGGAAAAGTGTTGTCTATGGCGACCACCATGGACATGATGCAGATGGTCAATGAAGATCAGCCCCTCGACAACATTTCTCTCGCGGTTATTCACAAAAAACTGCCGGATGAGATTGCCACAGCCCTTTTTCATCCCTACATGTCGGAGGATGGCAACCAACTCCGCTTCAGCCTGCGGGTCATCGACTCCGACCCGCATCTTCAGCGCAACAAACTTCTGCAGAAAATTCGTCTCGACCTGACAGAAAAGTTTGGCCTGAAGGATGAGCAGATTCACCTGACCGGAATGTTCGTGCTTTACAACAACGTGCTGCAGAGCTTGTTCAGCTCACAGATTATGACCATCGGTGTGGTCTTCCTGGTCATCATGGGAATGTTTGTCATCCAGTTCCGCTCTCTGCGATTGGCCGTTATCGCCATCATCCCGAACCTGATCTCGGCCGGGACTGTACTCGGATTGATGGGTCTGCTCGGCATTCCTCTCGACATCATGACGATCACCATCGCAGCGATCACCATCGGTATTGCCGTTGATGATACCATTCATTACGTCCACCGGTTTACCGAAGAAATTGAGGTCGATGGCGATTATCTTGCGGCGATGAAGCGTTGCCATGACTCTGTCGGCCGCGCAATGTATTACACATCAATCACCATCATTATCGGCTTTTCGATTTTGTCTTTATCAAACTTCAATCCGACCATCTATTTCGGTCTCTTTACCGGGCTGGCCATGCTGGTGGCGATGTTTGCCAACCTCACCCTGCTGGCGTTGCTGCTGTTAAAATTCAAACCCGCCAAAACAAATTAGAAAAAACGACCAAACGCAAAGAGGCAGGCCCACATAGTACGGACCTGCCTCTTTGCGTTTATCGTCGTAAAACTTATTCGGTTTCCTTGAACTGCCTCAGCTGGTTGATGACCATCCGGCTCTGCTCGCTACGTGCATCCATCTCATCAAAAATCCGCTCAGCCATGTCGGCGACCGACTCGACAGCAGTTTCGATATCGCGGCTATCCTGCCTTTGCTGAATCGCAACATTCGCCATCTCGTCTGCCATGTCGCGAATATCTTCAATCGACCTGACAATGCCGTGTGTCCCTTGAGCCTGTTCACGTGAGGCCGTTGAGACCTGCTCTGTCATCTCACCAAGCTCTTCGATTGAATGGGTGACAAACTCAGCCGACCGGGACACTTCGCGAGTCGCATGACGAATATTCTGTGACATGTCTTTTGCCGAAGTCGCACTGGCAAGAATCTGGCTGAGTGATTTCTCAGTTTTGCCCCCCAGAACTCCCCCTTGGGTAACCAGAGCTTCGACATTGGTAATTTGTGAAACGACTTCCGTTGTCTTGGCATGCATATCACGAATAAGTTGAGCTATCGCACCTGAGGAATTGGCTGTTTTTTGCGATAAACTGCGAATTTCTTCGGCGACTACCGCAAAGGAACGACCCTGCTCCCCCGCTTGGGCAGCGATAATTGCGGCATTCAAAGCCAGCAGGTTTGTCTTTTGCGCGATTTCCGTTATAACCGAAGTGATTGTGCTGATCTCCTCACCATGGATTGAAAGATGATATATCGTCTCAGCTGCCGTTGCTACCCCCTTGGCAATACCATCCAGCCCAGCCAACGTTTCCTGAACCGAATCGACACCACCTTCGGCATGCTCCAGAACCTGTTCCGACATCTTGTGTGAGCTGACACTGTTATCGTCAACTTCCTTGATCGTGGCAGCGATCTCTGTCATGGCCGAAATCGACTTGTCCATGAATTCGGACAACTGATTGATATTGGTACCGACCTCATCAATCGAAACGGAAATCTGCGTTGACGCAGACTGTGTCGAGTTGACTGCATCTCGAACCACGTCTGCCGAGTTGGCAATATCAGCGACCAACCTAATCGTCGATGCAGAAGCACGCTTCAGAGTTTTCAGCAACAACTGGTAGTCTTGGCGATACTTCATAAACTGAGTAAAAGTCCGCTCCAGTTCTTGCGTAAGGCTGTCAACAGCACTGAACAAACGTAATCGGATGATGCTGGCTGAAAGTTGCGCCGCAAAAAGTTTCAGAGTATCGGCATCATCTTCAACAACTTTGCGGCCGGATGATTTGTTGTCGACTGCAAGTACCAACTCAACCAGACCATTAACAATGACCGGGCAAACCAGGAAGCTGTTGGAACGCAACGCATTGAGCCCGTCACAAGGTGGGCGTAGGCGAAAATCATTGGGCATCAGGTCGATATCATCGACCAGATAATCACGCTGTTCGGTCACCGCTTTATAGAGCACTCCAGCGCGATCATCCAAAGGCAAGATTGCAGAGACATTTGATGCAGCATTGTCTCCAAGGCTGACAACAAGCTCCATCTCATCCGTATCATGCTTAACCTGTAAAATGTTAACCCGGTCGAAGTCGATAACTTCATGCAACCCGTCCCCGGTCAGACTCAGCAGTTCCTTGATGTCCATAGTCTTCTGGATACGGGCACTGATGGAGTGAAAATCGGTTATTCGGTTATTCAATTCCCGATATTTGCGTTCAAACTCTTCTTTTTGGCTTTCGACAGCCAGATTCATCTCATTCAGGCGAGCGGCGCGCGAGTGAATCTGTTCGGCTGCACGGCCGATAAAATAGCCGAACGTCCCCAACACCACCGCGGTCCCGCCCCCCATGTAAACAAAGAGAGCAAGCTGCTGCCTGTTAATCAGGATGTTGCCGATGGTCTGTGACCAAATCGATAGATGTTCGTTATAAAACAGAATGGTCCGTACCAGCATCCAGCCTATCGGCGCTGATATACCCAACAACAACCCCCCGACCGCATAAATGACACTCCGATCAAAGTTGCCAGGTTTTCCGGATACCCCGGCTCCGCTTTTTTCTATAATCAGGGAAAAGATGTTCATACTATGTCCTGTCACCCGCCCTTTGTGGTTTTAGCGTCCAACCATGATTCCTAGCGATTCTGCCGTTTGTACCAATTCACCCGCCGGATCAACCAGATTTTGACTGGAAATGGCTTTTTCCAGCTCGACATCGACCACATTCTGACCTCGTAAAGAAACCATACGGCCGTACTTCTGCTGCTCGATCAATTCGACGGCCTTGACGCCAAAGCGTGACGCCAGAATACGATCATAAGCATCAGGAGATCCCCCCCGTTGCAAGTGTCCCAAGGTGACGACCCGGGTTTCCATATCGAGACAGCCACCAATCTGCCGCGCTACATCATGCCCGATTCCACCGAGTCTCTCAACTCCGAGATTCTCTTCAGCGCTCTTTTGCAGCACCTTTTCCCCATCTACGACCGTCGCTCCTTCGGCGACGACAACAATGGAAAAACGGCTGCCGCGCTGCCGACGTTTATCTATCGCCTGGCAGAGACGTTCTACACTGTAGGGAATTTCCGGAATCAGGATGGCATCAGCCGAACCGGCGATTCCAGATTCAAGCGCTATCCACCCCGCGTCACGTCCCATAACTTCGACAACCATAACCCGATGGTGACTTTCCGCGGTTGAATGTAGACGATCCAAGGCTTCTGTGACGATAGCAACCGCTGTACGATAACCAAAAGTGACATCGGTAGCACGCAGATCGTTGTCAATTGTTTTGGGCACACCCACGACCGGCAAGCCTTTTTCATACAATCCATGAGCGATCTTCAAAGTTCCGTCGCCACCAACAGCAATAAGAACTTCGGCTCCAGTCTGCCGAAATGCCTCAATGACGGAATCTGAGACATCCTGCAATTCAAGCTTTCCATTAACTTCAACAGGGTAACTAAAGGGGTTACCGCGGTTGCTGGTACCGATAATAGTGCCACCACGTGGCAAAATACCACGCACAGAATCGAGCGTGAGCTCTCGATAACGCATCTCACCGACCAAGCCCTCGAAACCATCCTCGATGCCCAGAACACGCCAACCGTTTTTGTTGACAGCGCTACGCACCACTCCACGAATCACGGCATTGAGGCCGGGGCAATCTCCGCCACCTGTTAAAATCGCAATAGTTTTACTCATCTACTTTGTCTTTTTCTTTGTCCGTTGCTATAGCCAATTTACCGAAACCAGCTGTTTTTGCTAAATCCATCAAGGCAATCACTTTTCCATGCAGAGCATCTTTATCCGCCATAAGCATAAAGGTCATCTGTTTTCCGGCCACACCATAAGTTGACAAATGATCTGCAAGTTGGGCCAGAGTCACAGGCTCTCGCTGCAGAAAAATCTGGCCATCCGCTGTCAGGTAAACCTGAACCTCTTTATCTTCACTGTTTAAATGCTGCATGGAAGCTTCAGGCAGATCGATTTTCATGCCCGGCTTTTCGATAAATGTCGTGGAAATCATAAAAAAGATCAGCAGCAGAAAAACGACATCGATCATCGGGGTCAGGTCAACCCGGGGAGAATCAAAGCTGCGGCGTTTGAAGCCCATGACTTACTCCCCCAGCAGGTCGACAATCTTCATCGATGACTCTTCCAGTTCAAGCAGAATATTCTCTGCCCGGCTAGCCAGATAACGATGCAAAAGAATCATCGGCACAGCAACGGAAAGCCCGGCTGCTGTCGTGATCAAAGCCTCTGAAATACCACCACCCAAAGTCATCGGGGTACCGACCCCCTCCATCGCGATAACGTTGAACGCTTCAATCATGCCCAAAACGGTTCCCAACAGGCCGAGCAATGGAGCGATGTTGGCGATAGTGGCCAGCAAATTCAGATAACATTGCAATGAAGCCGCTTCACGGCTACCGACCTCTTCCGCCATTGTTTTTAGCTGCAATCGGTTTGCACCACGGTTCATCAAAACAACTGTCAATATTTTAGCCAGTGAATTCTTTTGTGTCTGACAAAGAAATGTCGCCTCTTCAAACTTTTGTGTGTCTATCAAGCTGCTGACTTCATTGAACAAAGGCGCGATTGTGCGGCGAATGGTATAGAAATGCTTGACCCGCTCCAGGAATATTGCCCAACCGATGACCGAACAGATCAGGATCGGGTACATGAGCGGTCCACCTTTTAGAAAAATTTCAATCATTTCGACCAATTCCCAGGAACATCAGAAGATTTTAAAAAAGATAACACAAAGAGGTTGAGCGACCAAGAGTAGAATGTGCTAATCGATTGGGATAATACGCCCAGTGATCGGTTGTCCTTTTTCTATTTTCAGTAATCCCACTGTATGTTCTGGCGCGCTGCGTCGGTCGGTTGCACTTCCAGGATTGAAGAGTAAAAGGTCACCGACCCTTTTACAGAGTGGTGCGTGACTATGGCCGAAAACAAGGGCATCAAGCTGTTTGTCTGCAAAGTGAGCCTGCACCCGCTGCTCAAAATTGACCCCACTCCCCCATCCGTGAATCATTCCAATTTGTTTCTCTTGCAGAGTTACGATGCGGCTGATCGGCAGGTCTGATAACGAGTGATCCATGTTCCCTCGCACTCCGTACCAGGGCAAAGGATAAAAGTAATCTTCTAAAGCCGGCAACACGACATCGCCTGCGTGCAAAATCGCTTCAACTTCGGCAAAAGCTCCCCGCAGCAAAACGGCTGCCAGGCGTTCTGCTTCATCCACTCGATGCAGATGCGTATCTGATAAAACTCCTACTAGCAATTTCAAGCTCCCAAATTCCATATTGTGCTTGCCTGAACAAACAGTGTTGGCAGATTGTTGGCGATTTTTCGCCGCATATTGTCCATTTTCAACGTCAATTTCATCTCAATTAATACCACATATCTCTACAGTGAATTATAAACTACTGCTTTTTTTAGATTATTTAAGTTTTAAGAAAGTTGGCATTGGCATTGCGTCTACAAAAAAAAGGGATATAGTTACTGAATTAGGTGCGATTCCAATTGACTTTTATTTATCTCAACTATAGTTTTTTTATCCAAACTTTAAATTTTAACGCTGAATAAAATATCAGTGTTTGGCCGAGGAGAGAGACCTCACGTAATTATCTAGCACTCCTTCAATCTTTTTAGCAGCAAATCCAAATATCCTAGTAGGAGGACAGAGATCCATGTCGAAACGTCAAGAAGCCCTTGATTATCACAGTACAGGGCGAAAAGGTAAAATCGAAGTTATCACCACGAAGCCTTGCAATACCAGCCGCGACCTTTCCCTGGCTTACAGCCCAGGTGTCGCTGAGCCTTGTCTTGAAATCGAAAAAAACCCGGACATGGCTTATGAATATACCGCAAAAGGCAACCTAGTTGCAGTTGTCTCCAACGGAACCGCAGTCCTTGGCCTTGGTGACATCGGCGCCATGGCTGGCAAGCCGGTTATGGAAGGCAAAGGTGTTCTCTTTAAAAGTTTTGCCGATGTTGATGTTTTTGACATCGAACTGAACACAAAAGACTCAGATGAACTGATTCGCACGGTAAAACTACTCGAACCGACTTTCGGCGGGATCAATCTTGAGGATATCAAAGGTCCGGAGTGCTTCTATATTGAAGAAGAGCTGAAGAAGATCTGCGACATTCCAATTTTCCATGACGACCAGCACGGTACAGCAATCATCTCTGCTGCCGGCATGGTCAATGCGCTGGAGATAATCGGTAAAGACATTAAAGACGTCAAGATCGTTGTCAATGGTGCCGGTGCTGCTGGTATCGCCTGCGCCAATCTGGCGATCACCATGGGTATAAATAAAGACAATGTCATTCTTTGTGACACTAAGGGCGTTATCTACAAAGGCCGCACCAACGGCATGAACGAATACAAAGAGCGCCTTGCCGCAGAAACCGACGCCCGCACCCTAGAAGATGCCATGGTAGATGCCGACATCTTCTTCGGTGTCTCCGCAAAAGGTGCACTGACCCCGAACATGCTCAAATCGATGGCAAAGGATCCGATCGTCTTCGCCATGGCAAACCCGGACCCGGAAATCACCCCGGATGAGGCCAAGGCAGTTCGTGGCGACGTTATCATCGGGACCGGCCGCTCCGACTACAACAACCAAGTCAACAACGTTCTCTGTTTCCCGTTCCTGTTCCGGGGCGCACTCGATACCCATGCCAGTGCAATCAACGACGAGATGAAGCTTGCCTGTGTTCATGCTCTGGCCAAACTGGCCAAAGAAGATGTTCCTGATTCTGTACGTCGCGCTTACGGTGGTGAAGAAATCAAGTTCGGACGCGAATACCTGATCCCGAAACCTTTCGACCCGCGCGTACTGCTCTACCTTGCTCCGGCTGTTGCCAAGGCGGCAATGGACAGTGGCGTTGCCCGTCGCCCGATCGAAGATATGGACAAATACCTCGAACGCCTCGAAGCCATGCAGGGACGTTCGAAAGAGATTATGCGCGGCATGATCAACAAAGCGAAAAACGATCCTAAGCGCCTGGTCTTCCCGGAAGGTGACGAAGAGAAAATCCTGCGCGCAGCGCAGATTCTGGTTGACGAAAACATCGCCAAGCCGATCTTGCTTGGCAATGAAGCTGAAATCCGCAACAAGATTTCTGAGCTCAATCTTGACCTCAATGGTGTTGAGATTGTTGATCCGGAAACGTTTGAGAAACGCAGCGAATACATTGATGCCATGTTTGCAAAACGCCAGCGCAGGGGTGTTACCCGTGCCGAAGCTAAAGGCAAGATGAAAAACAACCGTCATTATTTCGGAGCCATGATGGTTGACCAGGGCGACGCCGACGTTGTTCTCTCTGGTATCAATCACCACTATCCCGAGACGATCCGCCCTGCCCTTGAAATTATCGGTCGACAGGATGGCCTGTCCAAAGTCCACGGTGTCTACATGATGGTCACCAAAAAACAAGCTGTTTTCTTTGCTGACACCACGGTCAACATTGAACCTACCGCAGAGGAACTGGCTGAGACAGCCATTCTGACGGCAGAAAAAGCCAAGCAGTTTGACGTTGAGCCAAAAGTTGCCATGCTCTCCTTTTCTAACTATGGCAGCTCCGATCATCCGCAATGTCTGAAAGTGAAAAAGGCAACCGCTCTTGTTAAGGAACAAGCCCCCGACCTGATCGTCGACGGTGAAGTCCAGGCTAACGTTGCACTCGATCCGGAACTGACTGAGGCCCAGTACCCCTTCTCGGGCCTTAAAGGCGACGCTAACGTCTTTATCTTCCCCGACCTGAATTCGGGCAACATCAGCTACAAATTGCTGAACAAGCTCGGCGAAGCTGAAGCTGTCGGTCCGATTCTGATGGGCATGAAGAAGCCGGTTCATGTTCTGCAACGTGGTGACGACGTCTCTGACATCGTCAACATGGCAGCTGTTGCTGTGGTTGATGCACAGGATGCCGCCAACCGTTAACCTTCATTTCCAATGAACACGAAAAAGAGGGAGTGATCTGTCGCGATCGTTCCCTCTTTTTTCGTTTTTTGCCGGACTTCCAATCGACTGCAGTTCCTGCTAAGATGCCGCTCCGAATCCAGAATAAAAGGAGTATCCATGAAATATTGCAGCACCCGCGGCAAGGTTAAAGGATTGAGTTTCAGCGATGCGGTTATGATGGGCCTTGCCGACGACGGCGGCCTGCTTTTGCCCGAAGAAATCCCCACTTATTCAGCAAACGAATTGGCTGAACTGGGTGAGCTCTCCTATCCTGACCTCGCATTTCGAGTCATCTCCCGGTTCGTCGACGATATCCCAGCCGCTGATCTGAAAAAATTGATCGATACGGCCTACAGCAGCTTTGAGCACCCGGACACAACACCAATCGTCAAGCAGGACGGTATCTATATTCTTGAACTGTTCCACGGCCCGACTCTGGCATTTAAAGATGTCGCTCTGCAGTTTCTCGGCAACCTGTTCGAATACCTGCTCGACAAATCGGGGTGCCGAATGAACATTATCGGTGCCACCAGCGGTGATACCGGCAGCGCTGCCATTTATGGAGTCCGTGGGCGTAAAAACATCAACATTTTCATATTGCACCCAAAGGGCCGGGTTTCACCGATCCAGGAATTGCAGATGACGACCGTCACTGACGAGAATGTTTTCAACCTGGCTGTCGAAGGAACATTCGATGATGCCCAATCGATCGTCAAAGAAATCTTCGGTGATCTCGATTTCAAAGAAAAGCATGCACTTGGTGCTGTCAATTCTATCAACTGGGCCCGCGTCCTCGCCCAAGTTGTTTACTATTTCTATGCCTGGTTTCAGGTCAACAAGGAAACTGGCTGTAAAGAAATTGAGGTTTCGGTTCCGACCGGCAACTTCGGCGACATCTTCGCCGGCTACGTTGCCAAAGAGATGGGAGTTCCGATCAAACGGTTGATCCTGGCAACCAACGCCAACAGCATCTTGAGCCGTTTTGTCAATGACGGCGATTACTCGGCTGCAGAGGTTCACCAGTCACTCTCTCCCTCGATGGACATTCAGGTTGCCAGCAATTTTGAGCGTTACCTCTTTTATTTGTACGGGAAAGACAGCGAGGCAGTTTGCAAAGCCATGGATGATTTCAAAAAGAGTGGCATTCTCAATTTTACCGACGAGCAACTGCAACAGGTTCAAAGCACATTTACGGCCTCTGCGGTCAATGACGAAGAAACCATTGAGGCAATCGCCAAATTCCATAAAGAAACTGGATATACCTTAGACCCACACACTGCCGTCGGTGTTGAGGCAGGTTGCAGAACCCGCGATAAGAATCTGCCACTGGTCTGTCTATCGACAGCACATCCTGCAAAATTCGGCAGTGCTGTTAAATCTGCCATCGGCCAAGACCCGGAGTTGCCGACTGTTTTCCAGGGCATCGAGAAAAAACCCAAAAAACTTGAAGTGATCGCTGCTAAAACAGAGGAAATCAAAGCCTTTGTTGAAAAACACGCACGATAGTTTTTTTATAAAAAAACAGATCTGTAAAACTGAAAATCAGGTTATTCCTGCTATCATTAGAGCTTCCGTCATCAGCATTGGCGGAGGCTTTTTTATTCCATAAACTTTTATCCGCAATGGAGGCCGTATGGATCTTCAGAACCTAACCCCGGAACAACTCACCTCTCTCTTTCAAACCTATGCCCTTCCTCTGGTTTGGGCGTTGGTCATTTTTATCATTGGTCGGATCGTCGCGAAAATACTGACGAAAATCGTTGGCAAGATGATGGTGAAAAGTCGCGTCGACGAAACACTGGTGAAATTCGTCCAGAGCTTGGCCTACATCGCCCTAATGGCTTTTGTCATTCTCGCCGCGCTTGACAAGCTGGGCGTGGAAACAACATCTTTCGCTGCCATCATCGCGGCAGCCGGTTTGGCCATCGGCCTTTCACTGCAGGGCACTCTCGGCAACCTGGCATCAGGTGTCATGCTGATTATCTTTCGCCCCTTCAGTGTCGGTGACTTTGTCGAAGCCGGTGGCCAGTCTGGAGTCATCGAAGAAATTCAGATATTCAGTACCAAAATGAAGTCGGGTGACAACAAGGAAATAATCATCCCCAATGGTCAAATCACAGGCAGCACGATTATTAACTATTCGGCAAAAGATACCCGCCGGATCGACCTGGTTATTGGTGTCGGATACGGTGACGATCTGAAAAAAGTGCGCGCTGTTCTCGAAGATGTGCTCGCCAAGGAAGAACGGGTTTTAAAAGATCCGGAGCCAACCATCGGACTGCTGGAACTGGCTGACAGCAGCGTGAACTTTGCGGTGCGTCCCTGGGTCAAAACCGGTGATTACTGGCCAACCCTGTTTACACTGCAAGAGGAAATAAAGACAAGATTTGACCAGGAAGGCATCTCCATCCCCTTCCCGCAACAGGACATTCACGTTGTCAGCAATACTGCAGCCTGATTCTCAAGCGGCGGCGCCTAAAAGCGCCGCCGCTTTTATTTTCCCCTCAATGCATACTGTATACAAAAAAATCAACAATTTCGACCCCTTTTAAACCGCCTCTCGATATATAAAAAATCCTATATAAACAAGATGTTACCCACACCTTGAAAAAGCTTGAATTCACCACACAGCCTTGCTATAAATTTCGTTTGTATATGTAATTTATTGCCATCATCTACTTAAAAGCAGCTGTATATTAAATCTTGTAATTTTTAACATCCGCGTCATGAATTTACATGACTCAATCCATTGCATCAGGAGGCACAATGCGTACTAAACCTTTATCCCTGACCTCGTTGCTGGCATTTGTTGTCTGCGGACTTCTGCTGGCTGCAGCCCCTGCTTTTGCTCAACCTGAGCTGAGCATTGACGACTGTGCAAAATGTCACGAACAACAGCCGGCCGAAGTTGAGGAAGCCGGTGCGAAGCACAAAACCGATACCGACTGTCTCGGCTGCCATACTGGCCACCGCCCGAGCAGCCCGAACAACATTCCCGAGTGCAGCATGTGCCACGAAGGCACACCTCACTACGAGCTTGCGAATTGCATGAGCTGCCACAATCCGCACCAGCCGTTGCGCGTTGTTCTCCAAGGCGATCTGAAAGCAGAGTGTCTGACCTGCCACACCGAGCAGAACGAAGAACTTGTCGCTAACCCGAGCAAGCACACCGACGTCGCTTGTAACCTCTGTCACTCGGACACCCACGGCAACATTCCACAATGCTCCGAATGTCATGAATCTCATGCCCCGACCCAGACCCAGCAGGACTGCTTCATCTGTCACGATGTCCACATGCCACTGGTGCTTGAATATCCGGACACCACTCCGAACATTCACTGTGCTGCCTGCCACCAGACTGCCTACGATCAGTTGATGGCCAGCAAGACCAAGCACCATGACGTTGCCTGTGTTGCCTGCCACGCGACCAAGCACAAGACCGTTCCGGCCTGTAGTGATTGTCACGATCTGCCGCACGCAGAAGGCATCCACGCCAAGTTCCCGGAATGTGGCAGCTGTCACAACACTGGTCACGACCTGAATAACTTTGCAAAATAAATATAAATAAGGACATCCGATGAGTAGCAATATTCAAAATCAAATCAGAATTATCGCACTTGTCGCAGTCTTTCTACTCTTCGCCGGGGCGGTTTCGACCGCCCTGGCCCAGACCAGAAAAGATCTGCCGCCGCAGGACGCCAGCCTTTATGCTGAAGACCCGCAGCCGTTAACTATGGCACAGTGTGGGCAGTGCCATACTAAGCATTTCGGTGACCTCAAAAACGCCGGTGGAAAACACCAGTTCGATTGCCGCGAATGTCATGAAGTTTTCCATGCCTACAACCCACTGAAAAAAAATTACGCGGAAATCATGCCACAGTGCTACACCTGCCATGGTCAACCTCACGGCACCAAGCATGTTGAATGCCTGAACTGTCACGAGAACCCGCACGCACCGACCAGCGTCAAGATGAGCCATATGTTGGCTGGTATCTGTGCTGACTGCCACACTCCGGAAGCACAGGAGTTGCAGCAGTTCCCAAGCAAACACACTGAGCAGGCATGTAACAGCTGTCACCACAACCGCCACGGCTACATTCCGCAGTGCGCCGAGTGCCATCAACCGCACTTTGCCACTCAGGCCGAAGCAACCTGTATGACCTGCCACCCGGTTCACCAGCCACGCACGATTGTCTTTGAAAACGAGATTGAGCTGGAAACCTGCAACGCCTGTCACGGTGACATTTACGCGAAGTGGCAGGGAGGCAAGAGCAAGCACGCCCAGGTGGGCTGCGCTGAGTGCCATACTGCACACGCCAAGATCCCTGAGTGCAGCATGTGCCACGTTGCTCCGAAGGGGCATGCCCCGCAGATGCTGGAGCAGTTCCCGAACTGCCTCATGTGCCACTTAGACGTACACGATCTGCCAGTTAAGAAGTAAGAAGAACCTGAAATAGCGTACAAAAAGAAAAGGCTCCACCAAGTACGGTGAAGCCTTTTCTTTTTTGCTTATTCCAACGTTAATTTTCAAGTATCTGCTTTACCGCCTTACCCAATTGAAAAATTGAATATGGTTTACCGATAAAAGCGCCAGCACCAAGCCTCATGGCATCTTTAACTTCAGCACTTTCAGAGTAACCACTGGCAATGACAGCTTTTTGTGCAGGGTATAGCTTGATAATCTCTTCATAAGTTTCCCGTCCATTCATACCAGGTGCCATCAACATATCAATAACGATCAGGTCCACTTTATGCGTTTTAAGGAACTCAAGAGCCTTCTCGCCTGAAGAGACAGATTCCGCTTTATATCCAAGTTCACTCAACATTTGACAAGCGATATCGCGCATATGTGATTCGTCATCAACAACCAGAATGCGCTCACCGTTGCCAACCAGATATTCAACATTTTCATCAGTCTTCTCAGCGATAATCTGATCCGTACTTAAAGGCAAATAAATCTTAAAACAACTGCCCGACTCACTACTTTCTACCTGCACCTTCCCTCTGTGGTCCTGCACCATGTTCCAGACCACCGTCAATCCAAGCCCGCTCCCACTGCGCCCCATCTCTTTTTTCGTGTAGAAGGGTTCAAAAATGCGTTCCAAGTCAGCCTGAGCGATTCCCGTCCCGTTATCTATGACTGATAAAACCAAGTACTCACCTGGAGCGAGCCCCTGTTCAGAATCCTCAATCGTCTCATTTGCAGTGACAATTGAAACCTGTCCATCCTCACCTGCTGCCTCAGCAGCATTTAAGGTCAAATTCATCAGGGCTTTCTTTAGCTGCATCGGTGCACAATCGACAACTGAGTTTTTTGCGTCAAGTGCCTGAACGCAACGGATTTCAGGGTGAGAGCCCTTGATTTTGTCACACTCTGGGGAATCAAAATATTCTCGTATCAGACCATGAACATCATGAGCTTCCCTGACACTGGCAACTCCCCTGGCAACAGTCAGTAGATCTGCAACCACTGCAGCGGCACGCTGTCCGGAATCGCGAATGGCTTCCAGAGATTGACGCAAACCACTCTCTTCCGGCACTTTTCTCAAGAGCAACTCTGGATAATTGATGATACCAGCCAGGATATTATTCAAGTCATGAGCAACACCACTTGCCATGGTGCCAACAGCTTCCATTTTCTGGGCCCGATTAAGTTTTTGCTCCAATTCTTTTCGTTCGCTCTGATCAACGATAAAACCAACCACACAATCTCGACCATTAATTGTCACCGGTTCAGAAAAGACATCTGCAAGAACGACTTCTTCATCTTTTCTTTTGAACGGGATATCGGTCGTCAGCCATTTTTCGCCCCTCGCTTGAGCTGTAAAAGACTCTATTGCAAAGTCGATTTTGTCATCAGGATGAAGTGCTTCGACCCCCACGGATTCCAGTTCCTGCCGTGAGTAACCAAGCATTTTACAGATTGCCGGGTTGGCGAACTGAAAAGACCGGGACTCGTTATCCGCAATCAGTATTCCCAATGGTGCATGGTCAAGAATCTGATTCAGGCGTTGTTCGCTCTCTACCAACTTCGTGGTCCGCTCGGAAACACGCCTTTCAAGTTCCCGGTTATTTTCTTCAAGAGACTCGTTTAGCATGACAATTTTCTGAACCAGGGCACCATAACTTGTGTACAGAAGAATAAAGGATAGAAGCAATAAGCCGGCTGAAACCGACAGGATAAAAATAATATGCGACTGAAGCTTTTCCAGTGCAGCAGAAATATCGAGAGCAACAAAAACTTTGGCTTCCGGCTGTTGCTCAAAATTGAGCAGATCAACCGCATTGGCAATAATGTATGTTTTCCCGCCAGAAACGAATTCCTGTTGATCAAGACGCCAATCGATATGCGAAAAACTTTCCCTGAACAGCTCTAGTTGCGCAGACCTAATCGTGTGGTTTGGCCCGACAAGGTAATCATCAGAAGCCTCGTCGACAAACGCAAACTTTTTGTTGGGGATAACGATACCAACAGGGATATTCAGTTTTTCATAAATGGCATCCAACAGTAAATTATTGTCTAGACCGAACTGGACAACCCCAATATGTTCACCTTGATAGCTGACCGGTTGAACAACGCGGTATTGCAGTCCAATTCTGGCGACGCGATAACCGTATACCTGTTTGCGCGTTTTGTTGGCGGCCGCAATATCCGGTCGCATTTTAACAATATTGTCACCAAACTCATGGGGCCGATGGACACGTAACAAAACCTGGTTGTCGGGTGTCGCCCAACCGAGTGTCGAAAAATAAGGGTTCTCTTTTTTCAGAATCTGATAGAAAGGGCGTGAGGTCTTCAGCAAGATCTCACGGTCCTGCCGGCTGAAAGCCGCTATGATAGGTTCTCTTTGGGGAAATTTTTTATAGTCAATAAAGCTTTTTACCCGGCTGCGATAATTGCGACTGCTGTTCTGTTCAATCGTTTGTACGACGGCACGAATGCTGGCAATTTCACGCGCAACAAATTGCTCGAGATTTTCACGACTATCCTTGATAAGAAGATAGATAAAAAAGGTACAAATACTGACAATGATCAGCATGACCAGCAAAATGACTTTCCACTTTGCATTCATGGAGACTGCTTCCTAATCCTTAAGCTAAGTCAGGGACTTGACAACCCCGACAAGAAGACCCCCTCCAATATTTCCAAACAAGCATATTAAATGTATCTTATTTTCTAGAACTGTCAATTTGCTCCATACACAAAGAGCCCCCGACAAAATGTCGGGGGCTCTTGATGCAACAATATGCTGCAGAAGAACTAGCAGTCAAAGTAGAGAGCGAATTCTTCCGGGCAAGGACGCATGCGAACCGGATCGACTTCAGCTTCGCGCTTGTAGCTGATCCACATGTCGATAACGTCTTCGGTGAAGACGTCGCCCTTGAGCAACCAGTCATGATCTGCCTCAAGACAGTTCAGAGCTTCTTCCAAGGTACCTGCTACGCTCGGGATATCTTTCAGTTCCTCAGGAGAGAGACCGTAGATGTCCTTGTCCAGAGGCTGGCCCGGATCAATCTTGTTCTCGATACCGTCAAGACCGGCCATCAACTGAGCTGCGAAAGCAAGGTAACCGTTGGCGGATGCGTCCGGAGTACGGTACTCAACACGCTTGGCTTTCTCGTTATTGGTAACCGGGATACGCAGGGACGCGGAACGGTTACGGTTGGAGTAAGCCAGGTTAACCGGAGCTTCAAAGCCCGGAACCAGGCGCTTGTAGCTGTTGGTGGTCGGGTTGGTGAAAGCACAGAGAGCCTTGGCGTGCTTCATGATACCACCGATGTAGTACATCGCCATCTTGGAAAGACCACCGTAGCCGTCACCGGCGAAAAGGTTCTTGCCATCTTTCCACAAAGACTGGTGGCAGTGCATACCGGAACCGTTATCGTTGTAGATCGGTTTCGGCATGAAGGTGACGGTCTTACCGTTGCGGACAGCAACGTTCTTGATGATGTACTTGAACCACTGCAGGTCGTCGCCCATTTGCAGCAGGCTATTGAAACGCATGTCGATTTCGCACTGACCACCGGTGGCAACTTCGTGGTGACCACACTCGATGTGCAGACCGTTCTCCTGCAGAACCATCATCATCTCGTTGCGCAGGTCGATCATGCTATCGGTCGGGGCGCAAGGAAAGTAACCTTCTTTGTGACGAGGCTTGTAACCGAGGTTAGGGAACTCCTCACGACCGGTATTCCAGATACCTTCGACCGAGTCAACGCTGTAGAAAGACTCGTTCGGGCCGGAAGCATAACGGACATCGTCAAAGATAAAGCACTCCGGCTCAGGACCGAAGTAAGCGGTGTCGGCGATACCGGAAGACTTCAGGTAAGCTTCAGCTTTCTGAGCGATAAAACGAGGGTCACGGCTGTAACCTTCGCGGGTGATCGGATCGATGATGTTACAAATCAGGCTCAGGGTGGTCATTTCAACGAAAGGATCGATCTTCGCAGTTGTCGGATCAGGCATGATCAGCATGTCCGAGTTGTGGATCGGCTGCCAACCGCGGATCGAGGAACCGTCGAAACCGATGCCTTCTTCAAAAGTCTCTTCACCGAATTCGCTGATCGGAGTGGTAAAGTGCTGCCAGATACCAACGAAATCGAGGAATTTGAAATCAACAAACAGGCACTCGTTGTCTTGTGCAAACTTGACTACTTCTGCTGGGGTCATTGTAATTTTCTCCTTTGAAAGACCACGTTCACGCGAAATTAAATCCGCTACAGTAACGAAAAAAAACTATTAAAGGGCGTCTTCACCCCGTTCACCGGTACGAATACGCATAACTTCATCGATCGGGGTAACGAAGATTTTACCGTCACCGATACGACCGGTTTTTGCAGCCTCAGCGATAGCGTCTACAACCTGGGCAGCCTGATCATCGGATACAATAATTTCCATTTTGATTTTAGGGATAAAATCGACAACATATTCAGCACCACGATAAAGCTCCGTGTGCCCTTTCTGACGACCGAAACCTTTAACTTCGCTGACGGTGATACCCTGAATTCCGATTTCATTCAGCGCTTCTTTAACTTCATCCAGTTTAAAAGGCTTGATGATCGCCTCAACCTTACGCATATCAGCTATCCTCCGTAGACACTTGGGTTTTGCCGATCCCTGCTTGAAGGAGGTACCGGCGCTGAGCGATTAAGCACTTGTGCGAAGAGCGTGCCATTCACAATCATTGATTTCGAGAAATAATTTTTACTTAAATTACAGTATATTACAAAGAGTCGAGTAATCACTCTGAGTAAAAAACAATCAGCCACAAAGTGAGCTGTTGATTTTTTAAACAACTGGCGTTTTTTGTGCCCACATTTTAGGCATCAGCCACGATCAAAGAACGGGCTTTTGCCCGTCACGGAGAGCGGAATACCATAAGCAATATGGACGTCTTCCCCAAGCAGGCCCAGATCAATAACAGCCTTTCCAGCAGAAAACATAATTCTGTTGTCGATACGCATATCCGCGGCAATACTCACAGCTGAACCGACAGCGATTCCGAGATCACCGACATTAAAACTGCAGCAGGCACCTGCCTGAAACATTGCGGCACAATCTTCATAACCACAAAACCCACAGTTTGGGATTCCAAGTGGCTCTTTGCGACTTCCAAGAAGAACCATCACCTCAACAGCGTCAACATTCGCCGCGTCGCGAAGAAAAAAAGGAATCTCTTTTTCTTCACCGATTTTCTTCATCTGTTGACTGACGCGATCCTTCTCCTCCCCGGTGATAATCGCGGTTACGAGCAGGTCTTTTCCTTTACCTTTCGGTGCTGTTCTAGCTGCCATGCAAATCTGTCGTGCAGCGGTCAGCAGCCCTTCATTTTCAATTTGCTGATCAATAATAAGCATGAAAAAACAACCCAACCCGGAAAGAACAAAATAATCGAAAAAATAAATATATAATCGCCTCAGATGATCTGCAAGCGAAACCAAGAAAGTTTTCTGTTTACTGAGGTTCTGCCGTTAAAACCGATAAACTTTCCACATGGTGTGTTTGTGGAAACATATCGAAGGCCTGGCTGGAAACCAGCCGATAATTTCTGCTCAACAACACTTTGAGGTCACGTGCCAGTGTTTGCGGATCGCAGGAGATATAGATTATCTTCGGCACCGGTTTCTCTGCGAGCTGTTTAGCGACATCATATGCCCCGATGCGAGGGGGATCGAGTACAAGCAAATCAAACTGCCCAGCAAAACGACTCAAGGCATCCTCTGCAGGCATTGCATAAAAGTCGACATTTTGAATTCTGTTATCAGCGGCGTTACGCTTTGCCATTTCAATCGATGGAGCATAATCTTCAACACCGGTCACCGATCGAGCCCGTCGCGCCAAAGGCAGAGAAAAATTCCCCATTCCGCAATAGAGATCGAGGACATTCTCATTTCCTCGTAACTCAGCTGCAGCAACTGCAGTTTCCACCAGTGCCCTGTTCTGCGCCAGATTGATTTGCGCAAAACCGCCAGCAGCATAGGTTAAAGATATTTCGGGATCATCGACCGCGATCTGCAGATCGCCATTGCCAACAACTGCCTGCAAATTACTTTTTCGTCCGCTTTGCACAGCCAGATCAAAACCAATCTTCTGAGCAACAGGAAGCAACAGTTCGCTGAGAGGCGCCGCATCCCGGCCTAAAAAGTGAACCACAGCCCGACGTTTCCCATCCGAACCAATCGACAAGTCGAGCTGCGGGATCTCCTTGCCGAAACGGCTGCCTGCTATCACCTGCCGCAACGCGACCAGCAAATCATTCAATGCATCCGGCATCAACGGGCAACGCTCAACGCCAATGACGTATTTACTCTTCGAGCGGAAAAAACCTGTGATAAACCCTTCAGGCGCGAAAAAACACTTCACCTGTACCCGGCTGCGATAACCAAATTCATTCGGCGAAGGAACAATCAGCTTAATGACAGAAGAATCGGCGCCAACTTGACGGGTGAGTGTATCGACAAACAGCTGCTGTTTCCATTTCAACTGTTCAGCATAAGGGAGCTGTTGCCACTGGCAGCCACCACATTCATCGGCAACCGGGCAGGGAGGAGTACGGCGTAGAGGAGAAGGTTGCAGCAGCTCTGCAACCTCACCTTCTGCGTAGTTTTTCTTTATTTTTGTCAGTCGACAGCGAACGCGATCTCCAGGGAAGGCTCCGGCAACAAAAACGACCCGACCATCCGTACGAGCAATTCCTTTACCGCCGTTGGCCAGCGCCTCAATTTTCAGAGGCCCGATCAATTTTTCTTTCGGCTGCTGCTTTGACAAAAACCTGTCCTTTACTTTGGAGCCATTTCGTCAGCGTCAAACTTCAACGTTGCAAAATAGTCGTCCACAGTTTCAGCACGGCGGATCAGTTCAACACTGCCATCTGCCTTCAACAGCAGCTCCTTTGGACGCAGACGACCGTTATACTGGAACCCCATGGCATGCCCATGAGCACCACTATCATGAATAACGACCAGATCCCCTTCATCGATCTGCGGCAGCTCACGCTGAACCGCGAATTTGTCGTTGTTCTCGCAGAGCGAACCGACGACATCGTAGATTTCTGTCTTTTCCTGTCCTTCTTTACCAACGACATCGATGTGATGGTACGCTTCGTACAAGGCTGGCCGCATCAACGACGACATACAGGCATCAAGGCCAACATACTTGCGGTAGGTCTCTTTCTGGTTGATGGCCGTAGTCACCAGGCAACCGTGCGGCCCGGTCATGAAACGGCCACTCTCCATGTACATCCGAGGCGCATAGCCATGCTTTGACTTGAACGCATCGAACTGCGCAGCGATTTCTGTCGCCATGGTTTCAATATCGAGGGCATTCTGCTCCGGCTTATACGGAATTCCAAAGCCGCCTCCAATGTTGACAAACTCGAAACGGATACCCAGTTCAGCTTCGACCAGCTCGGCAATTTCCAGGACCATCCGCGCGGTCTCGACCATATAGGTATAGTCAAGCTCGTTGGAAGCAACCATGGTATGCAGTCCGAAACGTTTGGCGCCTTTTTCTTGTGCTTTCCGATAAGCCTCAATGACTTGGTCGTGTGTGACACCATACTTGGCTTCTACCGGGTTGCCGATTATGACATTACCAGTGCGACGTGGGCCAGGGTTATAACGGAAACAGATCAGCTCCGGGAACTCAGGAACTTTGTCGATCAGGGAGATATCGTCAAGATTCAACACACAACCACCTTCGGCGGCAGCGGCAGCGAACTCAACCGGGTCGGTATTGTTCGAAGTGAACATGATATCTTCACCCTTAGCACCCAGCTGACGGCTGAGGATCAGTTCCGGGATCGAACTGCAGTCGGCACCGAAACCCATATCGAACATCAGCGCAAGAATTTTCGGGTTCGGCAGAGCTTTAACCGCATAATATTCACGGAAGCCGTCGATACCGGAAAACACCTGCTTCAGCTTCTCTCCAGTTTCGCGGATACCAACTTCGTCATAAATATGAAACGGGGTACCGTAGTGCTCAGCGATCTGGTCGACGACGGGAAAAAGGCGGTCTTTGAAAGATTGTGACATGGGCATGGCATAACTCCTGTAAATAATTAACGATTCAGATCTATTTTTCTGGTTTCTTTGATTGTGTTGAGCACAATGCTGGTGCGGGTCGATTCAACACCGTCCAGCATCATCAGTTCATCTCGCAAAATGGTTCCCAGTTCAACATTGTCAGCGACCCGTAATTTAAGCAGGTAGCCATCCTCTCCAGCAACCTGATGCACTTCTTGCACTCCGGTCACCTCGGTCAACTTGGCAGCCAAGGCCCCGTTCGCATGCGGCAACACACGAATGTGAACAAAAGCGGCCAGCCCCTGGTCGAACTCAACAGGATTCAAGCGGACCTCGTATCCTTCGATAAATCCGCGATCTTCTAACTTGCGGATACGTTCGAGGACGGCAGACGGTGCCATACCGACCTGACGAGCCACCTCAGCGTTAGGAACTCGCGCCTTCTCCTGAAGAATCTCCAGAATACTATGGTCTATTTCGTCGATCGTTCTCTCGTTCTTCATAGCTTCAGAATATAATTCTGTACCAAGCAGAAAGTCAACCCTTACAGTTAACTTTATTGGTGAAATTTCTGCGCATCAATGAGTTTGATCGAGACGGATACTTTGCTCCTGAAGCAGGATAGCTGCAGGCAATAGAAATTCAGGGGAGAGAGTGATCGCTGAAGGAGAAAGTTCAAGACACCAATCACGCAGAATCCCTTTAAGGATTCCTCTACGCAATCGGTTTAAAAATCCACTTTTTTCAGGTTCAGGTTGCTGTTCACGGGCGCGTCGATCAAAACGACCGAGCAAGTTATCGCCAGCCAAAAGTGCGTATTCACCGCACCATCCGCCCAGGATATCCTCGATGAATTGCTCTTTAATTTTACGAGGGTCAACAATGCTGTAAAGCTGCTGATCAGCATCATCACAGACACGTATACCACGAGTTGTTTTCAAATGCAGAGTTGCCAGTTTGGCACCATCGTCACCCTGAAAAACAAAAAAAGTTAAATTCAGAAATTTACGTTTAGGACGCAGACTGAAAACAACCTTCTGATCATTATCAGGACGATAGAATTTCGTCGTACCACCCAAACAGCTACCAACTACGTGGACTCGATAAAGCAAACTGTCGTTGCGAGCATAAATTTCATACCAACTGGTTTCCCCTTTGAGCAGACGGTTATCGATGACCTGAACTTTTTTAAAGCGGTAGAAATCAGACACAACGAGTACCAAGCGTTTAAACGGCTGCCAACACCTGAGAAACCAGATAGGCGTTGTAGCTAAGGTAAATTACCAACAACCCTGCCCCTTCAAGTCGATTGATACGACCGCCACTGCCGCGAATGCCGATACCAAAAACCAGCAGCGCAACGGTCAAACCTCCCATAACAGTACAGTCCCGCCAGAGCACGATCGAGTCGACCGGCATTGGATGAATCGCTCCGGCAATGCCGACAACCGCCAAGGTGTTAAACAGGTTTGAGCCCAAAACGTTGCCAAGCGCCAGGTCGTGTTCGCCTTTACGCGTTGCAGCCAGGGCCGATGCCAACTCTGGCAAGGAGGTGCCGATAGCAACCACCGTCAAACCGATAATCAGGTCGCTGACACCGAAAGCGCGAGCAATCTCAACCGCCCCCCAAACCAGAATTCTCGAACTGACCACCAACAGCAGCATACCGAAGACTGTCCAGAACAGCGCTTTTCTCAACGGCATCGGCTCAACATCGACAGTGACATCGACATCGGCTTCAAGACTGTCGTGCCGGCTACGCATACCCTGAAAAATTGACCAGCCCATCAAAACAAAGAAAACACCGAGCAAAACCCAGGCGTCCATCCGACTGATGAAGCCGTCAAACAATTGGCCGACTGCCAGCACGGTAATCAACAGCAGTATTGGCAACTCTTTACGCACAACCCTTGATGTCACCGCAATCGGACTGAGCAGCGCCGTCAAGCCAAGAATTAAAGCGATGTTGGAAATGTTAGAACCGTAGGCATTGCCAAGAGCCAACCCGGGGTTTCCTTGAGCAGCAGAAAAGGCCGACACCACCATCTCTGGTGCCGAGGTTCCGAAGCCGATGATCACCATGCCGATGAGAAGTGTTGGCATTCCGGCATGCAGAGCAGTTGCCGCCGCACCATCAACAAAGCGATCGGCACTCCAGACCAACACAGCCAAGCCACCAAGAACCGCAATCGCTGCAAGAGTCAAACTCATAAAATATATCCGTTTAAGATCCGTTTCAGTTCACAGAAAGGAAGAAATAGACACGTATTCAAGAACACTTGTCAAGCAAAACAGGAGAAGACTCAGCTTGCTCCATCAGATTGCCAGAAGCGCATCTGCAAGACATCACAAGCTGTCAGACAATCCCCGTACCCGGCTCCGGTATCAATGTTTATTTCTGTTTGACTGATATAGGGCTCACTGACGGGAGTATGCCCGTGAACAACTATCTTATCCCATCCTTTGACCTTCTTCCATAAGGGCTTGCGCTGCCACAAGAAAGCCTCATTCTGACGCTTTTCCCCAGTTGGATCCTTCGGGTCAACCCCGGCATGTACGAAAAAATACTGCTGGTATTGCCAATAAAAAACGGTACTGCTGAAAAACTCCACATGCTCGGCAGGTATTCTTTGCAACGCTGCACAGGGGTCTTCCACAATATCTCCGCCATTGTACGCCTGCAGACTTTCCTGGCCCCCGCAGGACACAAAATAAAAGACCGCGGAGGGTAAGCCGCGGCCTTTCAGCGCCATAAAGTCATCCAGAAAAGTGTTTCTCCCCGATTGTTTCCGGTCGGCTGCGACAACGGCATCGAGCAACATCTGTTCGTGGTTACCGCGCAGAAAAACGGTCTGCGGATAACGTTTCTGGAAATCGATCAGCCAATCAATCACTTCCGGCGTCTGCGGACCACGATCGACGTAATCGCCAAGGAAAACCAACTGATCTTTATCGGTGGGAGCAACGTCCTCCATCAGGCTCTGCAGCATCTGATATTGACCATGGATATCCCCGACAGCGATCAATCGGCTCATTCTATCCCCCGTCTTCCGGATGCTTTTTTGCAGGCAGCACCACTTTCAGCAACAAAAGAGCAACCGGTGCTCCGTGCATCAGGAGGTCAAAAATATCGATAGGCCGGACCAACTGTCCGGCCATCAACATGCGGACCTTTTCAACCAGATGAGGTTCCGGGACAAAAGGCGACAAACCGAGCAACAGAGCCGCCGGCACCAGGAACGAATATGGAAGGCTACGGATAAAATCCATCGATTGTTTAGATCCTCAACAAACAAACATCTATCAATAAGATTTGCGAAAAACAGTTTTGTGACATTGTGGGCAAGGTGGAACCTTCACCGCGGACTTGAAATGCATCTGGCTACCGCACTCTTTGCACGTCAAAGTACCGGGGCTGGTCACCTCCCCGGTTTTTACTTCGAGGACCTGCTCAGACTTTCCTGCCAGCTCGTTAAAAAAAGCTGCCGCGTTGCCGAGAACTTTAGCGATACCACTCTGCAAGCCAGCAGTCACCCGGCGTGGGTCAACAACACTGAAAACCGAATCGCCTGCCTCCTGTGCTTTTTTGGCTGCTTCGTTGAGATCACGACGCACATAGCCGCTGATTTTATCTATCTGCTCACGCGTATATTCACCTCGTGCTGAAACTTCCTCTCCAGCTTTTTTCAGCGCTTCCTCTATATTTTTACGGCCGCCGTGCAGAAATTCATTCGCCTGTCCGGCCAGCTTCTGATAAAGGCCGACATCTTCATGGTCCGGCGTCTGCTGATTCTTTTCAGTCATTTTCTCCTCCCCAGGTAAAATTACATACGAATTATGGATGAAAAGTCATATTTCTCGACGTGCGTTCGCGACTTCGACCAGCTTTTTACGATAGAGAAGCGAGCTATGACTTTTCACCGGTGTAAAAATAGATGCTTTAAGATGTTTCCAGAACCATTGCATGCGATCCAGACCAGGAGGATTGAGCACCAATCGAGCTTCGTGAAAGCGTCCCCCTTGCACATCGGTTAAATATCGCAAGTCCCCATAATGACGATATCCGTTGAGTTTATCAAGCTCCTGCTCAAGCCATCGGAAAAGAGATTTAAGTGGTGCGATACTGTCGAACACCCACGCCAGTCCCTTTACCAACCGAATCGCCAGTTGATTTGCTGCTCCCAGGGGAACACGCGGAACAATATCACTGGAATTAACCACCCGGTAAACAGGGGTCTTGATGTCAAAAAAGAACTCGTAATCGCCGACCCGTGGGGCACCATAGGTGTAACAGGCACCATCGATGTTGCGAGCAAGGTATTTGGTCGCCAGAAGAGCCAGCGCGCCACCGAGCGAGTGACCTGTGATAAACAAGGGCAGCAGATTGCCATCAGCATCGAGGCAGGCCTTTTTTTTCAAGGCTGAACGAATATCATCTTTGATCAGATCAAAAGCCTTATAGAAACCATTGTGTACCCGGTAGCCATCCTTTTGCTTTGGCACTGCATCAGCATCAGTCAACCAGTCATTGATCTTTTTTTCTGTACCGCGGAACGCCAGCACCAGGTACGGATCCGTACCCGGCGAAATTCTTTTGCAGAGAAAACCCTGAGAAGTTGCCCGGTCGAAGTGAGCAATATACTGAAAACCGGCAATCTTGAGAATTTCCTTGAAAGCCGTCAGGTTTGCCCCCTTGTTGTGATAGAGCTTTTCGGCGAAATCGGCGAGGAAACGTTCCAGGCTCTCGTCAGACTTGTTGGTTACGATTTTAGCAGCCTCAATGGCAGCCTCACTTAAAAGACCGTCGACGCCTTCAAACGGAAAATAAGCCAGTCCTGACATCTCACCCAATACATACGCCATCCGATCGCTGTACGCAGCTCGCTTAATCGGTGGTGACAAAAGCTTCTGATCTACAAAATAAGTATTATCGCCCATCAATTTCTCCCCGCGCTAAACAATTCCAAAGGCTTATCGAAAAAGCATTAATTCATTAATTTTAGCACGCAGTTGATTGATGACAAGGAAGGATAAATCCGCCAAAGAAGAGAAAATAAAAAGCCGATCCCTTATCGGAATCGGCTTTTAAACGCTGATGGTCGGGGCGAGAGGATTTGAACCTCCGACCCCGTGCACCCCATGCACGTGCGCTACCAGGCTGCGCTACGCCCCGTCAAATCAGCGTCGCGGATTATGTTGTATTTGCCCCTGTCTGTCAAGCTAGTTCTTGCGGTTGTCGAAAACCCGGCAGGCCTTCCCCTCGTGTCGAGTTATACTGGATGGTTCGACCAGTTTCACTTTTGCGCTCAGGCCAAGAGCCGATTGCAGTTTCTTTTCGGCGTTGACAACAAAGGCACGCTGCTGCTTCATTTCATCGAAGAAAATCTTCTCGTTAACTTCGACCAGAACTTCAAGCTTGTCCTGATTATTCTCCCGTTCGACAACCAACTGGTAATGCGGCTCACAGCCTTCAATCTGGAACAGCACCTCTTCAATCTGGGTCGGGAAGACATTGACCCCCTTGATAATCAGCATATCGTCGCTGCGGCCACGGGTCTTTTCCATTCTCGCGAAGGTCCGTCCACAGTCACAGGTCTCGTAATGCAGGCGGGTGATATCGCGGGTGCGGTAACGGATCATCGGGAAGGCCTGTTTGGTCAGGCTGGTCAGCACCAGTTCGCCAACAGAACCTTGCGGCAACACCTCACAGCTATCAGGGTCAATAATCTCGGCGATAAAGTGATCTTCCGCCAGATGCATGCCGGATTTACAGAGACACTCACCGGCAACCCCGGGTCCCATGATTTCCGACAACCCATAGTTGTCGGTCGCAATAAGGCCAAGACGTTTTTCGATTTCGGTCCGCATCTGCTCGCTCCAGGGCTCAGCACCAAACAGACCGACACGGAGCGCCAGCGATTCCGGATCAATTCCCTGTTTTTCAAATCGATCGGCAATCGTCAGCGCATAAGACGGCGTGCAGACCAACGCTGAGGAACGGTAGTCCTGCATGATCATCAGCTGTTTGTCGGTATTGCCGCCAGAGATCGGGATAACCGATGCCCCTATCGCTTCGGATCCGTAATGGAGGCCGAAAGCACCGGTAAAAAGACCATAGCCGAAGGCGATATGAACGATATCTTCGTTGGTAACACCGGCTGCGGTCATGAAGCGGGCGACCAGTTCGGTCCAATTCGTCAGATCCTGTTTGGTGTAACCAACAACCGTCGGTTTTCCCGTTGTACCGGAAGAGGAATGGATGCGTACGACATCGCGCATTGGTACGGCGAACATGCCGTAAGGATAGTTGAGCCGCAAGTCCTCTTTCGTAGTAAAAGGGAGCGAAGCAAGATCAGGCAGCTCCTTCAGGTCGCCTGGCTGAAAGCCGGTCTCTTTAAATTTACCCTGATAGCAGGAAACATTCTCCGCTACCCGCTGCAGAGTCTGTTGCAAACGCTGCAGTTGTAACTGCAATAATTGCTCACGCGGCATGCATTCGGCCGCCGCATTCCAGATGGCCGTTTGTGGGTCCATAAAGCTCAACTATCCAATCAAGTGTTTCTATTTAACTAACTGTTAGATCGAGGTTAGTTTCTTTCCTTCGATAATCTTGATATTGTTGTTTTTTAACACCTCAATGGCGGCATCAACATCATCGAAACGGAAAATGATAACGGCATTGTCACCGGAGCGCTCGACAAATGCGTACATATATTCAACATTGATATTGTTTTTGTCGAGGGTTTGCAGCAGCGAGGAAAGTCCACCCGGGCTATCCGGAACCTCAACACCGATGACCTCTGTTTTGCTGACAGTAAAGTTCTGCTCGCGCAACACTTTGAAAGCCAGATCGGTATCATTAACAATCAAACGCAGAATGCCGAAATCTGAAGTGTCGGCCAACGATAGCGCGCGGATATTTACCCCGGCATCACCGAGAACGCCGGAGACCTCAGCCAGGCGGCCCGATTTGTTTTCAATAAAAATCGAAATTTGTTCAACTTTCATTGTCAGTCCCCTTTTCTCAGGATGATTTTTGACGGTTATCGATCACCCGCACGGCTTTACCTTCGCTGCGAGTGATGCTTTTCGGCTCGACCAGGCGAACCTTACAGGTGACACCGAGCAGATCCTTAATATCTTTACGGATCTTGTTTGACAGGTTCTGCAACTCTTTGATCTCGTCGGAGAAGGTCTGCTCGTTGACTTCAACCTGAACTTCCAAGGTATCAAGATTCCCTTCGCGCTCGACAATCAGCTGGTAATGCGGTTCGACACCTTCAATATTGAACAGCACCGATTCGATCTGGCTCGGAAAGACATTGACGCCACGGATAATTAGCATGTCGTCGCTACGGCCGCTCAGACGTTCGATCCGGGCATGAGTCCGCCCACAGATGCACGGTTCCTTGATCAGCCGGGTAATATCGCGGGTCCGGTAACGGATCAACGGAATCCCTTCCTTGGTGATGGTGGTAATGACCAGCTCGCCCTTCTCTCCGACCGGAAGAACTTCACCTGTTTCAGGATTGATAATCTCCGGGATGAAGTGATCTTCCCAGATATGCAGGCCGTTCTGCGCCTCGACACATTCAATGCCGACACCGGGCCCGAGGATCTCCGACAGTCCGTAAATATCGATCGCCTTGATATTAAGCTTTTCCTCGATCTCCTGACGCATTTTCTCGCTCCAGGGTTCGGCGCCGAGGATACCGACCTTAAGCTTCAGGTTCTTGATGTCGATCCCCTCTTCCGCTGCGACCTCGGCGAGGAATAGGCTGTAGGACGGGGTGCATGTCAGCACGGTGGAGCCGAAATCCTGCATGATCATCAGCTGCTTTTTGGTGTTGCCACCCGACATCGGGATAACCGATGCACCGACCCGCTCAGCACCGTAGTGTGCACCGAGGCCGCCGGTAAACAGGCCATAGCCGTAAGCGTTATGGATCACGTCGCCCTTGTTAGCGCCGGCGGCAACGAAAGAGCGCGCCATCAGCTCGGTCCAGGTCTCGATATCGCGCCGGGTATAACCGACAACAGTCGGCTTGCCGGTGGTGCCGGACGAAGCGTGAATACGGACAATCTGCTCCAGGGGCACGGCAAACAAACCGTACGGATAGTTGTCACGCATATCCTGCTTCAGCGTGAACGGCAGCTTCTGCAGATCATCAAGCGATTTGACATCGGCCGGGGTAATGCCCGCCTTTTTAAACGATTCCTGGTAGAAAGGAACCGTAGCGTAAACACGCTCTACGACCTGTTGCAGTCGCTTGAGTTGTAACGACTCGATCGCTTCACGCGGCAGAGTCTCAAATTCATCATTCCATATCATCAGTGCCTCCTCGAGAGAATCACTCTATACGGCGTTGCGGCCGAGCTCAAATGCATTGAGATTGATGTCGAGCAGCTTCGCCGGAACCATCTTGTTCAGAGCGTCAATCCAGAGTTGATAGTCGACATCGAGAACTTTCGACAGCGCACCGAGCAGCACCGTATTGACGGTTTTCGGATTGCCCGCTTCCAGTGCCAGGTCAAGTCCATTGATCACCTTGGTTGCGGGAAACTGCTTACCGATTTCATCAGCCAGATTTTCCGGGTATACCTGCTTGCCAAGAGCAACAGACGGAGGTGCAATTTTCAGGTTATTGACGATTACCTGGCCCTCTTTGCGCAGCAGCGGGAGATAACGTTTTGCTTCCAGCAGCTCGAAGCTGAAGAGGATATCGACCTCCCCTTCCGGGATGATCGAAGAGTAGACCTTTTCGCCATAGCGCACGTGTGAGGTAACGCTGCCACCACGTTGCGACATGCCGTGGATTTCGTTCTTTTTGACATCCATCCCGGCCATCATCATGACCTCGGAAAGAACCTCACTAGCGAGCAGAATTCCCTGTCCACCAACACCTGCCAGCAGAATATTTTTCACATCACTCATAATTATTCACCATACTCAATAAAAGCATCGAAACCGCAGGTCTGCTGGCATACCTTACAACCGACACAGATGATCTTGTCGATGTTCGACTTCTTGTTTTCTTCATCCCAGGTAATCGCCGGGCAACCGAGTCGCAGGCAAGCTTTGCAACCGGTACACTTATCGTGATCGACATACAGCGGCATCCGCTTGTCCATGTTGTCACGCGGCACCAGCATACAAGGGCGGCTGGTGATAATGACCGAGGTCTCCGGACGAGCCATTTCTTCACGGATAATCTTGCGGGTCAGCTTGATATTGTAGGGATCGATCACCTTGACATGCTCAACGCCAACAGCACGGCAAAGCTGCTCCATATCGACCCGGTAGGTCTCCTGCTCATTGAGCATATAGCCGGAGGTCGGGTTTTCCTGACGTCCAGTCATCGCGGTGATACGGTTATCGAGGATAATAACGGTTGAAGCGGACTGATTGTAAACCATGTCCATCAGGCCGTTGATACCGGTGTGCAGAAAGGTCGAATCACCGATGACGGCAACAACTTTACGCTGCTCTTCTTCGGAAATAACTTTGCTGATACCGGTTGCATTACCGATACTCGCTCCCATACAGACACAAGTATCCATCGCTGACAACGGCGGCAGAAAGCCGAGAGTGTAACAGCCGATATCGCCTGTGACATAAGCCTTGGCGCGGTTCAACTCCATGAAAACACCGCGATGCGGGCAGCCAGGGCACATGTTCGGGGGACGCGGTGGCAGTTCAGGAGAGTTGTCCTCAGTCGGCACATCTTTGCCGAACAGGGCCTTCTGTACCCGACCCGGAGTCAACTCGCCGCAGATCGGCAGCTTGTCTTTACCGACGACGTTAATCCCCATCGCCCTGACCTGCTCTTCAATATAGGGGTCGAGCTCTTCGACGACATAAAGCGTCTCATAGTTGGCAGCAAAGTCGCGGATCAACTGTTTCGGCAGCGGGTAAACCAGGCCGATTTTGAGCACATCCGCGTCCGGCATGGCTTCCTTGACGTATTGGTACGCGACACCGGCAGTGATCACACCAACCTTGCCCGCGCCTTTTTCGATACGGTTGAACGGCTGCGTGCAGGACCACTCTTCCATGTCGATCAAGCGCTGCTCGACATCGTAGTGACGTTTGCGGGCATTGCCCGGCAGCATAACCAGTTTGGCAGCGTTGCGCTCAAGACTCGGAGTCGGCAAATCTGTCCTGCGTTCACCCAGGGTGACAATCGACTTGGAGTGGGAAATTCGTGTCGTGCTGCGCAGAAACATGGGGGTATCGAACTTCTCGCCGGCATCGAACGCCAACTTGGTAAAATCGAGCGCTTCCTGGCTGTCAGCCGGTTCGAACATCGGCACTTTGGCAAACTTGGCGTAGTTGCGGCTGTCCTGCTCATTCTGTGATGAGTGCAGTTCCGGGTCATCGGCCACAACCAGCACCAGGCCACCACGAACACCGGTATAAGACAGAGTGAACAGCGGATCAGCAGCGACGTTGACACCAACATGCTTCATAGTCACCAGCGAACGAGCGCCGCCAAAGCAGGCTCCGATGCCAACTTCCAGCGCCACTTTTTCGTTCGGTGCCCAGGAGGCGTCAATCTCTTTATATTGGGTCGTATTTTCCAGGATTTCGGTACTGGGAGTACCGGGATAGGCAGAAGCAACTAATACGCCTGCTTCATACGCACCTCGAGCGATGGCTTCATTGCCAGAGAGAATAACTTTCTGCATAACAGTCCTTGTGAATTTAATGACTTGAAATATCGGTAAAGCGAAGCCCGAATAATAGGCAATTGGATAGGTTCTGTCAATCAGATCGGTCGGCGCAGAAATCGAGGAGAAGACCTTCCAGTAAACCGGAATCAGCGACCCGAATCGATTGCTGTTTTAGGTACTGGCAAAGAGCGATAATCATCTCTAACCCAGGCATGATCACGTCACCCCTTCCCGGCTCGAAACCGGGGAGTTGCTCGCGCTCGGCAATGCTCATTCCATCCAGCCGATCCTGTGTCGCCAACAGCCAATCAAGGTTAAGCTGATGATTATTGATGCGACTGCGATCGTATTCAGACATTTTCAGGTCAAGTGCTGCGAGGGTGGTGAAAGTCCCAGCCGTGCCGATCAATTGAACTCCAGCGAGTTGCAAAGGAGAAACACCAGAGCGCAGCATATCGGTGGAGAACTTCACCACCAAATTTTTGACATGTTGCCGTCTCGACTCTGCATGGGGCATCTCTTCGCTAAGCTGGACAACCCCGACAGGATAACTGCACGAATGCACAACCTCATGCCAATCCTGAAAAACAAGCTCGGTGCTCCCGCCACCTATATCAACAATCAGGGCCGTCTGAGGAGTCGGCTTTAACACAGACAACACACCAGTAGCACTGAGTCGTGCCTCTTCATCGCCGCTGATAATCTCGAGAGGGAGGCGGGTTTTCATTTTAACCAGGTTGACCAAGTGCTGACCGTTTTCAGCACGCCGTAAAGCTGCTGTACCGACAGCACGTATCTTTTCTACTCCGTAATCTGCTGCGATCCGGGCAAATTCAGAAACAACGGCAAGAGTTCGATCGATACTTTCTCGTGCCAGCCCAATTTCAGGCTGATAACCACCGGCAAGACGAGTGATCTGATGTTGATATAATCTCGGCTGCAGCCCATTCTGCTTGCATTCACCAATCAGCATTCGGACGGTGTTGCTGCCGATATCAATAGCTGCGTACATCTTATCTTTCTCCGATGACCGCTTCGGAAACTTTATAGGTATGGTCGCCGATTTTTTCGAAATTATGCAGCATATCGATAAAAAGCAAACCGGGTTGTACCGCACACTCACCGGTATTCAATCGTGCTATATGTTTCAGTCGCATTCTGTTTTCCATTTCGTCGATGCAGTCTTCAAATTCGATCGCCTCAACCGCAATCGTTGTATCCCCCGTTTCCATCGCCTCGACGACAAACCGAAGGAAATCCATTGTTTTCTCGCCAATGATGGAAATTTCATTCTCGCCTATATCTGAGAATATGATTTTCGCTTCGATTTTTTTCTGCCCAAGTTGCCACAAGTTCTCACAATGGTCGCCAATCCGTTCCAAGTCGTTGACGATATGCAGCAAGTTACCGATTGAGGCGGACGTCTGTGAAGATATGGAGCGCTGAGACAGTTGAACCAGAAAATTGGTGATTTCTCTTTGCAGCATATCGACCAGTTCTTCCCGCCGCTCCAGTTCACTGATCCTCTTGGTATCC
Source organism: Malonomonas rubra DSM 5091 (assembly GCF_900142125.1). Lineage (GTDB taxonomy): Bacteria > Desulfobacterota > Desulfuromonadia > Desulfuromonadales > Geopsychrobacteraceae > Malonomonas > Malonomonas rubra. Next base: position 75,791 of record NZ_FQZT01000001.1, read on the forward strand.
TCATCCTCAAGAAAATAATTTGTTTCCTGCAGCATCTCCAGGGCGACAACCGCCATTCGTTGTGCTTCCCGCCGTGCCTGCCCGATCGCGATCGGCGGCGTATTTAAAATCCGGTTGTCGATATACTTGACCTGCATACTTTCTGAGACATCTTTCCCGCGGATAGCGATGGTTGAGATTTTGGCCAAGATACCGACAAAGGGTAAAAATAATAGGACATTGATAATGTTGAACAGGGTATGAGCGTTGGCAATATGCCGTGCTATATATGGTTTGTCACCGATCGCGGCAGAGAGACTTTCTGCCTGCGCTTGAGTCTGGATAACAAAGTCAGCATCTCCAGGAGTGAGAAAAGCGACCAGCTTCAGATAGAAGGTCAGAAGTAGCAAAACAAGCACAGTGCCGACAACATTGAACAGGAAATGCGCAAAAGCAGTCCGCCGAGCGGCCAAATTTGCACCGATCGCAGAGATGTTCGCAGTAATCGTGGTGCCAATATTTTCACCAAGCACCAAAGCAACACTGGTTTCGAAGTTAATCAACCCCACTGTTGCCATGGCCAGTGTCACGCCAACAGTTGCCGCACTACTCTGGACGACAAGAGTCAACAAGGCCCCGATCAAAACAGCCACCAGCTTATATTGACCGACAAAAACAAGCAGTTGTCTGAAGTCTTCACTCGATTTCAGCGGCTCAAATCCTTGTTTCATCGTGGCCAGGCCAAACAGTAGCAGTCCAAAACCAAGGATGATTTCACCAGCATAAACATGCTTTTTCATCCTGCTGAATAACTTGAATGCAGCCCCGAGGGCAATCAACGGCAAAGCGAATTGCGTGATATTGAAGGCAATCAACTGCGCCGTAACCGTTGTCCCGATATTCGCCCCGAGAATCACGCCGATCGCTTGAACCAGTGACAGCAAACCGGCATTGACAAAACTGACGGTCATAACGGTCGTTGCGGTCGATGATTGAAGGATCGCCGTTACGGCCATACCAACAAAAGTTCCTGCAAGACGATTATTTGTCAGGGCTGAGAAAATTCTCCGGATTTTTTCCCCGGCAACCTTGTGCAGCCCTTCCGACATGGTTTTCATGCCGAAAAGGAACAATCCGAGGCCCCCAAGTAAACCGAATAAAAATTGCTGGCTTATAAACACGGACATTTATGAATCTCTTTCCTGGAAAATCCCAGAGTATTGAATTCAAAAAAGCGGTAGATATATTTTAATCTACCGCTCAAACAAACGCTCAAAAAATTTTTAGTGCACATTTTTCTCAAAGAATCGTGAATAAGGCAGCTGCTATGCAGATTTATTCCTTTTCAAACTGGCCAGCAGCATAGCCCGGTAATCCTTCTGCGAATTCCGTATCCGCTCACTGAAGATACGTACGATATTCAAGGCTAACTTCAGGCAAAGTGACGCATTTTTACTTGCGAGCGCATCGAAAGTCTTGCGGTTCAAACCATAGAGGATGGCATCTTCAGCAATACGCGCCGTTGCCGATCTGCTGCCACCATCGAGCACGGCCATCTCACCGAAAATATCATCGGGGCCAAGAACAATCAAAACCTGTTCATCCCCTTCGGCCAGCATGCGTGAAATTTGTACTGTACCCTGCTTTATAAGGTAGAGCGATTCCCCCGGCATGTTCTCGATGAAAATGGTTTTACCTTCCTCGACCTTCTTCATCGTAAAGAGCTGCTGCAACTTATTAACTTCGTCTGACGACATGTCGTTGAAAAGAGGGCTGTCATGGAGGCCACTAAAATCGACTTGACTCATATCACCATCTCCTAAAAGACCAAACTCGAAAAAACAGGTTCATCAACGATAAGCGGCAACATAGTTCAGGTAATTTTCTGCCGACTGCTTCAAACCCGCAATTTCTTCAGCTGTCAATTCACGCTTAAAGCGTGCTGGTGAACCGGCAAACAGGGTCCCGGATCGGACAAGGGTTCCGGGAGTGACCAAGGCACCCGCCGCCACCATGGCATCGTCTTCTACGACAGCGGCATCCATTATTACTGCGCCCATCCCGATCAAACAACGATCGCCGATACGGCACCCGTGCAGGGTAACATTGTGGCCAACAGTGACATCGTCACCAACCCAGGTCGGATTTTTTTTATGGGTAACGTGAACAACACTGCCATCCTGAATATTGCTCCGTTTGCCGATACGGATAAAATTAACATCACCACGTACCACTACATTAAACCACAAACTCGATTGTTCGCCGATATGAACATCACCAATTACCTCTGCCGAATCGACGAGAAAAACATCGTTGCCGAGTTGTGGCGTTATTCCCTTAAACGGATGGAGCATTATTTATTCACCTTATAAAAAACGGACACAAAAAAACCACTCACAGGATTCCGCAAGTGGCTTTTCAAATTAATCAGATCGATCGTTCAACTATCGACTCTTTCACGCAACTCTTTTCCAACCTTAAAGAACGGCAGCATCTTTTCTTTGACTTCAATCACCTCACCAGTTTTAGGATTTCGCCCCATGTAGGCTTTATAGTCTTTCACCATAAAACTGCCAAAGCCACGAATTTCAATGCGGTCTTTATCGATTAACGCCTGAGACATGGAATCAAATATCAGATTGACGATCTGCTCAGACTTCTTATAGGTCAGGTTCTTTTTAATCGACAGTGCTTCAACCAGTTCTGACTTGTTCATAGTGCCCCCAAAAGGTGGAAATGACTCGCAGAATTTCGACTTATTGTTGAAGACTATACAATATGATCAGTGCGTGTCAACAAGAGTGGCAAAAAATTCAAGCAGTTGGCCACTTTTCCTTACATTTTTCTTAAATTATCGTAAAGGGGGAAAGAGTCCAGATAACCTTGGCATCGCTATCACCAACATTGTCCCAGCGGTGAGGTAGATGAGATTTAAAACAAAGGCTATCCCCCGCCTCAAGATTATAAACCTCATCGACAATGGTCATACGCAGCTTGCCTTCAAGCAGATAAATCAGCTCATCACCGGGATGATACATGTTTTGTTGACCGCTGCTACCGCCCTTTTGCACCGTACAATAGAAGGACATGAATTGAGGATCACGCAGACCAGAAGTGAAGGACTCGGTGTGCATATTATATTCATCGTCATAAACGGTTTTGTCGCGTTCGCCCGGCCTTGTGTGGACAACTTCATGCGAGGTGGAAACATCTTCGACAAAGTAATTGATGCTTTTATCGAAAACAGTCGCCAATCGCATGAGAATTTCTACAGATGGAATCGTCAGGCCACGCTCAATTCTGGAAATCATATTTGAAGACACCTGAGATTTTTCTGCCAGGATCTGAATGGTCATATCCTGCTTCAAGCGGATTTCCTTTAATTTTTTGCCAACAATCTTTTTTACTTGCATTGCAACCTCTAATAAAAAGTCTTTCTATATTATTAAATCACACATTTGGTGGAGGAGAAACTACCCAAAGAATTTTAGCCTGCAAATTACTGCGATTACGCCAACTATGGGGGATTGAGGCCTTAAAACCGATAGAATCACCTTTGTCGAGGATATATGTGTCGCCATCAATCTGGAATTCGAGACAGCCTTCGATCACCATGGCGAATTCTTCGCCCGTGTGGACCATCCCTCCCTCACCACTATCACAGTGCGGCTCAAGAGTATCAACGAACACGGAAAATCCAGGATCCCGCAGGCCCTGGGTCAAGCTGTTGATCTGATGCTTGTCTTCAAAAAAGAAAATAGGCTCTCCCTGCTCAGCGGGGGTATAGACAACGGTACTGCCTTTTTCCGCCTCTTCAACAAAGTAACTGATGCTCAACCCGAGAGCATCTGCCAACTTCATCAGGATCTCAACTGAAGGCGTTGTCAAACCGCGTTCGATTCGTGAAATCATGTTTGACGAAACCTTTGACATTTCAGCAAGTTCTTGAATCGTTTTATCCCTCTTCAAGCGTGAAGATTTTAGCTTTCTACCAATTAATTTCTTGACCATCACAGAAACACCTCTATTGAATTTTAAAATCACGTTTTATCATTCTGATTACGTCAAGTCAATACTATATGAGATAGAACAAGCACCAAATGGTAGCAGCTCCTAAACTCCCTTTATTTCAATATAGTTATCAATTGTAAACCAGACCAACAACTAGAGTTGACAAGAAATGCCGACAAAAGCTAACCTGCGCAAAATCTGTGAAAGGAATTTCAATGTTTAATAAAGTACAGCAACTCATCGAGCAGATCGTTGCAGGCGAACAGCTGAATCAGTCAACTGCGATTCACATCCTAACGGCCCAAGGCGCTGAACTGACAGCTTTTATGGCTGGCGCCCATCACCTGAAGGAACAGTTCTGCGGCAACAACATAGATCTCTGCTCGATCATCAATGCCAAATCGGGACGTTGTGCAGAAAACTGCAGTTTTTGCGCGCAATCCTCATTTCACCAGACCGATGCGCCGTCCTACCCGTTGAAATCGATTGATGAAATAGTTGCAGGTGCCCTTGCAGCAGAGAAAAACGGAACGGCATGCTATGGAATCGTTACCAGCGGTACTAGTATCGAGCCGGGGGATGAGTTTGAACAGACCCTGGAAGCAATTCGACGAATTCGTCAGCAGAGCAACACTGCCCCTTCGGCATCACTTGGCCTGCTGACTAAAGATTACGCAGAAGCCCTTGCCTCTGCAGGCTGTGTTACATATCATCACAATCTGGAAACAGCCCGGTCATTTTTCCCAGAAATCTGCACGACACACGATTATGAAGATGATATTGAAACTATCCGTTGCGCAAAAGCGGCTGGGATGAAAGTCTGTAGCGGTGGCATTTTCGGACTGGGCGAATCACCGGAGCAACGCTTTGAGATGGCTCAAACACTGCGTGAACTGGATGTTGATTCGGTTCCCCTGAACTTTCTCTCGCCGGTTCCAGGCACGCCTCTGGAAAATAGCGACCTGCTGTCTCCCCTTGATTGTCTGCGCATCATCTGTCTTTACCGCTACATGCTACCAAAACAGAAAATTACCATTTGCGGAGGACGCGAAAAGAACTTGCGTGAGTTTCAATCTGCGATTTTCTTTGCTGGTGCAAGCGGAATGATGATCGGCAACTACCTGACAACAACGGGACGCAGCCATGAAACAGATATGCAATTACTGAAAGATGCGGAGGTCAGAATAAATGTCTGCAGCTAAAGCCAAAGGACTGTTCATTACTGGCACCGATACCGGCGTCGGCAAATCACTGGTTGGTGCAGCACTGGCGAAAGTCCTGCGCGAGCGCGGAGTCAACGTCGGTGTCATGAAACCAGCGGAATCAGGAGTCGATGATCCGGAAAAATTAGGGCCTGACGGACAATTGCTGAAATGGGCCGCGGACAGCAAATTAAGCGATGACCAGATCTGCCCTTATCGCCTGCTCGCGCCGCTGTCACCCTCCGTTGCAGCTTCGCAAGAAAAAAAACGGATCGATTACAATCGGCTGCTGCAACAGGCAAATGAAATCATCGATAACCACGATTTTACTATCATCGAAGGCGCAGGAGGGCTGATGGTCCCGCTCTCCGGTGGTTTCCTGATGGCCGACTTTGCCGCATTTCTCAAGTTGCCCTTGCTGGTCGTCTGTCGCCCTGGTCTCGGCACCATCAACCACACACTATTGACCCTGTTTGCTGCCCGCAACATGGATTTACCGATCGCAGGCTACATGATCAACAACATGCCGGAAGAGCAAAAGCAGTCAACAGCAGAAAAAACAGCGGCCCATACCCTGGCGACGCTGACTACTGATGAATTACTTGCGGTCCTGCATCAGGTTGATGGTGATGACAAGCAGAAAGTGGAGCAACTGGCGGAACAGATCACCAATCTCCGCACCATGCCATTACTGAAATCCTGCCTGCCTGACGTGTTCTGATTGCTTACTTGAGATCAATCACATCACGAATTTTTGTCAGCAACGAAAAGGGAGAGATCGGTTTATTCAGCAGGATGATGTCGTCACCGACCAACCCCTGATCTCGCAAAGCATCGAAGGTATATCCACTGATAAAAATCACGGGCAATTCAGTTCTCTTACGGATTTCCTGGTAAAACTCGATTCCCTTGATGCCAGGCATCACGACATCCGATAGGATCAAATCGAGCTCTTCTTTTCGTTCATCCAGGATTGCTAACGCCGATTCAGCACAGTTCCCGGTGAGAACTTTATAGCCTACGGAATGCAGAATATTGAAAGTGGTTTCCAGCACCTGAGGGTCGTCTTCAACCAGCAAGACAGTTTCCGTACCGCCAGGCAGATGACCTGTATCGACCGCTGGTTTCTGCAATGGACGTTTATTGGTCAGGGGCAGGTAGATACTGAAACAGCTCCCCTCCCCGTCCTTACTGTCGACGAGGATATACCCTTTATGTTGCTTGACGATACCCCAGGCGATTGCCAGCCCTAGCCCGGTTCCTTTGCCGGTATCTTTGGTGGTAAAGAAGGGGTCGAAAATATTCTGCAATACGTTCGGACTCATGCCAATACCGGTATCCTCAACCTTGATCAAGGCATAGTTCCCCGGTTCGCCGTAGCCATGGACCTGGCAGAAATCCTTATCGATCGACGCTGGTTCTGTCGAGATTTTCAGCACCCCACCACCCGGCATTGCATCGCGCGCGTTGGTTGCCAGGTTGACCAGCACCTGTTCCAGCTGCGAGGTATCGGCTTGAACGAATAGCTGCTGCTTCGAGAGAGTCAGCTGCTTTTCAATATGTTCACCGATCGCCTTGCCGAACAGGTCCTGTACATTCAGCACCAGCCGATTCAGGTCAACCGGTGTTAACGGTCCGGTTTTCTTGCGGCTGTAAGCAAGCAGACCGTGGGTCAGCTTGGAACCGCGATCTGCAGCCTCGGCAATTTTACTTATCTTCGGCAACAGCTGTCTATCATCCGCATAGAGTGACTGCAACAAACCGGCATAACCTGAGATAACCGTCAGAATATTATTAAAATCGTGGGCAATACCACCGGTCAGAGTGCCGACAGCCTCCATCCGTTGCGAGTGCTGCAGCTGTTTCTCCAAGGTGCGGCGGCGGGAGATATCGATAAAGGTGATGACACCTCCGATCAATTCGCCGTCGCGCATCATCCTGTGCCCCCAAAATTCAACCGGCACTTCCCGCCCATCCTTACGTTTAAGGACTCCGTCAGAACCGGTCAACTTTTCTTCGCTTTCGATGGCCGTCATAAAGGGGCAGGTGCTGTCGCTGCCTATCAACTCGCGCATCCGTTCGTTATCGACCAGTTCGCAGAAACTTTCGCCAATCAGCTCTGCTTCGTCGTCGTAGCCAAGCATACGCAGGGTCGAAGGATTACAGAAGACGCACTCGCCCGAGAGGTCGATTCCAACGATTGCTTCCGCCGTGGAATTGAACAGGGTCCGCAGCATCTCCTCGCTGTGTGCCAGCTCGCGAACATAGTCGAGGCGTTCGCATTCGGCCGCAGCCCGTGATGCGATGACCGACAGTAACTCTTCAACATGGGGGACAGCGATCATCGCGTTGCGCGAAAATGCGCTGACCGCACCAAGAATTTGACCGTTATGGCCAACCATCGGAATACCGATAAAGCTCTGTATACCGGCGAGTTTGAACTGGCTGAGAGCAGGATAGCGGGACGCTGCATCCTCAGTGTGAAAAATATAGTTGCCATCGAGAATTTCTTTGTAGGGGGTCCCGGCCAACTGTAAGGAAAAAGGGTTCTTCAGCTCCCCATGCAGGCAACCGGCCTGAATTTTCATCCGCTCACCTGAAACTAGTCCGATACTCGCTCCGTCGGCATTCAACCAGTCACAGAGGTTTTGAACAATCTCATCAAGACAATCCTGGCCGGTCAAACCGACGGTACTGCGAACCAGCGTCTTGATTGAAGACTCGTATTTCTCACGTAAAGTGATATCGCGGGCAACCGAGAAAAAAACCTGCTGGCCGTCCAGCTCAAACAATTGGCAGCCAATTTCTACCGGCAGCCAGTCTCCGTTACTGGTCAGCAACTCGGTTTTAAACAGAACCTGCTCTTTTTCCGTAATCTCATCCAGCACCCGCCGAAACTCTTCAGGATCATCCTGGCTGATGCGGTTAAGGTTATACGGCGTTTTTTCCAACAATTCCTGACGCGAATAACCAAGCAGCCGACAAGCAACATCATTCACTTCAACAAAAGAACCGGGCGTTCCATCGGTGAAGCGTTTCGAGACCAGGATGGCATCGGTCACACCATTGAACAAACGTGAGAAATACTCCTTGTTCTGCAGTAGTAATTTCTCTCGTTCATCGATCGTCTGCCGCATCAAGCGAAAGCTGTCTGAGAGGCAGTCAATTTCCAGGTGATTACCATAAGGCAATGGGTGACGGTAATCCCCTTCGGCAAAGGATTCAGCGCTTTGCGCCAGATCGGAAATTGGTCGCACGATCTTCCGCGCCAGCGTCCTCGACCATAAAGAGGCAAGGACGAAAGCTAGCATCAGCGAACTGACCAGAATAATTTTCAACCGCCAGACAATTCCAAGCAGGCCGGAATATTCCTGTCCATACAACACAACCCAGCCGACATCTGGCATCTGAATGGCCGTACCAAGATAGTCTTTACCACCCAATTCGTAATGGGCCGTATGCTGTCCTCCCGTCAATGCACTTTTGGCCGGTTCCAAGTGCTGCAGGTCCAGCAATTCAGGTGCTGCTGCCTGTGGAAACTGAAAGACCAGCTGACCTGAATGGTCCAGTAGCAACAAGTGAGCTGGTTGTTGTCCCGGCAGGGGCATGAAACGTTGATTCAGATGATCGACATTGACATATGCGACGATCAGCCCCTCGTCAATTTTATTGGTCAGGGCAACGGAAATCCGGCCATCTTCTTGGGAAAAAAAAGCTTCCGACCAAGCCACGCCAGAGCCACTACGTACGTTTTTGACCTGGGGCAACAAGGAAAAGTCCTGCCCGATATAATCGGCAGGACTTTTCCTGAAATCGATTGGTAAACCGGTCGCAACAACTCTCCCGACCGCGTTCAGAACAAAAACGGAATCAATACTATGGTTGTCATTGACAATCTGATCGAGATAAGAGTTACAGCCTGTTAATTTTGCAGGAAAAAATTTGCAGAATCGTCCTATTTCACGAACAAGAACGTGGGGTTCCTGTAGGTCGAGAGCAATCTTCGCGGCAATCGATTCAGCTGCCGACTGATTTTCATGTGTCAGTCGATGTTCGGTTTCACGGGAGAAAAAATCGAAAGAAACGATGCTGACGATCAGCAAAGGAAGGATCGAGACAACCACGAACCGCCAACTCAGGGCATCTTTCAGGCTGTAGTCGATTTTCATCAGCGCACACAGTCAGAAAAGAGTTAAAAGAAAGCGGAACCTCGCGCGTGAGTATAGGAAGGTAATCTGTTATTTTCAACAGTTATCTAAAACCCATAACTAGCGGTCACTCCGGGAAAACTTGTTGAAGCGAACCCCCTGGTAAGAAAACTGGACTCGGTCGGGGTAGATTTTTTCGACCAGTGCACCTTCAATAGAGGTCCCTTCCATAACCGGTAGCTGGCTGATCACAGCTAAACGTGAAGAAGAATCGGTATGGTAAACAATCTCTTCAACAAGCAGCTCCGGGATGATGATTGAAGCACGAAGCTGATTATTCTTCTCTATTTCACCCGATTTAGAACCTTCCACAGAAGAACTTCCAGAGACCTGTTTGTCTACAGGCTGTTGCGTGATCTCCGCCTGGCGAGGCTGTTCCATGGATGGCTCAAGAGGAGGAGACACAACCTCATCCTGCCGCGGGACATTAGGAATCACGACAACAGGATCCGCAACGGGCTGCAGTCTCGACAGAACCCCAAATAGAAGCACTGCAGCAAAAAGCAAAAATACAGAAACAAGAACAATAGGCAGCATGGCAAAAGCAGGTTTCGGCTGCTCGTAATTACCTTTCAGGATATCGTGAGCCAGATCGACGCTGCCCTCTCCAAGTGATGCCTTATCGTCTTCAACCTTACGGAGTGCCTTCAATATCGAACTCATTGCGCAGTCTCCGTTGTCAACCGTGGCATGGCGTAACCGGCATCACGATACAGCCAGAACAGGGTGAAGGCACCAACCCTGCCATCCGGGGCCAGTCGTTTTTTCTGCTGAAAATCTGCAACTGCAGCAATCGTCGGGGGGTCATATTCCTGTGAAACGAGCACATTATCAGCACCATTGCGAATCAGTAATTCCTGAATAGCGGCAACTGTTCGCCCTTTCTTCCCGGGACGATTGACCATCGAAATCGAATCGAAATTACGGTACGCCAGCAGAGCCTTGCCGAACCAGATGCGCTCCAGTTCCGGCAGAGCAACCCAACCATCTTCAGAAATTTGCGGCCAGAGTTTAGCAAACCCGTCTCGCTGCCCCGTCAGGCTCAAATATCTTTTCCGTGCGACCCCCGGTAAAGCAATTTCAAGAATTGCAGGGACATCGTAATGCAGCAAATCCTCGATCCTTCCATCATATTCCAGAACGACCAGGTCGAGCTTCTCCAGTGCGGTGACCATCTGCCGCTTGTTGCTGATCGACGGAACCGCTTTCGGTAGGTCATGTTGCCAGCTTTCGGCAAATTGCATCATCGCCTGCAGGCCAGTTTCTTCAACCGGCATAGTGACAATCCGCTTTTTGTACAGCTCGACCCGCTGCTGATCAACAACAGGCTCTACTGACTGTGATTTCTCAACAGTTACTGGTGCAGGAGGCAAAGGTTCGTCAGCGTGAACGGAGGGCACTGCTTGATCAGGCACCGCCTCCTGTGAAGCGAGCTGTGGCGGACTGAGCAGCAGCTTGGTCGTCAACATAATCAAAACCAAGGCAGCCAACCCGATAGCGACTAAATTCTTCGACGTGAACCTGGATGTTTTTTGTTGATGCTGCAGTTCTTTCTGCGCAGTTTGTACATCGGCCTTTGTCACTGAACGAGCGTCTCGAGCGTAAGCAACCAGCAAGGCACGGTCGCAGAGAATATTAACCAGCCGTGGCGTCCCTTTGCTGAAACGATAAACCTGCGCCAAAGCGCTTTCCTGGAACAGATCGTGGCTTTTTGCACCAGCTATTTTCAAACGATGCAAAACATATGCACGCGTATCCTCAGCATCCATTGCCTCGAGCTTATAACTGACGGCCAGGCGTTGCCGCAACTGACGCAGGTCCTTGCGCTGAAGGATTTCATCCAATTCCGGCTGTCCAACCAAAACCAACTGAATCAGCTTTTCAGTTTCTGTTTCCAGGTTGGAAAGCAAACGCAACTGTTCCAGCACCTTCGGGTCGAGATTCTGGGCCTCATCGATGACCAGGACAACAGTTTTGCCTTCTTCACGCTGTACTAACAAAAAGCGATTCAAAGAATCGAAAAGATCAACCAGGTTGCTCTTCTCAGAATTGTAGTCGATAGCAAACTCACGATGAATTACCTGCAATAACTCAATGGCGCTGAGACATGGGTTGAAGATTAACGCCACCCTGTAATCAGCCTCATCCAACTGCCCCAGCAAAGTGCGCAGCACAGTTGTTTTCCCAGTCCCGATTTCTCCGGACAGAGCAAAGAAACCGACCCGCTGCTGAACACCATAGAGCAGATGGGCAAATGCCTCTTTATGTTTTTTGCTGAGAAAAATAAAGCGTGGATTCGGTGTTATATGGAACGGTTTCTCACTGAAACCGAACATTTTAAGATACATGCGCAACCCTAAAATTAGAAAGTTTCTATCTCCCGTAATCTTTCATACAAAGCCCTTGTTTTTCAAGCGAAATCGATGCGTATCCGACTCTCTCTGCTAAACTATTGATATCCAATTTGATGAAAAAAGGAGGTTCCTCATGGGCGCCTGGAAACGTTTTACGCAAAAAGAACGGATTGCCTATTTTTCGATGGAAATCGGCCTGAAAGCGGAAATTCCGACTTACAGTGGCGGACTCGGCGTTTTGGCAGGTGACACGATCAAAAGCGCAGCTGACCTGAAAATCCCAATGATTGCTGTCACCCTGCTCTATCGTAAAGGATATTTCCTGCAGCACTTCGGCCACGACGGCTGGCAACAGGAAAGCGATATCGAATGGCTGCCAGAAAAACATATGCAGCTCCTGCCGACGAAATCCCTGGTAACAATAGAAAACCGCGATGTCAAGATTCAGGCCTGGCTCTACAATGTGAAAAGCCCAACCGGTGGTGAGGTCCCGATCCTGTTTCTCGACACTGACATTCCCGGCAACGACCCGGCAGATCGAAACCTGACTGACCATCTTTACGGCGGAGGCCTGGAACTGCGCTTGAAGCAGGAAATAATCCTCGGCATCGGTGGAGCCCGTATCCTCGCTGCACTGAATTTTGCGGTGAAGAAATATCACATGAACGAAGGGCATGCCAGCCTGCTGACCTTGGAGCTCCTGAATAACACCCGCGTGCCAATCCATGAACTACATATCGACAATAACGGCTACATGGAACAGGTCATGAAAAAGTGTGTTTTCACGACCCACACGCCGGTTGAAGCTGGACACGATCGTTTCCCCTACGATTTGGTCGAGCGAATCATGCCACCAGAAGTTCCGATCGACCTTCTCAAAGAGATTTCAGGCCCCGATGCACTGAACATGACTCTCCTCGCTCTTAAGCTCAGCCATTTCATCAACGGAGTGGCGAAACGGCATGGAGAAGTTTCTCAGAACCTGTTCCCCGGCTTTGAAATTCATGCGATCACCAACGGCATCCATCCATTTACCTGGTGTTCCCCTTTTTTCGTCAACCTGTTCGATAAACACCTCCCCGGCTGGGCAAATGAACCGGAGCTACTGGTCCGTGTCGACAATATTCCCGACGAAGAGATCTGGGACAACCATTGTGGCGCTAAAGCTTTTTTCCTCCAATACATCAAAGAAAAGACGGGAAGAGAGCTCAACCCAGATGTCTTAACCATCGGCTTCGCCCGTCGCGCAGCAACTTACAAGCGCGGCGATCTGATCCTGCATGACCTCGAACGCCTGATTGACATTGGTCGCGGTAAATTGCAGTTCGTCTTCGGTGGCAAAGCTCACCCGAAAGATGACGAAGGAAAAAAGGTCATTCAACGTATCATCCAGAAGGCTGAGGAGATGCACGGTGCCATTGAAATGGTCTACCTGGAAAACTACAACATGGAAGTCGCTTCATATTTCATCCCCGGGGTAGATGTCTGGCTGAACAACCCGATGCGGCCTCTCGAAGCTTCCGGCACCAGTGGAATGAAGGCGGCACTTAACGGCGTTCCAAATTTCAGCGTACTGGATGGCTGGTGGATCGAAGGACATATCGAAGGCGTCACTGGCTGGTCGATCGGACCGTCCCCGGCCGAAATAGACCAGGAGATCGGACGCGCACCAGAAGACCTGGAAGATATCTACCAGAAGCTGGAAAATATAATTATTCCACTCTATTACGAAGACCGTCCAGGCTGGATAAAAGTGATGAAAAACGCCATCGGGAAAAATGCCTATTACTTTAATACCCATGTCATGATGCGGCGTTACGTCACTGACGCGTACATCCATTAACGCGGCAAAGAAACTCCTTTGCAAAAAAAAAGCTCTATGTTAATGTGCTGCGGTTCTAGGATAGCGTTTGTTTAAAGGAGAAATATTGATGTCTACAATCCTGATCGCACTTCACGTTATTGTCTGTATCGCACTAATCATCATTGTCCTGCTGCAGATGGGCAAAGGTGCAGAAGCGGGTGCTTCTTTCGGTGCCGGTGCCAGCAACACCGTATTCGGTGCGTCCGGTGGTGGCAGCTTCATGGGTAAAGTGACAGCCGGCGCCGCAGTTATTTTCATGTTGACCAGTTTGTCCCTGGCCTACTTTTACGGTTCCCCAAGCTCGCAGAGCGTCATGCCGAGCAGCGTTGCCGCCCCGGCAGCAGAAACCCCGGCACCAGTTCCAGCAGCACCTGCCGCAGAGGAAGAAAAAAAGTAAATTCAGTAAAGATTATTGGTTGACAGTAGAGAAGGCTTTTCAGTATATATACAACCCGCTTGCCGAAGTGGTGGAACTGGTAGACACGCCATCTTGAGGGGGTGGTGACCGCATGGTCGTGCGAGTTCGAGTCTCGCCTTCGGCACCAACAAAAAACACTTCTTGTTAATTCAAGAACTTAAGACCCAATCTTCATAGCTGGTACACAATCTGTACCACAAAGGGAGGTTGGGTTTTGTCTTTTCATCTCGTTAAGCGCAACAGTTCTTATTACTTCCGTATCCGTATCCCTTCAGATCTGATCGATCACTTCCAGCGTACCGAGGTAAGAAAGTCCTTGAAGACGGCAGATCTGTCTGCAGCCAAAATTCTCTGCTCTCACTGGGAAGGGAAGTTCCAGCAAAGCTTTGCTCTTCTTCGGTCGGGAGCCCGTTACCCTCTGGAAGAATTATTCCCTGCCGAAAAGAAGTCCCAAAACCTATCCACTCTCATTGATCAATATGTTCAGGATCGATCCCCTCATTGGACAGAGAGAACGAAGATAGAATTTGTCCAGTATCTGTCAGTCCTCCTTAATTTAATCGGTGACAAACCTCCTGCCTCCATCTCTCGGGCTGATTGTCTTGCTTGTCGGGATCTGCTCAGAAAGCTTCCACCCAATTTCACCAAAAAGAAGAAATACAAGGGGATGAGCGTAAAGGCAATTGCTGAGAGCAACGATGAAACGGTTCATCTCAGTGCTAAGACGGTAAACAAATTCCTTACTCTGCTCTCCTCCTTCTTCAAGTGGTGCATCAAGCAGGATTTGCTCTCACAGAACCCCTCTGAGGAGCTTCTTCTTTCGGTTAAAACATTAGCCTCCGAAGAGAGAGATGCTTACTCAGTCGATGACATATCATTAATTCAAAAGAAACTCCCTAGGAGCTCTTCAGAGCCAGAAAAATACTGGATTCCAATGATTGCCATGTACTCTGGTTTACGATTGGATGAGATCTGTCAACTTCAGAAGGAAGACGTTCAGACCATAGATGGTGCTTACTGTGTCAATATCAATTCTTCGGGAGACAAACACTTAAAGACTGTTTCCGCTTCACGGATTGTTCCTGTTCATCCTAATCTGATAGAACTCGGATTTCTTCGTTACGTGGACGGCATCAAAGGTGGACAGCTGTGGAAAAATCTGGAGCCTGATCAGTATGGTCGATGGGGGCATAAATTCGGGAAGTGGTACGGCTTGTTCAACCGGAAAGAGATCACTGACAATCCCAAGAAGTGCTTCCATTCTTTTCGGCACACTGTGGCTAATCAACTGAAACAGAAAGGGGTTAAGGACTCCTTGATTGCCGAGATACTCGGACATAAAAATGAAAGCATCACAACGGGTAGGTATGGGAAGAATTATGAGGTTGGAACATTGCTTCAAGCCTTGTCTTTGGTTGGGTGTCAATCGGCATTGAAAAATGACCCACCATCGGCGTCCAATTTTGACCCACCTCAGCGGGTTAGTTTTGGTCGTTTTTCCTGGTCCTGATTCTCCAACTTTCATTCCCGGTTTCGATAATCTCACAGTGGTGCGTCACCCGGTCGAGTAAGGCCGTGGTCATCTTGCCGTCACCAAAAACCTGGGGCCATTCGCCGAAGGTCAGATTGGTGGTGATCAGTAACGAGGTTTTCTCATACAGCTTTGAGATCAAGTGAAACAGAAGCTGCCCGCCGCTCTTGGAGAACGGCAGGTAGCCAAGCTCATCAAGTACCACCAAATCGACTCTGCCCAGACTGGCAGCAAGTCTTCCGCCTTTACCGAGAAGTTTCTCCTGCTCAAGTTGATTGACCAAGGTCGACCAAGTTGAAGTAGCGGCATCGCTTGCCGCTACGAACAATATGTCGGGCGATGGCAATCGCCAGATGGGTTTTTCCGGTTCCGGTGCCGCCGACCAGAATGACGTTGGTCTGGTTGACGAGGAACTGCCCTTCGTAAAGAGTTCGGACTTGGGTTTCGTTGACCGGCGAAACGCTGAAGTCGAACTGATCGAGATCCTTAGACACCGGGAACTTGGCCTGTCCCATCCGATAGCGGATGCTGCGCATCTTGCGTTCAACTTGCTCTGCATTGAGCAGTTCCAGCAAGATTTTTTCCGGGATCGATTTTTGCCGAGTGCCGTTGACCAACACTTCATCAAGGATACTGCGCATCCCATGCAGTTTCAGTTCTTTCAAAGCTGTCAACAGTTGCTGACGTAGCACGGCGACCTCCAGAGAGTAGACGGTTGTAGCGATTGCAATCGGCTGTTGGGAACAGGCTCAATTGCGGTAGATTCTCCGGGGCTTGATAATCGGTTGTCGTCTGCGGTTCAGTTGCTCGTGACAGAATATTCAGCACCAGATCGCGGCTGATGGTTCTTGATAGCAACGCTTCCTTGCAGGCCTGCTCAACGGCGCCCAGCCCGTAGCGCGGAATAACCGCGAGAATGACGACGAACTGTTTATCTCCGTCATCTGTTCACCCCTGTCGTTCCCGTGCCTTCTGTAAGGCCTGCGGCAGCTCCCAGTCACGAAACGGTGCGCCGTTACGCAATGCCCCCGGCTTCTGCTTGAGAACATCGAGATAGTGCCACGGGGTGTAGATGGTTCGGTCTCGGCCATACTGACGACGGTGCAGGCCGATCAACTTGCTGCCGTAATGGAAAGAGATGCGGTCGGCATAGGCGCGAACAGTGATAATCTTGCCGGCGCAACGGGCTTCAACGCTGTAACGGTTGCGGTCGAAGCTGACTAACGAGGTTGGCGTTACTCTCGCAGTGCTTTCCTGATAGGCGTCAAAAGCAACACGAGTCTGGACCAACGATTCCCGTTCCTGTTCGACGACCTCGGCCACTGTCTGGTTTGGGTAGTCGGGATGCTTTTGGCGGGCGGCCAGCGCCTTACACTCGTCTCGCAACCATTGGTTCAACTCATCCAGATCGGCAAACTTACGCCGCTTGCCGAACAGCTTCTGACGGATCACTCCGACCTGCCGCTCCACCTGTCCTTTCTCCCAACCGGCAGCAGGAGTGCAAGCGACCGGCTCGAACAGGTAGTGGGAAGCCAAGGTCTGAAAGCGCCGGTTAAACACCCGCTCCTTGCCCATCAGTACCTTGCTGACCACGGTCTTCAGGTTGTCATAGATCCCTTTGCGGCAAGAACCGCCGTAGAACAAGAATGCCTGAACATGGGCGTCCAGAACCATTTCCAGTGTCTCGCGCATGTAAGCGACGCAGAACGGAGCACGGCTGTGACTGAGACGGAAATGAGCCAACTTGATCTTGACGTTTGAGCCACCCAGTTCGATCTGCTCATAGCTCCAGTCAAATTGAAACGCCTCGCCCGGAGCGAAAACCAGTGGGATAAAAGCCCTTGTGCCCGTATCCTGCTCGCGCCACTTCTTAACGAAGCGCCGGACCGTATCGTAACCACCTTCAAATCCTTCACGCTGTAGCATCTCGAACAACAGCAAAGCTGTTCGACGCTGTTTCGGCGGCTTCTTCTGATCTTCCTCAAGCGCCTCAATCAGTTGGTCTTTGTATGGTTCCAGCTTAGGCCGAGGTTGGATTTTACGTTCGTAATGCAGCTCTGTGACATCGGAGCGGATGATCTTCCGGACGGTATTGCGGGCCAGATTCATTTCCCGGCAAATCTGTCGGATCGACTTCTTGTCCCGGTGGTAGGCTCGTCGGATTTTAGCAATGGTTTCCACAATCAGCATCTCCTTCCTAAAAGCTCCTCTCTCTGCAAAAAGCAAAGAGCTTGGAGGATGTGCTGAGGTGGGTCAATTTTGGACGCCGATTACCCCCGAAAGTGGGTCATTTTTGCATGCCGGCCGACAATTAAGGTTATTGACGGCATTCCTTGTTTTGACATGAACGACCGTGGAGACAGGAAGTTAAAAACATCATCATCGGAACGATTAATCCCTATACATCAAGGACTTATCGAGAATGGCATCATGTCTTACATCAAGTCCATCAAAGGCTTGCGATTGTGGCCCAACCTCTCACCTGACAAGTACGGTAAATACGGTAAGGTCTTTGGCAACAAGTACGGAAAGATCAACAGAGAGCTGATACCTGACACCAAGAAGTGCTTCCACTCGTTCCGCCATACGGTAGCTGACACACTAAAACAAGCAGGTGTGAACGAGACGTTAATCATTGAGCTACTTGGTCACGATGATCCACAGATTACTACCGGGAGGTATGGCAAACGGCATAGACCGAAGGCCTTACTTAAAGACGTATTTTCCGTCCGGTTGATTAGTTTGTTATATAGCTTTTTTAGTAGGGGCGTATTTCCTCTGCTTTTAATTTGTGAATAATTTTCTCTACTTCGTCATTTTTTTATTAAAAACTTCACTTATATAAGAAAGCTGAATGCTTCTCCTACCGGGGAAGCTTACGTTACCTTCTGCGATTACAGCTTAATTTTGCAGCAGGCTAAGCTTTCCCAAGGACAACTACTTAGAAATCAAACTCATATTTTATATTACCAGTGCTCGTTCCAGCGTCGCATACATTATACCTCAAGCTTGCATAACTGTTGTTCGGCAAGAAACCAACATTAATCGGTCTTCTTGCGGAGACCTCTACACTGTGAGCTTCGTAACCTGAGAGCCCAATACCATCAAAGGCATACTTAACATATACACTACTGTCATCATTAAAGGTGAGCTCACTACCAATCTCAGCTCTAGCACGCAGTTTTTCTGTATTTATACTTCTTCCATCAATGTGGATAATATCTGGAGCATCGTACTCCCATAAGCCAACAGCAGCTACAAATGAACGCATGGTAGCTTCCTCGGAAATATTCCAAGAGCGACTAATTTCAGGCCCAAAACTAAGATTGCCAAGTGAGACTGTTTGTGCACCTACGGTCTTGTTGGTTGCTGTCAGCCGTTTGGAACTAGTGAAAGCTTTTTGTTCTTCCTCAATGTAGCTGAAACCTAACCGTGGGGCGACATACCATTCACCATACGTCATGTCTCCAGTTAGGTTTGCCTCAACCTGCCAACGCTCACCATCAAAGCTATCCCAACCTTTGTTTGAAACATTAATTTCATTGTCAGACCTTCCCCAAGCAATTCGAACGTCCAATATCAGACTATCATCAATGCGAGTCACAAAATATGGGCCCATCATCCAGCCCCACCCTTTACCTTCAGCGGACAGCCCTGTTGCAGAGCTTTCGTAAAAGTCATACTGTGCAAGAACACCAAACAGAGTATCCAGACTGTAACGGTAGTCTGCACCTACCATGAGAAGCCCGAAGTCCGAATCACCCTCGTTGCCACCACGCTTATCATTCGTGTATTGCCAACGACCTTTAACCCAAAAGTTTGCGTTAGTTGGTTCGTCATTGAACTGGCTCATACTTGCAGCAAAGGAGCCTTGTCCACTTTTTATGCCCACATAAAACGGTAAAGAAAGTAAAGACTCTTCAGTAAGGTTGGCCAGTAATTCTTCAGGTATAGGTATATAGCCATTTATCAAATCACTTACATTGCTGTTGCCGAAACCTTGCCCCGTCATCAAGCCTGAAAGGTTGGGGCTCTGCGAAGCTATAGCTCGCAGGTTAGCGGACAAGATGTTCCTTATAGCACCTTTATAATCTGATTCTGAGGGAGTAGGCGGAAGTGTGCTATCAAATAACAAGTGTTGGACACTCCCTTTTAGGGTGCCTCCCAAATCCCGGACAGTAAAGGTTATATAAACGTCTAATCCATCAACCTGTGGAAGGTTAATATTGACTGGCTGCCCAGCAAAAGCGTTACCACTTAAAATGAAGGTATCAGCAGAAATAGTACGAGAGAATGGAGGTGGTAGCGATAATGTAGTCTCTTTGAGGATAAAAGTAATGGAAGGCTTGCCTGCGGGAGAAACTGTTTGAAGCGTTGCCCATGTCAAATCACCTATACCAGCACCACCAATAGATGGCTCGAAAACATAGTTCGTATCAGCAAAGGTGGCCCCGCCACTTAAGGAAATCTCAACAGTATCGCCAACGGCAAAGGCTGGCGACCCGATTCTGTCTAATGCCAAGGTATCCTGAGGAATTAAAGCCGTTGCTTCATTCGTGATAGTTTTGTACGGCTCAGGAAAAGGAGTCCCTCCCCCGCTAGACCCTCCAGCGCTATAAAGGTCATACGCAAATAACTGAGACGTAATAAGAACTAAGGCCAGAACAGACCCACAAAAGCATAACTTCCTCACATTTGCCTCCTGTAAAGATCCCTCTTTTAGGGCCATCATTTAATAGAATTTTCCGGTTGCCTATTGCGCTGCCAAAAATTCTTTCGGCGTCAGTTTCCCCAGTGAATAGATACCCCCGGGCAAACCCGGGGTCCTGATGTTCCGCAAACTGATTGCTGTTGCAATCAGTTAACACCACAGATCCTTCGGATCAGATTTCCCAGATGCCACAGCATCTGCAGCGGCACCCGAGAAAAGGACTCATTCAACCACGGCTAAAGCCGTGGTGTTCTGTCTTCGACCGTACAATCTTCATGAACGAAAACCAACTCTCTTCTCACAGACGCATCATAACTGCATAACTTCAATACTATATAGAACTTACAGAATGAAAAAATTTCTGTTCAACGGAAAAGATTTCTAAAAATATTTTATGAAAAAACGCTAAGGATAAAGGGGGGGAGCTTATCTTACTTAACGGTTATCAGATGCGAAATCTGTTCTTTTCAATGTGTCGATACACTCCCCTGTCACAGCAGCAAATCAGATTGCCCCGACAGGTTTAAAGACAGAGCTTTCTTGGTCCCAGGTATATCCTCCTGCGTCCCAAATTTTTTCGATAAAATCCCAGTCAAGATTCAATTGACCGGTCTCTTCCAGCATTTCAGAAACCTCTAGGATCTCGTGATCTTCAATAATCTGGTTGCCATTTCTGTCAGCCCAATGCAGTGGCTGAACCTCCATCTTGCCGACAGTGACGACATCTGCCTGCGTTCGCTGCCCATCGGGATTTGCGATCAACTCACCTTGAAGAGCAACCTTTGAACCAACCTCAGCGTTTTGGGGAACCTGTAAAATATAGGCAACGGACTGTAACATCTGAGGCTTACGGAATATCCAGCGTGCCTTCCCCTTTTCGTTGTCAATCCCTGAGGCTGCAGGTTCAGATGCCACCAAATTCCATTCAGGAGGAAAAACCTCCCTCAAAATCATTCCTTTCAAGGGTTTATCTGATGTCAAATGAACTCGAACCAGAATTCGGTTACCAGGAGCAGCATAAGCTGGCACCAAACGTTCAGCTGACAACTTGACACTACGGACTTCGTTGCCGGAAAAGTAAACGATCCCAACGACAGCAATCAATACTGCAATAGCAGCGAGGATGACAGAAGGCAAGCGACTGTTCTTCTCTTCCCTTTCAACGCTCTCAGTCTCTTCTGTCTCTCGTTTCAGAATTTCTTCGACCGGCACTTCAAGAGCTTCGGCCAGTTTAAGAGCATTATCTCGTCTAATTGTCGGGTAACGATTATTCTCCCAGCGCGAAACGGTATCGGTGGTAACACCAACGACCTTAGCAACGTATAGCTGAGTTAAACGTTTTTCCTCACGGATTTCACGAATCGCAGCACCATCGATTGAAACTGATGCGTTTTGTCTAGAATCGATATCCATAGCTCCCCTGATCATTACAATGTCATCTTCGCTCACGAGTCTAGCAGAGCTTTGCTGACCCTGTAAACAACCAAGAAAGACTGAAACCCGACCCGACATTTAACAGACAACTCACTGATATCACATAAATACTCGTCGACATCTTCCGATATTGGACCCGATGTCTAATGATATCAGTGAGTAAACTATGAAAAGATTCAGTCAGCCACGAACTTTAATCTAACCAGAAAACGAGGAGGTCATGATGAGAAAAATGCTGACATTGTTTGTCGCCGTAGCGCTGGTGAGTGGTTTTGCTTTTGCAGCAATTGCACAAGACAAAGGGCCAGCGGAAATCAAAATGCCGGTCAACATGGGTGATGTTACTTTCAGCCATGGAAAGCACCAGGAAATGGTCGGTGACTGCGCGATCTGCCACCACACCGGTCTTGATGATCCAAGTTGCAAAAGTTGCCACGGTAGTAAGCCGGATGCCCCAAAAGCAAAAAAAGTTTTTCACAAGCTCTGTAAAGATTGTCACAAAAAAGAAGCTGGCCCGACGAAGTGCAAAGAATGTCACATTAAATAACCATTTAATATAATTAAAAAAAATCGGCTCCTTAATTTAAGGAGCCGATTTTTTTTTGCATACTGTTCTGACAGCAATATGTTTTTAAAATTATTTATAAAAAATTTCTTATTTTTAGTTGACATTAATAATTATTTATTTATAATCATAAACACAAAGAGAAAACAAACTCTCTCTAAACCAACTTTTTGCCCCGTGTTCTCCCTCCTGACGCGGGGCTATTTTTTTGCACTATCACTCAACCCGCCTTAAAAACTTTCATCAAATGAGGCACCAACTGCTTTTTCCGTGACAGAACACCATCCAGCCGGTAAAGATTCTGATCCTGCTGAGGGTAACCCATGATGTAGGGAAGCTCGTTCGGCCCAGCTGTTAATAAAAGGCTTGTTTCCATCACGATATCGGTGACAAGCAAAGCCGCCAATTCATATCCCTTTTCATCTCTTATCGTCTTAAGTTCATTCTGCAGCTCAACATGGCGCTGGTAAAACGAATGGAAATTAACAACCTCCACCTGCCCTAATCCCAACAAATGATCTCCCACCGTATATTCTTTAAAATCAGTCAAAAGAAGTTCACGTGCAGGTGCACCACTTGCCATCGGGCTACCGGAAGCAAACAGCTCACCACCAAACAACTGATGGTCAAGACCTGATAAAGATTCAAGCCAAGGAACAAGTTGTCGATCGATTTCCGTTGTTGTTGGCGATTTGAGGATGACAGTATCAGACAACAGACCTGCAAGCATCAATCCGGCAATTTTCGGTTGTGGATCGATCCCGGCCTGTTGGAAAAGAGTTGCCACCAGAGAACATGTACTGCCGAGCGGTTGATTGATGAAGCGTATCGGCGTATCAGTGTGAAAATTCCCCAACCGGTGATGATCAACAACCTCCAGTATTTCAACCTTTTCGGCACCAGGCACAGCCTGCGACAGTTCGTTATGATCGACCAGCATCAATTTAACCGGCGAACTTTTGATCAAATGGCTTTTCGTCGCAATCCCCCAAACGCGCTCATCCGGCGAAACAACGATAGCCCCCGGATTCTTACTATGAAGCAACTTCAACCGTAAATCATCGAGCAAATCATTGGGTGAAACCCGGAGAAAATCATCATCGACCAGCTCCCCGACAGGTGTCGCCATCCTCGTTAACCAGACACTGTTGGCCGTATCATAAGGACTGATCAGGATAGAAACACCTCTTTCCCGTGCTTCTTCGAGATATTCGGTCGAGATCTCCGACTTGCCGGAAACAATCAACAAGCGAACGCCTGCGTCGATCGCCATTTTCTGAATTCCGCTTCTGTCACCGGTAATCAGAATGGTCTTCTCCGGCACGATCTCTTCGACCCAGCGACTGAAACTCGCTTCACAACGAGCGCCGACGTAAAGATTAAAATTCTCAACCTGATCGGGCTCACGCAGATGATGTCCCGTTGCCGAAAGACACTGCTGAATTGACGCCAACGATGCCCTGACACGGCGCAACTTATCCGGTTCGCTCGGCACCAGAAAAACTTCCGTAGCCGTCTTCAGCAACAGCATCCCTTTAGGATGAAACTCATCATCGACAACCGGCAACATGCGGATATGGTGTTTGTGATAGAGCTCAATCGCTTTGGACATCGGCGCAGATTCGTGGATTGTCACCACTTCCTCTGTTACCACATCTTTGATCCGTGGGTGGACATCAGAAAGACGTTCAGGCACGGGCATGTTCAACCGCTCAAGGACAAACTCAGTCTGCTGATTCAAGTTCCCGGCACGCGCCGGTTGAATATTCTCAACCCCCTGCAAACGCCGCAACTCGGAATAAGCGATGGCACTACAAATCGAATCGGTATCGGGGTTACGGTGTCCAACGACGTAAACCCTTGCGTTGTTCTTCATGTAAACTCCTCAACTGCCAGAGACATTTCGGCAGCAGACAAAATCGAAAAAAAGATCAATCGTCGCTTCGAGCCAAATTCGGTAACTGACGCAGTACTCCTTTGACATCACCCAAGCCGATCACATTTTTAATAATGCCCCGATCCAGACGGTTCTGGTCGTCGATGCTGATATAAACATCACGTCCTTTGGTTTTGAAAACCGAGGGATCGAGCAGTACTTTACAAACCTGCCCCTGTTTGGAAAAGAACTTTTTATCGCCTTTCTCTGGGCGAGTCAGCGGCTCGATAACAATCTCCTCAATTTCTTTACGATAAAAGGTCGGCACGTATAGCTTCCGTTCATTCTTCAACAGACCGTACAAACCAAGCCGTAAATTATAAAAGGCGCTGACGAAATCGAAAACCGGGCCATCACCACTTAATGCGACCAGCTCGTCTTTAGAAACACGGCCATCTCGAACCCTTTTATAATGGACTTCTCTGGCATCATGATCGTAATCATAACTGACTCGCTTTTCTTTTTTCTTATCACCCTTCCCTTTAAAAGTATGCGAACTATGGCGCAGTGGTCGCAATAGACCACCGGGGCCAATTTCCATTAAAGTCTGGTGTTTTTCCTCGCGCTGTCTTGTAACGAAAGCGGCAAAACCAAGGGTTTTAGCTTCCATCACAGCCAGGTAGGTGCCATCCTTTTCACCTTTCTCCAAGCGGATTGAACCTTCTGCTAGATGTTCAAACCAGAGGAAAGAGATATCGTACAGCAAATGCTCCCCAACAAGTGTCTCGACCGGGTGGCCGGTCCGTTGATCTGCGGAGAATGACACCTGCGGAAGGAGAAAGATTAAAAAAAACATGCCCACGGAAAAAGGTTTTATCATTCGCAATCGTATAGACATTTCTATCTTCCAGAGTGGTAGAAATTAAAAGTTATCTCTTTAGTTTTTATATAATTAACAATAACCTAGAGACTTTATCGACTAAACTACACGGCTAACTCTACTATTTCATTTGGGCGGGCAACTCATTAGCGTTTCAACAAATCATCACCGTCACACCAGTCAAGCTGCAGCTCTGTGTAATAACATCCTTGACGAACGGTTAAGATACCATTAATATCCATATATTCAAAATTCAGACAAGGTAGGGTCATATGATTGAAACTGCAGAAAAATTGCCATTTGACAAGAATCAGGATTACGATCGCGAATCTGAAATCCTCAAAGTTCTAGGTCATCCGATTCGTTTGAAAATTGTTGCCGGTCTCATGTCTCAGTCCTGCAATGTGAAAAAGATCTGGGAATGTCTCGATCTCCCCCAGGCGACTGTTTCACAGCACCTGGCCCTTCTGAAAAACAAAGATATCATCTCTGGTCGACGAGAGGGTGTTGAAGTCTTCTATCAAGTCACCTCGCCTGAAGCCAAGCGAATCGTTGGTGCGATCTTTGGTTCATTCAGCTGCAGTTGATGATTATAGATTTCAGTTTTGACAAAAAACGGCCACTTCTTAGAAGTGGCCGTTTTCATTGCTGTATTAAATGTACTGCTCCTACTATTTTCCAGAGCGGATTGCTGCGACAGTTTTACCACGAATCCCCCAGTTTTCAGCCGGGACCTCTTCAATAATAACGTGGGTCGCTTCAGGATTTTTTCCCAGAACCTCTTTCATCGCCTGGGTAATGCGATCCATCAGTTCCTCTTTTTTTTCATTACTGATTCCACCGACAGTTTGAACGGTTACAACAGGCATCTGACGGCCTCCTTTCATTCGATATAAATAATGAGGCTCAAGTATAGCCCGACCGGTAAAAGAATCAATAGCCAAATATAGATCTACCTCCTGCGCGCGATCAGGTAGATCACTTCGTAAGTTGCCGGGATTCCCTGTGCTGTTCGATATCTATTCTCGTAATGAGCAATCATCTCATGCATGGTTTTCCGGGAAGCCAAACCACGAGGTTTCTTTTTGCTGGCATTCTGGGCACCAATTTTTTTCAAGCTTTTAAGTAATGCTGGTACGTTTTCGTGCCATTCGACTTCGAATTCTGACCGTAACTCGACAATTTCTAACTGCTCACCGAGTGCAGCAGAAATTTCCTGCCGCGATGGAAAGCTCTGTACGTGAGACTCCCTGTCGACCAGAGCAGAGCGATGTGAATCGCGCAGTTCATATAACGTTTTTTCGCCAAACAGCGCCAGAGCCAGGATTCCGTTCGACAACAAGACATGGGAAACCTGTCGGAACGCATTGGGAAAATCGTTGAGCCACTGATAAACAGAGCTGGACACAACAAGGTCAAAAGAACCTGCCGTAAAAGGCAAAGCTGCGGCATCGGCATCACATGCGACAAATTGTGGAAACGACTCTTTGATATATTGCGTCATTCCGTGAGCGATATCGGACAGCATCAACTGCAACTCGGGCTGCAATGTCAAAAGTTGTTGTGTCAGCAGTCCGGTTCCACAACCGATTTCCAAACCGAACGACCAGTCCTGGCGATAGGCCTTCAGCAATTCGGCCAAGCGTTTTGCGACGACCTGTTGCACAACAGCGTAACGATCATAGTCTTTGGCTTGAGAAGAAAAGTTCTTACGAACAGATGCTTTATTAATATTTGTCTCAAGTGTCACTTCAAAAACTCCAACCATGAAGCAACGGTCTGCTGTGGGCGGCTGAAAAAAGGTGCATGACCAACCCCTGACATTCGCTGAAGCTGTGCTTCCTGCAATGTATCAGCAAGAAACTCCCCTGCCCCAACAGGAACAATTTGGTCAAGCTCGCCATGGAGAATATGAACAGGAAGTTGAACTTGTTGCAACTGTGCTCGCAAATCGGCTTGTGACAAAACATCGAGCAGGGTTTTGGCCTGTTTTTTTTCCGGTAGTTTGCCGGGCCGAACAGCAAAGCCGATAATTTCACGGTAACGACGACGGTCCAATTCTTCGCCAGTAAACTGTAACTGAAAAAAATCACCCATGGTTTTTTCATAGCAACGATCGATATTTCGCGACAATGCTTTCACCTGGGTTTTGGGCAGGCCGTGCAACCAGCCATCGGTCCGGCAAAAACAAGGAGTTGTTGCAACCAACAACAGTTTTTCAAGCAGCAAAGGTGACTCAAGGGCAAGCTGCAAGGCGACCTGCCCTCCTAGCGACCAGCCAAGTAAGGCAAAAGACGGTAACGCCAACTGCTGAGCCCAGTCAGCGATATCCTCGGCGATTCCTTCCAAACTGTATTGACCGCAAGGCTCAGAATATCCATGCCCTGGCAGATCGGGACAGAAGACCGCATAATTTCCTGCCAATAACGGAGCCACTTCGCTGAAGACGACAGAACTCATTGACCAACCGTGCAACAACACAAGAGGGGGACCCTCGCCCCAGTGCCGCCACGCTAATTTCCGACCACTCTGCAAGAGACTGTACTGCAAATCAGGCAGGTCACTCACCGGCAAGCCCCCTTTTAACCACATGCACAATGGCTTGCGCAGCTTGTCGCAACTCAGTCGGCGTATGATCTGCCATTAAGGTCGCCCGCAGCCGGCAGGTTCCGGGAGCAACCGTCGGCGGCCGAATTCCACTGAGAAAAATTCCTTGTTGGAACAGCTGAGATGCGGCATGCATGGTCGGTTCCGGCTCACCGATCAGGACGGGAACTATCTGCGTGCTGCTGCCACAGAGGTCAAAACCCGCACCGGATAAGATCGAGCTGAACAGCTCCCGATTTGCTTTCAGTTGAGTCCTACGGCGTTCGCCTTCTTCGCTCGCAACCAGATCGATCGCAGCAAGGTTTGCTGCCAGAACCGCGGGCGGTAGACTGGTCGAAAAAATAAAACTGCGCGATCGATTTATCAGGGTGTCGATCACAACACGGGTGGCAGCCAGATAAGCTCCAAAGCTGCCGAAAGCTTTACCAAAAGTGCCCATCTGCAGATCGATTTTATCGAGGCAGTTGAAATGCTCCGCAGTTCCTCGCCCATGTTCTCCCAGTACGCCTCCGCCATGGGCATCATCGACCATCAGCCAAGCGTCAAAGCGTTCCTTCAAAGAGACCAACTCCGGCAATGGGGCGATATCACCATCCATACTGAAGACACCATCGGTGACAATTAACCAGCGTCCTTTCCGCGTTGACTGCTCCTTCGCCATCAACTCAGCAAGTGCCTGCACATCGTTATGCGGATAGACACAGGTACGAGCACCGGACAAACGACAGCCATCGATGATCGAGGCATGATTCAAACTGTCGGAGAAAATTGTATCTTCAGGTCCCAAAAGACCCTGGATAATTCCGTTATTAGCAGCATAACCGCTGTTGAAAACCAGTGCGGACTCGGTACTTTTAAAAGCAGCAATCCGCTCTTCCAAACGATGGTGCAACGACATGCTGCCCGAAATCAGTCGGCTCGCTCCCGAACCTGCACCAAAATCTTTTGCCGCCCGACATGACGCTTCGATCAAAACCGGATGGTTGGCCAGTCCCAGGTAGTTGTTCGAGCAAAGCAGCAGATGATCCGTTCCGTCGATCCTGACCCTCGGCCCCTGCGCAGACTCTATTTCACGCAGGGTACGCAACATCCCCTGCTCGGCCAGAGTGGCCAGATGACCTTTAAACTGTTTCATCCTATCGTCCTATCCACTGCTGGGTATATATCCCCCACGGTCTCGATCAAAAAGGCCCGCTGTTCAAGCCAATCGACCAAGGACGCAAGCTGCTCTCGCCCACAGCGCACAAAAAATGCCCGGCCGCCGCGTTCTTCCCCAAAAGGTTTCAACAGGTTGATCCGCTGATATCCATCTTTTGCTGAAGCGACATAGCCAGCCTGATAATCAGGGTCATCTGACCAGCAGAGTTCTGCCACAATTTCAGGTGCGGCGACAACTTTTGCCGCTAAAGTCATGGCCTCGACAACATGCTGGTTCTCCAGCCCATGAGGTTTTAACTTTTCGATCAACTCTTTCCGAGCAGCCACTGACAAATCCATCCGACTGGCGCGAACTCCTCGGGAAAAATCTTTTTCCAAGCGCTGGCCACTATCGGCATCAACTAACATCGCACCACGCATACTCTGTCCGCCTGGCGCAGCCCCATCAGCAAGAGCCTGCATTGCTTTTTCTGCTGAATTAGCTGTAACGCCAGCCGTCACCAAAAGCTTGAGAGCAAGCTTCCGCCCTTCCTGCCAATCCATAACGGTATTTGAATAAAGATTCGGCAATCTCCCGATATCAATATCCTGTGCATTCACAGCGTCCACTTGCAGCTTTATTTTGCTAACCGGCCCCCGAGGGTGCTGCAGAGCACGCTGTAGCATTGCAACCGCCACATCACCCAGTTGATCTGTGGGCACCAGTCTTTCAGCTCCAGAAATATGCATGTAATCACGCTCGGCACGCATCCTGATGCTATTCAGTTGTCTCATCATGCCGGGACGGTATCACCAGCACACCTACTTGTCAACCAGGACAAAACCACAAGTTTACAAGCATGCCATCCTTCGGATATTAAGCCGGTTGACAAGAATCACATTTATTTATATAAAGGAATCTTATTATAGGGAGCCAATCTTATGGATGAGCCAATACTTGTCGTCGACCACGTTGAAGATCGTCGTGAGCATTTAGTCTCGATGCTGCAAGAGCAGGACCTGGATGTAACCCAGGCATCTTCATGCGAAGATTGTTTGAACCTGTTGCGTCAAAAAAGCTTCCCTGTCATTTTGAGCGAAACCGACCTGCCGCGAAAGAGCGGTCTTTTCCTCCTCAAAGAAGCCAAATCCATCCAACCTCAAACCGAAGTCATTCTGCTGACTCACAACGCTTCTTCTTTCACATTACTTCAAGCAATCCGCCACGGTGCTTACGATTTTATCTTGCGCCCAATCGACAGTAGCGAAATTCTCTTCAATACACTTTGCCGTGCCCTTGACCACATTCGTCAGCGGGCAGAACGAGATAACCTGCTCCATGAACTTGAAAGTAAAAACCGATCGCTGAACAGCGCTCTCCACCGATTAAAAACGCTGACGGAAGACATAAAGAAAATGGCTGAGTCGGATCAAGTCGAAGAGATTTTTCGGATTATGCTGCATGCAGCGACAACCGAACTTCATGCTGGCAATGGGCTTATCGCCCTGTTCAACCGTGACAACAGCAGTTTAGCATTAAAAATGGGAGAAAAAATTTCAGCAGAAACCTGTGGGAATTTTTCCCGTCGACTTCCAGATGGGCTGATCCAGGTCATTGCTAAACGCAGTAAACCGGTGTTGATCCCCTCGCGCCTGCCACAGGGGCTGGCAAATCTAAAACACAATGAAGAAGATCAACTGTTGAAGCTACCGGGACTGGTATCGGTTCCCTTGCAGATCAATAATCGTTCTGCGGGGCTGATGCTGCTCAGTGGTCATCCGCCAAAATTGCCGTTCGCCGAACACGACCTGCTCTACCTCAGGCAACTGGCGGTTCACTCTCAGTTGCTACTGGAAAAAGCTGGTCAAATTCATCTGCTGCGCCGTAACTGCGCCGTATCAGCCTGACCTGCGGTAGTGAAATCCCCAGACACCACGATGCTCTTCCGCCTCCGGGAAATCCTCACCTGGTTGAAATTTAGCAATCAACATCATCTGCGGCAGCAGTTCGTCAAACATGGCCTGCAGAAAATCAGGGCTGAGATGAGGGCCATTCAAGCAGGCCAGCACATCGGCGCTCCCAGCTAACAAGGAAGGAAGCTTGCGTAACAGCTTCGGCCAATCTCGTTCAGCTTTAAAGCTTTTCCCTTGATAAGCGGGCGGGTCACAAATTACCAGATCGAATGGGCCGAGGCTTGAAAGCTTCTTGAAACTGCGAAAAACTTCCAACGGCAGGAAGCTGGCCTTCCGCAGATCAATATCATTCAACCGATGATTTAAACGTCCAAGCTCCAGCGCACCACGATTCATATCCACATTCACAACTTCCTCAGCACCTGCGGTGAGGGCAGCAACCGAGAAGCTGCAACTATAGGCAAACAGGTTGAGCACCCTCTTACCTGGCGCCAAACCAGCGATCAGGTTGCGACCGACACCCATATCAGGGAAAAATCCGATATTCTGTGCCTGCCCAAGACGCAACCGGAAATGCCTACCATCTTCCACAGCATCAACGCTATCAGGCGGGTTACCTGCCAGGCAAGCGACCGGGCTGTCAGGTTGGTAACGCTGTTGAACCAATACCGCTTCCAGCCGACTAATCTGCTGCTGCAGATATCGACTCAATTGCCCTAATTCAGACTGATCACGAGGAGAATAAAGAGTTATCAGGACCACTGGCGCAAACCAGTCAATCAAGATATCTTCATAGCCGGGAAAACAGTGTCCTCGGCCATGAAAAAGACGTTTCGATTCCGTGGACAAAGGCAATCGACCCTCTATCTCTTGAAAAACACACTTCATCAAATCTCCTGTTGCAGATGATTTCTCATTTTAAACTTTATCCATATTATCAAGTAGAAATGATCAGAATTTAGAGTCATAATAAGAACTCCACAGAAACTGGAGGAATCCGATGAAAAAAATCAATCTCCTGATTTTTATTCTCGTCATTATAATCGCAGTCCTTGGTCTCACCATTTTCATGCAAAAAACCACTCAGCCACCAGTCCCTGTACAGCAGGAGCTTGCAGTTGTTGAGCAACCTGAGCCAGTAAAGAAACCGATTGTCCATTACCCGGTTCCAACACCGCCGCCTGTCACCGAGGTGCCGGATGAGGAGACACAAGAGCAATCCGCCGCTCCAGAAGTCAAAGAACCAGAACTTCCGAAAACCTTGCCGCCTATTGAGCAGAGCGATCAGACAATTGAAGAGGCACTGCAAAATCTGAAGCTGGGGGACTCTCTGTCGCGGATAATTCTGTTGGAGAACTTTATCCAGCGCTTGGTGACGACCATCGATAACCTGCCAGAAAAAAAGTTGCCACGGGCGCATCTGCCGATCGTGCCGCCGAAGCCACCCTTTATCGTTGCGGGAACCGAAGACTCACCACAAACCAGTCGGCGCAATTTCGCCCGTTATGCAAATCATGTCAAGCTATTGGAAACCCTTGACAGCTCACTGGCACTGAAACTTTACATCCATTTCTACCCGTTGTTCCAGACAGCGTATGAGCAGCTTGGTTACAACAATGCTTATTTTAATGACCGTCTGGTTTATGTTATCGGCCACCTGCTGGAAACACCGGAGCCGAATGAACCGATCGCGTTGACCCAGCCGGTTATCGTTTACAAATACGCAGACCCTTTACTGGAACAGTTGTCAACCGGCCAGAAGATGCTGTTGCGCATTGGTCCTGAAAATCGCAGCAAAGCAAAAAAAATACTAGCAAGCTACCGAGACAAGCTGATCAATCTTCACCCATAAAAAAAGCCCACCTTCTCGACTGAGAAGATGGGCTTTTTCACAACATCTTTTCGTTATCAATAAATCATATCGGCCAAACGCCGCTCAGGGCCTTTGTAGTTACGGTGTGCAAAGCGGCGGACAGGATCAATGCCGGGGTAAACCCATCCATCTGCCCGCTGGAACTTAACAATACTATCCTGTTCAATCAAGTTCTGCAGTGCTTGAGTCTCCACCATATCCATCATGCCATCTTGATAAACTACAGGAACTTCTCTCATTGCGCACCTCCTTGTAGATTTCAATAATACCACTTCAGATAGTTTGAGGCAAACCATGCGGCGGAAAAAACAACTACGAATTAGACACTTAACTCTTACTAACGGACACGATAAAAATCATTACACAAAATCAAAGCAGCAAAAAGCCCGGCGATAGCCGGGCTAAATCAGTCTTTTCTCAACTCCTGCGTTCGGGACCTGCGTAAGCGTGATCCCCCCCGTTACGGATCGGGTCAAAACCGACGGTCACCCAACCGGTTGAGCGCATAAATTGAATAATTTTCCTTTTATCAATCAGCTTTTGCAGCTTACGTGGTGGCACCTGTTCTATCTTACCGGTGCTGTGACGTACCCGTATCAACATTCCATTCCCTTTTCAATTGAGTGCCTAGAAAATATTTCCAGCGAATGGCAGAATAGCAAATCCTGCGTATACGACACCAGCTATTTTCTTTTCCCCCCTTCAAGTTCATAGAGGAGCCCGCCACGACGCTCTGGACCCCGGTAATTCCCACGCAGTGAACTGCGAATCGGATCTTTACCCAGAGTCACCCAACCAGTGGAACGTTCAAACTGTTCGATTTCACTCATCACAATCAACTCGTCAAGCTTACGTGATGGGACTAAATCGATTCTGCCATCTTTATAACGCACCCGAATCAACATTTTTCCACCTCCGGCTAGTCAAGCAAAGCATCTATCGCTTCAAAGTCAAATCGTTTCTCGGCAAGTTCAGTTATCAAATGTAATTTATGCTTGTCTTCGTAAGTAATCTTCGAGACATCATCTTTAAGGATCTCAAAAACATCGGATGTAGTTCGCCCTGCACGCATATAGGGAATACCACTGTCATCAATAATCTGCTTGGTGATATGACTAATCTGGCCTACACCCGGGATAATAATACCCGCCAGTTTTTGCCTATACTCCCCAATCCGGTAAAGATTGGCCATCGTCACCAGGAGCTCATCACGGCTGCTATTGACGATAACCAGGGATGAATCCTTCAGCAATTCGGCTACACGCTGGGCTGAAGCAGCTCCGATCTGAATGTTGTGGACAATGCGCTGCTGCTCTTCTTCTGTTGCGTGCAACTTGATCCCCAGCACATTTGCGATCCTGCGTAGGGTGGGGTTTGCGAGGATTGGCTGGTAATTAAAACCACCAATCACACCAATCCCCTCCGGTTCAAACGCCCTCCGCAGATAACGCAGAGTCTGTTCTCGTTTTTCCGGGATAATTTTGTTGACCAAAACCGCTTTAACGTCTGCACGCTCCTTTTGGAATAATGCATAATTCATCATTGCCGAATCAACAACATTTCCCAATCCACCACCGGTCACCATCAACACAGAAGCACCAGTTTCTCTGGCGATCCGCGCATTATTACAACCAATCACAGAACCGACACCGGTGTGGCCTGCACCTTCGATTATCAGGAAATCGTTTTTTGCATCCAG
Organism: Malonomonas rubra DSM 5091; assembly: GCF_900142125.1. Taxonomy (GTDB): domain Bacteria; phylum Desulfobacterota; class Desulfuromonadia; order Desulfuromonadales; family Geopsychrobacteraceae; genus Malonomonas; species Malonomonas rubra. The sequence continues at coordinate 110,054 of NZ_FQZT01000001.1, forward strand.
CTCTGCAATGGCATTAAACATCTCCTGCGCCACCTGTTCACGGGGCAGATCACCATCCATAACCCTACGGGTATCGCCTTGACCGAGCACAAATGGCGACATCAGCGGCAGGTCCTCTTCCAGTCCAAACATCCGGGCAATGAGGATTGCATCTTTATCGGCAACAAGACCATTAAATTTTACAGGTTTCGGACCAATCGGCTTGATAAAGCCGACCCGGTCATATTTCTTCCTTGCCATATGCATAAGCGACAGACTCGTTGTGGTCTTACCACTATTCATACCTGTTGCTGCAATAAAAATTTTTCGGGCCATAGAATCTCCTTATCAGAGTCCCGAATAGTACAATATTTCTTGTAAAGAAAAAATCTAAACCCGCGGCAGATGATGTATACAGTCGCACAAGTTACAAAAAAAGCGCCCTTTACAAAGAACGCTTTTGTTTGAGTATAAAGAAAACAAGATCAAATGCAATTCCAGCCCAGCCAGAAACAAGCCTAACTCGCCGAGGCTGCTTGCTTGGCGTTCAACGATTTAAGAACAGTCGTCACCAAACCATCCGCATTGATCCCAAGTTGAGCCCGCAGCTCTGCTTGGCTTCCCTGCTCGACAAAGCTGTCAGGGATACCAACACGTATTACGGGCACTGTCATTCCGGCATCACTAAGTAGCTCCAACACAGCAGCGCCAAAACCACCTTGGAGTGCATTTTCTTCGGCGGTCACAACCAAAGGAGATTTTTCCGCCTGCGAAATCAGCAGCTCGCGATCAAGTGGCTTGATAAAACGCGCATCAACAATAGCCGCATCGATTCCCTGCTGCGATAACAGCTTTGCTGCTTCCAGCGCTTCGCCGACCATCACACCGATGGCGATGATCAGAACGTCAGCCCCTTCACGCAACAACTCGCCTGTGCCAATCTTTACAGTTTCGATTTCATTCGGTAACGGCAACCCGACGCCGCTACCGCGTGGGTAACGGTAAGCAAAAGGCCCATCATGTTGCGCTGCAGTTTTCATAATTTTACGCATTTCAACTTCATCTCGCGGCACAGCGAACGTCAGATTGGGAACATGACGCATAAAAGACATATCGAACACACCATGGTGAGTCGGCCCGTCTGCACCGACAAGCCCACCCCGGTCCATCGCGAAGGTGACCGGAAGGTTCTGCAGGCAAACATCATGTACAACTTGGTCGTAAGCCCGTTGCATAAAGGTTGAATAAATTGTAACAACCGGCCGCAAGCCCTGGCAGGCCAGGCCAGCTGCGAATGTCACTGCATGCTGTTCCGCAATACCGACATCGAAAAACCGATCAGGGTGAGCAGCGGCAAATGCATTCAAGCCAGTCCCTTCTGCCATCGCGGCAGTAATGGCAACCACACGATCATCTTCGTTAGCGAGTTCGACCAGTGTTTTTCCGAAAACACCCGTGTAGGACGCAGCACTGCCCGGTTTCGCACCGTTCACCTTGCCGGTAACCTTATCGAAGGGGCCAACGCCATGATATTTTGGCGGGTTTTCTTCTGCGGGAGCGTAACCCTTGCCTTTTTTAGTCGCAATATGCAGCAGGACCGGGCCTTTAATGTTAGCGACATTCTGCAGAGTTTCGAGCAACTCGTCGATATTATGGCCATCAATCGGACCGAAATAATCGAAACCAAAGCCTTCGAAAAGCATGCCAGGAGTCATGAAACCTTTTAGTGACTCCTCTGCCTTTTTGGCGATGTTGACCAGATCCTTACCGAATCCGGGAACAATACTCAAAATACTTTCTGTATCTTTCTTGAAGCGGATAAAAGCATCAGAAGAAAGCTTGCGGCTCAAAAAGGAAGAGAGCGCACCGACATTCGGCGAAATCGACATCTCGTTATCGTTGAGAATAACGACCATTTTCTGTTTCAGGTGGCCGGCGTGATTCAACCCCTCGAAAGCCATCCCGGCGGTAAGTGAGCCATCACCGATAACGGCAATGATTTTCTGATCTTTATCCAAGATATCCTTGCCTGCCGCCATACCCAGGGCAGCCGATATCGAGGTGCTCGAGTGGCCAACATCAAAAGCATCATGTTCGCTCTCTTTACGTTTCGGAAAGCCGCTGATGCCATCAAGTTGACGCAGAGTGTGGAAGCGATCGAGGCGCCCGGTCAGAAGTTTGTGAGCATAAGCCTGATGACCGACATCCCAGATAATTTTATCATTGGGAGAGTCAAAAACCTTGTGCAGCGCAATACTCAGTTCAACAACCCCCAGTGAGCTGCCGAGGTGACCACCGTTCACCGATACTGTTTCAACAATCTCTTCACGCAACTCTGCGGCAAGCAGGTCCAACTGCTCGCGTTGCAGCTGTTTTATGTCAGCCGGAGTTTTCAGTTGTGAAAGAATTTCACCCATTGTCTCTCTTCCTCACGTCATTGCAAGCGTCGGTCAAATACGACAAATGCCTTTTCTCTCAAAATGATCTATCAACAATATAATGTGCAATTTCTCGTAACGGTCGTGCCTTGTCGCCAAAAATATCGAGCGCCGTTAAAGCAACGTCGCGAAGCTCGCGAGCCCTCACACGAGCCCCTTCCAAGCCGAGCAGAGCTGGATAGGTCGCTTTGCCCCGTTCCTGATCGCTACCGACATCCTTACCCAGTTCCGACTGATCCGCAACGATATCAAGAATGTCATCTGCCACTTGAAACGCCAGTCCGGCAGCTTCGCCGTAGCGGCAAAGTGCCCGCCACTGGTCCTCATCGGCATCACCGATGATCGCACCCGATTTAATCGCAGCCAGAATCAGCGCCCCGGTTTTATGAGTGTGAATATATTCCAGTGTCGGCAGGTCGATCTCTTTCCCCTCGGACTCCATATCGACAACTTGGCCGCCAACCATTCCGCGCGAACCGGCACTTCGCGCCAGCAAGCTGATGACGGTATTGCGCTTTTCAGCATCAACTTCGGGCCAAACTGATTTATTCGATAATAGAATGAAAGCTTCTGTCAGGAGCGCATCTCCCGCCAGAATCGCATTCGCTTCTCCAAAAACTTTGTGATTCGTCGGTTCACCACGACGATAATCATCATCATCCATTGCTGGCAGGTCATCATGGATCAATGAATAGCTATGGATCATCTCTATGGCACAGGCCGCCGGCAACACATGCTGCGTATTTCCCCCCAAGGTTTCACAAGCGGCGATCATCAGCACCGGGCGGATTCTCTTCCCCCCAGCAAAAACAGAATATCGCATCGCTTCGTGCAATTTCGCAGGAAGAGTGTCAGCGCCCGGCAAATAGCGATCAAGGGCCGACTCAGTCAGTTGAATCCGATCCTGCAGATAGGTCTCCAGCTGCCAATCAGTCTTCATCGAGAAATGCCTCGCGGGTAAAACTGCCGTCAGCTTGTTTCAGCAACTGCTCAACCTGCAGTTCCACATCCTGCAGAGATTTGCGACAGGCATCTGCTTGTTCAACACCTGTGCTGAAAACTTTCAAAGACTGCTCCAGCGACAACTCCCCGCTTTCAAGCTGAGTCACAGCGTCTTCCAGTTGTTTCAGTGCAGTTTCGAAGCCCGATTTTTTTGCCATCCCAGTCATTCCATTCATTAATGTCAAAAGTTAGATTATCGCTAGTGGAGCAAACCCCAGTCAAGCCCTTTCCCCCGAAATTAAAGCTTTTTTGCCGCCTTCTCCACAGTTGCAATCAGCTCACCAGCGGCCAGCTGAATCTGCAGCCGATCACCAGCCTCAACCTGCTCAAAACTTTTCACAAGCGCCCCTGTCTCTGCCTGTTTCACCAAGGCATATCCACGTGCCAGCACAGCCAGAGGTGAAAGAGCATCGAGCCGGCCGGAAGCAATCGCCAACCGTTCATGACAATCAGCCCAAATTGCCTTCATTGCCTGATCAAGACGTAAATATAACTGCTGCAGTTGCAGCCGCTGCAAACGGATCTCTTCAAAAGGAGCTTTCAGGCGCTTTTCCAAACCCTGCAATCGGCTTTGCAGCAGCAGCAGTCGGCTCTTCATCTGTTGTCCCAAGCGCAACACCAGCTGGTCGAGATGCCGTTCGAGATCCAATCGGTTCTGTACAACTAGTTCTGCTGCTGCGCTTGGTGTAGCTGCCCGCAAATCGGCAACCAGATCGGAAATCGAAATATCAACTTCGTGCCCAACGGCAGAAATGATTGGGATTTCCGATGCAGCAATCGCACGAGCCACAACCTCTTCGTTGAACGCCCAGAGATCTTCACGTGAGCCGCCACCTCGACCAACAATCAGAATATCCGCGCTTGCTTCACGATTAAGATCAGCGATTGCTGCACTGATTTCTTCTGCAGCGCCTTCGCCCTGAACGCGAACCGCACGCAACAAAACCTTCACACCGGCCGAGCGACGCCGCAAAACCGTGAGAATATCATGGATCGCAGCACCTGTTGCAGAGGTCACAACACCAATTGTTTGAGGGAACTCGGGCAGATTTTTTTTGCGATGCGGATCGAACAGACCTTCCGCTGCAAGTTTTTGCTGTAACTGTTCAAACGCCAGTTGCAGGCTACCGACACCGACCGGCTCCATTCCCTCAACGATTAACTGCAGATCGCCGCGCTGCGGATAAATTGATACGCGCCCGCGACAAACAACCTCGCTCCCCTCCTCCGGGCGAAAGCGTAAGGCACGCAAGTGGCTGCGAAAAATAGCACAACGCAGCTGCGACTTTTGATCCTTCAACGTAAAATAACAGTGTCCGGAAGCGGGCCGAGAGACATTCGCCAGTTCTCCCTGCACCAGAACTTCGACAAAATTGTCTTCCACCACCTCCTGCAACAATTCCACCAGGGCAGAAACGGTGACAATCTGACTATTTTCCATCTAGCAAATCCGCCTTTTCCAGCCCCTCCAGATAAAGCGAGGACGTATTATAACAGCTCGCACAGAGATTGACAGCGCTGCTTGGATCCCCTATAAATAGTTAAATTTTCTAAATCTCTTCAAAGAGGGCCTTCTATGGGACGACCCTACGTCATCACTATTTCGAGTGAAAAAGGTGGAGTTGGCAAAACAACTCTGGCAACCAACCTGGCGATCTACCTGAAAGGTCTGTCTGAGGATCTGCCAGTCACCCTGTTCAGCTTCGACAACCATTTCACTATTGACCAGATGTTCCAGCTCGGAAAACAGGAGAAGTCGCCGAACATCAGCAACCTTTTTACCGACAAAACAATCGATGAACTGGTCGTGCCAGGTCAATATGGCGTACAGTTTGTGCCATCGAGCCGGAACATCCAGGAATGTCGAGATAGCATACAAACCTGTGACCTGCTCGCTGAAAAGCTGAGTCGCTCCCAGCTTGGCGGGATCCTGATCATCGATACCAGTCCGGTCATCGACCCATTCACCCAGAACGCACTTTACGCCGCTGATCGAGTGATCGTGCCGATCAAGGACGCGGCCTCTTTGGAGAATTGCCGCCACCTGGCTGATTTTTTACACCAGCAGGAGCGGCCAAGATCAACCCTGCGCCTGCTCCCTTGTCTTGTCGATACACGCATCCGCTTTGATGGTCCTTTCCGCAATGCTTACCAGCTTCTGAAGGCTTACGCCATAAATCGCGGTTACAAATGCTACGAAGGTTACGTTGCCAAAAGTCCCAAAGTCGAATCGCTCAGCACCAATCCGAGTGGCAAAATTTTTTCCGTTATTACGCACGGCCGTAATACAGATGTCCACTTGCAGTTCATGCATTTGGCGCGGCAGGCCTATCTCGAATATCTTGAAAATGGTCCGAGCTGGATGAACGAGATTGCCAAGGAGCGATCTAACCGTGATGCGACCCTCGAACGTGAACGCCAGAAGCGTTTTTCCCAGCTCAGTAAAAGCTGCCTCTGCTGCGAGAAGGAACTACCAGAAGGAAATGTTTTGCCAGGTGCTTACTACCTGGAAAGCAATGACGCCAGCCTGAGCGGATTTGCAGAGGACAGTTGTTTTCTTGATATGATCGTTCAGGATTGTTTCGGTGAGCAGAAGGCCAAAGGCCTGGAAGATTCGTTGCGCGATCTGTTGTTGGAAACTGCCGACCGTTCATACATTCTGCTTCAACGCACCCAATTGCCGGAAGATGAGTCGCAAATCGACTTTTTCCGCCTCGATCACAACGGCGAAAAACTCTCCGGACGTAGTCTTGTGATAAAGGAAAAAGGATTTTTCAACCGGACACAAAATTCTCGGGTGCTGAAACTGTTCCGAAAATTTGATACAGAGCAGGGCCAGAAAACCCAAATGATCCTGGCCCGCAGGGGTGGACATCAACCTCTGGAGCTATTGGAGAACTACCACTACCAGAAGTTCCAGGCCGTTTTCGACAGAGTCAAAGTCGATCTTGCGGCGGAAGCTCAGTAAACCTTTGCCAACATAGATGCGGGAACAAAATCGATCTGCTGTTGTTTCAACCACGGCAACTCCTGCTGAAATGCCAGCAAGGTCTCAGGATAGGGGTGACAAATCGCAACCACCTCGCCCCGGTCGTCCGACATCTTCACCATGCGTCGAATCTGCTGGCGGATATAGGAAACATCCTCGCTGTTGTCGAGAAATATCTGCCGCGTCGCCGTAGGTACATGCATTCGGCGCGCCTCATCGTAGGCGACAGAACTGCCGATTGTCTTGCTGTCGATAAAAAACTGCCCACCCTGTTGTAACTCATCCAGCACGACACGCATCGCATGACGGTTCTGAGTATAACCGGACCCCATGTGGTTATTCCCCCCGGCGGCCCCCGGAACTTTTTCCATGTAACGACGCAGCAGACGTCTGGTTTCCATTTCCGACTGACCCAGCAGCAGCGCGTTTGGACCAGGACTCACTCTTGGATAATTACTCGGCTGCATCGGCAGATGAATCATGTATTCGCGCCCGATATTCTGTAGCATCAATGCCGCTTCTGTTGCCTTTCGACTCTCAGGCAAAATTGCAGGCGTCACCATCAAGTCAAGCGCAAGCAACTGTTCAAAAGTTTTCAGCGAACGCCCCATATCATCCATAATGATAGCAACGCGTGGACGACTGCTGGTGACGGCCAAAGGCACCCGGTAGCGCAATTCCAGCCGTAACTGTTTATTCCAATAGAGACGAACGTAACCCTTGCGTGGCAAAAGATCGAGATGGGCCGGAGCTCCTGTTTCGTTTATTCGTGCCGCAAGATCGAGTAAACGAGCCTGTTTCGGAAAATCTCCGAACATCTTCAATCGCTGCATTCGGCCCTCGCCCGGCAGCTTCTGCCAGCCTTGCGACTCCGGTCCATTGAGCAACTCATCATCTACCAGCTGATAAACCTGGGAATACCCAACGATACTTTGCACCTGCGGTCGTTCAACTTCGACCTGCCTGACTGGAACATATTCAGGCAAAAATGCAGTGCGCAACGCAACCAGAAGCACCAGACACAAACCGACGAAAGACAGCAGGAAAACGGTTGCCAACGCCACCCGGACTTTCTGGCTTTGCAGCATGGGGAATTTCTGGCTGAGTTTTGATGATTTTGATTTTATTGATTTCTTTTTCGTTTTTTTCAAGATAACTGTTCTTTTCTTCAGGCCGCTTTGCGTTGATACTGCAGGATATTCAACCCTTTAAGCAGGTCGAGCGCGCGCATCAACTGATTGTCATTTTTTTCATGTTCTTCCAAAAACTCGACCTGCCCTTCACTTTCTTCTTGAACAGGTTGAGAATTTTTCAAAGGACGGAAATGGTTTTCCAGGTCCTTTTCACGTAGCTGGTGATTTTCCTGCAACATGCCGTTATGCTGCTGAGTCACCTCGATATCGGGCAAAATACCTCGGGCCTGAATCGAAATTCCGTTGGGAGTGTAATATCTTGCTGTCGTTAAACGAAGTCCCGTATCATCACTCATCGGGATGACCGACTGCACCGACCCCTTACCGAAAGTCCGCTCACCCAGCAACACGGCGCGTCCGTGATCTTTCAAAGCTCCGGAAACAATCTCAGCCGCACTTGCGCTACCGCCGTTTATCAGTACCACGATAGGATAGTCAGACTCTGTTCCTTCGCTGGTTGCACGGAACTGTAACTGACTTCCTTCCTCTCGACCTTCAGTATAAACGATCAAGCCATCTGAAAGGAACAGGTCGGAAACGGCGACGGCTTGGTCGAGCAAGCCACCCGGATTATTGCGCAAGTCGAGAACCAAACCCTGCAGTGGCCCACCATTCTCAGCAATCCTTTTTTGCAGCTCATCCTGCAGGTCAGAACCAGTACGAACCTGAAATTGCGAAACCCTCGCATAAGCAATGCCGGGGAGCAAGAACTTGCTCTTTACGCTGTGCAGCTGAATACGATCCCGGACAAGGGTAAAATCCTGCGGTTCACTGAAGCTTTCGCGCCATATTTTAATTGTGACCTCCGCTCCTTTCGGGCCGCGAAGCAAACGGACAGCCTCCATAATCTCCAGATCTTTTGTCGGTGTATCTTCGATCTTCAATATCTGGTCACCAGCTTTGATGCCAGCCTTGAACGCAGGGGTATCTTCTATCGGTGAGACAACAAGCAGCAGGCCATCTTTTTTGGTGATTTCGATCCCCAGCCCGCCGAACTCACCGTGGGTATCGTCCTTCATGTCCTGATACATTTCTGCCGATAGAAAACTGCTGTGAGGATCGAGGGTGGACAGCATTCCCCGGATTGCCCCATAAATCAGTTCGGTCGTATCCGTTTCTTCAACATAGCTTTTCCGAATTATCGAAAGGACATCGGTGAAGAGCTCAAGCATCTGGTAATCTTTTTTTTCGTTCGCTACCGCCGGAACGAGAAAAAAGACTGAGCAACCAAGCAGGGTTGCCAGCATCACAAGTGTCGAAATAAAAACTTTTAGACGATGCATGATATCTCCTAACGGCGCTTGAGCCACGTCAGTGGGCTTACAGCTGCTCCGTCTTTACGAATTTCAAAATAGATGCTGTCACGCCCTGCGAGACCACTCAATCCAACAACATCACCGGCTCGTACAACCTCTCCAGGCTTCCTGCTGAGTTCAGCTGCCTGCGCATAAAGAGAATGAAAACCACCGGCGTGGCTTAAAATCATCAGGTTTCCGTATCCGTTAAACCAGTCTGCAAAGACAACTTTACCATCAGCGACAGCTTTAATTGAAGTCCCGGGAGTCGCTGAAATTTCTAGACCATTACTTTCATAATAGGTTCCGAGAGCTTTGTCTTTTTTGGTACCGAACCCAATCAGCACATCACCAGGAACTGGCCAGTCAAGCCTTCCCTTATCCGCGACAAAACTGACACCGCCCGGTTGCAGTTTGGGTTCAGCATGTTTTTCCTGCTGCAGTTTTTTTACCAGCCCCTGCAGCCTCCGTGCTTTCTCTTGCAAAGAGGCAAGCTCGCTATTCAGCTGTTTTTTTTCTGCTTTGACTTTTTTCAATAAACGAGCTTGCAGACGTCGGCCATCGGCAGCAACCTGCCTCTGCTGTTTTTCCTGCTCGAGCAGTGATGTTTTTTGCTCTTCCAAATCCTGTAAACGTGACAACTCCTGCTGATGAGTTTCGATCACCTGACGGTAATCATCCAGCAATTCACGATCATGCTCAACGACGCGAGTCAGATAATGATACTGCTGCACCAACTCAGTTGGCGAATCAGCAGAAAACAGAATTTTCAGCGGTCCGATTTCACCTTCTTTGTAAAGAGCAACCAAACGTTTTTGAATCCGCCTGCCAGTGGCACGGATCTTTTTCTTGCCGGCTGCAACCTGATTCTGCTGAGCAGAAATGGATTTAAGAACCTGCTGCTGTTCTTTTTTCAGCTGCGAGATCCGTCCATCTATCTTGCGCAATGTTCCATTCAGCACAGCCAGTTCACGAGTAAAACGAACTTCCGATTGCTCTTTCTGTTGCAAATCGATTTGCGTATTTTCTATACGTTGCTGGACCTGCTGCAACTGACGGCGATTCTCATCCAGATCTGCAGCAACCTCACCGCTGTAAACAATCAGCAGCAGAATTATCGAAATGGCTCGAAAACGCATGGAATCAGATACGAACAAAGCGACGCAAAGAGGTTAAACTGCCGAGGACTCCGAGCACAACGCCGGAGAAGACGAGAAATCCCTGTTGCCCGGGAGAAAGGAAAAGAAGGTCAAAGTCGGCCGGGGTTAACCAGAAAGATGTTAAACTCCGCACGAGTATAAGCTTGAACGAAATAATCAGAAAGCCGAGCGAAACAAGCCCACCCAGCAAGCCCTGCAGTGCTCCCTCCAGCAAAAAAGGTATCTGGATAAAACGCATCGTTGCTCCAACCAAAGCCATGATTTCCAGTTCGTCACGTCGCGCATAAAGGGTTAGCTTGATCGTATTGGAAACGATAAAAAGTGCCGCAAAAATCAGAAAACTACCAAGAATAAGACAGACAAATCGCAACATATCAACAAAATCATTAAAGCGCTCCAGCCACTTCTGGCCATACCGCAGATCCTCAACAGCCAACGTATTATCGAGCTGCTCGATGACTCTTTCTATTCCATCCTGATTTCGAAATGATGGTTGCAGGGTCAATTCGAATGAAGCCGGTAACAGGTTGCGATTTACACCTTCGAGCAGGCTGGCGTCATCTGCCAATCGATTTTCAAAACGCTTCATCGCATCGTCAGGCGAAACGTAACGAACCTTTTCTACTTCGGCAAAAGCTTCCAGTTTTTTAGTGATAGCTGGCAATTCACGATGGCTGACAGGATTCTCGAGATAAGCGATAACCTGGATTTCACGCGTCCAGTTGGAGGCGAGTTGTTCTATATTGACGACGACCAGGAAAAAAGTGGCAACAGTCGCCAACGCAACCGCCATGGTTAGAATGGCTGCTGTACAGAGGAGCGGCCATTGGCGCATATTGCGAACGGCTCGACGGATAAAATAGCGGATATTTTCCAGCACAGCTGGACCCTCCGGTGAGAAAATCAGCCCTCGACCGGCTGCTGATCTGCGATCAGGCGACCTTTATCGAGGGTCATAACACGACGCGGGAAGCGCCTGTGCAAGCTATGGTCATGGGTTGCCAGTAGCACCGTAGTGCCACGGGCATTAGCCTTTTTAAACAGTTCCATAATATCAAGGGTCACCTCCTGGTCGAGGTTTCCGCTCGGCTCGTCGGCCAGTAGAATCAAAGGGTCGACAACCAGCGCACGAGCAATAGCAATCCTCTGCTGCTCACCACCAGAGAGTTCCAGCGGCTTGCGCTGCAGGCGATGTTCCAGGCCAACCTCTTTCAACGCCTGATACACCTTCTTGCTCACCTCATAGCGTTTCTTTCCCTGGGCTTCCAGAGCAAAGGCAACATTTTCATAAACGGTGCGGCTCTGAAGAAGCTTGAAGTCCTGGAACACGACACCTATTTTTCGGCGCAAATATGGAATCTGACCACTACGAATGCGAGTAATGTTCTGATTGTTAATCAGAATCTGGCCACGGGTTGGTTTTTCGGCAGCATACAACATGCGCAAAAAGGTGGTTTTACCGGCACCGGACGCTCCTGTGACATAAACAAAATCCCCTTTCGGAATCTGGATACTCAGATCTTTAACCGCCGGGGACTCGCCACCATAACTTTTTGTCACATTGAAAAGTTGGATCATCAGGCTACCAGTCTCGGTAAGGAACTCCGTTGCCGCCAATCAAATCGCTACCGCTACGAATATCGTAACAACCACCCTCAGCCAGTTGCCCATTATCGGCCGGCTCTGGAGGAATACACTCCCAGGTATCGGTTTCACGGGTAAAAGGATCACGCGGAACGCCGCGCAGATACTTGTCATAAACCAGCTGCTCAAGGCTGTCCGGGTAGCTCGATCGATCAGCATAATACGCATCGATGGCTTTACGCATCAAGTAGAGATCTTCAGAAAGTACCGTCTCTTGTGCTTTTATCTGGCTGCGGCGGTACGATGGCACTGCAATGGCAAGCAGGATTCCCATAACAGCCATGACCGTTAGCAGTTCGATCAGGGTGAAACCACGCCGGTTCAGTATTTTTCGTTGTTTGATCATCAGCTACCAATCACGGTAATAGGTACCGTCGAGAGCGATCCCATCGCTCTGTGAGTAAACATCATAAATATCGTTTCCACCCCAGACGGTAGTATCCGGCTCATCATCGTATGACCGTAATCCCCAGCCGTCATCATACTTATCAAAAGGGTCGCGGGGAATGCGACGCAGGTATTTTTTTTTGAACGGAAACAGCCCTCCCCAATCGTTCCCCTCCAGTAGCAACTCCAGTTCCTCGGGATACCCACTGGCATCGACTTCAGCGAAGATTTTCTTCTGCGCAACAGCATCTTGATAATCCTTATGATACTCATCAATTGCGGTGCGAAGAGTCCGTAGTGATCGACGTAGCTCCAACTCCTTGGTCCTGATCACAGTTACCTCCGCGAGCGGGATAACAGTCGCAGCAAGAATTGCCATCAGGGCAATTGCGATAACCAGCTCGATCAGGGTTAATCCGGACTTGTTTGAAAAAACACCCACCCTCAGTGCCCCCGTTAATGAACCTCGATCTCAAGACCGATCGGTTCGGCATTCAAACGAATGCCTTGTGGATTGCGGAAGTTGGTCCGGGTCGGCTCGATCAGCCCCTTGCCTAGAGCCTTCGCCTTGAAGGTCATGCTGAAAAGCTCTCCACCTCCTGACACACCTTTTCCCCCTGCACCCTGTTTCAGACCGACGATGACCCGAGCTGAATCCTTCAGTACCGTGTGTGTGAAGACGGTCGGGCTATCGCCCTGCTTGAGAAAACCTCCTTCGGTCGCACTGACAAAATCGAACAGGTTACTGTCATACTGCACATACATCGGTGCGCTGAAAAGTTCGCTGATTTCATCGACATAAAAGATCAACGAAAATTCCTCTCCATTTTTTACCAGCTCGGAACCTTTAATATAGATCAGCGGCTGTAACATGCCACTAGGCTGTTGAACAGGCAGAGTCACTTCTTCAACTGGATCATCTGCAGTTACTACTAGTTCTTCAGCAGTGGCTGCCGACTCAGGCTCAACTACGGCCGCAGTTGCAGGCACAGCAGCAGGCACAGCAGCAGGCTCTACCTTTTCTACGGGCAGAACTGGAACTGGCGCCGCATCAACAGGTTCAGCCGCCGCTTCAGTTTCAGAATCACTGTTGATCAGCTCAACGTCTTGCTGACCCTCCAGGTACTCATCTGCGAAGGTGCCGAAATTGCGGCCGAATTTCAGGTCATCCTCACCGCCTGACCAGATGCTGGCTGACTCACGTGTCGGCAGTTTTACTGAGCGAACAATATGAGGAGTAATCGACAAAAGGATTTCGCTTTTGCTGTCGGTATTTTGGTAGTGGGTAAATAACCGCCCCAGTAAAGGGATATCCCCCAACACGGGAATCGTCGTCTTCGCTTTACTTTCACTATCGCGCAACAAACCACCGATAATAGTTCTTTCGCCGTCTTTCAGGGTCAATGCCGTATTGGCGTTGGTCGTTGTAATGGTCAAAACGGAGGTCCCGTTAGCAGTGGTAGAACGACCGGAAACGTTACTGACCTCCAGCCCTAGTTTGGTCACCACGGTATTGTCGAGTTGAATTTCCGGCTCGACGTCAAGCTTCACACCGACATCCTGATAAGCAACGTTGTCGGAAGTCGTCCCGGAATCGGTTACGGTGACAGTTACAACCGGCTCACGGGTACCGATGTGTACTTTCGCTTTTTCCTTGTTCCTGACCCGAATCTTCGGATTCGCCAGCACTTCGCTATCACTTGCCTCTTTGAGAAAATCGAAAGATGCAGCTGGCAAACCGTAAAGAGTATCAAAGCCATCGAATGAATCGACGACGACCCCGCTGATACTTGTCGCGGTCGTTGTTGGATCAGGGTTGATGCCAATATTCAACTGATACGCACCCAACTGAGGGCCAAAAGTAAGACCATCGGTGTGCAAAACCTCGATCAACTCTAGGTCAAAAACAACTTCCGCATCGCCACGATCGTTCGCTTCAATAATTTTCGCCGCCAGCTTGATAACGCCGGGAGTATCACGGATGACAACGGCATTCAGCTCTTCATGAACGTAAATCTTGCGTACCTGCAGCATGGTGCGTAGCAGGTTGACCGCTTTTTTCGCATCGATATTCGAAAGATAGAATGTGTGAATCAGTTGATCTTCAAACTGTTTCTGCTTATCCCGTGTCTTCGGGAAAAGGACGATGGTTTTACGGTTGAGAATCTTTTTATCGAGCTTGTTCATCCGCAGTAAAAGCTCAAGTGCCTGGGAAAAAGTCGCTTTTTCCAGAAACAACGTCGTCTTGTTGCTGCGAACATCTTCGTCAAGAATGAAATTGATACCAGAAAGGTTGGTCAGAATTTCAAATACATCCGGCAGTTTGGTATCAGTGAAATTCAGAGTAATCGGCTGATCGGAGATTACTTCAAGCTCAACGCCGTCAATCACTGTCAGCGCGGTCCGCTCAAGAACTTTTTTCAGCTGCAGTGCAGGTTGAAAATCTTCAACCTGGTCAAGTGCCTGTTCAACAGCTCTTCTTGCTTGCAGATGACGGTTGGCTTTAACGAAATCGGCTGCATCGATAACCAGCTTTTGTGCTTTCTGGTACTGTCCGGCAAGCTTGTAGCCTTCTGCAGCAGCGAAATTTGAACCATCCAGCTCTGCTGACAAACGATAGTGTTCACGCGCCTGCTGATAATCTGCCTGAGCGAAATATTCCTCTGCCTTGTTCCAGTGAAATTTTGCAGCTTCGTAACGTGCGGTATTCAAACGCAACTTGTAAGCATGATTATCCGGGGCTTTCTCTGTTGCTTCACGTAGAGATGCAACCGCCTGCTGATAGTCACCCTGTTGCAGTGCGTCTTCGCCGCGCTTGAATTCACCGCGGCCGGCTGCACATCCTGCCAGCACAACAACTGCCAGAAAAACACTAAACCGTGCTGACCATCGTCCGATCATTAATCGCATGCTTTTACCACTCCTATATTCAGCTTACGCTTATGCTGTTTAATTTTGCCCCGGCAAAACTGCCGGTTGTTCTTGGGTCGGTGCCGGGGAGGTATACTCAGGCACACTCGGCCGCCCTGAAGACACATTCTGTATCGCCATACGCTGCTTTTTACTCTCTGCGACTTGCAGCGTCACTCCCTTGTCTATTTCATTACGGCCTATATGGATACTGGTCGCATCAATCTTTTGTACGAGCAGGTCATCGGCAAAACGAACGCCCTGTTTAACCAAAAACACTTCTCCTTGCCGCGAGGCCAGGAACACCGTTCTTTCCCTGTCCTTCTGCAGATAGCCGAGAACTGTCAAGGGTTGAATCGGCTTCACAGCTGGTTCCACAGGCGTGATCACAGGTTTCGGCTGTGGTTTCGGTACAGGCGTGATCACAGGTTTCGGCTGCGGTTTCGATGGCGGCAGTTTTTTTATAGGTGGCGCGGGATAGATAGTGCCGAACAGGTCACGCTTCGGTTTCCGAAAAGAGGAGGCCTCTCCACCAGAAAAATCGAGAGCGTTCCCCTCTTTCGATTTTTCTGCCGCAAACGATTTAACGCTCAACGCTTCAGTCTTTCCAACCACTCGTTTTTGCCGAGGAGTTTGCTGCCAGGCATACCACCCTGCAAACCCGAGAAGTATCAATAACAGGAGCAATAACCGCGCTCTACTCATTACCGCCCCCCTGGAAGAAAGTCGTCAACTTGATCTGCAAAGCAACATTTATCCCCTGCTCTTTTGTCTGGCGACCTGCCAGTCCAATATTGTCAATCAAAAGGATACGACTAGAGTTTTCAAGCAGATGGATAAATTTTTTCACCTGTTCATAGCTGCCACCGACCGAAAAGCTGACGCCATATTTCAAAAAACCGGTTTCTTTGTCGACCTCGGGCTGATAATTCACCTGGCGGATTTCCAGGGTGCTTTTCTGCGCCAGATCGAACAATTCACCGACAAACGCGGAAAACTCCTGTTTTGGCGGGATCAGTTCGGCAAAGCGAAGTAAATCTTTTTCCATCTGTTCAACGGCAGAAAGCGGCACACCCGACTCAGCCATTTTTTCCGCCCGCACTTTAAGCTGTTGCTGAAGTTCAAGCCTGCGCTGCTGCAGATGAGCACTTTCATCATCGACAATCTGAGACTGGTAAATAAAAAGTCCCAGTGAAATCAGAATAAGAGCGAGAATAAAAAACACCCAACCGCGTGATTGTTCCCATGTCGCTTTCAACAGAGCTGTTTTCATTCTTCAAACACCCCTTCAAGCTTGATGGTAAAAGTAATCGCGGGCTGCTTATTCCCAGCGTAATCGAGAACTTCCCCTTCAGATTGCTGGTTCAGGAACACCTGTTTAAAATTATCACCATGCAGATTATCAAGCAAACGCTGTAAATCTTTGAGCTTTTTAGCCGCTCCACTGATCTGCAAGCTTGCATCTTTATAGTTGGGACTGAAACTGACGATACTGACATTCTTCGGCAGCAGGATTTCGAGCCGATCGAACAGCGCTGTCCAGCGAAAAGCATCCTGCAGCAGCAACGCTTTGGCACGCCCTAACTGTTCCTGATGCGCTGCAATCTGCGCTTTATCGAAACGCTGTGGAATTTTATCCTTCAGTTGTTCCTGCAACGTATTTATCTCTGTGCGAACAGATTCATTTTCTTGCCGTTCTAGCCCAAGTAAGCGTATTTGAAAAAGAAGCAGCAAGACCAACAACAGGGAGAAAATCAGATAGCCGAGGCGAAGTGCCTGTTCGTTGACATAACGACGACTGGCCAGATTAAGGGTCAGTTTCATTTATTCACCCTCGTAATCATCCGCTCTGCAATACCAAGAGCCGCCGCCATGGAACGTGCATCGGCATCAGTAATATGCAGCTTCTGTGATCCCACCAGCTGCAACAAAGGAGATGGCAGCAAGTCGACATTCTTCTCAAAAGCTGCCTCAACTGCCTTGCTCAACTCGTCGGTTTCCGTCCAGTCGGTGTGCAGATGGACCTTCATGCGGTTTAGAGAGCCATGAGCTTTGCGGTAACCAACCATTGAGCGATTGATCTCCTGGAAAATCCGCTCTGAATCGAGGGCAACAGTTTTTGTGCGATAAAGATCGAGTCGCCGATTTTCAAATGCCAACAGACAGAGTTGATCCGAATCAACAGCAACAAGGAAAAAGTCATTCCCAAGCTCGATCCGGCCGTGATAGGCGTTGTACATGTTCAACGCATGAAAATCGATCAAACCGGGAGCAAAACCTGCCACAACCAGAAGTTCTTCATATTGGTGCAAAACATCTGTCGCCACAACCGAAGCGAGGACCTGCTGACTTCCCGATTCATGTTTTCCAAGCAGCTGATAGTCGATACTGTATTTAGTCAATTGCGGTGGCAACATATCTTTCAGCTGCCAGCGGACAATTTCCAAACCTTCATTGTAACCCTTGAACGGGGTCTCGATTTCGAGCAGATACAGATGCCCGGATGCATCCGGAAGAGCAACGGCAATCCGCTTTTCCCGTTTGGCCAAAGGCATCAGAACTTCACGTACTGCTTCAACAAATTTATCCGGCTGCCGTACATTCGGTTCCATAACTGACGGATGCAGTAAATCATCGCCGAAACGTAGTGTTTTGCCGCCGCTCAGTGCGACACGGGAGCCACGCCGCTGAACAGCGATCGCCCGCAACCCTTCGCGGCTTATTTCTAGTCCTAAATAATTACGTCGAAACACGTCGCTTAGTTCTCCGCAAAGGTCACGCGATCAATCTCACGGAAAGTGGTTTCCCCCAGCAACACCTTCTCCAGTGCTGATTCACGCAGAAACAGGGTACCGTTTTCACGCGCTAATTTTTTCAGCTCGGAAATGGGGCTTTTATCCGCGATCCGCTCACGAATTTCATCTGTCATTTCAAGCAACTCGACAATTGCGCTACGACCGGCATAACCGAGACCGTTGCACTCTTTGCAACCATTTGCATCGTGGAAATTGGCATCCGCGCATTGTTCTTCTGTCAGTCCATACTGGCTGAGCAGCTCTGGTGGATGAGTCACCGGCTCTTTACAATGCGGGCACAACTTGCGAACAAGGCGTTGGGCCAGCACACAGTTGAGACAGGAGACGAAATTGTACGGGTCGATCCCCATGTGCAGAAAGCGCCCGAGCACGTCGAAAACGTTGTTGGCGTGCACTGTGGTAAAAACAAGGTGACCGGTCAACGCCGACTGCACAGCAATCTGGGCTGTTTCCGGGTCACGAATCTCGCCAACCATGATTTTATCCGGGTCATGCCGCAGAATCGAGCGCAACCCCTTGGCGAACGTCAGGCCCTTTTTCTCGTTGACCGGGATCTGCACCACACCTTTGACCTGGTACTCAACCGGGTCTTCGATGGTAACAACCTTCTCTTCTTCTGAATTGATCTCTGAAAGAGCTGCGTAAAGTGTTGTCGTTTTACCGCTACCGGTCGGCCCGGTCACCAGCACCATACCGTAGGGTTCACGAATTCGGCTACGCATCCGGGTTCGTTCACGCTCGGCAAAACCCAGAACTTCGAGCGTCAATCCCTTCATGTCAGCAGCGATCGATTCCTTGTCGAGAATCCGGATAACCGCATCTTCACCGAAAATTGTCGGCATGATCGAAACCCGGAAATCGATCGATTTTGTCCCCATGCGCACCTTGAAACGACCATCCTGCGGAATCCGACGCTCAGAGATGTCGAGCTCGCTCATAACCTTGATACGGGAAATAATCGGGCTCTGGAAACGGGCATCAATAGTTTCGGTTGCCTGATAGAGGACCCCGTCTACTCGGTATTTTATAACGACACCTTCACCAGTCGCTTCAATATGGATATCGCTGGCGCGTTTGTTGAGGGCATCGAACAAGGTGGAGTCGATCAGCCGAATAATCGGGCTGGTATCAGCTGTCAGCTTTTCGATGGAAAGGACTTCGTCGCCTTTATCGGTCTCCTTGATCAGCTGCAGCTTGAAATCTTCTGAAGCCTCGCGCAGAACCCGCTGTGATCCGGCTCCCCGCTCAATCAAGCGTTCGATCTGCCCTTTGGCTGCAATCTTCAGTTCTAACTTGAGGCCGAGCTGCAGCTCCAGGTTGTCGAGCGCAATCACATCGGTCGGGTTAGCGATAGCAACTGTCAGCCTATCATCCGTTTTATCTAGCGGCACGAGATTGTATTTCATCGGCACGCCGGATGGCAGCAGCGCCAACAGTTCCTGATCAAGCACTTGGTCGCTCAGATCGACATACTCGTACTGAAACTGGATTGCCAGGGCTTGCGCCAGTTGCTCTTCAGTAAAAAGCTTCTCGATAACACCGGTGTCACCGAAATTCTTTCCGGTTACCTGCAATTTTTCCAGGACGATATCGATCTCGGCAGCAGTAATCGCTCCCATATCGACGAGAATTCGTCCGAGCATTTTACGTTGGTATTTCATCTCATTATCCGCTATCAGCCGACAGTTGAGGCGAGCTGAAAAATTGGCACATACATGGCTACGATGATAAAAGCGATCAGCAGACCCATCGTCATCATCAAAACCGGTTCGATCATTGTCGTCAACCGGGTCAACCGGGTCTCGACCTCTGCCTCATAATATTCGGCGACATCGCCAAGCATTTCGGTCAAAGAACCGGATGTTTCACCGACCCCGACCATACGTAACGCCAGATTTGGGAAGAAGCCGGTTCGCTCAAGCGATTCAGACAATGAAGAGCCCTCTTCGACTCTACGGATCGCCTGCAGCATTTCTTTTTCCAGGCTCATATTGTTCAAGGTTCCACGCGACATCTGCATGGCAGCCACCAGCGGTGTACCACTTGCAAGCGTAGTGCCCAAAGTCCGAGTAAAACCGGACAGGGCATATTCGATTTTCAGAGGGCCAAAAAATGGAATCTTCAGCATCAACCTGTCAATCTTCATCCGTCCGCGTGAAGAACTCAGAACAATCCTCAAGCCGCTCACCGCTGCAGCCAGGGCAATAATCAGCAGATACCAGTAACCTTTTATCAGCTTTGAAAAACCGATCAGCAACTGGGTCATAATCGGCAGCTCGACTTTGGCATCGGCGTAGATCTGAGTAAAAGTTGGAACGACAAAAACCATCAGGAAGATGACAACGGCAATTGCTGCAGACGTCAAGAGAAGTGGGTAGAAAGAAGCGCTTTTGACTTTGGCGCGGATCGCTTCGACACGCTTCTGATAGTCCATGAAACGAGCCAGCGTCTCCGGCAGGTCTCCGGTCTTTTCGCCCGCTTTTACCGCAGCGACGTAAAGAGGCGGGAAAAAGCGTGGAAATTTACCAAAAGCATCCGACAGCACGCTTCCGCTCTTGATATCATCACGGATGTCGTTGAGGGCCTCACGAAATCCCCCTGCCTCCATCTGCTCGATCAGGGTATCGAGAATCTGAACCACGGGAAGACCGGAACGCAATAGAACCAGCAACTCTTGATTAAAAGAGAGAAAACGTCGACCAGTCAGGCGACCGCTTTGTTTTTCAGAAGAAGTGAAAAGCTGGAAGGCTTTCCGTTTGATGTGAAAAACGTAAAAACCCTGCTCTTGAAGATTCTCTTTTAGCTGCTCTTTCGAGGTGGAATCAAATTCTTTTTCTACCACCCGCCCATCGGCAGTTCCGATTTTACATATATAGCTCGGCATGGCTCAGGATACTAACATAACGCGAAAAAAAAGATTATGTTTTTAACGTAAAAAAGGCACTGATTTCCTACAATTAACCTCACAAAACGAAAACGGGGAGCGGCTCTTTATGGGCCACTCCCCGTTCTTTAGCAATTAACTTTGAAAAAGCGTTGTTAAATCAGCCCTGTGCCTGCACTGCAGTAATCGCAGACACGCTAACGATGTCGTCAACAGAGCATCCGCGGGAAAGATCGTTAACCGGTTTTGCCAGGCCCTGGACGATCGGACCAACAGCTTCCGCACCAGCCAGACGCTCAACCAGCTTGTAACCGATATTACCGGCATCAAGGTCGGGGAAGACGATGGTATTGGCTTTTCCGGCAACAGTGGATCCGGGAGCTTTTTTCTCGCCAACTTTCGGCAGCAACGCTGCGTCGGCCTGCAGCTCACCGTCAATGGCCAGATCGGGAGCCAGCCCCTTGGCGATTTCCAGAGCCTTCAGCACCTTGTCACAATCTTCGTGCTGCGCACTGCCCTTGGTAGAAAAGCTGAGCATGGCAACCTTGGCCTCAACACCTAGAAAGCTTTTGCAGCTGGCTGCGGTACTGACGGCAATCTCGGCCAATGCCTGTGCATCTGGGTTAGGGTTAACTGCGCAGTCAGCAAAACAGAGGACGCCGTTCTCACCGAATTCAGGTGTTTTGGTCACCATCAGGAAAACCGAAGAAACAGTTTTCATTCCGGGTGCCGTTCCGATCACCTGGAAAGCGGCACGCAAGACGTCACCCGTAGTATTGTAAGCACCGGCAACGGCACCACCGGCATCCCCCTTGTGCACCATCATGGCGCCAAAGTAGAGGTTGTCATCACCAGTCAACAGTTCGATCGCCTGCTCTTTGCTCAACCCCTTCTTTTTGCGCAGCTCGACCAGTTCATCAGCATAGCCATCAAGCAGATCGGAGTTTTTCGGGTCGATCAGGGTCACGTCAGCAAGCGAAACGCCCATTTCACCAGCCTTGGCATTAAGGGCGTCAGCATCACCGAGAAGAACGACTTTCGCCAGGCCGTCAGCAACAATTTTCGCAGATGCCTCGACCATGCGGTCATCGTAGCCTTCTGGCAAAACTACGGTCTGCAGATTTTCACGAGCCTTCGCTTTGATTTGATCGACAAGATGCATAACATTTCTCCTTCGCTTTATGTTTGATTTCCGACAGATAAAACAGCATTACAATATCAAAACAACGGTATTCTGGTACCCCGCTGAAGAATAGACTCGTTTATACCCAATGGCTTGAGCGAGGGTCAATCGCTTTTTCATTTTTCGTTACATGATGCCACTGGCAAGGAGTCGTAACAGCCGCTATAATCGCCAGCCTATGCACGCAGACAACACCTTCACATCGCACAGAAGAAAAGACCGCCCAGCACTGCTGGTGATCTGCCTGCTGTTTTCGATTCTCCTTCACCTGGCAGTGGTGCTTTTGCTACCTTACGACAAGCTCACCTCGGAAGAACTCCTCACTGAAAAGCAACAGCCGACAATTGTTCGCTTAGTTGACAAGCCTAAAATTGAACAACCCAAAAGCTTTGAATACGAGCTGGATCAAAAACCTCTCAAACCAACACCGGAAACACCAGAGCAGAGCAGCAGACTGGCGGAGCAGAACCAGCGTGTTGAGAAGGAAACTGCACCGGAAGGTGACGACACCCGAGATCAAAAGGCACGTATACCATCAGCAAGCACACAACCAACAGGCAGACAACAACAGCCTGTTCAGAAACAGGTGACCTCAGAATCTGCCCAAAAGAGCATTACTGAAAAGGCAGTAAAACCGAGTACAACGAGTGAGAAAACGGATAAACAACAGCAGGTGGAGACAGAAGAGAGACTGCCGACACTCGATCAACTGACGTCACTGCCTGCAAATACTGTCGGCAGAATTGTCCAGCGCGAGATTGCGGCACGAGAAAGAATCAAAGAACGGGCAGATATCGAGACCGGTGATACAGTCTGGCTCAATCTGACCCAGGGCAGACTGATCTCATTTTTCAGGAGATTCCGGGATCAGATAGAAGGGGTCTGGAACTATCCGCGTGAAGCGCTCGAAAAAGAGCAGCAGGGAACCCTGCAGCTGAAAATTACTGTTGATAGAGATGGAAAGCTGATTGATGTCGACCTGCTCCAGACAAGTGGTTCAGAAATACTCGACTTCGAAGCGATCCAGGCAGTATACCGAGCAGCCCCGTTCGGGCCGCTCGGCAGAAACTATCCTTATCCGGACCTGAAAATCATGGCCCATTTCAGTTACCGCATCAGCGGTAAGTACATCTACGGCAGAAACCGTTAACTACTCTCTCACCCAGCGCAGCTTCGGTTTGCGCGCGGCCGTCGCCTCATCCAGCCGCTTCACCTTGGCCCGCACCGGTGCCTGTTTCAGCAGCTCCGGCTGTTTTTTTGCTTCATCAGCAATGGCCAGCAGTGCATCACAGAATTCATCCAGATTCTGCTTACTCTCAGTTTCGGTCGGCTCGATCATCAGCGCCCCGCGCACAACCAGCGGAAAATAGATCGTCGGCGGATGAAAACCGTAGTCGATCAACCGCTTGGCGACATCAAGGGTATGGCAATCATTCTCCAGCGCGGCCTCTGAAAAGACCACCTCGTGCAATGAACGCTGCTTATGCGGCAGATCGTACTCCCCTTCCAACCGGGCACGGATATAGTTAGCATTAAGTACGGCCATTTCGGTTGCACGTTTCAGTCCTTCCCCACCCATCGAAAGGATATAGCTGTAAGCGCGAACCAGTATTCCGAAATGCCCGGCAAAGCCCTTGACCCGACCAATCGACTGCTTCAGGTCGTACTCAAGTTTGTACCGATCGCCTTCTTTCACCACAATCGGTGTCGGCATGAAAGGAAGCAGCTTTTCAACCACACCGACCGGGCCAGCACCGGGGCCGCCACCACCGTGCGGCGTGGAGAAGGTTTTATGCAGGTTGAAGTGCATCACGTCGATACCGATATCACCTGGGCGGCTGATGCCCATCAAGGCATTGAGGTTGGCGCCGTCGGCATACACCAAGCCACCCCGCTCGTGAATCAGATCGCAGATTTCTCGAATGTCGGACTCGAACAAACCAAGGGTGTTCGGATTGGTCACCATCAACGCGGCGACTTCATCACTCATCACCGCTTCGATCGCAGTTTTGCTGAGCACACCATCGGTTGCAACCGGAATGACCTCAAACCCGCAGAGGGAGGCAGTCGCTGGATTGGTGCCGTGAGCGGTATCGGGAATGATAACCTTGTTCCGCTTGTTTCCCTGCGCTTCGTGCCAGGCCCGAATCATCAGCATGCCGGCAAATTCGCCCTGGGCGCCAGCTGCCGGCTGCAGCGTGATGGCATCAAAACCCGAAACTTCAGCCAGATCCCGCTGCAGCATGTACATCAGCTGCAACGCGCCCTGGCTCAAATGTTCCGGTGCCTGCGGGTGCAACTCAGCAAACCCGGGCAAACGCGCAGCCTGCTCGTTAACCTTGGGATTGTACTTCATGGTACAACTGCCGAGCGGATAAAACCCGCTGTCGACACCGTAATTCCAGGTCGACAGCCGGGTATAATGCCGGACCACGTCGACTTCAGAGAGTTCTGGAAAATCAGCAATTTCATCGCGCAGCAGCTTGCTGTCTGGCGTCACTTCCGGCACATCGCACTGCGGCAGGCTGTAGCCAACCCGACCTTCACTAGTTGACTCGAACAACAACTTTTCATCGAGAACCAGCCCTCGGCTGTCTGTACGGCTCATGCTTCACCTCCTGCCAGGGCTGAAACCAGTCGATCGATCTGCTCGCGACTGTTTTGTTCGGTGACACAAATCAGCAATCCGTTGCCCAGTTCGGGGTAATCTTTTATCAGAGAAATACCCGGCAGAATGCCTTCTTTTTCCAAACGCTGCTGCAGATCAGCCACCGATTCTTTACAGGTGACGACAAACTCGTTGAAAGTTTCACCATCAAAGGCCAACTCGAAACCATCAAGTGCGGCAATCTGCTGCTTGGCATAGGCAGCTTTCGCATAATTAAGTTCAGCCAGTTTTCGCAGTCCCTGCTTACCATGCAAAGCGAGGAAAATACCGACCATCAGGGTACACATCCCCTGGTTGGAACAAATATTCGATGTCGCTTTTTCGCGCCGGATATGCTGCTCGCGGGTTGCAAGGGTCAGCACAAAACCCCGCTTGCCATCCAGATCAACAGTTTCACCAACCAGACGTCCGGGCAACGCACGCATATCTTTTTGCTTCACCGCAAAGAAACCGATACCGGGGCCACCGAAGGAGAGTGGAATACCGAAGCTCTGCCCCTCCCCTACGACCACATCTGCCCCGAGCTCCCCCGGAGCCTTGAACATCCCGAGGGCCATCGGCTCAGCGACAGCTGAGATCAACTTAGCACCTGCAGCATGCGCAGCAGCTGCCAATGCCTGCAGATCCTCAATCTGGCCGAAATAGTTCGGATAACCGACAGCCACTGCTGCCACTTGATCATCGAGCAACGCTGCCAGCTCTGCCTGATCGGTCACACCATCTTGTTGTGGAACTTCGATCAGCTCAACTTCGAGATAGCGGCAGTAAGTCGCGATGGTTTCTCGATATTGTGGCGGCAATGCCTCAGAAAGCAGGACTTTGTTCCGTTTGCGGCCGACGCGCAGTGCCAGCAAAACCGCCTCAGCACAGGCAGAAGCACCATCGTACATCGAAGCGTTAGCGACATCCATGCCAGTCAGTTGGCAGATCATCGTCTGGAACTCGAAGATCGCCTGCAAAGTGCCCTGGCTGATTTCAGGCTGGTACGGCGTATAAGCGGTATAAAATTCGCTGCGACTGACGAGGTGATCAACCACTGCCGGAACAAAATGGTTATACGCACCACCACCGAGGAAACAATCCCATTCCGAAACCTTGGCATTCTGCTCTGCCAACGCACGCAGAATCGTCATCGATTCCGATTCGGAAAGCGCAGGAGGCAGATCGAGGGGAGCTTGCAAACGACAGGGCTCGGGGATGCCGGAAAACAGCTCATCAATCTCTGTGACACCGATGGTTTCCAACATCTGCCGAATGTCTGTTTCGGTATGGGGCAGATAACGCATAGATATCCTCTTCAGCAAAAAACTGACAGGTTGTCGAAATGAATCGAGCAGGAAATTAATCCTGCTCGATGAACTCCTGGTAAGCGGCGGCGTCCATCAGATCGTCGAGTTCGCCACTATCATTCAGCTTGACTTTCACCATCCAGCCATCTTCATAAGGAGAGCTGTTGAGCATCTCCGGCTCGTCGGGAAGATCGTCATTAACCTCGACAACCTCACCGCTCAGCGGAGAGTAAACATCGGAAACGGCCTTGACCGACTCAACAACACCAAGCGGCTTGCCTGCTTCCAGCTGATCACCAACTTCAGGTAGCTCAACAAAAACAACGTCACCCAACTGATCCTGAGCAAAATCGGTAATGCCGATTGTAACGACATCGTCCTCAACCATGACCCACTCATGCTCTTCGGTGTACTTTAGTTCTTCCGGAAATTCCATGGCATCCTCCTGATTTTGTTGTAAGTAGGTTTTTATCTCAATTTATACAAATGGTGGCTTGACCCGCACGGCAGCAACCTGACGTTTGCGGATACCGACCCGTAATTCCTGCTTTCCATCAGCGATCTCCGCCTCGATCAGTGCAAGCGCGATTCCCTGCTTGAGGCAAGGAGACATGGTGCCGCTGGTGACATAGCCGACCTCTCTCCCATCACAGAGTACCGGGTAATTCTCCCGCGGAACTCCTGACTCGGTTAATTTCAGACCAATCAGCTTACGCTTGAGACCTGTCTCCTTCGCCTCGATCAAAGCCTGCGAGCCGACAAACTCACCCTTTTTCAACTTGGTGATCCAGGCCAGCCGTGCTTCCAAAGGGAGAATATCAGCAGTTATTTCATGACCGTAGAGAGCATAGGCTTTTTCCAGCCGCAAGGTATCGCGTGCGCCAAGGCCAGTCGGGGTCAACCCATGTGATTCACCAACGCGCATCAACTCCTGCCATAACTTGATAGCATCCTTTGTCGGACAATAAAGCTCGAAACCATCTTCGCCGGTATAACCGGTACGAGAAATAATTGTCTCGATTTCGGCAACCTGCCCTTCTTTAAACCAGTAGAATTTTATTGTCGATAAATCAGTATCGGTCAGTTCAGCCAGAATTGCGTCCGCTTTTGGTCCCTGCAGAGCCAATTGAGCAAACTCGCTACTGCGGTTTATCAGCTTAAGGTCGGAAAACTCAGACTCGGCCAGCAGCTTTTCCAGCCACTCGAAATCCTTATCGGTATTGGCGGCGTTGACGCAGAGCAGATAATTATCTGCAGCAAAACGGTAGAGAGTCAGATCATCAACGACTCCACCGGTCGAATAGCAGAGCGCTGTATATTGAACCTGGTTATCGGCAAGAGCGGAGACATCATTGATCGTGGCGTATTGAAGAAAATCGAAAGCCTGCGGGCCGCTGACTTCAATCTCGCCCATGTGAGAGACATCAAACAGACCGGCGGCTTCACGCACTGCCATATGTTCAGCGATAACACCGGAATACTGAACCGGCATATCCCAACCGCCGAACTCGACCATGCGGGCACCAGCATCTCGATGGACCTGATTCAGTACGGTTTTTTTCATCGGCGGGCTCCCTTGAATATTGAATGGAAACTGATTGAATAGCTTACCCCGCAAGGATCTGCGGAATCAAATCTTCATGACCGAAAGTCATCAGGTGAACTCCCTGGCAAAACTCCCGCGCCAAGGCCACCATTTCGCGGGCGATAGCAACCCCTTCCTGCAGAGAATCGGGGGCATCTTCTAGGCGTTGTAGCAAATCTTGCGGCACCTGTACACCCGGAATATTACGGTTGAGAAAATCGGCCATGCGAACGTTTTTCAGCAACAGCACACCCAGTATAACAGGAACCTGATAAAGTCTGGCTTCAGCCATAAAAGATTCGAGTTTCGTGCGTTCGAAAACCGCCTGGGTCTGAAAAAAACGCGCACCGCAGGCGACCTTCTTTTTGAATTTTTTCAGCGTAAGAAGTTGCGGTTCTGCTGCTGGAGCGACAGCAGCACCGGAGAAAAACTGCGGTGGCTGACTCAATTTTTTTCCCGCCATATCGACGCCGTGCTCCAGCCCGGAAACAGCCTGAAGCAGTTGCACAGAATCAAGGTCAAATACTGGACATGAAGCTTTATGATCACCAAACTTTGGATGATCGCCAGTCAGCAGCAGCAGGTTTTCAATTCCCAACGCCGATGCACCGAGCAGGTCGGATTGCAGCGCCATACGATTGCGGTCGCGGCAGGTAATCTGCAAAATCGGCTGATAACCATGCTGGACCAGTTGCCCCGCCAGAGCCAGCGGCGACATACGCATACAGGCCCCCTGATTGTCAGTGATATTGATAGCATCCATATCGCGCAGGAGTTCGGCCTTGGCCAGTGCCGGCCCGACATCGACCCCTTTCGGCGGAGCGATTTCGGCCGTTACGACAAACTGCTGCTGAGACAACTTTTCAGCGAGCCGACTCATTTATCACCCCGGCCACGATCAATTTTGTGCTTACCCGGTTTGTATTTCCGACTCCAGTCTTTCGGCTGCACAGTACGATCGAACACACCTTGCCGCTGCTGTTTTTCCAACCGCTCATGAATTTTCAACCAGGTGCATTCTTTCTGCTCATCAACTTCGCAATGTCCGTCTTCCAACCCACCGCAGGGGCCATTGAGCAAACCTTTGGCGCAGTTGGTCACCGGGCAGATACCGGCAGTTTCATTGAGGATGCAATCACCACAGAGAGAGCAACGCTCTTCATACTCACCGAAGCGGCGAATATTTCCGAGAAAGAGAGAATTGACGCCGGCCAGCACACGCTTGTCGACGCAATCGGAGATCGACTGAACACCTGCGCCGCAAGAGAGAACAAGCAGCGCATCGGCTTCTTCGACTTGATGTTTGCAGCGGCGCAGCTCGCGCGCCGCTCGCATGATGTGGCAGGCTTCGTCCAGGATGACGCTGCCAACCACTTCATGACCACGTTCTTCCAGCCACTCCTGGGCGGCGAAGACCTCGTCCTCGCCGCCCACTTTGCAGACAGTGGCACAGGCACCGCAGCCGACCAGGAACAAGGCGTGGTAATCCTTGACCAGTTCGGCCCACTCTTCGCGGGATTTCTGCGTGCCGATAATCATAAGTCGTACCTATTCGCCAGCGGCGCGACGTTTGGCACTGACAACGGTGTTGTAGAGCAACATGGTGATGGTCATCGGACCGACACCGCCCGGAACCGGGGTGATGGCGGATGCGCGCTCGAAAGCTGCATCGTACTCAACATCGCCGACCAGCTTCTTTTCACCGACACGGTTCACACCAACATCGATTACTACGGCGCCTTCCTTGATCCACGCGCCTTTGACCATTTCCGGCACACCTACAGCGGCGATAACAACATCGGCGGCGGCAACCTTGGCGGGCAGATCCTGAGTCCGGGAGTGACAGATGGTCACTGTGGCATGTTCAGCCAGGCACATCAGCGCAACCGGCTTGCCGACGATGTTAGAGCGACCAACGACAACAACTTCCTTACCCTTCAAATCAACGCCGGTGCGCTCCAGCATCTTCATCACGCCGTAAGGAGTACAGGGCTGGAACAACGGGTTTCCTGTCGCCAGACGACCAACGTTGTACGGGTGGAAGCCATCGACATCTTTCTTCGGTGAGATCAGGTCGAGAACCTTCGCTTCATCTATATGATCCGGCAGCGGCAGCTGCACCAGGATACCGTCGATCTTCTCATCGGCATTGAGCTTTTCGATCAGCGCCAGCAGATCGGCTTCGCTCGTTTCTGCCGGAAGTTTATGCTCATCAGAGAAAATTCCTGCAGCCGCGCAGGCTTTCTCTTTCATCGACACATAAACCCGGCTGGCCGGATCTTCACCAACCAGAACAACAGCCAGCCCGGGGGTCACCCCTTGAGCCACCAGTTCAGCAGTGTCTGCTTTGATTTCTTCACGCATATCGGCTGCGATTGCTTTGCCATCGATAACTGTCGCCACGTTTTTCCTCCCAAGAGATGAAATTGATTATGAAAGCCGCTCGAACGGGATAAAGTGAGCAGATTTAACCTCGTTGAATGCCAAACTATACGTAAGCATTTCATGAATGTAAAGCGGCTGTACCGGCCGATCAACGTATACTTTTCTATGGGTAAAACAGCAGAAGCCCCTCCGGTAATCCAGAGGGGCTTCTGTGAATGAAACTGAATGATGATGATCAGCCGTTGGCGGCCTTCGGGCAACCCGCGCAGGCATCGCTTTTTTCAGCGCTACAGGAGGAAGGTTGCGAGTAGCCCTGCTGGTACCAGCCGCCTCCCTTAAGTGCAAAACCAGTTTGCGAAATCATTTTTTTCACCGAACCGCCACACTCACGACATTCACTGACCGGCTTGTCGGAAAACTTCTGGCGAACCTCAAACTGCAATCCACAAGATTCACATTCATATTCGTACAAAGGCATGGCAAAATTCCTCCGCGTTTTTAGTCTGTTGAAACGAAGGCAGATAATAATGATTGTCGCAGCTGCTGTCAAGACGGGGAAAGGTTCTGATTGAGGACGACTTCTGCCTGCGGCATCTCGACACCTTTCAGCAAAATCCGTTTTTGCCGCGATTTATCCCCGGCAACCAGGACAACAGAACTTTTAGAGATACCAAAAAGTTTAGCCAGGTAGGCACAGCAGGCCTTGTTGGCAGCCCCCTCGACCGGTGGCGATGTCAGCTTGATTTTCAGCACATCACCCTGGAGTCCAACCAGCTGATTCCGGCTGGAACGCGGCTGAACCTGCAACGACAAAAGGGTCCCTTCGTTACTCTGTTTAAGGCAGGAATAATTCAAGGCAGATCAATAGCGTCATTGTTCAGCCTGTCAAGCAAAGGCTGATCATGATCAAGCAGGCTGGCCTGTTTTTCTTCCTCTTCCAACTGCATGATATCCAGATCGAGTAGTTTCAGATGGCCTTCGACGAGTGAACGAAGGCCGGTCTCAAAGGAGATTTTCTGCCGTTTCAGCTCTTGTATTTCACTGAGCAACTGCACACGCCGCTCGGCCGCATCCCGCACGACATGTTCCCCTTCAAGGTGCGCTTCAGCAATCATAACCTCCGCTTCTTTGCGGGCATTCTCTTTCAGCTCTTCCGTCACCTGCTGCGCAGTCATAAGCGTTTCCTGCAGCGCCTTTTCCCGGTCGCGCATCTGTTCAAGCGATGTTCGGGTACGAGCCAGCGACTCTTTCAGCTCGTTGTTCTGCTTGTGCAACCGTTCAATTTCGTCGGCCAGCATCTCCAGGAAATGATCGACGGCAGCTGTATCGTAGCCAAAAAGCCGGCTCTTGAACTGATGCTGTTGAATTTCTATCGGAGTAATCCGCATCTGCTTATCCAGTCGCTATCCGTGCGCCAGACGCATCAGAAAAGTAATAATGAATTGCTGGGCCACGGAAAGCAACAACAGCAGTACGATCGGTGAAAAGTCGAATGTTCCCGCGCGCAGAAAAGGAATCAGGCTACGCAGCTTGTAAAGAACCGGATCGGTTGCGCTATGGAGAAAACGAACAATCGGGTTGTATGGATCAGGGCTGACCCAAGAGATCAAGGCTCGGGCAATGACGATAAAAATATAAATATTAAACGCCAAATCGAGAATTCTGGCAAAAGCAACAATCAACATATCCATAAAAGAAAACTCCTTCTCATTTCCTACTTAATAAACTGTAATTTTTATGACCTTATACAAAAAGAGTTTGAAGCTGTCAAACACTTACGAAATTCTTATAACCTCTTAGTTCTTTTAGCTTTATTTTCATTTCAAATCTAGCTAGATTGTTCGCACTTGAATATATATTTTTCCGATTACGACATCATTCTATAAAAAAGAGGATAACATGGTTCAAACAAACAATATCAATGTTCGGGAAGTCACCCCGATTATCGCTCCGGAAGATTTAAAACAGGTCTTCCCTCTCGACCTTAAAGATGCGGCCTTTGTCAACGATAGCCGCAACGCGATCAAAGACATCCTGCATGGTGACGACAAGCGGATGATTGTGGTCGTCGGCCCTTGCTCTATTCACGACCCGAAAGCAGCCATTGAATACGCTGAAAAGCTGGCCGCACTGTCGCAGAAAGTGCAGGACAAATTGCTGGTGGTCATGCGCGTTTATTTTGAAAAGCCACGCACTACTGTCGGCTGGAAAGGCCTGATCAACGATCCCGACATGGATGGCTCGCACAAAATCTCCAAGGGACTCGGCATCGCCCGACAACTCTTCAGTCAGATTACCCAGCTACATCTGCCGATTGCCAGCGAAATGCTTGAGCCGATCATTCCGCATTACCTGTCAGACATGATCAGCTGGGGTGCGATCGGCGCTCGTACGACCGAATCGCAAACCCACCGTGAAATGGCCAGCGGCCTCTCTTTCCCGGTCGGTTTCAAAAACGGTACCGACGGCGGACTGAAAATCGCGACTGATGCCATGGCGGCAGCACGCTGCTCGCACAGCTTTCTCGGTATCAACTATGCCGGACGCAGTTCCGTCGTTGAAACCACCGGCAATCCAGATATTCACATTGTTCTGCGTGGAGGAAACGACGGTCCCAACTATTCACCGGATGATATCGCCGCGACTACTGAGCTGCTGAAGAAAAATAACCTGCCACCATCGATCATGGTCGACTGCAGCCACGCCAACTCTTACAAAAACCACGAGCGCCAAGGCGAAGTCCTTGATAGTATCGTCGAGCAAATTGCGACTGGAACGACGTCAATTAACGGTGTAATGATTGAAAGTAATCTCAAGGCAGGCAACCAGAGTATTCCTGATGATCTCAGTCAATTAAAATATGGCGTCTCAGTTACAGATAAATGTGTCGACTGGGAAACAACAGAAGACATGCTGCTGCGAACATTCAACCGCTTAGCTTAAATACACTAAAGGCAGGGGCTCTCGCTCCTGCCTTTTATTTTCCAATACTCACTCCTGTTCAACCTTCTTGTTAATATTCTAGACTGAAAAAGTCAGCAAAGCCCTGTCAGCGTAAATACGAAAAACCTTTACTTTCACTCCGACAAACATTAGAATCGCCTAAAATCAAATCCAGAGAGTATTCAATGACCCGAACACTTCTGATCATCGACGATTCAAAAGCGATTCGTACCCAGGTAGAACAGACCTTTTCTGATGGCAAACTGTTTACCAAGATCCTGACGGCTGCCGACGGGATAGAGGCATTCAAGCTGCTGGTCAGCAACAAGATAGATATCGTTCTTTGTGACATCGAAATGCCAGGCATTGATGGATTGAAGTTTCTCGCCATGATGCAGTCACGCGAAGATCTGAAGGAAATTCCGATCATCATGTTAACCAGCCATGGCGATCTGAACACCAAAGTTCGCGGCCTGGAATCTGGAGCATGTGACTACATCACCAAGCCTTTTGAACCAGCAGAGATGGTCGCCCGCGTACACGTGCAAATGCAGATTAAAACCCTGCAGGATGAATTGCGCCGCAGCAATCAACTATTAATGGAACTGGCACAAACTGACCCGCTGACCCGCCTCTACAATCGCCGCTACCTTTACGAAAAGCTGGAAGTCGAACTGAATCGCTGCTTCCGCAACAAAAATGCGATTTCGCTGATCATGACCGACATCGATCACTTCAAACAGGTCAACGACCGCTTCGGTCATCAGGTTGGAGATGAGGTCCTGACAAAAATTGCCGACCTGCTGCAACATGAACTACGCACCTACGACCTGGCTGCACGTTATGGTGGGGAAGAATTCTGCCTGGTGTTGCCGGAGACCGAGCTTGACGAAGCCTGCGAGGTCGCTGAGCGGATCCGGCAGCGTGCCGAACAGATGAAATTTCGTGATGCGATGGAAAACCACACGATCACGATGAGCTTTGGGGTGGCAGCCTACGATGGCACAAACAGCAAAGGCACCATCGATGAATTGATACGTGTCGCCGATGATGCCCTCTATGAAGCAAAAAACTCAGGCCGCAATCAGGTTAAAGACAAAGAAATCTCAGACTGATTTTCAAAGCAACCCCTAATGCATCGGGCTATCAACATCCGCTTTCAATGATGTCTTCTCTTCCAGCTCTATCTCTCCGAACCGCTGTTCATACGCTTGAATATTCCGCTGCAGAGTTCGCAGCAGACGCTTAGCATGGCGCGGCGACGTAATCACCCGTGACTGGACTTTGGCTTTCGGAGCCTGTGGCTGTACATAAATATAATCGAAAACAAACTCGCTGTCGTTGTGATTGATTACCACCATATTGGTGTAACGTCCCGAGGCGATATCGTCATCGATCTGAATTTCCAGTTTCAATTCCTGCTCTTTCGCTTTGTCCATAACAACTCTCCGTTTACAGATCGTTCAGCAGCCGATAAATCATCTGCTCAAGTTCCCAGATTTTTGCGCCAGCCTTATCATGCCCATCTTTTTCCAGCATGACTCGGGCGCGGTCGAGACACTCATGGCTCTTCAACAGGACCGGTGACAACTTCGCTTCAATCTGAAACTGGGGGATTTCTCCGACCGATTCTGTCAATTCCTGCATCTCTTCGACTGCAATATCGACTTGACGCAGCGCGTTAACAGTCGATTCCGGGAGTTCTTCGTACAAACGATCCGATTCTTTATCCAGCTGATCCAGCAACTGCCGGTAGCGTTCCGAGATTGACATCTGAAAACCTTTCATCTGCTTTGTTAGCGGCAAAACGAGTGCGACATCCTAAGCGAAGAGGTAAAAAAGATCAACGCCCGAAAGGGATAAAGCGGGGTAAAAAAGTTGACTTTTTCGAGTCCGGACTGTTACTTTCAAAAAACTGAATATAGCCCTAGGGGAGTCGTCGTTACTGAGAGCTCGAATTCGAGCGACCCTTGGAACCTGATCCGGCTAATACCGGCGTAGGGAAGTGGCTGAATACACCGGTAGCAACAACCGGCAGCCACCTTTTGGTGGCTTTTTTTTGTCGTAATGAAATGATGCGGATTTACCTGAACGAACAACCAATCGAGGTTCCTGCGGATATCAGCCTGTTCGACCTGCGTCAACAGCGGCGACCGGATGCGGACCTGCTCATCATCAACGGGCATCCGGCAAAACAAGATCAACCTTTGCAGGAGGATGATCGGGTTGTTCTTATTCAGCGTGGCCAGCAACCACGCCCTGACGAATTGGACGCCTTGCTGCGGGCAAGACACACACCGGGTGTTCACGACAAGATAAAGCAAAGCTGCGTCGGTATTGCTGGCGTCGGCGGCCTTGGCTCGGCCATTGCCGTTGCGCTCACGCGGATCGGCATCGGCAAACTGGTGATTGTCGATTACGACTTGGTCGAGCCATCGAACCTGAATCGCCAGCAATATTTTATTGATCAGATCGGTCTGCCGAAAGTTACTGCTCTACAGGAAAACCTGCAGCGAATCAATCCAGGGGTAGAGATCGAAGCGCATCAGGTCAAAGTCACACCGGACAACATCTGTGAACTTTTTGGCCAGGTTGATGTTCTGGCAGAGGCATTCGATGCTGCGGAAGAGAAGGCGATGCTGACAGGCAACTTCCTTAGCAAAATTGCTGACAAACCACTGGTTGCCGGCTCAGGCATGGCGGGATATGAGCCATCAAACAGCATCCAGACGGAACGGCTCAGCGACCGGCTAATTCTCTGCGGTGATGGCACAACAGCTGCAGAACCGGGTCGTGGATTGATGGCTCCAAGAGTCGGCATTGCAGCGCATCACCAAGCCAACGCAATTTTACGCCTGTTGCTCGGTGAGAAGCCGGAATAAAAGGACGAAATTTGATGCAACTGAAAATCAACGGTCAGAACCGCGAATTTGATCATCAGCTTAGTATCAGCGGGTTGCTGCAACAGCTGCAACTTGCACCGGAGCGCGTTGTCATTGAACTGAACACGAAAATCCTTACTGCTGAAGCCCACGAAACCCTGCTGAACGATGGCGACACGCTGGAAATCATTCAGTTTGTCGGTGGCGGCTGAAACAGACTAAACCAGAAAAACAGGATAAACATCATGGATAAACTTGTTATCGCCGGTCGTGAATTCAACTCCCGCCTGATGGTCGGAACCGGTAAATTTGCTTCCAACCAGGCCATGGTCGATGCGATGGAGAATTCCGGCAGTGAGATCGTCACCGTTGCCCTGCGCCGTGTCGATATCGACAGCCCGGAAGATTCGTTGTTGTCACACATCGATCCTAATCGCTACCTGCTACTGCCGAACACCAGCGGTGCCCGCGATGCTGAAGAAGCAATCCGCCTGGCCCGCCTGGCGCGTGCTGCAGGCTGTGAACCCTGGGTTAAACTGGAAGTCACCCCGGACCCTTACTACCTGCTGCCTGATCCAGTCGAAACCCTGAAGGCGGCTGAAGTCCTGGTCAAGGAAGGTTTTATCGTTCTTCCATACATGCCAGCCGATCCGGTTCTGGCACGTCATCTGGAAGAAGCCGGCACTGCGACTGTCATGCCGCTGGGGGCACCGATCGGCACCAACCGCGGCATCCGCACTCGCGACCTGATCTCTATCATCATCGAACAATCCGGTGTTCCGGTCGTTGTCGATGCCGGGCTCGGGGCGCCATCCCACGCCGCTGAAGCAATGGAGATGGGTGCCGACGCCGTTCTCGTCAACACCGCTCTCGCCGACACTCCCGATCCGGCAGCCATGGGTCGCGCGTTCAAAAAAGGAGTAGAAGCAGGTCGTGAAGCCTACTTGGCTGGGCTTGGACCACAGCGCGACAAGGCTGAAGCGTCCAGCCCACTTACCGGCTTTTTGAGAGATTAATAAGATGAGTTTTGAACAGCAATTGCAGCAGTACCCGCAGCAGGAAATTCATGAACTGGTGCGAAACGCAACACCGCAGCGGATCGAGCAGGCGTTACATCGTCCCCGCTTAAGCATGGAAGATTTTGCTGCCCTGCTCTCACCACAACTGACCGACGATCAGTTGGAGGCAATGGCAAACCGCGCTCACAAAATCACCAAACAGCGCTTTGGTCGCACCATTCTGCTTTATGCCCCCCTTTACTTGTCGAACGAGTGCCACAACGGCTGCAAATACTGCGGCTTCAGCGCCGACAATCATCTGCCACGCAAAACGTTGTCCCTCGACGAGGTTGAGCGCGAAGCCAAGCTGCTGCGTGATCAGGGGTTCCGCCACATGCTGCTGCTAACCGGCGAAGCACCGGAAGCCGCCGGTATCGATTACCTGGAAACAGCGATCAAAACGATGAAGCATCACTGTGGTTCAGTTTCGATTGAAGTCTTCCCAATGGACACCAACGGCTACAAGCGAATGGTCGACGCCGGAGTCGATGGCCTGACGCTTTACCAGGAAACTTACGACCCTGATCTTTACCGCCAGCTCCACCCCTACGGTCCGAAGAGCGATTACAGCTATCGTTTGGCAGCCCCGGAGCGTGCCGGCGAAGCTGGAATGAGACGCATCGGCGTTGGCGCCCTGCTCGGCCTCGGCGATTGCCTGACCGACGTTTTCTACACTGGTTTACACGCGCTCTATCTGGCACGCAAATTCTGGCGAACACAGGTCACAATCTCATTTCCGCGCATGCGCCCGGCCGAAGGCGGCTACCAACCGAACAGTATCGTCAGTGATCGCCAGCTTACCCAATTTATCTGTGCTCTGCGCCTGCTGATTCCGGACGCTGGTCTGATTCTGTCGACCCGGGAAAGCTCTGAACTGCGGGACAACCTGCTGCCCCTTGGCATCACCCAGATGAGCGCCGGTTCCTGCACCGCCCCCGGGGGCTACGGCGATGACGATCACGAAAGCGAGCAGTTTGCCATCAGCGATGAACGCTCGCCGGCCGAAATGGAAGCATTGCTACGCGCCCGTGGCTATGACCCGGTCTGGAAGGACTGGGACAGCGCCTTTTTGAACGAAGCCAGCTGATGCCCGACCTGCCATCGATCTACCTGATCACTGATCGCAAACAGATTCCACAGGACAAGCATTTTCTCAGGGTCCTGGAAGAGTTGTTAGCAGCTGGTGTCGGCATGTTGCAGTTGCGGGAAAAAGACCTTTCTGCTGCTGAGCTTTTGCCACTAGCATTGCAGGTACGTCGGCTGACAAACAAATATTCCTGCAGAATGCTGATCAACGACCGCATTGATGTTGCTTTAGCCGTCGATGCTGACGGGGTTCACCTTGGTGGGCACTCACTCCCCCCCACCATCGCCCGAATGCTTATCGGACCCGATAAGTTGATTGGCGCTTCCACCCACAACATTGATGAGGTTTTCGCTGCAACTGATCAGGGTGCAGACTTCGTCACTTTTGGCCCAGTTTTCCACACGCCTTCCAAAGCGGCTTACGGAGAACCCGTTGGCCTTGAAAAACTGCAACAAGCCTGTCATCAAAAAACAATCCCGATTTACGGGCTGGGTGGCATAAAACCAGAGAATACGCCAGACGTAAAGCAGGCAGGTGCCGATGGAATCGCCATGATCTCTGGTCTGCTTTGCGCTGACTCACCGTCCAGCAGTTATCACCAGTTCCTGAAAAACTTCGACTTCTGACTTCGATTACTTGTCATTTCAAAGAGTTAAATTAGAATAGAGGCATCGGTAACCATTTATTTTACTCGGTGCCACATGCAAATTGCTCTCGTTCTAAGCATTCTCTGTCTGGCAATCCTGTTATTCGCAACCGGCTGGATCCGTATGGATCTGGTCAGCATCCTGATTCTGCTGACCCTGCCCCTTTTCGATATTATCCCGGCAGAACAAGCCTTTCTTGCATTCAGCAACCCCGCGGTCATTACTGTCGCTGCAATGTTCATAATGAGCGCCGCTATTGCCAACACGGGCGTTACCGGACATCTCGGCCGTTGGCTATTCAGCTTTGCAGAAAAAAGCGAAACCAAACTGGTCCTGGCGATTATGAGTTTGACCGCTATCGTTTCTGCCTTCATCAACAATATTGGTGCTGCCGCCGTACTTTTACCGATGGTGACCGGAATAGCGAAGAAGGCCGAGATTGCCGCTTCGCGCCTGCTGATGCCGTTGGCTTTCGGTTCACTGATTGGTGGATTCTGCACCTTGATTGGAACCCCGCCGAATATCCTGATTAATGAGTTGATGCTCGAATATGCCGGGCATGAGTTCAGCATGTTCGACTTCACCCCTCTCGGTCTGATGGTTATCATTATCAGCATCGGCTACATGATGCTTTTCGGGCGCCACCTGCTACCGGACAATCCGCCAGCCTCAGTACCGCACCTGAACCAGGTGAAAGCCTATATTTCTGAAATCCGGCTAAAAAAGGAATCACCATTTGTTGGTAAAACTCTGCAGGCAACTGGGCTGAATAGTGACTTTCAGCTGAAAATCCGTTCGCTACTACGGGAGCAGCTGAAAATAACCTCACCACGCCGCTCCATTGTCCTTCGCGCCGATGACATACTTTTCCTCGAGGGCAAACCGGAGCAGATTCTGAAATTGAAAGAGATCAAAGGGATTGAGGTTGTTCCCGGCGGAGCACAAATCAGTGATGCACAGGAAAAAGAGAAACTTCGGGTAGCAGAAGTAGCGCTAACCCCAACCAACGAACTGGTTGGAAAAACCTTGCGTGAGGTCCACTTCAAAGACAACCATGGCCTGAACGTACTGGCAATCTGGCGTAAAGGGGAACCAGTGGTGAAGCATGTGGATCAAGTTATCTTGAAGTTCGGAGACATGCTTCTGATCGAAGGACCAGAAAACCAGATTCTTCATCTCGCGGACAAACATGATTTTCTACTGCTCGGCGGCATTAAGCCTGAGCCATACCTGCCAAGCAAAGCTCCCTTGGCTATACTGATCATGCTTGCCGTTATTCTCGCGGTCACGGCAGGCCTGCTGCCAATCATGCACGCCGCAACACTGGGCGCAGCGGCAATGATTTTGACCGGGTGTATCAAGTTGAGTGATGCCTACGAAAGTATCAACTGGCCTGTCATTATGTTAATTGCCGGCACCCTGCCTCTCGGCATGGCGATGGAGGTCAGCGGTGCTTCAGCCTATCTGGCCAACCAGCTAACAGCACTGGCAGGCCCTTATGGTCCCTGGTTGACCTTGGCCGTCCTGTTCCTGATCACCATGCTGCTCACCTGCATCATGAGCAATGCAGCCACAGCTGTTTTGCTGGCACCAATCGCTTTTGACCTGTCTCTTCATTTCGGCGTCAACCCACAACCTTTTTTCATGACTGTTGCCCTGGCCGCTTCAACCTGCTTCATGACACCTGTCAGTCACCAGTCGAACGCGCTGGTCATTGGCCCTGGCGGCTATGTCTTTGCTGACTACCTGCGCGTTGGGACGCCATTGAACATCCTTATATGGTTTGCAGCCAGCTTTACAATCCCGCTGATTTTTCCATTTTAAACAAAAAAGAGGTAAACACCGGAAGTGCTTACCTCTTTTTATTCTTATGAAGTTTGCCGTTTAGTTGACAGCGTCCTTCAGAGCCTTGCCAGCCTTGAACTTAGGAACGTTCGCGGCAGCAATCTCAATCTTGGCGCCAGTTTGCGGGTTCTGGCCGGTGCGGGCAGCACGCTGACCAACACTGAAAGTACCGAATCCAACCAGAGCGACTTTCTCACCAGCTTTCAGAGCATCAGTTACAGCTTCAGTGAAAGCTTTCAGAGCGCCCTCAGCATCAGTTTTGCTCAAGCCTGCTTTTTCTGCCATTGCATTGACCAGATCAGCTTTTGTCACAGCACACCTCCGTATAATAGTTTTAGAAATAATTTTAACCTCGTGAAAACTCGATATGATATATCAGGTTTGCGAAAAAACTGTCAAGCTATTTTTCCCCGCTTTTGCAGGTTTTATGCGATTTTCCGGCGAATCAGCAAGCTCATTAATTCTCATTTTTCGACCTTCATTCCAGTGATTGCTTCAGCCAAAACCTGATCCATATGAGAGACTTTTACCACTTCAACAGACCGTGTCAATTGCGCAGGTAGCTCCACCAGATATTTCTCATTGTCAGCAGGAATTAAAATTTTCTTTATCCCACCACGACGCGCAGCCAGCAGCTTTTCCTTCAGACCACCGATCATCAAAACCCGGCCACGCAGGGTGACTTCACCAGTCATTGCCAAGTCTTTACGCACCGGGCGACCGGTCAATGCTGATGCCAGTGCTGTCGCCATCGTAATGCCGGCGGATGGGCCATCTTTGGGGACTGCCCCTTCCGGAACGTGAATATGAATATCGAGCTTAGAGTAAAACTCTTCCTTTAAATCAAGTTCTTTCCAACGGGAGCGGACATAGCTCATCGCAGCCTGAGCAGATTCCTGCATCACTTCACCCAGCTTACCCGTAATGGTCAGTTTTCCATTACCAGGAAGCACAGTAACTTCTATGACCAGCAGTTCACCACCTGTCTCCGTCCAGGCCAGGCCTGTCGCCATACCGACCTGATCTTCTTCTTCTCTGACACCATATTGGTACTGCGGAACACCAAGATATTTCTTGATTTGACTTTCTCCAATCGAGAAACTCTTTTCCTTTCCTTCGAGCAACGCACGCTTGGCAAGTTTCCGCATAACCGACGCGATATTACGATCGAGACTGCGGACACCAGATTCACGGGTGTAGCGCCGGATAATCTCGTACAGGGCACGATCGGAAAATTTAGCCTGTTCTTCTGCCAGTCCGTGGGCAGTACTCTGCTTTTTCAGCAGGTAGCGACGTGCAATGTGCAGCTTTTCTTCTTCTGAATAGCCTTCGACCCGAATCACCTCAAGTCGATCATGCAGTGGACGTGGAATCGTCTGCAGGTTGTTGGCAGTCGCGACAAACAGAACCTGCGACAGGTCGTAATCGACATCGAGAAAATGATCGACGAAGCTGTTGTTCTGTTCCGGGTCAAGAACTTCCAGCAGAGCCGAAGAAGGATCGCCGCGAAAATCGGTGCTCATCTTGTCGATTTCATCGAGCATAAAGACCGGATTTTTTACCCCGGATTTTTTCAGCCCCTGAATGATCTTGCCAGGCATGGCACCAATGTATGTTCGGCGATGGCCGCGAATCTCTGCCTCATCACGTACACCACCAAGGGACATTCGAATAAATTTACGGTTCAGCGCTTTGGCAATCGATTGTCCGAGCGAGGTTTTGCCGACTCCCGGAGGGCCAACCAGACAGAGGATTGGGCCTTTGATCTGCTTGACCAACGCCTGCACCGCCAAATATTCAAGCACCCGCTCCTTGACCTTTTCCAAGCCATAGTGATCAGCTTCAAGAATCTCTTCAGCTTTGACGAGGTCGTGGCAATCCTTGGTGCCTTTTTTCCACGGCAGTGAAAGTAGCCACTCGATATAGTTGCGAACGACCGTGGCTTCTGCCGACATCGGCGACATCATCTTCAGCTTGCGCAACTCTGCCCGAGCTTTGTCCGTTGCCTCCTTGGACATTTTTTTCTTTTTAATCTGCTCTTCAAAATGCAGGATTTCCTGCTTGAACTCGTCTTTCTCGCCAAGTTCCTTCTGGATAGCCCGCATCTGCTCGTTCAGATAATATTCTTTCTGGCTGCGCTCCATCTGGCTTTTGACGCGACTGCGGATGCGCCCCTCGATCTGCAGGATTTCGATTTCCTGTTCCAACAGCGCAAGAATCTGTTCCAGCCGCAGCATCGGATCGAGCAGTTCAAGAATATCCTGTTTGTCAGCAAGCGGGACTTGCAGATGGCCAACAACGGTATCAGCCAGACGAGTGGCCTGATCAATACCGGCGACACTATTGCTAACTTCGGGTGAAAGCTTTTTACTCAAGGAGACGTAGGACTCGAACGTCGTCTTTATAGCACGCATCAACGCTGCGACTTCCGCAGTCTCTTCAAGAGCTTCTTCCTGCGGGGACACCTCAGCCTGGAGCATTTCTTCGGTCGAATAGAAGTCGAGGATACCAGCGCGCCAGCAGCCTTCGACCAGCACCTTGACAGTTCCATCCGGCAGTTTAAGCAGTTGCGTCACTTTGCCGATGGTTCCAACCGAATAGAGATCACTCTCTGCAGGATTATCAACTTTCGGGTCTTTTTGACTGACCAGAAAAATATACTTATCGCTGTCGGTGGCTTTCTCGAGTGCTCCGATCGACTGCGGTCGCCCGACGAACAGCGGTGCGACCATGTAGGGAAAGACAACAATATCGCGTAACGGCAAAACCGGCAGAATAACAGGGCCGGTCGGCATATTTTCATCGACAAACTGTGACATCGATTTACCCCGGAAATGAAAAAGGAGCGCGGCGCCAAACGACGATTCCACGCTCCTTACTGGTGAAATATATCAATTATGCTGAGACTCAGGCGCTCTCAGCAACATCGTAAAGAATAATCGGTTTACTGCCCTTGGTAATGACTTCCTCGTTGAGCACGACTTCCTTAACCCGATCCTGTGACGGAATGTCGTACATGACATCAAGCATCGCGTTTTCGAGGATCGAACGCAGGCCACGAGCGCCGGTCTTGCGCTCAAGCGCTTCCTTGGCGATAGCAACCAGAGCGCCATCGGTGAACTTCAGGTTAACACGTTCCATCTCGAACAGCCGCTGGTATTGCTTGATGAGGGCGTTTTTCGGCTCGCGCAGAATCTGAATGAGGGCTTCTTCGTCCAACTCACTCAGCGTGGCGACGACCGGCAGACGACCAACAAACTCAGGGATCAGTCCATATTTAAGCAAATCGCCCGGCTGCACTTGAATCAGCAGATCACCAAGGCTCTCTTCTTTGATCGATCGAACCTCAGCGCCGAAGCCCATCACCTTGGACCCGCTACGCTTGCTGATCACCTTCTCCAAGCCGGAGAACGCACCGCCACAGATAAACAGGATATTGGTGGTATCGACCTTGAGGAATTCCTGCTGCGGATGCTTGCGCCCACCTTTCGGCGGTACACTGGCGGTCGTCCCTTCGATAATCTTCAACAGCGCCTGCTGAACACCCTCACCCGATACGTCACGGGTAATCGACGGTGACTCAGACTTACGGGCGATTTTATCAACTTCATCGATATAGATGATACCGCGCTGGGCTTTTTCCAGATCGTAGTCAGCAGCTTGGAGCAGGCTGAGGATGATGTTCTCGACATCCTCACCAACATAACCGGCCTCAGTCAGGTTGGTCGCATCAGCGATAGCGAATGGAACATCCAGCACCTTGGCCAATGTCTGCGCCAGCAAGGTTTTACCGCTACCGGTCGGGCCGAGCAGCAGGATGTTACTTTTCTGGATTTCGATATCGTCGTTTTTTTCAGAAAACTCAACCCGTTTGTAGTGGTTGTAGACGGCAACGGAGAGAACCTTTTTTGCCCGGTCCTGACCAACCACATACTCATCGAGAATATCGCGAATTTCTGCCGGCTTTGGTAGTTTACGATCCTGATCGGTCGAAGCATCGTCCAGACGAGCTTCTTCATCAATGATATCGTTACACAGCTCGATACATTCGTCACAGATATAAACGGTGGGGCCAGCAATCAGCTTTTTGACTTCGTCTTGCGACTTTCCGCAGAAAGAACAGGTCAAGTGCCCATTTTCATCTTTTGAGCTCACGTATTAACTCCTCTACACTGTCCGTTAGTCTTCTTTCCTGTCAACAATGGAGTCGATAATACCATAATTGCATGCGCTTTCGC
The DNA here is from genome assembly GCF_900142125.1 of Malonomonas rubra DSM 5091. Classification (GTDB taxonomy): domain Bacteria; phylum Desulfobacterota; class Desulfuromonadia; order Desulfuromonadales; family Geopsychrobacteraceae; genus Malonomonas; species Malonomonas rubra. Next base: position 154,561 of record NZ_FQZT01000001.1, read on the forward strand.
TATCCATGAAAAAATCACGTTCCGTGTCGGCAGCAATTTTCTCAATATCCTGACCACAGTGCTTTGCCAGAAGCCCGTTCAAGGACTCACGCATGCGCAGGATTTCCTGGGCGTGGATGTTGATATCAGTTGCCTGTCCTTGAAAACCACCAAGAGGCTGATGGATCATGATGCGGGCATGGGGCAGCGCGTAACGCTTACCGGCCTCACCTGCGGCCAGCAACACGGCCCCCATGCTTGCGGCCTGACCAACACAAATAGTCGACACCGGCGCTTTCAGATACTGCATGGTATCGTAAATCGCCATCCCGGCAGTGACGACACCGCCGGGAGAGTTGATATACAGATGAATGTCGCGATCCGGATCTTCAGACTCCAGGAACAGAAGTTGGGCAATGATCAGGTTCGCCATATGATCTTCGATGGCGCCCCCGAGAAAAATAATCCGATCTTTCAGCAGACGCGAATAAATATCATATGCGCGTTCACCACGGCCGGAGTCCTCTACCACCATCGGGACCAAACTCATAATCAGGATTCCTCCTCAACGGTTTCTTCCTGCTCTTCTTCCGGTTGTTTCGGCTCAACCTCAGTCACGGTTGCCGACTCAAGCAGGAACTCGATAACTTTTTCATTCAACATCTGACCTTTGAGGCCTGCCAACGCAGATGCATTTTCGAAGTATTTCTTCACTTCTTCCAGCGGTGCGTTGCTTTCGTCAGCGAACGCCTGCATCTTTTCCTCAACCGCGCTCTCTTCCAATTCGATCTTTTCCTGTTCTGCAATCGAATCAAGAATCAACTCGCCCTTGACCTGCTGAACTGCCATCTCACGGTAAGTCGTCGCGAAGCTCTCGTCATTCATGCCGAGCATTTCCAGGCTCATGCCCTGTGCTTTAAGACGCTGCGAGAAGCTATCTTTCAAATGCATCAACTGATTCTTCACCATGCCTTCTGGGATTTCGAACTCATTCTTCTCAACCAGCGCGTTCATCAGGTTTTCCTGCAGTTGAGCCTTGATGCGTCCTTCTTCCTGCTTCATGGCGTTGTCGCGGACAGTTTCTTTCAACTCGGCCAGGTTCTCAGAACCAAACTCTTTCGCAAGATCATCGTTGATCTTAGGCTCAACCTTCTCCTTGATCTCCTTGACCAGAACTTTAAACATGGCAGGTTTGCCGGCCAGTTCTTTAGCGCCATAGCTTTCCGGGAAATTGACATTTATTTCTTTTTCTTCTTCCCGCTTCATACCGACAACCTGGTCTTCAAAACCGGGAATGAAGCTGTTCGAACCGAGCTCAAGCTGGTAGTCCTTGGCAGCGCCATTTTCGAACGGGGTATCGTCGATAAACCCTTCGAAATCGATGATAACGGTATCACCTTCACGCGCCTTCTTGCGCTTGGTCACAGCCAACTGCACCTTAGAAGAAGCCATTTGCTCTATCTGTTGATCAACAACAGCGTCATCAAAATTCAGGATCTCTTTCTCCAGCTCCAGACCGGTGTAGTCCTTGGCTTGAATTTCGGGGCGGACCTCAACTTCGGCCGAATAGGTAAAAGACTGATCTTTTTCGATCTCGCCGGTCTCAGTAATTTCTGGCTGAGAAACCGCCTCAACCTTGTTATCGACCATTGACTTATAGAGGGTGTTATTGATCAGGGAGTTGATGGCCTCATACTTTACGCGGTCGCCGTAGTGCTGCTCCAGCATAGCACGAGGCACCTTGCCTTTACGAAAACCTTTGATGTTGGCGTTTTTTGCAGCTTTCTTAAAACCATTTTCCAACTCTGCAGCGACGACATCAGCAGCAACTTCGATGACCAGCTTCTTTTTGATGCTACTCACCTGTTCAACAGTGACACTCATAATTCTTTCCTTCCCAAATTGGATTTTTTTGCCCGACGGGCAATCAGAACATATATTCAAATGGCAAATATCTACTGACCATTACTTATATATGGTGCGAGTGGGGAGACTCGAACTCCCACGCCATAAGACACTGGATCCTAAATCCAGCGCGTCTACCAATTCCGCCACACTCGCATTTTTGTGCTTAAATTAACAATGCTCACCTTCCATACCCACCCGATCAAGCTGACGGGCTCACTGAGTGCGGAAGGTGAGCAATGACGTTAAATGGGGTGAGTGAAGGGGATTGAACCCTCGACAACCAGGGCCACAACCTGGTGCTCTACCAACTGAGCTACACCCACCATGAAAAGCTCGGACATATTACGGAAACGACTTTTTCTTGTCAATCCAAAAAATGGCACGCCAGGGAGGACTCGAACCCCCGACCCACGGCTTAGAAGGCCGTTGCTCTATCCAGCTGAGCTACTGGCGCGCAAACGCCGTCAGAGCCGCGCCTTTTGGCGCTGACCGCCGATGACAGGCTGCGTTTCTAGCATGCCGGGGAAAGTTTTGCAAACAAAAAGTCAGGTTGAATCTCATGTGCGGATACCCTCTGTTTTAAGCCTCATCTGTCCCCCGCAGAGAGCGAAACAAATCTGGGAAGCTGTCGCCTGCACAAAGCGCTCTTTCTCCAGAATCAGCCTGGTACTTGCGTGACCAGTCGCTGAACATTTGCCACTCTTCTTCAAAGTTAGGTGTAAAGCAGCCATGTCCAAGCGCCAGTTCAATCTCATCGGCACACCAGAAACGCACCTCATCAATCTCGTCTACTGCAAACTCTATTTCACCATCGTATATCGCCAGGTATGTATAAATATTTTCAGATTCTATTTCATTTCGAATTTTCGATGCATAAAGGCCAGTCAAGGCAATACCGGTAACTCCAAGCTCCTCATGCATTTCCCGCTTGGCTGCCGTTAAGTAATCTTCACCCAGCTCGAGATGCCCTCCAACACTGCTATCCCATTTGCCAGGTTGAATATCTTTACTGGCCGAACGTTTCTGCAGAAGCAGCTGAAGCTTACTGTTGAATAGCAGCACATGAACCGACCGATGGATCAGATCCGGGTTGCCATGGCAGTCTGAACGTATCGCACGGCCAACGATCTGATCATCATCATTTACCAAATCTACCAGTTCCTGAGAGGACATTTACAGTTCTCACTTTCGCCTGAACCATATTTTTAAGAAATAAACATTAAAAGCATTAATAAATGTTGAAATTTTCATGACAGACTACTATTATTGGAAAAATCTTATCAATCAGCAAACCCCGTGGGAGAACTCTATGGCAATCAAAACCCAAGGACTGAAAATCAGAACCAAGCTGTTGGCAATGGTGCTGCTTCTGATTTTAGTTGCACTCAGTGTCGGCGCAGCAACGTTTTACCTGCTCAATATGAAAATGGACGAGCATAAACCGCAACTGGTTCCGGCTCTCGAGACAACATACTCCATCGATTCTCTTATTGCCAAGGCACGCCTGTTTGAAAAAGAGTTCCTCTTCTATTCCAGCCTCGGTAAGAAAAAAGAGTATAAAGAAAAGCAGATCAGCTATCACCAGCAGATGCTGGCGACCTACAATAATATTGGTGGTCTGCTGAAAGATTTTTCTGCAGGCGGCTCCAACCAGTTTTCTACAATGGAAAAGCGCAACCAACTAAGCAACAACATCCGCCTCTCCTTTAACGGCATGATGAATGGACTGCGCGGGCTATCAAAAGAGTTATTGGATGGCAAATCAGCCCTGCAGGTTGACGCCCAGTACGCAGTTTATCAAAAAGGCCTCAACGAACTCACCAGCAGTGTCGCGGAAATGCGTAGACACATCAACCAGGCCTTAGACGCCCAACAGGAAGCATCCGCAGCGTTCGAAAAAAATATCCAGAACATTTTAATCGGTGTCGCTGTCGGCATTCTTGTCCTGGCTGTCATTGCCGGAATATTCGTCTCCCGTCGTATCAGTTCACAACTCAATATCCTTATGGGCGGACTGGAAAATATTAAGCAAGGCAACCTAAAAGAAATCCCGGTCACCTCAAAGGATGAATTTGCGGAAATCGCCAAAACATTCAACCAGTCACTCGACAGCGTCAAATCTTTTGTCCGTTCGGACGAAGAGCGGCAGGCATCGGAAGAGAACGTCATTAACTTCCTCGAGGTTGTTTCCGAAGCGTCGGAAGGTGATCTGACCCTGCGCGCACCGGTTACTGAGGATGCCTTCGGCACCATCGCAGACTCCTACAACCTGATGATTGAAAGTCTCGCTGCCCTGCTGACCGACACCACCATCAACGCGGAAGAAGTTGGTGAAGAATCGCGGCACCTGCTTGAGATTTTCCAAAACATGAAGGACGGTGCTGACAACCAGTTGCAGCACGTTTCCAGCGCAATCGACGCAGCAGAAGAAACAGCTGGTTCGGCCAAACAAATCGCGCAAAAAACCTCCCTCGCCCAGCAAGCCGCGACGAGCGTGGAAGAAGCAACCAACCTTGGTAACGAGCGGGTTAACAGAAATATCGAAGGTATGCAGCTGATCCGGGTGACGGTGCAGGTCATCAACAAGAAGATGAAGTCGCTCTCGGAACGCCTGCTGGAAATCGGCACCATCTCCCAGCTTATCTCCGACGTTGCAACCCGAACCACCATCCTGGCGATGAACGCCTCGATCGAGGCATCACGTGCGGGTGAGCAGGGTCGCGGCTTCCTGGTTATTTCAGATGAGATTAAGCGCCTTGCAGACGAGGCCTCGGAAGCAACCCGCCAGATCGGCGGCATCATCAAAGCAATCCAGTCTGAGGCAAACGAAGTCACCCTGGCACTGGAAGAAGAGACCACGACTGTTGAGGAGCAAACCAAGATTGCCCAAGACACCGGTGAAGCTCTGGCGGCTATCAACCAGGCGACCACCGAATCGAAGCAGGTCGTTACCGAGATCACCAACCTGTCGCAGGAGCAGCAGCGAATTTCCGACGACATGGTTGCCACTATCCACAAGATGTCGGAAATTACCGCCAGCACTTCGGCGATGATCACCACCTCCTCGCAGATCTCAGAAGGTCTCAACGGTGTGTCCGAGTCCCTGCTGCAGTCGCTTGGCCAGTTCCGTCTTTCCGCTGATGAAGAAGAAATGGCTTACGACGCAGTGGCTGAGATCGAAACCGTTGCAGAGCCACAGGAAAAAGAAATACCGGCAGATGTCATGGATCAGATCTTTGCCGATCCGGAAGAAGAGGAAGAAAGCATTTCCCCGGAGGTGCCTGCCTGATTCCAGCAGTCATAGTGAAACGAAAAGAGGCGAACCGTTTTTGGTTCGCCTCTTTTCGTTTGTATTGATTTTCAGAGGAGAGCCTAACTCTCCGGAGCCCGAGTTTACACTCCGACTTTTTCCTGATGGCGTGTCACGACTCCGATCAGCCCCTCTTCATCAAACGGCTTGACCAGATAGTCAGATGCCCCAAGCGAAAGAGCTTCCTGGCGATGCTGCTCACCAGCTCGGGATGTCAGGACAGCAACCGGGATATCGATGCCACGGTTCTGCAGTTCGCGCAGCAACTCGTAACCATGCATGATTGGCATCTCAAGGTCGGTGATTATAGAGAAGACATTCTCGCCCTCGTCCAATTTCTCCAGCGCGTCCTGACCATTGACAGCAGTGATCACAGAAAAACCGTTCGCTTTCAACATCAAACTGGCAAACTTGCGGACACTCAGCGAATCGTCAACGACCAGTACATGTGGAGTCGATGGGGCAGCGGCAACTGGTTCAACTGAAACTTCCGCCACCTCGATCCGCTGATGCTTCATCCGCGCCGGATTGACCACAAGTCGCATGGTCCCGTCACCGGAGAGACTGGAACCGGAGAAGTACGGCAGCTCGTCAAGGAATGAACCGAAAGGCTTGATAACGGTATCTTCCTGGCCGATAACGACATCAACCAGCAACATGATCGGCGTACCTTCCGACTGGGTCACAATGCCGTAACCCGGTTTGCTGTCATCGGCTGGCAATTTCAACAGCTTCGCCATGTCGACCTGCTTAATATTTGTATATTTGCCCGATTCTGCACGGGCTTCATATTCCAGATCGACAATTTCATCAACCAGTGCAGATGGAATAACGAAACGCTGCTCGCAACAGCTGAACTGAATAACGTTGACGATAACCAGTGACAACGGCAGACGAAGACGGAAACGGGTGCCTTCACCCTTTTTCGTCCAGACATCAATTGTGCCGTTCAGGCTGGAAAGGCGGTCCATGACAACGTTCATGCCGACGCCACGACCGGACACACTGTCAGTCTCAACGTTCGTACTGAAGCCTGGGCGGAAAATCAGCTGAATCAGGTCCTGCTCGGAGACATCGTCTCCTTCTACGATGAACCCCTTCTCGATCCCGCGGGCACGGACCCGCTCAAGGTCGATACCGCGGCCATCATCTTCGATAACAACCTCAACAGTGTTACCGCGACGTTCGGCTTTCAACCAGATAGTTGCTTTCTCCGGCTTGCCTGCTGCCCGCCGTTCTTCCTCTGACTCGATACCATGAGCAAAAGAGTTGCGGACAATGTGCAACAGCGGATCGAACAGACCATCATAAACAACCCGGTCGATCGCCGTTTCGCCACCGGAAATACAAAGCTCAACAGCTTTGCCCGCTTCCTGGGCAAGGTCGCGGATTGAGCGGTTGAAACGTTGGAAGAGCTGGCCGGCTTGGACCGTCCGCGCGGCCGAAATCTGCTCTTTCATATCGTCGGTCATACGATCGAGCGAGAAAACATCCTGCGAGAACAGGTTGAAGAAGCCGGACATTTCCTTCATCGCTTCTTCAATGTCTTCTGTAATCTCTCGCAGCTTGCGCGAGAAAAGGTTCAGCTCGTCATAACGGTCGAACTCCAGTTCGTCGAAGGCGTCATCCCCACCAGCAACGGCATTTTGCGCCGGCATGGTGTAGTCGTAGCGCTCGGCGAAACCGGTGACCTCTTTCAGCAAACGCTGACCGGCAAACTCGACCTCCCCCTTCATCCGCTCCAGCACTGGGAGACGATCAAGCAAGTGGTTCTTGGTTACGGTAAACTCACCGACCAACCCCATCAACGACTCGATACGGTCAAGGCCGACACGGACAACTCCACTTTCGTCCATTCGGCGAGTCGGCTTACGACGTTCTGAACCTACGTAAGTATTCGCCTCGTCTTCCTCGTCAACCTCAGCCTCTTTCTGCTCGGTGTCGGTCAGAGCATCAGGCTCGGCAGTTTCAACCAGCTCTTCTGACTCTGCGAGCGTCTCACTGGTCTCATCCTCTGTTTCATCCGAAGCAGAAGAAGCAGCAGCCTCGCTCTCGGCCAATGCAATTCGCGACAATGCTTCCGTGACCAGCTCATCCGCAGGGTCTTCACCCGCCTTGCGGATGTGAATCATTTCGCGCATCTGGTCGAGGGCAAACAGCATGGCATTGACGCGGCCGATGGTCAGGGCCTGCTCACCATCTCGGATACCTTCCAGCAGGTCTTCCAGTCGGTGGGCAACGGAGCCGACATCGGTGACATTCATCAGGTTCGCCGACCCTTTTAACGTGTGGGCCGAACGGAACAGTGGCTCAATCAGCTCCGCGGAAAGCGAAGGATCTTTTTCCAGTTGCAACAGACCGTTTTCGAGAACCCCGAGATGCTCATCCGCCTCTTCAACAAAGAATCCGAAGACGCTATCAATAATGCTCATTATTCAACCCCTCTCACTTTATAGAGGGAAAGAAAGTCTGCCATATCGATCTTCTCTCCGTTGAATTCCTCAGCGAGATATGGAACCCCGTCTGCAAGGAAAGATAGTGATTCTCCCAGATACTCGGCAACCACCAGACGACGCTGTACACGCACTTCCGCCTGCTGATGGTTGTTCAAAATCGCCAGGTTGATCACCGGCAGGACCTCGCCACGCAGGTTGATCAAACCACTGACCATCGGCGGAGCCAACGGCAACGGCAGAACCTGAGGCAGATCGGTGATTTCTTTCATCTGCTTGATCGGCAAATGATAATCACGCTCACCTATTTTGAAGACGCAGCAGACGTACTCTTTACGCGGGGCAGATTCCTGATCCGGTAACAGCAGGGACTCGGCGATCTTCTCGGCGCGTTCAGCGACTTGTTCAGGCGATGCAGAAAAAGGATCAGCTGTTTCCTCTGCTTCTTCTGTTTCAGCAGCATCCTCAACCGATTCACTGAAATCATCATCTTCAGCGAACGGATCTGCAACGGGCCCATTGTCCGGTTCAGATGCTAAAGAGGCAGTGTCGACACCGAGATCAAAATCATCTTCGGCGAAAGGATCCTCCATCGCAACAGCCTGACCCTCTACAGACTCATCAACCGGAACTTCATCGGCAGCCAAAGGTTCTTCGTCGGGCTCTTCCGAAACCGGCTCCTCCGATTCGCGGACAACGGGGAGAGCATCTTCTACATCCAGCCCTAATGTGTCTTCGGCAAATGGATCGAAAGGGAGAGGTTCAGCGGATTCTACATTTTGCTCAGTTTCAGCCTTGAGCTCTTGAGCTTCCACATTTGCGTTTTCAGCAACGGAAAAATCATCATCTTCGGCAAACGGATCATCAGCGTTGTCTGCCTGCTTGTCTGCTACTCCGTTAACCAGGTCGAGCTCCATGCCGAAAGCAGGGTCATCCGCGAAAGGATCGGAAACAGCTGCGGAGCCTTCTTCGGACAACAAGCTGGGGTCATCCGCAAAAGGATCATCCAGCATCGGAGCACGCCGTTCTTCTTGACTGTCGATCAACTCGACCAGAGGTGTACGGCCAGGAAAGGCTTCGGCCAGATCGAGCGCCTGCAGTGCCTCTTTGACAAACAAAGTCGGCTCCTGCAGATCGCCTTGTAGCGCAGCAACCAGAGGAGAAACCCAATCGACCGCCAGTTTCAACGCTTCGTGCTCAACAGGGGTCGGCACCGTCCGCGCTTCAAAATGCCTTTCCAGCATAGCCTCAAGGCGGCGGGAAATTTTGCAGATCGATTCCGCTTTAACCAGGTCCGCCGTGCCTTTCAATGTGTGCGCTGCACGAAAGGCGGCCTCTAGTTCATCGCTGCTGGCCTGCGCGAGATCTTGATAACTGAGAAACTGGCGCAGGGCATTCAGGTTTCTTTCGGCTTCGCCCAGGAAGATAGGAAACAGCTTCTGCCGCAAGTCATCCATCGGCTACTCCTTAAGCGCCTTTTACCCGCAACAGTCCGACCTTACGCAGGGCATAACAGATTCGCTTGGTTTCCAGCGGATCAAGCTGACTGGCGGCGATAATCTCGGATAACGGTTTGCGGCCGTCGATCATGGCGAAAATATCCAGCTCACGGGATTTGAGATTAACCGTATCGAGAGCATCCTCGTTGGTGATGAGACGCACCAGAACCATGCTTTCATCTTTAAATTCTGTCGCAGCGAGTTGACGCTCATCTAAGTGACTTAAGCCTTCCATCAGCACGTTGATCAGCGGCACGCGGACCTTCATATCCCGAAGGTTGGTCGGCAGATCATCACGCTCAAGGAAAAAATTCCCGCTTTTAGCGCCAAGAATGCTGCCGAAAGCATCCTGCGCATGCAGGCGTAGCGCTTCCATCAACTGCTCTTCGTTAACCAACTCTTTTTCGACCAGCATCCGGCCAATCGGTATGCCTCGATCACGTGCCTCGGTAACGACCTGCTGGATGGTTTCATCGTCGGCATCGAGCAATTTCTGCTTCCGCATGATATCAGTCAAAAACGGCTGCTTAGCACCTTTTTTGCTACAGGAGGCAAAAACGAACATCCCTTCTTCAAGGAAAACTTCGCCGAAAATATCTGCGGAAAATATCGTCAGACGGCCAGACAGACGAGAATTGTAGACAAAGTTGATAACATCCGGCAGGGGAACTTCCGTCAAGTCACCGGAAAAAACCACACCACCCTTTTTCAGCACTCCCGCCTCAGTCAGCATGTCGGTCATGACATTGCGCATCAGCAGCGGAAAGTCTTTCTGAAAGTACTGGCGCAGCAACTTGTCGAACATCTCATGCATAGATGCAATGGACGCCATACCAGCAGCTCCTTCTGTGGCGGCAGCAGGCGCTTCCGGCTCCTCGATGACAACATCCTTGAGGACCTCTTCCAGCTTGTTGATCAGGTCGTCCGGCTCGAACGGTTTTGAAAAATAGTAAAGAACACCAAACTCTTTTTCGAAGGTCTCGCCGACCGACTCGCCTTTGGATGAAATAAGGATCAACGGCACATCCTTCATTTTTTCATCCTGACGGACCTTACGGCAGAAGGTGTGGCCGTTCATGTTCGGCATAATGAAGTCGACCAGAATAACCGACGGGCGAACTTTCTCGACCATTTCCAGGCCTCGTTCACCGTCCTCGGCGGTATAGACGCTGTAACCGTGTTGCGAAAGGATCAGCTCCCCCAAACGACGAACTGTCGGCGAATCATCAACCAGAAGAACCTTGATGCCATCTGTAGCCATGTAAATAATCTCCCAGCAAATCGTCAGCTGTTAACAATCAAAATGCGTAAAACGGTAGAAGTTTACCATCGCAGATTAAAAATTCATAGTTTTTAATTTAGAAAAATGAATTTTCTCTTAAGTTTCACAATGGAAATAGATAAGGCGGGATTCAGTCATCAATCAAGGACAAAATCGACAGGAACAATGACCCAGCTTTCGATCGGCAAGCCATAATCCAAAGCAGGCTTGAACGTCCAGAACCTAACGGCCCTGAGAGCCGCCCGATCGAGAGCTTTGTAGCCGGAAGAAGTTTCGACTTTGAGCTTACCGACGCTGCCATCTTTTTCAACCAGAACTTTAAGCTCAACCCTGCCCTGCTGGCCACGACGACGGGCAATATCTGGGTAAATCGGAGGAGGATTTATATCGTACCGTGGCAAAGCCTGCAAAAACAAAGGCTCTACTATTTGTTGATGTCCACCATCTCCGGTGCTCTTTGTTCCAGGCTCAAAAACGGGAATTTCTTCCAACTCTCCGGCGTATCCAACGAATTGTTCGCTGCCAGTAAGCACGTCAGTTTTCGACGAAACACTCTCTTGATTTATATATTCATCTACGACCTTGGAACTACTACTTACTGAAATACTAGCAGCTCCTACTACCGAGTCCAAAGGTTCTAATTCGACAGAATCCAAAAACTCATCACTGGACAACAATAAAGACTGGGAAATGCTTTCCGTTACTGACTCTTTGGTCACACTCTCCGAAGCTTCTAAATCGGGGGCTGCTATTGGCTTCTCTTTCGGTTGAAGCTGTTTTGCGTTTTCCTCATCCAACAGCGTTGCTTCTCTCTGCTCCAAATGGCTTTTTTTTGGGGACTTATCCGGTGCCTTTTCAATCTGGCGAAAACTGACGTTCGACCGCTCCAGTAAACTCACCCCTTCAGACAAACCTGAAACAAGTTTTGAGCCAGGCTGTAAAACATCAAACTGAAGTAATAATAAATGGATAGAGAGCGACAGTAGAATGAAAGCTAGAAAACGGATCGAATAGTACAAAACAATATCACCAGAGGAAAACTTCAGATAAGTAGTTACTCACTTGTACTTTTACCCTAATCGCTGATAAGTTACCGCGAAATATCAGAAATTGCCATCAACATTCTATCGCATCAGGATAGTTCATGACATTTTTAAATAAAGGCTATGCCATAGCTTTTTTTTCATTTGTTTGTTTTTTTTCTTTTGCCCAACAAGCAATTTGTGCCGATGAACTGGCAACTGTAAAATTGCCAACCTTGGAGGTTTCAGCCGAGAGGATTGCCCCGACAACGGGTACAGTAATCATCGACAAAGAGATGATAGAAAACCTTCCATCTCGAAACGGAAGTGTCAATGAAATTATCGGCATTGCTCCGGGAATTCAGTATGGAGAAGATTATCTAAATTCTTTTACCGGCGGTGAAGTTGAGCCTCCAGGAGTATCTATTTCAGGGAGTCGCTTTTACGAAAACAACTACACCATAGACGGTCTCAGCAATAACAACCCAGTAGACCCAGGAAATGGTGATTATGTTGATTCCAACAAGCTACCGGCTCATCCTCAGATACATTTTTTATCAAAAGAACTAATCGAAGAAATTAAAGTCTACAATAGCAATATCCCCGCAGAATTTGGCGGATTCATTGGTGGACAAGTTGATGTAAAAACAATAAACCCGTCATCAGATTTTTGGGGTTCCGTAAACTATCGCACAACACGAAGCTCATGGACTGAATTCCATATTTCCGATGAAGACAAAGAGGATTTCTACCACTCTGAAGACAATGATTATCAGCCTAAATTCACGAAGCATGATGGTGGACTAATCATCAACACACCGGTAGGTCCGGATACCTCCTTTATTACTGCATACCAGCAAAAAAAGTCATTTATCCCTCTGCGCCAACTTGGTCAAACAGAAACGCAAACACGAAAACATGAAAGTTTCTTCTTTAAACTCGGCCATGATTTTTCATTGACAAATAGAATTTCAGCAACAGCCCTTTATTCCCCCGTAGAAGGCAAATACTTTCTAAATAATTTCAAAAATGGAGATTACACTCTCAACAGAGACAGCTATTCATTCGTAATAAATAGTGAAAATTATATGGATTCAGGATTACTGACGTTTGCAATAGGCTACAACGGACAAAAAAGCGAACGAAAAGGAGGAAGCGATCGTTTCTTTTGGGACACCTCTACGACTTCCATAGATTGGGAATCTGGGTTTGAAGGAAGTCTCGGCCCACTAAAAACTGGGTTTGACGAAATAAACGCTAACGCTGACTTTGAATTTAAAAATCTAAAATTTAAGCAAACAGACCACAAAATAAAACTGGGCACAGAGATTTCTTACTCCGACAGATATTACAACCGACCTGAAACCTATTATTATTATTTTGTTGATGTTGTTGCTCCAATCACATGTCAACCTGATGATAATGCCTGCATTGAAAATGAACAATACTTGAAGTACAGGACAAAATATTTTAAAGGGGAAAGCAGTTCACACTTATTCAATTTCGCTACATATATTCAAGATGCAATCGCCTGGAAAAGATTAGAAATTTTCCCGGGTTTACGAATGTCTTACGATAGTATTGCTAAAAAAGGCAATTTAGCACCAAGATTTTCTGCCGCATTGGATGTTTTCGGCAACCACAAAACTACCATTTACGTTGGTAAAAATCGCTATTACAGTGGCACACCACACACTTATGAACTTTACACAAGTCTTTATTACGAAGTAGAAAAACGATCGTCTCAAAACGATCCTTGGGTCGGAACCGATAACTACACAAGACAGTCAAGTGACCTTAAAACTCCTTATAGCGATGAAACCAGCATTGGCATAATCCAGAAGATTTTCGGTGGGGAGCTAAAGGTTCAATACATAGAAAAGAAAAACAAGGATGAGATTACACGATCAAAAGATTCTGACCTTAAGACATATACCCTGAATAACAATGGAACATCTGAGCATGAAAATTGGCAGGTAAGTTGGCATCGCTATTGGAGAAATCATTCCTTAGAACTTAATTGCACATGGCAAGAGACTAGAAGTAACCATACTGATTATGAGTCCACCCTGAATGACGATGACCTTACAGACACAATCTGGTACGAAGGAAAAGAAATCGGTATAGATGAGTTCATTCGAGCTGACTACAACCGCCCTTTTGTTGCAAACCTAATTTATTCTGGGAAGCTCCCTCACGGCATCACTTTTACCAATATCTCAAAATACCGGGGGCCTTACACTTGGAGAGAATACCAAGGATACAGCCTGCCAAGCAGCATAGATCCGACACAAATGGTTCGGGTTTACAAGCGCGCACAACAAAAGCGTGCTTTGACTTTTGACTGGAAGTTCAGTTGGGCTGTTCCTACGTCATCTAAGCAACAAGCGATTTTAAGTCTCGACATCTACAATGTCTTTAACAAAAAATCAAAATATGGAGCAGGTATTGATAATTACGAGATCGGTCGCCAATTCTGGGCCGGCCTCACTTACAAGTTCTAACTCACGGGAAACTCACAACACCCTCAACATCCACCGTTCCCTTGGTATTACCGATCTGCAGGCTATATCGTCCCGGATATTTCGGTTTCGGAACGGTTATCCGCAGTTTTTTCGAGGAAACTCGGTGGACGCTTTTTATCTCTTCCGGAAATGGAATTGCGGTCACTCCCATAAAACGATTCCCCAGGTAGAACAGGTCTTCCCAGCGCTGCATCCCACGCCAGACATCTGACAGGTGCAGAGAATCGAGTAGCCGGGGATTGCGTAGATTACTGATATCAATGGTATGTAAACCATAATAGCGGCTGAGCAGATAAACCCTGTCACCTTCAACCATCAGGTCACTCGCCTGCCCCGGCAAACGTAGCGAATTCAGAACTTTTGGCTTCTGTGGGTTCTTCACATCGACAATCATCAACCCGGCATCTCCATTGGCAACAAAAAGAGTATTGCCACGGACAACGCACTTCAACGAGATGGAAAACGGACTGAGCGGGAACGGTAGCTGTACTTGGCTGAGAAACTTCAAACGCCCCTCAAGGATCCTATAAATCCCGACACCTTCTCTCTCCCCGGCAACAAAGAGCAAATCATTCTTCACAGCTATCTGTGTCGCCAGCACATCATCGATGCTATCGAGTCGTTTCGGTGAAGCATAATCAGAAATGTCCCAAAGTTCGAACCCGGTTGCTCCTGTCGCTAGAAGCAAATAATCGTCCTGAATGACCGGATTGCCCCTCAGTCCTTCAAACTCGGCTATCAATTCAAGCGTTGCTGCGTCACTGGCATCAAAAACTTTAAAGGGTGCATTGTGTGAAGAAACAAAAAACAGATTTTGCGAGGAAGTTATAAAAGAGGTCTTATAAACATGACCTTCACTCTCAGGCAACCGCATTCTCTTTGGGGGGCCATCAAGACTCTGGTAACTGACCCCATCGACAGAATCGACAATAAAGCCATAACCGCCCAGCAAACGGAAATCCCTGACCAAACCCGTACTTTCAAGAGTTTTCACAACCTGACGTGGCTTTATTTTTTGCGGATCAATAATGTTGATCCCCTTTTTGGCGACACCAACATACAGCAAGCCATCAACCATAACTGCAGCTCGGGAATCCCCACCGAGATTCAAAAAGCTAGCTGTTTCTTCCAGCTTTCCATCAACCATGTTAACAATACCGAGTCCACTGTGGTTGTCAGCGACGTAAACCCGCCCGCCAAAGCTGTAAAGCCTTTGCGGCGCACTGAAATGGTTCTGCTCAGCAATAAGGGCAGGTTCTTCCGGTCGTTTCAGGTCAAACTTGGCCAGGCGGTTATTTTCAAGCAGATAAAGTTTGTCTTCAACGATAGTTATTGAACGGACATATCTTTTAGCAGGGAGCGTGGCGATTTTTACTGGCAATCCCTGCTCATCCAATCGGTACACCCAGACTCCGTCCCGACCGTAAACAGCGTAAAGATAGCGCTCATAAACCTCTACCTGTCGCAAAGATTGTTCAGCCTCGTATCTAGCAAGCGGTTGGTAGTTCTCCAGTTGATCCAGATCATAAACCAGCATCCCTGCCTTACTGGCGGCAACGTACAATTTACTTCCGACCACCGCAGTATCGACTGCTGTCGAAAAAGAGGGCAATGTTTTCCAGTCTTTCAAACTCCCCCTGTTGCTAAGCTTCGCTGTCCGCACGCCTTGACCACCGCAACTGAAGAAGAACTCTTGCCCACGTCGTTCAATGTCCAGATAAATAGTATTCGAGCTGTATTTGTTCGGCAGCATAACCGGCTTAAGCGGGTCACTCACATCGAACGCGCGTAAACCGTCAACCAGGCTGGCTACAAAGAGAATATCGCCCGTTTTCTCCATGTCGAAGACCATGCCGTCAATCGGAAATGAGCCTACGATAGCGGCGCGGTTATTTACATCAAAGTGAGAAAAAACGCGGACATCATCGGTAAAGCCGCCCCCCTCGACATCGAGCACAAGGCTCCCGTCGGCATTAGTTGCCACCGGCGTCACCGATCGGATGGTAAGCTCCTGCCCGGCAAGACCGTAAGCAGAAAGATCAACAGCACTAAATCCACACAAAGACAGGTAAACAACAATCAAAATAACGAGAACAAAAGGAACAATCTTACTCATGTACCGCCCCCTCTGCCCCCAACGCGGCCGAACTGCCACGGACAATCCCTTCCACTGTCTTTAAAAGGTGATCCTGCTTGACCGGTTTTTCCAGAACCGCTGCACCCTTTTTTTCCAGTTGCGTGATAACTACCCGGTCATCCAGTAAAAACAGCAAAGGAGATGTGATCTTTTCATCAACGATGTCGACTATTTCTCCTGCAGTAAAACTTTGACTGTCGAGCAAAACCACCACATATTCACCACCGGTGAGTTTCTCTCGCAGTTGCGCTGCACCAGATGCCGTATCAAAATCAACCTGTAACGACCGCAAACCGACTTTGATCAGCTCACGGCTTGCGACATTGCCGCCTGCAAGCAGTATCTTCGGTCGGTCTCGATCATTTTTTTCAGTAACAGAATCATTAACGACGTCCTGTGACGATTCAACCAAGTGGAGCTGGTTCCAGCTGCGACAAAGGCTTTCATGTAGAGCATCCCACCCCACCGGCATATAAAGTTTCTGCTCGTTCCCTTGCTGCTCGACAACCTGATGTCGAGACAGTAATAGAATCCGACGCAACGACGCATTGGCAGAATGATCACGAAGGGCCTTGTAGAGCTCCAACCCTTCTGGCAAGCAACAATCGACGGCCAGAAAAGCCAAAGCAAAAGGCTGCTGCTGACGCTCAGCAGCATTCAATTGATACCAGCCATCTGCTGCTGTCTGGGCAACAAACACGTCCAGTGACAACGCTGTGAGCCTGTTTGCCAACACCTGCCGACAGGTCTCATCGTCACTGCAAAGCAGTACTTTTTGATTTTGCAAGCTTTCTGGCAATTGCAGATCTGCCTCCTCGACCAAAGGAAGAGAAAACGATATTTTGAAGCAACTACCCTCGCCGACCCGGCTATCAACACTCAGATCGCCATCCAGCAGAGCGACGAGTTGCTGAACAATTGCCAAACCGAGACCGGTGCCACCATACTTTCGTGTATGGGATGCATCTGCCTGCTGGAACGCTGAAAAAACCTGTTTCAACGCTCCTTCATCCATGCCAATGCCGGTATCGACAACCTCCAGTGTAAAAGCAACTGTCCCCGCATCCGGGAAGTCACAACCAAGCCTTAAAGACACCGATCCTTTTTCGGTAAATTTTATTGCGTTTCCTACCAGGTTCATCACAATCTGGCGTAACCGCACCTCATCCCCCAGCACGCGGCAGGTCGCCGCCAGCGGAATGTCACTGTACAGAGACAACCCTTTATCTTCAGCTGGGCCGGAAAGCAGATTCAGAACATCATCAACAGTTTTATAGAGATAAAACTCCTGCTCTTCCAGCTGCATTTTCCCCGCTTCGATCTTGGAGAAATCGAGAACGTTATTAATCAGCGTCAACAGGTTTTCGCCGGAATTCTGTACTGTTGTCGCCAGCATCTGCTGTTGCTCATTCATGCTGGTACGGAACATCAGCTCATTCATCCCCAGAACACCGATCAACGGAGTACGCAGTTCGTGAGTGATGTTGGCCAGAAACTGGGATTTTGCTTCGCTTGCCGCTTCTGCCTGCTGTTTGGCAATCTCCAGCACCGCTACCATTTGCCGTAATTCCTCGGTGCGTTTTTCGACTGTGATCTCCAGAGACTCCTTATGCTCGACAAGTTCCTGCCTGTTCTGTTCAATCTGTTCAAGCATCTGGTTGAAACCGTCCACAAGCAGGCCGATTTCATCCTGTCCCTGCTTTTGCGCACGAAGACTGTAATCATTCTCGTGCGAAATTGTTTCCATTGTTTCAACCAGATTGAGTAGTGGTACAGAAACTGGCCGCTGAAGACGCCCCGCCAACCACCAGGAAAGGAACATCAACAATCCGGACATTGATAGAACGATAAAAACAACATTGCGAAAGCGATCATAAAGGTCCTGCAGATCGCTTAAAAGGTAGAGACTGCCGACCTGGCGGTCATCATGCTGAATAGGAACAAAAAGGCTGTAATGCTGCCAACCCATCGTCATCCTGGGCTCAGACATATGCAGCCAGAATCGATCGTTCGGATCGACAAAATCGAGGGGGATAGTTTTTAGCACGAAGCTGTTATTGCCAGCTTCGATATATTCAGCGACAGGGTCGCCAACTTCATCGAAAAGGTACGCCGCCCGTACGTTGGCCTGGGCGTCAAGAGATGAAAGAATCTGTTCTGTGGTGGATATATCGCGCTGCATCAGCGGAGCTTTGCAGCTTTTACCAATGGCGGTCCCCAAAGCGTTCATTTCCCGCTCGAGAAAAGCGCGCGAGGAATGATACTCTTCAAGCAGATAAAAACCGCTGACCAGCAGCAGGATAAAGACACTGACGATCATCATCAGGGCTGTCAGTTTTTTTCTGATCGACAGATTTCTGAAACTCAAGCGCAAACCTTCATCCCCTCCGCATGACTTTAGAGCGACAGCCTAACAATATTCACAATTTAAGAGAAGTAAAAGCTTGAAAATGCGACGCAATCAAGTATCAATCTATTGAAAAAAGTACGCACCTGCTTTAGAGTAGCGTCCTTTTTGCTTAAAGAAGGACAAAACGGGATTCCGTCCCGCAAGGAGCAACCATGACTCAGATAAACTTACCGAACGAACGCCATGTTGGTCACCTCACCCTGCTGCGCCAGGGCCGGAAGATCTCGGTTCAGGAATACAACGCACTCAGCCGCTCCGAGCGCATGGCGATGATCCGTCAGGCAAATGGCAAGCAGAAATACGACCTGCTGATCAACGCGTCTGATGCCAACCGACTGACAGCCCAACTGCACCCTCAGGAGTTGTATCTGACCGTTAACGAAATCGGCAGCGAATATGCTGTGGAACTTCTGGCGATGGCAACCGCTGAGCAGATCACCACCCTGCTCGACATGGATTGTTGGGATGGCGACAGCGTCAGCCCGGTCCTCTCGCTCACCTGGCTGCAATTACTGCTCGATACTGGGGCAGAAAAAGTCTGCCAGCTGGTACAGCAGATCGAACCAGAAATTCTTGCCATTTTCCTGAAAAAACACATGGTCATTACGCGTGGGTTGGAAGTTTACGATGATGACGATGCCGAGAACGCCAATCGGCTGGAATCGCTTTACGATATCGACTTCGCCAGCGAAGATGCGGCGAAGATCATCGGCGCATTCCTGAAGATCATTATGGAACAAGCGCAGGACAGCTACCTTTTGCTGATGGAGATGATCCGCAGCGAAATGGCATCAACATTGGAAGAGGAAGTTTATCAAGCACGTAACAATCGCCTCTCCGATCTCGGCTTCGTAACCAAAAACGAAGCGCAGAGTATCTACGCAACAGTCGATCCCGACAACTTCACTCCCGGCGGGAAAAATGATTACCGGCTGGAAGCAGACGAACTGCCAAATCCCGGGGCACTGCTTGCCCAGGCGGCCCCGGAAAACCTGCTGGCTGAAGTGTTGACCAACGGCCTCAGCCACGAACTGGCGACTGAACTTTGCATGCTGGCCAATCGCAAAATGAGTGCGGACAGTACCGATATTTCTTCTCCGAGCGAACTCGGCAGTTCATTGCAGGAACTGTACAACATTCTCAACCTAGCACTGGAGCATCTGGCCGGTAAAAATGTCGACAAAGCAATCGATATCGTTGCCCAGACGTACCTGCAGCAACTTTTTCAACTCGGCCACAGCCTGCTAAAGAGATTGCAAACTCAGGCCAAGCAATTGCTTCTCGGTCCGCTTGGCCCCTTTTTCGATTATCCGGAGCAATTGTTCCTCGATGCCCTGATGGAAAAACCACCGGTTCTTTATCGTGAGGCAACCGAAGACCAGCCCAGTTCGCTGGAACCGATCACAACGTCGAAAGAGCTCGTTGCTGTCAGCACCCGCTTACTACAAATCAAAGAACTGGAAACCTTATTCTGCGGAAAACTTCCCTTTTCGCTGCCGGAAATCGATGATGATGAAGAAGCGGATGCAACACTATCAACCTATTTTCTGACTGCCGTTGGCAACCGTCTGCTCGGACGAGATTTTATTCCGGCGCCACTGTCGCCTGAAGATTTGTTGTTACTTAAATCGCAAACAATATCTGCTGGCAGCCTGAGTGAAGAATTAGTCAAAGAGCTTAATAATTTTATTCAACAATCTGGTGTTAACTATCAGACATTTATCAACTTTTGCCTTGAGTGCTGGCACGACGACCTAACTGCTTTCGACTTGGAAAGTTTCGATCCGGAAGAACCATTCTGTTTTTTATTGGAAGACTGACGGAAAAATATTACTGCTGCGGTTGCAATCTCCAATGAGAGAGATTATCTTTAACCTTGTTTTTAATGAATAGCGCGATCCAGCGCTAATATCGACAGGAGGCATTCATGCTATTTCGACTTCTCTCATCTCTTGCTTTAGTAGTCCTTCTTACTACCTCTGCATGGTCAGAAATCCGCCCCGAAGCATTCACTCTTTCACCAATGATCGGGGGGCATGTTTTCGAAGGCGATCAGGATCTGGACAACGACGATCTTTTTTCTATCGGACTCGGTTACAACCTGACAGAGCGTGCAGCTCTTGAAGCTGTTTTCAGCCAGACTGACGCTGACGGAGATAATGCTGGTGATACTGACGCCAGGATTCGTACCTATCGCCTTGATGCTCTTTATCATTTCATGACGGACAACAAGTTGGTCCCCTATCTTGCGGTCGGTCTTGGTGAGATCGAAACCAATCCTGATCAAGGCGAGACAAAAGAGCACCTGCTGGTAAATGCCGGTGCCGGCATCAAGTATTTCCTGAATGAAACAGTTGCGCTGCGGGCTGACATGCGTTACCTGGTCGAATTCCCTGACCCGGAAAACAATCTGCTCTACTCTGCAGGCGCCCTGTTCCAGTTTGGAGGTGTCAAGCAGGCACCTGCACCGGTTGAAATTGCCGAAGAGCCCGCACCAGCGCCGGAACCGGTAGTTCAGGAAGA
This sequence comes from Malonomonas rubra DSM 5091, assembly GCF_900142125.1. Lineage (GTDB taxonomy): Bacteria > Desulfobacterota > Desulfuromonadia > Desulfuromonadales > Geopsychrobacteraceae > Malonomonas > Malonomonas rubra. Next base: position 175,609 of record NZ_FQZT01000001.1, read on the forward strand.
ACCTCCAGCGGAACCACAGCCGGTCGATTCAGATGGGGACGGCGTTTATGACGATCAGGATCAGTGCCCGAACACGCCGAAAGGAGCGCCGGTCAACAGTGTCGGCTGCCCGCTCGATACTGACGGCGACGGCGTCTACGATTACATGGATCAGTGCCCGAACACCCCGAAAGGAGCGCCGGTCAACAGTGTCGGCTGCCCGCTCGATACTGACGGCGACGGCGTCTATGATTACATGGACAAGTGCCCGAACACACCTCGTGGCGTATCGGTCGATGCAGACGGTTGCCCAACCAAGCTCAGCCTGAAGATCAATTTCGGTCACGACAGTGACAAGATCGGCCCTGAATACGATGCTGAGATTGCCAAGGCCGCTGAATGTATCAACAACTATCCCGGCAACAAGGTTAACATCGAAGGACACACCGACAGCCGTGGGGCTGCTGCTTATAACCAGCAGCTCTCCGAGCGCCGGGCCAAGGCGGTTCTTAATCGCCTGGTCGAGAAATTCAACATTCCGGCATCGCGCATGAGTGCACGCGGTTTCGGTGAGACTAAGCCGATTGCTGACAACGCAACGGCTGAAGGTCGTTTTGAAAATCGCCGCGTTGATGTTGCCTGCGGTGCAACCAACTGATAACAACAGCAATAACTGGAAAATTGAAAAGGCCGGGGACTCTTCCCGGCCTTTTCAATTACACAGCATAACTTCCTTAACTTTTTGACCTTTTCTACTTTTCGTCTGATAAATAAAAATCAGCAGGCAACCATCTGGCGCTTCGGGCAAACTGTTAAAGCGGCCAGCGAAATATTGCACCTTACCGGAGCGTTCCAGCAGCTCAACCTCTTGCTTAACCCGCTGCCGCACTAATTCTTTCTCCAGATCATTGATTCGACAATCGAAAAAAGAGGGTTCGGATCCGGAAACCACCCGCTCCTGATGAGCATAATCACGAGCCAGGGCTTCTCGGTAGCGTTGTAACACATCTCCGCTGAAACTCTTTTGCAGATAACGATCAAGGGAAAAAGCCAGTTGCCGCAACGCTTGCGGACTGTCATAAAGATTTTCAGAACGCCAGAAACTGTCGAGATTTTCCAGGCAAGCCGACAACCCACCGAAGGACTCAATCAGCAGTGGCAACAAATGCTTAAACCGTTCACTGTTCACAAGCAGATCAAGCAGACGACTTATTCCGCGTAATTTTTCAAGCTGGCAATAATCGATATCAGGTGAACGCAAAATGCTGTATGGCGGCAATGGATCAAACTTTAACCCAAGTTCTGCAGCTTGGCTGCGAAGCGGTGCCCCCGGCAGCAGCTTGACCGGTTCCACCTGCAGGTGATGTGGCTGCAGGGCAGCGACACGATCTAGGGATGCCATAAAATGCTGATAGCCTTCTCCCGGCAAACCGGCAATAAGGTCAAGGTGGAGATGAATGTTCTCTTTTTGCCGTAATCTCCGGACATTCTCTTCCAGTTTTTCCAGCGACGCAGTTCGTCCGATCTGTGCCAGTGTTTCTGGTAAAGTCGACTGCACACCGATCTCGAACTGAAACATATCGTCCGGAACCCGCTCGAGCAGCTGCAAAGTCTTTCCGTCAAGCAGGTGCGCGCCGATCTCGAAATGAAAATGGCTGCTGCGATTTTTTTGCAGGATAAACTCAAAGATCTCCCGGCTGCGCTCGTTGCTGTAGTTGAATGTACGATCGACAAACTTGATCTGTTTCACACCAGCATCGATCAAAAATTGCAGATCGGAGAAAATCCGCGGCATGGGAAAAGAACGCACGCGGTCATCCAGAGCACTCATACAGAAACTGCAGCTGTACGGACAACCACGGCTACTTTCGTAATAGACCAACCCGCGTTGCAGATTGACCAGGCCTGCTGCAAATGGTGATGGCAATTCAGCAAGCCTTTCCAGCTCGCTGCGTCCGTTCTCCTGCGGAGCCGAAGGCAAACGTAATCCGGGGATCAGTTGCGGATCTTCTCCCCGCTGCCACGCAGACAGTAGCTGGCGCAACGGCAGCTCTCCTTCTCCGCAAATCAATGCATCGACCGGGTGCTGCTGGAAAAAATAATCAGGTTCAAAAGAAATCTCAGAACCACCAAGGACTATTTTAAGTTGCGGATCAATCAGCTTGAGGCAATTAACCAATTCTAGAGTCAGCTGCCGATTCCACAGATAAACAGAAAAAGCCACCACGTCGGCATTGCAGGCAATGATTTTGGCCAACAGCGACTCCTTCGGCTCGTGCACCGTGTATTCACGGATTAGCAACTCACCACAGTCATCACCACAAAAAGCGGCTAGGCAAGGCAAAGCCAGGCTGGCATGGATATATTTGCTGTGCAGTGTCGTCAACAAGGTTCGCATGCGGGCGAGAATACCTCGCAGTGAAGGCATGTTCAAGAGGCAAAGCTTCAGCCTTTCTCGCGCCATTGAATCTGTGCTATTCTCTGCCGCCTGAAATCAATGGAGATGATGATGAAAAAAACGATTCTGGCGGTTGTTGCCGATGAAAGTGGCGAGGTTTTCGAACACCCGGAACTGCTGATGGCCGGGATGAACGGGATGACAGCGCGCAAACCTGAAGAGGACGAGTTGATTCCGTTGCCCGAAGGCAGTCGCCTGTTCACAATCCCCGACACACCACCAGTCGGCTTTGATCGGCGTAGCGGAAAGCTGAAAACCCTCACCAACTTGCCGAAAAGCTGGGGCGGCGGCAAAGTCCAGGCCGTTTCCGCTTTCATGACGCCAGCCTTCACCCGCACCCTGCTTCCAGCTGCTGCCTACGTTGACAAGCCGGTCGAGCTGACACTCTGGTCTTACACTGCTGTCGGCTGGTGCGTTGAGGAAGAACGCTTTTACGTTGCCGCTGCGCGGGTCGATCGCAATCAACAGTGGCAGCCGGAGCATTTCGATGACCGCAAACTGGAACCACTTGTCCGCAAAAGGGTCACTGAATATCCAGAGAACCGGCTGATTGAGCAACTCTCTCGCTGCGCCCTCGACTATCACTGTTTTGCTGCGAAAAACCTGTTCTTTGATCGCTGGGAAGCGCCGCTGCCGACCTCACCGACCTGCAATGCTCGCTGCGTTGGTTGCATCTCCAAGCAGGAGGCGCCCGACTGTTGTCCATCCAGCCAGGAGCGCCTGACCTTCGTTCCGACTGTGCAGGAACTCTGCGAAGTTGCTGTCCCCCACCTGAAAAGAGCGGAGAACGCCATTGTCTCATTCGGACAAGGCTGCGAAGGTGATCCGATTCTGCAGACTGATACTATCTGCGCTGCGGTGAGAGAGATGCGCAAGCAGACCGAGCGCGGCACCATCAATTTCAACTCTAACGCGTCAATTCCTGATGCCGTCGACAAACTGGCAGATGCCGGAGTCGATTCGATCCGCGTTTCCTTGAATTCTGTGCAGGAACATTTCTACAACGCTTACTACCGCCCACAGGGTTACCGGTTTGCCGATGTCGTCGACTCGATTCACCGGGCCAAGCGCAATGGCATGTACACCATGCTCAACTACCTGGTTTTTCCCGGTATCAGCGATCGTGAAGATGAACTGGAAAAACTGCTTGAGCTCATAGAATCGGCGGGAATCGACATGATCCAGATGCGCAATTTGAGCATCGACCCGTTGCTGTATTGGAATGCCATTGGGGCTGAAGGCTCAGGCATTGGCATGAAACGGATGCTTGACCGGCTTAAGTCAGCCATACCACGTATCCAGTTCGGCTATTTCAACCGAACCAGGGAAAATTTCTATCCGCCTGGTTTTCATGAGGATTGGCCATTACCGGCGGAAGTATAAAAAAGCATCAAACTCTTTCTCTGCAGATAGGTGATTTCTAAAACCTTTTTCAAATATATAATTAAAAAACACAAAGAAAGTTGAGTGTTTTTATCGTTACTGGCACGCTTGATGCTGATAAATAATCTCAAATAAATGAGAACGCGGACTGTGTTTCCTACCATTCGAAAAAAGACGAGGGAATTATGGCACCGCAAAAAAAACAAAAACTGCACAAAAGCGAAAGTAACGAACCCAGCAGCTTTATTCAGGAAAAAGCGGCCCGCCGCAACTGGCGCGATTTTCAGGGAACCGAACAGTCCCGCAGGATTTCCTTCCCAGGCTTTTATGAACTGAAAAGCCTTATTACGTTTTTAATTCTGAATATTGGCACGCTAGTACTGATCGATGTTTACCCACAACCTTCGGCAGAGTTACGCAACCTACTCGGCATGGCACCCCCGCTGCTGTGGATCAACATCGCCTGCTCGATTTACCTGTTCACTGAACTGATCCTGGTATTCTGCCGCGAGCGCAGCAAAAACTCTGATCGTTTTGCCATCAAGCAACTGCTGTTCCTTTGCTCCATGTACGTTTTTTACTGGTATGCCGGCGCACTGCAGCAGCACTTCGCACTGCTGCTCGGGATCGGCGTTGCGCTGCAACTGTCTGAAGCCTTCTCCCGTAAAAATCCACGCCAAAAAATAACGGCGGAATAGCTGAAAAACTTTTAAGCTAATCAAAAAAATAGCCCCGGCCAAATGACCGGGGCTATTTTTTACCAGAATTGCCAGTATCCCGTCTGCAAGACGTACAGACCCAGAACAAAATTTGTGACCGCATGGGACAGCACACACTGGCTGATACTTTTTGTCCAGTAAAGCAGAAGACTGTACGCGACCCCGGCCATAATGCCGGCCAAAACCAGGTTGTGCTCCAAGCCGAACAAGACAGCGCCGATAGCAAAAGACGGTAGGCTGTAGGTGCCTATTTTCACCAGGTTGAAATCAGGATTGATGATGTATCGCAGCAAAAATGAGCGCCAGAACAATTCTTCCATAATCGGCACCACAAGTGCCGCACCAAAGATGCGGAAGAAGATCAAACCTTGCCGCACAGCGGAATCATCCACCAGTTGCGGGTTAAACCCCTTCGCTTCCCCAAAGGTAGCGAAATCCCAATCCATATTGATCCAGAGAACAAACACCAGAAGTCCGAGCAGAATGCTGCCAAGAGTATGTTGTAACTTTTTCAGGTCGGTCCAGCGCAGTTCTTCGTAATGCCGCATGAAAACCAGCAGCAGGACAAATACAAGTACGGCTTTGATCGGGTAAAGATACAGCAGCTGCTGCCCTGACAAGCTCAAGATTCCCTTCTCGACCAGCCATTCAACGCCCTGTTGCACCCCGATAAAAGCCATAAATACGGCAAACGGGATAATTCTGTACCAGGCTTCTTTGCTCATCGTCCCTCCATCAAAGGCTTAATCGACAGCCGCCTGTTCTCGCCATTTGTTCATTTCATTTGCGGCAACAGGCATGAAACGGAAAAAATCGGCTTCAAGATCATCCCCCCAACGCTCCAGGTCGCTGAATGCGTCAGTCAGCGGAAACCGGTTTTTCAGCCGCTGCTGAAGACGTTGCAACACCCGCAAAACCACATCTGGGTACTGATAGGATGTCAACCAATCGTACTCGATCATTCGCGGCAATTGCTGCTGCAATGCCGCAGGAAGCAGTTCGAAACATTGCAGCAAACCACGATAAACATCCCGGGAGAAAAATTCGAGCGGCTGATCAGAATAACGGCTCCAATTACGAGCAAGAAAGTGATCATAAAAGACATCGACCAGAATTCCGCGTGCGTAGCGAAAGCGGGGATCGAGCCGCATGCGACTCTGTGCGAAGATCGGATCATCAGCCGTAAAACGATCAAGCTTGCGATGCAGATACAGGTGCAGCTTCAATTCCTGTGGCCAGTCTTCAGGGACGGCTCCTTTGACAAAGTCTCCCATCAAGGACCCAGCCCAGGCATGAGGAGTCGCAGCAGAAAAGTAGAGATGAGCCAGATAATTCAAAGCAAACTCAGTTTGAAAGACGGATCAGTTTTCGCCTTCCAACCTCTCAACCATGGCTTCGATTTCCCGGATTGCCCGTTCGCCTCCCTGCGGGTCGGCCAATAACAAACGGAAAAACTGCAGCATGACATCACGCTGGCCAGAGCGGACAAAACGCTTGACCAGTTCTTCAATCTGCGGGGCGGCGTCGTCTTCATCGGCAACCAGAATCCAGAAAAACTTGGCTGCCTGAGGGAATTCGCTCTTGTCGCAATACAGGCGCACCAGACCGGCAACAGCGAAAGGATCATCTCCCAGTTGCATCGCTTTCAAATAGGAAGCTTCAGCCTTATCGATATCACCCAAATGCATGTGAGCATCACCCATCCGGGTGAAAAGAGCCTGGGTCCCCTCATTGTGCTTGAGAATTTCCTGCCAGATTTCGATCGCCTTGTCGTACTGGTGATGCCAGCGGAAACAGTTCCCCAGACCGTACAGGGCATAAGGGTTATGCGGATCGATGCTCAAGGCGCGACGGAAAAAGCTTTCTGCTTTTTCGAACTTGTTGATTCGCCAGCAGAGCTTGCCGATAATGGTGAGAATATGCAGTTCGTTCGGGTCAAACTGGAGAACTTTCTCGTAATATTCAATTGCCTTTTCGTCATGGCCAAGCCGGTGTTGCAGATCAGCCATCCCGGTCAGGGCAAAGCGATCACGCGGGTCAAACTTAATGATCTGCCGGTAGGCTTCTTCCGCCTTGTCAAATTGCAGCAAAGCTTTACAGCTGTCAGCAATCCGGGTCATGACGTGCTTATCTCGCGGACGCAGATTCAGATATTGGTTCCATAACCGAATCGCTTCCTGGTGGCGACCCAGCTTTTTACAGACATCCCCAAGTCCACGCAGAGCAAACAGGTTATTTTTGTCAATTTCGAGAAGATGACGGTAACAGCGCTCCGCTTCCTCGAAATTACCTATTTCTCGGCAAGCATCTCCCATTCCAGAGAGCAGGTAAGGATTATCGGGTTCTCTTTCAAGACCTTGAGAAAAAAGGTCACAAGCTTCCTGATAACGGCGGGAACGGAACTTCTGGCGTCCTTTTTTGGACAGATCAATAACCGAAAGCTGACGCTTTTCCCCTCTGTTCTCTGACATTTACGGCTCCATTTATATTCATTTTGTTTCATTTGTGCAACGCGCCTGAACAGCCTGCAGGAATTCGTTGCGGCAACGGTTTTCCAAGTCGATCATAGCAGACAAAGGCTGACGAAAATCTTCATCTCCGGTTGCGAACACACCGTGACCATAAACAACGGCGATACCGCAATCGATCACCGGCGGCACTTTCCGTGCCAGGCCACCAGCGCCAACCTCACCAGCCACGACCGGTACATCATTCAAGTACCTGACTTTATCACAATTTTTCCAGCAGTCAGTAATTTTACAATCGGTTTCCCGACAAAAAAGGCTAAGAACAACGGAAAACTTCGGGTGACCATGCAGAATCGTCCGCAAATTCCCTTTGGCAAAGATGGCGCGATGAGCAATCAACTCGCTCGAGGCAGTAATTCCGGCCGTACTCGAATTGTCGTTCGGCACAAAGTCGATACAACCAGGCAGTTCATCAAGGCTCGCACCCGTTTGCGAAATATATAAACTGTCATCAACAAAACAGGAAATATTGCCGAAAAAAGAATCGACCAGTTTCAGTGCGACAGTTCTCTTGCCAACCTGATCAATCGCCTTGAGAATATCAGCCTTCTCAAGCAGCGGCCCAGCCAACAGATCATCGCAGTGCAGTGGAATATCAGTACCGAGCTGGGCCCAAAGAGGCTGCAGCAGATTCATTTCCTGCGCGCTTGGTGGCTGATCATCGGCCAGCAACTGCAGCATCAATTTGACAAACAGGGCATGATAAACCGATGAATAGTTGATATAGGCCTGCTCCACCGTCACGCTGCCAGTGGCAACAATACCGACGCCTTCAACCAGAATACCTTTACGCTGGCCAAGCAGATCGACAATCGACTGGGCATTATCGACAGAAAATTCATCCTTCCGCACCACCGGAATATCATGCAGAAAGGTACGGGTCTCCGTATCCTGCGGGATGATTTCAGCCGCATCGGCCGAGGTGCGGCCGAGCAGAACATCACAGATCGGCAGCGGCGGTTCGGCCACCACCAGGGAGATGATGTTCAGCCGTTCGATCAACGTCTGGCCCAACGGCAGGAGTTCTGCGCTTCCCTGCCAGAGCAAGCAATCATCTTTCGCCAGAATCAGGCTGTGATCGACAGAGGCGCTGCCATCGGTCGCCATTTTCTGCAGATATTTCCGCACCTGACGAATCATGGCTGTCGCTCCAGAAAAGTGCTATCAACAAAACCGCCCTGTTCGTTCAAGCCCCGGATACGGTAATACTTCTGCATTTCCTCGACAAAGCGCTCGCGATCGATTGGCGCAACCTCTATGCCATCGCCGCTGCTTCCACTCTCTGTGAAGAAACGTTTCGGCAGCAGATCGTCTTCTGCGGCAAAACCGTTTTCAAGATTGTAAAAACGTTCGGTCAGGTAAATCCGCTCGCCAATCTCTTTTAACTTCTGCGGGGTGTATTCGAGACCGGTCGTCGCTGACAGCAATTCGGCATATTCTTCAAGGCTGGCGCCGAAAAAAGAGAATTTGCAGGCCACCAGTGAATCGATGGTAGCGTTGCAGTCTTCGGCAATTTTGATCATCCGCGCCTTTCCGGCGAAATCGAAACGATCGGTCGCAACCGGTTTGCGCAGAATCTCATGCGAAATCGGATAGGCACGCAGATGACAACCGCCCCGGTTACTGGTGCAATAGGCCAGCGCCATGCCGTAAGCTCCGCGGGGATCGTAGGCCGGCAATTCCAGACCCTTGACGCTCATGCTCAGTTCAGGCTTGCCGAGCTGTTGCGACAAGCGCTGTGCCCCTTCAGCCAGCAGGTCTCCATCCCCTTGACGCAAGGCCGTCTGCAGCAGCAGATCGCCAATATTTTCAGCCCGGGGAAATTCGCCACGAACCTCTCCCCAGGCCGACAAGGTTGCAGCAGCAGAGATGGTATCCATGCCAAGCTGATTGCAAAGGTTGTTGGAATTAACGATGGAGCGCAAATCCTTTATATTATTCAGTGCACCAAAATGATTGACGGTTTCATATTCCGGCAACGGAGTTCCATCCTGCGCGCTTTTCTTGCACTGGATCGGACAGCCGTAACAGCCATGATTCTTCGGGGTAAATTCTTTACGAATCGCCGGGCCAGAATAGTTGCCGGCGTCAGCAAAATGGGTCTTGCGAAAATTTTCTGTCGGCGCCATGCGGCGCTGTCCCATCAGATCGACCAGGGCCGGTGTGCCGTATTGGGCAATGCCGAGATCACCGTAAATGACCGGCGAGGCTTTAAAGAGACGTATAACATCCTGCCGGGCATGAGCGAAGCGATCCGCATCGGCAATATCAACCTTACCGTCGCCATCAACCACGATCGCTTTCAGCATTTTGCCGCCCATTACTGCACCAAGACCACCTCGACCGACCGAGTTGCCCTCCCCCATCATAATATTCGCGTAGAGGACTTTGTTCTCGCCCGCAGGGCCGATGGCAGCAACACTACCATGCTCGCTAAGGGCAGCGACTGTTTCGCCGACCCGCTGCCCCCAAAGTTTATCCGCCGGGTGCAATTTTGCCCCGGAGGAATCAATCTGAAGAAAAACTGGCGAGTTACTCCGACCGACAATACGCAGGACATCAATCCCGGCCGCTTTCAAGCGCCAGGCAAAACGCCCCCCGGCTGAACAATCATAAATGGTTCCGGTCAGCGGAGAACGGGAAACGACTCCCAGACGTGCAGCAGTTGGTGCAGCAGTACCGCACAATGGGCCAACGGAGAACAGTAGCGGAATTTCAGGAGCGAAAGGATCGAGCCTGTAATAATCGCGCATCAGGCGCACACCGAGCCCACGTCCGCCAAGATAGTTCTGCAGCAAATCCTCTCCGATGGGTTCTTTCCAGATCCGGCCAGTCGTCAGATCGACGTTCAGCAGTTGTCCTGTCCACCCCATCATTGCGCACTCTCCAGAACAGGAACCCCATCAGCAATCTGAGCATTGGCGTGCATTTCGCGTGCATGCGTTTCATCGAAAAGAACAACAAATGGAGCCGCGACTTCATTGAATTCCTGCATCCGTGATTTGGCAACAGATTTCGATGAAGGCACCTTTATTTTTGTCGGGTTGACCGGTTTACCGTTAAGCCGCATACGGAAACAAAGGTGTGGACCAGTCGCCAGACCGGTGCTGCCGACATAACCGATGACCTGCCCCTGGCTGAGTTTTTTTCCGCGCTTCATACCACGGGCAAATCCCTTCATATGCAAGTAGAGAGTCGAATAGCCATTACTGTGACGGATTTCGATGAAGTTTCCGTTCCCCCTGGTGTAGCCGATCCGTTTAATGGTGCCATCGCCGACTGTTTTAATCGGGGTCCCGGGAGGAGCTGCGTAATCGATCGCAGGATGAGCTTTCCAGGTTTTGGTAATTGGGTGGAAACGCTTCATGGTGAAACCGGATGATATCCGGGTAAAGGAAAGTGGTGCTTTCAAGAATGCTTTGCGGACATTGCGCCCTTCTTCATCATAATAACCGGCGCGGCCATCGGCATCTTCAAAACGGAAAGCACGGTAAACCTTTTTTTGATTTACGAACTCCGCAGCCAGAACGCGCCCGTAACCGGCGAGCTGACCTTCGCGGTAACGCTTTTCCACCATCGCCTGAAAAGTATCACCGACCCGCAAATCGAGGATGAAGTCGATATCCCAGGCAAAAATATCCGCCAGCGCGATGGCCAGTACCGAATCTTCACCAATCTCGTTAACCGCGTCGAACAAACTGGTTTTGATCACCCCCTGGACCAGCTCGCGTTCGACATCGTAGACGATCGGCACCCGCTTCATCAGGGTTTCATCTTCTTTTTTCCTGATGATCAACTGCTCGTTATCATCAATTTCGTAAACGAAGCTATCGAAATCTCCATCACTGATACAGATTTTATACGGCTGCCCGGCACAGATTTTCGTGAACGGGAAGACTTTTCGACTGCGTTGATTCAGCTCGTGAATTTCTTGAGGAGAAAAATAGTCTCCCAAAAGTGCCGTAATCGTTTCTCCCGACTGGACTTCCCGTTTCAGTTCTTTTAATTCAGGCTGTGGTGGTATGGATTTCGCAACAAGCGGCGGAGCAGCCATTTCAACCGGTGCAGGGCTTGCTTCCAACTCGGGGCTGGAGACATCGTGAAACAATGCAAAGCCGGCTACGGCCAGCAGCATAATTCCGGCAATCAGAGAATATCGTTTTATCGGTTTTCTACGGCGATTGGCAAAAATATTCGACCGCCGGGGAGGTTGATAATCTTTTCTCAGACTCATTTCAAAACCACGAAAGCGGCAATCCTTGCCCGCCTTTGAAAAAAAGCGTCAAACAAACAGTGCGAATTAAGAGACTATAACATTTCAAAAAGGCCAGTGTCCAGAAAACTGACAGTCTCCAACCCCCTAAAATGATTGCCAAGCAGATCAGCTTCCGTCTAACATAAGATGCTCTTGAATCTATCGACGAAGGGATTTGCAATGATAAACCGGCAAAGAATTATTGACGAGTTTTTTCAACAGGCTGCCATCGACAGCCCGTCCTATAAAGAAGGTAAGATTGCCAGCTATCTGGCGGAACGTTTCCGCAAGCTTGGCGCAACGGTAGAGTTCGACGATGTCGGCGATAAAATTGGCAGTGAAAGCGGGAACTTACTCGCCCGCATCGCAGGAACCAAGGAGGGAGACCCGCTACTGCTCTCCGTCCACATGGACACAGTAACTCCCGCAGACAATGTTGAGCCGGTGCTTAACAACGGCATCATCACCAGCGCCGGGGAGACCATCCTTGGCGCTGACGACAAGGCCGGTATCGTCGAGGCGATTGAAGCGATCGAAGTGCTGCGGGAAAACAACATTCCTCATGTCCCGCTGGAAATCGTCGTCACCGTCTGCGAAGAGCAAGGGTTGCTCGGAGCGAAGCAGCTCGACTTTTCGCAACTTAAAGCAAAACAAGGGGTTGCTCTTGACACCACTGGTGTCGATATCGTCATCAATCGCGCGCCCTCCTGCAACCGGCTGAAAGTTGATATTTTCGGCCATGAGGCCCACGCTGGCGTCTGCCCCGAGCAGGGAGTTTCGGCGATCGAAATTGCCGCCAAGGCAATCGCCAGGATGCAGCTCGGCCGTATTGACCATGAAACCACGGCCAATATCGGCACGATTGAGGGCGGGCTGGCCTCTAACATCGTCGCCCGACAAGTCACCTTGCGTGGCGAAATCCGCAGCCACAGCGCTGAGAAATTGCGCAAACAGACTGAGCAGATCGTCAACGCGCTGGAAAAAGAAGTCGACAGCGCAACCATCGTTGTCAACGGTGAGACCAAAGCAGCGTCAATGGCCTTGGAACTGCGTGAAGACTTCCCGCTGATGCAGGTCGGAGATGATGCACCTATCCTGCAGATTGTCCGGGAGGCCGGGACCGCTCTTGGCAGGCCACAACAGGTCCAGGCAGCTGGAGGCGGTTCCGATGCCAACATCTTCAACGGTAACGGCATCGACATGGTGATACTGGCGACAGGGATGGCGAAAGTTCACACCATTAACGAGCAGGTCAGCGTCAACGACATGGTCAAGGTCAGTGAATTGCTAGTCGAAATCATTCGTCGGGCCTGATCGATGCAGTTTTCGCAGCAGGTCGAGCAGGTTCAGCCGCCGCCAATCACCGAAGTCAAAAGCTGGCTGAACGGGCGCAAATTTCCGTCCGACAAACCCCTGATCGACCTCTGCCAGGCGATCCCAAACTATTCGCCGCCGTCTGAACTGGTAGAACATCTCAAGCAGACGCTGGATGATCCTCTCAGTTTCAAATACAGCCCGGATGAAGGCTTGCCAGAGGTTCGCAAGGAAGTGAGCAGCTGGTATCTGCGACGCTACCAGGCTGCTCCGAAAGCGGAACAGATCTGCCTGACAATTGGTGCCAGTCAGGCATTTTGGCTAGCGATCTGCAGCATATGCCAGGCCGGGGATGAGGTCATTGTTCAGCTGCCAGCCTACTTTGACCACCCCATGGCTTTACAGGCCCTGGGGATTAAACCGGTTTTCGCGCCCTTCGATCCGGCTGACGCCGGTTTGCCCGACAATCATCAGATTGAGCAGCTGATCACCAAACGCACCCGCGCGATCCTGCTGGTGACTCCAAGTAATCCGACCGGTGCGGTCATTCCACATCAACAGATAGAGCAGCTGTTCAAAATTGCCCAAAAGCATAATATCGCCCTGATCCTGGATGAAACATACAATGCCTTTATCGATGCCCCGCCCCACAAACTTTTCGGTCGCAATGACTGGGGTGAAAACTTCATCCACATAGCATCTTTTGGTAAAACATTCGCGCTTACCGGGCTGCGCTGCGGGGCTTTGGTGGCAAGTAAAAAACTTATCGAGCAGGCTCTGAAAATTCAGGACAGCATGGCGGTCTGCCAACCACGCCCGGCACAACTGGCGCTGGAGTTCGGCTGCAATAAACTCAATGACTGGGTAAATGAGAATTGCCGCATGATGCAGAAACGGCACGATCAGTTCCGCAACAGTTTCATTTCTGCAGACCATTCATTTGAATTGGTTGCCAGCGGGTCTTTCTTTGCCTGGATCAAACATCCATGGCCTCAACTCAACAGTCGACAGGCAGCACGCAAACTTGCCGACGACGCCAACCTGATCTGCCTGCCGGGCGAAGCGTTTGGACCCGGTTTGTCCACTTACTTACGGCTTGCTTTCGGCAATATTTCTGACCAGCATATAAATTCTGCTGTTGAACGCTTCCGTTTTTAATATTTCGGTAAAAGTAGAAAACTGTTGACCAGACTGAAATACTATGGAATCATTATATTTTAATTAATTTAATTGCTTGTTTTTTAGCAATAGCTCGAACTAAATGTAAAGTGAACGGGGACGATGATACCAGCAACGCCAACTTCCCTCATCGCGCTTTTATCGTTTTTTTTCTTCAAATTGCGCTATCTCTGCTACAGAGGCAAATGCGTCCTGCTTGCCTTTTGTCTTTTCCTGTACATACCCTGCCCGTCCTATGCAGTAGGCAAAACGTTTGTTCTTTACCCTGAGTTATCCGGGGCTTACCAGAATATCTTTCAAAGCATCATTGACGGAATCCGCGAAAGCGGGACCAGCGATGTCGAGCTTTACCCGCTAAGCGAAGATTACCAGCTGGAAAAGGCAAAACAGACACTGTACGACAGCGGCAGCGACGGCATCATCAGCCTGGGGAAAAAAGGGCATCGGGTTGCCAAGCACCTGAATACCGATTTACCACTGGTCGCGGGAGCACTTTCCCTCATCCCGAACGGGATCTCCGGTGTCAGCTTAACGGCAGACCCGCATGTCATGTTTGCCAAGCTGAAAATGCTGCACCCTGAAAGCAAGCGGGTTTTCGTCGTATATTCCGAGCGCCTCAACGGATGGCTGATCCCTTCCGCAAAAGACGCAGCTGAACAAAATGGCCTGCAACTGGTTACCTACCCTGCGGCTGACCTGCGTGAAGCGATGCATCACTATCGCAATCTTCTGGAAAAAAGTGAAAGTGGCACAGACGCCATCTGGCTGCCTCTTGACCGAGTTACGGTTAATGACGATGTCATTCTGCCACTTCTTTTGCAATCGGCCTGGGATAAAAATCTCCTGCTGATGTCGAACAAACCGGGCCATGCCAAACGAGGCGTTCTGTTCGCCATGTATCCTGACAACTATGGGCTTGGGCAACAACTGGCCGAGCTACTGGAACAGCAGAAGATTCATCCTGAGAGATCGATTGTCCTGCCGCTCAGCCAGCTTAATCTGGCAATCAATCTGCGAACAGCCTCTCACTTGGGGCTCACCTTCAACCGGAATCAGCGTGACCAGTTCACACTGACCTTCCCGTCGCAGTGAGGGCGCTATGAGTTTGATGAAACGACTTATGCAGCCCTTTTCCAGTTTCCGAGGACGCTTGCTCGGCGTTGTCTCTCTCGGCATTCTCAGCCTTGCGCTGACGGCATCTATTACTGCAGCCCTGGTGACCGGTCAACGCGCAGCTGAACAGATGATTGCCCAAGGCCTGAAAAACATTGAAACGCTGGCGTCCCAAAGCATCCTTTCGCTGCTCTATGAAAGTCCGGCCAACGCGGAGAAGCCACTGGAAACAATTCTCAGTTTTCCTGGCATCGAGAAAGCTGGAATTTTCCACTCCGACTTGTCCCCTTTGATCATAAAGGGGGAAGAAAACATCCTGCTTGAAAACCTGTCGTCCCAGCTCCCTCTGAAGCAGGCGCGCCTTTTAAAGGAAACCAACCAGGCCTGGCACTTTATCGCCCCAGTGGTGGTTGAATTTTCGGAAGACCTGTTCCCTCTCGACGAACCGGACATCAGCTCTCCGACTCAAATCGAACTGCTTGGCTACTGTTATATGGTCATGAACAAAGAAACTCTACGCGACCTGCAGATTACCATGATCCTCAATAACATCTTTATTGCTCTCTCCTTTGCAATCGTTCTGAGCACCCTGGTCAACCTTGGTATCGACAGGATGATGCAACCGCTCTACAAACTGATCGACATTATGGAAAAGAACGAACAAGAGCAGACCAGGGTCTACGCCGAACTGACCGGGCCGAAAGAGATCACTCATATTGCCAGCGTTTTCAACCGGATGATGAGCAGCCTTGATGAGCGGGACCGCAAATTACGCCAGCATGGTGAGCAGCTTGAAACCATGGTGCAACTCCGCACCCGCGAGCTTGTTACAGCTCGCGACGCAGCGCTCACTGCCAACCGCCACAAGTCCCAATTTCTTGCCAACATGAGCCACGAGTTACGGACGCCGCTGCAAGCAATCATCGGCTATGCCGACATTGCAAAAGAAGAGTTGGAACTCGACGGTTTTCACGAACAGAGCGAAGGACTCGAACGTGTTATTCGTAATGCCACACGGCTACTGACCATGATCAACGGTATCCTCGACATGGCGAAAGCGGAATCGGGAAAAATGGATTTGCAGATGGAGCTGGTATTCCTGCCCGACCTCCTGCAGGAGCCAGTAGATTCCGTCATGCCGATTCTTCGCCATAACAACAACAGGTTCAACTGGCACGACAACTCGAGCACGCATGAACTGGAGATCGACCGGGAGAAACTGTTACAAATAGTGATCAACCTGCTCAGTAACGCCGGCAAATTTACCCAGAATGGCACGGTTGATCTTCATTCAAATCTAAGTGGCTCTCAACTGCTGCTCACTGTCACAGACACAGGTATCGGTTTGAGCGAAAGTGATCAGAAATTCATTTTTGACGAGTTCCGTCAAGTCGATGGCAGTACAACCCGAAACTTTGAAGGGACAGGACTGGGGCTGGCCATCACCAAGCGCTTCGTCGAAGAGATGGGAGGTTCCATCGAAGTCGACAGTACTCCGGGGCAGGGAGCCAGCTTTTCCCTGCACATCCCGCTACCACTGAAACCAAGCACAATTGCAGTCGAAACCGGGATAGAAACAAATGACAATGCACCGCCAATCTAATAATCATCTATTGCCACAGGGGGGGGCTTTATCTCATCGAGGGAGTTTCACCATGCCGTATAAATCGCTATGCATCTGGCTACTGGTACTGTTATGTATCTGCCAGCCATCGTTTGCCGACGCAGCTGAAGGGCTGGAAGATTTTGAAGAGGTCGGCCTGACGGAACTTTATGGCGATGAAGAACTGGTCAGTATCGCCACCGGCAGCAAAAAACCGGTCTACAAAGCCCCGGCGATCGCCAGTGTGATCACCGCGCAACAAATTGCGGAAATGGGTGCACGCAACATCAACGAAGTGCTGGAAACCGTACCTGGGCTCCACGTCGGACTTTCGGCAATCAACCGACTCGATTCGGTCTACTCAATCCGCGGCATCCACACAGGCTTCAACCCGCAGGTTCTACTGTTGCTGAACGGTATCCCTTTCGGCCCGCCCCTGACCGGCAGCCACCCGACCCTGTTCCGTATGCCCGTGACCTCGATCTCGCGCATCGAGGTCATCCGCGGCCCGGGCTCCGCTATCTACGGGGCGGACGCCTATGCCGGCGTCATCAACATCATCACCAAAGACGCCAACGAGCTCGAATCGGAAGTCGGCGCCCGCTACGGATCCTTCGACTCGCAGGATGTCTGGCTGCAGCATAATGGCGACTTGGGTGGCTGGAAAATTGGCGGTTCTTTCGAGTATCAAACCAGCGATGGCGACAGTGATCGCCGCATATCCAGTGACTATCAAACTGTCCTGCTGGAAGAGGGAAAAATTCCAGGCACCAATTATTCATTGGCCCCCGGTTCTTTAAATACCGATTACGAAGTTTACAACGCTATGCTAAACGCTGAAAAAGGCAACTTCAATCTTCGGCTCTGGAACTGGCATCTGAACAAAGCAGGTGTTGGCGCAGGTGGTTCGCTAGCGCTCGACCCGGTCGGATATCAGGACGAGAGTATCTACCTGATTGATGCGACCTACAATAATGATTCTTTCGCCCCTGACTGGAGTTTGAACTTCAGCCTTAACTACCTTTACCAGGAATCAGATATTTACCTGGTACTCAACCCGCCCGGAACTTATCCCGACATCTCACAACCCGGACTGTTCCCCTTTCCCGACGGCGTCATCGGCAATCCAAGCGGCACCAGCCAACAGACCGGTGTTGAACTTTCCACCAGCTACACCGGCTTTTCCGGCCATCGTCTCCGCTTAAGTGGTGGCAGCAGGTACTACCACCAGGATACGGATGAAATAAAAAACTTCGGTTACGGCACAAATCCCGGCACAATGACCGATGTCAGCGACACAGCTTATGTCTCCGTACCGGACAAGCACCGGGCACTCTTCTACCTGTCGCTGCAGGATGAATGGCAACTGGCGCCCGACTGGGAGTTTACCGGCGGTTTGCGCTTCGATAATTATTCCGACTTCGGCAACACTCTGAACCCGCGTCTGGCACTGGTCTGGTCAACGCGTCACAACCTGACAACCAAACTTCTCTACGGTCGTGCCTTCAGGGCTCCATCCTTCCAGGAACTGTACGCGACACAAAACCCGGTCACCCTCGGCAACTCGGAACTTGAGCCGGAAACTATCGATACTGCAGAACTGGCCTTCGATTACCGCCCGACCTACTCACTCCAGACCGTTTTGAACCTTTATCTTTATCGCGCCAACGGTCTGATCGAATACGTTTCCAATGGTGATGGGACAAAAACAGCACAGAATATCCGCGATCAGGAAGGCTACGGCTTTGAACTTGAAGCCAACTGGGATGCAACCGACAAACTGCGCCTGAGCGCAAATTATTCCTGGCAGTATTCTGTCGATTGTGACAGCGATAAACGTGTCAGCGATGCTCCGGGCCAGCAGGTATTTATCAGCAGTAACTGGAACTTCCTCCCGAACTGGCGTCTTTACTCACAGCTGAACTGGATCGCCTCACGTCACCGCAGTGACAGTGACACACGTGAAAAAGTTGATGATTATCTGCTTGTTGATCTCTCCCTGCAGCGCACCCAGATATTCAAGCGTCTGACAGTAAAATTGAGCGTCCGCAACCTGTTTGATGAAGATGCTTATGAGCCAAGCGACGGCGACAAAATCAGTGACGATTACCCACTGGAAGGCCGCAGCCTCTGGTGTGAACTGAGCTACAGATTTTAGTTATGCAAAAAACAGAATCGCGCAACGAAAATTTCAGCAGCAGGCAAAGCAGTAAAATCTGGTTCGAGCAACCAGACAGTGCGAACCCCTACATTGCAGTCGATCATTTCTGTCACGGTTACAACCTGATTGAACTGATGGAGAAGCGCAGCTTCGTC
Organism: Malonomonas rubra DSM 5091; assembly: GCF_900142125.1. GTDB lineage: Bacteria > Desulfobacterota > Desulfuromonadia > Desulfuromonadales > Geopsychrobacteraceae > Malonomonas > Malonomonas rubra. The sequence continues at coordinate 194,456 of NZ_FQZT01000001.1, forward strand.
GATGTTTTTTTCCTGTTGTTCAACGGGAAGCTTCCCTCATCAGCGCAGAGCGAACTTCTCCAGCAGCTGATGATTGCATTGATCAACCCCGGCCCTCGGCATCCAGCCACTCGGGCTGGCCTAAACGCAGCAGTCGGCAAAACGGATAGCGTTCATATTCTGCCGATCTCACTGGCAGTTATCGGCGGTGCTCATCTCGGCGCAGCCGAAGTAGAAGCCAGCATGCGCTTTATCAAAAAAAACCTGCGCAAGCCAACTGCAGAGTTGGCTGCGACCCTTGTTTCTCAGGATCATTCTGGCGACGTTGACCATCATCCTGCACCTGGATTCGGCAGCCGTTTTTCCGCTATCGATATTTTCCAGAATAAAATCGCCAAACACTTCGTGCAGTTGGATGCAGCGGGCAAGCACCTGCAATGGGGCAACAGTCTTGCTGACGCCCTGGCAAAAAAAGATATGGGTTGGCTGTCAACCGGCCTAGCCGCTGCCACCCTGCTCGATCTCGGGTTCAACGCCAAACAGGGAGCAGGAATTTATCAGCTGCTCTCGGCTCCAGGTCTGCTGGCACATGGCCAGGAATATTGCAGCAAGCCGATCACAGCGATGCCCTTCGTCAAAGATGAAGACTATTTCATCGAAAGGCCTGAGGATGAGCAAGCTTGATTTCTGGGATCAGCATCGCGGTATCATCAAAAGCAGCAAGGGTGGCTGGAAAATCGGTCGTGGAATCTTCAACCACGACTATGAAATGATGGCAGATCTCGTCGGCTATAAAAGTTATTTTCAGGTGATGGTTCTCAATGCCACCGGAAGAATGATCGAAAAAAAGCAAGCTGACTGGATTGAGGCTGTTTTCATCTGTCTGAGCTGGCCGGATCCTCGGATCTGGTGCAACCAGATCGGCAGCCTCGGCGGCACGTTACGCAGCTCCGTTGTTGCTTCAACCTCGGTTGGCAACATGGCAGGCGATTCTCGTCTTTATGGACAGAAAACCCTGATCGCCGGGGCAGAGTTTATCCAGTCGGCGCTGCAGGAAAAGAAAAAGGGGCTAACGGCTGCCGAGATCGTCGCCCGCGAAGCGCAGAAGCATCGCGGCAAACCGAATATTGTCGGCTACGCCAGACCAATCGCCAAAGGTGACGAACGTGTTGTCGCGCTGGAAAGGTACGCTAAAGAGCTGAAACTGTCAGAGGGGGAGCATCTGCTTCTGGCCCGCGAAATCGATAACGTGCTGCTGCAACAGTACGATGAATCGATCAACGTCAACGGTTACTGCTGTGCCATCATGTCCGACTTCGGTTTTTCACCGCAGGAAACCTACCGCATCTCCACCCTGCTGATCGCCGGCGGCATCCTTGCATGCCACACTGATGCCTGGCAGCGCCCGGCGGAATCCTTTTATCCCCTGCGCTGCACGGACATCGATTACCAGGGGCCGGCTCCACGCCCGGTCCCCGGCAAAGAAAACAACTGATCAACCGCGCTCAAGCGTTTTCATGCGTGCCCCTATCGGCGGAACCTCTTCACCATCAATCTGCACTTCGATCAATGTCGGACCCGGCCGTTCGCAGATCGAAATCAAATCGAGACTTTCCAGTTCCTCAGGCGTGCGCACAACCTCAGCCTGAGCCCCAAGGGAATGGGCCAAGCCGACAAAATCGACCGGTGGCAGTTCGTGGGCGATCGATTCGGCACCACCCAGTCGCTGGCCATGCTTGACCATGCCAAGGGCACGGTCGTTCAGCACGATAAACACCACCGGCAGTTTTTCCTCGACCGCGACGGTTATCTCCTGCCCGCTCATCAGATAGCTGCCGTCCCCAGTCAAACAGATCGTTGGAACGCCCTTGCTTGCCACCGCACTGCCGATTGCAGCGCCGATCGCCCAGGTCATACTGCCGAAGCCAATAGCAATACGATACAAACCACCTTTTTGCAGATGCAGATAATGAGTTGCCCAGGCCCAGCTATTGCCAGCATCAACAAAAACCCGTGCGTCCTCCGGCAGTCGCAGTGACAGTTCACGCATCACCCGTTGCGGTTTCAATGGGACAGCGGAAGAATAACAGGAATCTTCGTCATCCAATCTGACTCTAGGTGCTGTATAGATAATTGTTTTGTCCCCCTCGCCCGTCGGTGCAGTATGATTGACGGCGACAGGCTGTTTTCTCTCTCTATCTGGCAAACTGTTGAGCAGGGTGGAAAAAATCAGTGGCAAAGCGCCACAGACATGCAAGCGGGCCATCGGCGAATGACAAAAATTCTCGAGCACATCATCAATGTGGACCAGCTTGCTATTGAGCCATTTATCTTTTTCTAGGTTGGGATACATCATCTCACTGAACCTGGTCCCAACCGCCAGCACCAGGTCATTCCGTTCATCTTTTAAACGATCACTCGCACTTTTGTGCCCGGCAAAACCAAGAACACCATGGTACAAAGGGTGCCTCTGCGATATCCAACGTTTACCGGATGGTCCGGTGATAATTGGAACTTGCAGACGTTCAGCAAAACGTATGATTTCATCAATGGCACTACCACAACCATCCCCCAGCAGCAGTACCATCCGTTTCGCCTGCTGAATCTCCAGGACGAGTTCGGCGACCGCCGCGGCGTCTGTGACTGCAGGTTTTTTCAGCAGGAAATCAAGGCTGGCCATCGGTTGATAGCTATTCATTCGCCGAGAATCCGCCATGATATCCATCGGGATACTTAAGTGCGCCGGTCCCGCTGGCGCACCCTGAGTCGCCGCAATCGCAGCAGCGAGCTTGTTTTCAAGCTGCCCCCGATGCGAAACTAGACTACTGTACCTGGTGCAAGCCTTGAAAATAGCAACCGTATCGACAGCACTGCAGGTCGATTCCTGCAATGTCTGCCTGCCAAAAGAATGCAAAACGGTCTGTGCCGTGATAGCGAGAACCGGAACCTGCTCAATGTGCGCAGAAGCGACACCTGTCAGCAAATTGGTCGCGCCGGGGCCGGTCGTTGAACAACAAACTCCAAGCTTACCTGTTTCGCGTGCGTAGCCATCCGCCATAAATGCGGCACCAGCTTCGTGGCGGGCGACGACCGGACGTAGACCTCCAGCACGCTGACTCCGGGCCATGGCGTTATACAACGGTTCAATCGATCCACCCGGCACGCCAAAAATATATTCGACACCCAGTTTTTCCAGTTGTTCAACGATCAGATCAGCCAGGGTGTTTCGTTCTTTTGCCCTGACTTCAACGGTTGGAGAGAAAAGTTTCATCGACATGGCTTCTTCACTGACTCGGTAGTAACTAACAAGGCTGCAGCAAGTAGTTATTCATAAAAAATAGTTTATTTGATTATAACCGCGCACAACAATTCTGCTCATCTGTCTGCAAAATTTCTTCAATAGCTATAGGTCTCCCAACAAAATACCCTTGGGCGTAATCGATCCCCAGCTTCGGCAGCATATCGAAAACTCGTTTCTCTTCAACGTATTCAGCCACAGTCTGTTTACCAAGTGCAGAGGCAACTTGGGTGATGGCACGAACCACTGCCTGATCTTCACGACTGACGTCGACTTGCGTGATAAAGCTGCCATCCACTTTAACACTCTGGGCCGGGAACTGTTTCAAGTAACTGAATGTGCTGAAACCGGTGCCGAAATCATCCAGCGAAAAACTGCAACCAATCTTTTGCAGCTGTTCAATCATCTGCTGCGTGGCGATAACGTTTGACATACTGGCACTCTCTGTCAGCTCGAAGATTATTCGTTGCGGTTCAACCTGATGCTGCAAAAGCAGCTGTTTTACCAAAGTCACAAGCTTCTCATCGCGAAAGGCTTGTGCGGAAAGGTTGATTGCAACCTGCTGCAGGCTCGGGTACTGGCGCAATAGCTCGATGCAGCGAGAAATCACCCAATGATCAAGTAAAGGCATATCCCCCGATTCTTCCAGTGCTGGAATAAACGCAGCCGGAGACACAACTCCGAGATCGGGCAACCGCAAACGAACCAAGGCTTCGTAATAGGCCACGGAACCACTGGCAATATGCATGACCGGTTGAAAAAGCAGAAAAATCCGGTCTTCCTCAAGCGCTTGACGAAAACGGCTGGCCCAACTGATGCTGGCACGCAGATCAGCGCTTTCCCGGTCTTCTGGATGATAGCAATGCACCATATTGCGACCACGACGTTTTGCAACATAGAGAGCCATGTCGGCCTGTTTCATATAATCGTTCGACGTATCAGCCTTACCATCGATCTCACTGATCCCGATGCTGCAGCTGGTCGCCACCTGTTGTCCGGCATGGCTGTACCGATAACCATGCACCAGAGCACGCAATAGATCAGCCGTTTTTTTTGCATGCCCGGGCGCGCACTTGTGGACCAGAACAGCAAACTCATCGCCTCCGATGCGGCAAAGGACATCTGACTTGCGCACTCTGCTTCTCAGCAAGGAGGCGATATCCTGCAGCACGATATCGCCGTGGTTATGACCAAAAGTATCGTTGACAACCTTGAAATGGTCCAAGTCGATATAGAGCAAAGCATGCGACTCCCTGTCGCGTGCTGCGGATGCGTTCATCTGTTCGATCACTTTGTCGAAATAGTGGCGATTGTTCACTCCTGTCAGATAATCGTGCATGGCAAGAAATTCAAGTTGTTGCTGGGCCTGTTTACGCTTGGAGATATCATCCAGATAGCCGAAAAAAGTCAGCCCAGCGTCATCCTCCGAAATCGCATCCAGTTTGCATGCTAGCCAGAGAATATCTTCATGACTGGTGCGTAGCGGAATTTCCAGCTCGCACTGATGAAGCTCTCCGGCCAGCAACCGGAATAGCTTTTTCAAGTTATTCGATTGGCGCAGCAAAATGTCTGGACCCAAATAGCTGGTCAACTTTTGTCCCAACGATGACTCGATGCTGTACCCGGTCAAACGGGTCCATGCCTGGCTGAGAAAAACAATACACCCGGCAGAATCAAGTTTCAGAATGACCGTACTCAGATTGTCAAGCAAGCGTTGGTGCTCTTCGGACACCTTGCGATATTCTTCCGTACGCTCCTGCAGTTCGTGTAGTCGTGCAGCAAACTGGGACTGGCTGACAAGATAATCTTCCCTGCAACTGGCCAACTCACAAACCTTGCGTAGCTGTTCTGCGCGAAATGGCTTGCTGACAAAATCGACTGCCCCTTTACTGACCATCTCTTGTGCTAATTCCATTGTGCTGTGGGCTGTCATGATAACGACCGGCTGCTTCGGATCAATCCGCAGGATAGCTTCCAGAATTTCCGGCCCGGAAATTCCCGGCAGCATAACATCAAGCAACACGAGATCATGCCGTCCTTCAAGCCACGCCGCCAATCCCGTGGTTCCATCTGTTGCCAACTCAACTGAAAAACGGTTGCGCAGGATGCGCTTGACCAGCTCTGCGTTATCGATATTGTCTTCAACAACCAGCAACCTTGGCGAAAGAAGCCCTGTCATCGGCCCGACCAACGAGCTCTCAACCAGTTCAGGCAAGTGTGAAAGGTTGTCTGAACACAGCAGGTGGTTGATGCCGAATTCACGAGCCGTAATCCTGGTGACGCGCTCGCACCAGTTTTTTGTTACCAGGATAATAGGAACTTTGCTCTCACATCTATAAATCCCGCTGCGGATCAGACGGGTTAATCGCCAACCATCAATCTCGCCTATGTCTGCATCCATGACCACCAGACGGATCGGAACAGTTTGCAGTACCTGGATCGCTTCAAGTCCAGTTTCAGCTTCAACGACCCGGTCCAGAGAAACTCCCAGATTACGGCAGACAGCTTGCCTTGTAGCAACATCTTCATTAACAACTAACACTTCAGAATTTGTTGATTTCATATACAAGCCCTATGATCGACTATCAATAGTAAATATTGTAATATCAGATAATTATGAGAATAATGTTAAGATGTTATTTATTAACAGAGGATGGAATTATCGTCAACAACCAGATAGATTTTAACGAAATACACACAAAAAAAGCTGATGAATTTCTCATCAGATTTAAATTTTACCATGACAGGAAGAAGGGAAATGGAGTTATTGAAACTTTTTCGGCAACTCAAGAATAAACCGGGTCCCGACATTAGGACGGGACTCTACACTCATGCTGCCGCCATGATTTTCTGTGATAATGAAATAGCAGATCGACATGCCGAGCCCGGTACCGTTGCCGATGCTGCGAATGGTATTAAATGGCTCAAACAACTTCTGTTGCATCACTTCATCCATACCGATCCCGTTGTCTTCGACTTCGATACGAATTTTTCTCAACTGGTTAGACGTACGCAAAACAAAGCATGGCCGATAATCTGCACCACCGACAGAGCGATGCTGAGTCACCTTTTTTTCCATCGCATGAGCTCCATTCAGCAGCAGGTTAAAAATGACCTGCTGAATCTGCATGGCATTGCATTCGATCGTTTCAACTGCGGAATCATATTCTCGAATAATCTCTATCGAGCGAAAATCGAATTTGCGCTTCAAATCGAAATTCCCAGCAGCCAGGTCAACCGATTTATCGATCAACTCCGACACCAAAGCGTCCGAAAGTGATTCATTATCCTGGCGACTGAAACTGACCATATTATCAATCAGCTCCACAGTCCGTCTTCCCGCATCCATAATGGCATCCAAGCGGGCAGGAATCTCACGTATCTGCAGATAATCTTCCAGCTCCTCGATTTCAAAACCTGCCTCTTCGGCGGCATCGCGATTCGCTTTCAAGCTTGGCGACAGCCTGTTCTTCACCACTTGAACGTTCTGCATTACACCGGCTAGGGGATTATTGATCTCATGCGCCATGCCAGCCGCAAGTTGACCCATCGAAGCCATTTTTTCCGTCTGAATAATCCGTTCTTCCAGCTGTACGCGGCTGCTGACATCGTCAATTCGGATTACCGCCCCGACCACAGTCGCTTCACACAGGGGATAAATCGTAATATCACAGAAGCTGTTCTTACCCAGCAGGCACTGCTCAACCCTATCGAGGCTGTACATCTCACCTTGTTGCAAAGCCGCTTCGACTTCCGGGATAAAATTAAACTCCGGCCAGATATCCTGTAACAAGCGCCCATGCGCATCATCAGCCATGACGCCACTGACAGTTTCTGCCCGCCGGTTCCAAAGGTTGATTCTGCCAAGCAGGTCAACACCTATCAGCAACGACGGCATTGAATCGACAATATTCCCAAGCAATCCCTTCAGTTGCTGCAGGTCTTCCAGCCGCTCAATCATTTGCGCATTACTGACGAGATAATCTTCCCGCCGAGTCGCCAGTTCACAGACACGCCTCAACTCTTCCACCCGGAACGGTTTGGTGACAAAATCTGCAGCGCCATCCAGCATCATTTTTTTTGCGACGTCCATCGTTCCATGAGCGGTCACCATGACAACGGGCTGCGATGGATCAATCGCCATAATATTTTTGAGCACATCACCACCCGACATGAGCGGCAGCATAACGTCGAGCAGCACCAGGTCGTGTCGCCTCGCTTTCCAGGCCGCCAGTCCCTCTTCACCGTTGGCAGTCAACTCGACATCGAAACGGGAGCTGAGAATTTTTTCGATCAGCTGAGCATTATCCTGATGATCCTCAACAACCAGAATGCGTAATTTTCCCAACACATCAGCTGATTTTGCCAGGCATCCCTCAACCAGTTCCGGTAGCCGCTTTCTGTCACCAAAAGTCAGCAGCTGGTTGATGCCAAAATCACGGGCAGTGATTTCTGTAATTCGTTCACACCAGTCACGGGTAACAATAATGATGGGGATTGATCGGCCGCCACGGCAGATTCCAGAACGGATAAAGCGTGCCAGTTTCCAGCTATCGAACTCGCCAATTTCAATGGCTGTGACGACGAGGTCAAACTGGTTCCGTTGCAGTTCATCAACTGCTTCAAGACCTGAAGCCGCCTCAACAATCTGCAGACGCAAAGACTCAAGAACAGCGCGCAGTTCCGCCCGATCATCCTGCACAGCGTTCACGAGCAATAGACGAGGAACCTGTTCCATATCCTCAACCGAGATTCAACGGGGTTATTGGAGAGTTAATGATAATTGAGTACTATTGCCAAAATCGAGCAAGCTTGAATCGTAATTAAATCACTGAAATCGCATAAAAACCAGCATAAAATAAAAGTTATCTAATCCATTATACATATTATAATCTTTTGATCTGACTGTAACCTGACTGGGGGCTGTGAAAAACAAACCACTGCTGGCTTAATAAGCAACTCAACTTGTCCTATGATAGAGCGATGACGACACAAAGCATTCCCGCCATAACCCCTCTTCTGCCTAAAATTGAGCAACAGCTTCGCTGCCACAGGAATCTGGTTTTACAAGCCCCTCCAGGCGCGGGGAAAACAACTTGCGTTCCCTTAGCGCTGTTGAATTCGGATGTCCTGAATAAGAAAAAAATCCTGCTGCTTGAACCGAGGAGACTGGCGGCAAGCAACGCTGCTCGCTTCATGGCACAGAAACTTGGTGAAACTGTCGGCCAAACGGTTGGCTATAGCATCCGTTATCAACGAAAAGTTTCGCCGGAAACACGAATCGAAGTCGTTACTGAAGGGATTTTGACACGCAGGCTGCTGAGTGATCCTGAACTTTCTGAAGTCGGCCTGGTGATTTTCGACGAATTTCACGAGCGCCACCTGCAATCAGACTTCGCACTCGCCCTTTGCCGCGATATTCAGAACGGATTGCGGGATGACCTGAAACTTCTCATCATGTCGGCGACGCTCGATTCGACTCCGCTGGCCGAACAGCTGGGAGCTCCGCTTCTTACCAGCGAAGGTCGCAGTTTCCCGGTAGACATCTGCTACCTGCCGCAGAAGGACAATGAATCCCTGGTGGCAGCAACAGTTTCAGGGATACGCCGCGCTTTGCAGGAAACCTCCGGAGACATCCTGGCCTTCCTGCCGGGAGAGGGAGAAATCCGTCGTTGCACCCAGGATTTGATTGGGCTGGACAACCTGGCAGTCTGCCCGCTCTACGGCAACCTGCCTTTCAGCGAACAGGAACGAGCAATCCAACCGGCGCAGCAACGCAAGATCGTTCTTGCTACCAACATTGCCGAAACCAGTCTGACAATTGAAGGAATCAGTGTTGTCGTTGATAGCGGCTACAGTCGTCAACCCCGTTACGACAGCGGCAGTGGATTGACTCGCCTGCACCTCGGTCGTATTTCGCAAGCCAGCAGCACGCAACGTACCGGCCGCGCCGGTCGTCTCGGTCCCGGCCGTTGCTATCGCCTTTGGAGTGAAGGCCAACAGCAAAGCTTGCTCCCCTTTACACCTCCGGAAATCAGGACTGCCGACCTGGCTCCGCTGGTTCTGGACCTCCTTTCCTGGGGGATCAGCGACCCAACCGAACTTTTCTGGCTCGACCCACCAAGCCCGACAGCATGGCAAAACGGCATCGACCTGCTCGAACTGCTCGGCGCACTGCACAACAAGCAGCAGCTCAACCAGGCCGGTCATAAACTGGCGGAAATACCGACTCACCCCCGCTTAGCAAAGTTGCTGACGGTTGCCAAGGAAAACAATCTGCTGGGTCTCGGCTGTGAGATTGCTGCCCTGCTGAGTGAGCCTGATCCCTGGTTCAAGAAAACACCCAATCATCACAGTGGCAGTGACATTCTTGATCGACTCGAATATTTCCGTAATCATCCTGACGCCCGAGAATTCAGTACCATCTCTCGCAGCCATGGCTACTGGAAGAAGTATTTCAACCTGTCGGGGAAAACCGATACAGGCACAACAACAAAAGCACAACTGTCGCTACTGCTTTGCGCAGCCTACCCGGACCGCATCGGCAAGGCACGACAAGGCAGCGGAAAGAAATTCCTGCTCAGTTCCGGGCAGGGTGTACAACTGGGAAATCATTCGGCTGTGCAGGCTAACGACTACCTGGTCGCTGTCGATTTGCGCGAGAATCGTCGTGGAGAGAGTGAAATCAGGCTGGCCAGCGGTCTGGAAAAATGCGACATCGAACAACTCTTCCCCAAACTGCCCTGGCAATCGAGCTGTGAGTGGGATCAGCTGGAAGGACGCATCATCGCCTGCGAGCAGCAGCGTATCGGTAAACTGGTCCTGAACCAGCGGCCGGCCCAGATTGACCGGGAGCAGGCAGACCGGGCCATCCTCTCCGCCATCCGCAACGAAGGACTGCAATTGCTAAATTTTTCGAAAAATGTTCAACGATTCCGTACCCGGCTGCAGTTCCTGCACAACTGCCACGACGCCCGCAAGTGGCCTGATGTGTCTGATGCAAAGCTGCTGGCAACGCTTGAAGATTGGCTACAACCTTTCCTCGGCAATACACGAAACCGGGCAGACCTGCAGAAAATTGACATCCAGACCACACTGAACAGTCTTCTCGACTGGCAACAGTTGCAGCAACTTGATACATTAGCCCCAGAAAAAATGCAGGTACCCAGTGGATCGCGCATCACATTGCACTACTCGGACGATCAGCCGCCCGTTTTGGCGGTCAAGCTGCAAGAGATGTTCGGTCAAACCGAAACGCCACGCATCGCTGATAACAAAGTAGCTATCGTCATCCACCTGCTATCCCCGGCCGGACGCCCGTTGCAGATCACTCAAGACCTCCGCCACTTCTGGGAACAGAGCTACCCGGAAGTGCAAAAGGAGATGAAAGGACGCTACCCGAAGCATCCATGGCCGGATGATCCACTGCAAGCTCTGCCGACGGCCAAAACCAAACGCAAACTCGCCCAACAGGAGAAATGAAATGGCTTACGAAAACCTTCGCATCGAGATCGAAAACAATATCACTCTTATCACCATCGACCGACCCAAAGCGCTCAACTCCCTCAACATGGTGACCATGGATGCTCTTTCTCAGGCCATTGCTGACCTGCAAGCGAACACCGAGGTAAAGGTCATCATCCTTACCGGTGCGGGGGAAAAAGCCTTTGTTGCCGGTGGCGATATCTCCGCCATGCAACCTCTCGGCCCGATGGATGCGCGCAAAGTCGCGCAGAAAGCGCAACAGCTTTTCAACGACATCGAGTACGGAAAAAAAGTTGTGATCGGTGCCATCAACGGCTACGCTCTCGGCGGTGGCTGCGAACTGGCGATGGCTTGTGATATCCGTATCGCCTCAGACAACGCCAAATTCGGCCAGCCGGAGATCAAGCTCGGCATCATTCCCGGCTGGGCCGGGACCCAGCGGCTGCCTCGGCTGATCGGCAAAGGCAAAGCGAAAGAGCTGATGTTCACCGGCGACATGATCAGTGCTGAAGAAGCTGTACAGCTGGGCCTGGCCAACCAGGTGGTGGCGCAAAGTGCTTTGATCGCAACGGCGAAGCAGATGGCGGAAAAGATCGCCGCGATGCCCCAGGTTGCCATCAGCCTGATCAAGGAGGCCGTCAACAACGGCATTGAGATGGAAAGCCAGAAAGCCTTCTCCTACGAAGCGGAACTGTTCGGGCTCTGTTTTGCTACCGAAGACCAGAAAGAAGGCATGGGTGCGTTCCTGGAGAAACGTACTCCCGAATGGAAAGACCGCTAAAGGAGATTTACGATGGCGCTTGAATACCTGCTTTTGTGGGCCATGTTTGGATTTGCGGCAGGATCACTGGCCAAGGGAAAAAACCGGCGCCAAAATATCTGGTTTTGCATCGGTTTGTTGCTTGGTCCTTTTGCCGTATTGATCATTGCCATTCTGAAACCGGCACAGGGACCCGAGCAGAAATATAAATAGGTCAGACACGTTCCTGCTGCCGCCGGTGCAACGCCGACTTGATTTCATCAACACAGCTGTAGGGGATTTTCATGCCGCGAAAACCGCTGCCGATTTCGATATTAGAACCCGGATCGCCGTGAAAGTCAGACCCCCCGGTAATGATCAATCCGTGCTTGCGCGCCAGTTTGATCAACCAGTCGGTGTCTTCCATGTTTGAACCGTTATTGTAAACCTCGATACCATCGAGACCGAGGCCGACCAGCTCTGCAACCAGTTTTTCCAGCAGTCGTCGTTCACGGGTGATGTAGGGAGGATGGGCCAACACGGCAATACCCCCACTCTGCTGGATCAACTTGATTGCATCATCGACCGGGAAATAACGCTTCGGTACGTTGCAGGGCACCAGGTAACGATTAAAAGCTTCTTCGTTATCCTCGACATATCCGCCCTCACGCAACGCCTGCGCGATATGCGGTCGACCGATGGTGCCATCAGCCAGCCTGCGCACCGCATCCGGGTCGATCGGTTCCCGCCCTTCTTCGGCCAATTTCTGATTGACCCGGTCGATGATCTGCCGGTTGCGCCCAGCACGGAAATCCTGAAATTCGCTCAGCTCACGGTTGAGATAGGGGCACTCGGGGTCAAAGCCGTAGCCGAGAAGATGCATGTCATAATACTGGTACCACTGAGTCGACAACTCCACCCCAGCAATCACCTCCAGCCCTTTTTCTGCACCAATTTTCTGCGCCGTCGCAATGGCGTCGACGTTATCGTGGTCAGCAATAGCGATTGCTACCAGATCGGCCTGTAGCGCCTTTTCGACCAGTTCCTCCGGGGTAAAATAACCGTCGGAGCAAGTAGAGTGAATATGTAAATCGACCAGTTTTGCTTCCATTTAATGAGCCTTTCCTGCTCATGTATAGCACATTTCGCATCCTGCCGGGGAGTGAGCCGGGGAAATAAATCTAACTATTTCTTTACTTTGAAGCCTGACTTGGCAAATGCTGCGGCCAGGTCGTTCATCACGGCTTTCTCCTGCTGCTTTTTTACCGGCTTCTTGTCCTGTTTCTGCGGACGCTTTTGAGTTTCATCCGATTCGGCTTTCATACTCAGCGAAATCCGTTTGCGCTGCAGATCAACCTCGAGCACCCTGACCTGGACCTGCTGACCGACCTTGACCACCTGATTCGGATCTTTGACAAAACGATCGGCCAGTTGGCTGATATGCACCAGCCCGTCCTGATGGACCCCGATATCGACAAATGCACCGAAGTTGGCGACATTGGTCACCACGCCGTTCAAACGCATACCCGGCTGGAGATCTTTCATTTCCATGACATCTTCACGGAAGGCTGCTGTGCTGAAAGTTTCGCGCGGGTCTCGACCCGGTTTTTTCAGCTCGGCGAGAATGTCCTGCAGCGTCGGCAGCCCGACGTCTTCACTGACGTATCTTTTCAGATCGATTTTTGCCAGCATAGCCGGCTCCGCAATCAACTGTGAAACCGATGCACCGACATCGGTAGCCATCTTTTCCACCAGTTTGTAACGTTCCGGGTGAACAGCCGTGTTGTCGAGAGGCTGTTGCGCATTGCGGATACGGAGAAAACCAGCAGCCTGCTCAAACGCCTTCTGACCGAAACGGGGGACATCGAGCAACTGCCTGCGGCCGACGAAGCTGCCCTGCGTGTCACGGTGAAGAACAATCGCCTTCGCCAGTGATTCGCCGATGCCGGAAACGAAACTGAGCAGCGCCCAACTGGCAGTATTCAAATCAACACCGACATAGTTAACGCAGGACTCGACCACCTCGTCGAGAGCCTTTTTCAGTGCCGTCTGACTGACATCATGCTGATACTGACCGACGCCAATACTTTTCGGATCGACTTTCACCAGCTCGGCCAGGGGGTCCTGTAAGCGCCGGGCGATGGAGATGGCTCCACGAACGGTCAGATCGAGATCGGGGAATTCTTCGCGGGCGATATCGGAGGCGGAATAGACACTTGCGCCCGATTCACTGATCATCGCCACCGGAATTTTCAGCCCGGCTTCTTTCACCGCCTGGCGCACGAACTGATCCATCTCCCGACCGGCGGTACCGTTGCCGATGGCCACCATCTCGATATTGTGCGCCTGCAACAGCCGCAGCAGTTCTTTTTTCGCCGGTTCCACCTTGCCGCTACCGGCATGCGGATAGATGGTGACATGCTCGAGGAATTTTCCGGTGCCGTCGACGACGGCCAGCTTGGAACCAGTGCGCAAGCCGGGGTCGACACCCAGCACTCGACGACTGCCAGCTGGTGCTGCCAGCAACAGGTTGCGCAGGTTTTCGGCAAACACGCGAATCGCCTCATCATCAGCTGCTTTCTTTGCCTGCAGCCGCAACTCGACCTCAATCGAAGGCGCCAGCAGACGGCTGTAAGCATCGGCAACAACAGCCTGCAACCAATCTCGGCAGCCGCTGTTTTCTGGCACAAGCAGCGTACTGAGACGCTGCAGAATTTCTTCTTCCGGCGCGGCGATTGCCAAGCGCAACACCTCTTCTTTTTCACCGCGACGCATCGCCAGCATCCGATGAGACGGAACCTGCTTAAGTGGCTCGCTGAAATCGTAATACATCTCGTACTTACTGACACTGCCCTCTTTGCCGCGCGCCGGTTGCGAACGGAAATCGCCCTGCTGCCAGGTCAGTTCCCGCACAATAGCTCGTGCCTCGGCGTTATCAGCAAACTGCTCGGCGAGAATATGCCCCGCACCTGCCAGGGCAGCGCCGCAGTCAGCCAATTCTTTTTCAACATCGACAAATGGCATTGCCAGCGCATCCAGATCAACTCTGCCGGTTGCCCCCAGCAGCTGCTTCGCCAAGGGTTCAAGACCACGTTCACGAGCGATGGTCGCCTTGGTGCGCCGTTTTGGTTTGTAGGGCAGATAGAGATCTTCCAGCTCCGTCTTTTGTCGGCAGCCGTCGATCTTTGCCTTCAGTTCCGGCGTCAACTTGCCCTGCTCGTCAATCGATTTGAGGATGGTTTCGCGTCGATCGTTCAGTTCTTTATGATATGTCAGCCGTTCCTGCAACTCGCGGATCTGGACCTCGTCCAGCTCACCGGTCGCCTCCTTCCGATAGCGGGCGATAAAAGGGACGGTCGCACCCTCTTCCAACAAAGCTACAGTTTGATTGACCTGGTTTATCTGCAGACCGGTCTCTTCTACCAGCAATTGTCTGATTTCGTTCGATACTATTTGCGTCATATTTAAAGAATCCCTATGGCTTAAAAAAGGTGCGCGATGTTACCACGCAAGCACGGGTTTGCAAAGGTGGATACTTGACCATTGCTGCGCCAGCGTGTACACAATGAGAATCATCCCAACTGCTACAGGAATCCGATGTCTACGCTTCTCGAAGTCAAAAATCTCAAGAGTTATTTTTTCACCCGTGCCGGGCTGGTAAAAGCAGTCGATGACGTCAGCTTTGCCATCGCTAAAGGGGAAACCCTGGCGCTGGTCGGCGAGTCGGGTTGCGGCAAATCGATGACCGCGTTGTCACTGTTGCGGCTATTGCCGGAACCAGGCAAAGTCGTCAATGGAGAAATACAACTGCTGGGACGCGACATGCTGCGCCTTCCCGACCTGGAAATGCGTCGTATTCGCGGCAACGAGATTTCGATGATTTTTCAGGAGCCGATGACGTCGCTCAATCCGGTACTTAAAATCGGCGAACAGATTGCCGAGGTGCTGCGCCTGCATGAAGGGCTGAGCGAGCAGAATGCTCTCGACAAATCGGCCGAGCTGCTCAGGCTGGTCGGCATTTCCGACCCGCAGCGGCGCCTGCGCGATTATCCACATCAGCTCTCCGGTGGCCAGCGCCAGCGCATCATGATCGCCATGGCACTGGCCTGTGATCCGCAGCTGCTGATCGCCGACGAACCGACCACTGCCCTCGACGTGACCATCCAGGCGCAGATCATGGACCTGCTGCAGCGCCTGAAGCAGGAAAGACAGATGGCAACCTTGCTGATCAGCCACGATCTCGGCGTTGTTGCGGGCAACGCCGATCGGCTGGCCATCATGTATGCCGGCAAAATTGTCGAGAGCGGTCCGGTCCCAATGCTGTTCGAAAATCCGCTACATCCTTACACACAGGGGCTGCTCAACTGCATTCCGCGGCCTGGGCAGAAAAGTGCCTTGCCGACCATTCCGGGACAACTGCCGAATGTCGGCGAAAACCAGGAAGGCTGCCTCTTCCTCGACCGTTGCGACAGGCCCTGCGGCCCGTGCGGTCACCAGACACCGGAGCTACAGGAAATTGAACCGGATCACTGGGTCCGCTGCTGGAGATATTGATGTCTTTGCTCGACGTACGCAATTTGCGCAAAAGCTTCCGCACGACTGATGCATTCGGCCGCTCGAAAGGCAGGCTGGTCGCGGTTGATGATGTCTCTTTCACCCTGCAGGCGGGTGAAACGCTCGGTCTGGTCGGCGAATCGGGCTGTGGCAAATCGACCACCGGCAAACTTGTCATGCAGTTGCTGCAGGCGGAACAAGGAGAGGTTTTGTTTGAAGGGACCGACCTGCGCAAACTCACCCCGCGACAGATGCGCCCTTACCGCCGCCAGATACAGATGATCTTCCAAGATCCCTTCTCTTCGCTCAACCCGCGCATGACTGTGACCGACATCCTCAGTGAACCCTTTATCATTCATAAGCTGGCACCCAAACGGGAGATCCGTGATCGGGTGATCCAACTGTTGGAGAAGGTTGGTCTGAAAGCGGAACATGAACTCCGCTACGCCCACGAATTCTCCGGCGGACAGCGGCAGCGGATTGGTATCGCCCGGGCTTTGGCGGTACAGCCAAAATTGATTATCGCCGATGAACCGGTCTCCGCTCTCGATCTCTCGGTCCAGGCACAGATTCTTAACCTGCTCCGCGAAATTCAGCAGGAAAACAATCTCAGTTACCTGTTCATCGCCCACGATCTATCGGTGATCGAGCACGTCAGCAATCGCATCGCGGTCATGTATCTTGGCAGAATCGTTGAAACAGCCGGTGCAGAAGATCTTTACAGGTCTCCACAGCATCCCTACACCGAAGCGCTGCTCAACGCGGTTCCACTTCCCGACCCCGGACATCCACGGCCGATACCACTGACCGGCGAAATTCCTTCGCCGATCGATCCTCCCAGTGGCTGCCATTTCCATCCACGCTGCCCCTATGCCGACGAAAAATGTCGTTCAGAAGCACCGATCTTGACTGCCTCAGTAGGCAACCGTCAAGTCGCTTGCCACCATTTCGATCAGGTTGGACGCTACCTGCGTCACAGATCCTAAACTTGACATATTGTGCCACCACTGGCACAATCCTGGCCCACCCGCAGACAAAGGATAGGGTCTATGCAAAATCCAAAATGGTCAGGACCGATTGCAACCATTCGCGAACGCTGTCGCAAATGCTACGCCTGTGTACGCAACTGCCCGACCAAAGCGATCGGGGTTTTCCAGGATGCCGCTGAAGTTATCCACCACCGCTGTATCGGCTGTGGCAAATGCCTGCAAGTGTGTTCACAAAATGCGAAGGTGATTGCTGACGCGATCAAGGAAACTGAAAAGATTCTGCAGGGAAAGCAACCGGTTGTCGCGGTCCTCGGCTGTTCTTTTCCGGCATTCTTCTACGATGTCGACCCGGCTCAGATGGTGACGGCACTTCGCAGGATCGGCTTTGACGAAGTACTTGAAGGGACTGCCGGAGTTGAAATGATCGCTCCGGAATACCGTGAGCTGATCAACAAAAAGAATGACTTCCCACTGATATCCAGTCATTGTCCGACAGTCGTTGACCTCATCGAACGACACCATCCAAGCTTGTTGAAAAACCTGGTTCCGGTTGTATCACCGATGGTAGCCATCGGCCGATTTATCAAGGCTCATCGCGGCAAAGAAGCCAAAGTTGTTTACATCAGCTCCTGCATCGGCGGGAAGTTCGAGGTCACGTCCGAGTCAGTTCAGGGCGCCATCGACAGCGTCCTGACCTACAGCGAACTGAACCGGATGCTGAAAGAGCGCAACATCGATCCACACCGGCTGGCAAAGACTCCCTTTTCAGGCTTGCCGACCAGCACAGGGCGCACGTTTTCTATCTTTGGTGGCCCTTTCAACAACTTTGGCATCGTCAATAACGGGCTCGACCCGAATTTTGTCGCCACTGTCGGCGAAGAAGCCAGTCTCGAAGTCATTCACGACCTTGCTGCCGGACGGATTTCGCCGCAGTATGTCGATGTCCGCTTCTGTAACGGGGGATGCATCGGCGGCCCCGGACGAACCAACCGGCTGACATCTTTTTCTAAACGCAACCTGATCATCAACTACCGCAAGCAATCGATTCCTTACAAGCCGTCGCCACATTACCTTAAAGCCCCTGAAGACCTGAAACTCGACCGCACTTTCAATAATCGCCAGCACCAGTTGGAACGACCGAGCGGCGATGCGATCCGGCGCATTCTGAACGAAACGGAAAAATTTAACGAGCAGGATGAACTGAACTGCGGCAGCTGCGGCTACGCGACCTGCCGCGAGCATGCCGTAGCGGTCTACCAGGGCTTGGCAGACACGCGCATGTGCCTGCCATTTTCGATGAACCAGCTGGAAGAAGACCGCACCAGCCTGGAACAGAAATACGATCTTGCAAAACGCGCACTTGACCAGGAATATGCCGGCACCACGATAATCGGCAACGACACCCGCACACAGGGGGTTTTGCACATGATCAAGCAGGTCGGTCCGACACCGACCTCGGTTCTGATTCGCGGGGAAAGCGGCACAGGTAAAGAGCTGACCGCCAGAGCCATCCACGAAGCTAGTTTGCGTGCCGAAAAACCACTGGTCACCGTCAACTGTACCACTTTGACCGACAGCCTCCTGGAGAGTGAACTGTTCGGCCATAAAAAAGGTTCTTTTACCGGCGCGGTCAAAGACAAGAAAGGCCTTTTCGAAGCAGCTGCTGGTGGCACCATCTTCCTTGACGAAATAGGCGACATTACCCCAAAACTGCAAGCAGAGCTGCTACGCGTGCTCGACAGCGGCGAGATCAAGCCGGTCGGCAGCAACAAAACGATAAATGTTGATGTCCGCATTATAGCTGCAACCAACAAGGCGCTGGAAGAAGGGATCGCCCAAGGCTGGTTCCGTGAAGACCTTTTCTACCGCATCAACGTTTTCACCATCACCCTGCCGCCATTGCGCAGCCGCTTGAATTCTCTGCAGCAGCTGGTTGACCATTTCCTTAACCTGGCCGCGCGCAGGCTGAATAAAACCATTCACAAGATAGATGACAACGCCCGCCAGGCGCTGACGTGCTACCACTGGCCCGGTAATATTCGTGAGCTGCAGAACATTATCGAACGCGCTGTTGTCCTTTCTCCCGACCAGGTCATCAGGTTGGAACAGTTGCCGGTCGTTTTTGGCGAGCTGTTGCGAAAGAACCAGGGAGCCACCAGCGCAAGAGATACTGGCCTACGCCAGCAACGCGACCTGCAGGCCGGTAAAATTGAAGCCGACTTGCTAATTCATTTCTTGCGTGAATCAGCAGGCAATGTCTCTGCGGCTGCAAGGCTGGCCAACATTCCCCGGCGAACTTTTTACCGGATGCTTGAACGACAGAAAATTGATAGTAAGGCCTACCGTGACAAAAAATAAACACTGTGCCAAATAATGCACAATCCTTAGACAGATGTGCCAAACATGACACATGGCTATTTTGCCAGTCGGGGTGGTCATAACACCAAGTCGAATTAAAATCACGCCAAATCGTGCCACAAGTGGCACACCTCTTCCCTTTTGACAAAGTTGCATACCGCAGAAATCCGCCTTTTCTCGCTCTAATGTTCTAAACAAGAAAGCTGGCATGCCGATTGCTTATATTACGAGCAAATGCATAGGGATTCATCCCGTTCCCGCCCGAACGGAAACAAGAAACATCCCTTTTCGCCGTCAAGGACCTCTCTCCCCTTGACGGCGTTTTTTTTTGTTTGGCAATATCCAAATCATGACAATTAGGCTAAACTCTAGAAGTTTGATTTCTTTCTCCGCTTCATGGCTGGTTCATGACCCCAAAAGTTCACAAAAAATCTGACAACAGTCTTGGCTTGAGCACCCTGCAAGATATCAGCGCGCTCATCCTGCAGTCGCACGATCTCGACGAAACCCTGAACAACATCGTCAAGCTTGTTTCTGATCGGGCGCACTCCGAGGTCTGCTCGATTTATTTACTTGATGATGACGCTGTCACCCTGCGCCTGCGCGCCAGCCAGGGCCTCGACCCGGCTTCGATCGGCTCCGTCAGTCTGAAAATCGGCGAAGGTCTGACCGGCCAGGTTGCCAAAGAGCAACGCTTGATCGCGCTGGAAGAACCACAGAACCATCCTCACTACCGCTATTTTGCCGAGACAAAAGAAGAGCAGTTCCATACCTTCGTTGGTATCCCCCTTTTCGACCGGACTCTGACGATTGGCGTTCTGGTCATCCAGAACCGTGATCTCTACCACTACAGTGAAGAAGAATTATCAACGCTGACAACGATCGCCTTTCAAGTTGCTTCAATTGTTGTCAATGCCCGCTTGCTTGACACCATCGATAACCAGCAATTTCTTGAGCTTGAAACGATCGGAGCAGAGGAAACACAATCCCGCGAACTGGACACTGAAGAATATGTGGTCCTGCGTGGTCAGATCGCCTACCCCGGCGTCGTCAGTGGACAGGCCAACATTATTGATCAACAGCTCGGTTTTGCCGACATCTTCGACGAACAGGATGTCAACATCGAGGCCGAACTGAAAAAGCTGGATGAAGCACTGCGCAAGACCAGAATCCAGACCCTCTACCTGGAAAAACGGGTTGCCGACAAGTTAAGCCAGGAAGACGCGGCGATCTTCCATACCCACCTGATGATCCTGGAAGACCGCGGTTTCATAGAACGTCTGCACGATCGCATCGAAGAGGGGCACAGCGCACCCTACGCACTGAAAAAGGTTATTGGCGGCTACCTGAAGGCCTTTGGCAAGATGGAAGACGCCTACCTGCGAGAACGCGCCGCAGACATGGAGGATATCGGCCGTCGCCTGCTGGCGAACCTGGTTGGCCAGGTCACAGAGGGCCTGCAACTCCAGCATGAAGGCATCCTGGTTGCCAAGCGCCTGCTGCCGTCCGACATGGCGATTCTTGATCACGAGTTGATTCGCGGCATGATCATCGAGTCGAATGAAGCCAATTCCCACTCGGTCATCATGGCCAAAGCCCTTGGCATTCCCGCTGTTATCGGTGTTAAAGGCGCCCTCTCGCAGATCGAGCCGGATGCCGAACTGATCCTTGATGCCAATGCCGGGGCGATCTACCTGAACCCAAGCGATTCGATTCTCGATGAATACTTCCGCCTCGAACATGATCGCCTGCAGGAGAAGGAACGTCTCGACAAGTTACGTGAGGTTCCGGCGACAACCCGCGACAATCAGCGGGTCATGCTGCGCGCCAACATTGGCCTGATCAGCGACATCAACATCGCGCGAAAAAATGGCGCTGAAGGGGTCGGCCTCTACCGAACCGAATTCCCCTACATGGCACGAAGCAGTTTCCCCGACCGGGAAGACCAGTACCAGCTCTACAAACGCGTTATTGAAGACTTCAAGGGCGAACCGGTCACTATCCGCACCCTCGATATCGGTGGCGACAAAGCCCTGCCCTACTTCACTCCGCCGCAGGAAGACAATCCCTTTATGGGCTGGCGTTCGGTCCGTGTCAGCCTGGACAACCGGGAAATTTTCCAGACCCAGATCGAAGCGATCCTGATGGCGGCCGTGCATGGTCCGATCCGCCTCTTGTTCCCGATGATTTCCAATTTCGAGGAGATCCGCAGCTGCAAAGAGATTGTCCACGAAGCCAAGCAGAACCTGAAACGGCTCGGCATTCCCTATGAAGAAAATATTCCACTGGGGGCGATGATCGAAGTCCCGGCTGCAGTGCGCATTTCGCCACACCTGGCCAAAGAGGTCGATTTCTTTTCCCTCGGTACCAACGATCTGGTGCAATACCTGCTCGCGGCAGACCGTGGCAACAACCTGGTCGAACGTTACTACGACCCATTGCACCCTGCCGTGCTGCTGTCGATCGAATATCTGGCACAGGTGGCAAAGCAACACGACACCGACATTTGCCTGTGTGGCGAGATGGCTACTGACCCTGCCTGCCTGCTGGCGCTGATCGGCCTCGGCATACGCCAGTTTTCGATCTCGGCACCCTACATTCCGCGGCTGAAAGAATTTATCAACTCGATCGACAGTACAGAAGCGACAAAGCTGGCAGCAGAAATACTAACCCTGCCAGAAAGCAAAGCGATTCGCGCAAGACTGCTGGAAAAGATCGATAATTTCTCAGCTAACTAGATATTTTCCACACACGAAAAAGCCCGAACACTTTGCAATGCTCGGGCTTTTTCAGGTCAAACTAAAACTTTTACTCACCAAGAATAAACGCCTGCCCCTGCGCCATCACTTCGGCTAGGCGCTCGGCAGTACCCGCCTCGCCGTACAGCCGCACAACCGGCTCGGTTCCCGATTTGCGGAACAGCATCCAGCTGCCGTCATCGAAAAGGAACTTGTTGCCATCGATCTTGATGACCTGCTCGATTGTATTACCACCGATCTCATGAGGTGGATTCTGCAATTTCGCCGGCAATGAAGCTTCCAGTTGCGGAGAAAGACGAATATTGATCCGCTTGGTATAGATTTCACCGACACGAGAGTAGAGATCGGCCAGCAATTCGCGCAGGCTCTTTTTCTCTACCGCAACCATCTCCGCCACCAGCAGACAGGCCAGGATGCCGTCCTTCTCCGGCACATGGCCGCAGATGCTCAGTCCTGCGCTTTCTTCTCCTCCAATAAGGATTTTATCTTCACTGATATATTCGCCGATGTACTTGAACCCGACCGGAGTCTCCAGCACTTCGACGCCGTGGTACTTGGCAACCGCATCGATCAGATGCGAGGTCGCCACGCTGCGGGCGGCGTTACCCTTCATTTTTTTCGTCCGGATCATGTAATCAAACAGCAGCGCCAGGATGTAGTTCGGCTCGATGTAGCTGCCGTCACCATCGACGATACCGAAACGATCCGCGTCACCGTCGGTGGCAATCCCCAAAGCGATCGAGTCATCATTTTTAATCAGCTCGATAAAATCAGGAATGTGTGCCTCGGCAGGTTCCGGTGGCTCACCGCCGAAGTAGGGGTCGAGGTGATCGTTGACCTTTACCACCGGCACACCGGCCTCTTCCAGAATGGTATCGAGATAATCGCGTCCCGAACCGTAAAGCGGATTGACCGCCAGTTTCATTCCCGATGCAGCAATAGCATCGAAATCGATCAGTTTGCGCAGAGTCTTGAAATACTCCTCACGCGGATTGATCTCCTCGAACAGGCCTTTCTCTTTTGCCTGCGTCAGGGTGATCTCTTTATAGACAATTTCATCCAGCATTTCGTTGGCACGCTTTTCGATATCACCTGTGGTTTCAGGCAGCGCCGGTCCACCCCAGGCCGGTGAAAACTTGATCCCGTTATAATCGTAAGGATTGTGGCTGGCGGTAAAGTTGATCGCGCCGGACGCTTTACGCCGCAACAATTCGTGAGCAATAACCGGCGTCGGAGTATCGCGTATACAGAAAAAGCTCTTGATCCCGGCCCCCGCCAGTACACGTGCTGTCTCGCGGGCAAAGTCAGCGCCCATAAAGCGAGCATCGTAGCCGATCACAAGTCCCGCATCGGCGAGGCCTTCGGCCTGCAGGTGATCAGCAATGGCTTGAGTGACAACGCGCACGTTGTTCAGGGTAAAATCCTCACACAAAATTCCACGCCACCCGGAGGTGCCGAATTTGATCTGCGACATCAGTCGATCTCCTTGAGAGTTAAATTTATCTTTTTCAGTGTCATTCGCTACAGAAATAAATATAGCACAGGAATCCCCACCTGACGGGCAAGCGTAACTGATAATTATTCAGGTTATATTGATGGAACGGAAAATTAATCGTCCTGCAGTTTCGGCGCAGGGTAATCTTCGATTTCAGCGACGTAAGGACAATCGGGGGGCAATATTCCAGCAGCGACCAGTTCGGGGGTCAGTTGGGCACATTCTGGGTGCAATTCGGAGCGCTGATGATAGATACGGCACAGGTTGGTTGCTGTATCCAAATGGGGACAGGGTGTCTTCGTATAGTAGATTCGGCCGCGATAATCGAGTTTTTCATAACAACAGCGACCGCAATGCTGACAAATCGCTTCCCATTCCGCGCTGCCGGGCTGCGGTTTTCTATTCTGTTTTTTCATGACGCAAGATTAGCGGCTTGTGCAGGCAAAGGTCAATCTGCAAAAACAGGGAAAAAGCGCCGAAAAATCGTTGACTCGAAAAGTGAAATTCGCTATTAGTAGGCGTTCTGAATCTGAACCAAAGCATAAAAAGCTAGGAGGAATAGAAACATGCAGTGCCAAACTGTTCTCGCAGGTACCGAGTGTACTTTCTGGAAAAAAGCCGGTTGCGTTGCCGAAAACGGCAGCTGCCAGGTTATTGTTGAAGAGTGTCAGGGTTGTGATCGTATCGTCAAAGGGTCCATCGGCGATGTCTGCAGCTCTTACCCGAACCCTGCAGCCAAATGGGCCAGCGGCCTGTGCAACTTCGCGACTCACAAGAAGGTCGACCTCAAGACCGATGACGTTCGCGTCAACCCGCTCAAAGCTGCCAAGCGTGCAGCTGCCGGTCGCAAGTAAATCCGACAGAGCGAAAAACATTAAAAAAGGCCATCGCATTTGCGGTGGCCTTTTTTTCGTTGCATGTCGTCACAACGTATCAGTTAAACCCCTGCAGCGCTTCCTGCTGTGCCTGGCTGCCGATAATCGCGATCAGGTCGTCGACCTTAAAAACAAAATCCGCCGGGGGGTTTGAGGTGAACTGACCATCGCGCAGGACGCCGACAATCGATACGCCGAGGGTTTGACGAATTTCCAGGTCGCGCAGGCTGCGCCCGACCATCAGACTCTGTTCACCCAACCTCTCCCAGCTAAGCTCGAGCAGTTCACGGGCATTTTTCAAAAGACGGATTTCCTGGTTACCATCCTGATTCTGCATATCCGGGTGATAATGATCAAGTCGCACGGCGTCAGTATAACGCTGAATGATCGGAATCGGAATTTTCAGGTTCAAAAGTGTCTGGCGGGCAATCTCAAGCCCCGCTTCCAATTCCGGCATAATCACCATGTAAACACCATCCGCATAAAGCGCTTCCATTTGTTCAACACCTTCAGCACGCACAACGATATTCAGATCAGGGTGATGGCGGTGCACGTAGCGGACTATGGTTTCTGTCGGTGTGATATGCGGAATCGTGATCAGCAGTTGCTGCGCCTCGGCAAGGTTCGCAACTTCAAGAATCATTTCCTGGCTGGCATCTCCGTAAATGGCAGGATAACCGCACTCTTTACATTTATCGATCAGACGATGACTCATCTCGATGATAACAAAAGGCACCTCCAGCTGTTGCAGCACCTGGGCGACATGCTGACCTACCCGGCCACCGCCAGCGATGACGATGTGTTCATGCAAGCCTTCTTTCGGCAGGTTGACGGTTTCCAGTGTTTCTGTTTTCAACAGGCGACGTTTTAAACCGTACAGTGGCGCAGTCAATCCGGAAGCGAACGGAGTGATCACCATGCTGAAAATTGCCGCGGAGAGAATATAGGAATACTGCTCTTGGTTCAGGAACCCTCCGCCAAAACCGACCTGTCCGAGTACGAAGGAGAATTCACCAATTTGAAACATGCCCAAGGCGACTGCCAGCGGCACCACGTTACCGTAGCCGAAACCACGTGCAATGCCCGCCATCATGATCCCTTTTCCAAGAGCAATCAGCAGGACAAGCTGCGCCACACCAGCCCAGTTTTTCAGCAGAAAGTTCGGATCCAGCAACATGCCGACCGAGGTAAAAAAGAGCAGCCCGAACAGGTCACGTAGCGGAATGATATCACTAAGCGCCTGATGACCGTAGTCAGATTCACTCAGCACCATACCGGCGACGAAGGCACCAAAAGCAAACGAAAGACCGACTAGGTAAGTGGCGTAGCCAATGCCAAGACCGATGGCCGTGATCGTCAGCAAAAAAAGTTCGCGCGAGTTCCAGCGGGCGACAATAGCCAGCAACCAGGGCAATGCACGGGTACCAATGAAAAACATCACCAGCAGGAACGCTACTGATTTCACAGCTGCAACACCAAGGATCGGCAGACCGCTGGCCGGATCGGAGAGTTGCGGCAAC
Source organism: Malonomonas rubra DSM 5091 (assembly GCF_900142125.1). Taxonomy (GTDB): domain Bacteria; phylum Desulfobacterota; class Desulfuromonadia; order Desulfuromonadales; family Geopsychrobacteraceae; genus Malonomonas; species Malonomonas rubra. The sequence goes on from NZ_FQZT01000001.1 coordinate 220,507, forward strand.
ATGATCATCAGCGGCACCACCGCCAGATCCTGGACAATCAGGATACCGATCATTACCCGGCTGGAAAGGGTTCCCATCATGCCTTGGTTCATGAGGGTTTTCAGGATGACCATGGTGCTGGAGAGCGAAGCGATGCCACCTAACCACAGCGAGGGCACGGTCTCCCAACCGAGCCATTGACCGACCAGATAACCGTAACCAACAGTCAACAGAATCTGAATCGGCCCACCGATCAGGGCGATGTTGCGCACCGGGCGCAGCTCTTTTAGCGAGAATTCAAGCCCCAGTGCAAACAGCAGCAGCGCGACACCGATCTCGGCCAGCTTTTCAATTTCGTGTGCGTCCGATACCGTCACCCCTCCGGTAAACGGGCCAATCACCACGCCAGCCAATATATAACCGAGTATCAGCGGTTGGCGCAGCTTCTGCGCAATCAGTCCGCCCAGCAGCGCAGCAACGACAATAACAACAATATCAGCAGCAATTCCCATGTCTTACCATCCGAACAGAAACCAAAGCAAAGGCACCAGCAGTGCTGTTGCCAAACCATTCAAGCCGATCGCCAATCCGGCGATTGCGCCGGAAAAGCGATCCTCCCCCAATAATCTTGCCGTGCCGATGCCGTGTGATGCGGTTCCAACAGCCAGGCCAATGGCGGCTTTTGAACGTATACCGACCAGGCGACAGAATTCCGGGCCACAGATCGCACCGAGGCAACCGGTCAGAACAACAAGCGCAGCCGTCAGCGGCACAATACCGCCGATCTTTTCCGTAATACCGATGGCAATCGGCGTGGTTACGGATTTCGGCACCAGTGACAGCACCACCTCTTCACTGCCTCCAAGAAGCCAACTGATTCCCGCTGCAGAAATAATCGATGACAACGCACCGGCGACTATGCCAATTAAAATCGGTAGCTTGCGCCGCAAAATTTCTTGTCTCCGCTGATAAAGCGGCAGCGCCAACGCAACGACCGAGGGGCCAAGCAGAAAAAGAATCATCCGGCCGCCATTGTTATAATCCTGATAGGGAATGTTACAGAGCTTCAGCAACAGAATGATGCTGACAATCGACACAGCCACCGGGTTAAAAAGGATAAACCGGCTGCGCTGGTAAAGCAGTTCGGCCAAGCGATAAACCAGCAGGGTCAGGCAGATGCCGAAAAGCGGCGAAGCCAGCAGCTCTTTCATGACTGCGACTCCTCCTGTTTATCAAGCAGCTTTTCGCACCAGCCGGTGACAGCCAATACGACGAACGTGCTGATGACGGTTCCGGCAACGATTGGCAACCACTCCCGAGCAATCAGGTCAAAATAAAGCATTACGCCGACACCGGCAGGAACAAAAAAAAGCGCCATGTACGACAACAGCAGATCTGCCGCCTGCTCCAGCCACTTTACCTTGACCCAGCCTTGCACCAACGCCAGCAGCATCAGCGCCATACCGATAACGTTACCGGGAATGGGCAAACCAAGAAGACGAGACAGCCCCTCACCAACAAACTGGAACAACAGAAGCAGGACCATTCCCTGCAGCATAACAGCCCTCCGGGAAACGAAAACTATTTCAAACCTTCAATAACTGCTTTAACTTCGTCACGCACCTGCTTGGCAGATAGGTCTTTTTCCAGCTTGAGAAATTGCTGAAAATTCTCGATCGACTCTTTGGCTTTCTCTTGATCCATGTAGATGTAACCAAGAGTCAGGTAGCCGAGGGGCAACCCGGCATCAAGTTGCAGAGCTTTGTTGCATGCAGCCTCAGCCTGCTCCAACTCTTCTGTATCGTAGTAATGATCAGCCAGATTCAAAAACGTCTGCGGCTCTTCAGGGTCGAGCTCTGCCGCTTTCAGGTAACATTCCAGAGCCTCCTGCGGTTTCCCGGCAGTGGTGCAGATATCGCCCAGCGCATTAAGTGCCAGCACCGACTCTGGATCGACCTGCAAAGCTTCACGGCATGTCTGCTCGGCCACATCCAGCTTTTCTTCGTCCATCTGCAACAGGGCAATGTTGACCCGAGCATCGATCTGCTGTGGATCAACATCAATAATTTTGCGGTAAACCTCGATAGCTGGGTTTATCCGTTCGTCTTCCAGGCAGATATCGGCCGACAGATAGAGCAGATCGATATTACCTTCATCAAGCTTCAGCCCTTCCGTCACGCTCTTTTTCGCCTGCGACGTCTGGTTTTCATCCAGCTGTGCTTCCGCCAGTAACAACCAGGCATCGGCTGTCTGTTGGAGCTTGATCGCCTTCTTCAGCAATTCGAGCGCTTTACGACTATCATCCTGTTCCAGCGCCTTCTGCCCCTCATCGAGCAAGTCTTCAAATTCCATTATTTTCTCCTGAACTACAAACTGTTCCGCCGCACAACCTCAACCCGGAAACCATCCGGGTCAGTAACAAAGTAAAAGCGCGGATTTCCGGCTTCAAGGCCTTTTAACGGTGTGACCTGCAGTCCCATTTCGCTGTGCCGCTTGTGAGAAGCTTCCAGATCGGTCACGCCGACCGCCAGGTGAGAATAGCCGTCACCGATAACGTATGGTTCCTTCTGATCGTAATTGTAGGTCAACTCCAACTCGAACGGCAGCTCAGCCGAGGTCATGTAACTGAGAGTGAAACGTCCTTCCGGGTAGTCTTTCTTTCGCGAAACTTCAAAACCGAATGCCTTGCGGTAAAATTCCTCGCTCGCGTCCAAGTCCATCACCCGGTAACAGATATGAATCATCGGATATTCCATAGAACCTCACTTTCAGCACTTAATTGTGGTAATTGACATGATCCTGTCGCCTCTTTATAGTGACCGACCATGAAAGCTATCTTTATTGCCGATGCCCACCTGCGCTATGCAAAGGACGAAAACTACCGCAAGCTGCTCGATTTTCTCGATCAGCAGCAGGACCTCGATGCGCTCTTCCTACTGGGCGATATCTTCGAGTTCTGGTTAGGTTACCGTCACCTGGTATTTTCCGCCTACGTTCCCATCCTGGAAAAACTTCGGCATTTTGCAGAAAACGGCACCAAACTCTATTTTGTCGAAGGCAACCACGATTTCAACATCGGCCCCTACTTCACAGAAACCCTCGGGTGCAAAGTCATCACGGATCAGGATCTGATCGAGTGGGACGGCAAAAAACTATTCCTCAGTCACGGCGACCTGCTCAACCCGAGCAAAGGCTATCAAGCTCTGCGTTCCTTCTGGCGCTGCGCTCCAATTCGACTGCTGAGTAAAGTTCTTCACCCCGATCCAGTCTGGGCTTTCGGAATCTGGCTGAGCGACATAAGCAGCCGGAAAAAACGTGGCAAAAGCAGTTGGGACCCGTCTCCACTGATTCACCCTTTGATCAGTACCGAGCTTGGCAAAAAAGCTGATGTGATCCTTTGCGGCCACTTTCATCAACCGCTGCAGAGCGAAGTTATGGGGAAACAGGTTGTCGCTGTCGGAGACTGGATAAAGCAGTTCTCCTACGCCGAAATGATCAACGGTGAAATTTCCCTGAAAACCTATTCCGACTGATCCTCATCGCTGTCGTCGACCGTTGCCGTCTCAACCCCCTGTTGCGCCTTCCCCTGACACTGCGCAACCATATCGCTCAGGCTCATTCCCGCCAAGCCCTTTTCGACCAGATCTTCAAGTTTTTCACAGGCCTCCAGGGCGACCAGCGTCTGCGCGTGCGGGTGCAGGTGAAGTGCCTCCTCTCCCTTGTCACGCAACAGCTTGAAAATCTGCGCCAACGCCAGATGTTCTGCCGAGCGACCGAGCTGGTAGCTGCGTCGACCGAGTCTGCTGCAAAGCTCGGAAACCAGGCCGATTTCAGTCATCGCCTGCAGAATGTTGCGGCACAGGCGGTTAGGAATAAACAGAAGTTTGGCCAACTGCTGCGGAGTTAATGCTTTTTCACCGCGAGAGAAACGATCGGCCAGCGTCACCAGCAGCACCAGTGCGACCTGTTCATAACTGCTGCGACTGACCTCGGTATCGCGCAGGTCTCGTCCGCTCGTGCGCAGGTTCTGTTTGGCGTAAGCCACACCAAGTCCGAAAAGAACAATCACCCAGGAGAGATAAACCCAAATCATAAAGATCGGCAGCGCAGCCATCGTTCCGTAGATAGCGTTATACTTGGCAACGCCGACCTGAAAATTCACGTAGCCCCACTGTGCCATCTGCCAGAGGGTTCCGCCAGCAATCCCCCCCATAAAAGCCGCCCGCCATTCAACGCGGATATTGCTCATAAAAACATAGAGCACAGTGAATGCCAGCCACATGAAAACAAAAGGCGTCACCTTGAACAGAAGCAGGATCAGGCTGCCCACCATCTCCATTTCGATCAACTTTTGCACGAGGTTGTTGCTGGCAAGACTGGAGGTCATTGAAATAGCGGAGATAATCAACACCGGGCCAACCAGAATCACCGACAAATAATCGGCAAAACGACGCATCAGCGGACGGACTTCCCGCACCCCCCAGACATGGTTGAACGCTTTTTCCACGTTGGTCAGCAAAGAGACGACTGCATAAAGAAGGAAAATCAGGCCGATGGCACCCATGCTGCCGACTTGGGTGTTGTTGATGTAGCCGAGGATTGCCTGAACCGCCTGCCCGTCGCCAACTTTCAGCTTCTCCATGATCAGCGGTTCCAGCAGATTCTGCACACCGAAAGCTTTGAGCAGGGCGAAGGTGAGCGCCAGCAACGGCACGATCGACAACATGGTGTAGTAGGTCAACGCCGATGCGCGCAGCATGCTCTGGTTAATGCCGAAATCCCGCACCACCAGGACCGCTGTCTGGATCTGCCGCAGAAGCATACGATGCAGAACGTTCAGTTCATTCGGATTCTGCTCCCAGAGCAGATACTTGATCCTGGCTTGCAGTGTTTTCTGCAAACGCTCAGTTCCCGCCATCGATTCCCCCGCAGGTCAAAGTGAAGCAGTAAACTTCATTATAGCTTGATCTGCTTAATCGGCAGGTTTAAATCTTCCAGATCATTGATAAAAATACGGCTATCGCCAACCAGGACGATCTGCAACTTTTCCGGCTGCAGGTATTTACGGGCAACCCGCTGAACATCTTCAACACTGACGGCAGCAACTTTTTCTCGGTAAGTCTCCAGATACCCATCCGGATAATCGAAGTATTCAAGGCGCATTTTTCGGCTGACCACGGAATGGATATCGTCGAAAGCAAAAACAAAAGAATTGATCAAACTCTGCTTTGCAAGGTCCAGTTCCGCCTCAGAAACGGGTTGATCACGCAACTGGCTCATAAGATCACGCATCAGTTCAACAACCTCGATTGTCGATGCGCTTTTAGTTTCGCTGGCGGCAATAAACAACTCTGGCAAGCGACGCCCGACGCGAAAATAGGAATAGACTGAGTAGGCAAGTCCACGGTTGGAACGGATTTCTCTCATCATCCGCGAATTGAAGCCCCCTCCGCCGAGAATATAGTTGGCAACACGCAGAGCGAATAGATCTGGATTATCCTTGCTGATACCGGGATGGCCTAGCTTGATACTGGTCTGCGGCACATCTTTATCCGCCAGCAAAATCTGCCCACCCGGCGCCGGAGGAAGCGAAGGAGCAGATCTCTCGATTTTGGCACCGGGGCTCCAGTCGCCGAACTGCTGTTCCAGCAGGGCAACCAATGGTTCTCGGTCAACAGCGCCGGAGACGGCGATCCAAACATTCTGCGGTTGCAGATACTCTCGCTGCAGCTGCTGCAGGTCACCCCGGCTGAAGGTTTTCACAACATCGACCTGCGGAGTGATGCCGAAAGGATGGCCGGGGAACATGGCTTCTTCCAGCAGGCGCGAAGCGACTTCGCCTGGATCGTCATTCTTGCGGCGAATCGCTTCCTGCAGCTGCTGCTTCGCCAGCTCCAGTCGTTGCTGTTCAAAGCGGGGGCGACGCAGAATATCAGCAAGAATTTCTACCCCGCGTTGCAGGTCACGCAGATGCAAAGAAAGATCGACACTGTAATCGTAGCTTGAACTGGACACAGCCAACTTGGCCGCCATCGCTTCCAGTTCAGCTTCCAATTCACTTGCCGTCAACTCACCGGCCCCACCAGTCCCCAGAACAGTTGCAAACACAGCAGACAAACCGTTTTTTTCGGGCGGGTCATAAATGCTGCCGCCTTCGATCATCAGCGTCATCTCGACCAGCGGCAGCTCGTGGTCCGGCATGAAATAGAGCCGCATACCGTTACTCAACTGAGCGATTTCGACATCCGGGAAGCTAAACTCAAGCTCGGGGAACTCAAGCTGATCCGGACGAATCTGCTTTGCCTTCGTACTCGGTTGGACGCAGGCTACCAGCAGGAGAAACAGCACAAAAAGGAAATAACGCATTATTCAAAATCCTCCCGGCCGACACCGACGACTGTACGGTTGTTTGCCTGAAGATAGTTTTTTGCCACCTGCATCACCTCTTCAGCAGTCACCGAATTCAGCTTTTCTTCGTAATCGACCAAATATTCCCAGCCGCCGAGGATTTCATAGGCAGAGAGCATCCTCGCCAAGCCACTGTTCCCTTTTAGACCGCGCAGGATTGAAGTCAGAATCTGCCGGCGCGCTTTCTGTAACTCAGCGGCGCTGATCGGCTGATCCTGCAACTTTTTCAGTTCGGCATAAACTGCGGCTTCGACATCAACAGTTGTACTGGTCGCACGTGGCGTCAACATGATAGTCATCAAGTTGGCATAGCGAGAACCGGGGGAGCTAAAGACAGAAACGTCGGTGGCAACCTGCTGATCGACCACCAAGGATTTATACAGGCGTGATGTCCGCCCTTCCCCCAGCACCTGCATCAGGATATCGAAAACATAATCCTCACGCGCTGGCATGGTCGGCTTATGGTAAGCAATCATCAATTGCGGCTCTGCATCAAAGGTCACACGCGCCCGGCGCTCACCTGTTTGTGGTGGTTCCACCTCAACCACTGGTGGCACTGGGATTCCCGGCTCAAGGGACCCGAAGTAGCGCTCGACCAAGGCTTTAGCCTCTTGACTGTCAAAATCGCCAACCAGGGTAATCACCATATTGACCGGTGAATAGTAGTTGTGCAGAAATTCCCGGGTTTCCTCAAGGGTGAGATTCTTGATATCGGAATCCCAACCGATAATCGGATCACGGTAGGGATGCACCTTGTATGCGGTCGCCAAAAGGGTTTCATAGAGCATGCCGCCGGGGCTGCTTTCGTATGAGCGACGACGTTCTTCCCTGATGACTTCGCGCTCGGTATAAAATTCGCGTAGCACGGCGTTTTTCAACCGGTCTGATTCGATCACTGCCCACAACTCCAGCTTGTTTGCCGGCAGGTTGATCAGGTAAGTGGTTTGATCTTTACTGGTAAAAGCGTTGTAGCCAACACCACCGTTCTCGGCGTAAATCTTCGAAAACTCGTCTTTCACCACTAAGTCGCGGTGCTGCTGCTGCAACTCGGCTAGTTGTTCGCGCAGGCCCTGCAATTCCTGCTCATCACGGTCGGGAAGATTTTTCAATGCATCGATCTGCGCACCCAACTGCGCTATTTTCTCCAACTGAGGAGCCTCAACAGAAAAATCCTTGGTGCCGAGAGTTTTAGTCCCCTTGAACAACATATGCTCAAGCAGGTGAGCCACACCACGATGACTGCTGTCCTCATCAACGGCTCCGACGCGGAAACTGATATAGGCCGAAACTGTTGGCGAGCTATGACGCTCGACCATCAACAGCGTTAAACCGTTATCTAGCTTATGTTCCTGAACCTTTTCTGCCAGAGTCTGAGCAGAAAGCGAAAACGGCTGCAACAATGCCAGGAAAAAGAATGACATGAATATTTTAAGCATGATAAACCCCTGTCAGATCAAAGACTGATTTCTGACTATTATAGTAACCCATCAATTTCGGGACAACTCCCGGCGCAGTGATTTTTTATCACCACAAAAGGGAATAGATTATCTTGGCAGGAGGATCTTCTCGACAACCTGATCGACCGACTCGACCAGTTCAACATCAATCCCTTCCAGGATATTTTCTTCCAACTCAGCCAGATGTTCTTTGTTGCGGGCAGGAAGCAGAACTGTTTTAACCCCGGCCCGTCGTGCTGCCAGCACCTTCTCCTTCACCCCGCCGATTGGAAGAATCCGACCTGACAGCGTCAGTTCACCAGTCATGGCAATATCGCGCCGTGCCGGTCGGCCACTGAGCAACGAGATGATCGCAGTGGCGATCGTTACACCAGCAGAAGGACCATCTTTCGGGATTGCACCGGAGGGAACGTGGATGTGCAGGTCGTGATGCTCAAAGAAATCGGCATCGATACCGAAGTCTTCAGTCCGGCCACGAACATAGGTCAGCGCCGCCTTGGCCGACTCCTGCATGATGTCACCAAGGCTGCCGGTCAGGGTCAGGCCTTTGTTGCCCGGCATCTTTGCCGCTTCAACGAAAAGAATATCGCCGCCTGATGCGGTCCAGGCAAGGCCGGTAACCACGCCGACACGGTCTTCTTCACTGGCCACGTCGGCAAAATAGGTACAGGGGCCGAGCAGCGCTTCAACATCGCTCGCATCGATCCGTTGGCGTGCCTCTCCCCCCTGGGTGATTTCTTTCGCCACTTTGCGGCAGATAGCGGCAATCTTCCGCTCAAGGCTACGGACCCCGGCCTCGCGGGTGTAGTCCTGAGTTATTTTGGCGATAGCAGCTTCACTGAATTCAAGAGGAAACTCCGCCAGACCGTTCTCTTCAATCTGTTTCGGAATCAGGTATTTGAAACAGATCTGCCGCTTGTCTTCATCACTGTAGCCGCTCAGCCGGATCACTTCCATCCGGTCTTTGAGGGCATGTGGAATGGGATCAAGCAGGTTGGCGGTGGTAATAAACATCACCTTCGACAGGTCGAAGGGGACATCCATGTAATGGTCTTTAAAGCTGTCATTCTGCTCCGGGTCGAGGACCTCGAGCAGTGCCGATGAAGGGTCGCCACGGAAGTCTTGGCCGATCTTGTCGACCTCATCAAGCATAAATACGGGATTATTCGACTCGGCCCGACAGAGCTCCTGGATCACGCGCCCCGGCAGGGCCCCGATATAGGTCCGGCGGTGTCCGCGAATTTCCGCCTCATCTTTCATCCCTCCAAGCGAGAAGCGGATGAACTTACGTCCCATGGCACGAGCGATGGAGCGGCCAAGAGAGGTTTTACCGACTCCGGGCGGGCCGACAAAGCAGAGGATCGGCCCCTTGGTGGTATCGCGTAACGAACGCACCGCCAAATATTCGAGAATGCGTTGCTTTACCTCTTTAAGGCTGTAGTGGTCTTCATCGAGCACTGCTTCCGCCTTGCTGACATCGAGGTTGTCCTCGGTTCCTTTTTCCCAGGGAGCGGCGCAAAGATAATCGAGGTAGCCACGCGATACCGTGTATTCGGGCGATGCAGGGTTGATCTGCTCCAGCCGCCGCAACTCCTTTTCCGCCACCATCAGCACCTCATCCGGCATATTCGCCTGGCGGATGCGGGTCCGCAATTCGTTCACCTCGGCTTGCCGCGGGTCTTGCTCACCGAGTTCCTGCTGAATCTGTTTCATCTGCTCACGCAGAATATTTTCTTTCTGATTCTTGCCGAGCCGCTTGGTCACTTCGGTCTGGATCTCACCCTTCACCTGCATCTTCTGCACTTCGTTGGTCAGGTGGATAAAAACCGATTTCAGGCGCTCGATCGGATCGAGGATGGTCAACAGCTGCTGCTGCACATCGAGAGGAATCCCGATGTAAACCGCGACCATGTCCGCCAGTCGCCCGGGGTGCTCGATCCGGTCGATCATCTTCATGACATCTTCAGGCAGCGGCTGCCCGTAAGCCAAGGCGATTTTCAACAGCGCGTTGACGCTTTGCACCAACGCCTCCGACACCACCCCTTGCGAATCCTGCTCGGGAATGACACGGATGGATGACGTCAGGCAGGGATCGTTGCTGACAGGAGAATTCAACGCAAATCGACTGATACCTTCGAAAGTTGCCTTGCCACCACCACTGGGGAACTTGATCAGCTGATTGATTTTACAGACCGTGCCGATACGCGGGTGGTCATCGAACGAACAGACGTTTTTACTGCCGGGGCAATAAACCACGCCAAGCAACTGGTCGTTCCGCATCGCTTCTTCGATGATAGGCGCTGTTTCAGTGGTAAAAAACACCGGCAGCACCATGTACGGGAAAACAATCTGTTCCTTGATCGGGTAAATTGGCAGGACATTCGGTATCGGTACATTGTTCGACATTTTGTTACCCCTCGGAACAAACACGCAACAGATCGGATCGAAACAAACTCCTAATAACATCTTGTTATATCAAAGACTTACTCAGGCTGCACAGTTTTTATTCGAATCCAGCAGAGGGAAAGATATTTTTTGACAAACCAGTTTGCCGCTGGTTTACTTTCTGCAGTTCACTTCTTAATTTTCACACTCGACATAATTCAAGTCATTTCCCATAGATGGAGCATTTGATGAAACGTATCGCAGTTTTGACCAGTGGCGGGGATTGTTCCGGAATGAATGCTGCCGTACGCGCGGTTGTTCGTGCCGGTTTGGCAATGCAGGTTGACGTTATCGGTATTTACAAAGGCTACCAGGGATTGATCGATCGCCTCTATGAAAATATGACAACGAAATCGGTCAGCAACGTCCTTCAGCGCGGCGGCACATTCCTGCAGAGCGCCCGCTGCCTAGAAATGAAAACCGAAGCAGGATTACGGCTGGCAACCGACAACCTGAAAGGAATGGGCGTCGAAGGATTGATCGTCATTGGCGGCGACGGCTCACTTAACGGTGGGTACGCCATCCACCAACAGGGCGTACCAGTGATCGGCATCCCCGCATCGATCGATAACGACATCCCTTTCACCGACATGTCACTCGGCGTTGACACGGCGCTTAACAACATCGTTGCCGCCGTCGACAATCTGAAAGACACCGCATCATCTCACGATCGCGCTTTCGTCGTTGAAACCATGGGCCGCGGCTGCGGCTACCTGGCGGTTGTGGCAACGATTGCTTCGGGTGCTGAATTCAGTCTGATTCCGGAAGAACCTTACGATCTGGAACAGATCTGCGAAGACCTGCGCCGCCGCTACCGCGAGGGACGCAGCAATTCAATTATCCTGGTCGCCGAGGGTGCCGGCAAAGCGCAGGACATTGCCGATCAGATCAAAGACAAAATCGGATTCGAAACGCGTGTTATTGTCCTCGGCCACTATCAACGCGGTGGTTCGCCGACTGTTTTCGACCGCCTGCTTGCCGCCCGCTTCGGACAGGCCGCCGTGGAGAACCTGCTCAAGGGCAATCACGGGAAAATGGTCGGCCTGCAGAGTGCGGACATCAAACTGACCGACCTGGAAAAAGTGGTCAACGCGGAAAGTCGCCCGATAGACCCGATGTTGCCACAACTGGCAAATCGGTTATCGGTCTAAACTGAAAATGGACACCGCCTTAAAGCTAAAACGAGCGAGTACTGAAGGCAATTAGCTGCCTTCGAACTCTTTCATAAATTGATGTGCCGTATCCATCATTTCTGGTGATCCCGTAAAGAAGGGAACACGTTGATGGAGCTCAGTTGGCTTTATATCGAGAATAGGGCTGAAACCATCGGTCGCCAGCGCACCGGCTTGCTCGGCCAAAAAGGCAATGGGGTTGCATTCATACAGCAAGCGTAATTTTCCCGATGGAGCCTGTGCTGTTTGGGGGTAAATATAGATGCCCCCTTTCAGCAGGTTACGGTGAAAGTCGGCGATCAGGGAACCGATGTAGCGCGAAGTATAGGGGCGGTTTGTCGATTCATCTTCTTCCTGACAGTATTTCAAATACTTTTTCACCCCGAGCGGGAACTTGACGTAGTTTCCTTCGTTGATTGAATAAATCCTGCCGGATTTCGGGATTGTCAGGGACTCGTGGGAAAGGCAGAAAACGCCAATCGACGGGTCATAGGTAAAACCGTGAACGCCATTGCCGGTCGTGTAGACAAGCATGGTCGATGAGCCATAAATGACATAGCCTGCTGCGACCTGCTTTCGGCCCACCTGCAAAAAGTCCTCTATCCCGACAGGACCATTCGTCGGTGAAACGCGGCGGTAGATCGAGAAAATCGTCCCAACAGAAACATTCACATCAATATTTGATGAGCCATCCAAGGGATCCATCAGAACAACATAGTTACCGCTACGGCTGTTTTTGTTGTCGAAAAAAACATAATTGTCCTCTTCTTCTGAAGCGATACCACAGATTTCACCGCGAGCAATAAGCGCGTTTTTGAAGATTTCATTCGCGTACATATCAAGCTTTTGCTGCTGCTCACCCTGAACGTTTTCTACACCTGTTGCACCGGTGATATCAACCAGGCCAGCCTTGTTGATTTCGCGGTTAACAATTTTTGCAGCCAGCTTGATTGCACTTAACAAGGCACTTAACTCGCCCTTTGCATGGGGAAAGTCAGCTTGTTTTTCTATGATGAATTCACCGAGCGTTTTGTGTATCGACATTCTGATTCCTTATCCGTATCCGTTATTCCCCAGGGTTTCCGTTATATTACGCCAGCCGTAATTTTCTCTTGTTTCAGCATAAAGCCTGACCAGTATCCGGAAGTGTCACCACTTTGTCAAACATCGCGAAACTGGCAGAAAACCATTACCCAATCTTGCGCCAAACCAACAGCCGATTATTAGATGGCATTTCGTGATCGTTGAGCAGTTCCAGTCCATTCTGCTCAGCGAACCGGTTCAGCTGTTCGAAATCACGGATTCCACGCTCGGGATCTTTTTCTTTCAGCCCACGATCAAACCTTGCGTTGCTCTCACTGGTGAATTTTCCGTTGTAGTTGAACGGCCCATAAACACAAAGCTTTCCACCAGGCAAAAGCACCTGTCCGACTCCGGCAAAAAAATCCGCAACCGCTTCAATCGGCATAATATGCAGCGTGTTCGCACTGAAAATTGCCGCGAACGATTCGACTGCCCAAGGCAAACGCGTCACATCCAGTTCGGCAGCGGGAACAACATTTTCAGCAGCTTGCCGCAGATTGCCACGCAAATCGTCGATCAGCTTAGGCCGTTCACTCGGCTGCCATTGTAAATGAGGCAATTCCACGCTTAAAAACAACGCATGCTGACCTGAACCACTGCCGATTTCCAGAACATCTGTCGTCTCTGCCAACTCTTGCCGTAGAACGTCAAGGATAGGTTCCCTGTTTCGTTCGCAGGACTCACTGTAATTCTTCATCTGCAAACCTGTAATTTTCTGGGGTATGATACCCTGATGACAACAGCATTCCTGATCACAGCCGCTTTTTTCTCATCAACCTTGACCGCCGTGCTCGGTGTTGGCGGTGGCATGCTATTGATCTCCGTTATGGCCGTTGCCTTGCCGCCTGCGGCGATCGTGCCGGTGCACGGCGTCGCTCAACTGGCCAGCAACGCCAGCCGTGGCATCTTTGCTTTAAAGGAGATCAGCTGGCAGATCGTCTGGCCATTTCTGTGCGGCTGCGTGCTCGGCTCGCTGCTCGGCTCCGACCTTTTCATCCGTTTCCCCAGCGAGTTCCTGCCGGTCCCGCTTGGAACTTTCATCCTGATCATGACCTGGTGGCCGCAATGGAAGCAGAAATTCAGGCTACCAGGGCGGTTTTTCGGTCTTGGCTTTGTGCAGGCAGTACTGACCCTGTTTGTTGGCGCGACCGGGCCGCTGAACATGCCCATCCTGCTGCGTGAAGGGCTTTCGAAAGACCAGATCGTAGTCACCGCCTCGGCACTGATGACGATCGTTCACCTGGCCAAAATCATCACCTTCGGCTTTATCGGTTTTGCCTTCAGCAGCTACCTACCGTTGATGGCCGGCATGGTTGTCGCAGTCATCGCAGGATCTTTCGCTGGCACCAAACTGCGTGCGAAAGTTCCTGAAGAACGATTCAAAAAGCTCTTCAAACTGTTGATCACAGTTCTGGCGCTGCGGATGATTATTCGTGCCCTGCTCTAGCACCTGCAATCACAGCCTGCCCCAGGGCCAGTCCTCCGTCGTTCGGTGGCACTTGCCGGTGCAGCAGCACGTCAAAACCAGCTTCGCGCAGCAGTTTTGCCGATCGTTCCGTCAGATAGCGGTTCTGGAAAACGCCGCCTGAAAGCGCGACCGGTAAAACGCCTCGCTCGCCTCTAATTTGTCGGCAGACATCGACAATCGTCTGCGCGAGACCATTATGAAAGCGGGCACTCACAACGGCAGGCTCGATACCGGCACGTAAATCTGCCACTAACGCTTTTATCATCGGCACAGCGTCGATCTGCAGAAGGCCGGCAGCAGCAACGACATCGAACCGATATGGAGCTTCTGCTTCACCGCTCGCAGCAATCAGCATTTCCAGTTCGAACGCAGCCTGTCCTTCATAGCTGACCCTGTTGCGCAAACCGACCAGTGCAGCGACGGCATCGAACAGTCGGCCGACGCTACTGGTCAACGGCGAATTGAGCTGTTTTTCAATCATCTGCAGCAACAGATTCAGACCGGAAGACTCAACGTCCTGCAAGAAAGGAAGATCGGGCAGCTTGTTACCATAAACCGCTTGCAAGTAGCTAACCGCCATCCGCCAGGGTTCTTTGGTCGCGGCATCTCCACCCGGCATCGGGCGATAAGCAAACTGTCCCACCCGTTCGAAATCATACAAATCGCCGACAAGAAACTCTCCGCCCCAGATATGACCGTCATTACCGTAGCCGATACCATCGAAGATCACGCCGATCGCTGCTTCATTTCGGCCATTATCGGTCAGGCAACTGGCCAAGTGTGCATGGTGATGCTGCACGGCAACCAAGTTAGACTCCCCGGCCAACTCTTCGGCGACATGGGTTGAAAGATAATCAGGGTGCAGATCATGGGCGATAATCGTGGGCTGCACTTCCAACAGACCCTGAAAGTGATCGATCGCCTGTTTCATCGAATCGACCACAGTTTGATTTTTCAGGTCCCCGATGTGATGACTGAGAAAAGCCCGGTCGCCACGTGTCAGGCAGATGGTGTTTTTCAATTCGGCGCCAACGGCCAGTACCGGTTTCTGTTCACCTGACAGCTTAACACCGCGCGGAACATAACCACGTGATCGGCGATAGAGTACCGGTTCTCCGTCGAGCAGCCGAGCGATGGAATCATCTGTGCGAATATGGATGCGACGGTTGTGTTGCAGGTAGCAATCGGCAATCCCTTCGAGACGGTTCTGTGCATCCGAATTTTCGAAGGCGATCGGCTCGTCGCCCTGGTTGCCACTGGTCATTACTATTGCGTGAAACTGTTCAAGTAAAAGATAATGAAGTGGCGTATAAGGTATCATAGTACCGAAGAATTTATTCTTCGGAGCAACCTCTAATGAAAGACCATGGTCCTTGCGCTGACGGAGTAAAACGATCGGCCGTTCAACGCTCGTCAACAATCGTTCCTCGCCCGGAGAGACATGCGAAAAACGACAAATTTGTTCCAAGTTATAAGCCATTACGGCGAACGGTTTTTCATCCCGATGCTTGCGCTGCCGAAGTCTTTTCACCGCTTCATCGTTGGTCGCATCGACTGCCAGATGATAGCCACCGAGCCCCTTGACGGCAACGATCTGCCCCGCCCGTAATCTTTCGATCGCTTCGACCAACGGCTCTGCTGCAGCGATCAGCTGTCCATTTTCATCGGCAAAAGTAAGCTGCGGGCCACAGTCCGCACAAGCGTTCGGCTGAGCATGAAATCGGCGAGAGACAGGATCCTCATATTCCGCCTGACAGGCTGGACACATGGGGAAATCGACCATGGTGGTCAACGGCCGATCGTAAGGGATATCGGTGACAATACTGTAACGTGGACCGCAGTTGGTGCAGTTGATGAAGGGATAGCGGTAGCGCCTGTCGTTCGGATCGAACAGTTCGCGCAGACAGTCGGGGCAGACGTATGAATCGGGAGCTATCTGTGCGACCCTCCGTTGCGCACTTTGGCTTTCGACAATGACAAAACCGCTCTGCCCGGTCGGAACGGAATCAACAACCTGAAAACCGGATATGGATGCCAGTGGCGGCAATTCCGTTTCGATGGCAGCAAGAAATGACTCTATCCCTCGCCGTTCACCTTCTATTTCAATCAACACGCCTTGGCTGTCATTAAGGACAGTTCCGGCCAATTGACGCTCGCGTGCCAAACGATAGATGAAGGGGCGAAAACCGACCCCCTGAACAATTCCCTCAATTCTGACCCGTCTCGCTACAACCGCCACGCAACCTCCTCTATTGCGGCAGCATTGTGACATTTTCGTGCACGCACAGCAACGACGTATACAACATCAGGTTTTACTTTCTTTCGTTCTGCTCTCCGGCTAAGATCGCTCTTTCACTTAGCTCACCTTTTCCTGCTGGATAAACACTTTGTTCGACTACCGTCCACCTGACACCGAGCCGGAGATCATTTACTCCGATGATGATCTGCTGATCGCCGACAAACCGGCCGAGCTTCTGACCGTACCCGGCCGTCGCCCTGAGTATGAGGATTCTCTGCTGCTGCGACTGCAGAAGGAGCACGCGGAGATCCTGATCGTTCACCGACTCGACATGTCGACATCAGGTCTTCTGGTCTTGGCACGAAATCGACAAAGCCACCGCCTGCTGAACAAGCAGTTTTCGGAGCGGAAGGTAAAAAAAACCTACCTCGCTGTAGTCAGCGGCAAACTGCAATCGATCAGAGGCAGTGTTAACTTTCCGCTAATTTGCGACTGGCCGAACCGGCCGAAACAGATCGTCGATCAGAATCAGGGCAAGCCTGCCCTCACCCATTACCAGGTTCTCGATTACGACGAAAGTTCCGACACCTCACGCATTGAATTGACACCGATCACAGGCCGAACCCATCAACTACGGGTCCACATGCAGGCCTTGGGGCATCCAATCCTGGGAGACGACCTTTACGCTGACGAGAAAACCTACCATCAGGCTGACCGGCTGCTGCTGCACGCCTGTCGCCTGGAATTTTCTCATCCACAAACCGGCGAAGCACTGAATTTTTGGCTCCCGCCCCCCTTCTAAAAGAATCATATTTATTGAGGGGTTGCAGCCAACCCCCAGCTGCTTTATAGTGCCGTCTTTAAATTACCGTAAGGAGACCGACATGATTACCGCCATCAGCCCGATTGACGGGCGTTACGCATCGAAAGTTACCGAACTGACCGAGTGTTTTTCCGAATACGCGCTGCTGAAGAACCGCGTCAAGGTCGAAGTGATGTGGCTGATCGCCCTCTGTGCCGAGGAGCAGATCGCCGAGTGCCGTACCCTGACCGCTGAGGAAGAGCAGACTCTGCGGCAGATCGTCGCCAATTTTACTCCGGCAGAAGCGGAAAAGATCAAAAAGATCGAAGCGGTCACAAACCATGATGTCAAGGCAGTTGAGTACTACCTGAAAGAACAGATCGAAGGCACCAGCCTGGAAGACCTCTCAGAGTTCATCCACTTCGCCTGCACCTCGGAGGACATCAACAATCTCTCCCACGCGCTGATGCTCAAAGACGGCCTCGCTGCCCTCTGTCCGAATCAGCAGGAGATTATCGCTTTCATCAGTAAGCTGGCTAAAGAATTCAAAGATGTACCGATGCTCTCACGGACTCACGGTCAGACCGCATCTCCCAGCACCATCGGTAAAGAACTGGCTGTCTTCGCTGCCCGCCTGCAGAAGCAGAGTGAGAAAATTGCCGATGTCGAGCTGCTCGGCAAGCTGAACGGAGCCGTCGGTCACTTTAACGCTCACATGTCGGCCTACCCTGAGGTTGACTGGGTTGCCCTGACCAAGGGTGTTATCGAAAACGAGCTGGGGTTGAAGCAGAACCTGTTCACCACCCAGATTGAGCCGCACGATTACATGGCTGAACTATTCGACGCCATCGCCCGCTGGAACACCGTACTCAACGACTTCAACCGCGATATCTGGACCTACATCTCGATGGCTTACTTCGGTCAAAAAACAGTAAAAGGCGAAATCGGTTCATCGACCATGCCGCACAAGGTCAACCCGATCGACTTCGAGAACTCCGAGGGCAACATCGGCCTCGCCAACGCCATCTTCAATCACCTGTCGGCCAAACTGCCGATCTCGCGCCTGCAGCGCGACCTGACTGACTCGACCGTTCTGCGTAACATGGGCGTCGGTTTCGGCTACAGCATGATCGCGTACAAATCGACCCTCAAAGGGCTCGGCAAGTTGAAGCTGAACGAGCAGAACCTGGCAGATGATCTGGATAATGCCTGGGAAGTCATGGCCGAGCCGATCCAAACCGTGATGCGCAAAGCGGGTATCGAGAAACCGTACGAAAAACTCAAAGAGTTAACCCGCGGCCAGAAAATCGACCAGGCGACCATCAAAGAGTTTGTCGAAGAGCTGGAGCTGGATGAGGCTGACAAGCAGCGTCTGCTGGAGATGACCCCCGGCAGCTACATCGGTATAGCGTCGAAGATTGTCGACCTACTCGATTAATTTTCAATCAAACTAGGACAAAAAAAGGATCGCGCTTGCGATCCTTTTTTTGTCCTCCTCTTTAACGCCCAATTTCATCCGCCAGTAGCCCAACTGCAATAGCAAAGCTGTGTGCTCGGTTCCATTTCATCAGTGTGCGGTAGTTGTCGTAAACCAGGAACGCTCGGTCTTGACCCTCCGGACGGATCAGAGATGCGTCCATCGCAAACCGCGGCAAGGCGCGCCCATCAAGCCGCCGGATACCCAGCTGTTGCCATCTGGCCAATGGCAAACGCTGCTCCAAACCATAAAACTGGCTGTCAAAGTTTTCTGGTAAGCGGACTTCCCGGCCCCAAGTGCGCCGTTTTTGCCAACCACTTGCAGCGAGGTAATTCGCCGCAGAAGAAAGATAATCTTCCGGTGTGTCCCACAAGTCAATCCGGCCATCACCGTTACCATCAACTGCAAACCTGAGAAACGATGAAGGCATAAACTGAACCTGGCCCATGGCCCCTGCCCAGGAACCTTTCATTTTTTCAGGACGAATGTGCCCGGCATCGATAATCCGCAGAGCATTGAAAAGCTCCTGTCGAAAATAGGCACTCCGCCGGCCATCAAACGCCAACGTCACCAAGGCATCGATAATCGGCACTTTTCCGGTGTGCTTTCCGTAGTAGGTTTCAATTCCCCAGAGCGCGACGATAAACCGTGGATGAACCTGATATTTCCCTGCGATACGATTGAGCAAGCGGCGGTTTTTAACCAGCATCTGCCGGCCCTGATCGATCCGCTTCTGGCTTAATGCTCCATCCAGGTACTCCTGCAGAGTTTTTTTAAATTCCGGCTGGTTGCGGTCGGCTTCAATCACCCAATCGAGCAATTCCGGTTGTTTTAACGTGGCCTCAACCGTGGCCTGCTCGATCCCCTTGCTCAAAGCTTCTTGGCGAAGTTCTGTCAACCAGTCATCGTAAGAAGCTGCCTGCGCTTTCGACAGTAGAGTGAATGCCAGTAAAAGCAGGCAGAAACTGAATCCTCTCATCGTCATCACATCCCCCCTTCAAAGATTTAGATTAAAAATAAGATAACAAATCTGTATTCAGTTGCGGTGAGAACATAAAAAAAATCCCTGCTACGGAAGAGAAGTCGCAGCAGGGGAATGTCCAATGGACGAATAGAGAGAAGGTCACGGCAGATGGCTCAACCCGAACCATCTGCCGCGTGTTGTTTTATTTAGGAAGAACCTGAGTCCATGTTGGCAGCTCGCCGATGACCACATCGAATACCGGGATCACCAGCACATAAGTGGCAACTACGGCAAGCGCAATACCGATGAAATTAAGGCCAAGTCCGCTACGTGCCATCTGCGGAATGGAGACATAACCAGAACCGAAAACGATCGCGTTCGGCGGAGTCGCAACCGGCAGCATGAAGGCGCAGGAGGCGGCAATCGCTGCTGGAACCACCAGCAACAGCGGATTCTGGCCCAAGCCGATAGCGACTGCGGAGAGAATCGGCATAACCATCGCAGAAGTCGCAGTATTCGAGGTTAATTCTGTGAGGAAAATAATCAGTGTCGCGACGGCCAGAACCAGGACCACGATCGGTGCGTTTTCCAGCAGGCCAACCTGCTTACCGATCCACTCTGCCAGCCCGGTCGCTTTAAAACCTGCGGCCATCGCCAAGCCCCCACCGAACAGAATCAGCACTCCCCAGGGCATCTTACTGGCCCAGTGCCAATCCATGACGAACTTGTTCTTTTTCATGTTGATCGGGATCAGAAACAGTGCCAGTGCACCAACCATGGCGATAGCCGCATCAGTCACCATTTTCGGGTCAGGAAAAATGAAAGCCAGTTGCTTACGGAAAATCCAGCCGAGTGCGGTCAGACCGAAAACGAGTGCGGTCCAGCGCTCGCCGGTATTCATCGGTCCCATTTCTTTCAACTCTTGGTTGATGAGATCACGACCACCCGGAACTTTTTTCAGTTTCATCGGATTGGCAACGCGGGTCAACCAGAGCCAGCAGACTGGTAGCATGACAGCAACCAGAGGAACACCTACTTTCATCCAATCGACGAAAGTGATTTCGTAACCGTAGGTTTTCTGTAGATAGCCGGCAAGAACCGTGTTCGGCGGGGTACCGATCAGGGTTGCGACACCACCAATGGAAGCTGCGTAAGCAATACCGAGCATCAAATTAAGGCCGAAGTTAAACTTACCTTGAGAAAAATCGATCTCTTTGTCGAGGCCCTCTTTCTTACCTTCTTCAATAACGTGAGAGATTATTGCCAGACCGATCGGCATCATCATAACCGTTGTCGCTGTGTTAGAAACAAAGGCTGAAAGGACTGCTGTTGCCGCCATGAAGCCAAAAATCAAACGGCTTGGCGAAAATCCGACAGCCTTAACGATATTCATCGCAATCCGCCGGTGCAACTCCCAACGCTGCATCGACAGCGCAATGATAAAACCACCCATGAACAGAAAGATCAGGTGGCTGGCATAAGGCGCGGTTGCGGCTTGTGTTTTCATGATTCCCATAATCGGGAACAAGGCAATCGGCAGAAGACTGGTTGCCGGGATCGGAATCGACTCGCACATCCACCAGGTTGCCATCAGGAAAGCAACAGCTGCCATCTTTTGCGCGGAATCACTCATACCTGCCGGAGTCGGTGCCAGCAGCATCAAGAGAAACAGAACCGGACCGAGAGCCAAGCCGATCTTCTGGCGTTTGGTATACTCTTTCGGATCACCTTCGTCGATACCACCGGGTGAACTCTGCAGCCGGTTGTTGTGTTCCGCTGGAGCTTCGTCGATCTCATCAGCCAGGTCAACGTCATGCTCAGTCCGACGCTCAACAACCTGAATTCCTTTTTTGCCGAGCAGCTTTTTCATTGCTTTCGGAGTGAAAGCAAAAGTTTCCTTAGTTTCATAGTGCATCGTCCAGAGACGATCCCACAACGCTGTTAGCATCCTGCTCCTCCCATTTCGTTATCTTGTTAGCCAAGCCGACCAAATTGATCAGCTCGAACGGAAATTTTCAAACGACTTTCGAGTTTTGGAACAGAGCAACGCAGGTGCCAAAAACAGAAAACTGTATACAACAAATTATATTTTCTTTTGATTTCAGCAGGTTAAAGATTTTGAAAACGGCCATCAGATTAATACATGGGGATGTGATAAGGCGAAAAACAACAAAAAGCCGATCCTATAGGCCAATTTCGGCCATTCAGGATCGGCTTTCCTTTATACTACTGTAATCCTGTTCTATTCGTTACCGAGATGGTATTTTTCCAACTTGTAGCGCAGGGTTCCGCGCGGCACATTGAGAATACGGGCTGTCTTTGCCACATTGCCGCCGGTAATTTGAAAAGCCTTCGAAACAAGGTCTTTTTCCACCTGTCCAACAACATCATCCAGCACGATGCCTTCAGGCGGAATTTCAAAAGTGAAGGGAACTTCGCTCTGTGGCGCTTCGCCAAAAATCTCGCGCGGCAAGTGTTCAGCGCGGATATGATCGACATTGTGCATAATGCAAATGCGTTCGACTACATTGCGCAGCTCACGCACGTTGCCTGGCCAATGATAACGCATCATCAGGTCAAGTGATTCACGGGCAAAGCCCTTCATCATCTTGTGAAATTCCTTGCTGAAACGTTGCAGAAAATGCTCCAGAAGAACAGGAATATCTTCACGTCGGTCACGCAATGGCGGTATATGAATAGGAAAAACATTCAACCGGTAATAGAGGTCTTCGCGGAATTCTTTACGTTCTATGGCGTCTTTAAAGTCGGCGTTGGTCGCGGCGATTATTCGCACGTTGATGTCGATATTGCGGTTGCCACCAAGACGACGGATTTTTCGGTCTTCCAGCACCCGCAGCAATTTCACCTGCAGGTTCATATCCATTTCACCGATTTCATCGAGAAAAATCGAGCCCCCATCAGACTCTTCGAACAGGCCGATCTTGCGGTTCTTCGCATCGGTAAAGGCACCCCGCTCGTGGCCGAAAAGCTCCGATTCAAGCAGGTTGTATGGCAGAGAGCCACAGTTTATTTCGATAAATGGTCGCTCTTTGCGTGGCGACAGGTTGTGAATAGCCGCCGCCACCAGTTCCTTGCCGGTACCACTCTCACCGGTGATCAACACGGTGGCGGTCTCATGCTTAGCGACCTCGCGGATCTGGCGGAAAATCTGCAGCAACGCCGGGCTGTTGCCGACCATATTGATCCCGCTTTCCTCTTTTGAAAGCCGCTTCATCTGTCGGCGCAGGCTCTGTGTTTCCAGCGCCAGCTTGACGATCAAATGGATAGCATCAGCCTTGAATGGTTTCTTGATGTAGTCATAAGCGCCGATCTTCAGTGCCTCCACGGCACTTTCAACCGTTCCGTAGCCGGTGATGATAATAACCAGAATGTCCGGATCGACCTCTTTCATCGCCCGCAGCACATCAAGCCCGCTGTGGCTGCCGAGGTTCAGGTCGAGTAGCACCAGGCTGATTTCCTCTTCAGCGACGATACGTACGGCGTCATCTGGGGATTCAGTTGAAATCGAACGATAACCGTCTTCAGCGAGAATCCTCTCTAGGTTTTCGCGGATAAAAGCTTCATCGTCGACAATCAATATTTTCTGCATAAACGCTCTCTTTCTTTGCCGTATACGGATGGATCGTCCAAATATAGCCAGAGAGAAAATAAAAGACAAGCGTAAATGGCTATTTTTAGCCATCAATACAAAGGAAGGAGATCGGAGGGCGAAGTAAAAGGCTATTTTCAGCCGGAACATGATAGAGCAATGTGCTCCGCTCAACACAAAGGAAGGGAAAAACGAAAAACCGTTTCTTCGCCAGGAACGCTTTCAACCGAGATCTCACCGCCATGATCGGTGATGATGTTGTAGCTGATGGACAGGCCGAGGCCGGTCCCCTGCCCCTTGCTGGTATAAAAAGGCTCGAACAGTAAAGGAATCTTCTCAGCCGGGATGCCGGGACCATTGTCGGTCACCGAGACTTCGATGCCATTTTCGTCCTGCCTGGCCGCTACCCGCAGTAGACCGCCATCCGGCATGGCATCAAGGGCGTTATTATAGAGATTCAGCAACACCTGCTTGAGACGATCGGCATCCAGCATCACGGTCGGTAACCCTTCGCCAATATCTTCCACCAACTGGACTTTCTGCCGTTCGCACTGTTTGCGGATCAGGAAAAGAGAATCCTGTATCACGGCCTCAACCTGACCATGAACCAGCTGTGGAGCTGGCATGGTGGCAAATCGAAGCATTTCGCTGACCAGCATCTCAAGCCGCTCAATCTCCCCGAGAGCACGTCGGATCAGCTGCTGGTCCATTTCTTTACCGAGCAGGCGATCATGCAATTCATCGAGTAACAAGCTGACACCGGTGAGTGGATTACGAACTTCATGGGCAATCCCGGCCGACATCCGCCCAAGCGATGCAAGTCGATCCATCCGCGCCATCTGTTCACGCATATTGACCCGCTCAGTTAAATCTTCAACAGTCACAAGCCAGCCCGCCTGTTGGCGAAAGTTCAAGGGGAACATCGCCAGACGATAAGTCATCGTACGTCCTTGGCGATCAAGAGTAATATAACGTTGATCTGGCTGTTGGTTTGCAGATGTCCCCAAAGCAAACCAATCACTGACAACCTCGCCTAATTCAGGCCACTCAGACAACAACAGGTTCCAGTCGCTGTCCTGCTGCAGACGCCCAACCTGCAGAATTTCGCATGCAGGTCCGTTCATCGAGGTAATCTGCTGCTTCTGGTTCACAGTCAAAATGCCTGTTTCAACGTTTTCAAAAACCGTGTCCTTGAAGTTGCGTTCCTCAATTATTTCCTGTCGCGAACGCCTTAACGCCTGCAAAGTCTTCAGCAAACGCCGCCGCCGGTTGTTCAACTCGTCGACCATCGTGTTGAACGATTCTGCCAACACGCCGACCTCATCATATGTACCTACCTGGACCTGCGTCGACAGGTTGCCGCGAATCATTTCGCGCGTCCCCTCAGTCAGTGACAACAGAGGGCGAACAATACTGTTTGACAGGGTATAAGCAGCAAAGACAACAATGAGGACAGTGACAGAGATCACCATCCAGGATTCACTTAAGTAATTGGTAATCTGCCGGCGAATAATTTTCGACGTGGCAACAGCAGGTTGATGGAAGTGATCGACCTCTGAACCGATCGTAATGCCGCCGAAAATGCCACTTTGCTTGTAAGCTCCCTGACTGTAAAAAATCGGAGCATACGCCATAATTTTTTTCGAGCCACCAATATTTGTGGTGTCGACAACACCGGTCTCACCCTGTCGTACTGCGTTCGCCGCTTTCGGATAATTCGGATGAATAAAAGCCGCCTGCAGCAGGTTAAACGGTAATCGTCCCTGCCGTTTTTCTTCTCCTGTTGTCTCTTCACTGTAGGCCGGAACTAACGTCCCATCAGGGTCATAGCCACGGATATCCCAATATTTGGGATGGGCGATGGTCCAGCCCAGATCATCAAACATAAATGCGTAGTTACCGCTATCGTACGAGGGGAAAACAACATAGCGCTCGTCGGTTGGAGAGATGTGCTGGGTAAACTCCATCAGGTGCCGATGATCAAGAGAAAGCACCACTACCCCCTGCAGTTCCCCACCCCGCCGCACCGGGGCAGCGAAACGGATCACCCCACGATAAGGGGCCTCCTGTACAGCCTCCATCGGGATATCGCCGTCGCTAAGCTCCTCGGCCCGGTTGACGTACCAACCATGAAGTCGGGAAACCCAGGCCTCGCCAGCGGGCAACTCTGTCGCCCGCCGGAAATACTGTTCAATGCCGTATGTCGTTTGTTGCGGATCAGAGACATTTCTCAATTCGGACGAGACATTGCCATCGACAATCCGGATCAATTCCTGCCCCGTTGCGTCGACATAGGCCAGTTCGGTGTATAAAAGAACCTGCTCACGGATTTCCTGCGGCGCCATATCGCTGCCACGGCGATACCAGAGTTCTCGTAGGTGCCGCTTGCTGAAATCGAGGTAATGCTGCGTATCGGCGGGTAAGAGGACCAGGTCATGCAGATCGCCCTCAACTTCGCGAAGAAAAGTACTGACCTGTCGCGCCACCATTTCCGCTCGCAACTCAAGCGCTTTTGCCGCCTGGGTATCAAGCGCTTCAGTGGTGCGCTGACGCAGCAAGTCTTCCACGATCCGAAGGCTGTGATGCGAGTTGATCAGCAACAGCACCAAAGGAACCAACGAAAGCAGGAGAAAGGCTCCCAGCACCTTTTTATGCAGATTGACGCGAAACATGAGCCGAGTATAAAAGGAAAAAGTGAAAGGGAAAAGGAGAAAGGCGAATAGATACCCCCGGGTAAACCCGGGGTCCTGATGTGATGCTTCGCAAACTGATTGCTTTTGCAATCAGTTTAAAGTCACAGCACCTCACGGTGCTGACCTGAATCCTGCCGCCCTTAGTACTCTACGTATTTCTTTACGGTCTGCTCATCCACACCGACACTACTCACAAAGTAGCCCGGCGACCACACGATATTATCGGACCAATAGACCTTGGACAGCCACTCAAACTTTTTACGCATTCGGGACGACGATTGGCTCTTCAATCTTCCCATCACCTCAGAAATTGAATACTTCGGTGGGATGGTCATCACCATATGGAGGTGATCACCATCATAGCCAATCGTCTCGATTTCTACGCCGGGCATCTGCCGCAATAGGCCGGAGAGTACCTTTCCAAGGTACTCACGGACACCAGACTTCAGGATCCTACGGCGGTATTTGCATACCCGGACGACATGGTATTGCAAGCAATAGGCTGAATGTGCCGAAACTCGAACGTCCATCCACCTACAATACCACCTCCGGTCTCATTCATCCACGGCTAAAGCCGTGGCCTTCTGTCTTCGACCGAATAAAAGAGATCCCCGCCTAACGAGGATCTTTTACCACCAACAATTATCTGCTAGCGAGATATTTAATAGTCGATGATAATCGCCCGACCAGTAATAGATGAAGGCACGCCAGTTCGGTATGCCGTACCACCGGTTTCGTCCTGAACACAAATATAACGAGAATTGGCAGAACCGCTCGACCCACAAGTTCCATTCGGATTAAACTGTATACTGTTATCAGCGGTTGTAAAATCACCGTCTCCAACAGTGTGGTTACACTCCTTCTTAGTCGCCATACCCAGCCCAGATGAAAATGCCCCAAGTTCTTTTACAAAGTTCCATTCGGTACTGTCTTTACTCAGATTTCCCCGCTCCAGCCAGAAGCTGCGACTATCGAGGTCAAAAGCAACCTGGTATTCCAGATTGTGAGTAATCGCTTGGCTGCGGGCCAGGCGAAGAGCAGCCAGCACATTTCTAGCAGCTTCCTTTTCCGCAGCACTGTCCCAAAGAGTGCGTATTTGCGGCAACGCCAGTCCCAGCATGATCGACACAACCGCAAGACATACGACGACCTCCAACAAAGTAAATCCACGAGCCCCCCTCATTACTTCATCCCCCCTATAAAATATATTTTTAAAAGATAATAGGAGAACTCGACATGTTAATGAAAGACAAAACTCAAAAAAAATGCCTGGATGAAATCCAAGCATTTAAAACCATGTATTCCTGAAGCAACCTAAGGTAAACGTGACAAACCAGTTGCCGTAGAGCCTATCGACACAACCAGATCGTCATCTTCATTTACCCTGATGTAAAATTCATTTGAGCATGAGCCGTTGGCCAAAAAAGTTGTTGAGCGTTTATTCGTGTCGCCCCCGTTCGCTGTCGACCAAGCGGCAGCCGTGTCGACACGCGTTTCCAGCGTGACTCTTTCCGATAAAGTTTTCGCAACGGTATCGTAGAACATCTGATGATTATCTATATCTACCTCGACAAAAACTGTCTGATTTTCCGTTACCGCTGTCGTGCGGGCATCTCGCAAACCAGTCAAAATATCACGAGCGACCTGCTGGTACTCAGCATTTTCCCGCCACGACACGTATGAAGGTATGGCAGCCGCAGCCAGTGAGGCCAAAATTAGTACAGCAACAACAACTTCTAGCAGAGTCATTCCTCGACTATTCATTATTCCATCGCCCCCTTGGAAACATGGGCCAGATTTAACTCAAACGCTTGTTCTGCTCGTCCCCCGAAACCATCATCAACCACAATCAACACATTAAAAACACCGATCGGCATCTCATCGAAAGACCAACGCACCAATCCACTTTCAGTGTCAATTGTCATTGCCGCAAGGTCGCTCTCCAAGCTGTAACTCAACTGATCACCATCCAAATCAGAAGCTTCTACCTGATAGTTGAACGTATTTTCGGTAAAAGTGGTCGGAGGCGTCGAGCTGATAACAGGTGAAGCGTTCCCAGCGGTCAGGGGGAACCCCAGCAAAGGCTGCATAGCAACGCCATCTACATTTATCGGTGTCACCTCAACAGCAACTTCATCACCACGGCTAAACCTCTCACCAGGCAGACGAGCCCCCTCGTCTTGCAGCAACTCTTCACCATTTAGAAACCAGCGATAGGAAAAGCTATAGCCAGTAGCCCCGTCAACCAGAACGGGTTCAACGGTCAGTCCAGAAGCAACAGTGAATTGCATCGGTATCGCCTGGATAGCTTTGATGACGGCCACCTGCTTTTCCGCAAAAGAATTCGCGCAAAAAAGCAGGCAACTCAATAAGAGGCAAATCATCAAACGCATATTGACTACCATTTCATCCAGTACAGTGGAAACACCGGGTCAACTTCACCAACTGCTCCCGTATTAAAGAAACCGCCGCCACGGCCAACCATGACGGACACAGCCCCTTTGCTGTTAACCATAATTAACGGCTCAGATGCGATACCATCACCAACATTCAATGCACGATCCTGACGTGCAAGCACTGGCGTTGTTTCACCCGTTTCGTCATCGACAGTATCATTCCCTTCATAGAAATTATACACCGCTTCTGCAGTATCTGCTGTCACTGCATAAAGCAATGAAGGGCCAAGCTGTCCGGCACAGGGGTCATCAGCATCACTCGGAGTTATTGGTGTATAGGTTGTGAAATAGAGGACGTTATTGAAAACCTTAGGAACAGAAAGGACTTTCTCCCCGTACTTCGCTTGGATTTCATCACCGTTATCGTCAATTTCCGGGTTAACCAGCTTAATGTACCAGCCATAGTAAGTATCGCTGTTACTCGTATCATTATCCGGATTATCAGTATAATCCGGGTAGCTCAGCTTATCCCTGAGGGTTTCTTTTACCGTCCCAGAAACACTGGAGTCCTGTAGCTGGTCTTCCGTTAGATCAACCAGTTTACTCTCTGTCAAAGGTCCATCAACTGCATAATCCCAGACATGATCGCTAGCCGAAGGAGACGGCTTCTGCCTGTCGCGGACAACATAGAACCTGTCGGCCACTGCAGTATTCAGCGGGTGTTCTCGATCGCCGGTACCAAAGTAGAGGAAGGTATCGTATCCCATGATAGTAGCCGTCGGTTTAAAGAAAATCTTCCTGCCATTATCACTACTCGTGCTGACATTCGCAGTAAAAATACGAGTTCCGGTCCAGTTAGTAGTATCGGAACCGTTAATATTGAAACGCCACAACTGACCACCAGTATCACCAACGTAGACATGATCAGTGTAACCATCGGAATCACGATCGATCACCAACGGGTCGCTGGGAATCGAATAGGTCATATTTGAATCATCATCATATGTGTAAGACCAGACCAGATCACCGCTGTTGGTGAAATCAGGAGAACCATCGGTTGATGAAAGAGACGCAAGCTCAATCATAAATATGCCGCGGCCACTAGGCAGATAAGGATCTGACGTGCCGGCACTGGTCACACCTTCTGCCCCCTGGCTGGCAAGAGAGGTAATAGTATTGGCATCAGTGCTTGGATATTGCTGATTTTGACCATAACGCAAGTCTTCGTTTGTATCGTAGCCAGCACCGACAACAACAACAACTTTACTGGCACTGCCATCACGGACCTTGGTTAACCGTGGCAAGCTCCAGGTCTGGCCCATTTCACCATAATCGGTCGTGTCACTATTTATACTCCACATGTACTGCGGGTCTTCCGGATTGCTGATGTCGATTGCGAAATATGATCCGCTCGGCCCGGATGTAATTGTGCTGGTACCGCCACCACGACGCATACCACAAATCAGAATTGCTTTGTCCTGATTCGTCCCGCCGGTCTCGATAGTACCGTCATTATCTTCATCATAAACATATATAGTCGGTGAATTATCGACAAAGTAATAATGATGGTCGGTATCCCGAATGTATTGCAGATTCGGCAGCAAATCAGGCGGAATAAAGGCCCACGCCTCTTCTCCAGTGGAATCTCTGAATGCGTGCAGCATCCCGTCATTAGCTCCAACAAAAATATAGGCTTTGTTCACGGCGCTGTCCGCTTCATTTGCCTCTGTGAACGTGTAGTTAGCGTAGTTCAGCACCACAGGCTTGGAGTGCATAATATCGCCCATAACCCAGGGGCGTACGTCAGTTGTTGCACCACCAGCATCACCAAAGGCATCATAGCCACGGATGAAGTTGATTGTTTTTACCGCCGTCGCATCATCTGCAACATCGAGAGTTGCTGCTGATATATTCGGGCTACCATCAGTATTTACCTTGAACAAGTTCTCATCTGCATTCAGGTCTGTTTCAGGAGACGCTGTATCCGCAATTGTGTAGATATTGCGACTGGCAACATTTCCCTTCAAAATTTCAGCAACCCCACCATCATCAACCCAACCGCCGTCTAAATCGTCCGGCACATTGTCACCGTTTGCATCGACAAACCAGAAAGACGCAATTGTTGGATTGCCATCACCATCAGTCAGGAAATAACCATCGCTGTCTGTGGCCAGAACCGTATCACCAGAACCATTGAACGCTGTTATCTGGCTGTAGTAATTCAGACCAAATTTTTTCAGGTTGCCATACCAAGGTTCGTCTTCCATCGGCTTAAAGAAGCCAAGATAAATCCGCTGACCACTATAAGCACGGTTTTCCGGGCTGGCCGGGACAACCGGGGCAACAAAGGAGCTATCCTCTTCAAGGATACCGGTAATAATATCGGTCAAAGCTTCAATGAGCTCACCTGGATTATTGATGTTGCGATAAATACCGTGGCCATATGTCTCTGCCGCCGTTTTCAAACGTTCTACTTCCGGAGTCATCATCTGGATAATGTGGGTGTTGACCTTCGGGGTGAAACCATCGATATCATAATTCAGGTAATCATAAAGAAGCGCCGCAACATCATCGGCCAAACCTTCATGTCCATCACCAGTGAGGTCGCCGCTATCTTCTCCAGATTCCGTTCTCACTTTGGTTTTGGTCTGCGAGTTATTGCCCGCACTACCTGTCGTCAAAATAACCAGGTGATTACTCTGGCACCAGTGCTCTATCGGGGAATCGTAGGCAGCGCTATCACTGGCAATCCCATCAGAGCTGTCTGCTTCACCAATCCAGTAAAGGTAGGCGTCCCACATCGATTCGTTAACCGGCTGAGTATTGCCGTTAACCAAGTCCTCCAAAACTGTCAAACCGGCGACCAAATCGTCATAATTGTCTGGGCCACCAGTATCGTTCAAACCAGCTTTAACAACCGGAACAATGATTTTACCACCATGGTTGTTGTCGCCAAAAGTCATCATCCCCATGTTGGCAAGTTCGCGAACCTGATCGAAAACCACATGCTCCATTTGGTATTGGACCATGTCCATAACAGTTCCAAGGACCTCCCAGGAAACAGTTCCATCGGTAAAGATGGTACCTGTAACCATATTGTCCCAGTCTAAAGCTGTGCCACCCGAGGTTCCGGCACCAACACATTTTAGGATCAAACCCTCGACAGCAGATGATTCTTCAACTAAATCGCCCATAGCATATGGAGTATTTGCAGCCCAAGTGGTTGCTACGGCGACATTCTCCAAATAGTTTCGAAAGTTTCCTGTAAAATAATTTTCGAACTGATTCTGATTGTTAGGACAATAGCCCTGCGAATGGAGTGCCCCATACCAGAAACCATTTTGCTCTAATGCGTAGCGTGGATGGGTTTCACCGCTATCATCATCAAAGCCATCACCGTCAGGGTTGGCCCGGTGATAAGTATCATCACCATCAGTGTCGGCATAATCGGTCACTTCGACACCATCGCTGTCGATCCCGTAAAAACTGGTTTGCCAGCTTCCACTCCCCTCATTGTCGGTTATCCGCGAACATTCAATTTCGTCAACAGTGAAGCTTACTTCCTGGTAATTCGTATTGTTCTCATTGGCGACATTGCGTAGATAAACCTGCTCACGCGGGTAGGGAACGGCCATCCCAACGCTATAGTCGACGGAAGGGTCATAAGGCTCAACGCTGCCCATATCTTTCATGGCGCCACTGTTATCAATTAGGAACATGATGTTCGGGCGTGCCTCGGAAGATGTCCCGGTGTATACAGCAGCATCGCCATAGTAATAATCAGGTTTGGCGTGTAGTTGGCAGGCAAGCGACAAAACTAAAACAACGACTATCAATAAAACTTTATTTTTCATATCAACTCCCCAGTAACTTCTCATTTTTTAAAAAACCTGACCACCACGATTAACAAAGAGAGTTTCTACCCGTGCAGCTGCTCGATCTCTGGCTCTCGCCTCAACCGAGACCCGGTAATATGCAGCATCGCCACCATCACCTGTATCCGTCGAATTGCTGGTCCGATAAATGTTGCTGATATAGGCATCTGTGCTTGTCTGATTCGACATGCCTGCTGGAGGCAGACCGGTGTAAAAATCGATTTCGTTTCTGCCATTAACCTCAAGCTCCATTCCATCGGGCAAAAGGTCTGCAATATCGTTATCGTCATCAATAAGGTCATAATTTGTGCCTGCTGCAATAGAGCCTGGATCGAGGATGACTTTATTCTGAGCATATTCGACCGCCAGTTCGGCAGCGACAAATGCCTCACTATTAGCACGAGCATTACTGGTTATCTTCAGTTCAGTGTCGGTCGTATTCAAAACCATCACCCCGGTAATGCTTAAAACCGTCAGCATGCTCATAGTCAGAATCAGGGCAAAACCCTTTTCATTACCGAGAACTTCTCCAGACTTTTTAACTTTCAGTAATTTCATGGTTAATCCCCCATGACATTGCGAATCTTGACAACAGTTCGCAGCGTACGTGTTTTTGTTCCTGAATAAGCATCCAAACCGGTTTTCGTATTATCCGTTTGCGCAGAGGCGACGATTCTGATCGCTTTGATTTGATCAAGATTCGCAACCGCAGGTGCATTCGATTCAGTGCCATCCTCCATCAAGTAGGTCAGATCAATGGCGCTGATAAAGTTGGCAACAACACTGGCGCCAACATCATCCTGGCGAACCAGTTCGAAGTTATTGGTCCCAGCATTTTGCGTCGGCCGCAACCAGTAATTGACAACAGCAGGGTAAGCTTCTCCATTTTGTTTACGAACAACCATGTCCCCCGCCTGAATTGCTCCACTGACGTAACTTCCTCCAGCCCCGGTATCGGTTGCTGAAATCGTATTGGCCCCAGAATCAACAGCTGTAACTGCCCAGTTCTCACCAGGACTCAAATCTTCTAATGTCGAAGGGCGGATGACCTTAATCCACTGACCGGAAGCGAAAGCATCCTCCATCACGTCTTCAACTTCCAACGTCACTGTGGGGGTTGAAAACGCCTCATCAACGACACGAGCATAGGCTCGCAGAGAAGAACTGGTCTGCAAGGTGAAAAAATTACCGACGTCATCGGTATCATCCAAATCGCCATCGCGGTTAGCATCAATGCCAAAGATATTTGGTGCACCTGTAATTGGATTTTCATCGGCTGGAATAAGGAATCCTGCCATGCGGATATCAGACACAAGAGTTTCTAACGCAATCCTCAGGTTCTGCTGGACATCAACGACCTCTTCTGTAGTCGCTGAGGTTTTCTTGTTGTCAATAAAAAGTCCCATGGCTGCAATCACCACTAACCCCATAATGACCATGACAACAAGAACTTCTATAAGGGTAAAACCCTTCGGCTTCTGCAAACACAACGGACGGCACATATTTAGAACCTCCGCTTCATAACGGTTTTAACAACATTCGGTGGCTTAGGGTTTGAAGCTGTTACCGTGATTTGTGACAAACCGGTGTGAGTTGTTCCATCAATAACAGGGTCAACAACTACAGAAACAAGGACATTGCACGTTCCTGCTCCCTCAATGTCAACAGTTGTCCATGCGCTGTCTGTCACGGCCGTTAACAGGTTTGCATCATCTCCGTCCATTGCGAGGAACTCTTCAACGACACCATCGGCCAGTGCCGTTTTCGCTGTAAGTGACTGTGCTCTGGTATTGCCGGTAATCCCCGTTATCTGCATTCCAGCCAGTGCCAGCAGACCAATGGAGAAAATTGTCAAAGCAACGAGAACCTCAACCAAGGTAAAACCAGAGTTATCGGAGGAAAATTTCCTTAAGAGCAGACACTTCATCATTTAATATCCCCTATAAACAAACGTAACATAAAGTTAACATTATAAAAAATTTACGCAATAAAAATGCCGAAACAAAAACTCAATCTAAGCCTATCATTGCGATAGGTTATAGACCAAAGGTTAGCGCCAATAAAGAAATAAGTGCAATATATACATTGTTGCTTTGCAAACTTTGCACAACATCAAACGACAGGTAGATCAATTCGAAACAAACTGCCGACAGAAACTTTCGAATCAACAGAAATCTTACCACCGGCCTCATCAACAATTCTATGGCAGATTGCAAGACCAAGACCCGTTCCTTCTCCGGATTTCTTGCTGGTATAAAAAGGTTCAAAAATTTTATCTAACTCTTCGGGTTCAATACCACAGCCACTATCCTCAATCTGAATTGAGAGCGAACCCTCAATATTGTCCGCACTCAAAGTCACAGCACCCTCACCCGAGCATGCATGCACTGCGTTTAAAAGGAGATTAACGTATAACTGTTGAAGCTTGTGGCGACTCATGCGAACAGCATCAGACTCATCAGGAAGCCTGTCTATGACTTTGATCGTATCCAAGGCGCCCTGCCTCTGGAGTAATCCGACCGTATCCCTTAAAATTTCGACAGGATCAAGCTCTTCGATGCAATCAGATGAAGGTCGCGAAAAGTCGAGCAACTCTCGAACCAGAAAATCGATCCGTTCCGCTTCTGTTAAAGAGCAACTTACTATTTCGCTATCATCTGCCGACAATCTGTTTTTCAAAATTTCCAGGTAGCCGATCAACGCGGCCAAAGGATTTCCAAGTTCGTGAGCCAGTCCTGCAGCTAATTGCCCGACTGATGCCAGCTTTTCGCTACGAATCAGCTCATCCCTAGCCTGCTTCAGTTCGAGATTCGTCTTCTGCAGCATATCGATATGAGATTGAGTTTCATTGCGGCTTTGTTGTAATGCTTCAACCATTTTATTGTAGGCATCTGCCAGGCTTGCAATCTCCTGTGGGCCAGCAACCGGCAACCGTGTTTCCAAGCTGCCACGGCCAACAGCCTCCGTGGCTTTTAGCAAATTACGAGCGGGGCTGATGACATTTCTCTGAAGCAGATAGTATCCAATTAAAACGAGAACAATGCCGTAGCAAACGACATAAGCAAAAATGACTTTCTGCGAAAACAGTAATCGATAACGGATATCATCGAGAGAAAAGTGAATTTCCAAGATCCCTCGGAAACGATTTTCCTCTAGCAAGGGGACTGCATAGTGAGCAAAAGTTTGCGGACTGCCTGACAGGTCGAGAAGAGATGGAAACGAAATCTCACGCTGCAGGTCTTGCAAGAGTTTTGCTTGCTGCAAACGCGGTTGAGTAAAAGGCTTCAAATCTCCGTTTACATCTGAGTGCAACAATTCGAGGTTGCGATCGTAAATCCACCATCCAGCAACCCCGAGCTCCTGTGGTAATCGTTGCATCAGTTCGCTTTTTTCCAGCGAAACACCAGCGTGAGCCTGCGACATCGCCATGCCGAGTGTCTGCGTTAGTGCGTTCAACTGAACGACACGCTGTTCAAGCAGACTTTTTTCCGACAACCTTAGCAACAAAACTCCGCCAAACAACAGAGCAGCGCCCATCAGCAAGGTAAGGGTCAACAAAACTTCACTTCGCAAACCAGCATTTCGTCGCAAGCCATATCTCCATAAACGTGGTATCACTTCAAATAAAATAACAAAACATTAACAATATAAAATCATCATAATTCAGCAAAAAAATGAAATCTAGGCTTTATAAGCTCACTGAAAATGTTAGATAATTACTAATCAGAGAACCCAATACTTCGTCTAAAAGGACATATCCCATGCAAAGAACACCTTACCTTGACGCTGAAGCTTGTATAGGCTGCGAAACCTGTACCCGCATCTGCCCAAAAGTATTTGAAATGGTTTCGGAACACAAAGCCGGAATTCACAACCCGACTGGTGACACTGAGGAAAAAATTGAAGAAGCGATGGATAATTGCCCAGTAGCCTGCATCACCTGGAACGATTAAGCATGGGCCGCAAGCTGATCCGACTTCTGCTTTTCAGCTGCATCGGTATTTTGCTCACAGGATGCATTTCATCCGTTGCCAAACAGCAACCGGGAAATGACGTTAACGAGCAGCTGTACATTGACGCGCGGCTCAGCTTCGCCATCAAGCATCCGTTGAACTGGGAACGTCTGCAAACACCGGTCTCATCGCCGAAATACAGTGCTGACACCGTTCGGTGGGAAATCAAAGATCTACAGAGTAAAGATCGCGGAGCAGGAGTTATGTTAATTCGAAGCCGGCTTTCCGACACGGAAAAACAACTGACCGATCTACTGAGTAATTATCTCTCGACTGTTCCGGAACTTGAAAGCGGGAAAGTTGAGAAGATCGAACTACCCTCTGGAGATGCTCTCAAATTGTTGGGGCATGACAAGAAATATGGCCGTTTGACCATAGCGATTAAAGGGCAAGAGCGGGACTTCATCCTTTCTCTCGAATATCCATCCAGTCGATTTGATGAACTTTTGCCGTTTTTTCAGGATATTGCCAACAGTTTTACCGAAATTGTCCCCCCGGCTAAAGACAGCAAATGAAAATTCCGGTACGTCCAGTCGCACTCATCAACAAGTATTATGCCGACTCACCTCGAGCTCGCCAGATCCTTCTGGAACACAGCAGACAGGTCAGTCGACGGGCGCTAAAAATAGCACGCAACCTGAAATCGACGGCACAGCCCGATCTGCAATTTATCGCTGAGGCAGCCATGTTGCATGATATCGGAATGATTCGAACAGACACGCCCGAACTCGATTGCCATGGTTCCGGTTCTTACTTGCAGCACGGCATCGAAGGCCGGAATATTCTTGAAAAGGAAGGCCTTGAGCGTCATGCGCTGGTTTGTGAGCGCCACATCGGTATCGGTTTAACGGCGAAAGAAATCGAAAACCAAAAGCTTCCATTACCGAAACGGGATATGCTGCCTGTCTCGCTGGAGGAAAAGATTATCTGCTATGCAGACCTGTTCTATTCCAAAAGCGAGAAAAATCGAGGCAATGAAAAATCTCTCGAAAAAGTTCGCAAAACACTGCGTAAATTCGGCAAAGAGAAACTTTTTGTTTTTGACCAATGGCAGAAACAATTTGAGCCGGAACTGAAATAACATGAATGACTGGTTACATCAGAGTATCCAGCTTTTACCGGCAGGAAACAGTTACTATTTCCTTCTCCTGGCGATTGCATTCATCGAGTCATTACCGATATTTGGCCTACTTATGCCTGGCAGTACCCTTATCGTTCTGGCTGGTTTCCTCGCATTCCAAGGCAAAGGGTTATATTTTCCCATCATGCTCCTTACTGCAAGCGGTGCTCTGCTGGGTGACCTCCTCAGCTTTTGGCTGGGCAGCCATTTTGGCAGCAAATTGCTGCTGACCAGAAGTTTTCGTAAGCACCGCATGCTGGTTAAACAATCAGAAACTTTCTTTTGCTCCCATGGCGGAAAAAGTGTTTTCTTCGCTCGTTTTCTCGGCCCAATTCGTGGCATTACCCCTTTTATTGCAGGCTTATCGAACATGCCTGCAAAACTGTTCAGCATTTATGCTGTCATCAGCGCTGCCCTCTGGGGAATCGTCTATCCCGGTCTTGGCTATTTGGGCGGAGCAAGCTGGGAACAAGCGCAAAGTATGACTGCTCGTTTTGGCCTGCTGGTCCTGCTGGCGTTAGCGATTACAATAATCCACTATTGGCTGCGTCGCAGTCTGAAATCTTCAGGAGAGAAATAAATTATGGACATTGATATATCGGTCATCGAAGCCCGCGTACTCGGCGCTTTTATCGAAAAAGAAATGACTACGCCAGACTATTACCCGCTCAGTCCCAACGCCCTGACAAACGCCTGCAACCAGAAATCGAACCGTAATCCAGTCATGCAACTGGAAGAAGCTGACGTGATGGAGGCCGTCGAATCATTGCGAAAAAAAGGCTTGGCGATGCAATCGCAAGATGCTGGTAGTCGCGTCATAAAATTTCGTCATATTTTAAGGGAAAAACTTTATCTTGATGATCACGAACTGGCAATTCTGGCGGAGTTGCTGCTGCGTGGTCCCCAGACTCCGGGCGAACTACGCTCTCGCTGCGACCGCATGGCTCGCTTCGAAGAGCTGACAAGAGTCGAACAAAGCGTGCAGGAACTGATCGATAAAGAGCCACCGATGGTGGCCAAACTGGCTCGTCAGCCCGGCCGCAAAGAGCACCGTTATGCCCACCTTCTCAGCGGCCCTGTTGACGAAGAGGAGTTAAACCAATCAGGGACCGTGGTACAAACGACGACCAGTAGCACCGTTTCCACCCTGGAAGAAGACGTCAGGCTACTTAAAGAAGAGCTAGCGAGCTTAAAGGAAGAGTTCAAGATTTTCCGGGAACAGTTCGAATAGACTGTTTTTTCCAATATTTCAAGCTATAAAAAAGGCCGCCCCGAAACCGGAGCGGCCTTTTTGTTATCGATCAGAAATCGACCTTACTTACCGTAACCTTCCATCTCGTCAAACTGAAGGTACTTGTAGATTTCTTCCTTCTTCGGTGCGACCTTCTCCTTGTAGGCAGCCAGGTACTCAGCCGGAGTCGGCAGCTTGCCAAGGTTGGTGGTCACTGCACCGAGTTCAGCGGAGCCGAGGTAAACCTGGGCACCGTTACCGATACGGTCGTCAAAGTTACGGGTACTGGTGGAGAACATGTTCACACCATCAGGAACACGAGCCTGGTTACCCATGCAAAGCGAGCAGCCAGCGATTTCCGGACGTGC
Organism: Malonomonas rubra DSM 5091; assembly: GCF_900142125.1. Lineage (GTDB taxonomy): Bacteria > Desulfobacterota > Desulfuromonadia > Desulfuromonadales > Geopsychrobacteraceae > Malonomonas > Malonomonas rubra. Next base: position 259,307 of record NZ_FQZT01000001.1, read on the forward strand.
GCCCATAGCACTGAAAACCGAGTAGACAGCCTCATCCTTAAGCTGCTGCTGATCCATGCGGGTCGGTGGGCAAACCCAGGTACGAACGCTCGGATTGAACTTCTCACCACGCCAGATTTCGGCGGCAGCGCGGAAGTGACCGATGTTGGTCATACAGGAACCGAGGAAAACGTCCTGGATCGGAGTTCCCTGAACGTCTGAGAGCAGCTTGACATCATCCGGATCATTCGGGCACGCCAGGATCGGTTCGGTGATCTCAGCCAGATCGATCTCGATCACGGCAGCGTACTCGGCGTTCTCGTCAGCGCGGATCAGCTTCGGATCCTTCAGCCACTCGTTGACGGCATCAATACGGCCCTGCAGGGTTTCTGCATCCTGATAGCCCTCTTCAATCATCTTCTTCATCAGGGCAACGTTGGAACGCAGGTAAGTGCAGACGCTGTCTTCGGAGAGTTGGATACAGCCGGCAGCAGCAGAACGCTCGGCAGCGGCGTCAGTCAGCTCGAAAGCCTGCTCAACCGACAGGTTCGGCAGACCTTCCATTTCAAGGATACGACCGTTGAAAATGTTAACTTTATTTTTCTTCGGTACGGTCAGCAGGCCCTGCTTGATGGCGTAGTAAGGAATCGCGTTGACGGCATCACGCAGAGTAATACCTTCATTGAACTCACCCTTGAAACGAACCAAGACCGACTCAGGCATGTCGAGCGGCATGAAACCGAGAGCACCGGCAAAAGCGATCAGACCGGAACCGGCCGGGAAGCTGATGCCAATCGGGAAACGGGTGTGGGAGTCACCACCGGTACCAACGGTATCTGGAACCAGCAGGCGATTCAACCAGCTGTGAATAACACCGTCGCCCGGACGCAGCGGCACACCGGCGCGATCGGAGATGAATTTCGGCAGGTTGTTATGCATCTTAACGTCGGCCGGCTTCGGATAAGCAGCGGTGTGACAGAAAGACTGCATAACCATCGGCGACTTGAAGCGCAAACAAGCCAACTCTTTGATCTCGTCAGCGGTCATCGGACCAGTGGTGTCCTGAGAACCGACGGTGGTCATCAGCGGCTCACAAGCGGTACCCGGCAGGATACCTTCAACGCCACAGGCGCGGCCGACAATCTTCTGTGCCTGACTGTAGCCTTGTCCTGCTTTCGGAGTCGGGTTGTCAGCCGGTGTGAACACATCAGTTTCGCCCATGCCCAAAGCTTCGCGAGCCTCAGTCGTCAGCGAACGGCCAATGATCAAAGGAATCCGGCCACCAGCACGGTACTCATCAGCAACGGTATCCGGCTTGATTTCGAAAGTGGAAACCACTTCACCAGCTTCGTTGGTCACTTCACCTTTAGCGGTATTGATGGTGATCACATCGCCCATGTTCAGCTGGGTAACGTCCATACGCAGTGGCAGGGCACCAGAATCCTGAGCAGTATTGAAGAAGATCGGAGCGATAACGCCACCGATGATCACGCCGCCACGACGCTTGTTCGGAACTGCCGGGATATCGTCGCCGATACACCAGAGGACGCTGTTACAAGCCGACTTACGGGACGAACCGGTACCAACAACGTCACCGACAAAAGCGACCTGATGACCTTCGGCACGCCACTTGGCAATTTCTTCGATGCCACCAGGGAAACGGGTTTTACCCATTGCCAACGCATGCAGTGGGATGTCAGGACGGCTCCAGGCGTCACCAGCCGGGGAGAAATCGTCAGTGTTGATTTCGCCTTCGACCTTAAAGACTTTAACTTTGATGGTTTCTGCCAGTTCGGGCTTATTGGTGAACCACTCAGCATTCGCCCAGCTCTCAACCACCTTCTTGGCGGCAGCATTACTCTTCGACAGGGCAATAACGTCCTGAGCTGCGTCATAAACATAAGTCATGCTGGACAGAGCAGTAGCAGCCTCATCGGCCAACTCAGCATCACTCAAAGCAGCAATCAGAGGCTGAACATTGTAGCCACCGATCATGGTACCGAGAATCTGCACAGCCTTTACTTTATTGATCAGCGGGGAGCTCTTGGCGCCAGTCGTAATATCGGCCAGGAATGCAGCCTTGACTTCCGCAGCAGGATCAACACCCGGGGAGACCCGTTCGGTAAACAGGTTCATCAGGAAATCGTCTTTTCCTGCAGGCGGGTTCTGCAACAGTTCGCACAGCCCTTCTGTTTGCTCTGGGCTCAGCGGCAGAGCTGGAATCCCTTGGGCATTACGCTCTTCTTCATGTTTCAAATAAGCATCAATCATTCTCTCTCCTCCATATTCATGGTTTGCAGCGAAAGCTGCTCTAAAGACTTAAGCCATAGATGATTTCGCTCGCAGGTTCTCACAGCCTGAACGGGCGCAAAACATTGCATACTGTATACGATTTTAAGGTAACCGTCAATGATTCGAATAGCCAAATTGCCGCATTATTAAACGCGTAGAAAAACCATAACCAAAAGACACTGATGTCATTTTCTGTCACACATAAGCTGAATACTGAAGCCACACACAAGCCAAGGAGAGAAAGATGTTTGAACTACTGTTTTTACTTAGCATCGTTTTAATCGTTAGCAGTCAGTTTCTGCCTTTACAGCAAACGGAAGCGGCAAAGAAAACTTGCAGAAATCGCAAGAAAACACACTCAGAAAAAACAATTTCAAGCAAAACAAAACCCCACCAGAACAAGTCCGGTGGGGCCGCAAAAGAACAAATGTCTTTTCGATTTACTCTTTAATCTTCAGCAGTTCAACTTCAAAAACCAAAGCCGAGTTCGGCGGGATCACCGGTGGAGCACCACGGTCACCATAGGCTAACGCAGGAGGAATAGCCAACTCCCACTTTGCTCCCTCTTTCATCAACTGCAAAGCTTCGGTCCAGCCTGGAATCACACCACCAACAGGAAAGCTTGCCGGTTCGCCGCGCTTATAGGAGCTGTCGAACTCGGTGCCGTCGACCAGGGTTCCCTTATAGTGAACTTCAACCATCGATTCCGGCTTTGGCGAAGCACCCTTTCCCTCAGAAATAACTTTGTACTGCAAACCACTTGGCAGGGTTTTCACGCCATCTTTCTTGCCATTGTCGGCGAGAAAAGCTTCAGCTGCCTTTGCGTTTTCCTCTGCTGCGGCAGCAGCTGCTGCCATCTGCTTCATCTGCATTTCCTGCTGATAGGCAGTGAGAATCTGAGCCATCTCCTGCTCGGTCAGCAAAGTATCTTCCCCCTTCAGAGCTGCCATCATCCCTGCGGCAATCTGGTCGGGTTCAGCATCAATTTCTTGTTGTTTCATGTTCAATCCGATATTCATGCCAATAGCATATCCCAGCTTGGCCTGCTCGGTTTTCAGTGCATCCTGCGCAAAAGCAGTGGTTGCAGCCAGAAGCAGCAACAGAATAATGAAAATCTTTCTCATGACAACTCCTTGTAACTCGTGGCGAAAAAATAAAAAGGCTCGATGAAAATCACCGAGCCTTTTTATAGCTTATTTGTCAAGAACCAGCAAGCCGTTTACTAAGCGAGCAATTCCTGGGCTTTTTCGTAACCAAGTGCATAAGCTTTCTTGTTCAGGTCAACAAAAGCTTCCGGAACCTTTGCAAGAACGGCCTTCTCTCCAGATTCGCGAGAAACAACACCAGTCATAGCGATCATGGCACCCAACGCGATAACGTTGGCAACGATCTCACGACCGATTTCAGTCTTGGCAAGACGCATAATCGGCAGGTAGTAAACCTTGAAGTCACCTTCCGGTGCCTTCGGAGCAAAATCGCTGTCAAGAAGCAAGATGCCACCAGACTTGATACCATTAGCATACTTGTCAGCAGCTTCCTGGGTCATTGCCAGGCAGGCATCAACGATGGTTGCTTTCGGGTAATCGATCGGCTTGTCGCCAATGATAACCTCAGATTTGGAAGCACCACCACGTGCCTCAGGGCCGTAGCTCTGGGACTGAACAGCGTTTTTACCTTCAATGATAGAAGCAGCTTCAGCCAGAATAATTCCGGCGGTGATCAGACCCTGACCACCAGCACCGGAAAACCGAAGTTCATATCTTTCACTCATGATTCAATTCTCCTTATGGGTGTGATCAGGCACCTTGTACGCGATCAATAATCTTCTTATATTGCTCGCAGTACTCGGGCTTGTCTTCTTTGTAGAGGACACCGGTCAGAATCTTGCCTTCAAGTTGCTCGGCGCTCATCTTGGCAGCAGCAGCAACCGGAACAGCAGTCTCCTTGAGAACTTTCATCATATCAACAACGCTGCGGAACTTGTTGCGACGGCCGTAAGTGGTCGGGCAATCGTCAACAACTTCAATCACCGACATACCCTTGTGCTTGATACCTTCAGCGATCAGCTTGTCAATCTGAGTGGCGTGGAAAGCGGTAGTACGGGCAACAAAGGTTGCACCGGCGCCGATTGCCAGCTTGCTGATATCAAATGTCGGATCCGGGTTGCCGTAAGGAGTTGTTGAAGCCTTGGCATCAGTCGGAGTACATGGAGAGAACTGACCACCAGTCATACCGTAGATGTGGTTGTTCAGCAGCACGTAGGTCATGTCGATGTTACGACGACATGCGTGAATGAAGTGGTTACCACCGATAGCGGTACCGTCTCCGTCACCACCACAGCAGATAACGGTCATTTCCGGCTTGGACATCTTTACGCCAGTAGCGAATGCGGCTGCACGACCATGAGCGGTGTGCAGAGTGCAGAAATCCATGTAACCTGGAAGGCGACTAGCGCAACCGATACCGGAAACAAGGGCAGTATTGTTCTTCTCCAGACCACAGGTATCCATGGCACGGATCAGACCTTTCATAACAATTCCGTGACCGCAACCCGGGCACCAGATGTGCGGCAGCTTACCGGGGCGGATAGACTTTTCGTAATCGTAAGCCATTTAGAGTACCTCCTTCACCTGGTCAATAATCTGACCCGGGGTGAGCGGATCACCGTCAACACGATTAACACCAGCCAGCTTGCAATCGCTTTTAACGATACGCTCTACTTCAAAAATCATCTGACCAAGGTTCATTTCAGGCACAACAATGGCTTTTGCCTGCTTACCAAGCTCAGCTACACGCTTTTCAGGGAAAGGCCAGAGAGTAATCGGACGGAACAGGCCGGCCTTAATACCCTCTTCACGCAACTCGTTAACAGCATAGCGTGCGGAACGAGCACTGGAACCGTAAGCGAGAATGATGACGTCAGCATCATCGCACTTATATTCTTCATTCGACTCAATGTCGGCACGTGCGGCCTCACACTCAACCTTTGCGATCTGGCGACGCTCTTCGAAATCGACCAATTCAGCTTTTGTTGTCGGGAAACCGTCAGCAGCTTTGTTCAGACCGGTGACATGGAAACGATACTCAGAACCGAATGCTGCCAGCGGCGGAACATCAGTGTCCGACTTGGCGTCGTACGGTTTGTAATCTTCCGGTGCGCAGGTCGGTGCAGCGCGGTCGATAACTTCAAGTTCACCTGGCTCAGGGAACTCGATACGCTCACGCATGTGACCAACGATCTCGTCGAACAGGACCTGAACCGGCATACGATATTTCTCAGCAAGGTTGAAAGCACGAACAGTCTCGGTGAAAATCTCCTGACAGGACTCAGGACAAACAGCAATAGCAGCGTGGTCACCGTGAGTACCCCAGCGTGCTTGCATAACGTCAGACTGACCCGGGCCAGTCGGCATACCAGTCGAAGGACCACCACGCATGACGTTAATAATAACGCAAGGAGTCTCAGCGATACATGCGTAACCGATCAATTCCTGCTTGAGAGAAACACCCGGACCGGAGGTAGCGGTCAGCGCTTTAGCGCCGGTCAAGGAAGCACCGATAACCGACGCCATAGCAGCGATTTCGTCTTCCATCTGGATGAACTTTCCACCGACCTTCGGAAGTTCTTCAGACATAACTTCCGCAACTTCGGTAGAGGGAGTAATGGGGTAGCCGCCAAAGAATGTGCAGCCTGCGTAAACAGCGCCCAGGGCGCAAGCAGTGTTCCCCTGTAATAGAGCTACTTTTTTAGCCACGAAACGACCTCCTATAGCGTCTTACAGCTTGTGAACTTTAATTGCGAAATCAGGGCAGCGCAATTCGCACTGGTTACATGCGATACATGCATCAGCATTGGCGACCTTGACAACAAATGCGTCCATCTCCAGAACTTTAGTAGGGCAGAATTCTGCGCAGATTGCGCAACCCTTACAGTACCTTTCGATGATCTCGATTTCCGCTTTCGCGCTCATTAGCGTCTTTCTCCTTTACACGTAATTTGCTGCTTAATTAATAGAACAGCTTACCAAAGCGGCGGAATCCTAACACAAGCGGCGGACCCGCGCCAGTTAAAATGTATACAGGAACAAATTACCGCTTTGGCTTGAGTGATTCGCCTTTGACGAGCCGGACGAAATCAGACTTCCTTAATTCGAATTTTCGAATATTTACAGTTAAGAAGAAGGGCAGCCGATTGGCTGCCCTTCTGGATCGAACCAGTTCGGAAAACCGTTTAGAGGTTCATGCTACCGACGAGTTCTTTAACAGCAGCGACAGAATTATCCATCAGAGCTTGCTCAGTTTCATCAAGCTTCAGTTCAAGGATTTTCTCGATACCACCAGCGCCAATGACGCAGTGTACACCGACGTAGAAGTTATCAACGCCATACTGGCCGTCGAGCAATGCACAAGTCGGCAGAACGCGCTTCTGATCTTTGAGGAAAGACTCAGCCATAGCAACAGCCGAAGAAGCCGGGCTGTAGAAAGCGGAACCGTTACCGAGCAGCTTGACAACTTCGCCACCAGCAGCCTTGGTGCGCTCAACCATAGCAGTCATAACTTCCTGAGCTTTGGCAGCATCACCGTACTTCTGCTCCAGCAGTTCCATAACCGGGATACCAGCAACAGATGCGTAGCGAACGAGAGGAACCATGGTATCACCGTGGCCACCCAGAGTAATAGCGGTAACGTCTTTAACCGATACGCCCAGCTCCCATGCAATGAAAGCAGCGAAACGAGAGGAGTCAAGGACACCAGCCTGACCACAAACGCGCTCAGATGGGAACCCAGTAATTTTCTGGCAGAGGGTAACCATAGCGTCGAGCGGGTTGGAGATGATGATGACGAATGCATCTGGAGCGTTGTCACGAATACCTTCGGATACCGAAGTCATGATCTTGGAGTTAACTTCGATCAGATCATCACGGCTCATGCCCGGCTTACGCGGCAGACCGGCGGTAACGATAACAACGTCGGAACCAGCGATGTCTTTGTAATCGTTGGTACCGGTAACGCTTACGTCAAAACCGTCAACAGGGGAGGCCTCGGCGATATCGAGGGTCTTGCCCTGAGGCATATTTTCGACGATGTCGAACATAACAACATCACCCAGCTCACGCAGTGCGCAAAGTTGAGCAAGTACGCCACCAATCTGTCCACCACCGATCAACGAAATCTTAGGTCTAGCCATTCTCTCTCTCCTTTAAAGATAATTTCGCCTACCTCAAATGGCAGGCATGGAAATAACCCTGTTTAACTTTATGCTATTCACAGTAGATTGCGGTGTATACAGTATACAAACAATTTTTACCTGTCAAGAACCTTTCTACAGCACCTGATAATTTATCTTAAAAATCGATCGAGGCAGGCTAATTGACCGTTTTTTAATGGTTTTTCATTTTCCTGTTTTGACAAAACCAAACCTTATTATTCAAATACAAAAAGCGCTTATCACCTGATTGTCTTTGTAAGGTTAAACAACCAACCGAATAAACGCTTTTAGTTTCTTCAAGCTTCAACTTGCTGCAACTCAGAACAGCTTCAACTCCTCTGCTTCACGTCTTGCAGCCTCAATTTCTTCTTCACTCTTATCCCGGGGAATAACCAGCTCCTGACCGGGAAAAATTTCTTTCGGATCCTTGATTTGATCTCTGTTCGCTTTGTAAATCAACGGCCACAGCATACCATCTTCGTAAACTTCTTCCCTAGCCGCAATCATCATCAGGTTTTCCGCGCCCCCAACAACAACCTTATCCAGCAATTTTGGCTTGACAGCTTCCGGCTCAACCGGTGGCTCAGGCTTTTTTTCAGTCAGAGCTTTTTCACGGGCTTCACGTTCCTGCTTTTTCCGCAACAGCTCAGCCTGCCTGAGTTCTTCAGCCAGCTGCTTTTCTTCCGCCAACTTCGCCAACCGCTCTTGTTCGAGCTGCTTTTTCCGTTCGACTGTCAGAGCCAACGCTTTCTGCGAGTAATGACGAGCATGTTGCAACGACTCAGATGCAGACTCATATTCTCTTTGCTGCATTAAAGCTTCCGCTTTTTTCAATGCCTCATCAGCTAGCAAATAGACGTTTGGAGCATGCTGAGACGCACCAGAAGCATATGCGTAGGCCACAACGCTGCGCGCATCCTCCAATTCTGCAACTGGCGGTTTCGCACAGCCTGCCAGTATGAGCAGCCCAACGACCAGCAAAAGCAGATGCTTTTTCAGCGATTTCGTTTTCAACATAAACACCGGGTCATGCTAAATAAACTTATTTCTGACGCGCCCGCAAACGGATACCAAGCTCCTGCAGTTGCTTTTCAGTTGCCTCACTCGGCGCCTCAGACAACAGGCACGTTGCCTTCTGGGTTTTCGGGAAAGCAATAACGTCGCGGATCGAATCAGCGCCGGTCAAAATCATCATCAGGCGATCGAGACCAAAAGCGATACCACCATGAGGCGGCGCTCCAAAGCTGAGAGCATCAAGCAGGAAGCCAAACTTTTCGCGCTGTTCTTCCTCATCGATACCAAGAAGCTCAAACATCCGCGACTGGACTGATTGGTCATGGATACGGATACTACCTCCTCCAACCTCTGAGCCGTTAAGCACCAGGTCATAGGCCTGCGCCCGCACCTGCCCCGGATCTGTATCGAGCAGCGGGATATCTTCTTCCAGCGGCGAGGTAAATGGATGATGCACGGCAACGTGACGCTTTTCATCCTCATCGTACTCAAACAGCGGGAAGTCGGTAATCCAGGCGAACTTATAATTCTGCTTGTCGGCCAGGCCAAGTTTTTGGCCAAGATGTCCACGCAAGCGGCCAAGAGCTTCATTGGCAATCGACGGCTTATCGGCCATAAACAGCAACAGGTCACCGACCTCTGCACCCAATTTCTCGTTGAGCGCCTTCAGCTCGTCCTCTTTAAAGAACTTGGCAATCGGGGACTGCCAACCGTCCTCGTTCACCTTGACCCATGCCAAACCTTTAGCACCGTAGATCTTGACGAAATCAGTCAGGTCGTCCAGTTCTTTACGCGAGAAGGTTGCACAGCCCTTGGCGTTAACAGCCTTGACCAACCCACCGCTGGCAGCAACATCGGCAAACACTTTGAAATCAGAACCAGCAACCAGATCAGTGATAGTAATCAGTTCCATACCGAAACGCATATCCGGGTTATCAACCCCGAACCGCTCCATCGCCTCAGCATAAGAAAGGCGCGGCATCGGCAGCTGGACATCAACGCCAATCGCCTCCTTGAAGATGGTCGCGATCATCCCCTCCATCACACCCATGACATCGTCTTTATTGACGTAGCTAAGCTCACAGTCGATCTGAGTGAATTCCGGCTGGCGGTCAGCCCGCAGGTCTTCATCCCGGAAACACTTGACGATCTGGAAGTAGCGATCAAAGCCGGATACCATCAACAGCTGTTTGAACAGTTGCGGAGACTGCGGAAGAGCATAGAAGTTGCCGGTATTGACCCGGCTCGGCACCAAGTAATCGCGCGCACCCTCCGGAGTACTCTTAGTCAAAACCGGTGTTTCGACTTCAATAAAGCCCTGTCCGTCGAGATAATTGCGCACGGTTTTGGCTACCAGGTGCCGCAGCAGCAGGTTGCTCTGCAACGCCGGGCGTCGCAGGTCAAGATAACGATACTTCAGGCGGATATTCTCGGCAACCTCAGTAAATTCATCCAGCATGAACGGAGGAGTCTCTGAACGATTGAGGATCTTCAACTCGCTGATCTCGATTTCGACTTCGCCGGTCTTCATCTTCGGGTTGACAGTACCCTCGGGGCGTGGAGAAACCTTGCCCTTGGCCGCCAGCACGAATTCATTACGCACTTGCTCCGCCTTCTGCAACGAGGCGAGGTCACGATCCGGATCAAGTGCCAACTGGACGATCCCTTCACGATCGCGCAAGTCGATAAAAATCAGCCCACCGTGATCACGGCGCCGCTGAACCCAACCCATGACACAGACGTCCTGGCCGATATTTTCAGCGGTCAGGTCACCGCAACGATGCGTTCTTTTCCAGTTTCCTAGTTTATCGTTCAAAGCAGTTCCTCCAAATCGGTTCCGATCTTGCTTTTTCTATTATGTGAATCGGCAAGCGATGATTATAAAAACCACCCTTGCACCGGTCAAGGACAACTCATCAACCGGATATCATTCTTAACATACCTGGCTTTTCGCCGCTTCAGCCAGCGGTTGCCAGCACCTCAGCCAACTGGGTTAAAGCAACTTCCTGCTGACTGCTATCAGCCATATTTTTCAACTGGGCACAACCTGCGTTCAGTTCATCCTCACCCAAAATCAAGGTGTATTCCGCATTCAACTTGTTTGCGCGCCGCATCTGCGCTTTTAAGCTTTTCCCCTGATAATCCATCTCGGCTCGAACACCTGCAGCCTGCAATCGGCTCATCAGCAGAAACGCTTCATCCTGTGCCTTTGCACCGAGGGCTGCAATAAAGAGCTTCGGAACTTCAGGAGCGACCTTCTCATCCCCCTTCATCAGCACCAGACGTTCGACGCCTATGGCAAAACCGATCCCTGGCAAAGCAGGGCCACCAAGGCTTTCAACCAAACCGTCGTAGCGACCACCAGCGGCAACAGCATTCTGTGAACCAAGCTGATCGGTTACCATTTCGAAGGTGGTACGAACATAATAATCCAGACCACGCACCATCCGAGAATTCACAGCAAAAGGAATTTCCAGTGCGTTCAGGTGTCTTTTGACCGTAGTGAAATGTTCGTCACAGCCGTTACAAAGATGCTCAAGCATGGCCGGTGCGTCAACAGTTGCTTCTTTGCAGCCTGCAACTTTGCAATCAAGTACGCGCAAGGGGTTGGTCTGGTAGCGACGTTTGCAGTCATCACACAAACGGTCGAGACGCTCTTCAAGATAGTCAATCAACTGCTGCCGATAGGCCGGACGACATTCGGGACAACCAAGCGAGTTAACCTGTAATGAAACCGACTGGATGCCGATCTCTTGGAAATACTGGTGCAGCATCGCCAGGACCTGGGCGTCGATCTTCGCATCCTCCACCCCCAGCACCTCGGCGCCGATCTGGTGAAATTGGCGATAGCGGCCTTTCTGCGGACGCTCATAACGAAACATCGGTCCGGTGTAATAAAGCTTGGAAACCGGATCTAAAGTATGCAGTTTATTCTGGATAAAGGAGCGCATCACCGGTGCGGTCCCTTCCGGGCGCAGCGTCAGCGAATTACTACTTTTATCGTCGAAAGTGTACATCTCTTTTTCAACGATATCGGTCGTCTCACCGATCGAACGACAGAACAGTTCGGTTTTTTCCACTGCCGGAGTCCTGATTTCGGAGAAACCATAGGCTCCGAAAACCTGCCGTGCGGTTGTTTCCAGAAACTGCCAGGTTTCAATTTCGCCTGGCAAAATATCGTTCATCCCTTTAATTGCCGTAATACTCACAAACTGATCCTCTTACATGTCACCTGAAGCGCGCAAAAAGGCGCAGACTGCTCACACAAGCCCGACACGATAACCTATTTTCCCACGAACGAAAAGAGAGAATAACAATCGAAGAAATTTAGCGGCAGGAGGAACAAAATAAAAGGAAAGGTTTGCGGTATATGATCAGTCGTCCAGACTTTCAACCCCGTGAACGACATTGCGCTGATCTTTGCCGGCATACATCGCCCGATCGGCCAGATCGAGCAGCGCATCCTTCTCCACTGCATCTGTCGGAAAAGTTGCGTACCCGGCGGTCACAGTAAGGCGAGAATCAAGCTCCTGCGTGGCCAGGAAAACATGTTCTTCAATTGTTTTACGGATCCGCTCTGCAACGATATTGGCAGTACGTCCATCTGTCTCGACCAGCATCGCAGCAAACTCGTCACCACCAAACCTGAACAGAGTATCAACATCACGAACGCAGCCGCGCAGCAACTGGCCAACTTCCTGCAACGCCGCACTACCTGCGAGATGACCATACTGATCGTTAATGTCCTTGAAGTGGTCAAGGTCGAGAAAAAGCAGTGAAAACTGCAGACCATATCTTTGCGAGCGGCGGATTTCCTGCTCAAGAGCAACCTGCATGTAACGATGATTATACAGCCCGGTCAAATCATCGGTGTACATCAGCTCCTGAGCATCTTCAAACCGACAGGCATTTTCAAATCCGAGCGCAATCTGCTCGCACAGGTAGTGCAAGTCGGCCACAGGCGCCCTGCCTTCAAGGCCATCCGGCACATCTACAAGCAGCAAGCCCCCTTTAACGACACCCGCTTCTGCCAGAGGCAACAGGTAGCTGTCGCGGCTTTTTATCTGTCCTGCCGACAGTCCTGATTCTCGCAGGCTGCTGAAACTCAGGTAATTTTTTAATTGCGGCAGCAGCTCCTTGACGAACTGGTGGCAATTATCGTCGCGCAAATTACGTAGAACTGAGACCTGCGCCTCTGCTCCGTCTTTGCAAAGAAAAGCACAACCACGTGTTGCACCAACCAGCCTCAGCAAAGCATCAACAGCTTGCGGCAACAGACGATTCAAATCGATCAAAGAGGATATTGATTGACCGGACTGATAAAGTTCTATCTGGGATTTGAGATGTCTGTTCTCTGCCAGCAGGCGGCGTTGTTCAAGGCATGTCCGCACAAGATGTTTCAACTCGTCCGGATCAAAAGGCTTGACCAGATAGTCACGGGCACCACTTTTCAGCGCCTGAATGGCAGATTCGATGCTGGCATATCCGGTCACCAGAATAACTTCGGGAGAATCAGGGAGGAGTCGAGCAGCGCGCAGAACTTCAAGGCCACACTTACCTGGCATAACGATATCGGTGAGAACCAGATCTATGCCACCTTTTTGCATCCGCTGAATGGCTTTCTCGCCATTTTCACAGACTTCAATACGGCAATCTTCACCGGAAAGCATGTCCTGATAGAGCTTGCGAAAAAAAAGCTCATCATCGACAACCAGAACTGTAGATTGGGATGGAACCATAAGCCCCCTATAATAATGAGTTTTATTTAAACAACGATAGCTGTTCAGTGTCAACGAAAAAGCCCATCTCGCCAGCAGGTAACTTTCCATCTCTCATGAGACAGCTCAGCCTTTATCGTTCCCATGGTATCTGTCCGATAGAGTGGCAGCTTTTGTTCAGCACTAAAATCGACCAGTTCTTTCGCCGGGAATCGATACCTGTTGCCATAACCGGCGGAAACAAGAGCGATATCAGGTTCCGTAACACGCATCAGCTGCCGAGTATTGGAATACCTGCTGCCGTGGTGAGGCAGCTTCAACAAGCTGACCGGTCCGGGCAAACCGGCAGCCAGCAGGCGATTCACCCCCTGTTTTTCCAGATCTCCTGTCAACAACAGACCATCGCTTTTGTCTTGCAGGTAGAGAACCAGCGACGAGTTATTTTTGTTTTTGCTGTCTTTTGCATGAAAAAGCTGCAGTCCCTCTTGCATCCAACCTGGCACCTGTGTCCAGCCAGAAGAAAATTTACCTACCGGGGTCTTTGTTTCGCGCAGGACTCGCTGCAAATCCGGATGCAGGTTGTCCACCTCTTCTGCTGACCAGAACTGCCCTACCGGAAAATGGCGCAAAACAAAAAGCAACCCTTTGCGATGATCGGGGTGATCATGTGTCAGCAACACCGCACTCAAACGATCAATTCCCAGTTCACCCAGGGCTGGGGCCAGCAAACGCTCACCGACATCGAATCGGTCGCTGTACAAGCCACCACCATCGATCAGAATCGACTGCCCTTCGGGGCTAACCAGCAGCATCGACTCTCCCTGACCAACACTCAGCATATAAAGAGTCAGATTATTCAACCTCTGCTGGGGCCAAAGGCAGCCTGCCGCCAGCAAACAACATGAAACTGTCATCAACAGCTTTTGTCGGCGATTTTTAAGCTGCCACCAGAGCAACGGGAGCAATAGCAGAAAAGCAATCCCCCAGTACTCCCGCATGTTCAAAAAAATGTAGCGCGCGTTTAAGCCCGGGAGCTGAGTCAGATAATCGATCAACAGCAAAATAATCTGCAGAATTCCGGCTGATAAAGAAATGACCATTTCGTGCAGAAAGGTTTCCCCCGGAACAAGTAATGTCAACAAACCGGTCGGCAGAGCGATTAACGACACCAGCGGAACAGCAAACAGGTTTGCCAACAGGCCGGAGGGCGAAAGCAGGTGAAAGTTGGCCAGCACCAGCGACTGGGTTGCCAGTGTTGCTGAAACGGTGACCAGCAAAAGCCTCAGCGGCCAGTGCAGCACCGGTATCAATGTCGCTGTTTTGCCTTGCCACAAAGGCCGCCACAGCAGTATCCCGGCAGCCCCGGCAAATGACAACTGCCAGGAAGCTTGCCATAACAGCAGAGGGTTATAGAGTAACGAGAGGAAAGCCAGGCTGATCAAAAGCCGGAGCGGGTTTACCTGGTATCTGCACAGCCAGAACAACGCCGCAAACGTCGCGACAAAAAACGCACGTCGGGTCGAAACGGCATCACCTGTTACCAGCAAATAAAGAAAGAGCAGCGGCAGCAACAGAATCGGCAATACGCGCTGTGGTGGCTGCCAGTTCATCAATCTCGGGCTGCGGCGATAAACCGTCAGAAGCAGCTGATAACCGAACAAAGCAAGCAGACCGAGGTGCAATCCGGAAATTGCAAACAGGTGACTGATCCCTCCCGCAGCCAGTTTCTTGCGAACCCCGTCCGGCAAAAGCTTCCCCTCCCCCAGCAGCAAAGCTCGCAACAGGACCGATTCTGTTTCATCAGTCAAGCGCTCCAATTTTTCCACAGCAGATTCTCGCCACTGCGTGATCCCAGACAAAACCCACCTGTCACTTCGCCCTAGCAACTTAATCCGGTCCGCCTTTTTCACCCACCCGGTCAGGGCAATACCCTGTCCTGCCAGATAGCGCGGCCAATGAAACTCTCCTGGCGTGCCAAACAATCGTGGTTTACGTAGCTTCGCTTCGACTGCCACCTTGTCTCCGGGAAGAAAGCCGATCAGAGGCTCGTTTACATAGAGTCGCAGTCGACAACTCTCCGGTCGCAGTTGTGCCCCGTCGAGATCAGTTAACGAAAAAATTTCCAGATCGACCTGACTGCGCTGATCGGTCAACTGGCGAACCGAAAGAAGATCCCCCTTCACCAACAGCCTGCTCTTATTTTCAAGGAACGTCTCGACAGGCAATGGCAAAGGAAACTGAAGCGAATAACGAAGATTGGCTTGAAGGAAAAATATCGGCAGCAAAAACAACAGAAGTGCGAAGCGACGCCGCCTAAGAAACACTCCCAACAACAGCGCACAAGCGAAAACAACGATCGCTATTGGCTTCGGCAGCTGGGCGTATGGCGCCAGCAACAGGCCAGCAATTGTGGCAAATAACAACGCAGGTATCAGCAGCATGTCCCCCCCGGCATTTGCTGATTGATACGAAGAAAAGGCCGGAAGTGTAATGCTTCCGGCCTTAATCCAATACTTTAATTACTTTTTGGAAGAATTCTTTTTTGCTTGAGTTTTTGATTCTTCTTCATTTTGATTCGTTTCCATCTTGGCGATAAATTCTTCTGCCAATTTGACATCCTCTTTACAGCCGATGAAAACAGGAGCCCTTTGATGGATTTCCTCTGGTTGCAGATCGAGAATCCGTTTGTGACCGTTTGAAGCGGCACCGCCGGCTTGCTCAATCAGATAAGCCATCGGATTAAGTTCGAACAGCAACCGCAGCTTACCTTTCGGTAAATCATTGAGGTGCGGGTAAAAGAAAATGCCTTTGCCTTTCAGCAACACCTGATTAATGTCAGGAACAAAACCACCACTGTAGCGCAGCTTGACTCCCCGCTCTTCGAGATGAGTGACGAAAGCTTCAGTGCCCGGAGTGTACTTGTTACGCTGGCCACCTGGAGAATAGAGGTTGCCGCTTGGCTCAATCCTGATGTTTTCCTGCAGCAGGGTGTACTCCATCAGGTTGTTCATACCGAACTCATGCACCCCGTTGCCGACACTATAAACCAGCGTCGTCCGCGGGCCATAGAGAATGTACATAGCGGCAACCTGATTATTCCCTGGCTGCAACAGGTCACAGCCTTCAAAAATCGAAACAATGGTACCGACAGCCAGGTTGACATCAACCAGCGATGAGCCATCAAGTGGATCGAAAGCAACCGAGTACTTGCCGTCACAATCGGGCGAGATCGGGATAATCTCGTCCATTTCTTCCGACATCATGTTGGCGACAACACGCGAATGATCGAGCCGCTTGCGCAGGATGCGATCGGCCAGCACATCGAGTGCCAGTTGCTGCTCACCATACAGGTTCGAAGTACCGGCAACACCCAGGTCACCGGTGCGGATCGAGTGAATAATATACTTGGAAGCTTCCGCAATCTCACAGATCAGATGGATCAGGTTATCATCAACCTCTTGTTCGCGGAGGTGGCGGCGTAGATCAATCTGAAATTTTGTTTTCCCCGGTTCACTCATAATACTGAAGACTCCCGATCTGGCTTGGCACAAGGCAACAAAAACAAAACGGCAGTTTAGCGTAGAACGACAGACACAGCAACCACCAACTGCCAGCCTGTATTACTCCCAACTTTCTTCCCAGGAAACTGTTGCTATAATTCTTTTACGCTTTCTCTTACTCGCTGGAGATGCACATGCAAAACGATGAAAAAAAATCGACAAAACTTTTCCGCACTGCGGGATCAGCTCTTAACAACATTTCCTTTCGCACCAATCAATACAAACAGGTGGTGCAGAAAAAGATCGACCTAGAGGCGTTGCAGAAGCGAATTGACCAGTTACACATCGAGCTGGGGAAAGTCGTTGCCGAGCAATATCACGCAGGACAAAGAGACCTGCTCGCCAGCAAAGAAGTTTCGCGACTGCTGGAAAAATCGACCAGCCTCAGGCGGAGTGCAGAGCTGTTAAAGGAAGAAATTGAATTGATAAAAAACGAAAAAACACCTTAAGAACAACTTGAAGAGCCAAGCTTATCCCTTTTCACGCCAATCAGCTTCAAACTTAGAGTAAGTCAAACCGTAGATCCCATAAGCGGAAACAAAAGCATCTGCAAAAGAGTTACCAGCAGCCAATGCATCGAGGTAATCACGCAAACGGTACCAGCCATATTCGTTGAGCAGGTAGCTGACCATCGCTTGGCTTTGCTGATAGGCCAGTTTCACGTCGTCACCATTAAAGCGACTGAAAGTCCCTTCAAGTTGCTGCAGGCTGAACAGCCCCCCTTCTGCCCGGGCCCGCTCCAACAGATCTGTCTGCAGCGGCAGATATTCATCGCCAGCGTA
Organism: Malonomonas rubra DSM 5091; assembly: GCF_900142125.1. Lineage (GTDB taxonomy): Bacteria > Desulfobacterota > Desulfuromonadia > Desulfuromonadales > Geopsychrobacteraceae > Malonomonas > Malonomonas rubra. Next base: position 276,861 of record NZ_FQZT01000001.1, read on the forward strand.
AGTTGCCAGACCTTCATTTAACCACCCGGGCAGGTTCGCACCGACAATATCTCGCAATAGCACATGCATATATTCGTGATAGAGCAACATACGTACAGAGTCGCCGACCTGCTGTACACCGCCAACCGGCAAACGCACTTTACCGTCGTAAAGCCCCCCGGCCCAGTCAGGAGAACCGGTCAGGTCGGAAAACTGTTGCCGGCTGTAAAGCAGTACGGCAACACGCTGTTCAGGATAATGTGCCAGCCATGAGCCAAGCTCATTATAGGCCTCTTCCAAAACGTCCAGTACAGCGTCACCTAAATCATCATTCTTTTCACCATCAAAAGTGATGACAAAATGTCCTCCGTAGGTTTTGTCCATATCCTGCTCAACAGACAACTCGCGACGGACTTTGGCCAGCATGTCCTGTAAGACGCTGTCGTCCGGAGCAAGCTCAGAAGCAGCTTCAAGCACATCAGTCGCTTCATAGAGGCGGTCTGTGAAATAGAAAATTTCGCCCAGATAACGGAGGATCTGCGCATCCGGCTCCCCCATCGCACGTGCTTCCTGAAGTTCGATCTCTGCCTCGTCATACAGTTTTTGCCGATAGAAGCCGACCCCGCGCAAGACCCAGCACTCACGTCTATCAGCGAAACGCTCGGCCTCGTACATCAAATCAGTCAACTCGTCGTATTCGTGACGCTGCAGAAAAAAACCAGCGGTAGCAAGGTAAGCGTTGACCAGGTTCTGACGCAGGGACTCCACATGCGGCGCAGTAGAGGTCGCTTTTTTCAACAGCTCTATCCCCTCAAGGTAGCGCCCTTCTTCCAACAACTCCACCGCACTGTTATTCAATTGCAATGGGCTCTGCGCACCAACAAAGGTGACAGAGCCCAGCAAAAGAAAAACAGCAACAAACAGTAGAGGCGGTTTCACTCGGAAGCCTCGCGGGGGAAGTCACACCAGAGCAGGGTTGCACCGACAACCGCCAGCGGGATGCAGAAAAATTGCACGAAAGGAATCGTCAACAGACAGAAAATGCCGCAGCCGTAACCAATCATCAGAACCGGGCGTTTCGTGATGTAACGACGCTGCTGGGTGAAGGTAAGCTGCTTGCGCATCAGGACAAAAGCCATGTACTCGACGACGAGAAAAAACAGGGTGAACATCGGTGCCAGCACAGCATAAATCATCGAGCCAACACCGGGAATCAGGTTGATCCCCAGCAGCAGCACCATGCAGATAATAAACACCGACATTTTCTTGATTTCGACAAAGATCGAGTTCTTCGCTTCTTTCCAGAAACGGCCAACGCTGAACCGCTCGTCCGGCTTCCGCCCGACCTTCAATGCCTCGACATGCTCTGACAGCAGTTCGTTAAAAGGTGATGCGATCAAGTTACCAACCACGGTAAAGGTGAAAAACACCACCACGCTGGTCAGCAGCATTGCCACTGTCCAGGCCAGATAATAGAGCGCAGCGCCATACCAGACCTCCGTATTCGGCGCGTAGGTTTCCAGCAATCCCTGAAACAGATCGAGTCCGTAATAGACTGAAATGGAAAACACCAACACATTGATGGCGAATGGGATCGCCAAGTATCTCAGCAGTCCCGGACGCTTGCTGAGGAATTTCGCCGCCCGTAGCGGGTAACTGAAACCACGAGTAAAACCGGCCACCGGCTTAATGGTGGCAGAGGCAACTTTGCCGATCATTCTTCCTCCCGACAGACTTTCAATCCATCCTGCAGGGTTGGGAACTGCAGGGTAATATTCAATTTATCCAGCATCTTTCGATTCGACATCCGCCGTGACTCTTTCTGATAAGAAAGCATCAGCGGATTCATGACTTTTTCAGCTTGAGCCATCGATATTTGCTTCGGTCTTTCCAGCGCATAAAGGTCGGCTACGGCGAGGAAATAATCGGTCATGCTGCTCTCCTGACCGTCGCAGACGTTGAAGATATCACCATGCTCGCCACGCTCCATCGCTGCCAGGCATACCTGCACCAAGTCGAAAGCGTGAATCCGGTTGGTAAAAGAGGCATCTTCCGGCAACAGCACCGGGTGGCCCTGCACAATGCGTGCAACCGGCAAGCGCCCCGGCCCGTAAATTCCCGTGACACGCAGGATGACCAGTTCGAAACCAAGCTTTTCCGCTTGCTCCATCAGCTGGTTTTCTGCGCTGGCACGCCGCATCGCTCTTGCTGTCTGTGGGTTGATCGGCCGATCTTCCGTCACCACCTCACCGCCACAGTCGCCATACACTCCGCTAGTGCTGATGTAAACCAGCTTCTTCGGTGTATTTTCCGGTGAAAGCTGGCGACAGAAATTAAGCATGCGATAGTCGCTTTTGCCACCACCCTGCGGAGGCATGAAATAAAACACTTGCTTCCCGCTGCATGGAAGTTTGGGCGCATCTTCCTGATAATCAAAATTCCCGACAACGGTGGAGAAACCTTTTTCTTGCAATTCGCTTGCACGTTCTTCGGTTTTTGCTGTTGCCGTAACCTGTGCGCCCTGCTCGAGGAGGATTTTTCCGACTCTATTGCCGATATCACCGCAACCGACGATTAAATAGTGCTGCACTCGCGGGGCTCCTAACTCAGGCTTTTACTGACAATTTCGTAAAGATCTTTTGACAGCTCCGCTGCCTGCATCCGAACCAACTCCGCCTTCATCAACTCCCGACGATGCGGCTCCAACCGTTTCCAGCGGGTAAAAGGCCCAGCCATCCGCGCTGCAACCTGCGGGTTTTTTTGATCAAGAAGTAGAACCTGATCTGCTAAAAACCGGTACCCCGCACCATCACCACGGTGAAAGGCCCCAAGGTTCTGGGTAAAAGCTCCAACCAGAGAACGGAAACGGTTCGGGTTGCTCATACTGAATGCCGGATGACGCAACAGAAGCTCAACTTCTGCAAATACTTGCGGCTGGTGCGACATCGCCTGTACGCTGAACCACTTATCGATCAGCAGCGGGTGCTCCTGCCAGCGCTGGTAAAAATCATTTATCACCGCCAGCCGATCCTGCGCCGGGTTATCAACCATCACGGCGAAAGCTGCCAGGCGATCCGTCATGTTCTGCGACTTATAGTATTGCTCCAGGCAGAGATCTGTCATCCTCTGATCGTGCAGCTCCATCAGCAACGTCAAGCAAAAATTACGCAGACTGCGACGCCCGACCGCTTGCGGGTCAAGACTGTATTCCCCGTCATCGGCACATTCCTGGTAACGCTCCATCAATGCAGCCTGGCACTCGCTGCCGAGTTGCCAGCGGGCACGGTCACGAACTTCCCTGACAGCTTGCGGATTGCATTCCTCTAGCTGATCAGAGAGGTACTGCTCACTTGGCAGTGTCAGCAGCTGAGTCAGTAAACTCATATCGGCCTGCCGATCCTCCAACGCATGCCGCCAGGCACAGATAAACTTCGGACTGAGAACAAACTGCCGCCCCTCTTCCAGATCACTCAGCATGCGCAGCAGCTCTTTCAGCGCCAGTGTCTGCCCCGCTTCCCAGCGATTGAATGAATCAGCGTCGTGTGCCATGCGGAATGCCAGCTCATCGTCGCTGAAATCAGCTTTCAGTCGAACCGGCGCCGAAAAGCCGCGAAGGGGTGAAAGAATCGGTTGTTCCTTTAAGCCGATAAAAGTAAAACTCTGCTCTTTTTCACAGAGTTCCAGCACTCGCGTGGTTGCTCCCGCACTATCTTCTCCCTCCAGCTGCAACGGGATATCGCTGCCATCAGCAGCCAGCAAGCCAACCGCCAGCGGAATCTGAAACGGTTGCTTCTGCTCCGCTTCAGGTGTCGGCGGACAGTGCTGCACCATGTCGAGACGCAGGCTTTTTGCCTGTTCATCATAATGACTGCGGATCAGCACTTGCGGCGTCCCTGCCTGAGAATACCAAAGTTTGAACTGTGACAGGTCGCGCTGGCCAGCGGCCTCCATCGCCCTGACGAAATCATCGCAGGTCGCAGCATCACCATCGTGCCGTTTGAGGTAGAGCTTGACACCATCGACAAACTTTTCTTCGCCGAGCAGGGTCCGCATCATGCGGATCACTTCTGCTCCCTTGTTATAGACGGTCATTGTGTAGAAATTGTTAATTTCGACGTAGGAGGCGGGGCGCACCGGGTGGGCCATCGGTCCGGCATCTTCCGGAAACTGGTGTTGACGCAGGATACGCACATCGTCGATACGACAGACAGCTGCCGAATTCATATCGGCAGAAAACTGCTGGTCGCGATAGACCGTCAGCCCTTCTTTCAAACTGAGCTGGAACCAGTCGCGGCAGGTCACCCGGTTGCCGGTCCAGTTATGGAAATACTCGTGAGCAATGACCGATTCAACACCAAGATAATCAGCATCGGTCGCTGTCTCAGGGTGGGCCAGAACATACTTGGAATTAAATACGTTCAGACCCTTGTTTTCCATCGCGCCCATATTGAAGTCATCAACAGCGACGATCATGTAGCGATCGAGATCGTACTCCAGATCAAAGACATCTTCGTCCCACTTCATCGATTTCTTCAACGAGAGCATGGCGTGATCACAAAAATCCTTGTTCCGTTCCTCGACAAAAATCTGCAGCAGCACATCACGTCCGGATCTGGTTTTGTAGCTATCCTCGATACAAACCAGATCCCCGGCAACAAGTGCAAACAGGTAGCTCGGTTTCGGGAAGGGATCTTCCCACTCAGCATAGTGATGACCGTTTTCCAACTCACCCTCGGCGATCAGATTACCGTTACTCAGCAGAACCGGGTATTTCTTCTCCGCCTCAATACGAACACGGAATTTCGCCATCACGTCTGGGCGGTCAGGATAAAAGGTGATTTTACGGAAGCCATGCGCCTCGCACTGGGTGCAAAAGTTTCCACTCGACTGGTAAAGCCCTTCCAGGGAGGTATTGCCAGCCGGGTCAATTTTCGTTTCGATCTCCAGACAGAACTTTTCCGGGACCGCAAAAATAGTCACCCCCTCCGCGTCAAGCTGGTAATTATCGCCCGACAAGGTTTTACCATCCAGCACAACGCTGATCAGTTCCATGCTGTTGCCATCAAGGCGTAAGGGTTCCGGTTCCGTACGATCTAAGTTACGGCTCATCTGCAATTTAGATCGCACCAGCGTCGCCGAAGGTTCCAGCTGAAAAGTCAGCTGAACCTGATCAACCAAGTAGGCGGGGGTTTTATAATCTTCAAGGTGAATAGCTTCAGGAGCTTTCGTATTTGCGGCCATAATATTTTATCCTGATTGGGAATGAAGCCCGATAGATTCAGTGAAGTTTTGATGATAGCACCTTTCAACCCGATCCGGGTAGCGTGGTGCCGAAAAGAAAAACGGGCTGTCAGCAAAGAACTTTTTCAACTCCCCCTGCTGCAACCCGTTTTGTCGTCTTAAGCTTGAATCAGCTCTCGCTTGCCGACTCCGCCCGTTGTGATTTTATTTTCCGCCGTCGATAGAGCGCTTCGATCGGGCCTGAAATCATGTAAACCATGCCGATGATAAACAGCATAATTTCAGGCTTGGCGACGATCAGAATCATAGCCATGATCGCCCCAACCAGCATCATGAACGGCTGCCGCTTAAACAGCTCAGGGTCTTTGAGCGAGAAATACTTGATGTTGCTGACCATCAGAAATGCGAGGGCAAACACCAGGATCACCACGGAAACCTTTTTGATCGTTCCGGTTCCGCCCAATTCGTAAAACAGCAGGACGCAGGTGGCAACAATTCCCGCCGCCGCAGGAATTGGCAGGCCGACAAACCGCTTCGATTCGACCGTTGACACCTGGACGTTGAAGCGCGCCAGGCGCAGGGCCCCACAGATAACAAACAGGAAAGCCGCCAGCCAACCGAGCTTGCCAAAAGGCTGCAGCGCCCAGGTATACATGAGGACGCCCGGTGCAACGCCGAAAGAGATGACATCTGCCAACGAATCGAGCTCGACACCAAACTTGCTGGTTGTCCCAGTCAGTCGCGCCACCTTCCCGTCGAGGCCGTCGAAAACACCGGCCAGCAGGATAAACCAGGCGGCGCGGGCAAAATTACCGTCTGTGGTGGCGATAATGGCGTAAAAGCCGGCAAAGATCCCGCCGGCGGTCACCAGGTTCGGCAGCAGGTAAACCCCCTTGCGCAGGTTATCCCGCTTGTAGCTTCTCATGCAGTCGTTGTTTACAGGTTCGTCATTCAAGGCAGTGTCCCCAATACAGTTTCGCCGGCGACAGTCTTTTCGCCGAGCCTGATTGTCACGTCACTGCCATTCGGGAAATAGATATCGACCCGTGATCCGAAACGGATCAGACCGTAACGCATACCTGTTTTAAGCATATCGCCGATGACCGGGTAAGTAACAATGCGGCGCGCAACCAGTCCGGCAATCTGCACGAACAGAATACGGCTCCCCTTATCCGTCTCCAGCAAAATACCACCCTGTTCATTGCACTTGGCAGCCTTATCGAGAGAGGCATTGAGGAACTGGCCCTTCTGATAGTACATTTCGACCACTTTGCCGCTGCAGGGCGCACGGTTGACATGCACATTGAAGACATTCATGAAAATGCTGACCTTGGTCACCCTCTCCTTGAAGTAGCGCGGTTCTTCCGTATCGCCGACAAAGATGACTTTTCCATCCGCCGGAGCGATGACCAGATCATCTCCTTCCGGGACGACCCGTTCCGGGTTGCGGAAAAAATAGACCGTGAACAGAGTGAGCAACAAGGCCAGGAAGGTCAGGAAACCCCAACCGATCATGGCAAATACCAGCGTGACAAAGCCGAACAGTCCTATAAAAGGATAGCCTTCGACGGCAATCGGTTTGTTTTGATTTTTCATCTTTTCATCCCGCAAAAAGGAAAAAGGGCAATCGTTTAACGACCGACCTTTTTACCACAAACAAATGAAATTGTTTAGCCGAATTAGTTTTTCGACTTATCAACAATCTTCTGAATCCATGGCATCATGCTGCGCAGGTTCTCGCCGACCTGCTCGATCGGGTGAGCAGCGTTGAGGCGGCGACGCGCGGTCATTTCCGGGTAGTTGGTCTGGCCTTCGAGGATGAATTTCTTGGCGTATTCGCCGTTCTGGATGTTCTCCAGACACTCCTTCATCGCCTTGCGGCTTTCGTCGTTGATCACTTTCGGACCGGTGACGTATTCGCCGTACTCAGCGTTATTAGAGATCGAGTAGTTCATGTTGGCGATGCCACCTTCGTACATCAGGTCGACGATCAGCTTCAGCTCGTGCAGACACTCGAAGTAAGCCATCTCCGGAGCGTAGCCCGCCTCGGTCAGGGTCTCGAAACCAGCCTTGACAAGCTCGACCGCGCCGCCACAGAGGACAGCCTGCTCACCGAACAGATCAGTTTCGGTCTCATCCTTAAAAGTGGTTTCGATGATGCCGGTACGGCCACCGCCGACACCGCTGGCGTAAGACATGGCAACCTGTTTGGCCTTGCCGGATGCATCCTGGAAAATTGCGATCAGGTCAGGAATACCGCCGCCACGAACAAACTCGGAGCGAACGGTGTGACCAGGAGCTTTCGGTGCAATCATGATGACATCGAGATCAGCGCGCGGCACAATCTGGTTGTAGTGAATGGCAAAACCGTGCGCGAAAGCCATTGTGGCGCCCTGCTTCAGGTTCGGCTCGATCTCTTCTGCATACAGCTGGGACTGGAACTCGTCCGGAGTCAGGATCATCACCAAGTCAGCCTGGGCAACAGCCTCGGCAACCGGCTTAACCTGCAGGCCATGAGCTTCGGCCTTGGCAACCGAGGACGAATCAGCACGCAGGCCGACAGTAACGTCGACGCCGGAGTCCTTCAGGTTGCAGGCATGAGCATGGCCCTGGGAGCCATAACCGATGATAGAAACCTTCATCCCCTGGATAATGGAGAGATCGGCATCCTTATCATAATAAACTGGCATTGTTTGCATGAGTGTAAATCCTCCTGAAATTTATCCCGCCCGGCACGTCATAAAGTCGCCTCAGAGCAGGTTTGGTGACAAAACGGTTGCCACTTATAACACAGAGCTATCCGCGAGGCAAAGTCTTAAACACCGGCAACTTAACAACCGTTTGGCTTGATCAAACTAACCGGTCACCCCTTTTGCACCCCGCCCCATAACGATCGGGCCGGAACGAACGATCTCCTTGATTCCCATCGGCCGCAGCAGCTCAATCAGGCCATCAATTTTGGCCGGCGCGCCGGTAATCTGCACGGTGTATGACTTCGGTGTTACATCGACAACGTTGGCGCGGAAAATATCGACAATCCGCAGCGCTTCGGCGCGCTGATCCGCTTCTGCTGTTACTTTGATCAAAGCCAGTTCACGCTCGACATATTGCTCGCCGGTAAAATCAACCACCTTGATGGTCGAAATCAGCTTGTTCAGCTGTTTGTTGATCTGCTCCAGAATGCGATCATCGCCACGGGTCACCAGTGTCATCCGTGAAATATTCGGCTCCAGAGTCGGTGCCACCGACAGACTCTCTATATTGAAACCACGTCCGGAAAACAGACCGGAAATACGCGAGAGAACACCGAACTCATTCTCCACCAACACAGAAATTGTATGCTTCATTGCAAAATCCTCTCTATCTTAAAAAATCTGACCGACGCTAGGACGCCAGCACCATTTCGTGAATGCCCTTACCGGCCGGGACCATCGGCAATACATTTTCTTCGCGCGAAATCTTGAATTCCATCAGGACGGGTCCCGGGATTTCCAGCGCTTTTTTGATGGTCGCCTCAACATCACCAACCTTGTCGCATTGAAGACCCGCAGCGCCGTAAGCTTCTGCTAGTTTGATGAAATCGATCGGCAGTTCCATGACCGTCTGACTGTAGCGCTTATCAAAGAACATTTGCTGCCACTGACGCACCATACCGAGATAATTGTTGTTGAGAATGACGATTTTCACCGGCAGTTTGTACTGCACCAGGGTCGCCAGTTCCTGCGAGTTCATCTGGAAAGACCCGTCACCGGAGATATCGACCACCTGCCGCTCAGGGTACGCGACCTGAGCGCCAAGTGCCGCAGGCAGGCCGTAACCCATGGTACCGAGTCCTCCGGATGTCAGGAATGTGCGTGGCTGACGGAACTGAAAAAACTGCGCTGTCCACATTTGATGCTGGCCGACCTCAGTGGTAATGATGGCGTCATCTTCTGTCAGCTCGCGAACCTTCTCAATAACGAACTGCGGCTTGATGGTTGATTCGGAGTGCTTGTAAGCCATCGGGTGCTTCTGCTTCCACTCATCGACCGTTTCGCGCCACTCCGTGGTTTTACTGACCAGTTTCTGCAATTCATCCGGCTTTTCAGCCAGGGCAGCTCCCAACTGGCTGAGAACATCCTTCAGATCGCCAACGATCGGCAAATCAACGGCAACGTTCTTCTTGATCGAGGTCGGATCAATATCGATGTGGATGACTTTTGCTTTCTTGGCAAAGGCATCGATACGACCGGTAACGCGATCATCAAAACGGGCACCGATCGCGACCAGCAGGTCACATTCGGTCACAGCCATGTTGGCGTAAAAAGTCCCATGCATACCGAGCATACCCAGCGCTAACGCGTGGTCCTGAGGGAAGCCGGACATCGCCATCAGGGTTGTGGTCACCGGGGTCTGGGTCATTTCGGTAAGCTTGACCAGTTCTTCGTTAGCGGCTGACAGGTTGATACCACCGCCGACATAGAAAACCGGGCGTTTCGCATCCAGCAGCATTTTGGCGGCTTTACTGATCTGCCGCTTATTGCCGGTATAGGTTGGTTTATAACCGCGTAAGCTGACTTTATCCGGATACTTGAATTTATATTTCGTGACCTGGATGTCTTTCGGCAGATCAATCAGAACCGGGCCTGGACGCCCAGTGCGGGCAATATAGAAGGCCTCCTTGATAGTCCGTGCCAGATCCTTGATATCCTGCACAAGGAAGTTGTGTTTTGTGCAGGGGCGGGTAATACCGCACATATCCGCTTCCTGAAAAGCGTCGTTGCCAATCAACGGGGTCGGAACCTGGCCGGTGATCACCACCATCGGAATCGAGTCCATGTAGGCTGTTGCAATACCGGTAACTGTATTGGTCGCCCCAGGGCCACTGGTCGCGATCACCACGCCGACCTTGCCGGTGCAGCGGGCATAACCATCAGCAGCATGAACAGCGGCCTGTTCATGCCGAGTCAGGACATGCTCAATCGGCGAATCGAAAAGATCGTCATAGATATTGATGACAGCGCCGCCGGGATAACCGAACACGGTATCGACGCCCTCTTTCTGCAAACTCTCCAGTAAAATCTGCGATCCGGTCAGTTCCACCTGATCCTCCTCTAAAGTCGTCTCTCTGAATCAGCATATATAAGACACCGGCAGTGAATATGATGATTCACTGCCGGTGGTAAAGAAGGGAGTTTAACGCCCTGAAGATATAAAAATCAATATAGTTTCGAAACTTTGTTTGATTTTAATCCGCCTTGCACACAGCACCAGTTCCCGCATGGGTCACAACCTTGGCGTAACGTGCCAGCCAACCAGTTTTGATCTTCGGCTCCGGCGCTTGCCATTTGCCAGCGCGCTCAGCCAGGACATCGTCCGACAAATCGATTTTCAGGCTGCGATTCGGAATATCGAGGCTGATCGAATCACCATCTTCGATCAAAGAAATCGGACCGCCCTGAGCAGCTTCCGGGGAGATGTGACCGATGCAGGGGCCGCGGGTTCCACCGGAGAAACGACCGTCGGTAATCAAAGCAACGCTGTCGCCAAGGCCAAGTCCCATCAAGGTTGCGGTCGGTGCGAGCATTTCGCGCATACCGGGGCCGCCCTTAGGACCCTCGTAGCGAATGACGACAACATCGCCAGCGACGACTTCTCCACCCATCAGAGCCTCCATCGCTGCTTCTTCCGAGTCGTAGCAGCGCGCCTTGCCGGTGAAAGTCATCATCTTTTCGGACACACCTGACTGCTTGACCACTGCTCCTTCCGGTGCAAGGTTGCCTTTGAGGATAGCAATCCCGCCTTCCGGACGAACCGGATCATTGACCGGATGAACAACCTCTTCATCCACAGACTCGACACTCTCGACAATCTGCTTGATATTGACACCGAGCAGAGTCGGATTGTCGTTAATGCGATCGCGCAATTGGTAAAGAACCGCCGGCACACCACCAGCAGCATCCAGATCTTCCATGAAATGAACACCACCCGGATTCATCGACGCCAGCTGAGGAGTCGTTTTGCCCAGCTCGTCGAAAGCATCAAGCGGCAAATCGACACCGGCTTCGCGGGCGATAGAGAGCAGGTGCAGGACAGTGTTGCTGGAGCCGCCAAGAGCCAGGTCTACGCGGATGGCGTTTTCAAACGCTTCCTTAGTCAAAATCTGGCGCGGAGTAATATTATTGCGCACCAGATCGACGACCTTCTCACCAGAAGCAAAAGCGATGCGCCGTTTCAGCGAAGACACGCAAGAAGCGGTACCGCAACGCGGCAGGCTCATGCCCATGGTTTCCGTTAGAATCGCCATGGTGTTGGCAGTGAACAGTCCCTGGCAGGAACCGGCGGTCGGACAGGCGTTGTCCTCGCACATCATCAGCTGTTTTTCATCGATAACACCCGCCTTGTACTGGGCCATTGCTTCGAACGTATCGGTCACGAAAGAGAAGCGCTTGCCTTCCCGGCCGGAACCGGTCTGCGACGGGCCGGCAGTGACAACGATACAGGGGATATCCAGCCGTGCCGCCGCCATCAGCATGCCGGGAGTAATCTTGTCGCAGTTAGTCAACAACACAAGACCATCCAAACGATGGGCTTCCGCAATCGACTCCACCATGTCGGCGATCAATTCGCGGGTCGGCAGCGAATAGTGCATCCCCTTGTGGCCCATGGCAATGCCATCACAGACACCGGGAATACCGAAAATAAAGGAATAACCACCACCGGTGTGAACACCTTTTTCAATAAAGCGCTCCAGATCACGCATTCCGGTATGACCGGGGATGAGGTCGGTAAAAGAGGAAGCGATACCGATAAAGGGCTTCTTCATCTCTTCGTTCGGGACACCGGTGCTTTTGAGCAAAGCACGGTGGGGAGTTCTTTCAAAACCTTTGGTGATGGCATCACTACGTTTTTCGCTCATAATTTTTCACCTGTCATCGGGGTCACCCCGGATAAAAGTTCGATATGGTCAAACTATTTAATCTATAAACAAAAATACAGCAAAGGGTTTAAGCGGAACTGCTTAAACCCTTTGCTGTATGAATTCTTTTATTAACTGGTCTGATACGGCGCTCAGGCGCGAGCAGTGTGCAGGATTTTCTCCATTGCGTCTTTGCCCGCCAGCTTCATCTTCTTAACCTTATTTTTCTCCAGCTCTTCCTGCGGGGAGAGATAGCCTTTTTTTTCGTATTCGGACAATTGTTTTTCGAAAAGGATGTGTTCTTCGTAGAGCATGCGGAAACGGGGGTTACTGTCGAGAAGGGTTTGCAGCACATTCTGATCAATATCCATTGGGACCTCCGCTTAGTCAAGGTGAGAGCTGTGAAATAACATGCTTATAGCTAATCAAAATGAAACACAAATGTCAACAGCCGAGACCGCCGCGAATCACTTAAAATTATTTCGTTTTACTTAACTCCGCATCGGATGGGCGAATATAGGTCGGCAGCAATTCTACGGGTCCTATAACCTCGCCCCGCAGATAGTTCTGCAATCCCAGCCAGGCCGCTTGAGACGCCCGAGGCTGGTGGGCCGTTGCGGGGGCAAGCAAAAGGGTGTCTTCCTGTTGCTCCTCAATCAAGGAACGATACAACGGGACAGCGTCACCTACCAGCACAACCCGTTGCGGCAATGCTTCCAGCACCCGCTCCGGCGGCAAAACCTGTGCAGCATTCAAAGCAACCGGAAAGTCGTGACTCACATCGAACTGCTGGGTGTAAACTTCCTTTTTACGCGCATCGATGAACACACACACCGGCAATGGGTTAACCGGCACGTTCAGCGCAACCATCTGCAAAGACGAAACACCAACAACCGGTTTATTCAGCACCTGCGCCAACCCCTTGACTGTGGCAATACCGATGCGCAGACCAGTAAATGAACCAGGGCCGGTCACTGCGACGAGCAGGTCCACATCATTCAACTTCCACCCTGCTTCCTGCAGCAGCAAATCAATCTGTTGCAGCAGCTTTTCGCTGTGGGTTGCCCTCACATTCAACAGAGACTCAGCGACTAGCTTATCCCCTTCACAGAGAGCAACGCTGCCGGTCATCGAAGAGGTGTCGACAGCTAGAATTTTCGGGGTTTCAATTTGCCCCATCAACTCAACAACCTGACAATATCGTTGTAAAAAGCGAGGACCATCAACATTAACAGCATAGCGATGCCAACCTGCTGAGCCATCTCACGCACGCGGATGGAAACCGGTCGCCGGAGGATCAGCTCGATCAGGTTAAACAGAATATGCCCACCATCGAGGATAGGAATCGGCAACAGGTTGAGAATACCAAGCTGGATCGAGATAAAAGCCAGCACCGACAAAATCGCTGCCAAATCGGTCTGAGCAGCTTGACCTGCGACTTGAACCACGGTGATCGGACCACCGATATTCTTCGCCGAGACACTACCGCTGAACAGTTTCTGGACAAACACGACCGTCAGCTCGATCAACTCCCAGGTCCGCTTTGCACCCTCTTCAAAAGCGGCAACAAAACCGTAGCGTTTAACCTCGGTCTGCTGCATCGGAGCAATGCCGATAAGAAAATCACCTTCACCATCACGCTGTTCCGGGGTCAGTTCAACAGAGATCGTTTGGCCGGCACGTTCCAGTTGCAGAGGAACTGTTGCGCCTCCATACTGCTGAATGACAACTTTCAGATCGTACCAGGTCGCAATTTTCTGATCGCCTATCTGCAGGATCAGGTCACCAACTTGCAAACCGGCTTTTTCCGCTGGCATATTATCGGCCAGCCCACCAACACGAGCCTGTTGCATTGGCAACAGGCCGAGGGCCTGCATCCCTTCCAGGCTATTGTTCTCCTCCGGGATTTCCAGCGTCAGCAATTTGCCGTCACGTTCTACCTCAAAACGGAGCAAATCACCTGCTGAATTGACAAATGCCTTGTTGGTTTGATTCCAGCTTTCGACCGCCCGCTGGTTGACAGAAAGAACCTGGTCACCAGCCATAAATCCGCTTTTCGCTGCCTCTGATTCGGCAATGACATGACCGATAACGGCTGGCTCTTCGAGATAGGTCGGCATCTGCACGCCGGACATGAAAGAAATCGGCAGGATCAGAAATGGCAGAATTAAATTCATCAGCGGGCCAGCAGAAACAATCGCCAGCCGCCGTGAGACCTTCTGGTCAGCAAAAGAGCGCCTTCGCTCTTCCGGTGTCAGTTCGGCCTCTTCACCATGCTCACCGCTTCCTTCTCCCAGCATCTGCACATATCCCCCCAGAGGGATGGCACAGATCAGGTATTCGGTTTCCCCCCACTGTTTGGAAACCAGCTTCGGCCCGAACCCGAGGGAAAAACGCAAAACTTTTACGTTACACCACTTGGCAACTGCAAAATGGCCAAGCTCGTGAACAAAAACCAGCACCCCAAGCATCAGGATCCCGGCAATTACGGTTGTCATTTGAGACCTCCATCTATCAAGCTTCTCGCCTCTCGACGACCCCACCTATCAGCCTGCAGCACTTTGTCGAGCGTTGTCAACTCTTCGCGCTGATGATTTCCCATCACCCTCTCAATTAAACGAGGGATCCCTAGAAAGCCGATTTTCCCGGCAAGAAAACTATCGACGGCAACCTCGTTGGCAGCGTTCATCACGGCAGGCAAACTATCGCCGACCTTTAAAGCTTCGTAGGCTAGACGCAGACAGGGGAAGCGTTCGTGATCCGGCGGCTCGAATTGCAAACGACCAGCGGTCGTCAGGTCGAGCGGTTCCTGTTTCAGTGGCAACCGCTGTGGCCAAGCCAGCGCATAGGCGATCGGTGTTTTCATATCGGGGATACCGAGCTGCGCAATCACCGCGCCATCACGATATTCGACCAGCGAATGAACAATGCTTTCCGGGTGGATATGGACATCGATCCGATCGGCAGGCACATCGAATAA
Source organism: Malonomonas rubra DSM 5091 (assembly GCF_900142125.1). Classification (GTDB taxonomy): domain Bacteria; phylum Desulfobacterota; class Desulfuromonadia; order Desulfuromonadales; family Geopsychrobacteraceae; genus Malonomonas; species Malonomonas rubra. Next base: position 291,959 of record NZ_FQZT01000001.1, read on the forward strand.
CCAATGGGCTTCGATCACTTCCAGCCCCTTGTTCATCATCGTCGCCGAATCGATCGAAATCTTGCGTCCCATATCCCAGTTTGGGTGAGCCAGGGCATCTGCCGGTGTTACCGATTCGAGCTGCTGTAGGCCATGCTTGCGGAAAGGGCCGCCGGACGCCGTCAATATCAAACGACGAACATCTTGGCTGCGTTGGCCGGATAGCGATTGAAAAATCGCCGAATGTTCACTGTCGACAGGGATCATCCTGACCCTCTGCCTTCTGACCTCATCCATAACCAATGAGCCGGCTGCGACCAATGTTTCCTTGTTGGCCAGGGCGATATCCTTGCCTGCCTTAACCGCAGCCATGGTTGGCACCAAACCGGCCGCGCCAACGATCGCGGCAACGACCATTTCTACATCAGGATGAGTCGCACATTCTATCAGCCCCTCAATTCCGTGAAGAATGCGAACCGAGGAGCCGGCTAAACGAACAGAAAGTTCTTCTGCACTACGTGCTGAGGCGACAGTGACCACCTCTGGGCGGAACTGTTCAATCTGTTTTTGCAGCAGGTCGATATTTTTACCCGCCGACAGCGCAATAACCCGGTACTGTTCAGGGAATTCCGCAACAATCTCCAGAGTATTGACGCCAATAGAACCGGTAGAACCAAGGATAGTCAGGTTTTTCATCGAGGTGTCTGTTTCAGCAGCCATAACAATACTTGGCCAGAAGATAAACTATGGGGAAAGCAAACAACAAGCTATCGAGACGATCGAGAATGCCTCCGTGGCCGGGGATGATAGTCCCGGAATCCTTAACATTGCAAGCACGCTTCAGCAGGGACTCGAAAAGATCACCGAGTTGCCCCACGCACCCCAGCAGGAGACCAATCAACAAGCCGTCAATCCAGCCGATCTGAGGCAAAAAGGTTGCTCCAGCAATAAACACAGCCAGGACCGAACCGACCAGTCCGCCGATGCCGCCTTCGATACTTTTATTCGGGCTGACCGCAGGGTAAAGCTTTCTTTTCCCTATCTTACTGCCAACAAAATAAGCGAAGGTATCACAGGCCATCACGACCAGAAGAGCCAAGAAAATCCAGCCCCTGCCATCCTGCAGGGGACGCAGAAGCACAAGCTGCCCCAGCAGAAACGGTAAGTAAACCAGTCCGAGACAAAGCCAGCCGAGCTTGTTTGGTACAGCAGAAATATCGGGGAGACGGAAAAGAAAAAAGCTTCCGAGCAACAGTAAGATGAACGAGTACAGCGGAAACAACAACGCTATCTGCTGAAAATGTAGCAACGGCAAAGCCGCCGCACCGGCAACAGCTGCAAAACGTTGCTCTAAAAGATGGTCTTCTGCCAGCCCCATGCGGTTGAACTCGAGTAAGGCCAGTAGCAGAACAACAGTAAGGAAAAGGGTAAAGATCAACGGATTGGCAAAAACAACCAATAGTATCAGCAGCGGCAAAGCCACCGCTGCTGTCAATATACGCTGTTTAATGACTCTCTCCTTCCGGCGATTGAGCAGAAGTCGGCTCCAGTTGATCGTCAATCAAACCGAAACGACGCTTGCGGGGCCGGTAATCCTCCAAAGCCTTGTGCAGCTCATCGGCATCAAAGTCAGGCCAGAGGACATCAGTAAAATAAAATTCAGCATAAGCCGCCTGCCAGAGCAGGAAATTACTGATCCGCTTCTCTCCACTGGTGCGGATCAGCAAGTCAGGTTCGGGGATATCTCCGGTATCGAGCAGAGTTGAAAACTTCCTGTTATCGAAACTATCCAGCTCGATCGTTCCGGCCAGTGCTCCTTCTGCCATTTTTTTAGCCGCCCGTAAAATTTCATCGCGACCTCCGTACGACAGAGCAAGAATCAGGGTCAGAGTCGTTCCACCAGAGGTTTCCGCTTCTGCTCTTTGAAGAGCCTCGCAGACCGAATCGGACAACCGGTTCCGATCGCCGATCACTTGCAGGCGGATACCATTATCAAGCATCTTCTGCCGCTGCGAATCAAGAAACTGAAGCAGCAGTTCCATCAGTGCATCTACTTCCTGTTGCGGGCGCCCCCAGTTTTCCGAACTGAACGCAAACAGGCTGAGATAACGGATACCAAGGGAAGCACATTCATCCACCACATTGAGAACGGTCTGTACCCCCTGATGATGACCGGCAACGCGCGGCAACCCCTGTTTTTTTGCCCAGCGGCCGTTACCATCCATGATGATGGCCAGATGCTGCAACGGCGCCTTGTTTTTCTGCATAACCTGATTTGACATTTACTTCTGCCCTACCCCCCAAACATAAGGCGTAAAAATAACATGACTGCAGCGATAACGGCAAGATTGGAAAAGACGACCTACAAAAAAAGGGTGCCTCCAGGACACCCTTTTCTCAGACGTGTAAATTATAGCCTTTTTAGTCGACGATCGCATCAACCGGACAGCTGTCAACACAGGCACGACACTCAGTACACTCATCGGTAATGGTGTAAATCTCACCAGATTCAACGATGGCACCAAGCGGGCAAGTATCGACACATGTTCCACAAGCGATACAATCTTCGTTAATTTTCAAAGCCATAGGGAACTCTCCTAAAGTAATTTCTTAAAGAATCAGATCTCCATTACTTCCGATTCTTTGTTTTCCACTACCGAATCAATAGTGCCGACAAAATCATCTGTCAGCTGCTGGACATCTTTCTCCGAACGCTTCAGATCGTCCTCGGTGATCTCTTTTTCCTTCTCCAGCATCTTCAGCGTTTCGTTGGCATCGCGGCGTGCGTTACGAACCGAAATCTTCGCTTCTTCACCCATGCGTTTGATAATCTTGACCATCTCTTTACGCCGTTCCTCAGTCAGAGCCGGAACCGGCAGACGAATCAATTGACCGTCAGAAGATGGAGTCAAACCGAGGTCAGCCTTGAAGAGCGCTTTTTCGATTTCAGGGATCAGGTTCTTTTCCCAAGGCTGAACAGTAATAAGACGCGGCTCAGGCGCGGAAAGAGTCGCTACCTGATTCAGCGGGGTCGGCACACCGTAGTAATCAACCCGGACATCGTCCAGCAGAGTGGTGGTTGCCCGACCTGTACGCACCTTGGTCATCTCTTTTTTCAATGCCTTGACAGCCTTATCCATGGCTGTGCGGGCTTCACTCATGACTTCATCAATCATTCTGTGTCACCTCCTTTGACAATTGTACCGATCTGATCGCCCTGCACAACCTTGCGGATGTTGCCGCGCTGAGTCAGATCGAAAATAACCATAGGTAGATTGTTATCCATGCAGAGCGAAGTTGCGGTTGCATCCATCACCTGTAAACCCTTCTGCAGAACTTCGAGGTAGGTCAGGGTCGGCAACTTGACAGCATCGCTGTCCTTCATCGGATCTGCAGTATAAACACCATCGACCTTGGTCGCTTTGAGAATAACTTCTGCGTTAATTTCCATTGCCCGCAGGCTGGCGGCAGTATCAGTGGTAAAATAGGGGTTGCCGGTACCAGCACTGAAAATGACCACCCGTCCTTTTTCCAGATGGCGAACGGCGCGACGACGGATGTAAGGCTCAGCAATCTGCTGCATTTCGATCGCAGACTGCACCCGGGTGTCAACCCCCTGCTTTTCCAGCGCATCCTGCATCGCAAGACTGTTCATGCAGGTCGCCAGCATTCCCATGTAATCTGCACTGGCGCGATCCATCCCTTTGGAGGAGGCCGCCAAGCCGCGGAAGATATTTCCGCCACCGATCACCAGAGCAACCTGAACCCCCAGCTCGACAACTTCCTTGATCTCGGAGGCAATTCCGGTAATTACTTGCGGGTCGATACCGTAACCCTGATCACCGGCGAGGGCTTCGCCACTTAATTTCAGTAGGATTCGTCGATACTCAATCGCCACAACAGCTCCTGCAGTGAAAAAGCCGGATCCCTGCAACAGGGTTCCGGCTGTTATTTATTTACTTGCTCATCGCAGCGACTTCCGCTGCGAAGTCGTCTTCCTTCTTTTCGATACCCTCGCCAAGCTGGTAGCGAACGTAGCTGTTCAGGACAATCTCGGTGCCCAGCTCTTTAGCCAGAGCTTCTACAACTTTGCCAACCTTCTGATCAGGGTCGATAACGAAGGCTTGCTCGATCAGGCAGACTTCACCGAAGTACTTGTTGATCTGACCGGTGATGATCTTTTCAACAATGTTTTCCGGCTTGCCGCTGTCGATCGCCTTGACGCGCATGATTTCTTTTTCCTTCTCGACGACATCGGCAGGAACGTCATCACGCTTCAGGTACTGCGGTGCCGCAGCAGCAACGTGCATAGCGATCTGCTTGCCCAGCTCGACAACCTTAACATCTGTCGACTCAGTCTGCAGCTCAACCAGAACACCGATCTTGCCTGCACCGTGAATGTAATCGACAACAGCACCTTTGCCGGCATCGACGCGCGCGAAGCGACGGATGTCCATGTTCTCGCCGATGGTGGCAATTTGATGTGTCAGCTCTTCACCAACGTTACGGCCGGTCTCGGGATAAGCGACAGCTTTGAGTGATTCAACGTCAGCGACGTCGGCACCCAGGACAACCTGACCAACACCGGCAGCAAAAGATTTAAAAGCGTCATTTTTAGCGACAAAGTCGGTCTCGGCGTTAACTTCAACCAGGGCACCCACAGTGCCTTCAGCAACAGCAACAACCATACCTTCAGCAGCCACGCGACCAGACTTCTTGGCAGCAGCGGAAAGACCTTTCTTCCGTAGAAAATCGACAGCCTCTTCCATGTTGCCACCGGTTTCGGTCAGGGCCTTCTTGCAGTCCATCATGCCGGCGCCGGTCTTTTTGCGCAGTTCCGATACCATCGAAGCAGTAATACTCACGGTTTCCTCCATAGATTTGTTGCGGGCTTTCGCCCGTAAAATATTTTCGTCGTTAAAGCAACGGCCGGACCGAAGCCCGGCCGCCGGCCTATGCATTAAATTGTGTTTCTGATCAGGCGATTACTCGGCAGCCGGTGCTTCCTCAGCAGGAGCGGCAGCCTCTTCGGCCTTGGCAGGAGCAGCCTCAACAACCGGCTCGTCCTTGCCTTCAGTCTCTACCTGTTTCTTATCTTTGCGCAGCTGGTTACCTTCAACGCAGGCTTCTGCCATCTTGCTGGCAAACAGGCGGATAGCACGGATGGCGTCATCATTACCCGGGATGATGTAGTCGATGTTGTCCGGGTCACAGTTGGTATCGACAACAGCAACAACCGGGATACCAAGCTTGTTGGCTTCCTTGACGGCGATTGCTTCCTTGTTCGGGTCGATGATGAAAACAGCTGCAGGCAGCTTAGCCATATTCTTGATACCACCAAGGTTTTTCTCCAGCTTCTCGCGCTCACGCTCCAGCTGCAGTGCTTCCTTCTTGGTGTACTGCTCGATGGTGCCATCAGCGGCCATGCCCTCGATCTTCTTCAGGCGATCGATGCTCTGCTTGATGGTGGTGAAGTTAGTCAGCATGCCGCCGAGCCAACGATTGTTGACATAGTACTGCTCAGCACGCAGCGACTCTTCCATGATGGAGTCCTGAGCCTGCTTTTTGGTGCCGACAAACAGAACCTTTTCGCCACTGGCGACGGTGTCCTGAATGAACTGGTAAGCGGTCTTGAAGTAGCGAACGGTCTTCTGCAGGTCAACGATGTAGATACCGTTACGTGCGCCGAAGATGTAAGGCTTCATTTTCGGGTTCCAGCGCTTGGTCTGGTGACCGAAGTGAACGCCAGCTTCGAGCAGTTGTTTCATGGTAATTTGTGCCATTTTCTTACTCCTTGTTCTGGTTTTAATCCTCCGCCCCATTCATTTCCGTCAGGTCTCTGGTGTTCGTCGAGAACCACCCTGATCAGATCCTGAAGCGTGTGTGATGAATAACTGCACGTCTATAACATCGTAGCGCAACCCAGGCAAGGGAATTTTTCTTTTTTTCCTTGGCTGAAGCGGTCTACTTTATTTACACAGGCATACGCCTGTACTAATATACGCCGCCATGTCTATTTTACGTATCCACCGCTATATCATCAAAGAGATCAGCACCCCCGCCCTGCTGAGCCTGTTCATCTTTACCTTCGTAATCCTGATGGGGCGCATCCCCCGTCTGACCGAACTGGTCATCAACAAAGGGGTGCCACTTTTCGATATTGTTCAGCTGTTCGCCTACATGCTGCCTAACTTTTTCAGTATCACCGTCCCCCTTTCATTTCTCCTCGGAATCCTGCTGGCTTTTGGTCGTCTCTCTGCCGATAGTGAATTCATCGCGCTGAAAGCGTCCGGGGTCAGCCTTTACATGCTATTGAAACCGGTCATTGTCATGGCAGTCTGTTTTTCTTTGCTGACCGGCTGGCTGACCATCAGTGCCAAGCCGGCAGGAAAAAGAGCATTCAGCGCCAAACTGTTCCAGATCGCTTCCAGCCAGGCAAGCGTTGGCATCCGCCCAGGGATTTTCAATGACGATTTTGACGGGCTGGTGCTTTACACACGCGAAATGAATGACCGTGACGGCATCATGCGGGGGGTTTTTATTTCCGATGAGCGAGAGGGTGAGACACCAACGACCATCGTTGCCCGTCAGGGGCGTTTCATTCCTGATCCGAACAATTACACCCTGACCCTGCGCCTGAACAATGGCACCATTCATCGCAGCCCGAACGGCGAAAAAAAACTCACCTACCAGACCATAGGCTTTACCAGCTACGACATCAACCTCGCGACCAACAATGAAACGGGCGAACAGCCTCGTGTCAGGAGAAGTTCCATGTCCTGGTCGCAACTGAACGAAGCTTACAAAGAAAATGAAAACGCAAAATCCAGACTGAAGCTTTCTGTGGAAAAACATGAGCGCCTCTCAGTTGCTTTTGCCCCACTGGTTCTTGCTCTGGTCGGCGTTCCCCTCGGTCTGCAATCGACTCGCTCCGGCAAAGGCGCCGGCTTCGCCATGGCGCTGGCGATCTCCCTGGTTTATTACCTGCTGCTGTCGATCAACACAACACTGGCAAGCAGGGGGTTCATTCCACCGGTCATCGCACTCTGGTTCCCCAACGTCTTTTTCCTGATTGGCGGCAGTTACTTTCTGCACTGCACAGCAGTTGAGCGGCAGATGGTGTTCTTAAGCTGGCCGAGCCGCATTCTTGCCAAGTTCAAAAGAAAACCGGGTGGAAGATCATGAAAATCCTGAACCGCTTCCTCCTGGCCCATTTTCTCCGCATTTTATCGCTCAGTGGTGCGGCCTTTGTCGGCATCTACCTGCTGATCGATTTCTTCGAAAATGTCAGTGACTTCATCGATCACAAAGCAGTCGCGACAGATTACTTTTCTTATCTGTTCAACAGTATCCCCTTTATCTTTGTACAGATTCTTCCGCTGGCAATCCTGATGAGCGTTGTCCTGACTCTCGGCACTCTTGGCCGCACCAACGAGGTTACGGCGATGCGCGCCTGCGGGGTCAGTTTGTGGCGCATCGTTCGTCCACTCATGATGCTTGCCCTCTGCCTGTCGATTTTTCAGATGGCGCTAAACGAGTTTGTCGTTCCGTTTAACACCAAGATGCTGAACGATCTGAAAGAAATAAAACTGAAAGGAAAGCAGCTCAGCCTGAAAAGGAATGAGCTCTGGTACCGGGATAAAAACCGGATTATAAACATTCGGGTCGCTGATCCGGTCAACAACAACCTGCACGGCGTCACGATTTTCATCATGGATGACAGTCCAAAAATCGTCCAGCGACAGGAAATCCAGAAGTTGGAATACAGGGATGGACGATGGTCGACCCCATTTCTGACCGAATGGCAATTCGACACGGCATACGGTGACCTGAAAAAAGTAGCAGAGTTAAAAAACCAACAGGTCGACATCAACCGCGAGCCGAATGATTTCACCCGCCAGGCGCAACAGAACAACAGCCTGACCTTCCGTGAACTCTGGCAGACAGTGGGAAAACTGGACAGCGAGGGGATTGACTCGACCCACCATCGCGTCGAGATGCACAGCAGGCTGGCAGCGCCCTTTACTTGTCTGATCATGGCTTTTCTCGGCGTCCCTTTCGCGCTGCAACGTGGCCGCAACAGCAATATTGCACTGGGGATCGGTTTAAGCCTGAGTATCGGTGTCGTCTACTTCATCCTGCAATCGCTGGTCACCGCTTTCGGTTATTCCGGCGCCCTGCCCCCCATCCTCTCGGCTTGGGCGCCAAACATCATTTTCCTGATGGTTGGCGTTTGGATGCTGCTCAGTGTTAAAGAATAAAGAAGACAAAAAAATCCCGGTCGAATTCGACCGGGATTTCGGGATTTTTTCTTCTGTAATTTTTTAAGCAACCCGTTTTAGTAACGATAGGTATCCGGCTTGTACGGGCCATCGACCGGCACGCCGAGGTACTTCGACTGCTCTTCGGTCAGCACCGTCAGCTTTGCGCCCAGTTTATCGAGATGCAGGCGAGCAACCTTCTCATCTAGCTGTTTCGGCAAAACGTAGACCTTGTTCTCGTAGCTGTCTCCATTCTGGAACAGCTCGATCTGCGCCATCACCTGGTTGGTAAAAGAGTTCGACATAACGAAACTCGGATGGCCGGTCGCACAGCCAAGGTTGAGCAGACGACCCTCCGCCAGCACGATAACGCCGTGACCATCCTCGAATTCCCAGCGGTCGACCTGCGGCTTGATGTTCATCCGCTTGACCGTGCCGGCTTTTTCCATCGCCGCCATTTCGATTTCGTTATCAAAGTGACCGATGTTGCCGACAATAGCGTTGTTCTTCATCTGCTTCATATGTTCGAAGGTGATGACGTCCTTGTTGCCGGTTGTGGTGATATAGAGATCAGCATAATCAAGAACATCCTCAACCCGCTTCACTTCATAGCCTTCCATCAACGCCTGCAGCGCGCAGATCGGGTCGATTTCGGTGACGATAACCCGTGCGCCCTGTCCGCGCAGCGACTGGCAGCAGCCCTTGCCGACATCGCCATACCCGCAGACCACGGCCACTTTACCGGAGAGCATGACATCGGTCGCACGCATGATACCGTCAACCAGCGAGTGACGGCAGCCGTAGACGTTGTCGAACTTGCTCTTAGTGACAGCATCGTTGACGTTCATTGCCGGGAACAGCAGGCTGCCCTCTTCTTCCATCTGGTAGAGACGATGCACACCGGTGGTGGTTTCTTCGGTGACACCCTTGATCGAAGCGGCAGTCTTGATCCACTTCTGCGCATCGGCGATGATCGACTTCTCCAACTGGGCGACCAACTCGCGCCAGTCTTCCGGATCATCCTCGGAGACATTCGGCACAGCATCTTTCGACCACTCGTCCCCTTTGAGCACGTACAGGGTCGCATCGCCGCCATCATCAAGAATCATATTGGGATACTCGCCGTTCGGCCAAGTCAGCATCTGCTCGGTACACCACCAGTATTCTTCCAGAGTTTCGCCCTTCCAGGCGTAGACCGGGACACCCTGCGGATTGTCCGGGGTCCCGTTCGGACCAACCGCAACCGCTGCAGCGGCATGATCCTGGGTCGAGAAAATATTGCAGGAGCACCAGCGCACATCAGCTCCGAGTTCAACCAGGGTTTCAATCAGAACCGCGGTCTGAATGGTCATATGCAGTGAACCGGAAATGCGAGCTCCCTCAAGCGGCTTCTGGCCGTCATATTCTTCGCGCAGCGCCATCAGGCCCGGCATTTCTTCTTGCGCCAGAATAATCTCTTTACGGCCCCATTCGGCCAGCGCTAAATCTTTCACCTTGAAATCGTTCACTTAATCTCATCTCCTTAGAAAAGCTTTAACTTTTTACAATCAAAGATGCTTATTTACCACAGATTACTGATTCTATACAAGTCAGCTCCTGACATTTGATTGTCATCTAACAAGCGACATAAACAATTAAAAACTCTATCTTTATGAAAGCATATCAATTCCGGAAGTATCTATTCTAAGGTTTTACTAATCGAGAAAGAAACAATAAATTTCCCCTTATCAGGACGATCGCAATAGCCAACTCAGCAAGACAATCTAACTTTTAGAATACAGTTTACAATTAGATCAGAAATGCTTTTGCACACAAAAAAATTCGCCTGTAGGCTGTATTCAAATAATTGATTTCCCATCTTGATTTGCTACAATTAATTATCGTGTTTTTTTATTGGCAATTAGACAGCTGAATTCAAGTGAGGAATATATATGGAAGCTCAGGGAATCTCTTTTGTTAAACTCATGGGATTGGCCACTTTCCTCGAACAAAAAACTGACCTTGATCAAAATCTGGGACAGCTGGCTGCAATGGCAGCTAACATTCTAAACTCTGAAAATTGTTCTATCATGCTTTTTAAAGAAGATGATTCGAACGATCCAATCATGAAAATTTTTGCCAGTCACGGCTATCTTCCTCCGGTGGCTTTTACAGAAATAGCACGACATAAAGAGGGAATTGCCGGACATGTAGCCGCGACAGGGGAAGCCGTTCTAGTCAGCAATATTGAAAAATCTCCCTACGCCAGCAAAGCTCGCTGGCCAGACCGAAACAACAAGGGCTTTTTATCGGCACCAATTTTTATTGGGCAAAAAGTTTTAGGCGTAATCAATGTCAACACCCCTAAAGATCATCGTATTTATAACGAAAAAGATCTATATTTACTGTCTTCTACCGCTCTCGTAGTGGGCAAATCGATTCAAGTAGTTCAGCTACAGAACATTCTCAAGTCTCGCTTTACTCAGCAAGCCCTTATCCAAGAAGCCCGCGCCACTGTAGGGAATTCGATAAGCGAAACGGCCCGAAACCCCAGCAAAATGGCCCGCACAATTGGCAAAGCTTTTTATCGAGAAATGAACAATATCGGTTTTAACGACGAAGCCATCATTCAAGCAGCCACTGAAGTCATTTCCATGCTTGGAGAAAATGTCAAGAGACACAGTCGCCGACTGCAGGACAAAATTTAATATAAGCCGACTGCCTCACAGACGTGCATATCCCCTTCTCTTTACGCTAAACATCTGCTTGCGTTCTACTTACATCATTCTCATCTTTGCAGGTAGGCGTTGCAATACCTAGAGACATCAGACAATCTGCTGCTGCTCAGCGACGAATCGCGACGCATTGAAGAACGTCCCAGTAAGAGAGAACTGATCTCTTCGCTGAGTCTCGACAAAGGAAAGGCAGGCCTTCATGAAAATATCCCGCAGGCTGAAGGGCTTTTGTGCTGATACCAAATGGTACGCTCTTTGTCTGCAGAGAACCAAACCTACGCTACATCTTCACCAAGCAGAACAGCATCAGCGAGTAATCGCTTCCCTTACCCGAAGCCACAAATCTACGATTTCAAACCAGCACCGCAATGCAAATGTTGCAACTAGCCGACCGAAAAGATTATCACTCAACAAATTCCAGAGAGGCTCGAAACAGTTGGTCACTCTCAATGATCCCTGTCCGGGCGGAAATTTTAGATAAAACGCTCGCATTGCATCAACAGCAAAAAACAACTGCCAGGCATGCCTTCGCACATAACCGCCACAACGCCACCAGAGCAGAAAACGTTCTTTTACCGGCAAAGCCTTCAACAACTGCCGAACCAGAGCGAAAAAAGGCCTGATTTGCAGCTGATCGGCCTTGTTCTGCTGCCGGTAAACACCAGCAGCCTCAACAAAAAACTGTTGCCAGCCAACATCCCGGAAGCACATGATCAAGGCACCGAGGAGTTGTCGCTGCCATAACCCTTCGGTCTCAAAACGCCGCGCAGAGGTACTGATTTCAGCAGGCAGCAGCTGCCACTGTCCAACTTCACGCAAGCGCTCAGCGAAGTCGGTATCTTCCATCACCGTCATATCTTCAGAAAAACCGTTTAACCTAAAAAACAGCTCTTTGCGCAGCAGAAAGCCCTGATCACCGTGAATCGTCTCCGGGCGGCCAAGACGGGCTTTCCACTCGTAAAAATAATAAGCATGCGAAGGAGTTTTTTCACGTCTCCGGAATTTTAGAGCAAAGTGCCCTGCCAGATTGATGCTGCCGGGTTGCTGCAACATATCGAGTGCTCTACGTAATGCCCGGGGATCGGAAAAGCGGCTGTCAATATGCAGAAACAGCAACCACTCCGCCTCCGCCTGTTGCACTCCGGCATTCATCTGCCGCGCACGACCGACTTCTGAAGAGAAAACCCGGCCTGGAAAAACGGCCTGCTGCAGATATTCCAGGCTGCCATCCGTTGAACCTCCATCAACAAAGATGAGTTCATAATCAACATCCTGCTGTTCGACCATATTGGTAAGAAACGAAGCGATTTCAGATCGCTCATTCAGCAGGGGAACAATGATGTTCAGTTCAGGTTTTCGCATTCAAAAATGTATTCGGAAATAAAGGAAAAAACGGCTTTAAATCGCCGGTGCCTGTGCTATAACTAATCCCTGATTTTTCAACCTATCCGTCCCGGCGTACACGTCAGGACGATAACCTTTAAACCATGACTTAGCAAGGGGTGGAACATGAGCGAAATTATTGACATCTACGCCCGCGAGATTCTCGACTCGCGCGGCAACCCGACCGTTGAAGTGGAAGTCGCGCTGGAAACCGGCGTTATTGGACGTGCGGCAGTGCCGAGTGGTGCTTCGACCGGTGAGCGTGAAGCGTTGGAACTGCGCGACGGCGACAAGGCGCGTTACCTCGGTAAAGGTGTGCTCAAAGCTGTCTCCCACGTCAACGAAGTGATTGCTGCCGAACTGATTGGCTGGGAAGCCTCCGACCAGATCGGTATCGATAAAAAGCTGCTCGCTCTGGACGGCACCGATTTTAAATCGAAGCTTGGCGCCAACGCCCTGCTCGGTGTATCCATGGCCTGTGCCAAAGCCGCTGCTGAAGATGCCGGACTGCCGCTCTACCAGTACATCGGTGGTTCCAACGCCAAAGAATTACCGCTGCCGATGATGAACATCCTCAACGGTGGCGAGCATGCCGACAACAACGTCGACATTCAGGAATTCATGATCATGCCGGCCGGTGCCGACAGTTTCAAAGAAGCGTTGCGCATGGGCGCCGAGATCTTCCACGCCCTGAAAAAAGTCCTCAAGGACAAAGGCTACAACACCGCTGTCGGTGATGAAGGCGGGTTCGCTCCTGACCTGAAGAGCAATGAAGAAGCTCTGGAAGTGATCATGGAAGCGATCAAGGCTGCCGGTTACAAGCCGGGCGAAGAAGTGGTTCTGGCCCTTGATGTTGCCGCTTCTGAGCTGTACAAGAACGGCACCTACATTCTGGAAAACGAAGCCCAGCCGAAGAAGAGCGCTGCCGACATGGTCGAGTTCTACGAAGGGCTGGTCTCCAAGTACCCGATCATCTCCATCGAAGACGGTCTGGCTGAGAATGACTGGGATGGCTGGAAGCTGATGACCGAAAAACTCGGCAAGAAGATCCAGATCGTCGGCGATGACCTGTTTGTCACCAACACCAAAATTTTGAAGGAAGGCATCGAGAAAGGCATCGCCAACTCGATCCTGATCAAGGTCAACCAGATCGGCACCCTGACCGAGACTCTGGAAGCGATCGAGATGGCCAAGCGCGCCGGTTACACCGCAGTCGCCTCCCACCGCTCCGGTGAGACCGAAGACACCACCATCGCCGACCTGGCCGTCGCCACCAACTGTGGTCAGATCAAGACCGGCTCCCTCTGCCGAACCGATCGCGTCTGCAAGTACAACCAACTGCTGCGCATCGAGGACGAGCTGGACGATACCGCTGTCTTCAACGGCAAAGACGTATTCTACAACCTGCGTTAACCGAACCGGGGACAGGCATCCTTGCCTGTCCCCTTTCTTCTTTCTTCCTCCCACACCCAGCCTCGCCACGTTCAAAACAATCTCCACCTGAGACAGGTCGGCTAACAGCTGCTATGCTTTCAGCGTAAGAGGTATTTTTCTTTATGACACTGAATCGTCTAATCACCAGGGAGGTCGCATGGGTAAGATATTAGCAATCGCTGGAAACATCCTGGGCGGAGTTGGCCTGCTGCTTTGCGTCGTGGCCGGATTTGCTCGCCTGAGCGGAAACTATTATGTTTTTTCCTATGAGGCGATGACCGTTTTCAATGCAGGTGTCGGCGTAATGGTTGCCGCCTGTCTGGCAAAACTGCAGCAGTTGACTTCGACTCCTTAGTGCCAACTGACAACAAAGAAGCCGCTCCTTTTCAGCCTGTGCCGATTTCGGCACAGGCTGTCTTGTTGCTCAATCACATATTTATTATTTACTGTGGTAGGACATCTCGAACGATCTTTTTTTCCCATCTGCCAACTTGCTGCCGATCGTAAACTTATACATCCCTTTCTGATCCAGAGTGACATCACTGCCGAATGCACCATTCATCGCCATCAGGCGAATCGGACCACCAACCGATCCATCCGGGGCCTGAATTTTCAATGCCACCACTCCATCGCTCAACCCTTCACCCTCGGTGTTCATAAAACCGACCATAAAGTGATGGGTCTCCTTCATGCCAAGGGCAGCCATTTTTTCACGAGTATCCAACATGTGGCCGGAAGCCATCACACCATCGACTTCAATGTCCTGCAACATGATCATGCTGCCACCCATCGACATGCCTCCATGACTCTCGCCATGCTGCATAGCAATTGCTGCCAGCGGGAACATCAGAAAAACCATCACCAGTACCAGAATCTGTTTCTTCATCTTCTTTCTCCTTTTCACTTTGTTTTGAGGATAACTGATCCCCTTTCTTTATTAGTGTTCAAGCAACTCGACCGTACTGGTCGGCTGTAAATCCTTTTGCAATTTTTTTCCACGCCAGAGATAGAAGATCACCGGGTAAACCATCAACTCCATGATCCCCGAAGTGACCACCCCGCCAACCATCGGCGCGGCGATCCGCTTCATCACGTCGGCTCCTGCGCCGTGACTCCACATGATCGGCAGCAAACCGGCGATAATCACGGCGATGGTCATGATTTTCGGTCGTATCCGCTTGACCGCACCGTGATGGATCGCCTGTTTCAAATCGCCAAGGTTGTTCATCCGACCGTTGTCACCCCACAACTTGTGCGCCAAATCGAGGTAGAGCAGCATAACCACCCCGGTTTCAGCATCTAGTCCGGCCAGGGCGATCACCCCGACCCAGACAGCAACCGACATGTTGTAATCGAGCAACCAGAGGAACCAAAAAGCGCCGACCAACGAGAAAGGTACCGCGAGGAAGACAATAGATGTTTTGATCATCGACTTGGTGCTGGCGTAGATGATGACGAAGATGATCAGCACGGTCAGGGGGATGATCACCATGAAGCGCTTTTTCGCCGACTCCATGTATTCGAACTGGCCGCTCCAGACGATGCTGTAACCGGGCGGCAGTTTGATCTGCTCGCCGACCAGTTCCTGCGCCCACTTGACATAGGTGCCAACGTCGATACCACGCAGGTCAACATAGACCCAGGCGGTCCGGCGAGCGTTCTCGCTTTTGATCCCCGGCGGGCCTTTTTTAATCTCGATTTCAGCAAGCTGGGAGATCGGTACATGCTTACCATCCTTCAGCGGCACTAGCACCTGCCCAAGCGCGGTCAGGTCATTGCGGTAGTCACGCTGGTAGCGGATATTGACCGGATAACGCTCCAGACCTTCGATCGTCTGGGTCACGTTCATGCCACCGATCGCCGCCTGGATGCTCTCCTGCACGTCAGCTACGGTCAGGCCGTAGCGTGCCGCTTCTGCGCGGTCAATCCTATAGTCGAGGTAATTGCCGCCGACCACCCGCTCGGAAAACGCGGTCAGGGTGCCGGGCAGATCACGGACTAGCGCCTCGATCTGCTCGCCCAAATCGCTCAAAATCTGCAGGTCCGGGCCCATAATTTTGATTCCCACCGGGGTCTTGATGCCGGTCGAGAGCATGTCAATACGAGTTTTGATCGGCATGGTCCAGGCATTGGTTAGGCCCGGGAACTGGATAGACTTGTCCAATTCCGCGATCAATTTGTCGATCGAAATCGGCTGTTCCTCGGGCCAAATCAGTCGCAGCGGCTTTTTGATCAATTCAAGCGACTCGTCCCAATCGGAATAAAAGCGTGCGGCCTGCACCTTGCGCCACTCCGATTCCGGCTTCAACATGATAGTGGTCTCCAACATCGACAGCGGTGCCGGGTCAGTCGCGGTTTCTGCCCGGCCAACCTTACCGAAGGTGCGCTCCACTTCCGGGAAACGGGCGATAATCCGGTCAGTCTGCTGCAGCAACTCCTTCGCCTTGGTCACTGAAATGCCCGGCATGGTGGTCGGCATGTAAAGCAGGTCGCCCTCGTAGAGCGGTGGCATAAACTCACTGCCCATTTTCGAAAGTGGATACCAGATCGAGCAGATCAGTAGCAATGCTACCAGCAGGGTCAACTTGCGCCAGTTGAGGACAAAGTCGACGACCGGATGATAGATGCGGATCAGCAGCCGGTTAATCGGGTTGGCATGTTCCGGCTTGATCTTGCCACGAATAAACCAGCCCATCAGTACCGGCACGATGGTGATCGACAGTAAGGCAGCAGCACCCATCGAGTAGGTTTTGGTGTAAGCGAGCGGTTTGAACAGACGCCCAGACTGTTCCTGCAGGGCAAACACCGGCACAAAGGAAACGGTAATCACCAGCAGAGAGAAGAACAGGGTCGGGCCGACCTCTTTCGAAGAATCGAGGATGATCTGCCAGTGAGGCTTTTTACCCTGATCTCGCTCCAGATGCTTGTGGGCATTCTCGATCATGATGATCGCCGCGTCGATCATGGCGCCGATGGCAATAGCAATGCCTCCGAGACTCATGATGTTGGCGTTGATCCCCTGAGCGTACATAATCAGGAACGCAATCAGGATCGCCACCGGCAGGGTAAAGATAGCGACGAAGGCGCTCGGCAGATGGAACAGGAAGAGCGCGGTCACCACCGCAACGACAATACTCTCTTCGAGCAGTTTGTGTTTGAGGGTATCGACCGCCCGTTCGATCAGGCCGCTGCGATCGTAGACCGGGACGATCTTCACCCCTTCCGGCAAGCCAGACTGCAGCTGCAGCAGCTTCCCTTTGACATTCTCGATCGTTTGCAGGGCATTTTCTCCGAAACGCATGACCACGATACCACCGACCGCTTCGCCAGCACCGTCCAACTCGGCTCCACCGCGGCGCAGTTCCGGGCCGATAGTCACCCGCGCCAGATCGCGCAGCAGGATCGGTGTACCACGCTGATCGGTGCCGACCACGACCTGTTCCAGGTCATCGGGCGATTGAATATAGCCGAGACCACGGACCATGAACTCGGTCTCCGCCATCTCGACCAGGCGGCCGCCAACATCATTGTTACTGCGCTGGATCGCCATGCGGATCTGCGGAATGGTCAGGTGGTAGGCAAGCAGGCGCTGTGGATCGACTTCAACCTGGTACTGTTTGACGTAACCGCCGATACTCGCCACTTCGGAGACACCGTCGACCGCAGTCAGCTCGTAGCGCAGGAACCAATCCTGAATAGAGCGCAGCTCCTGCAAATCATGACGATCGCTCTCCAGGACATACTCGTAAATCCAGCCAACCCCGGTGGCGTCCGGACCGAGGCTCGGTGTCACTCCCTTCGGCAACTTGCCGGAAGCGTAGTTCAGGTATTCCAGCACCCGTGATCGGGCCCAGTAGAGATCGGTGCCATCCTCGAAAATGATGTAGACAAAGGAGAGACCGAAAAAGGAGAAACCACGCACCGTTTTCGCCTGCGGCACCGCCAGCATCTGGGTGGTCAGCGGATAAGTCACTTGGTCCTCGACGACCTGCGGCGCCTGCCCTGCGTACTCGGTAAAAACGATCACCTGCACGTCGGAAAGATCGGGGATGGCGTCGAGTGGCGTATTTTTCAGGGCATAGATGCCACCAACCAGCAGAAACGCGGTCAGCAGCACGACCATGAATTTATTGCGGATCGACCACTCTATGATTTTTTCCAGCATGGAATTTATCCTGTCGACCGATTAATTGAACAGCTCTTCCAGACTTTCTGCGCCTGCATCATCGGCGAATAAATCGTCGAGTTCATCTTCGGTATTTCTTTGCGGCGATTCGGCTCGAGCCGGCTTCATCATCTTCTGGATCGCTTCGCGCAATTTGCTCTCTGAATCGAGCATAAACTGCGCACTGGTTACCACCTGCTCCCCCTCAAACAGGCCTTGAATAATTTCTATATGACCGTCTTCGCCCTGCAGACCGGTCTTTACCAGGCGCGGTTCAAACCGGCCTGCGACCAACGCAACGAACACCGTCTGTTTTTCCCCGGAGTGAAGAATCGCCTCCTGTGGAACAATCAGTGCATCCTGCTTCTGCTCGCCAGCGAGATAAACGGTCACGTACATATCGGGGCGTAATTCAAAATCGGTATTATCAAACTCGATGCGAGCTTTAACCGTGCGGGTCTTCGGATCAACAAAAGGATAGATGTAACTGACATGAGCGTTCAGGGTGCGGCCTTTGACATAAGGTAGCTCGACCCGCACTGGTTGCCCCACTTTGATCCAGGGCAGTTGATATTCATAGATATCGGCCATCACCCAAACGCGCGACAGATCGGCCAGATCAAGCAGACTCATGCCGGGAGTAACATACATCCCTTCGTTGACCATTTTCATGGTCACCACGCCATCGTAGGGAGCGAACAGGGTCACTGTTTTTCTTACCTGACCCATCTTCTCCAGCTGCTCAATCTGCCACTTGCTGACATCCCACAGCTGCAGCCGCTTACGTGAGGATTCAAGCAGTCGTCTGGCGCTCTCGGAGATCTGCGGGAAGGTACTGTCTTTAAGCGAGTTGTAATTATCGCGCGCCAGCAACAGTTCCTGCTGGGCTGTGACCAGTTCGGGGCTGTAAATTTCGAGCAGCTTCTGCCCTTTTTTCACTTGCTGCCCAGTTTCGGCAATGTAGAGTTTTTCTACCCAGCCAGCAATCTTGGCGTTGACCACGTACTGCTTCGGCTCTTCGTAACTGACCAGACCGACGGTGCGGATCGAGCGGGAAAGATCACCCCGCATCACCCCGACGGTGCGCACGCCCATATTCTGAATCGTCGTCGGATCGATACTGATTAAAGTCCCTCCAGTCGCCTCATCCTCGTATACTGGAATCAACGCTATCCCCAGCGGCGACTGGCCAGGCTCGTCGCTGATATAGGTCGGGTCATTCGGATCCTGCCAGAACTTGACCTTACGCTCTCCCGTAGCAGCCGCGCTGCCACCGGTTTCTTCCTTCATCGGTGTCAGGTCCATGTGGCAGATCGGGCACAGCCCCGGCTCATCAACGATGATCATCGGGTGCATGCCACAGGTCCACTTGGTTCCTGCCGCATGGTCATGGTCATCTTCAGCGTGAACCAGCTCCGTTCCTTGAATCGGCACGTTCCGAAAGCTTAAATCGGTGCTGAGCAGAACCCCAAGTGCCAGCACCAATACAGAGAGACTGGCCAGAGAAATTTTCCATAGAGTACGCATCATCTATCCTTCTTCGGAATTCAGGTAAACCGGCAGCAGATCAATCTCCAAACCTGCTGCGGCCTCAATCGCTGCCAAGCTACGCTGCTGGTCACTGATCGCTTTGATGTGATCGATCTGGTAACTGTAGAGAGTCATCAGTGAATCGAGCAGATCGAGAAAATCGACTTTATCGACCTGGTAAGCACTGAGAGTTGCCTGAAAGGTCTGATCTGCCTGTGGGATAATCCCACTCTGATAAAGTTCGGCCAGTTTCCCGCTTTGTTGATAACGAGTCAGGGCGCGATGAATTGCTAAATCAACCTTTATGCCGAAATCATTGCGCTCCTGGATAACTTGACGCAGTGCAGAATCAGCTTCAGCTTTTGCAGCGGCTCGACGTTCCCGGCGTACAGGCAGGTTGAAACTGATACCAACTACGCCAGCATCATCCTCTTCCGGCTCATAACGATAGGCAGCAAACAGGGTGAAGTCAGGCCAGTCATCAAGTTTTGCCAAGGTTCTATTTGTCTCAAACGCTTCAATCAAAGCCTCGTAGGCAGTGAACATTGGTCGTCTGGAGTCAACATTCTGCTGCAACTCAACCAGGCTTAGATCCAGATTCGACTTAACAAGACGACCGTCGGGTTCTAGGCTTTGGTGCGAAGCTCTCCCGGCAAGACTGTTCAGCTCTGCGCTAGTCGCTTCTTTCAACTGTTCAAACTCGAGTAACTTATCCAGCTGTTTAGACCGTTGCAGGTGCGCCTTCAAAACATTCTGCTGCAGCCCCGTGCCAACCTCGTAACGGGTTTCTGTCAACCGGATAAAATCATCAATGAGTTTGAGATTACGCTTGGTCAGTTCGATAGCCTGCTGTTGAAAAAGTAAACGGAACCAAGCGTCTTTCACCTGCCCACGTACCTGCAAACGAACATCCTCAAACGCTCCGGAATACCACTGGGCCTTTCTGGCCGCAGCTTTTGCCCGCGCGTCCAGTTTTCCCCAGAACGGAAACATTTGTGAGATTCTTAGCTCGTAGAAAACCCTGTGATCGTCATCCGATCCATCCTCGATCGGGAAATTCAAGACCGACAAAGACATCACTGGATCGCTCAATGCTCCCGCTTGAACCACCTTGTTTTGGTAGACATCTATCTCCGCAAACCTTTTTGTAAGCGCCGGGTTGTTATCCGCTTCTGCAAGTAATTGCTGCAACTGCGGCGTTATGGCGCCCAGAGCAGCGGATGACATTCCAGCCAAAACGGTGATAAGCAGCAAAGCCTTGAAAAATGTTCTCTGCATAAGCCAAACGATCCTTTTGCATAAAAGATATTGCTTTTCCTAGCAATACAATCAGGAATCGTACCAACAATGACTTCTTGTTTAAAACCGGTGAGATAGAGAATTGCGATTGGAATCTTTCAAGACAACATGTAGAATATCCAACAGTCATATGAAGAATATTCTACAATCTGAGGCGCAAATGAATTGTCTGGCAAAAGCAAAAGGAAGTCCGTGCCGCACAGCAATAAGGAAAACCTTCTTAATTTCAAGACACTTGAGCACTGCTGCCCAAACACTTTATTGAATAGAGGAATAATTCTTGCTCATATTTCAACAGCAACATAAGCAAGTTAAAGGACCTTTTATTTCCTGTAGGATATTCTTCACACCCCATTCGCAGGCTGATACACAATGAGCAAATCAAGCAGAAATCAACTTGCCATCATCCTGATACTGGTTCTTGCGATCACCGCACTTCACTATCTCACTTCGACAAGCATGCATTCCTACCATGGAATTTACAGGAGACTGTATTACATCCCGATCATTCTCGGCGGGCTCTGGTTCATGCTCCGCGGGGGAATTATTGTTGCCCTCTTCGTATCGGCAATTTACCTTCCCCATGTACTGTTCCAGTGGGGGCACCATCCAACGACAGGAATTGAGCAATATCTCGAAATTCTGCTCTACAATATCATCGGTCTGCTAACAGGAGCTCTCGCCTCGCGCGAGCAAAAACAGAAGAAACAGCTAGAAAAAACAACTAATCGGCTTGAAGAAAGTTACGCCAAACTGAAGTCACAGGCGGATCAACTACTCGAAACGGAAGAACAACTGCGACGCGCAGATCGGCTGTCAGCTCTTGGTGAGCTATCGGCCGGGATGGCGCATGAAATCCGCAATCCCCTCGGCTCGATACGCGGCACAGCAGAAATACTGAAAGAAGGGATGGACAAGAACGACAAACGCCTTGAATTCGCAGAAATTCTGGTAAAAGAAGTCAACCGCCTCGA
The DNA here is from genome assembly GCF_900142125.1 of Malonomonas rubra DSM 5091. Lineage (GTDB taxonomy): Bacteria > Desulfobacterota > Desulfuromonadia > Desulfuromonadales > Geopsychrobacteraceae > Malonomonas > Malonomonas rubra. The sequence goes on from NZ_FQZT01000001.1 coordinate 313,698, forward strand.
CGGCGTCGTCCGCGACTTTCTCAATTTTGCCCGGCCTGCAGACAGCGAGCAGAAAACTGTTGAAATTTGTGATGCCCTGCAGGAAGTGGCAACCCTGACACGACAGCAGGCGGTTAAGGCCAAAGTAGAAGTTTCTTTGTACAACGACGATCAACCGAAAAAGGTCTTCGGCAGCCTGGAACAATACAAACAGGCCTTTCTGAACCTTGTTCTGAATGCATTACAGGCCATGCCCGATGGCGGCACGCTGGGAATTTCATGCACAAGAGGACAGGATAAAGCCATCATCTCTTTCACCGACACTGGGCCAGGCATACCAGAGGATCTCCAGGATCGTATTTTCAATCCCTTTTACACGACACGTAGCGATGGAACCGGGCTGGGTCTAGCCATCTCACACCGTATTATTGACGCTCACGGCGGAAAGCTCAAAGTCAGCAGCAAACCGGGTGCAGGAGCTTGCTTCTCAATTGAGCTGCCGATTGCTAACGGAGCACACTCATGACCCACAAAAACACGATTCTCGTTATTGATGATGACAGCTCCCTGCGCCGTGTTATCGAATATGTTCTGGAGCAGGCCGGTTACCAGGTTCTCACCGCCGAAGATGGCGCGAAGGGGCTGGAAGTTTACCAAGCCGAGCGCCCGGCCATGGTGATCACCGATATCCAGATGCCTGGATTGTCCGGTTACGAAGTGCTGCAAGAGATTAAAAGGCGTGATGCCGATTGCCTGGTGGTCATGATCACCGCATTCGGGACGGTCGAGCAAGCCGTCACCGCTATGAAAGACGGTGCCTTCGACTACATCACCAAGCCTTTCGGCAATGATGAACTGCTACTGGTGGTAAAACGCGCCCTATCCTTTCGCAACCTGCAGGCAGAGAACCAGCAACTCCGGCAAAGGCTGGATACGCAAACCGACTTCGAACATCTTGTCGGCATTTCCGATGCAATGCAGAAAGTTTTCGATATGGTGAATCGGGTGGCACCAAGCGAAGCGACAGTTCTCATCGGCGGCGAAAGCGGGACCGGCAAAGAGCTGATCGCCCGGGCGATTCATATCCGCAGTGAACGTGCTGACAGCCCCTTCATCCCTGTGAACTGTGCCGCCATTCCCCGTGAATTGTTGGAGAGTGAACTTTTTGGTCACCTGAAAGGCTCTTTCACTGGAGCGGTCAAGGACCGTAAAGGAAAATTCGAACTGGCGGATGGCGGTACCTTGTTCCTCGACGAAGTCGGTGAAATGCCAATCGACCTACAACCCAAGCTGTTGCGGGCCCTACAGGAGATGGAAATCGAACCGGTCGGTGCTGGACAAACCCGCAAAGTCGATGTCCGGGTCATAGCAGCCTCAAATCGAAATCTGGAAACGGCGATAGATAACAGCCTCTTCCGCGAAGACCTGTATTATCGACTGGCTGTCATCCCCTTGGTTTTACCACCGTTACGCGACAGAAAAGATGATATCCCTCTTCTGGCCAGACATTTTCTCGATCGCTTCCTGCCGGACAAACGTCTGGAATTTTCAGATCAGGCGATGAAAAAGCTGCAAGCGTATGGCTGGCCTGGAAATGTACGCGAGCTGGAAAATGCCATAGAGCAGACAGTAATCCTCCGCCATGGAGATACCATTGACCTAAACGACCTGCCGGACAAAGTCCTTCGACAGCCAACAGATCAGCTGTGCGGTGTCGTCAATCTACCGCCTGGCGGCTACCCATTGGCTGCCCTCGAAAAAGAAGCTATCATCCAAGCGCTTGAGCGCTCCAACTGGAACCAGACGAAAGCCGCAGAGCTGTTACACACCCCCCGCCATACTCTCATTTACCGTATGGAAAAATACCAGCTGAAAAAATCTGAATGACTTTTTGCTCGACAAACAACAACGAAGGCCTGCAACACAATGCTGCAGGCCTTCGTTATCATTATCTCTGTAAATTGGTTCAATCTTCTGCAGGATACAGCAGATAACTACTTCCTTTCTTTTCCCGCTTCAGTTTGCCATCATCGTCCATCTCTTTGAGCAATTTCTGTAGCTGGCTTTTGCCGACATCGGCAAAGCTGGTGTAAATATCGGTCTGTTTCATCCCCGGCAGGTTTTTCACCGCTTCCAGAATCTCATCTTCGAGATTCATTTCCACGTCAGCTACCGGTTCAGCCTTCGCAGCCATTTTTTCTACTTCCGGGGTCACCACCGGAGGATCACTTGCTTCTTCTGCCGCCGGTTCCTCTGCCTTCACTTCTTCAACTTTGGCTTCTTCAACCGGTTCGGCATCGGCTTGGGCAGCGTCCTGCTCTTCACGGATCTCCCGCTCGATGGTCATCATCTTCTGATAAAAGTAGAATCCCGCCCCGGCAAGTAATAACAGAACAATAAACCAAAACATTTATACCTCCTGATCAGATGTTTCCTGGTTGTCAGCATGGAACCAGCGGTCAAACCATGTCCGGTGGTCCTTTTCAGCCAATATTCTCAAATCGTTCGGTCCCAGCCAGACACCTCCACAGCCGGGGCAACGATCCAGCGGCACATCACGGAACGTCATCGGTTCGATCTTTTCGCCACACTTCGGGCAGCGACCCTTTGAGTAGTTGTGCGCCAGAGTTTCCTCGGCGTCATTCTTCATCTTATCGATGATTTCCTGTTCTTTCTTGTGGAAATATTCGTTTTCAAGTGCTTTTTTTCTTTCATCCCATGCATTTGTCATGAACAGCCTCCTTTCATAAGTTGGCTACATAACAAAATTATAACCAAGTATACGGGCCGGGCAACAGCTGTAAACAAAAAAAGCTGAGTCCTAACAGTTAGTTTTCAGAGTAAACTGGCCAGCACCATAAGCTGCGCCTTTACCGACATTGAACAAACTGCCCATTTGCAGATACCAAAACAGCTCGGAAAGATGTTCCCCGCTCAGCAGCAGAGACCCCATTAAACCGCCGACGTCCTGAGCCTGATGATCATTTTTCAAACGGCGCCAATCACGCCATTGCAGAGCGTTTTCAATCTCTTCGATCTGTTGAGCCAATTGAATGTAGCGCTTCGGGTCATCACATATTTCTACCCCGGCATGACAGGCGAGAAGGGAGGAGACACGACGCACAATAAAGGGAAAAAGCTCACCGATGGAAGCTTTGAACAGCGGTTTTTTCTGTTTCAACAATCGCAGTGGGCTTATCACTTCCAAAGAAACAGTTTCAGCGAAATTTGTCTGCTGCTCCAGCAGCCAGCTTAAATTGTTGACCGGTGCTGAGAAAAATTCGGATTGCCCTCCACTCCATTCCATTGAGCGCACACCGCTGCCATCTTCACTTTCCACCGCGTCTAAAACAAAACGTCCGTTCCCGTTATGTAGCCCCTGTTGGCCAACCTGCTGGAGCAAAATGATAAAGGCGTTAATACCCTGAATCCCCTGGCCAAGAAAAAAAACCGGCAGTTTCAATGACTGCTGCGGCTGGAACAAGCCTTTGCTCTGTGGATCTGGGAGAAGGACAAACGCCGGGGATGGCTTCTGAGCCTGACGACGGATCAGCGGATCGTTCGATATCTGCGGTTGCAGCAAATTTTTAATTTGATCAGTTTCACTGCATCTCCCCCAGCTCTCAAGAGCCTTCAACGCCTGCTGAAATTCCCGGCGCAGCTGCAGTAATCCCCATTGCGGCAGGTCAAAATACTCCTGAAACTGAAGATAAAAATACAGTTTACTGTATTCAACCTGTTGTAACTGTTCGGGAAGTGGGGGAAGATAATTCACGCAGTCTCCGATATGATTGCACCGGCACCAAGTTTCTGTTATAGCTTGGCACCTTAAATCTAAAGGTACCCTCAAGGGAGAACAACTTCAATGTTTCAGTTCACACTGCTCAAGGAAGATCCGAAAAGCCGCGCCCGCCGCGGTCGACTGGAAACCCCGCATGGCACCATCGAAACGCCAATCTTCATGCCGGTCGGCACTCATGGCGCGCTCAAAGCGATGACCCCGGCACAGGTTGAGGAGACAGAAGCACAGATCATCCTCTCCAACACCTATCACCTGCACCTGAAACCAGGGGAAGGCTTGGTGAAGAAAGCAGGTGGACTGCATAAATTTATGAACTGGGACAAGCCGATTCTCACCGACAGCGGCGGTTTCCAGGTTTTCTCCCTGCCGAAAAAGCGAATTGCCGAGGACGGTGTCCACTTTCGTCACGAACTGACCGGTGAGGAAATCTTTCTCGGGCCAAAAGAAGCGATGCAGATTGAAAACGATCTGGGCGCTGACATCATGATGGCTTTCGATGAGTGTATCCCCTACCCGGCCAGCCACGACTATTCGGCTAAATCGATCAAGAAAACCATCCGCTGGGCAGAAGCTTGCCTGAAACACCACAGTCGCGAGGATCAGGCGCTGTTCGGCATTGTCCAAGGCAGTGTCTATGAAGATTTGCGTCGCATTTGCGCCGAGGAACTTACAGCGATGGATTTTCCCGGCTACGCGATCGGCGGCGTCAGCGTCGGCGAGGGACTGGAACTGCTGAAAAAAGTGGTTGATTTCACCGAGCCACACATGCCGAAGCACAAGCCACGTTACCTGATGGGTGTCGGCCTGCCGGAAGATATCCTCGAATCGATCGAACGCGGCATGGACATGTTCGACTGCGTCATCCCGACCCGTTATGCCCGCAGCGCGACCCTGTTCACCAGACGGGGCAAAATCCGTCTGACCAATAAAAACTTCCGCCGTGATTTCTTCCCCGTCGACCCGTCCTGCGACTGCTACTGCTGCCGCAATTTCACTCGTGCGTACCTGCATCACCTCTACAACGCCAACGAAATCCTATCGGCGACACTTGCAGCGATCCACAACGTGCGTTTCTACCTGAACATGGTTGCCGGTGCACGAAAGGCGATTGAAGCGGGCGATTATCCTGCCTACAAAAATGAATTTCTTGCCGAATATAAATCGGGCGAAAAAGGCGGTGGGAAAAAGAAGAAGAGATAGAAAAAGGGGCCGATCATCCGGCCCCTTTCTTCGTTTCAAACTTTATGTTTTATGGCACATACTCGATTTTCGATTCCTGCTCGGTGCCACATTTTTTACACTTGAACACCCTGATATCGTGCCACCAGGGCTCCTGTCCCCAGTAATTTTCGTTGGCGATACAGTCGAGATGCTCTGCATCGTTAAAATTGATCGGTTCATTACATTCTGCACAATAGAGCCAGATTTTACCATCGGCGCAGGCTTGCAGAAACTCACCCGGATTTGACATCCTGCTACCTTTCTATTTTTTTGAAATATTCGCGGTTTTCCCTTCTTCCCGCAGCTTCTTCACGGAACGCCCGGCGATCCCCCAGTTTTCAGTCTCTACTTCATTGATAATCACGTGGGTCGAGAACGGATTCTTATCGAGAATTTTCACCATCAGATCGGTGATCCCCTCGATCAACTCGGCCTTCTGCTCGTTGGTGGCCCCTTTGGTTATATTGACGTTGATAAAAGGCATAAGTCTCTCCTCCTTTTTTCACAAAATTCTAGAAGCTTCATTATTACCAAGCGGGCAGAGCTTTGCAACATCAATAGAGAGTTGCAGCTTTTTCAACTGCCTGATGATTTCTTTCAATCGTTGATATTCAGCCTCAGTCACACGGCGACCATTATAAACGGCCGCCCCATAAAGCTGGGCAAACTCCCGGCAGAGCGGTTCGCCGGACAAATCAGCCAACGCAAACAGGCCGAGGCTGTCCGGCAATTTATCCAAGGCGGCCGCTTGCGCTATCACGTGACGATAGTCACTGATCAAACGTTGCAAACGCTGCTGACGGTAGCGGAAGAAAAACCATGTTGCCGGCAGCAGCAACAAGGGAAGTCCCCAGGCAAGTTTCCCCAGAGACGCAGGATCAAACTTCTTGACAGAACGAACCTGCCCGACAAAACTGCGCACGGCACTGATCTGCTGCCGCAAATCGTAATTAAGCACCATGCGGCTCCAGTTGTGTTTCAAGGCATCAGCAAAGGCCTGTAATGTCGAAACATTGCCACTTCGGTTGGTCGCCAAAGCCTCTTCAGCGTTAACTGCCAGACGACTCGGATCGATTCGCTGCCAGAAACCGTCATCATCCATAGCTTCTACCCAGACATGGGCCGCATCCTCTCCAACCAGATAATAGCCACCGAGCTGGTTGAACTCTCCCCCCAGATAGCCGCCGACAAGTCGTGCAGGCACCCCCGCAAGACGTAACAACACGGCGTAAGAGGACGCGAAATACTCACAATATCCACGGCGACTATCGAACAAAAAAGTTTCCACGGGATTTTCCGTCTTCGCGAGTTTCGTTGTCGAATAACTGAGCTGCTGCTGAAGGAAGAATCGATCGAGCCGATCAATTTTTGCCGCGTAATTTTTCTGCTGCGCGATCTCTTCGGCAAGCTGCAGCATCCGGTCACTGAAGCGGTTCGGCACCTGAAGATAATGCCAGGTATCGCCCAACTGCCTGCTTTTTGAATTGTACTGTGCCCAGACACGATAGCTGACTTTGCCATCACGCCGCAGTCTGCCCCGGATCACCCCGTCACTTTTTATTTCATGTCTCACATCGGCAATCCGGATCGGTCGATCGAGAGTCACCAGGTAATGATCCGCTTTCGGCTCGGAGTAGATTGTCAACTCCACTTGTGACGATGATTTTGAAACCAGTTTTTCCTCAATATTTCGCAGCTCCCGGCGCCAGATATTGCCTTCCAGTCGATTGAGTACGATTCCGCGCCAATAGAGTGCATCAATCGGCAACTGCTCGGTTTCGACGCGAAAAGCGATCTCTCCGCTCTCAGCCAGTTCCGCGACTGACCCAGGCTGCACCTGATCGCTCATCCCAATCCTGCCTGTCGGCTGCGGGTTGAGAAAATTCCACAGCGGTGTCTGGGTTCGCGGCAGAACCACGAACAAAACCAGCATCAAAACCAAAGAGCCCGCGGGCAGCAGAAGCAATGTCTTCAGCAACAAACGCCATTGAGGCCGTGTAAAACGAAGATGCGGATCAGTCACATAAAAACTGAGCATAACCAGACCTGTTGTGACCAGCAGGATGTTCAACACCAGATAAAACAGGTAGCCGAGATCCAGGGTCAGCATCGAAGACGCTGCCAGAATGATGGTCGCCAGCAGGAACAACTGAAGCAGGTGTCGAGGTGACTTCTCTGTTGCCAGTCGCACAGCCAAGAGTTGACAGAGCAGTTCAATCAAAGGATGAACGAGGTTGGCAATAGAGGCTTGAGAAACAAACCAGATGAAAAAAGCGATCGACACCCCGGTCGCAAGATGATTGCTCAGCAGGTAATTGCCCCGCCGGTCTCCCACCCAACCAAGGACAAAACCGCCGACCAACAAGCCCAAAACCCAGACAGGCAAATAAGGCAACAGCGGCAGCAGGCCGACAACAGAGGCCAAATAGGCCAGTATCCGCAAAATTGCCTCAACACCGACCATAAAGTGCCAACTCCGTCAAAAGCTTCAAGCGATGGTGAGGTCCGCTGCCCGGCTGCAACTGTTTGTCTTCCAGTTGCAGGCCGACAGAGCGCTGCTGCCGAAACAGCTGATCAACCAGAAAAGTACATTGCCCGATCCGCTCTTCCAAGGAACCTGGAAAATCATCCAGATTGAGCAGTAAAGATGGAGAGCCGAGTCGATTCTGTCTTTTCACCTTATATTCGTCGTGTCGTGCCGACAGCTTCCAGTGGATCGATTTCAGCGGGTCGCTGGAACTGTAATTATCGATACTGCGCAGTTCACCGTCGATGCCGGGACGAGTTGTTTCATGTTGCCGTGTTTGCCTGCCGACTCCGTCACCAAGGGGCAGGTTCGCCGAATGCGGACAGGGGAAAACCAAAACCTGCTGTTGCAGAGACAGGCGACGAGAACGGATAAAAAAATTGATCGGGAAGCAGGAACGAATCCAGATCGGCGGCAAGGTTTGATAACCACGTCCGGGCAAGGTCACGGCCAGTGGGCGACGCTCGGTTTTACCGGGAGCAAGAATGGGAAACAGACGTGTTCCCGTACCGATTTCAACGCTGATCAAAAACGCCGGTAACCAGCGGCGATGGTTACTCAGCTCAATTTCGACCCGTCCCGGCAAAGTAGCGAACAGGTCATCAGCAGGCAGAACCTTCGCCTGCAAACGCTGCAGGTTCTGCTGTCCGAGCAATCCTGAAATCGCCATAAATCCGAGTAACGCCGAAATCATCAGATAAAGCAGATTGTTACCGGTGTTGACGGCTGCAAAACCGAGCAGCAGGGTCAGCACAATGTAGATGATCCCCGCCCGGGTTAGCTTCAAGCCATAGGAACGGGAATTTCTGCGAGCAGCGATTGGAACACCTCTTCTTTGCGGACTGTCTGGAATTCCGGTCTCAGGATCAGCCGATGGGCAACCACCGGCACGGCGATCTGCTGTACATCTTCAGGGACCACATAATCGCGCCCTTCAAGATAGGCTTCGGCCCGTGCAGCGGCGGCCAGACTCAACCCCCCACGAGTCGAAATACCGGAAAACACCTGCGGGTGGTTACGGCTGCGCTCGATCAGGGTATGAATGTAATCGGCAACCAGATCCCCCAATTTTACGTTATCGCGGATAAAGCGCGAAGTTTCGATGATTTTGTCGCGGCCAAGCAACGGTTTGATTGTCTCAAGCTCGTCGCGCACACTACCGCGCTGGATGATCTGTTTTTCCAGCTCAGGCGGCGGATAACCGATGCCGGTGGTAATGAGAAAACGATCAAGCTGTGATTCAGGCAATGGGAATGTGCCGACTTGCTCGGCCGGATTCTGGGTCGCGATGACCAGAAAAGGCTCAGGCAACCCGTATGTCACACCTTCAACCGTGACCCGCCGTTCTTCCATCGCTTCCAGCATTGCACTCTGCGTCTTTGGCATCGCCCGGTTGACTTCATCAACCAGCACCAGGTTGTTAAAGATTGGGCCTTTGACAAATTTGAATTCACTTTTTTGTCGATCGAAAACTGACAGGCCCGTGATGTCGGAAGGAAGAAGGTCACTGGTGCACTGCACGCGACCAAAATCGAGGTCAAGAATACCGGAGAGCGCCAGCGCAAGACTGGTTTTCCCCAATCCCGGGATATCCTCTAGCAAAATGTGACCACCGGCAAGCAGGCTGACAATCGCCAGCCGGATCGCCCGTACCTTGCCTTGTAGATATTTACTGGACAGGGTTTCGATAACCTCCAGAATCTGTTTTCGCTGGTACAGTTCCATCAGCTCTCCTGTGAAATATGGTTGCTGATAAGTATAGAAGATTTAAACTGCTGTAGCCTACCTCTGGACAAAAAAAAGGCTCCGCGGTTTCCCGCGGAGCCTTTGTATCGCTAACTGTCAAGCGATTTTTAGAGCTTCTCAACGTTGCTTGCTTGAGGGCCCTTCTGACCGTCGACAACTTCGAAGCTGACGCGCTGGCCTTCTGCCAGGGATTTGAATCCGTCACCACCAATTGCTGAGAAGTGTACGAATACGTCAGGACCATTGTCCTGCTCGATGAAGCCAAAACCCTTGGAATCGTTAAACCACTTGACGGTACCTTCTGCCATCTTCTTTCTCCTTGCTGTTCCCATTTCTGCGGGATGTGTTGTGGCGCAGACTGTTCTGCTGCCATTAAAAAAACCGCCCAGTCCATATGGTCTGTGCGGTTTATTTGCTGACTTGCAGTACTAAAATCTACACAAACTGAATCTGAGATTTTGAAACGCTAGCACGGTCTTTTGACAAAAGCAAGCGATAATAGAACAATTTAACATGTTCCAGAACACTTTTTTAGTGTCTAAAAATCAACAGCTTAGAACTGAAAGCGCAAAAAGCTGCTAATTTCGATAAAAAAATAATGACATACAAACAAAAAAAGCCGTCCTTTAGACAATTTCAAGTCGTTGGCAAGTTGTATTTTTCAATCGAAAGCCACAACAAAACTTCCTCTGAATCCGCCATTTGCGAAATCAAGGGCAGCCCTTTCGGCCCGCTCCAGTGAATGGTAATCACCGACGCGCACGCGGTACATTTTCACTCCATTCACCAGCACTGCCTGCACCTCAGATTTGCCATAGCGGCTTCGCATCTGACTCGCCAGACGGTAGGCATTTTCCTGGACTGAAAACGCCCCGATCTGCACTGCAAAGCTACCGGCATCGTAACTGGTCGGAGGACGATAGCTGATCTGCCCCTTATCGCTTTGCCGATAACCGAGGGCCTGTACCTGAACCTTTGCCGTACCGGCATCAGCCATCCCCAGCTTGTTGGCCGCGGCGTAGGAAAGATCGATAATCCGTCCGGCCACAAAAGGGCCTCGATCGTTCACCCGCACGATGATGGAGCAGCCATTCTGCAGATGGGTGACGCGGACATAAACGCCAAGCGGCAGGGTCTTGTGAGCGGCCGTCATGGCATACATGTTATAAATTTCACCGTTACTGGTTTTGCGCCCGTGAAATTTACGCCCGTACCAACTCGCAACGCCACGCTGACTGAAGCCACTGTGATCGCGTAGCGGGTCGTAACGCTTGCCATCAACCTCGTACGGTTTTTCCCACCCCTTCAGTTCACGCGTTTCCGGGGTTTCGATGACTCTGGTGGTGTGGCCACCGCAGCTGCTCAGTGCAAAGGCCAGCAAAAGCAGCAGCAAACAGTGAAGAACAAGCCGCATAAAGCCTAGTCTTGTTGCGGTTCTTCAATTTCAGACATGGCACGGAAACGCTGATAACGCTGCTCGATCAGCTCTTCCGCCGACATGGCTTCCAGCTCTGCCAGATGTTTCAACAGATATTTTTTCAGAGTCGCTGCAGTGACTTGGTGATCCTGATGCGCACCACCGAGCGGCTCAGGGACGACATCATCGATAACAGTGCCCAGGCTGTCGACATCCTGCGCTGTCAGCTTCAGAGCTTCAGCGGCTTGTGGCCCCTTGGTACCATCACTCCACAGGATTGCAGCGCAACCTTCCGGCGAGATAACTGCGTAGACAGAATACTCCATCATCAGCACCCGGTTACCGACAGCAATCGCTAAAGCACCGCCTGAACCGCCTTCACCGGTCACGGTGACGATAATTGGAACTTTGAACATCGCCATTTCACGCAGATTGCGCGCAATCGCTTCCGCCTGGCCACGTTCTTCAGCACCGATGCCGGGGAATGCACCGGGAGTGTCAACAAAGGTGAAGATCGGCAGACCGAACTGATCGGCCATCTGCATCACCCGCAGCGCCTTACGGTACCCTTCAGGGTTCGGCATACCGAAATTGCGGTGTACCTTCTCCTTGGTGTTGCGCCCTTTCTGGTGACCGATGACGCAACAAGGATTGCCGTCGATCCGGGCAAAACCGCAGACCAGCGCTGGGTCATCACGGAAGTTGCGATCGCCGTGCACCTCGAAGAAATCGGTGAAGATATGTTCGATGTAATCGAAGGTGTAAGGGCGGTTGGCATGACGCGCCAACTGGGTCCGCTGCCAGCGGCTGAGCTTAGAGTAGATTTCAGTTTTTAGCTTTTCAGCTTTTTTCTCCAGCTTCTTGATATCGCCGGAAAAATCGACGCTGTCAGTCGAAAACTCACGCAATTCACCGATCTTGGTTTCCAGATCGGCAATCGGTTTTTCAAAATCGAGGTATTGTTGATTCATCATTTAACTCCCTGTCCCAAAATGGACATTTCTATTCGGCAGAAGCCTGAAACTATTCAAAATTCATGACGTTGTACCCGAACACCTGTTCGGCATCAGCCATCGCTTCGTCGGAAGCAGCCATTTTCAAACTTTCCGGCAGGCTGATGATTGTTTCACTCCGGTTCGGGATCACCACATGCAACTTGACTTTACAGTCGCCCCGGTATTTCTGGATAACGCCTTTCAGTTGCCGCATCTGTATCTCATCCAGACCTGGTGTGGTCAAGCGGATATGGACACATTCCGTCATGGTTTCTTTGACATCTTTAAGCAACTGCACTTCACTGGCGAGCATTTTACAGGATTCCTCGCCAACATCAAGTTCGCCGCTGACCAGTAGCGGCTCCTCACCTTTGAGCAGGTCCATCGCGGCCGCATAGGTTTCGGGGAAAACCACCATTTCGATCGAACCGCTCAAATCTTCCAGAGTGACAAAAGCCATCCGGTCGCCTTTTTTTGTCATCAACTCCTTGATGCCGGAAACGATGCCGGCAACCCGCACCTGCTCTTTGTCACTGCGTTCGACCAGGGCCGATGTCTCGCAGGTGGCGAAACGTTTGATCGACTCGCTGTAACGCGCCAGCGGGTGGCCGGTGACGTAAAAACCGAGGGCTTCTTTTTCGTAGCCGAGTAATGACTTTTCATCCCACTCATCGATATCAGGCAGTTCACCGTAACCGTTGCCACCAGTAGAGACGATCTCGTTGCTGCCGAAGAGGGAATCCTGTCCCGACTCCTTCTCCTTCTGCAAACGCTGGCCGATTTCCATCGCCTCTTCCAGACCGGCCATGTACTGCGCTCGCTTGCCGCCGAGGGAATCGAAGGCACCGCACTTGATCAGCGCTTCGCCGACCTTCTTGTTGACCTTACGCAAGTCGACCCGCTCACAGAAATCCTGCAGCGAACTGAAGGGCTTATCTTTTTTCACCTCGAGGATTGAATCGAGAGCCGAAGCACCGACACCCTTTACCGCACCGAGGCCAAAACGCATCGAATCATCAGCGACTGTGAAAGACCGGTCGGAAGCGTTGATGTCAGGCGGATGAACCTCGATCCCCATGGAACGCACATCCGCAATGTTCTTGATGACCTTGTCGGTATTCTCCATATCCTCGGTCAGAAGAGCGGCCATAAACTCGACCGGGTAGTGCGCTTTGAGATAAGCTGTATGATAGGAAACCAAGGCGTATGCAGCCGAGTGCGATTTATTGAAACCGTAAGCGGCAAACTTTTCCATCAGGTCGAAAACCGCTTCTGCCTTTTTCAGATCGAGCTTGTTCTCCTTCGCCCCTTCGAGGAAGATCTTCTTCTGCTTGGCCATCTCCTCGGCTTTTTTCTTCCCCATCGCCCGGCGCAAAAGGTCAGCGCCACCGAGGCTGTAACCGCCCAACACCTGAGCGATCAGCATGACCTGCTCCTGGTAGACGATGACACCGTAGGTATCATCGAGGATCGGCTTCAGCTGTGGAAAATCGTACTTGAACTCTTCCAGCCCGTGCTTTCTCTTGATAAATGAATCGACCATACCGGAGCCGAGCGGGCCGGGCCGATAAAGAGCGACCATCGCGATCAGGTCTTCAAAACAGCTCGGCTTCAGCTTGACCAGGTATTCCTTCATACCGGAGGACTCAAGCTGGAAGACACCGGTGGTCTCGCCGTGGGAAAGCAGCTCGTAGGTTTTCTTGTCGTCGTCGCGGATCATCTTGAGATCGAAGTTCGGGTCCTTTCCTTCACGAATCAACCGCACCGCATTCTCGATAACAGTCAACGTTTTCAGACCGAGGAAATCGAACTTGACCAAGCCGATCTTCTCAGCGTAGCTCATCGGGTACTGGGTGACCTGACCACCGGTCTTCGGATCGACGTAGAGCGGCAGGTACTCCGAGAGCGGCTTCGGCGTGACGACAACACCGGCGGCGTGGGTCGAGGCGTGACGGGTCAGGCCTTCCAGCGCCAGAGCGATCTTCACCAGTTCGCCAACCTTTTTATCCTTGTCGATCAGCTCTTTAAGCTTCGGTTCCTGCTCGATCGCCTGTTTCAAAGTGATGCCGAGCACGCCCGGCACCAGCTTGGCTATTTTATCGACTTCGCCGTAAGGAATATTCAGCGCCCGGCCGACATCGCGCAGTACACCCTTGGCCAGCATGGTACCAAAAGTAATGATCTGGGCGACGTTCTCGTGACCATAGTGGTCGCGCACGTAGTCGATCACCTTCTCCCGGCCGTAGATGCAGAAATCGACGTCGATATCCGGCATCGAAATCCGTTCCGGGTTGAGGAAACGTTCGAACAGCAGGTTGTAGGGGATCGGGTCGATATCGGTGATGCGCATGGCGAAAGCGACCAGCGAGCCCGCCGCCGAGCCCCGTCCCGGGCCGACTGGGATATCATGATCCTTGCCCCAGTTGATAAAGTCGGCAACAATCAGGAAGTAGCCGGGGAAGCCCATGCTCTTGATACAATTAAGCTCTTCGGCCAGGCGGTCATTGTAGAGTTTTACATCTTCCTCGGTCAGCTCGCGCAGTTTGCGGATTTCATCCAACCGCTCTTCCAGCCCGGCATAGCTCATCTCCTCCAGCACGTCGTCCAACGTTTTATCCGCTGGTTTTTCGTACTGTGGAAAATGATAGGTATCAAAGTCGAGTTCCAGGTTGCAGCGCTCGGCGATTTTGACAGTGTTGTTCGTAGCGCCGGGATAATCCTTGAACAGCTCGATCATCTCTTCCGGCGACTTAACATAAAACTCGTCGTTGCAGAAACGCATCCGGTTCGGATCGTCCATGGTTTTGCCAGTCTGAATACAGAGCAGTACCTCGTGAGCGAAGGCGTCCTCTTTTTTCAGGTAATGACAATCGTTGGTGGCTACCAGCGGCAGGTCGAGCGCCTCGGCAATCGCCATCAGGCCTTTGTTCGCCTTGGCCTGCTCCGGCAGATAGTTTTCCTGCAGCTCCAGGTAGAAACGGTTATCGTCGAAAACCTCCGCCATCGCCCGTGCGCGTTCCAAGGCTTCGTCCGGCTGATTCAGGTTGATCAGGGTCGGAAGCTCGCCGCCTAAGCAGGCGGACAACGCGATCAGCCCTTCGTTGTGTTTTTCCAGCAGTTCCCAGTCGATACGCGGTTTGTAATAGAAACCCTCACGATAGGCGGCGGAAATCAGACGGCAGATGTTCTGATAACCCGCCAGATTCATGCACAGCAACACCAGGTGATAAGAAGCTTCAGAGGAGCCGCGCGCGTTGCCTTTGGTAAAGCGGGAACCGGGGGCGACATAAACCTCGCAACCGACGATCGGCTTGATGCCTGCTGACATCGCCTTGCTGTAAAACTCGACCGCGCCAAACATGTTGCCATGATCAGTCACTGCGACTGCGGGCATCTTGTATTCTTTGGCACGATTAACCAGCTCATCCAGCTTGATCGCACCGTCAAGCAGGCTGTACTGACTGTGCAGATGGAGATGTACGAAATTGGCGTGTTCCATAAATCCGGCAGAGATAGGGGGTTAAAACAAGAAAAACCGATCATCGACAAGGCAGCTGATCGGTCCGAAAATTGTCAGAGGAATTTACCACCGCTATAAAGTGAGGGTCAACCAAAACCGCTTTGCAGTGCCTCCTTTTTCAAAACTGAATTCCAGCTAAAACGACGCACTTCAGGAAAATAAAATTTCTCCGATAAAAATATATTCATAGCTGTTATACTTACCGGATAGACAACAAAAACAGATACCTGCAGCGATTTGGCCGCGACTAAAAGTCCAACGACAGAGGTGATGACCATGATGCCGGACGAAATTATTAAAGATATCAAACAACTAGTCTCGCTGCCCGATGTGGTTCTGCGCGCCAATCAGCTGATCGACTCCCCCGAGGCAGACGCATCCGCTATTGGTGAGGTTATTGGTCACGACCCGGCCCTTTCTGCGCAACTTTTGAAACTGGTCAACAGCGCCTTTTACAATTTTCCAGGCCAGATCGAAACCGTTTCCCGCGCCATCACCCTGGTCGGACTGAACGAACTGCGCTCACTGATTTTCGCTTCAAAAGCCACACAGACATTCCAGCAACTGGCGCCGGAAAAAATTGATATGGATGTCTTCTGGCTGCGTAGCGTTTATTGCGGCATCGTGGCAAAAAAGCTGGCCAGTGTTCTGCTGGAAGAAAACGGCGAAGCGATGTTTCTGACAGGACTGCTTCACAATATCGGCACCCTCATTCTGTTTTCACGGCTGCCGGAGCAGGCGCAGTTGATTGTCGACCAAGCTGATCAAAGTGGGCGCAGCCTTGCCGAGGTGGAAAAAGAAGTTCTCGGCTTCGATTCGGCGCAACTGGGATCCACCCTGCTTGAAAGCTGGAGGCTGCCAAAAAAATTGTGGGAACCAGTACGCTTTCAGTACCATCCAGAAATCACGGCAACGTACCAGACAGAAACGGAAATTCTAAAACTGGCCCGACAAATTACCGATTGTGTCGAGCCAGAGTTAAAAACCGGTCAGCCCCTCGAGCTTAAGAAACTACAGGCCACCGCGGTGAACGGTGTTGAACCGACGACCGAGCAACTGGAAATGATTGTTACAGATGCCAACTTGGAAAGCTTCGATGTCCTGGCAATCATCAATCCAAAAGCCACGATGATTTTCTAATCGCAGCAACCTTAAGCTGAATAAAACAGGCTTTGTGCTAAAATTCAATGTGAACATATGACATCCCCAGCAGGTCGAAACGTCACCCGATATTGACCCGGCAGGCTGTAAATGGACGACTTTATTCACATTCTCAACCAAATGACCCATGATGACCCGACGCTGAACCTGCTGATGCTGATGGTCATCGTCTGGACCACCGGAGTCATCTGCCGTAAAATTCACCAGCCGCCGGTCCTGGGAGAGTTGACCGCCGGGATCATATTCGGCCCTGCCTTTCTCGGTCTGATTGCGCCAAACGAAATGCTGTCGGTTCTCTCAGAGCTTGGCGTTTTCTTCCTCATGTTCTATGCCGGGCTGGAAACCAATCCACTCGACCTGAAACGCTTCCGCTTTCACTCAACCTGTGTCGGTATTGCCGGCTTTCTCATCCCGTTCGCCGTCGCTTACCTGACCTGCCAGCTATTTGCCTTATCATCCATCGAAAGCCTGTTCATTTCCCTCGGGCTGTCGATTACCGCAATTGCAGTCAGCGCCCGGATACTGCACGATCTTGAATTAACGGAACACCATGTGACCCCGGTGATCATCGGCGCATCGATCGTCGACGATGTGCTGGCCCTCTCCTTTTTCACCGCCATCATCGACCTCGGAACCAACCAGGGGCATATCAACTGGTTGCACTTCGGTCTGACCATGGGGAAAGTCATCCTCTTCTTCATGCTGGCGATCGGCATCGGCATCTGGCTTTACCCGAAAATCGGCCGCCACTTTTCCTCGCGCAGTTCCAAAGGATTCACTTTTGCGCTGGTGATGGCCCTGATGTTCGGCATGCTGGCTGAGATCGCCGGACTGCATTTGATCATCGGCGCGTACATGGCCGGTCTGTTCGTGCGTGAAGGTGTTGTCAGCCAGGAGCTGTTGACCAAAATCTCCGACCGTTTCGTCTCCATCACCTACGGTTTCCTCGGCCCGATCTTCTTCGTCAGCCTGTCGTTTCATGTCACTTTCAGTATCTTCAAAACCCACCTGCTGCTGACACTGGTTCTTCTGCTGGCAGCGATTTTTGGTAAAATGCTCGGCGCTGGATGCGGCTCTTTCCTCTGCGGCATGAATCGCAAAGAAGCTACGGTTATCGGGCTGGCCATGAACGGTCGTGGTGCGGTAGAATTAATCGTTGCTTCGATCGGCTTACAGCTGGGACTGATAAACGACGAGATCTTTTCCATCCTGGTGTTGATCGCATTCGTCACCACCAGCTTGCCACCCTTATCGATGAAACTGTACCTTGATAAAATCAATTATGATTTTAAAACGTAACCAAAATTTAACTCTCATAAAATCAGATATATTTTGACTTTATTTCAACAAATCATCATGGAGTCATAAATTAGATGCGAATAGAAACTGATGTGAAGCTCGGCTTTAAAGATGTGCTGATCCGCCCCAAACGCTCAACCCTGAAAAGCCGCGCACAGGTCAATCTGGATCGCGAATTTACTTTTCTGCACAGCAAACTGAAATGGCACGGCATCCCGGTGATTGCTGCCAACATGGACACTGTTGGCACCTTCCAAACCGCTGACGCGCTGGCCGAATTCGGCCTTCTGACAGCTGTCCACAAGCACTATTCGCTGCAACAATGGGATAATTATCTGCAGGGGAAATCTGACGATATCTACCAGCGGATTATGGTCAGTACCGGCACTGCTAAAGACGATTTCAGCCTGATGCAGCAGATCATTGGCCAACACCCGAAGCTGCAGTTCATCTGTATCGATGTCGCCAACGGCTACGCCGAAGCCTTTGTTGACTTCGTCAAACGGGTGCGTGATGAATTCCCGGATCAAACAATTGTCGCCGGCAACGTGGTCACCGGGGAGATGGTCGAAGAGCTGCTACTCTCCGGCGCCGACATCGTCAAAGTCGGCATCGGCCCTGGTTCAGTCTGCACCACCCGGGTGAAAACGGGCGTCGGCTATCCGCAACTCTCTGCCGTCATCGAGTGTGCTGACGCTGCCCACGGCCTCGGTGGGCGCATTATCTCCGACGGTGGCTGCGTCTGCGCTGGTGATGTTTCCAAAGCCTTCGGCGGCGGGGCCGACTTTGTCATGCTCGGCGGCATGCTAGCCGGCCATGATGAAAGCGGCGGCCAACTGGTACAGCGCGACGGCCAGCAGTTCAAACTGTTCTATGGCATGAGCTCATCGACAGCGATGGAAAAACATGCCGGTGGCGTTGCCGAGTACCGGGCATCGGAAGGTAAAACCGTCGAAGTTCCCTACCGCGGCCCAGTCGCCGATACGGTCAAGGATATCCTTGGAGGTGTCCGCTCCACCTGCACCTATGTTGGAGCCGGTGCGCTGAAGGAGCTGACTAAACGCACCACCTTTATTCGCGTGCAGGAGCAGGAAAACAAAACCTTCACCTGAGCCCGGGACCAGATTTTTTCCAGCGGCTCCTGTTTCGGCAGGAGCCGCTCCCGCTCCATTTCATTTCAATACAATATTCTGCAATTTCCCCAGGGGGATATAAATGGCTGGTGCCAGAAACGCTGAATTTCAAATTCATCCGCAACGAGATGCCCTGTACAACGAGCTGCACATCCGCCCGTTCCATCCACTCAGCAGCCCGCAACAGATCTCCCACCTTGCCTCCTGTGCCCAGCAGGGCGAATTGAGCCTGGCATACCAACAGATCTGCGAACTCTGCCACCGCTACAACGTCAACCAGCCTGCAGCCGATGCCGTCTCTTTCTATCAGGACTTCGGCGATTTCAGCATTCACTGGGAACGTCACGTCGAGTTCTATTCACTCACTGTCATGCAGGCGGCGTCTCCAAGCGGCGAACCCTTTGAACACCCAGCCATCAACCTGTTGCCGGACGACTGGCTGAAACAGCTGCCGGGACAGATGGTTGCAGCATTTCATCTGATTATCGACAACCAGCAACTGGACGATCAATGCTCGGCTCTGTGCCGCTATTTTGAAGGCCAGAAGGTAATGGTCAGTGCGGCCAAGAAAGGCAAAGCACAATTTTATACTGCGTTCAAGCTGCACGGCGACGGATATGGTCGCTTCATTATCCGCAACAACGGTATGGATGATGAGCAGATGGGACAGCTGGCGCGCAGGTTGATGGAAATGGAGACCTACCGGCTGCTGGCCTTGATCGCCCTGCCGATCGCGCGACAGATCGGTCCGCAGCTGGTCGAGATGGATCAGCAGCTGGCAAACATCCTGACCAAGGTCAACGAACTTGACTCGACCCGCGGAGAACGGAATCTGCTCAGCACCTTGACCGAACTGCAAGCGCAGCTGGAAAATCACCGCGCAGCGACCACCCGCCGCTTCTCGGCGACCCGTGCTTACCACGAACTGGTCCACAACCGGCTGGCCAGCATGCAGGAGGAAAGCATCAACGGTCACCTGTCTCTGCAGGAATTCATGGGTCGACGACTCACCCCGGCACTGCGCACTTGTGAATCTCTGCAGGGCTGGATGGATGATCTATCGAAGCGGATTGAACGCGCCAGCGACCTGTTGCGAACCCGCGTCAACCTGAACCTGCAGGAGCAGAACCGTTCGCTGCTATCAGCGATGAACCGGCGCAGCCAGCTGCAGTTTCGCCTGCAGGAGACTGTCGAGGGCCTGTCGATTGTTGCCGTCAGTTATTATATGGTCGGTTTGATCGGTTATCTGCTGGCAGGATTGCCGCTGGAGGAATGGGGGTTGAGCAAAAAAGTGCTGACCACATGCTCGGTTCCGTTGGTATTGCTGGTCGTTGCGACCATCACCCACAGGATCAAGCATCGCCTGATCAAGAACCCACTGGGCGAAGAATAAGTTAACGACCCAGCACCTTAACCCCGGCATCGTCCAGCATCGACACCAGTTTGATAAGTGGCAGGCCGATCAGGGCATTGTAATCGTCCCCTGCCATCCGTTCCATCAGGGCAATGCCTAAACCTTCAACTTTAAAGGACCCGGCGCAGTCGTAAGGTTGCTCGCGCTGCAGGTAGTCTTGAATCTGACCATCAGTCAACGGCCGCAGGGTGACGGCGAAGGAGGCGACATCACTACTGACTTCACCAGTGCGGCTGTCGTAAAGCACCAGCCCGGTATAAAAGGTGTGGGTCAGGCCGACCATCTGCCGCAACTGTTCGAAGGCTTTCTCAAAGCAGCCCGGCTTGCCGATACTCTGCCCTTTAGGATCGACAAAAACCTGGTCGGACCCAATAATCAGGGCGTTGGGATAGTCTTTTTCCAAGCTCTGAGCCTTACCGAGGGCGAGATGCTGTACCAGCAGCGTCGGCTCAAGTTCCTGATTGATCTGCTCTGCATATTTCGGCGCAGCCGTATTGAACGGCAGCTGTAACTGTTCCAGCAGCTGCTTCCTGTAGGGGCTGGTTGATGCCAGAATAATCTGTTGCATATGTCCTCATCAGGCGGCAAGCCAATCATGGCTCTGCACGATCGGCTTCACGTCTTCGAAAGATGTTGCGACGGCCCAGCGTTCGACCGTCGAAAAAACATTCTGTACACTCTCAAGCAGTTGCTGTTTGAGCAGCTCTTCGTCAACGGCAAGAGACAACTCCTCAATCTGGCCATCGTCAGTCCACAAGGGAAGAATCCTCACCTGGGGCTGACTGCCAAGATGAACTTCCCCCCAGATTTCCCGCTGCCCGTCACCCAGCAATCCACTGATAACACCATCCGTTCCTCTTCCGGTCGGCTGCAGGGAAATATCCCGAATATCAAAATAAACGCTGCCCTCTTCCGTACCTGTCATTGGAGATAACCAGATCATAACGCCTCCTTTTGCGCTGTTCGATTATCTCCATCCTACCCACAAGTGCGTCAAATTATGTCACTCTCCGTTCTGATACTCCAGACCACGCATCAGCCCAGCGATAAACTGCTGCTTCAGCGATTCCGGCCCGAGCACACGCACATGCGGAACAAAAGAGTAAACCCAGGAAAGGATCTCCTTATCGCCAGCAGCATCGAAACGCAGAATCAGGTTGCCGTCCGCCCCTTTCTGCAGCTGCTGCTGTGGATGCCAAATCCGTTCACGGATCAGGTAGGTCACCTCTTTATCGAACTGCAATTCAACCTGCTGGGTGGCACCATCATCGATCAATCCGAAAGCTTCGCCAGTCAGGGCCGTTGCAGAATAATCTTCCGGCACCTCGAAACGATCCGGCAGAAAACTCAAGCTCTCAATCCGTTCGACTGCAAACAGACGCAGAGCTTCGCGGTTGTGCGCGTAGCCACCAAGGTAGAGGGCATTTTTGAAAAACAGCAGCGTATAGGGATCGACCTGATAAAGATTGCGTTTGCGTTTGGCCGGACGATATGCGATTTCGATCCGCTGCTGCTTCAGCAGCGCCTGGCGCAGATCGGTGAGCAACTGCCGCTGGCCTGAATAATCTTTAAAACCGTGAAAGCGCGGGGCCGAGGCTTTTGCCAACCGCTCCAGGTGGGCTACGCTGCGTGGCGGCAAACTGGAGCGAAAACGGGTGAAGATCGCTTCCAGATCATCGTGAAACGGAGTGCCCTGCAGAAAGTCGAGCTGACCGCGGCAGAGGTAAAGAGTCATCAACTCTTCCAGCGAAAAGGTGATCGGCGGAATTTTATTGTAGCCCTCGATGAAGCTATAAAGGACCTGACCGTCGTCCTGCCGCTCGCTGATCAGCGGGTAACCAGCCTCCTCAATCGCTTTCAGGTCGCGATAAATGGTCCGCCGAGTCACCTCACATTCTTCCACTAACTCTTCCACAGTGGCACCGTAGCGGTTTTCGAGGATGCGGATCAGGTCGTGCAGCCGCGCTGCCTGGCTGTACTTTTTCGGCTGGCGCCCTACTTTTCGCTGACTGCTCACTTTTCACCTTCCTGCTTACGGTAATAGGTATATTTATGCGCCTTACCGCGCACCTGCTCTTTCGGGTATTTGCGTTCGTTCTTAGCCATTTTCGCCAGCACTGTTTCGGCCAGGTCAATCTGCAGATGGTTGGCCAGCGACAACGAATAGAGCACAATATCGGCCAGTTCCTCGCCGATTTCCTGTAATGCAGCTGGGTCGAGATGCTCCGACTGCTCCGTCGTCAGCCACTGGAAATGCTCCATCAGCTCAGCTGCTTCAATCGCAATCGACATCGACAGGTTTTTCGGGCTGTGAAACTGCTCCCAGTCGCGCTCGCGGACAAAGGAAGCCATCCGTTCCCTCAGGTCGTGCAAGGTGGCATGCTGATCGTTCATACAAACTCCATGTTAAAGTCGATTGCCAGATTATAGGTGCAGCATGGCAGAAAAAAAAGCGCCAACAGAAAGTAAACCTTTTTCCATTTATCGAGCTGTGCTAGAACCTTGCGACAGTAGAATGCAACAACCTAACCCATAAAGGAAAGTTTCATGGCACAAGCAAAAAAAGGCGACACAGTCCTCATCAATTTCATCGGCCGCATGGAAGATGGTTCCATTATGGATTCCACCTACCCGGAAGAAAAACAATCAGAGTGCGGTTGCGGTGACGGGGCAGAACATAACTGCGGCGATGATGGTGACTGCTGTCAGGATACCGGTCCGTTTGAAATCGTCATCGGCGAAGGCGATTTCTACATCCCGGTTGAAGAAGAGCTGGTCGGCATGCAAGTCGGCGAAAAAAAAACTGTCACCATTTCTCCGGATGATGCTTTTGGCGATTACAATCCGGAAAATGTTTTCAGCGTCGAGCGCAGTGAGTTTCCGGACGATATCGACCCGGTCGTCGGCATGGGACTGGAAGTGACTGGCGAGGATGACGAGCTTTACATGGTCACAGTCATCGAGGTGACCGACGAGCAGATCACCCTCGACACCAACCATCCTCTGGCAGGGGAAACCCTGACTTACGAAGTCGAGTTGGCTGAAATCGTCTAACGGAATAGCAAAAAGGAGGCTTGTTACAGCCTCCTTTTTTCATTTTCAATCAACCGTGCTGAGCGCCTCCATGATCCGCGTCGTCATATTCTGATAAGTCACGATGCCAACTACCCCTAAAATATCTTCATCCGAAAGACCTGCTTCACGCAACCGTTCAACATCCTGTGGACTGCAGGTATCGGCAGAGCGGGTCACTTTCACCGCATAATCTGCAATCATGCGTTCGCGCTCGGTGAGATTCGCCTTGGTGTAATCTTCGGCGACCTGCGTAGCCAGTTCTTCATTTTTTGCCGCTCGACTGAGGGCATCCCGATGGGTCGCAGTTCAATGCACGCAGCCGATCAGTGTCGACGTAACCAGCGCGGCGACCTCCTTTTCCCGCAAGCTTAAATTCCCAGCATCACGATAGACCGCAACGCCCAGACTATGCAGCGCATCCGACATGTCGGGCGACAGGCTGGTCAACTGGGTTAAATCGGACAATTTTCCGGTCAGCGGCTTACGTGCTTTTTTATAGAGTTTCTGCACCTTGTCGTTGTTTGAGTCTTCCGGCTCAATACGAATCCATGAGTTCCATACCATTGATTTCCTCCTCAGTTTTTTCACCACAGCACTGGTCAGCAGCTGTCTGCACAGCGTAAGATACTTTAATCCTCTACACCTGAAAGGCCATATTGATGAATTATACCCTGTGCAACGAAACTGTGGTGGTCATCGACTTCGAAACCAGTGGCATGTCGCCAGAACAAGGCGATCGTGTTATCGAAATCGGCGCGGTGTTAATCCGTCACGGAAAAGTTGCCGACAGTTTCCAGACCTTGGTGAATCCTGGTTTCCTGGTTAGCCGTGAAATTGAGATGGTCACCGGCATCAACAACCGTATGCTCAATGAAGCACCGAGCGCAGCAGCGGTCATGGGTGATCTGGCCCATTTTATTGGCACTCATCCTCTGGTCGCGCACAACGCCTCCTTCGATCAGAAGTTTCTCGAAAGCGAATTTGCCCTGACCGGCAAAAAGCGACCGTTCAACTTCGGGTGTACATTGAAAATTGCCAGGAGAATTTATCCCGATCTGCCGAATTACAAACTGGAAACGCTGGTGAAGTTGAAGGGGTTGGCAGGAAATGGTCAGTTTCACCGCGCCCTGGCCGATGCAGAAATGACCGCGGCACTCTGGTTGAGAATCATCTCTGACCTGGGCCAGCGATACGGTTTCACCGATATTCCCTTCGAGACCTTAAACAAACTCGGCAAAACGCCCTATCCCCAGGTTGATCAGTTTCTACAGAAAACTGCTGAGGAGTTGAAAAGCGCACCACCAGACACGACCGGTTCGTTGTTTTGAACCCTAAGGATACAACATGAAATATCTCGTCAAGTTCAGCCTGCTGATCGGTATTGGCTCTGCAGTCGGAGGGGTGATCGGATATCTCGCCCAGTGCATGGGGCCGACATGAGTGCTCCTCTCGACTCCCTGGTCAGGGATCATTTTTGGTGGCAGCATCGGTTTAATTCTGGCTCTTATCCCTTCCGAGATAAAGAATGGTAGCGACTCCAGCAAAGACAGTTAAGGCTTCACTCAGTTGCTTTTACGGGAATGCTAGTTCTGTATTTACGTTCAAAAAAACCGCCGGCAATCGTCGGCGCTTTTTTAAATTAATCCTCAAACCCATTCGGATTCTGTGATTGCCAACGCCAGGCATCAACACACATTTCATCGACACCGAACTCGGCCTGCCAGCCGAGCAGTTTATTGGCCAACGCGGGATCCGCGTAACATTCGGCAATATCCCCAGCCCGGCGGGGGGCAATTTTGTATGGCACCTGTTTGCCGCTTGCCTTTTCGAACGCCTGCACCATTTCCAGCACACTGATACCATGACCGGTTCCGAGGTTAACCGTCAGGTTCTGTTGTTCACGTAGCAGGTAATCGACTGCTGCGACATGAGCACGGGCCAGATCGACCACGTGGATGTAATCGCGCACGCCTGTGCCGTCCGGGGTCGGGTAATCGTTGCCGAACACCTGTAACTGTTCGCGTCGCCCAACAGCCACCTGGCTGACAAAAGGCATCAGGTTATTGGGGATGTCGTTAGGATCTTCACCGATCAGTCCGCTAGCATGTGCCCCAACCGGATTGAAGTAGCGCAGAATTGCTGCCTTAAAGTCACTGTGTGAAGCACAGACATCGTTGATCAGTTGCTCCATCACCAGCTTGGTACGTCCGTAGGGGTTGGTCACCCGCAGGGCGGCATCTTCTGTAATTGGGCATTTGTCCGGGTCGCCGTAGACGGTCGCCGAGGAGCTGAACACCAGATTATTACAATCAGCTTCACGCATCATTTGCAGTAGAGAAATTGTGCCGGAAATGTTGTTATCAAAATATTCCAGCGGCTTTTCACATGACTCACCGACTGCTTTCAACGCGGCAAAATGAATAACAGCATCGAGACGGTAGGTCGCAAACAGCTGACTCATAAAATCGGCATCACGGATATCGCCCCGCTCACAGCCAATCGGTTGACCCGTGATCTCTTCCAGCCGATCGAGAACGACCGGCGAACTGTTGCAGAAGTTATCGGCAATCACCACCTGATAACCAGATGAAATTAATTCGATTGCCGTATGCGACCCGATGTAACCGGCACCGCCGGTGAGAAGTACAGTCTTCATGCCAGCCCCCTTCAAAACAATGTCAGCCCTAACCCGCACCTAGATAGACGAAACGGATGATAAAAATCAGCGCCAGAATCCAGACTGAAATCGAAACTTCCTGCGCGCGACCAGCCAGCAGTTTCACCAGCGGGTAAAAAATGAAGCCCAGCGCGATACCTGTCGCTATGCTGAAAGAAAACGGCATCGATACCATGACGATGAATGCCGGAACAGCTTCGGTCATGTCATCCCAATCAATTTGAATCACCGATTTCAGCATCATCACGCCGACCACAATCAGCGCTGGAGCAGTAGCGAATGCGGGAATCGAACCGGCCAACGGAGAGAGGAACATCGCCAGCAAGAAGAAAACTCCGGTCGTCACAGCGGTCAAACCGGTGCGGCCACCTTCGCCGATGCCGGACGCACTTTCAATGTAAGTAGTGACTGTAGAAGTCCCGAGGCAGCTGCCCGCCATTGTGCCAACGGCATCGACGGTCAGCGCCCTGTTAACGCGCGGGAACTCACCATCTTTCTTGATGAACCCCCCTTGCTCGGCAATACCAACAAGGGTGCCAGTGGTGTCAAACAGATCGACAAAAAGAAAGGCGAAAACAATACCGAAGAAACCGATGTCGAGAGCGGCGGCAATATCCAGCTTGAAAAAAACCGGTTCAAGTGATGGAGGCATGCCGAAAACCCCTTTGAACTCTGCAGCACCGGCGACCAGTCCGAGCACCCAGGTCAACAGAATGCCGATCAGAATCGCCCCTTTGATTTTACGTGCCATCAAACCACCGATGATAATCACACCGACAATCGCCAGCAGAGGGCCCCACTCCGTCACTTTACCCAGCCCGACAAGAGTCGCCGGGTTATCAACAACCAGGCCAGCTTCCTTGAACCCGATCAGAGCGATAAACAGGCCGATACCGCCGGCAGTTGCCAGCTTCATCGAATTTGGAATGGCATTGACGATCCACTGGCGGATACGTGCCACTGTCAGCACGATGAAAAGCACACCGGAAATAAACACCGCACCGAGTGCCGTCTGCCATTCGTAGCCCATCTGCATAACGACAGTGAAAGTAAAGTAGGCGTTCAGTCCCATCCCCGGGGCCAGGGCAAACGGGTAATTAGCAAACAGTCCCATAAAGATACTGGCAAAACCGGCTGCCAGAACCGTCGCCATCATCACTGCGCCGAAATCCATCCCGGTTTTCGACAAGATCGCCGGGTTGACGAAGATAATATAAGCCATCGTCATGAAAGTCGTGATTCCAGCAATCACTTCGGTTTTGACATCGGTACCGTTTTCCTGCAGCTTGAAAAGTTTTTCGAACATAAACTCGCCTTGAAAAAAATGAATAACACTCGGAGTCTCGACTCCGAAAAAAGGATAAAAATGCCTTATCCTGTAGCAAAAATCAAATCAATATACCCACAGATTCAGGTCCATTGAAACCGGCACCGGCGGATAGCGAAGCGTCCTCAACAACCCGGGGCGCCGACTAAGCACCCATCTTCCAGGCATAGTCGCAGAGGGAACTGCTCAAACACCCGGGGGTCATGACTCGACACCAACACCACCATGCCCTGCTGATTCGCCAGTTTTTGAATTTTTTGTATGACCCTCGTTGCAGCGCCTGCATCAAGGTTCGCCGTCGGTTCATCAGCCAACAGTATTCCGGGACAATGGATAACTGCCCGTGCAACTGCTCCGCGCTGCTTTTCTCCACCGGAAAGCAAAGGAGGATAAGCTTTAGCACGGTCCTGCAAACCGAACTCTGTCAATAGCTCAGCGACCCGCTGCTGTCTCTCTACTTTCGGAACACTCAACAAAACCAGTGGCAACGCGATATTTTCTTCCAAAGTCAATTCGGGCACCAGGGCATCATCCTGAAAAACGAACCCGACCCGGCGACGACGAAATTCAGCGGCCTGCGCTTCAGAAAAAGCTGAGCTGCATTCACCATCAATAAACACTCGACCGGAACTTGGTCGATCGAGAGCCCCAACCACATTCAACAATGTGGTTTTTCCCGACCCACTCGGTCCAATCAAAGCAGCCTGCTCACCAGCAGCCAAAGAAAAACTGACTTCGCTCAACGCTTGAACCGCAGCATGACCAGTACCAAAACAGCGGGAAACCCGCTCAAGAGATAGAAATGAGCTGCTCATAAATCTCTCATTCCCCCACTCACTGTGCGCCGTGCAGCAACCAAAGCCGGCCAAAAAGCAGCAAGGCAACCGGCCAACAGCGCCAAGCCCTGTGGCAGCAATACCATGACCGGTTCCAAGCGCGGATAAATGACGGGATTTATACTGAAATGTGGGTTGAAGGACGTGTAACGGCTCAGGTCGAGACCGACCTCGCCCCAGGCAAGACTGACGATAATGCCCATCAGAGTTCCGAGCAAACCAGCCCCAAGGCAGAGAACCAGCGCCTCACCGATGACAGTCACAACCAGCTCTCTCGGGCGCACCCCAATCGCTTTGAGAATAGCGAAGTAGCGATAACGGTCCATAACTGAGATCAGCAGGGAATTGGCAACTCCAAAGGCAAGGATAGCGATAACCAGCAGAATCATCACCTGCATGGAAAATTCGTTCAACTTGACCAACTGTTCCACTTCGGGCAATTTCTCCGGCCAGATAAAAACTTGCGCCGAAGAGCCACCGGCCAGCTGCAATTCGTTACGGAGAGAGCTGAGGTCACTTCCGGGGTCTGCAAATAACGCGCTCTCGACGCTGATCGCCGGTTCAGCGGTAAACAGCTCCGCAACAGCCAATGATAAATAGCCGAGTGTTTGGTCCAGAGCTTGTACTCCGGTGTGGAAAGTACCCAGCAGCGGCAATCGATAGTCGCCTTGAGGTGTTTCGAGCTGCACAATGTCACCAATTTCCAACGCCAAATCAGTTGCAACCTGATCACCGATCACCAGTCCCGGCTGATCCTTCAGCCAACTTCCGGCCTTAATGTTTTTCGGGATTGGCGACTGTCGAAATTCAGCTGCCGGATCAACCAGTTGCACTTTAAGAGCCCGTAGTTGATTGCCCTGCTTCAATACGCCACTGAGGGAACATCGCGGCAACATTGTCACCCTCTCCTGCTGGCTGACAACTGTTTGCCAATGTTCAGTCTCTGCAAGTGCGTCAGGCATAGCGACTGGAGAAGATTCAATCAGCAGGTGACCACTTCGCAACGCGACAGCATTTCTCACCATGGTATCGTTCACGCCGACCATGATCGCCCCAAGCACAATCAGCATGGCAATGCCAAAACCAACAGCAGCAAAGGTAATCATCGTCCGCCGCCGTCTGCGCAGCACCGAACGAAAAGCAAACCGCAGCCAGAAGCTCATGAGAAGCTCCGCAGCGCCAGCTCATTTCGTTCTGCCATAATCGCCCCCTGCACCAGGATTCCGAGAGCAGCGGCCTGCACATCGCCAAAAGCGGGCATCAACCGGCTGAAATCGTGCTGAGCACGCTGAAAATAATCTACCGCCAACTCCCAACAGCGTTTTTTAGCAGCTGGAAGCTGATTCGCCAATAGTCGCGCATCTTCAAGCGACCCACGTTTCTCAACAAATGCAGAAATGCTATCTCGCTCGGCCTCGCTCGCTCCGTAATGGGCCACGGATACGACAAGGTTATGTTTATTGAAATACAGGTCGTCGGCAATATCTTTCAAATCATCAAGAATTTGACAGCCGATTCCGAAGGTTGATAATGCCTTGGCTACCTGCTCTGCCCGCTGAGAATCCACATCCCGCATTTTTGCCGCCAACCGGACCGGCGCTTCGAACAAAAGGCCGGTTTTACGGTAGTGAATTTCTTTGAGCATCTGCTCAACGGAAAGCATAACTCTTTCACCGCGTCTCTCTTCTTCATGCTCTTCAATGCCACTGGGAATCAACACAGCCAGTACCGCCGACAACAGGCATTTGGCCGCCTGCGCATCGAAACGGCCGGAAGCAACTTCATCTGCAGCCAGCATTGCCAGCACCGCATCACCGGTCATGATAGTCAACACTGAACGAAAACGGATCCCTTCTCCTGCCATAGAGAAAGGGATGACGCTTTTATATTCGTCATCAAGCAGGTTGTCGCAACCGGTCACCTGCACCCGTAGACATTGATTGACCATGGCATAAAATGGCATTTTTTCGCTGGCGACACCAGAAGCCTCCAGCGCCAGAAGAAACAGCGTAGAAAACAGGTTGCGCTCCATCGAAAAGTACTCTTCCGGCAACGGCTCGATGGCGCAGCTCATATCAAGCAATTCGCTGCAGCTTTGATAAAAATGGCCGACTGTTTTCTGTTGCAGTTGATAAGCCCGCTGCCAGGGTTCGCAGTGCCGTAGAACTGATAGAGCGTTTTCCTTCATAGATCCCTCTTCGCCAGCAGAACCTTGATATAACCAGAAAAACGTCCAATCTCATTGGGTTTAGAGAAACCACCTTGGTCAATAAGTTCATGCAATAGACCATCCATGTTTTCCTTGATTTCCGGTTGGCGCAGGAGCTTCCAGGCTACCCACGACATCGCCCAGCCAAGCCAGGTATAAGGACGATCCATATCGGCAATCAGCAGGCTTCCTCCAGGTTTGAGGACACGATGAATTTCTCGCAAAGACTGTAGTTTCAGTTCTCGGTCAACATGGTGAAAAAAAAGGGCCGAAGTTACAAGATCAAATTGTCCATCGGCAAATGGCAGTTCTTCCGCCAGAGCTTGTTGAAAGCGGCAATTCCCCCGTTTCCGCTTGTTTATCGCCTGCCGAATCATCGGTCCTGATGCATCAATCCCGACGACATCTACCTGAGCATGACGTTCAGCAATCTGCACGGTCAATAAACCGGTTCCACAACCGACATCGAGGGCACTGCTGCCAGGAGCAACCTCTACCTGCTCGGCAAGCCAGCGATTCAGGCGAGCTTCCTGCCCCAGCGTAACAAACGGTTGCACATGATCATAAACTGAGGCGGCCTTGACCAGTACCCGCCCTCGAGTAGGTAAAGAATCAAGAGTAGTTTTCCCATCATCCATCAAGATTCTCCAATTTATAAGCCAGCAAAAAACTAGTGAATAAACTTGATCATAGCATCAAAGAGTAGAAATACATTTAAAATGCTAACATCTATTTCACCTTGTTGAGCCTAGATCTTTCGGCCTTAGCAAAAAATATCGCTCTAGGCAATTTGCCTCTCTCAAAAACAAAAAAGCGGAGCCATTTCTGACTCCGCTTTCGGTTAGCATATTTAAGGCGACTCTTTATTCCCACTCAATCGTCGCCGGTGGCTTGCTGGAAATATCGTAGGTCACCCGGTTGATGCCTTTGACCTCGTTGATGATCCTGTTGCTGATGCGAGCCAGGTCGGCGTAGGGCATCGGGTACCAGCCAGCAGTCATGAAATCCTTGGTTTCGACCGCGCGTAGCGCCACAACATATTCATAAGTCCGGCCATCGCCCATCACGCCGACCGACTTGACCGGCAGGAAGACGGCAAAGGCCTGGCTGATCTTGTGATAGTGACCGCTTTCGTAAAGTTCTTCGATGTAGATGGCGTCGGCGCGGCGAAGGATTTCACAGTATTCTTCCTTAACCTCACCGAGGATACGCACGCCCAAGCCCGGCCCTGGAAACGGATGGCGCCAGACCATCTGGTGCGGCAGGCCTAGCTCTTCACCGACGGTGCGGACCTCGTCTTTAAACAGCTCACGCAACGGCTCAAGCAATTGCAGCTTCATGTAGTCAGGCAGGCCACCGACGTTGTGATGGCTCTTGATGTTGTGTGCCTTGCCGGTTTTGGCCCCGGCAGACTCGATGACATCGGGATAGATGGTTCCCTGGGCCAGCCACTTGGCGTCTTTGAGCTTGTTCGACTCTTCTTCGAAAATATCGACAAACAGGTTGCCGATGATTTTGCGCTTTTTCTCTGGATCGGTCTCACCGGCCAACGCATCGTAGAAACGCTGCTGGGCGTTGACCCGGGTGACCTTGACGCCCATGTTGCTGGCGAAAGTTGCCATCACCTGATCACCCTCATCCAAGCGCAGCAGACCGTTATCGACAAACACACAGTGCAGCTGATCGCCAATCGCTTTGTGAATCAGCGCGGCAGCAACCGAAGAATCAACGCCACCTGAAAGACCGAGGATCACCTGGTCGCTACCGACCTGTTCTTTGATCCGGGCGACGGCATCTTCAATAATCTGGCCTGGGGTCCAACTGCCGCTGCAGCCACAGATTTTACGCACGAAGGTGTTGATCAGAGCATCGCCTCGCGGGGTGTGATTGACCTCGGGGTGAAACTGAACGCCGTAAAGGTTGCGGGCAACGTTCTGGATACCACAGACAGGCGCGTTCGCCGTTTTGGCGATCATCTCAAAACCTTCCGGCATCTTCTCAACATGATCACCGTGGCTCATCCAGACCGGACTTTTGCCATCGGCGAAGAAACCATCGAACAGTGGCCCCGGGGTACCGACTGACTGCAACTCGGCGTGACCGTACTCGCGCTTGCCGGCAGCGATAACTTCTCCACCAAAATGGCGACTCATCAGCTGCATGCCATAGCAGATACCAAGCACCGGGATTCCTAGTTCAAACAACTCTTCTTCGATTGCCGGAGCACCTTCGTCGTAAACCGACTTCGGGCCGCCGGAGAGAATAATCCCCTTGGCGCCAAAGGCTTTGATCTCTTCCAGACCCATGTCATACGGATGCAGTTCGCAGTAAACATGCGATTCACGCACCCGTCGTGCAATCAACTGGGTGTACTGGGAACCGAAGTCGAGGATCAGGATCTTTTCGCTATGGATATCGCTCATCGCCTTAGCTTCCTCTTTCGATGCGGTAGTTCGGCGCTTCCTGAGTAATGGTGACATCGTGAACATGCGATTCACGCAAGCCCGCGTTGGTGATGCGAACAAACTGGCCGTTCTGCTGCAGCTCTTTAATGGTGTTGCATCCGGTGTAGCCCATACCGGAGCGCAGGCCACCCATCAATTGATGGATGTTATCGGAGAGCGGACCACGGAACGGCACCCGACCCTCGATCCCTTCTGGAACCAGCTTGGTATCGGTGTCGACATCGCCCTGGAAGTAGCGGTCTTTGCTGCCCTGCTTCATCGCACCGAGGCTGCCCATACCACGATACGATTTGTAGGTCCGGCCTTGATAGAGGATGGTCTCGCCGGGAGATTCTTCAGTACCGGCAAACAGGGAACCAATCATGATGACATCAGCACCAGCGGCAACCGCCTTTGGCAGGTCACCGGAGAATTTGATACCGCCGTCAGCGATGAGCGGAATACCTGCAGCATGAGTCACTTTGGCGACTTCGCGGATGGCAGTGATCTGCGGCACACCGACACCGGCGACAACGCGGGTGGTGCAGATGGAACCAGGTCCGATACCGACCTTGACAGCATTCACTCCGGCATCGATCAGTGCCTTGGCGGCAGCAGCGGTGGCAATATTACCGGCACACAGCTGAAGCTCAGGATACTGCTGACGCACGCGGGAAATCGTATCAAGGACACCCTGGCTATGGCCGTGAGCTGTATCAACCACCAGAATATCAACCCCTGCTTTAACCAATGCTTCGGTCCGCTCTTCCAGATCGGCACCCACCCCCACAGCGGCACCAACCCGCAGACGTCCCAAGGAGTCCTTACAGGCGTTCGGATACTTGCGAACCTTCTCGATGTCCTTGATTGTAATCAGGCCCTTCAGGGCAAAATTATCATCGACCACCAGCAGCTTTTCGATGCGGTGTTTGTGCAGATGAAATTTGGCTTCTTCGAGGGTGGTTCCCGGTGGAACGGTAACAAGAGCGTCTTTGGTCATGACGTTAGAGATCGGCTGATCGAGGTTGGTTTCGAAACGCAGGTCGCGGTTGGTCATGATACCGACCAGCTTGCCGTTCTTGGTGACCGGCACACCGGAGATGCGATACTTTTCCATCACCTTCAGCGCTTCATAAATTTTCTGATCCGGGTCCATGGTAATCGGATCGACAATCATGCCGCTTTCCGATTTTTTCACCTGATCAACTTCCGTCGCCTGTTCTGCCGGAGTCATATTTTTGTGAATGATACCGAGGCCGCCTTCGCGCGCCATGCAGATAGCGCTGCGCGATTCGGTGACGGTATCCATTGCCGCTGACAGAAGCGGGATATTCAGCTTGATCGAAGCAGTCAGATTTGTGGTCAGGTCGACCTCTTTCGGAAGCACTTGCGAATGGGCGGGCACCAGCAGGACATCATCAAAGGTTAATCCTACGGGAATCTCAGTATCTTGCATCGATCAGCTCCTTTTCGTGGGGGAAATTTAACCGCTGAAGCTAACGGAAAACATCTCACGAGTCAAGTATTTACGGCGCTTTTTCCAAAGAAAAAAGCGCCGTAAAAATGGGACATTGTTCTATCGATATATATTCACGAAAAATCATTTCCCGCGCAGCAGATAGGCTTCAATAAACCCATCAAGATCACCGTCGAGAACCGCATCAGTATTGCCAACTTCATGGCTGGTACGGTGATCTTTCACCATGCGGTAGGGGTGCAATACATAAGAACGGATCTGGCTGCCAAAACCGATCTCCTTTTTATCTTCGGAGAAGGATGCGGCCTCCTCTTCCTTCTTGCGCATCTCCGCTTCGTAAAGGCGGGCCTTGAGCTGACTCATCGCTGTTGCACGGTTCTTGTGCTGAGACCGCTGATTCTGACAGGAAACAACAATTCCCGTCGGCAGGTGAGTGATCCGGATCGCCGAGTCGGTCTTATTGATGTGCTGGCCACCGGCACCACTGGCGCGAAAGGTATCGACCTTGATGTCCTTCTCTTCGATTTCGATATCGATTGAATCATCGAGCTCGGGGAAAACAAACACCGAACAGAACGAGGTGTGTCTCTTTGCAGCAGCGTCGAAGGGGGAAATCCGTACCAGGCGATGAATACCATTCTCGGCTCGCAGGTAACCGTAGGCATAATCCCCTTTGACTTCAATCGTCGCGCTTTTAATACCAGCTTCATCAGCTGGCAGGTATTCTGTGAACTCTGTTTTGAACCCTTTGCGCTCACAGTAGCGCAAATACATCCTCAGCAGCATACCGGCCCAATCCTGTGCCTCAGTACCACCAGCTCCGGCATTGATACTCAACGTCGCGTTATTGGCGTCATGCTCACCGGAGAGCATGCGTGCGAATTCCATTTTATCAATCTGCCTGGCCACGCCTGGAAGCATTTCGTTGACCTCGGCAAGAGACTCTTCGTCTTCTACCTCTTCACCAAGTTCAATCAGGACCTGTGCATCTTCCAACTGCTGCTTAGCCGAATCACAATCCTCAACAATTTTCTGCAGTGTGGTTCTTTCTTTCAGCAGTTCCTGCGCTTTGTCACCCTGATTCCAGAATTCGGGGTCGGCGATTTCTGCCTCTAATTCCTGAACCCGTTCACGCTTGGCATCGACGTCAAAGATACCTCCAGAGGTCCTGGAGTTTTTCCTGCAATTCTTTGACGGTCTCTTTCGGTTCGCGGAACATATTTAAATTCTCCCTGGAATTGATAACGAATTGGCCGGGGAGTATAACGCAAACGAACGCAAAAAACAGCCCCGGAAAATGAAAAGGGCGACCCAGTGGATCGCCCCGAATGATTATTTCGTCGGCCGCCTGATAAAGATCTCACGCGCAAGCATATCGTCAACAGCAAACTGTGAATGGCCAACCTTGAAAATGTAACTGGGAAAGGTCTGCGACAGTTGCAGTTCACTGCCGGGCAACACGCCCATACTCATCAGTTTTTGCATTTTCTTGCCATCGCTGGCAGCGAGGTAGGCAATTTCACCCATCTCGCCCGATTTCAACTCGGTTAAAGGAACAATGCCTGGGGAGCCCTGCTTGCGGGCTTCCTCGCAACAGGTTCCGGGTGGGATCGGCTTGCCGTGCGGACAGGTGGTCGGGTGGTTAAGCAGGGTACAGATTTTGGTGTCGACGCCCTGGTGCAGCAGATGCTCGAAGGCGCAAGCCTGCTCATTGCCCTCAGCACCCTGAATATCAAGAATGTCCATCATCAGGCGCTCTGCCAGTCGGTGGCGGCGAACCGTCATCTCCGCTTCGGGGCGGCCTTCACGCCGCAGGTAAACACGATCACCCTTCACCTCGACATAGGCAAGCTTGACCAGTTCATCGATCCCTTCCTGCAGATCCTCCGGCGACAGAATACAGTCGCTGAGCAGGAAGCCAACGTCGTCACCTTCAACCGTGGCGATCCAGAGCGATTCGAGTATTTCTTCCGCTTTTGGCGACACTTTACTCATCAGTTTTTTCCTCGTTATTTTTCTGCAGCATTTTGCGCAGAAATTTTCCCGGTGCCGGATTGGCGTAACCGCAATAAGGACAATGTATCTTGCGACAGCCCCCTCGGCAACTTCCGCAGGGACTTTTTCCGTCTCCCGGACCTAAATCGGCCGGAATTTCCTTGCCGCACAGGCCGCAATTCATGCCAGTAAACCCGTGGTCAGCAAGATTTTATTCAGAACCCAGCCACATGAAAAGGCAAGCAGAGAGACAAAAACAAAAATCGACACTGAGACCCGCAAGCCCCGTTCTTTCTTCATCATCAGGAACTGGGCAATGCAGGGTACAAACAAGGTCAAGGTTACTGCTGCAACGGTCAATTGAGCTGGCGTCAGCAAGCCATTCGTTTGCAGGTCGTATAATCCGGCAGCACCGAAGTCTCGGCGGAAAAAGCCGAAGACAAAAGCGGATGTTGCTTCAACAGGCAGTCCGATCGCTCGCACTACCGGAGACAACGCACCGATTAATCCTTCCAGCACATTGAGCATTTTCAGCGACCAGAGAATAAAAGAGGCAAACAGGAAGAGCGGCAGTATCTCCATGAAATAAGACTGCATGCGACTCAAAGTTTTCACCAGCACATTACGCAGCTGCGGCAGGCGCATCGGCGGCAATTCCATGTAAAATATCGGGTGCTCGCCCGGCATCACTTTCGCGGCCAGCAAACCGACCAGCAGGAAGACGAGAATCATTGCCAGCAGCCAGACAGCCAGTGCACCAGGAACTCCGGAGAGAAGACCGAGTATGACACCAAGCTGAGCGCTACAAGGGATCGCCAGTGCCAGGAGAATGGTGGCAATAATACGCTCGCGCACGGTTTCCAGTGTTCGTGTCACCATTGTTGCCATAGTGTCGCAACCGAAACCGAGGACCATCGGAATAACTGCACGCCCTGAGAGTCCGATCTTTTTAAACACGCGATCGACCAGCAAAGCTAAGCGCGGGAAATAGCCCGTGTCTTCAAGCAGCGAAAACATCAGGAAAAAGGTTCCCACAATCGGTAGCACCAGCGCAACGGCATAACGAATTCCCAGCGTCCAGAGACCGTACTCGCCGACCAACAGCTCAAACAACCACTCGGCGGAAACATGCTGCTGCACAAAATTGATCACCGGTGGATTGATATATTCTTCGAAAATGTTGCCTTCCAGAAGATCGACCAGTGTCCCCGCACCAAAACCTCCGACGAACTTGTAAAGACCAAAATAAACAACCAACAGCAAAATCGGTACGCCACTCCAAGGATTAACAGTCCATCGCGACAGGAGTTCGGCAAAAGGCTCTTTTTCGGACAGCTCGGTCTGCTGAACGACTCCGTCAAGCATCTGCTTACAGATTTTCTTGCGTTCCATGCTGATCTGCAGGTGCAAATCAGCACGACGCTCGAAAATGACATCTCGCACCAGCGTCTGCAGCAATTCAAGATTTTCAGTATTCTCACCAGTCACAATCAGCTGTTCGACATCTTCATCCTTCTGCATCAGCAAAAGGCTGGTCGCACGCTTGCTGAACCGGTAGTCCCCTTTGATAACTGTAGCCAAACGCGTGACGTCGCGCTCCAGATCGCTGCCATAAGTGAATGTTTTGTGTGGCACAGATGCGTATTCGCTGATCGCCTGTTGTAGCTCTGGCAACCCCTGACGGCGCTTCATAACTGTACCGATGACCGGAACACCAAGGTTCTTCTGCAGTTTCTGCAGATCGATCTCCATACCGAGTCGCTTCGCTTCATCGAGGATGTTGACCACCAGAATGATCGGCAGACCGGCTTCAATCAATTGCAGTGTCATCGGCAGCATCCGCTCGATATTGCGGGCATCGATCACATGCAAAACAGCGTGAGGAGTTTCTTGCAGCAGGATCTGCCGCGCCACCCTCTCCTCTTCTGTAATCGGCATGATTGAATACATACCGGGGGTGTCGAGGATTTCGTAATCAGTTCCGGCGATTTCGCACTGCCCGCGCGAAACTTCGACCGATGTCCCGGGGTAGTTGGAAACGGTAGTGTAGGCGCCGGTCAAAACATTAAACAGGACGCTTTTACCGACATTGGGGTTACCGACCAAAACAACTTTCGGTAACGGCTGTTGCTGCTCTGCCATAATTTCTGCGGACTCTCGAAAAGCTAAAGTTTGATAATCACTGGCCGTCCGCAGCACAGGCTGCACAAAGACCGTAAAGTTCCAGGCGATGGTTCTTGATGGTGAAGTGATGGGCTGCTGCAACCGACTCCTGCAGTTTTTCGATCTGCGGCTCTTCGAACTCGATGATCAGTCCGCACTTGGTACAGATAAGATGATCATGATGCTCCTCGCCATGAACAGGCTCGAAACGGGTCTGGCCATCACCAAAATTGCGCTCGGCAGCAATGCCGCATTCTGCAAACAGTTTCAGGGTGCGATGTACTGTCGCGTAGCCGATTTTGGGGTGGTCCGCCCGCAGCTGCAAATACAGTTCTTCGGTCGAGAGATGGGAGTCAGACGCCAGAAATGCCTCCAGAATCACCATCCGCTGGCTGGTGTTCTTCAGCCCCTGTTGATTGAGGTACTCGTTGAACAGTTTAACCTGATCCATCGCTCTATCCTCTGCATAGCAAGAAATTGAAAACGATTTTCAGAAACTAGAAAAATAAGGCGAAAAGGTCAAGCAAAATCGGCGCGCAACAAAATAAGGCGTCCCTGCGGACGCCTTGAAATCACAACGGTTTTAGTAACTTTTCAGGCTGGCGGAAAGATGGTGTAGAGATAACCAGCGATACGGGTAAACATATCAAAGAAAAGCAATACACCCGCAACCATCAGCAGCACTCCAGTGCAGATCTCGACAACCCGAATATGCTTTTTGAAACGATTAAAGAAACCGAGAAAGCTGTGAAACAAAATACCGGATATCAGGAAGGGAATCCCCAGCCCCAACGAATACGCCGAAAGCAGCAAAATACCTTTGCCTGCTCCACCTGTGCTGCTGGCAGCAATAGCCAGTATAGCCCCGAGGATCGGGCCGATACAGGGGGTCCAGCCAGCGGCAAAAGCGATGCCGACGAAAAAGGTACCGACAAAGCCCGTTGGCTTATTGCGCAACTGAATCCGCTTTTCCCCCAACAGCATGCCGAAAGGAAACAGGCTGCTTAAGTGGATACCAAAGAGGAATATCAACACGCCCCCGACCTTCTGGATGATTCCCAGGCCTTCCCGCATGTTGGCCTGAAAGGTCGAAGATGCCAGCCCGGCCAACGCACCTAACGCGATAAATATTGCTGAAAACCCGGCGATAAAGGCAAGGGAATGCAGAATAACCGTCATCCGCACCTTGCCCCCAGCGTGCGTATCGTTCAGCTCACCAAAGGATAAGCCAGAGATATAAGTCAGGTACGACGGAATCAATGGCAAAACGCAGGGTGAAAAATAAGAAAGAAGACCCGCAGTAAATGCGATCCAGATGGTGACATCAGCACCGGAAGCGCCCATGAAAAAAGACTCCTTGTTAACCGTTCAGCAGGAAGTTGATCAACTGTACAGCCTTCGGTGAAGTCCAGTCGATGGCACCGATCACCTTTTCGACAATGTTGCCGTTACGATCAATGATGTAGGTTTCCGGGAAACGGAATACTTTATACATGTTTTGTACTTCAGCATCGACATCAAGCAGGATCGGGAAACTGTAGGGGGTACGCTTGAGAAACGCATCGACCAGCGATTTACCATCCTTTTCAACGTTGACTGCAAGCATCACCAGTCCTTGATCTTTGAATTTGCGATGCAGCATCTCCATCGAAGGCATCTCTTCCCGGCAGGGAGGGCACCAGGTTGCCCAGAAATTGAGAATAACCACTTTCCCTTTCAGGTCCGCCAGTGAAACATTATTGCCCTGCATATCGAGTAGAGTAAAGTTGGGTGCCGGGCTTCCTTTACCCAAATTTGCAGCCACTTGAGGTTGGTCCTGTGTTTGCTGATCGCCACAGGCAGAAAGAAGCAGAGTTGCCAGCAGCACCAGAACCAAGGTCGTCAGTGTTTTTATCCGCATCAGTTAAATCCTTTATTTACGGCAGTTCGATCAGATAGCCCCGATTGTTGCGTACAACCAGGAAAGAGAGTGGCAAGCGACCGATTTTTTCTCCGATAACAGTTTCGAAATCGGTCAACTTTTCGATTTCGATGCCAGCCACTTTGGCGATTCCGTCTCCACGCTGCAGACCGATTTTATCTGCTGGCGAGTCATCGACAACCTCGTCGATCAAAA
Organism: Malonomonas rubra DSM 5091; assembly: GCF_900142125.1. Classification (GTDB taxonomy): domain Bacteria; phylum Desulfobacterota; class Desulfuromonadia; order Desulfuromonadales; family Geopsychrobacteraceae; genus Malonomonas; species Malonomonas rubra. The sequence continues at coordinate 354,231 of NZ_FQZT01000001.1, forward strand.
CACCACGGCGGCCTTGCTTCAACGTAAAACCAAAAGTGCGCCGAGTATATGATAATTCATATCCTTTCGGCAAGGAGGTTAATCGTACCTTTTTCTGCTGCTCTTTCAACCCACGCAGGAGAGTTATATCAAGCGTGTCATCAGGAGTGTACGTCTGCAGGAGCGAATAGTATTCATCAATCGACGCAATCGGGACACCATCAATCGCCAGCACCACGTCGGCAATCTGGAAGCCAGCTTTTTCAGCGGGAGAGTCTTCCAGCAACTCTTCGATCAGCACCCCACCGTCACCGCGCGAACGCGTAAAAGAGCTGCTGACTTCAACCGGAATGATGCCCAGAAAGACGTGACGCACCTTGCCATAATCGATCAGATCGTTAAGGACCCGTTTAGCGGTATCGATCGGGATGGAAAAACCGATTCCCTGAGCCTGGCGTGCGATTGCAGTGTTGATACCGACCAGTTCTCCGTTGATGTTGATTAAAGGCCCACCCGAGTTGCCGGGATTGATCAGAGCATCGGTCTGAATAAAAACCGAAGAAAAACCATCGGCGATCTGAATTTGTCTTTTGGTTGAGCTGATGATGCCGGTCGTAATTGAGTGGCCAAGCCCCAAAGGGTTACCGATGGCAATAACCGATTCTCCAAGCATCAGATCATCGGAGCGAGCAGGCTGCAAAAAAGGATAGGTCCCCTTCTCTTCAATTTTCAAAACCGCCAGATCGATGCGCCCATCGATTCCGATCAACCTGGCTTCCAGCTCTTTGTTTCTTTCCGGCAGAGCGACGAAAATCTTTGATGCCTTTTCAACCACGTGAGCGTTAGTGAGAATATGCCCGTCGGCAGAAATAATCACACCGGAACCGAGTGACTGGGTCTTGTAGCTGCGCGGCGGCAACATATCGTTGAAGAACTGCTCGAAGATCGAATCTCCAAAACCGAAAAATGGAGTGCTGCGCCTTTGAACAATCTCTTCGGTACGGATGTTGACAACAGCATCGCGCGCTTTTGCAATAGCTTCGACCACAGGGGTGCGTCGTTCAGCTGCATTGGCACTAAATAGTGGCAACAGCAGCAAAATCAGAACAAGAAAACAACGGACGAACATGGGAAGAACTCTCCTACCAGAATGCTAGTTTGTATTATTTATTGAAGCCACGTACGACCCAAGCAAGGAGTCTACACAACTCCTGTTTCCATTGTCCAGACAAGCCGGCAACAACAATCCTTGATGCCAATAGACAGTCACTTTAATCTAGGCTATGCTGCCCCCGTTCCGGAGGTTGCATGACGCTGTTTATCGACACTCTTATCATTGTCTTGCCAGTTTTTCTGGTCATCGGACTCGGACAGCTCCTGTTCCAGTTGAGCCTGTTCGATAATCATTTCGTACAACAGACCAACAAACTGGTATATGTCGTCTTTTTGCCGCTATTGCTGTTTCATAAAATTGGCAAAGCGGACTTTGCCAGCTACTTCAATGCAGAGTTGGTCATCGGTTCTTCGCTGGTCATTGCAATCGGCTTTCTTCTAACCTACAGCTACAGCGGGTTGCGGCACTACCTCCCAGCTGTTCGTGGAAGTTTCTGCCAAGGCGCTTTTCGTGGCAACCTGGCTTATGTTGGCCTGGCAATCTGCATGAACGCTTACGGCGACGATGGACTAACTCGTGCCGGCATTTTGATGGGTTTTCTTGTCCCTGTTCTGAATTTTTTTGCCATTTTGGCGTTATTGCTTCCCCACCGCGGAAGCACAGCTGAAAAACAACCGAACTGGCTCACCCAGATAGCACTCAACCCACTGATCATTGCATCTTTTCTCGGTGTTATCTGGAGCTATTGGCACCTGCCCGTACCGATCGTTATTGACCGGGCCCTGAATATCACGACCGGACTCACTCTGCCGCTGGCTTTGCTGGCAATTGGTGGCGCTTTTTCCATGGAGCGTTTAAAAGGCGATCTAAGAGTCGCCGGGCTGGCAACGATAGTCAAGTTGGCGCTGCTGCCACTCGTTGCTGCTTTACTGCTCAGCTTTTTGAATGTTACGGGGACTGATTTTGGGGTCGGCATTCTCATGGCTGGCACACCCGCTGCGACCGCGACCTACATTATGGCGGCACAAATGAAAGGTGACGCAGAACTGGCTGGTTCTATCGTCATGCTGTCGACCCTCAGTTCTGCAGTCAGTTACACCATTATCCTTTTGATTCTGCAGACAATTGCAATGTAATCACGGAGATTCTTGTGAAGGAAGATTATCAACCTTTTGTCCTCGGCACTCGTTTCTGCATTCTCCCACCGGATATCACTCCTCCGGAAGGAGACTTTATCCACCTGACAATGGAGCGCGGCGCATTCGGCTCCGGCGAGCATGAAACCACCCGAAGCTGCCTGGAATTTCTGGAACAAATGAATCTGCAAGGAAATGAAAAAGTTCTTGATCTCGGCAGCGGAACTGGCATCCTCTCGATTGCGGCACTTCTTTTAGGGGCACAGCATGCGTGGTGCGTCGATATTGAGGCCTACGCCGTTCGCAGCTGCGAGCGAAACTGCGAACGGAATGGTGTCAATAAGAGGGTTACACATGTCTGCGGAACTCTGGACAAACTGGGCGAGGATGGGTTCGATTTGATTTTGGCAAATATTTACGGAGATATCCTGCTTGATGTCGCTGACAATTTAATTTCCAAAGCGAAACCGGGTACAAAAATTCTGCTGTCCGGCATTCTGTGGGAATACAATTTTGATGTTCGACAAAAATATCAAAGACTTGGTTGTAAACTGATAAAAAACAAAATGATGGAAGAGTTCAGTACAGTCTTGCTGATCAAGAAGTGATTTGCCCTATCTCTATGCACAAAACCTCCCCACCTGAACAAAAATATGGGCGAATCCAAAGATTCGCCCATATAGCACAAAAAAACTAATTCTATTAATCGAATAAAAGACTTACTTAGCGACAGTCTTGAGGTATTCGCGGTTCAGTTTAGCAATAAACTTAACACTGATACCTTTCGGACAGGCGTCCTGACACTCATAGTGGTTGGTGCAGTTACCGAAACCCTCGTCAAGCAGAGCCTGAGTCATGTTTCTGACGCGATCTTTTGCTTCGGCTTTACCCTGAGGCAAAGCGGCCAGCTGAGCAACCTTGGCGCTGGTGAAAAGCATTGCCGAGCTGTTCGGGCAGGAAGCGACGCAAGCGCCACAACCGATACACTCAGCAGCGTCCATGGCATAGTCGGCAGTCGGCTTCGGAATCAGCAGTGCATTACCGTCAGCAACACCACCAGTGTGACAGGAGGTGTAACCACCAGCCTGCATGATCACATCCAGAGCTGCACGGTCAACGATCAGGTCCTTCTGGACCGGGAAAGCTTTTGCACGCCAAGGCTCGATAACAATGTCGTCGCCGTCGTTGAAACGACGCATATGCAGCTGGCAAACGGTCGTTCTCTCGTCACCACCATGTGCCTTGCCATTGATCACCTGAGAGCACATACCACAGATACCTTCACGGCAGTCATGGTCAAATGCAATCGGATCCTTACCGGCTTTGATCAGATCTTCGTTAACATCATCGAGCATCTCAAGGAAAGATTGATCCTCGCTGATGTTTTTAGCTTGATATGTTTCAAGCTTACCTTTTACCTGTGGCCCCTTCTGGCGCCATACATGCAATGTCAAGTTCATTATTTGTAACTCCTCACGGCAAGTTTGACGTTTTCGAATTTCAGGGGCTCTTTGTGCAACTCAGGCTCTTTGTCTACGCCCTTGAATTCCCACGCACCGACGTAACAGAAGTTCTCGTCGTCACGCATCGCTTCGCCATCGTCAGTCTGATGCTCAGTGCGGAAGTGGCCGCCACAGGACTCTTCACGATGCAGGGCATCCTTGGCCATCACTTCAGCGAACTCGAGGAAGTCGGCCAAACGACCGGCATTTTCGAGCTGCTGGTTGAGCTCACCTGCTTCGCCAGTAACGTTGACGTTGTTCCAGAATTCGTCACGAATTTCCGGAATCCGCTTCAGCGCATGCTTGAGGCTGGCGTCACTACGTGCCATACCAACGTCTTCCCACATAACCGAACCGAGTTCACGGTGCAGCTCGCTGACAGTCTTCTTGCCGTTGATGTTCAGCAGCTTGTTGATCTGGGCTTCGACCTGCTCAGCCGACTCTTTGAAGGCTGGGTGATCTTCTTTAACGGTGCCCGGAGTCAAGCTCGCCAGATACGGTGCGATGGTGTAAGGAATAACGAAGTAACCATCAGCCAGGCCCTGCATCAATGCAGAAGCACCGAGGCGGTTAGCGCCGTGAACCGAGAAGTTCGCCTCACCGAGAACAAACAGACCAGGAATGTTGCTCTGGCACTCGTAGTCAACCCAGAGGCCACCCATGGAGTAGTGCGGTGCCGGGTAGATACGCATCGGGCGCTCGTAACCATTCTCATCGGTTATCTTTTCGTACATTTCAAACAGGTTACCGTAGCGCTGGGCAATCATCGGCTGACCAACACGATCGATAGCTGTTTTGAAATCGAGGTAAACACCGCGCTTGCCGGGTCCAACACCACGATCATCATCACACTGCTCTTTTGCAGCACGAGATGCGATATCACGCGGAGCCAAGTTACCGAAAGAAGGATACTTACGCTCGAGGTAGTAGTCGCGATCGTCCACCGGAATGTCATTCGGGTTCTTTTCGCAGTCTTCTACCTTCTTGGGGACCCAGCAGCGACCATCATTCCGCAGGGATTCGGACATCAGAGTCAGTTTCGACTGCTTGTCGCCGTGCTGTGGGATACAGGTCGGGTGAATCTGGGTGTAACAAGGGTTCGCCATATAGGCGCCCTTCTTAGCGGCTTTCCAGATTGCCGTAACACTACAACCCATTGCGTTGGTTGACAGGTAGAAAACGTTAACGAAACCACCAGTTGCCAGGACAACAGCATCGCCCCAGTGAGACTCGATCTTACCGGTGATCAGGTTACGAACAGTGATACCTTTGGCAACGCCGTCAACGACAACCAGATCAAGCATTTCTGTACGCGGGTGCATCTTGACAGTACCGGCTTTCACCTGACGGGAAAGAGCCGAGTAAGCGCCAAGCAGCAACTGCTGACCGGTTTGGCCACGGGCGTAGAAAGTACGGGAAACCTGGGCACCACCGAAGGAGCGGTTATCAAGGTAACCGGCATAGTCGCGTGCGAAAGGAACGCCCTGAGCGACACACTGGTCGATAATGTTGTTCGACACCTGAGCCAGACGATAAACGTCAGCTTCACGGGCGCGAAAATCGCCGCCTTTAACAGTGTCATAGAACAGGCGATAAATGGAGTCACCATCGTTTGGATACGCTTTGGCAGCGTTGATACCACCCTGAGCAGCGATAGAGTGGGCACGACGTGGGCTATCCTGATAGCAGAAGGCTTCGACGTTGTAGCCGAGCTCGCCCAATGATGCCGCACCGGCGCCGCCGGCAAGACCGGTACCAACCACCAGAATTTTGAATTTACGCTTATTTGCAGGATTGACCAGCTTCATGTCAAAGCGGTGCTTATCCCAAGTTTTTTCAATTGGACCTGTGGGTGCTTTTCCGTCGAGAATCACAATAAACCCCCTAAACCTTTAGAATATGGAAGAGGAAAGCCAGCGGAATGGCAACATAAAGTACACCATACGCAATAGCAACCAATTTGCCGATAGCCGAAACCTTGTCTTGGCTCGGGCCATTACTCCAACCAAGGGTCTGAATAAAGCTCTGGAGGCCATGTGTCAGGTGGAACGCCAAAGCGATTATAGCGATTGCATACGCAATAGTGATAAATGCGCTTTGGAAACTGGTGCCAACCATGCCGAACACGTTGTGACGGCCGTTAACAAGTTGGTTGTAAGGCTCGATGGCATCAGTGTGTACAACATGCATGGTGAAATGCAGGAGGTGGTACAAAATGAAAGCCAGAATGATCAAACCGGTGTAGATCATGGATTTCGCAGCAAAGGTGGTTTTCTGCGTCACCTGAATGGCATATTGCTCAGGAGTCGCTGCGCTGTTCTCCACAGTCAGCTGGATACCAAAGGTGATGTGAATTGCGAACAACACCAGAATAACCAGACGGAAAATCCAGACAACCGGCGGCATGCTGTGCAACCCAGCGGCATAGATATTGATTGCCTCGTTACCTGCGAAAATCGTCAGGTTTCCGATCAGATGGATCGTGATGAAGCCGACCAGCAGCAAGCCGGTGACCGCCATCAGAATCTTTCTTCCCACAGTGCTTGTAAACAAATGCATAGTGTCTATCCCTCGAAGAATGTGAATTGATATTCGTCAGGGGCTTATCCCTGACTCAATCACCAGAACGTCCCGGGGGCTCAATCCCGGTTTTTTGATTTGTAACTGAGCCATCTCTCTCCCTGGCGGACGTCCGCCAGCTCTGCATGACCTCCTTTTCCTGGAATCGTGCTTCGAACTCATTCGAAAAGCGGTTAAATAGAATCAACTAAACCTTAACGGTTTGAGTATATCAAATCGTATACTGTATACTAAACATTATCGGAAATTTAAACAAAAAAAGCCCAACTTATGGGAATTCTAATCATACATCGTTCTAAAGATCGTTATGGTAGGAATATTCTAAGGTTACACATAAAAAAGCCCGGAAAGGTCATTGCCTTTCCGGGCTTTTTTGTCAACTATTTAAGACTGCTGATTTTCTCAAGACTCTGCTGCAAAATTGTCAGCTTTTCTTCCGCAGCCTGCAACTTTCCACGGTCTTTTTCCAGCACCTGTGGTGGAGCGTTGGCGACAAATTTTTCGTTAGAGAGCTTTTTCGTAAAAAAGTCGACATCCTTCTGCACCTTGGCAATTTCCTTGTTGAGACGCGACTCCTCCTCTTCAACATTAATCAGCCCGGCCAGAGGGATCAAAACCTCAACATCTCCGGCAACCTGAGTCGATGCCTGTTTCGGATGCTCAAGGCCAACCGCAATCTGCAGTGTTTCAACACGTGCCAGCGATTTTATATAGGCCTGACCTGCTTCAATTGCGCTGACCGAAGCAGTCGATTTACAATCAAGATCAACGGCAATCTTTTTACCCGGCGGAACATCCAACTCACCACGGATGTTGCGAATCGCGCGAATAACATCCATCAGCAATTCCATCCGCTCGACAGCAGCAGAATCAACAGAACAGAATCCACCGGTCGGATAATCAGCCTGCATAATCGAGATTGCCGGCCGCTCTCCCGGCAGCGCCTGCCAGATTTCTTCAGTGACGAACGGCAGTATTGGATGTAACAATCGCAACAGGCCTTCGAGCACTGTATAGAGAACAGTCTGGGCACGCTGCTTCGCCTGCGAGTCATCGCCGTACAGATCTTCCTTACTCAGCTCAACATACCAGTCACAGAACTCATGCCAGGTGAATGAATAGAGCGCGCCAGCGACATCATTGAACTTGTAATCCTCAAGCGCTGTGTTCGCTTCTTCCGCAGTCTTAGCAAAACGGTCGAGAATCCACTGGTCAGCCTGCGACAGCTCAAAATCTTCCAGCTTCGTAGACGACGGATCGAAACCTTCCAGGTTCATCAGGGCAAAACGGCTAGCGTTCCAGAGTTTGTTGACGAAGTTGCGATAGCCACCAATCCGCTCGGTCGACAGCTTGATATCGCGGCCCATGGCTGCGAATGCGCAGAGAGTAAAACGGAAAGCATCAGCACCGTATTCATCAACAATCGTCAACGGGTCAATGACGTTGCCCTTCGACTTACTCATTTTCTGCCCATGAGCATCACGCACCAGGGCATGGATATAGACCTCTTTGAACGGGACATTATCCATGAATTTGAGGCCCATCATCATCATGCGGGCGACCCAGAAGAAGAGGATGTCGAAACCGGTAACCAGGCAGCTGGTTGGGTAGAACTTCTTCAGAGCATCGGTCTGTTCCGGCCAACCCATGGTCGAAAACGGCCAGAGGGCGGAAGAAAACCAGGTATCGAGAACATCTGTTTCTTGCCGGATATTCGCGCTACCGCACTTTGCGCAACTGGTCGCATCTTCCATGGCAACAGTAATCTCACCGCAGTCGTCGCAATACCAGGCCGGGATACGGTGCCCCCACCAGATCTGGCGACTGATGCACCAGTCCTGAATGTTGTACATCCACTCGTAGTAGGTTTTCTCCCACTGCGCCGGTACAATTTTGGTGTCACCACCCTCAACCGCCTTGATCGCCTCTTTTGCAAGTGGGCCGACAGCAACGTACCACTGCTTGCTCATATAAGGTTCGATGATGGTTTTACAACGGTAACACTCACCAACCGCATTAGCGTAGTCGTCGATTTTTTCCAGCAGCCCTTTGGCTTCGAGATCGGCAACAACATTCTTGCGCGCTTCATAGCGCTCCTGCCCGTTGTACGGTCCACCGTTCTCGTTGACATTGCCCGATTCATCGAAAATATTGATAAATTCGAGGTCATGCCGTTTGCCCATTTCAAAGTCATTGAAATCGTGGGCCGGGGTGATCTTTACCGCGCCGGAGCCAAACTCCATATCGACATAATCGTCAGCGATAATCGGAATTTCACGGTCAACCAGCGGTAGCAGCACTGTCTTGCCGATCAGCCCTTTATAACGCTCATCCTCCGGATTAACAGCGACAGCCGTATCGCCCAGCATAGTTTCCGGACGGGTCGTTGCGACAATCAGGTATTGATCGCTCCCCTTCACCGGATATTTCAAATGCCAGAGGTTACCCTTTTTATCATCATGCTCAACCTCAAGGTCTGAGAGCGCAGTGTGGCAACGCGGACACCAGTTGATCAGGCGGTTATCGCGGTAAATCAGGCCATCTTGGTAAAGGCGGACAAAAACTTCACGCACGGCCTTTGACAGGCCTTCATCCATGGTGAAACGCTCACGTTGCCAATCACAGGAGGCACCGAGGCGTTTGAGCTGATTGATAATCTGCCCACCCGATTCTTCACGCCACTGCCAGACACGCTCGACAAATTTGTCCCGGCCCAAGTCATGGCGATCTTTGTTTTCTGCAGCGAGCTGTTTCTCAACGACGTTCTGGGTTGCGATTCCTGCATGGTCAGTTCCCGGCATCCAGAGAACTTCATGACCAGTCATCCGCTTCCAGCGGCAGAGGATATCCTGAAGGGTATTGTTGAGCGCGTGGCCCATATGCAAAACGCCGGTTACATTCGGTGGCGGGATAACGATAGAGTAATGCGGCTTTTCCGATTTCTCATCAGCATGGAAATCTCCCCGCTGTTCCCAGACATCAAACCATTTCTGTTCAACCTGAGCCGGTTCGTAACCTTTGGGCAGTTCAGTTTTCATCGTCGATGTTCCTTATATTTACAGGTGCTATATGATGGGGACTGTACCGGGGGGACAATAAAGGGGGGAGGCGAGGAAGTCAAGACTTCCCTGCCTCCCCCCGTAGGAAAAGCACCGTTATTGCAGCTTTATTTTATTCGCTTGCGCCTTGACGAATTTTACGAATTTCTTCGCGAATCATCGACTCGGCCAGGTCGGGCACAACCTCCCAGACAATCTTTTCGAGCATTTCGTTCGCCAGCTTCTCGATGGTCGGTCCGGCAACCTTGGCAACAACCTCTTTCAGCTCATCCTCGGACAGCTCGCGAAGCTGCTGCTCTACCTGTTCGACAGAAACCCCTGCCTCAGGGGCAGCTTCGTCAGATCCGCTTGCAGCAACGGCCGCTACCGCTGCCGCGCCGGCAGCAAAGGCCACAGGCTCAACTAGCGAATCATCTTCTGTCTCAGGCGCCAGCTCGACAGTTTCTTCAACTGCAGGCTCTTCTTCCACAAACTCGCCGATATCTTCCGGCTCAAACTCGGCAGGCGCTTCTTCGGCAAACTCACCAATATCCTCTGGCTCAAACTCGGCCAAGTCTTCTTCTACAGAAGGTTCTTCGACAACCTCATCAACCAGTTCGACAATCTCATCCCCGACAGGTTCTTCTTCCAGAATGTCGCCTTCTGCCAGATCGAGGATTTCCTCCTCGTCTTCGGCGCCCTCTTCGTCCAAAGGCTCAACTTCTGGCAAAGTCTCGACATTTTCTTCAACCGGGGAAGCAAATTCCGCTACCGGATCTTCACCGAAAGAAACGGCCTCTTCTTCAACGACCTCTTCTTCGGTCAGCCCGAGAGGTACTTCTTCCTCAACATCGGTCAATTCAAGAATCTCTTCCGGTTCCTCAAGAGTTTCGTCCTCCAACTCTTCAAGAACCTCTTCCTCCAGCTCTTCGACTTCCTCGGTCAACTCAAGCGGTTCTTCTTCACCAGCAAAACTGAGCGGCTCCTCTTCGGCCGGTTCCGCCACGCCCTCGGCGACGAGATCGACCGACTCTTCACTTTGCTGCAGGTCTTCCTCTTCAAAAGAGACGGCATCCCAAATATCGTCAGCAGAATCATCCCCGGCCGGAGCCTCTTCAGCCACATCTTCCATCTCAAGAGGAGTTTCTTCCGCCGAGAAATCGTCGACGACTTCTTCCTCTGCCAACTCTTCTACTGGCTCAGTTTCAGGGACAGGGGCTGCTGCCGCAGAATCTAAACGGATCGGTTCCGCATCGATCAGCTGGGCAACTTTATCGAGTAGAGCCTGGGACTCAAAAGGCTTACTTAACCAGCCATCAGCGCCAACTGCTTCGGCCCGGCTTTCATCAAAATGCTCGAAAGTTCCTGGCATCAGCATAACGGACGTATTTGACAGGCCTCCTTGCGACTTTATCGCTTCGCAGAGTTCGAAACCATCTTTTCCCGGCATGGAGACATCGGCTATGACCAGATCGGGATATTCTTCGAGTGCTTTGGAAAAAGCCTCGTCACCGTCATCACAAGTGATGAGTTGATAATCTTCGGTAGCAAAGATAATCCCGATGACTTTCTGAATAGTAATACTGTCATCAGCCAGCAAAATCTTTTTTGTCATTGATGCCTCCCGCACCATCGATATCAGGCTACTTTATCTGTTACCTGAGTCATCCTCAGAGCTAAAAAGTCGATATCCAGTATGTGATAATCGGTTGATTGATAGTTGAAACGACCCTTAATTCCGGCGCTTTCACCTTCTTCCGCAGGCAAGAGTTCGCCTTTATGTGCAGCAATGATTCCGCAAGTCTCGTCAGCGGGCAAAGCGATCGTCCCAGCCTCGGATTCTACCAACACCTTGTATTCCGCCCCTCTGTTTTCCGAAATCCGACCCAAGTCCTGACCCGGCAACGCAACCAGGGGGATCAACTGCTTGTTTTCTACCAGAACTTCACTGACAGCCAACGGAAGCTTTGGTAAAAGATATCCATTTTGCTGATGAACAATTTTGCGTAGCGTTATCAAAGGCACAGCATAAAAACTGCCGCTGAAAACAAATAACCCGAGGCGTTCCATCAGGAAGGCGCTCCGAAAGCGTAAAACCTATCCAGCTCAAAATGTACCATCGGCTCCCCTGCAAACAAGCTCATTTGCGAATACGCTGCTGCGATGGCAGGCTTCAACAAGGGGGGAATGTCACACGAGTCAAGCTTGTCTATCGATACAATTTCTTCGACACAATCAACCAGCAAAGCCCAGTTTCCCTCGCTCCCCTTCAAAACCAATGCGCGCTTATCAACCAAAGGGCAGGAAGTTTCAATTCCCAGGGTTATTGCTGGGTCGATCACTGGAATCTGCGTCTGACGAAAAGAAAGGGCGCCTATGATTCCCAATTCGGCATCTACATAATTTCCGTCAATTTTTTCTGCAACCTGTTCGCAAATCTCCACCAACCGGTCTAAATCAAGCAGGAAGCCCGTTTCTCCAACACGAAAAATCAGTTTCCTGGCAACCGATTGGGGCATGAAACCTCTAAGCAAGCAAATCTCGTTGAGTTTTCCACATAAAGCGCTTTTAACGCTAGCATAGGGCATAGTGACTGTCAAGCTCTTCCCTAGGCAAATTCAATAAGTTACCACGCATCAAAGGACCCGCCACGGATGCGGTAAAAAGAGCTTATCATAGAGTGACAAGGCGAAACGATCAGTCATGCCGGCAATAAAATCGGCAACTGAAATTTCCAGGCTGTCACCTTTCAATCTGCGCCCACCATGCAATAGAAAAGTCTCTTCATTATCAATAAAGTAGAGAAAAAGCTCACGCAGCAGATGAGAAGCCCGGACGAAATCCTGATGAACCCTGTCGATACGGTAAACATGATCGTAGAGCCAGCTGCGTAGCGCCCTGATAGCTTCATCCATCTCATCGGACAGGCCGATTGAGGTTTCCCGCTGCAAGCTTGCACTGATCAAATCTCGCACCATGCAATCGATCCGTCGGGAATGCTTCAAACCGACAACCTGAGATATTTCTTTTGGTACGTCGTCCTCAGCGATCACTCCGCCACGAATGGCGTCATCAAGATCATGACTGACATAAGCAATAATATCAGCCAAACGGACAACCTGCCCTTCCAGCGTCACCGCGGCCGAATCAGGATCCGGTGTCAGCAGCCCCCCCTGCCCCTTGGAGTGCTTCAAAATACCATCGCGCACTTCATATGTCAGGTTAAGCCCCTCTCCATCCTTCTCAAGAATATCTACAACGCGCAGGCTCTGTCGAACGTGATGAAAGCCCCCCGGCACTAATTCATGCAACACCCGTTCGCCTGCGTGACCGAAAGGCGTGTGACCAAGATCGTGACCCAGCGCAATAGCTTCAGTCAGATCTTCATTCAGACACAATGCTCGAGCGATAGTCCTGGCAACCTGGGAAACTTCCAGGGTGTGAGTTAATCGGGTTCGATAATGGTCTCCTTCAGGCGAAAGAAAAACTTGCGTTTTGTACTTCAAACGTCGAAATGACTTGCTGTGCAAAATGCGATCACGATCATGCTGAAAAACAGTACGTATTGAGCATGATTTGCTTTCCCGTTGCCTTCCCTTAGAGTTTTTGCTTAAACAGGCATGCGGTGAAAGAGTTTTTTCTTCGCGTTGTTCAATCGTTTTCCTGATATCCATATTTTGTCCGCTCAACAATTTACATACTAATCAATGAATATTTCGAAGCATGAAGTAGAAAAATAAAATATATCTGCTATTTTTATCTAAACTTGAATCTTTTATTCAATTTATTCTTGATTTTACTTTGTGGCCAGTCTAAAAATATCCCTCTTTACAATCATGAGGGGGAGTAATCGTTAAACTGTTTACATCATCAAGTTCCCCAAAAGGAGAAAGTAATGGCTAACATCATGGAAATGGCAGCTGAAATTATTGCTGCACACGCTTCCACCACCCCCATGTCAAAAGATGAATTGATTGCCGAACTGAACGAAGTTCATGCCGCCCTGTCTGCGCTGGAAAAAGGTGAAGCGGTTGAAGCTGCAGAGGCAGAAGCTACTGAAGAAGCCCCCGCAGTATCCCGCAAAAAAGCATTCGGCAAAGATAAAATTTACTGCATGATATGCGGTAAAGGCTTTAAAACTCTTTCCCGCCACCTGAAAACTTCACACGACATGACTGCCAATGAATATCGCAAGCAATTTGACATTCCGCGTAGCCAATCGCTTGCCGCGAAAAACTATTCCGAAAGCCGTCGCCAGATGGCTGTAGATCGTGGCCTAGCCGACAATCTGGCAAAAGCACGCGCCGCAAAAAAGAAAAAGTAGCGGGCAAAGCTTATATATTAAACACGAAAAAGGCGACCTTAAACAGGTCGCCTTTTTATTATTGAAAACTCAACTATTCCAGCACGAATGGTACTTCTATCAATTGTTGCCCTTCCTCATCAACGACAACAACTTTCCATTGTCCAGACCATTGCGGCAAAAACCTCTTGGATGAATAGGTTCGCCAGTCAGCTGAACCGATTGGCAAAGTCACCCGTGCCATCTCATTATCCTGATAGTACCAGACATGGGTTACACTGGTTGCCGCTTCAGCGCCTGTAACTCTGGTAAAGCAAAACAGCTTACCGTAATCTGCCGGATAACTTTTAATGTTATCAACCGGCATCTGCTTTTCGATAGCCGTCGTAATAACTGCATCCGCGACCAGAAGCTCTGCCGTTGCAGGCAAAGCAAACAGCAAGCAAGTAACAACAGCGCCAAGGAAACCTTTCAACATCATACCCTCCATCGGGGGAAGAAAAATTATCTATTTTCAGACTAGATCAGCCAGAAAACTATGACCAGTGGAGAAATCGATAGCGAAATTTTCCGCAATCGTCGCACCAACATCAGCAAAAGAACTCCGTTCACCAAGACTCCCCTGTTCCCGCAGAGAGGGCGACCACGCCAACAGTGGAACATATTCACGCGTATGATCGGTTCCCGGAGTTGTTGGGTCGCAGCCATGATCGGCGGTAATCAACAACAGATCCTGATCTCCAAAGTTCTGCTGAAGTTCGGGTAACCAGCGGTCAAAATCGAGCAGAGCCGAAGCAAACCCCTGATAGTCCAAACGATGCCCATACAGCATATCAAAATCGACCAGATTGGTCATGACCAGACCATACTTTATTTGCGCTAAAGCCTGTAAAGTTTTTGCCATTCCCTCGGCATTGTTCTTACTTGGCAGAACCTTGCTCAGCCCCTCTCCAGCAAAGAGATCATTGATTTTCCCGACACCATAAGTTGCAAACCCGTTTTTTTTCATTTTCTGCAACAGAGTCGGAGCAGAAGGCTTCTGCGGAAAATCATGACGGCCGGAGGTTCTTTTGAAATTATCCGCAGAGGTTCCGCTAAACGGCCGCGCGATCACGCGGCAAACATTAAATGGCAACAGGATTTTCTCTGCAATACGGCAGATTCCATAAAGCTGCTCGGGCGGAATGACATCTTCATGGGCAGCGATCTGAAAGACAGAATCACTGCTCGTATAAACGATTGGACGGCCAGTACGCACATGCTCTTCGCCCAGTTGCCGCAGGATATCTGTACCACTGGCGGCAATGTTCCCCAGCGGGGCAAGACCGGTTTCAGCGGCAAACTGATCAATAATTTCTGCAGGGAAACCATGCGGAAAAGTCGCAAAAGCTTTATCTTGGATAACCCCGGCCAGCTCCCAATGCCCGGTGACGGAATCCTTGCCCTCACTTTGCTCTGCCATCCGTCCCCAGTAGCAGCATTTTGGCTGAGAAATTGTATCCGGCAAGTCAATCAACTCACCAAGTCCGAGTTTCGCCAGATTGTTCAGCGGTAAGCCTCCGACTGCTGCGGCAACATGAGGCAAGGTCGCAGCGTCCTGATCGCCGTACTCAGAGGCATCCGGCAAAGCACCGATACCGACACCGTCTAGCACGATCAGGACAACGCGTTGAAAGGAATTAGCGTGCGCCATAAGTTTGCTTCTGCCATTCCTGCATGATCGCGACACCGGAACTGGTCCCTATTCGGGTTGCGCCGGCGGCAGTCATCTGCTGTAAAACTTTCAGATCTCGGATACCGCCAGCAGCTTTCACACCGACCCTTCCATTCGCAACTTCGGACATCAGGGCGACATCCTCAACTTTTGCCCCGGAAGGCCCGAAACCAGTCGATGTTTTCACATAGGCGGCACCAGCACTGACAACCAGCTGAGTTGCATTGCGGATAAGATCAGGACAAAGGTAGCAACACTCGATAATCACTTTTACCGGGTTCTGTTCAGCGGCTAACACGACCTGAGCAATTTCTTCTTCAACCAGAGAGCTGTGACCAGCAAGCAGATTACCGAGGGAAATCACCATGTCGATCTCATCGGCACCGGCAGCCACCAACTCAGCCGTTTCCGCAACCTTTTGACGCAAGCTGTTATAGCCACAGGGGAAGCCTACGACGGTGCAGACTTTAACGCTGGAACCGTAAAGTTGATTGGCGACAAAAGGAACAAACAGGGGAGGCACACAGACTGAAGCGAAATCGTGTTCAACGGCCTCTTCACAGAGAACAGCGAACTGTGACTCCGTCGCATCAGGCTTCAGCAACGTATGATCAATAAATCCGGCAGGGCTGTTCATCGGCTGGAATCAGGTCCGGTAATCTGCGTTGATCTTTATATATTCGTAACCGAGGTCCGAGGTGTAATAACTGGAGCAGGTATCCCCCTGGTTCAGCTCGACCGTGACGGTGAATTCGGGAAGTTTGAGAACTTCAGTCGCTTCCGCCTCGAGTTCAGGACCGGTCGACAAGCCATCCTTAGTCACAGCAACCTGATTGAAAAAGATATCGATTTTGTTCTGATCAACATCGATTCCGGAATAACCAACGGCTGAAATAATCCGTCCCCAGTTGGCGTCTTCACCGAAAAAGGCTGTTTTCACCAAAGAGGATGTCGCCACAGACTTGGCTGCAGTACGTGCAGCATCTTCTGACTCAGCGCCCTGTACTTTAATTTCAACTAACTTTGTTGCCCCTTCACCATCACGGACAATCATCTTGGCCAGGTCAAGAAGAACCCGCTCGAGGTGCTGAACAAACGCCTGAGCAGCTTCGCTGCCCGGTTCAATTTTCTTCCCACCAGCAGCACCATTTGCAAGCAGTAAAACGGTATCGTTTGTTGAAGTGTCGCCATCGACTGTAATCGAGTTGAAGCTCTTCTTTACAGCCTGACGCAAAGCAGAATCGAGAAATTGTGCATCGATTGCCGCATCGGTCAGAACAAAACCGAGCATGGTTGCCATATTGGGGTGAATCATCCCCGCCCCTTTGGCCAGACCAAGAATATTGTAGGCTTTTTCACCATCGCTAAAACGAGCAGAAGCAACTTTGGAATAGGCATCAGTGGTCATAATCGCCTCAGCAACCACCAGGGCCCGATCCTCAGCCAGAGCATCGACCAGCTTATCCATATTCTGTTCAAAAGGAATAATCGGCAGTTGCACACCGATGACCCCGGTTGAAGCCAAAGCGACCAATTCTTCATCAATATTCAACTGTTTTGCCACTAGTTGAGACGTCTGCTGCGCAACCTGCAATCCCGCTTCGCCAGTACAGGCATTTGCGTTACCACTGTTGATCAAAACAGCCTGACAAACCCCACCAGCAATCCGCGGTTTGGTCACCTGTAGCGGTGCGGCATAGACCTTGTTCTGGGTAAAAACTCCAGCTGTCGCGGCAGGTTGGTCGGAGCAAATCAAAGCCAAGTCGAGCTTACCCGACTTTTTGATCCCACTCGCTAAGCCTGCAAACCTGAAACCTGCAGGAATATCAAAATGACTCATGTCAATTAACCTTTAAGCTGGTTGTAAGTCTCTTCTGTCGGAAGCAACATACCGAAACTGGTTCCTTCGCCCTTGACCTCTTCAAGGAAGATATCCCCCTTCATCCGGTCTACGACAACTTTCACCAAGGCAAGTCCGATTCCAACACCGTGTGGCTTTTCTGTGTCGATATCACCCAGCTGGGTGTAGGAATTAAAAATTGTGCTGCGTGCTTCCAGCGGCACGGTCTGCCCCTGGTTAAAGATCTGCAGATAAACATACTGCAAACCTTCGAACATGCGCGACTCAGCCTTCACTCGAATCAGTCCGCCGTCGCGGTTGAACTTGACAGCATTATCCACAAGACAGTTGAAAGCCATGCTGAATTTTTCCTGGTCACCATAAACCTCAGGCAGGTCTTCCTCAATATCGATCTCGGTTGCAAGCTCCCGCGTCGCCATCTGCTTGTTGTAGTACTGGAAAGAATCAGCTACCGGCCAGGGCACTCCGAAAGCTTTCCAGCGCCAAACCTCACGTTCCGACTCGATGGAAAACAGGCGCAACATACCTGTGATCAGTTTTTCCAGCCGCTCACCCTCCTCCCTGACCAATTGCAGATGCTCTTTAAACTCTGCTTCCGAGAGCTTTTCATAGAAGGTCAGCGACAGGTCAACATAGCCCATGATCGATGTCAGTGGCGTTTTCAGTTCGTGAGAGAGGTTGCATACCAGGCGGGTCCGGGCACGGTTCATCCGCACCAGTTCATCGTTTGTCCGCTCAAGAGTTGCCGCTTGTGAACGCAAACTGTTAACCAGTTCGAAGTTTTCCATTGCCAGGGCAACCTGATTGGCAATCGCCACAAGCAAATTCTGATCTTCAAGGTCGAACGACCCGCCGGAACGCTTGTTGTTAACGTTGATAACACCGACGATCTCGTCCCGCACCACAATCGGTACCGACAACAGTGACTGGTCCTTGTAGCGTTTCCCCCCGACATGACCTTCAAAGCGGCTGTCGTGATCGATGTTAGAGATCAACACAGGCTCACGGCTGGCGAAAACGTGTCCGGAAATACCTTCACCCGACGCGACACGGACAGTATTAACAATTTCTTCAGACAATCCACGCGCAGCAGCGATGTGTAACAAACCATCGTCTTCTACCAGCATCAGCGATGCGACCTCAACATCTGCAGAATCGACAATTGAGTCCAGAATCAGATCGAACAACTCCTGCAGATCACTGCCAGAGCTGGCCGTCTCACCGATCTTTTTCAGCAGAACCAGGTCTCCCATGCGGCGCTGTGCTTCCAGGCGAGCCCTGCTCTGGTTGACCGCGTGCCGATAAGCATCCAGCCCCTGATTGACAGCTTCCAGCACTTCTTCCTGGGTAAACGGCTTGACCAGGTAATCGAGAGCTCGCTCACGCAGCACTTCACGGGCGATATTAAAATCTTCCTGCCCCGAAATCATGATCACTTGTATTTCCGGGGTGTGCTGTTTGATCATCCGCAAGACTTCAACACCGTTGATATCCGGCAGCGCGACATCACAGAAAACCAGAGCGATATCTTCCCGGTCCAGAATCTCCGTCACCTGACCACCAGTTTCCGAGCGAATAACCCGATAGCCTCGACTTTCCAGAATATCCTGCAGCAAATCGAGAATCAGCGGAACGTCGTCGATCAACAAGATGGCTTGTTCAATCTGTGCTTGCTCTGTCATAAGTTCTTATCCGTAGCGAGGCTATTTACCGCAACATTTTTTGTACTTCTTGCCACTCCCACAAGGGCAGTCATCATTTCGCCCAATTTTATCTTCATCGCGTTTCGTCGGTTTGCGCCCCTCGTCTTCACCACCAACTCGATTTAACGCAACCTTCTGTCTACGTTGTTCAGCTTCCATTTGCTGGACATCTTCTTCACGCGCCAGCTGGATGTGGAACAGCTTCTGCACAACGTCTTGGCGAATCCGTCCCATCATCTCCATGAAGAGGCTGTAAGCTTCACGCTTATATTCTTCTTTCGGGTTCTTCTGGCCGTAACTTCTCAGGCCAATACCCTCTTTCAGATGATCGACAGCAAGCAGATGTTCTTTCCACTTAGCATCAATCGCCTGCAACAACAGAACCCGCATCAAGTGAGTCATCAGAGGCGGGGTAAAATCTTCTTCCTTGTACTCAAAGCGGCCCTCAACCTGTTGTTTCAGAAATTGCTCCAGATCAACCCGCTTAACGCTGGCTTGATCGATCTGGCCAAGATCTAGAAGGAAAGCAAACTGGTTACTGAAGTCTTCCACCAACCGCGGCCAATCCCACTCGCTCGCAGTTGTTTTCTCGGGGCAGAAGGTCGCAACGATATCTTCAACCATTTCGTTACAGATGCCGAAGATCGTCTCTTTAAGCTGTTCACCGCCAAGCACTTCACGGCGCTGAGTGTAAATAACCTCACGCTGACGGTTCATGACATCATCATATTCGAGCAGGTGTTTCCGAATGTCAAAGTTGTGCGCCTCAACCTTCTTCTGCGCGTTTTCGATCGCTTTGCTGATCATGCCGTGCTCGATCGGCTCTCCTTCCGGTATTTTCAGCTTATCCATGACAAAAGCAACTCGCTGAGAACCGAAAATCCGCAACAAATCATCTTCGAGACTCAGGTAAAAACGACTTTTCCCTGGATCGCCCTGGCGGCCAGAACGGCCACGCAGCTGATTATCAATACGACGAGACTCATGCCGTTCGGTACCAAGGATATAAAGGCCACCCGCCTCAAGGACCTCCTGCTTTTCCGCTTTGCAGCGTTCCTCGTAAAGAGGCAATAACTCCTGAAACCGGGACTCCGGATCGGCGGCATTGGCTGCCTCTGCACGCGCCATCATCTCGGGATTACCGCCGAGAACAATATCGGTACCGCGACCTGCCATGTTTGTGGCAATGGTGACAGCTCCTTTGCGGCCTGCCTGGGCAACGATAAACGCTTCTCGCTCATGCTGCTTAGCGTTCAAAACATTGTGCGGAACACCACGTTTTTTCAGCAGCGTAGAAAGGACCTCCGATTTATCGATGGTGATAGTACCGACCAATACCGGCTGGCCATTTTTATGGCACTCGGCGATATCTTCGATTGCTGCGAGAAACTTCTCTTTCTCAGTCTTGTAAATCACATCCGACATGTCTTTGCGTTGCAACGGCTTGTTGGTCGGGATAACCGCAACTTCGAGGTTGTAAATCTCATTGAACTCGGCAGCTTCGGTATCTGCAGTACCGGTCATTCCCGCTAACTTTTCGTACATGCGGAAATAATTCTGGAAAGTGATACTGGCCAGCGTCTGATTTTCACTGGCGATTTTTACTTTCTCCTTGGCTTCTACCGCTTGATGCAGACCATCGCTCCAGCGCCGTCCCGGCATCAAACGTCCGGTAAACTCATCAACGATCTGCACTTCCCCTTCCTTGACCACATAATCGACATCACGTTTGAACAAAGAATGCGCTTTCAGCGCCTGGTTGATGTGGTGCAGCAGGGTCATGTTTTGCGGCTCGTACAGATTCTCGATCTTGAGGATCTTCTCAACCTTGGCCACACCGGCCTCGGTCAACGCTGCAGACTTCGCTTTTTCATCGACGGTGTAGTCGCCGGTGTGGGTTTTAGTTGCCTGGCCAATTTTGCCGTCGCGCGATTCTGTCGTTTCACCTTGTTGCAAGCGCGGAATAACCTGATCTGCCAAGAGATAAAGATCACTGGAAGTTTGACTGGGGCCTGAGATAATCAAGGGAGTCCGTGCTTCGTCAACCAGAATGGAATCGACCTCGTCGACGATGGCATAATGCAACGGCCGCTGCACATACTCCTCAAGGTCGAACTTCATGTTGTCACGCAGATAATCGAAACCAAACTCATTGTTTGTGCCGTAGGTGATGTCGGCGTTATAGGCGGCTTTGCGCTGCTCGTCGTCTAACCCATGAACGATGCAGCCGACTGTGAGGCCAAGGAAGGTGTAAAGCTTACCCATCCATTCAGCATCACGCTTAGCCAGGTAATCGTTGACGGTAACAACGTGAACCCCTTTGCCGAGCAGGGCATTCAGGTATACAGCCAGGGTCGCCACCAGGGTTTTACCTTCACCTGTCTTCATTTCCGCTATTTTGCCAGCATTCAGCACCATGCCACCGATCAACTGAACATCGAAATGGCGCATGCCGAGAACCCTTTTACCGGCCTCTCTGACGACGGCAAAGGCTTCTACCTGAATTTTTTCCAGGGTTTCTCCAGCAGCAAGGCGCTGACGGAAATCAACCGTTTTCTCTTTTAACTGAGTATCACTAAGGGTTTCAAACTCCTGTTCAAGCGCATTGATTTTTTCAACCAGCGGCTGAAGCCGTTTCAATTCACGGTCATTTTTACTACCAACAATTTTTTTTACCAGAGCACCGATCATATTCGAAGATAACTCCACGGCCCGTAGAAACAGGCACATGCTAAAGGTTTGGAATGGATTGCATCAGAGTAAACCTGCAGAAAAACTACTGGCTACAATGGCCGGCATAGTAGCACAGTAAAAGTCGGACTCACAAGCGGAATGAACGCTAATATGCCGAGTTTATGGGGTTTACAGGGAAAGGCTCAGAATAAAAGAAAGGGAAAGAAAAAGTGTAAAATTAAAGACTCTTGCGTGGATTGATCGGCACACCGTTTAGCTGAACTTCATAATGCACATGTGGGCCGGTTGAAACACCAGTGTTACCAACCTCAGCTATCTTGTCGCCGCGCTTGATACGCATTCCTCGCTTGGCCAGGTTTTTGGAATTATGCGCATAAAGAGTCCGGTAGCCATAACCATGATCGATAATAACCGTTTTTCCGTAGCTTCTGGAGAACTCGACACGCGCAACGACACCATCAGCCGTGGCAAAGATTGGCGTGCCAGTATTTGCTGCAATATCAATACCTTCGTGGAAACGACGACCGTGTCCAATTGGGGCCTGGCGCATACCGAAATAGGAGGTAATCCAGCCTTTGGTCGGCCACCCGTTCGGAGTTGCCCGACTCACGGAAACCCGATCAGACAGCAGGCTCCGAACATCTTCCTGACTCTTACGCCTCAACTCAATAGCAACCTGCAACTGGCTGATCTGCTTCTGAAGCTCGTCAATGGCGAGGTCAGAGTCTTGTTCTGGGATACCGCCCATTGCAATCGGGACAGCTTTTGGCTCAATGTCGAAGTCAGCCAACTGCAAAACACGCGCTTCGCTTTCAGCAAGGCCAGCCAACTCCTCACGCATCAGCTCTACATCGGTGGCTAGCTGCTGAAGGCCATGTCGTTGCTCAGCATTCGCTAAGCGCAAACGGCGCAATTCTTCAGCATCAATCTGGAAATTGAAGTAGGAATAAACAAAAAAAGAAAGGATACCCAAAAAGACCAGACATGTCGTCAAAACAAAACCTACTGTCCCACGTCGCACCTTTATGCGATGGGCTTTTTCCCCATTTTCTGGGATAACCATGACAGTAAAACGTTTAGACACAATCGCTCCAATCTTTAAGATTTTTTTAATTTAAAGAAGGCAAATTAAAAAGTCAAGTGTTTTCCAAATGTACTATGCTGAAAAACCAGCATCTCAAACCCCTAAAAAACTGATCAAACTTGTGCCAATTTTCGAGAAGTTTAAGCAAACGAACGTTGCAATGGACATTTGTCAAACAAAAAGGAAAAGCGAGACTGAAAACTCAAGAAACTCCTCAGAAGTTCGAAAAACTCTTTTACACTGACCACTTCCTTCAAGGCAACCAATTTTTCAACTCATAAAACAAATCAACCTTATATGCCTGCAAACTCGGCGAATCAGGTGATTAACTTTGCAATCAGTTCCTTCTGGCGCTGCATCAATTCTGAAACTTTTGCATCATCATTGTCGAGATAGGCCTTCTCCAACTCCATGCAAACAGCCTTTGCCTCATGCACCTGGACACGCAGCGAGAACGTTGCCTTATTCACATTTTCCGCTAGATCTTTCAGTCTATCTTTGTCACGCAGCTTGATATTAGTCGTCAGATCTCCGTCACCGATTTTCTCCAAAGACTGCTCAATACGATAGATCGGACCAGCAATTTTCTGTGGAAGAAAAAGTGAGAGCACTACGCCAACCACCAAACTAACTACTGAACCGGCAAAGACAACTGGCAGGAGCAAGTCACTGACACGACGAATTTTGACATGTGCGGTAAAAAAGGAGTCAACCACTTCCTGCCTGGCGTAAAAATAAAGAATAATCGCTGCAACGACAGAGCTGATCGCAACAGCGAGCAAAACCTGTTTCAGCATCCAGCTTTGGAATTCTTTTTTTACCTTCAGGTTTAATTTTTTCCGGTCTTTACGAGAGCCATTTTCTGCCATCAGAACCTCCGGCATCCAATTGATAAGTTCCTACTTCAATAGTTCGTATGACATCCTCTGCACAAGTCCGATCTTTTAGATTTGCGCAAACGATACTCGTTATCTGAGGCATGCGGCACATGGCATGTCATGCAACTCATAGTTCCATCGGGCAATAGCTTATACTCTGCCGGGATAACCATACCTGAGCGCGCCCTCACCTTAATGGGGTGAGAATACTCTTCCTGCACGTCATAATGACATGTTCTGCAGACAGTTATGTTGGTTTCAAACGCACTCTTCAATATAGGATGCGAAAAACCACCCCCGACATTAACTTTTCTGGTCGCTTGAGTTTTATCGCTTACCTTGCCCTGACGACCCAATGATACCGAAACTGGCCGATCAGCCTTTATAACGAAGAGGAAATCTTCAGCCAGGCGAAAAAGCGTCCAATCAAGGTTAATATCAGTAGATGAAGCACTATACCCGCTCCTGACAACCGAAGTATCCCAAAAAGATTTATCGGTCGAGAAAGTCATTACCGGGGATGCAGTTTCGTTATCAAACAGATCACGCGAAATTATTTGATACCGGTAAGTTTTACCGGAAGACAGGCCAAGAAGATTGCTACTGTGGTGTGTCGCCAATTGGCGCACAACCTCGACGGAATCCAAAGAACCGACACCATAGCGGATCTCCGCGTCGGTATATTCATCGGTCTCCCACTGCAATGTTACAGTAGTGCTTATGCTACGACGGACCCCACTCACCCGGATGTTCATCTGCTTGGGTGGTTTCTGTTCAGGATCTTTTTGGGGCAACTTTGAAAGAACAGGAGTAGCAACCTCCAGCAATGAACTGCGACGGCGGCCATCAGACGCGTTCAAAAAAAGGTTACCATTTAGCTCCTCTGATGACATGCGAAACCAATGCTCCTGCATCCGCCCAGGGCTTTTCCAAAACCAGTTTATCTTCTGTTTTTTCTTTTTTTTCTCAACGAGAGGTGATTTTTTTTCCGGAGTCTCTATCTTCGCATTGACTAAATGGCATTTCTCACACCCGTCTTTAACAACAGGTCGATGCACAACATCCCGTTGCCGACTACCGGCAACAATATCTTCATGACACCCGACACATCTACTGGCAGCAGAAATTTCAGAGCCGAACGACAAAACAAACAAGACAACAACAAAAAAATGCAATCCACTCTTTTTGCTCAATTGCATCTCCAAATCGGCAACAGCACAAGCAGACATCCCCCTCCGCTTGCATCAGAAAATTTAAAATCAACCAAGGAACCTTAAAGATAGCAAAGCAGGAACCAGCGTACAAGCAGTGTTGTCAATCATAGCAGGCAAAAAATTGGCCAGCTGAAATTCAGCTGGCCAATTCCCCACAGAACAAATAAGTAGAACCCTATTGGGTATTATCACCATCTTTTGCGGTGTGGCAGCGGAAACAGCCAGTGTTTACAAGGCTTGCACCCGCTTGACCTACTGTCATATTGGTCGTGTAATCCCAACGCAGCAGATCATCATTGTTCGATCCGTGCGCACGATGGCAGGAAAGGCAGGTCACAATCTGCTCAGTATAATCCCCAACCGCAGCCGTTTCATCCATACCAGTGAGGGTGTTTACGCCAATCGGCGCCTCAACATCATACACATACAGCGCGTACTCACCACCGAGGCCCTTCATGTCTATATCTGTCGGGTGCCGTAACCACGGGCTTGCTGTGCCACCCGCAGAGATACCATCATCAGCACCTTCACCGTCACGCAAGTGGAAGTTACCGTGACACTGAGCACAAAGCTCACTGATTGTCGTGTTATCGGTATCACCGACAGCACCATAATAAACATTATGGTTAGAGTTAGTTTCAACCCAGGTGCTCGAACTATCCATCTCAATACCCTGGATAGTCTTAAGGAATCTGTAACTCTCACCGACAGATGCAGTGCTACCGCCTACCGCGGTGCCATCGTTACCCGCGTTTGTATGATGAGCCCCCTGCAAAGCATCAAACTTATCAGCGTAATCGTGATCGCCATGGCAACCATACGTTCCAGCACAAGTAAGTTGATTAGTTGCCCAATCGGTGCCGAGAGTACCAGTATTAGCGTTACCTGCAGTGGTCGTGGTCCAGCCCGGAGGAGTTGTCAAAGTGACATCCGCATCTATCCCCAAGTCCGAAACGTTGTGTCCCTTGGGATCGTCTTCCGTACCGTTTCCAGCAACCCAGTAAAAGGAACCACCGGGCAGCACATTAGCTGCAACCGACACATTAACCTGCGGGATCGCGCCACCAAGAGCAGTATTTGCAGTTGCATCCGCGTGACAACCACCACAGCTCGCACCGCGCAGCAGCATACCACCAGCAGTAGCACTGGAGTTGAAGGTCATCACGGCATTGTCCTGGCTGTTGTGCATGGTGTGGCAGTTAACACATGCACCAGTAACAGCAAAAACATTGCCGGCTGCAAACAGTAGCGCAGCTAGCCCAAACATGGCAGCAAACAACTTCATTCTCAATTTCATCTCCTTACCTCCGTTTCTGGTCTTGCCAAAACCTCCCGCCGACCACCCGTTGGCCTGCGGCTTTACCTCCAAAAAGTTTATCAATCAGCGATTCCATCTTTCGCTGTATGACAAGCAAAGCACCCACATTCACTGTCTGTCGACCCATTCACACAGGTATCATAATTCCATCTCAGCATATTTGGTTGAGACGAACCATGTGGTCGATGACAAGAAATACAGGTAACTATACCCTGGCCAGCAGCGGTTACGTCTTCATAGGCAACCGGCGCAAGCGCGGTATAAATGTAATTTGCATACTCTCCGGTTTCCGGCAGCACAACATCTGACGGATGGCGTATCCAGGCACCAGAAGCATCCATCATCCCACCGTCCGAATCGTTCTTTTCGTGATGAAAATTTGAATGACACCCGCTACAAAAAGCTCCGATGCTGTTATAAGGAACATTGCCGTTACCTGTTGCAGACATATACTGAACCGTTGTTCCCTTATAGGTATTGTGGCTGGCTCCTGGACTTTGCTCCCAATTAGGATCTTCCAGGCCAGTCACCCCTTCTAAAGACATCAATGAATCACGGGACAGGTCCGGATTGCGAGCCGCTGTCATTGCTGCACCGCTAAGAAAACGGTACCAACCATCGCCACTGTCAACAGCATCAGTCGAATTTCCATCGTCCTGGTGGTGAGCCGGGTAATGGCAACCCCGACAACCGCTTGTTGATGTCGCCAGTGTTCCGTGACAATCATCACAGCCTGCTCCACCAACACCACCTCCAGGAGCAAAGCTCAAAGTACTATCTGCAGGGTTCGCTCTCAGCCCATAAACATTGTGACCCTTGTCATCATCACCGTCAGCAACCCAGAAAAAGTTACCGCCAGCCAAAACATTCGAACTGCTACCACCTGGCTCGGGCGGGTCTGTTGGCTCAGAGCCTGTCAGCACAATTGGAATCCGAATAGCCCCAGACTCAACGATCGTGGAACTACCTTCCATATTGCTATGGCATCCCAAACAATCAGAATTCAGCAAAGTCACCTGAGCAGTTCCCAAAGGGTCTCCATCTTTATCCCGGGCAACATCTTGCCCATCCTGGCTATTGTGTATTGTATGGCAGTTAACACAGTCACCAGTAACAGCTGCAGGGGCAATATCAACGCACAAAGCCCCCAGAACAAGCAGCACCAAGCCTAGTACCACTCCCCCTTGTGACGTTTTCATTTTAACCAACCCTAAATAAAATTACTAAAGAAAAATAAAATAAACACGACCATTCTAGCGCGATAACGAAAGGCAACCCATAACATAATCGGCCTCACCCCTTGAAGCATCCTCGCCGATCTCGCGCAAACAGCCTACTTAATTAAAACAACTACTACATATTACAGCAAAAAACACTCCAACAAAATTGCTTTTATCGGTTTTAGAAAAAAAAAACAAACAACCAACTCTTACATAGTATATTCAAAGACTTACAGGAAAAAAATGAAAATGTTACCAAGGAACCATGTCGCCATTTGGCCGTTTTTCATAAAAATATAAAGCCATTTAGCGGCATCCGATTACTAATATATTCCCCTAATAAGATTAAGCGATTCGATGAGATTGCCGATTAAAATTTAGTCTCCAAAAGAGCCAAGCTTTTTGGCTGGCCACCGTAGTTGATTGACCGAACAATCTTCTCTGTTCCCTGGTCAATAACAGTCAAATACGCACTATTTTTTGCCACAACATAAAGCAGGCGCTTTCTCGAAGAGTGAATCATTTCCGCTGGGCTTGAAACTGATCCGATTCTCCTGAAGGCAACATTTTGGCCCGCGGTAAGAACGGAGAGCGACTGGCCTATAGAATTACTGACGTAGGCCGTCTCTTCATCAACGGACAACAAGAAAAGAGGCCCCATATCAACACTGATTCTTGCTATTTGACGACCGGACTGGGGGCTATAAACAGACACCGACTGGCTTGCAGATTCAGCAACATAAAGAGATTGGGCAAAGTAAAGCAATCCGTGTGGCTTTGCTCCCACCTGAATTGCCTGATTCAACTCCAATGTATCAGAATTAAGTATAAACACCTGACTCGACGAAGCAGAACTCACTGCCAACAAATTTAGCTCATCGATTTCAAGTAAATATCCAGGACGATGCCCAAGCCTGCGTTGGACGGTCATCCTTCCTTCAGACAAGTTGACTTTATATACCGACCCTGCAGTCGGATCGGAGACGTAAGCATAGCGGCCACCGGCCGACAAAATCATATATTCAGGAGAAACAGATGAGGATAGCAGGATTTGATCCAGAAGGCGCTCGTTTGCACAGTCATAAACATAGATGGAGCGGCGGCCTTTACTCAATACGTACAGTCGCTGGCGCACATCATCCAGACAGATTTCCGCCAGCGGGCCAGGAATGCCAAACGCTGCGACAACTTCACTGTTATCAATTCGAGTGACATAAACAGTGTTCAACTCACCACAAGCAACGTAAAGCAGGTTACCCCCCAAGACAGGTCTTTGTCCCCAAGCCTTAAAAGCAGGGACAACCATTCCATTCCCCTGCCCCTCGCGAAGCATTTCCCACTCTATGAACAGGCACTTGCTATCTCCCCTGTTCAGGTCAAGAGTTTCCGGTAGGGTAAGATGAAAATTGCGTAGTTCGCCTTCTTCTCCCAATCCACGGACAAGCAAACGTAAACTACGGTGCTGACCGAGAGGAGCCACAGAGGCTCCAAGCAAAAGTTGGCGCCCCTTTTGTTGCTGAAAATCGACACTGGCGGGAGGAAGGTCAAGGTCGATCCAGATATCATCAACCTGCACAGAAAGGCCTACAAACTGTAGAGGTGCTATCTCCTCAACCACACCTCTACTTTTTAAATAGACGGTCAAAAGCGCCTGCTGGTCGCTGAAAGACAAAGGGGCTCTTGCATCAGGAGCACTCACCGAGCATCCAGAAGCAAGCAAGAGCAAGAAAACCAGAACTGACAATATAATCTTAACGTTACACCCCATTTGCGAATTTACCTTTTGCTCGTATGGCAGATGCCACATCCGGCGACACTGTTCGGATAATCCCAGCGAAGAATTTTGTAATACGGGCTCCCATGGGCTCGATGGCAGGACACGCAGGTCAAAATCTGCTTGTCGTAATTCCCAAGCACAGATGCTGAGGTCATTGACGCTAATACAGTGGCTGCAACCGGAGCCTCAAGAGAATAGGCTGAGGAATTAACAGGTTCTATGGTATCGCCGTAATAAGTGAACTCGCCTCCAAGGGTGCTCATGTCAATATCAGTCGGATGGCGTAGCCATGGGCTGCTCGTTCCTCCAATTTCAGTGCGTGTGTGAAAATCACCATGACACTGGGCACAGAGAGCGCTAATCGTACTGCTATCACCATCCCCGACAGAACCGTAATAAACATTATGGTCACTTGTCGTTTCAGCCCAGCCATCGGAGCTGTTCAATTCGATCCCTTTAACACCTTTAAGAAATCGATAACTAGAGCCAACTGTGCTGCCAGAGAGAACGGTCGAGCCATTATTTCCTGCATTGGTATGATGAGCCCCCTCCATTGCGTTGAATTTATTATTTTCACCATGATCCCCATGACAACCGTAGGTTCCGGAACAGGTGAGCGGAGTCGAAGCCGAAAAGGTCCCTATATCACCTGACGTAGAGGAGTTAAAGCCAGGAGGAAGGCCGTCAAAGGCTAACCCGAGGTCCGCAACATCATGGCCAGTTGTTTCACGTGCGGGGGTTTCAGGCGTTGCTGGCGAGGCCGCCCCAAGAACCCAGGCGAATGAGCCACCAGCGAGGACATCGGACGAGGTCGAGATGTTCACCTTTGGTACGGAAAGAGTGGTCGAATCAGCATGGCAGCCGCCACAACTGGTCCCCCTTAGCAGCATGTTCCCAGCAGTAGCACTACCATCAAAGGTCATCACAGAGCCGCCCTGACTGTTGTGCATGGTGTGACAATCGACACAGGCCCCGGTAAGAGCCAGCGCAGCCACTGCCTGGCAAACAAAGATCAAGGCCAACCCCAAGACGCGAAACAGTCTATACTGCTGACGGTATTTTATTTGTGGAGATTTCATAAGCCTCCGTTACCGCTAAAATACTATCGGGTCAGAATATCGACCCGGCCGTTCCCCTCGTCAACCACACAAAGCCGCTCATCCCAGTCAAATACCAGCTCCTCAGGGAACCAGAGTTGCCCCGGCCGCTTCCCTTTACCGAGAAACTCAAACCGCTTATCTCCAGCAGGTCCATAAACAGCAACAATACCTGCGTGCCGATCCAGTACATAAAAACGTCCCGCACTATCAACCTCGAGAGAAACAGGAAACTCCAGCCCAGACACCGAGACAGGCGCACTTGCAACTCCGGAATTGTCAAAATGGTAGATCTGAGCCTTACGTCCGTCCAACGCCCAAATCCCATCAGATTTAAGCTTGAAATCAACGAAGCCAGCAAAAGCCTCCCCCCCACGGAACTGCCTTTTCACACTCAAATCATCGTCCAGCTCCAGAACAGATCCACGCAACTGATCAAGAACAAAAATACGATTTTTCGGATCAATTGCAATTTTCCCGAGCCTGACCCATGAACCGTCCGGATATTTCACCCTGAATCGCTGAACTTTCTGTAGCCTGGGGTTGATTTGCAGAAGCCTATTATCCGCCCTATCGACAACCCAAAGAACGCCTTTCTGACTGCGCGCCAAAGAAATCGGCGTTTTCAGTTCCCCACCAGCATTAAATGCAGCAAGGAACTTGCCAGTATTATCAAATGATACCAGCTGTCCTCCTTGCGCATCGACCAGGTAGTAGCGTTGCTTGTCAAAATCAACATACAGAGCAGTAGCTAAATCAATCTTCACCCCAGCTTTTCTATCCGGTAGTTGCCTGTCATAATTCCAAGGGCCTGCAGCCAGCACAGAAGAGGCAAAAACCCCTGACAAAAAGATGGCCAGAGCGCCCAACCACATTTGTTTCAAACGCGCATTCATTCCAGCCCCCTTAATAACCCTGATGGCACTGAACACAGAGCCCTCGCTCCGCGCTGCCACGCAAATAGTAACGATAATCGGTTCCGTCATTGGCATTGTGACACGTCAGACAATCCATCGCCTGATTATTGCGTGGGTCTATTGCGCTCTCCCCTATTGGATGGGTAAATCCCTTATGCTGATCATGGCAGAGGTTGCAGACCTTCTGTCCTTCGATCAGCATGGCGACATGGTTACTGCCATGAATATTGTGGCAATCGTTGCAGTTCTCCCAGTTTTCATGCTTATGCAAACTCTTCCGACGTCGCTCAAAGGTGTCGGCATGACAATCCTTACAGACATTGCCGAGCACACCAGGCAAAAGTCCCTTGCGATCGCCCACATGCGGGTTATGACAGCTGGTACAGGGATTCCCCGAACCACTGACACCCAAATGGTTGTGGGCATAATTGAAACTTCCCAAAACAGCTTCATGGCACTGCAGGCAGTTATCGAAGTCGTTTTCGCCATCATGACAGGCGCGGCAATTCTTATCTGCAAAGGGTTTATGGCTGAAAGCCCTTAACAAGTTCTGAGACTCGCCACCATGAGGGTGGTGACAACTCAGACAATCAACACCGCTTAGATCTTTACCCAGATGCTTACTGCGCAGCTGCTTGTTATCCTGATGGCAGGAAAAACAGAGTCCGCCAGCGTCGGCCTTCAACAGACGAGAATCACTCCCGCCATGTGCAGCGTGGCAGGCACTGCAATCTCCGTCAACATAGGGTTTATGGCTATACGTGAAAGTCTTGTGCGTCTCTTCGTGACAGCTAAAACAAAGATCACCACCTGTTTTACTCAACAGCTTTCCGTACTCCGCAGCATGAGGATCATGACAACTTGAGCACTCACCTTTCCTCACGGGTTCATGCAAAACCATTCCCCCCCCAAGTTCGCTACTCAGTTCCTGATGACACTCAAGGCACAATTCGTGGCTCTTTTTTTTCAGCAGCTTTTCGAAACGGGAAACATGAGCGCCATGACAAACCAGGCAATTCGCTTCTGCCACAGGCTTGTGAACCACCTCCCCCTTAAACTTTCCGGCATCGTGACAGTCGAAGCACTCCATCGCGCCAACAGAAAAAGGGACACACAGAAGCCAGACAAGGACAAAACCCTGAAGGATCCTAAAAATTGACATCATTCACTCCCTCCCTTGTGACAGGAGCGACACTCTCCCTTGGCAAAAGGTTCGTGCTTTACAGGCAAGGTGAGGGACGCATCCGGCCCACCATGAGGGTCATGACACTCGAGACAACTATCCTTGCCAGGAGCGATCTGCCGGTGGACTGCCGACATGGTTTGCGGATCGACATCATGACAATCAGCACAAAGAGTGACCACACTTCCAGCTGTTTTGAGCTGTTGTGGCTGGTGTGGATCATGGCAACTGCTGCACTGACCCTCGGCAGCAGGAGCATGAGCGACTCCCTTTTCCCAGAAGCGATCGATGTCGTGACAGTTCAGACAAAGATCGGGTGGTGGCTTTAACAAGAAGGCATTCTCATCGTTGCCATGGGAATAATGGCAAACGGAGCAGTTCTGATGGCCTCCCGGTGTCCCCGCAATAGGTTTCCGCTCGCGATGGCATTCAACACAGACCTCCTGCACCGGACGTTCAAGTAAAAACGGCTGCTGGCTTCCATGCGAACGGTGACAAAGCTCACAGCGCCCCTGGTTGAAGGGTTGATGGCGAGCATTCTCTCGTTCGGTTTCAATCGTTCCGTGACACTGGCCACACCCTTGCGCACCGGTTGTTCGCAGCAATTGTTTCTTTTCCCCACCGTGCGGATCATGGCAGGACGAGCACTTCCCGTCGACAAAGGGCCGGTGCAGGCTCTGCAAGCCAAGGTCTTCTCCAACCTGCTGATGGCATTCAGCACAAAGCGGACGCTGCGGTTTCACGAGAACACCTGGCTGGGTGCTCTCGTGAGGAACATGACATCCAAGGCATTCCAGATCTGCAACGGGTTGATGATTCACCTTTTGCCGCTTCGCTTTTTCTGCATGGCAATCGATGCAGAGTTTTGACGCATCCTTGCGCAAAAGATTCGATTGCCCTTTGCCGGGCAGATGTGGACCGTGACACTTCAGGCAATCACCTGTTCCGGCTGGGGCATGCACGTGGCCGATCGGGGCATTTTCTTTTTGTGTCGGGAAGAATTTGAAGCTATGGCACTCGAAACAGATATTCTTCGGATCTGCCTTTGCGATCCCCTTGAAGTCACTGGCATGAGGACTGTGACAGGCAAAGCAATCACCATCTGCAACTGGGGCGTGCGTTTGCGACGCTGAAAAATCGGTTTTCAGATCTGCATGACATGTGTAGCAAAGCGCTGCTGCATTCTGAGTCACTGCAAAGGGGGCAGTATCAGTCGCCGCAGCGTGACAAGATGCACAGTTCAGACTTGTGACAGGCTGATGAGTGAATTCTTTCAACAATTTCGGATTGTCGGCAGAGTGGACACTGTGACAGTCAGAACAGCCACTTTCTACCGGATAGCCGCCGTGGGCTTTCTCAAAAGCCTTGCTGCCGACAGAGTGACAATCCTTGCAAAGCGCAGACTCGTCTTTTATTAACAGACGACCGACTTTAGCGCCGTGAGGTTCGTGGCATGTACGACAGCCTTTTTCCAGCGGGGCATGAACATACTGACGTGTAAACTTTTTCTCTTCATGACAGCTGAAGCAGAGCTGCTCATCCGGTTTCGTCAGCAAATTTTCGTTGGGCGAGTTGTGAGGTTGGTGACAAAGGGAACAAGCCCCCTTATCGACAGGATCGTGGTGCAGTTTCTTTTCCGTTAGTTCTTTCGCCAGTGCCTGATGGCAGGTAAAACAAAGAGCAGCACCTTCACGTTTCAGATATGCACCACCGACCAGGCCGTGTTTACGGTGACAGCCGAAGCAGTCGCCTGTTTTGACCGGCTTATGAACCACTCCGGCAGAATAAAGCGAGCGGTAATCTTCATGGCAATCCAGGCAGGACTTGCCGTCTCCCCCCTGCTGTCCACTCGGCACACAGGCTGCCCCGGCCAGTAACAGCAAAGCCGACAACAGCGCCAACAGACTTCTCAGAACGGCCCTGTGGATCATGATGCCTTCTCCTCCAAGAGCTCTTTGCGTAATGTCTGCCACTTCCCGTTGTTGAGCTTGATCGTCGAACGCTCACGCAAGCGGCGGACGAAATCATCACGAACAGCTTTAAAGTGCTGCTTTTCCAATGTTTTTCTAATCATCTCACGAACGTGCTCTAAAGGCATCACTTTTGTTTCCACAGCCCGCACCACTTTAATGAAGTGAGTATTGGCACCATCAGGGATAACCGTAACCTGCCCCGATGCCAAGGATTTAACGGCTTCTTGAACAACCGGTTTCAAATGAACCAAAGGCTCTTTTTTCACCTGCACTCCAGACGGAGAGATCGGTTCCATCACGGAAAAAAATTCGGCACCGTTCTTCAACTTCTCGGCAATATCTTCCGCCAGAGCTTCTTCGTTTGTCGTCACCTGGGCATATTCGATCATCCCCTGATCTGAAAACTGTTCTCCGTTTTCGTTATAGTAGTTTTCAATATCGGCATCGGTCACCTGAACCTCCGGCTGCACTACGACCCGCTCAAACTCTTTGAGCAAGCGGTATTGCCGATAAAAATCATATACCGGCTTCAGCGGCGGCACCTCTTCGTAGTTTCGATCCAATGCCGCTTTTTCTGTCAGCACCTGAACCAGGATATCGTTAACCACCCGCTTCTTTGTTGCCTCAAAGGATTCAGCGTTACGTCTCGCAGTTCCTCTGAGCTTTTGTCCTTTTTCAATTGATGCATAAACAAAACTGGCTGGAATTTTCAAATCCTCGATCGTAATGGCAATTTTATCCGCGTCCGCAGAGGGAACTCCATCAACAGTGATAGTATCGATCAATGACTGATTGATCTGCACTGCATATTCTTTCTTCAGCTGATCAAGCAACTGCGCTGTCAAGTCAAGCTCCTGCTGTTTCAAACTATTGCGAATCAGCTTCTGTTTGAGCCCAGCAAAATCTTCCTCGTTACCATCCTGCCGCTGTAAAACCTCCAGAAAGTACCAGACATGACCATATTTGACCGGCCCGGCGACATCCCCCTGCTGCAGTGGCAACACAGCGGCACGCAAGACCTCCGGAATACGGGTAAAACGCATCAAGCCCGTCGACTCGAACTGTTCAGCTTTCCCTTCCAACCCTGCTGTCTCTACCAGTTTTTCAAAAGCCACACCCTGGGCGATCAATTCCTGCAACTGTGCAGACTGATTATCGTCCTGCACTGCGATCATGCGGAGGTCAAGCAACGGCGTGTATTCTTCCTGATAGGTTTGCCAAAGCTCCTCCTGGGGCGGAATAACCTTCTTCGCATCCACCTCTTCGGCCTTGAGCTGCATCAGCGAACGAACCTTGAGAAAAACATCCAGCTTTTTTTTGTAGCCGGGATTTTCAAACAGCTGCATGGCGTCTGCTTCACCTGACAGGAGAAGAAAGTCAATATAGGGGTCGAGCGATTCATGCACCGCCATCCCCGGCTCCTGCCATTCTTTCCACCAGTGACGATAGTCCTGTTCCGTATATTCCTCACCGTTTATCTGTAGCAGATAGCTCTGTCCCCAGAACGCGCAGCTCAACTGCGGCAACAGGCACAGAAGCAACAAAACCCACAACGGGGTCAAACAGGTTTTCAAACCACTCATCGACATGTAATTCCCTTATTGAACCAATCTTCGATTATTTCCTGTGACATTTTTTCAGTTAAACCACTCAGGGTCGTTTCGACGCCAAAGTGCATCAGTTTACGGAAATCATCCCCTTTGCGCTGATGAACTGTATTCAGCACCAGCGCTCCGGTATCAGCATCGTAAACATTGAACGCTAAAGACAAAAAGGGCACTTTTTCATCACCAGATCGCCGGACGGAACCTGCATCAACAACACGTCCCTGGATAACCACATCAACTTCAAGCTGACTGGCCATATCAGTCAGATGCCTTTTAAACAGCGATGACCCGGGGCGAAGCCGCTGGCGTAAAAAAAACATGCCGACATCGCCAGCCTGAACAAGGTTGAACTCGCCCGTCTGCAGCAACTGTGAAGTAAACAGACGCTCAGTCAGCAAAGCCACCTCCTGCTTCCTCGTCCAGTTTTCAAAAGGCAACAGAACCACACTGCAAATATTGGTGTCAGCACCAGCCATTATTCTGGTCTGCAGCCCATGGTGATTTGAACAGCCCAGTAATGTTAAGCAAAGGCCTAACAGCAAAAAATAGGTTATCTTCTTTTGCATCAGAAATCCGGCACCCAGGATTCAGCTTCCTGCTTCTCGATTTTCTTCTCTCCCGCAACAACCTGCAGCTTTACTTTTTTCCCGCGCAAACGATTGCCGAGAGGATCGACACCATCAACTGTCAAATAAGCCCATTTTTCACCTTCAACCGGTAAAAAATCAAAGGTTGCCGGCAATTCTCGGCCCTTCCCTTTTACCAGCAAAGCCCCGGTCATTGAGCGCAATTCAACTCGCCAGTTACTCAGCGGAAATTCGTAAAAGCCTGCCGCATGCAGCGTTAGACTTGCTTCTCCCTCAATGTTTTTGATTTTCCCCTCAACTTTCGGAGGATAGGCCTGTAGAACAATTCTCTGCTCTGCCGCGGATCTGTTGCCGGCCAAATCCCAAACTTCAAGACCAACGGTGTATACTCCGTTATCTAAACGGAAACCGTCGCCGCCGCGCCCCTCCCAGATCATCCGTTCCGGCAGATCAGTATCGTATTCTTCATACGCAACAACCTGCCCTCTTTCGTCTTTAATGGACAAAGCCCAGCCGGCCATTGGGCGCAGATTGTCAACCCGCGGCAAAATCAGGACATGGTTACGAAAGGCCAACCGCTGTCCAATTTTGATTGTTTTCTTGATCTCCATCTCCAGGCCGGGAGCGTCGTTGATGACTTCGTAGCTGGCAACCGATTCCAATCGCTCGACTGTTCTCTCACGCCCCCACTCGAAACGCAAATCAACGTCATAACGGCCATCTTCTCGCGGAGCAAACCATTCCCCTTGGTAGCTGTCAGTGCGGCGGTCATATTGCAGATAACTTTTCCCGATTTCGCTCTCGGCGGCAATAAAAGTTGGCCGTTTGCCCAAAAAAAGGATTTTTAAATCTGCTTTTACCAGCTGACTTCCTCGAACATAGCCAGGGTAGAGAGAGAGGCCAACCAACTGGTAATCCCGGCTTTCCAGTGATGATGCATTATGGGCAATGTCTGCCAGCGGAGACAAAATATCCTTCAGTACTGGGCGAGCCAGATCAACAACCGACTTCGCTTCCCCAACCCCCAGTATCGGTGCCTGTTCTTTGACGCTGGTCGCTTCAGATGCCGACCAGACAGGAGCACCATCGACAGTATCAAGCGCAGTAAAGGTCAAACCGATACTTGGCGTTTTTTCATCCATTTCGGTCACGGTACCGAGCAGGACCAAAGAGGAATCGAACTCAGCACCGATTTTTTTCACCAGATAACTATCGAGGAAACGAAAACTCCGCACCTTGTTACGTGCCATAAACAGCATCAGATCATTACGGGAAACCATCTCGACACCTAGCTGCTTCAAACTGGTTTCTACCGCCTTGGTCAGTTGCAGGTTTACGCCGTTTTCCCCTTTGCTGAAATCAGACATTGGCAGTAACGCGACTTTCTGCGCACTGACAAAATCAGCATGCAGAAGCAGGCAAAAAGCCAGAGCTAATATCAGGGAAAATCGGTATAAGGTTCGGATACAGCTCAAGAGGTCAATCCCCCGTCATCGTTGCCAATAAGCGTTTTGCCAGGCGGAAACCAACCTGGTTGACATCTTCCCCGGCAAAACCGAACAAACGATCAAATGTACGATAGCCCGTTTCGCTGCCGCTCGCCTGCCAGATAATCTGTCCGCTGTTGACATCAACCAGGCGCAGGGTTGCAGCAATGACCGGGTATGAGTAACTGCCGTTTTGTTCTTCTCGAAAATCCTCAACGGCCCCGGAGAGGTAAGCCTGAACATTCAGCTCCTGCCCCAGTCGCATTGCCGTCGCCATATCGAGAGAGCCCTGATCTTTCTGGATCAACTCCTCCTGCAGGAAACGTTGTGATTCCCCCTTTTCAACAACCTCAAACAATCCGCGACTGAGGATTTCTGTCACTACAACATCAGAAAATCTCAACTCAGCAAATTTGAAATCGGTATGATTTTCAAACGGAAGCAC
Organism: Malonomonas rubra DSM 5091; assembly: GCF_900142125.1. Taxonomy (GTDB): domain Bacteria; phylum Desulfobacterota; class Desulfuromonadia; order Desulfuromonadales; family Geopsychrobacteraceae; genus Malonomonas; species Malonomonas rubra. The sequence continues at coordinate 392,642 of NZ_FQZT01000001.1, forward strand.
AGCAACCCGGGTTACATAGCCCAGCCCTAAACTCTCTGCAGCATAATGCCGTGGTGCACTGGAGCAGCCACAGAGCAGCCCGATACTGAAAAGTAGAATTATTATCCGGTATCTAAGCACGATAGCACCTTTCTCTTTTCGCATTTCTACCTACCGACAATTGACGTCTAAAAGCTAAAAAACCATATTCAACGAGCCGTTAAAGTTCCAACTCGAGGCATCATCTGTAATCGTATAATTACCATTCGACTGCAGGGACAGGTAGCGACTGATCATCCAGCTTAGCTGAGCATTGTAAGTCTGCTCGATTTCATCTGCAAACTCATAGGTAAAACCAAATCGTGATTGCAGTTTACGGCTCCAGAGCCAGCTCGTATAACCGGTCAGTGTTGATGTATTATCTTCGATTTCACCGTCATAGCTAACATCGATCAACAACATATCGGAAGGGCGATAACCCAAATCTATTCCGTAAGTTGTCGCGGTTGTCGTATCTCCGCCAGTCGATTCTGACTCTGAGTAACCAAGATCGAAATCGAGATCAGCTTTAGGCGACAGCCGCGCGGTCATCCGCACAGTTGTTCCGTAACTGCTACTTTTGGTCTCTTCATAGGAGTTTTTGTTTTGCGACCAGTGGACACTCCAGGACGCTGTCAGGTCCGGATAAATTGCCGCTGTCAATGTTGAGCTGACCGAATCGCTGGTCGTATCCCGACCATCATCTGAACTGTTGTCAGTATGCGTGTAAGCAAGGGAGTAGTTCAGTGTCGACAGAGGCAGAGCATTCATCGAGAGAGAATATGAGCGGCTTTTCCTGTCCGCTGAATTGTCTGCTTCATCAATGTTATCTGTGACCGCCAGGCTGAAACCGACCGTGCCGTTCAATCGATATGAACTGGTCAGCGACTGATTCAGCTGCAGGGTATCACCGGTATCATACTGATTCTCCACCCTTCTCAGGCTATAAGAAACCGTCCAGCGATCGGTCAGGTTGACTGTTGTACTAAACTGGCTTTGGATAGATGTCGTATCTCGCGTGAGCTCAACGTTATCCAACAAAGACACGGTAGAATTGTAGGCAACAATATCGTCTACGTAGGCGTGATAGGTTGCATTTTGTGACAGCGACACCACCTTGACATAATCAGCAGAGTAGCTGCTAGACAAGGACAACGTGACAACAGTACGGAAATTACCGTTGAAATAATCCCCACCGACAGTCACGTTAAAGTTGCTGGCAGGAATTTCAGTCCACGAGCTGTCACCCACATTGAAATAATAAATTTCCCACTCGGCATCAGAATCCAGCAGGTCGGCGACAGAATCCTGCAACGTTGTCCGCTCCGAACCAATCAATCGGTACAAGCCAACTTTCAACACATCGAATTCACCATTGATCGGCGCAGCGTCGTTCAGCGGGCTGTCAATCTGGATCGTCATATTCTGATCGGTTTGTTGAAAAACATCTTCCCCGACAAAAGACCCTGTCCCTAATGAAGCGGCCGCATCATCTGGATCTGCGTCGATCTTGTAGTAACGTCCACTGGTCACAAGTGCGCCATCAGGATTTTTTGTCGTGCTTTCAGCAACTTTATACTGCTGCGAAGCTGAAACTGCGACCCGGCCGTTCCAAAAAGTGTCGGCATAGCTGACCTGACCTGTCTGGTCCAGTGTCTCACTCTCAGTCAGCTCGATATTATTGGTCGACTGTGAATAATTGGCATCGTAAAGCATTTCAAAAGGGCCGTAGTTGTAATCGACACTCACCCCGGCAGAATCGGATTGCGTATCAGTCAAGTCCTCGTCATCGGTTGCAGTACTCTGGCTGATATACAACCTGACACCGGGCCAGCCCTCTGCCAGATTGCTTGACAGGTTCGCCCCCCAAGCGTCGTTTGTCCGGGTTGCCGAACCTTCGCTCTCCGATTTGGTTTCAGAGGCATTAAGGTTCAGATTAAATAGATCGTTACGCAAATCAAAAGATAGCCTGGGGCTGAGAGTACTGCTGTCACGTCCTTCAGAAGGGCTGCTCTCGCTGTAGCGCACCGAACCGGAAAACGACATGGCAGCGCTCAGATCCTTGCTATAAGTCAGATTGTAGTTCTGACTGACTGTTGAGCTATCCTGATTATCCCCGCCAGCTTCCTGATAATTCCAGCTGCTATTAAAACCGAAAGGGTCGCCTGCATGTACTGGTGCAACAACCAATAACGGCAAAAATGCCAGGCCGATTAGCAGCCAGAAAAATTTATGTCGTCCCGTCAGCAGCATACAATCAGATTCGTCTCAAATCAGTTGATCAAGAGGTGCGGACCACCGTGGCAATCGACGCACTTCGGAAATTGTTCATGCATACCAGCATCATGCGGTTTGAAATGACAAGTTTCACAAGTCGGAATCCTTTTGTGCTGACTCTTATGGCAATAAACACAAAGGAGCAAACCATGCTTGGTCACAGTTTGCTGTAAACGTTTACCTGGACCAGGATGACATGCCTCGCAATGGCGCGAATCAAGAGTATTCAGGTAGACGACCTTAAGTGGCGAATGGGGCTGATGACACAAGCGACAGTCGGCATAACTCTGACCATTCAAATGGGGCTCGTGACATTCCAGGCAATCGAGGTACTGACCATGCTCAAGGTGGCAGTCTTTACAATCGAGAATACTGTGGTTGCTTGGATAATCGAACAGCTCACCCCCCTGCGCCGGGTGGCAACTACTACAGGCTTCATTGGTACGTGATGCCCGCCGAAAATCGATCTGCGTAGGGCTGTGGGGTTTATGGCAGCCAAGGCAATTGCTCACCTGGTAGTGGTCTTTGTCCTGCGGTTCATGACACAGGGAACAGGCCGGTATCGCGTTGGTTCCCCGAGGCGGATGTTCCTGATGACATTCGATACAGGTCACCGCATCACGGTGTTTGCCACCGAATTCGGCAACTGTCGCGAGTATATCTGTATGACACATTTGGCAGTCATCAGCCTGCAGCGGAGGGGCCTCAACAGCAAAAGCATTCAGACAATGGAGCATAAAAACCAAGAAGCAGAGAAACGCAAGCGGGCGCATCACCCTTCACCTCCTTCGTCCACATTCGGGAGCTCCAGCTCAAAAGCTTCGCCGCGGGTGCGCATTATTGCTGGCACACGCTCTTCCTTGCGCAGTTGCTCACTGACATGGTACCCCTCTAAAGGATCAAGGTAAGGTCCGACAAGTACTTGAAACCAGATGCCGCTTCTGCTTCGCTGAAGCTCCCGCAGAATCACCGGGTATCCTTTTCTTGCCAGATCAAGCTTGATCATCTCAGCATCAGCTTGATTCTTGGTGATAACAGCAACCACAAGAAAATCACCTTCGCTCTCGAGTTGCAGTTCATCTTTGAGCCGACGAATATAGGTAAACTCTTTCGGTTGCTGTGTTTCCTCTTGAACCGCCTCTTCAACAAATTCATCCTGAGCCAGCAGATAGGGCTGTTCAGGCTGTTCCTGTTGGCCGAAGCCCTTGCCACTGATGAATTCAAAAACCTGCACACGATGATTAAAGGTGTCCGCTACGATCACCCGTCCACGGCCGTCAACAACAACATCACTCGGGTAATAGAACCATCCCCGCCCGGCACCCAGACCACCAACTTCAAACAGAAACTCACCGGTTTTCGCAAAAACAGTCATGGTGTGGCGCTGATAATCGACCAGGTAAACCTGACGTCGCACATCATCGACAGCAATACCGCGCGGACGTGAAAGTTTACCGACCTCACCGCCCTTTTCTCCGAATTGATACAGCAGTCGCTCATTCCGGTCATAGACAAACACCCGCCCCATCGACTCACTCAGCATATAGAGTCTGCCATCCAGGCCGATTTCAATCGCCAGAATCGGAGCCCTTTCGGAAACTCCGAGAACCTGACCTTTCGGTCTGATCCAGCGAAGAAAGTTCCCCTCATTATCAAGAACCATGACGCCAGTGCCGTTCATGCCAACGACATAAATTTTACCGTCATCGGAAACAACCAGATCCAGTGGCGAAAAATGTTCAAAGTCGGGGAAAAAAATATTCCGTACCGGCATAAAAGCCATATCGTAGACAGCGATATGCGGGCGCAGTTCTTTATCACTTGCGCCTACGCAAACGTACAGATAGCCATTACGGATATAGGTTTTGCTGATACTATGCAGTCCGCGGCCCGAACCGATCGACAAGTAGGGAAAGTAATCAGGAGTCAGAACAACCAGCTTGTTGGTCTGAGGGCTGGTCACATAGATTTCATCACCATCACGGTCGTAGCTGACACCGGATGGAAAACGCAGATCTGTGCCACTCTCGTCGACCTGTAAGGCTTCGACTGAACGCATAACCTGAACATGCGGCATCTGCGCTTGAGTTAGCTGAGGCAACAACTGCACAGCCAGAACAAACAGCACCAGATAAATTATTCGTGCAAAGCTAACCGCAGCAGACAACAAACATTCCCTCAAATATTGCAATAATTGAATATATTCGACAAGTTAGATGACAAAGAATAACGCTGTGACAAATAAAACACAAGATTTCAAGTTAATCACACAAGAAAAAATGATGAATCTAATGAAAAAAGAAGTGTTTCTTCACAATGCAGAAGACAATAAACGAATTATTGTCAAAGGGCAGGACATCAAGAAAAACTATTTATTTTGAAATAGTTAGGAAGAAAAACCGGTTACTGAAGAAGCAATCAATCAGTCAGATCGATCGCCAATGCCAGCTCATCGCAATCGGGAAATTTAACGCAGTTCAAGCATGCTCCCCAAATTTTTTGTGGTAATTCCGATTTTTCGATCTCAGAAAAACCAAGCTTCTGAAAAAACTCCGGCTGGTAAGTCAGGGCAAAGACCCGTTTTATCCCCAACTGGCGCGCCTCATTCAAACAACTCTCAACGATCAGTCGACCAATTCCTTTACCAGCCTGCCCCTTGGCAACGGCCAGTGAGCGTACTTCCGCCAGATTTTCCCAGCTGATCGCCAAAGCACCGGTTCCGAGCACAACGCCATCTTCTTCAAAAACATAAAAATCGCGAATATTCTCGTAAATATCAGCTAGAGAGCGCCCTAGCAGCTGGCCTTCATTCGCATATTCAAGAAGCAGTTGATGTATCGCACGGGCGTCCGGAATGCGAGCATGTCGAATCATATTTATCCCTAACCTGCTACCTTTGCAGCTGTTTGTGAGCGAGCAATCAATTCACGTGCATGTTCCAGTGTACTTCCACTGACATGCGCTCCCCCAAGCATCCGGGCCATTTCGGCAACCCTCTCGTCAGCTGCAAGCCGTTGCAGCCGCGTACTGGTTCTGCCGTCCAATTCCTGCTTGGCGACCTGGTAATGCTGATCGGCAAAGGCTGCAACTTGCGGCAGGTGAGTTACGCACAGAACCTGCAGCTGCCCGGCCAAGCGACCAATTTTCTCACCTACAGCAGTCGCCGCTTCACCACCAATTCCAGCATCGACTTCATCGAATATCAACGTGCGCACACCATCAGCTTCCGGAGCGCTACGCTTAAGTGCCAACATAATCCGCGACAGCTCACCACCTGAAGCGATTTTCGCCAAAGGCTGAGCCGGCTCACCGGGATTAGCCGCCAGATAAAACTCGCCCCGCTCCAAACCATCTGCCGATGGGGTCTGAAGCGCAGCCAGCTGCAACGAAAATTCCGCTTTCGGCATCGCCAGATCAGCCAGTTCTCGCTCAACCGCTGCTGACAGTTTCTCTGCTGCCTGCCTCCTGAGCTTACTCAACTCCCCGCCCCTGGTCATAACTTGCTGCTCTGCGACGGAGAGTCTCTGCAGCAACTGGTCACGATGTCCTTCGACATCACTCAATGTCGCCAATTCCGTTTCGATATCGACCTGATAGCTTAACAACTCGTCGATTGTCGGAGCATATTTTCGTTTCAAGCTGGTCAACAGCGCCAAGCGTTCTTCAACCTGCTCCTGACGATGCGGTTCAAATTCCAGCTTCTCGGCATAACTGCGCAGCTCGGCTGCGACATCTTCAAGATTGAACAGACTACTGCGCACCCGCTCAGACAGGTCAGCCAGCTGCGGATCAACGCCCTGTAAAGCTTCAAGCTGATCAGCGACAAGACCAAGCTGGCTGCAGACCGCTTGCTGACCGGCGTAAAGGACCTCGTAGCCTCCAGAGGTCGCAGCAGTCAGCTTCTCCGCATTCTGCAGCAGGCTGCGCTCCTGTTCCAGTTCCTGATCTTCATCAACAACCAGTTTTGCTGCCGCCAGCTCCTGCTGCTGAAAAGTCAGCATATCAAGCCGCTGTTGACGTTCACGCTCAGCCAAGTTCAGACTGTCGAGCTGCTGCTGTAGCTGTTGCCAGTTTTGTAATGCATCACGGTACTCATCCAGCTGGGGACCGAGTCCGGCAAAATCATCGAGAAACGGCAGATGGGTCTCGATCCGCTGCAGATTTTGATGCTCATGCTGGCCGTAGATATTCACCAATTTGCTGGTCAGTTCACGCAACTGAGCCAGAGTGACCGTTGAACCATTGACAAAAACACGGTTCTTGCCGGAACGGGAAACGATCCGCCGCACCAGCAGTTCATCATCATTCTCCAGCCCCTGTTCGGCCAATTTGTCTTTCACCGAAGACTCGCCGACGAGATCAAAAATTGCCTCAACCGTTGCTTCATCGGTCCCGGTACGAATCACCTCGCCGCGGGCACGACCGCCGAGCAGCAGGTTGACCGCATCGATAACAATCGACTTGCCGGCCCCGGTTTCCCCGGTCAAAACATTGAAACCCGCACCAAATTGGACATGCAGGTTTTCAATAATGGCAAAATTTTTAACGATTAAATCCGTGAGCATAACCCGGTTAACGCTCGCCCCAACTCAGCTTGGTCCGCAAAATTTCGAAATAATCCTTACTCGGGCTACTGACCAGTCGGGTGCGCGCTTCAGAGCGCCGAACCTCGACGACATCCCCCGGCAGAAGTTTGCGGCCGACTTGACCGTCAGCAGTGAAAAAGACGACATCGTCCTCGAATTTCACTTTAATCTCGATCTTCGAACGACTCCAGACCACGATCGGCCGGTTTGTCAGCATATGCGGGCAGATCGGCGAGATAACAAGACTGTTGATTTCCGGATAGATAATCGGCCCGCCTGCGGCCAGGTTGTAGCCGGTCGAACCGGTCGGTGTCGAAATGATCAGGCCATCCGCTTTATAAGTACTCAGGTGACGACCATCGACGCAGGTCTCCATATCGATAATCCGCGCCAGCGCTCCCTTGTTGATAACGACATCGTTGAGCACGGTGTAGCGACCAACCTCCTGGTCGCCACGATGTATGATGGCATCGAGCATCATTCGATCGGAAATCTGGAACTCGTCGCGGGCGATCAATTCGAGCATGCCGGGAAGTTCATCACGAGTCACCTCGGTGAGAAAACCGAGCCGCCCCAGGTTGACGCCGAGAATCGGCACCGTCAATTCACCGATCTGGCGGGCGACTGAAATCAGGGTCCCGTCACCGCCAAGAACAATGATCAGGTCGACCTGACCGGGAATGTCTTCTCCGGAAAAACCATTCACCTGACCAATCTGTTCAGCCAGACCGTCTTCCAGCAGAACCTCGATATTTTCTTTCTTCAACCGCTCACAAATCATCAAAGCCAGCTGTTCCGCATCTGGATGATTTTTTTTCGCGTAAACCCCTACTTTTTTCAACACGTCAGCATCCTCAAAAAAAGCATGAAAAGTCCATGGTAACGGCTTTTGCCGCTTTTTCAAGACGTCCTCTTCAAATCCCAGACAGATACCATATGCGGACGTTCAAGTCTATCGGATTTAGCGACCTGGGGAGTTGTTATAACGCTCCCGAGCATGCTACATTTAGCCGCTTGCAAAGGAAGGTTTATGGATCTTTTTGAACAATCTGCTCAAAACAACAGCAACACACCACTGGCTGAACGGATGCGGCCACAAAACCTCAACGAGGTCGTCGGTCAGCAGCACCTGCTCGGTGAAGGCAAGTTGCTAAGACGCCTGATAGAAAATGATCAGCTTTCATCGGTCATTTTCTGGGGGCCGCCAGGTACCGGGAAAACCACTCTCGGACAGGTCATCGCCGGCAGCACCCAGAGCCGTTTCGTTTTTTTCTCCGCTGTTCTCGGCAGCATCAAAGACGTGCGTGAAATCGTTGCTGAAGCAAAACAAGAACGCGCTTATCACGGCCGCAAAACCCTGCTGTTTGTCGATGAAATTCACCGCTTCAACAAAGCTCAGCAGGACGCCTTTCTGCCATCAGTGGAAAAAGGCGAAGTCACCCTGATCGGCGCCACCACCGAAAATCCCAGTTTCGAAGTCAATTCAGCGCTGCTTTCGCGTTCTCGCGTTTTTGTCCTGGAGTCGCTGGCAGCAGAAGATCTGGCAACCCTTATCCACCGGGCACTAAGTGAAGAACGCGGCCTCGGCGACCGCGACTTACGGATCGATGAAGATGCGTTGGAATTTTTAGTACAACAGGCGGACGGCGATGCCCGCATTGCCCTCGGCAGCCTCGAAGTAGCAGCCGCAGCGACCAAAGATCGCATCAGCCTGCAGACGGTGCAGGAAGCGGTACAGAGAAAAGCCCTGCTGTACGATAAAGGCGCAGAGGAGCACTACAATGTCATCTCCGCTTTCATCAAAAGTATGCGTGGCAGCGATCCCGATGCTGCCCTCTATTGGCTGGCGCGGATGCTCGAAGCGGGTGAAGATCCACTGTTCATTGTCCGCCGCATGGTGATTTTTGCCTCGGAAGATATCGGCAACGCCGACCCACGGGCCCTGCAGATGGCTCTGGCGGTTCAGCAGGCGGTCCACTTCATCGGCCTGCCGGAAGCACGCATCAACCTCGCCCAGGGAGTCACCTACCTGGCCACGGCCCCCAAAAGCAACGCCAGCTACCAGGGAATCAACCAGGCCCAGGCCGAAGTCCGTCAATCGGGCGCGCTGCCGGTGCCGAAACATATCCGCAATGCTCCAACCAAGTTGATGAAAGAACTCGATTACGGCAAAGGGTACAAGTATGCCCACAACCACGAGGGGGGCGTTGCCGACCAGCAGCATCTACCGGACCAGCTCGCCGGCCGCACATTCTACCAGCCGACCGATCGCGGCTACGAGAAAACCATCAGCGAACGGATGGCGTATCTGGATCAGCTGAAAAAATCGGGGCACTGATGACAAAAACATTTATTATCATCCTGATGTTACTGATAGCAGCCCCCGCCTGTGCCGAAAACTGGGGACCATGGGAAGCGCCAAAGCAAAAACGATCAACATCGACCCCTCAAGCGAATCCACTCGAAGTAGCAATCAAACTTTTTCAAAAACACATCTCCAGCGTCGACGGGCCCCGCTGCCCCATGTATCCCACCTGCTCGGGGTACGGCCTGCAAGCGGTCAAAAGACATGGTCCTCTTCTCGGCACTTTTCTTTTGGTCGATCGCCTCTTCCGGGAGCAGGACAGCGAACTCATCAGCCAGCGAAAGATAGTCAAATACGGCTATATCCGCTTCTTCGACCCCGTGGATGATAACGACTTCTGGCTACAGCGAATGTCTAAAGAAAATCCCCATCCAGAAAACCGATAAAGCTGTTCGCCAACATCAATATTATCAATTTGCTATTTCCCCCGGCCATCAGCAGAATACGCTGAAAAAACTTGCCAAAAAGGAATTTAATGTCTGCCGACGCCATACCATCTACACGCCTGCGCGCTCCATTACAAAAGCAGCTCAATTCGATCTCCAGTGATTGCACTCAATGCGGTCTTTGCGTGCGTGAATGCGCTTTTTTGGAAAAATATGGTGACCCGAAGAAAATGGCGGACAACTACTCGGCAGATAGCAGCTTTCACCTCGGTCTCGCGTTTGAGTGCAGCCTCTGCGGTCTTTGCGCTGCGGTCTGCCCACACCAACTCAACCCGGAAACAATGTTCCTGGAGATGCGTCGGGAAACTGTCGATCGTGGAGCTGCCGATTACCCGGAGCACAAAGGGTTGCTGAATTACGAACGCCGGGGCACCTCGAAAAGTTACAGCTGGTACAGCCTGCCGGCGGATTGCGACACCATCTTCTTCCCCGGCTGCGCTCTGACCGGAAGCCGACCGCAGCAGACACTGAAAACTTTCGAACTGCTGCAACAGAGACTTCCGACGATCGGTATCGTCCTCGATTGTTGCACCAAGCCATCTCACGACTTGGGACGGGAAGATTACTTCTATGCCATGTTCGGCGAGATGAAAGCCTACCTCCAGCAGCAGGGCATCAAAACCGTACTGGTCGCCTGCCCCAACTGCTATCAGGTTTTCACAGAATACGCCCCGGACTTCCGCACACTCACAGTCTACGAGCAACTGGCAGAGATGAATCTTCCGGCAGTGGAGATGGCAGAGTCCACAAAAATCAACATCCACGACCCCTGTGTAGCCCGTTTTTCAGTCGGTATGCAGGACGCTGTTCGCGACCTCGCAAGAAAGCAGGGGCTGACGATCGAAGAAAGTAAGCATCATCGGCAAACCACCCTGTGCTGCGGGGAAGGCGGCGCTGTTGGGGCAATGGCTCCGGAGCTCGCAAAAAGTTGGACCGAAAAACGGGCCAGTGAAAGCACCGACCGGACCCTGACTTATTGCGCTGCCTGCTCACACAAACTGTCCGACCATCGGCCGACCAGCCACATCCTCGATATGGTTCTCGAACCGGCGGCAGCGCTCAACGACAAAAGTAAAGTGTCCAAAGCGCCAATGACCTACTGGAACCGGATTAAGGTCAAGCGGCAGATACAGAAACAGCATCACGCTGCGGTCACACGAGAACGGACTTTCACGGCCGACAATGCATCGAACTCTGGCGCTTGGGGCAAGGTTGCCCTGTTGGCTCTGGTTGTTGCAGCGATTGTGGCGGTTCGAACGACCGGAGCGATGGAGTACCTGGAACAGGAAAGATTACGTGAGTTGATTGCCGGATACGGGCTGATCGCCCCGCTGGTCTACATGGCTATTTTCTGTCTTGCCCCGGTGCTGCTTCTACCAGGGCTGCCGATCGGTATCGCTGGGGCGATCCTGTTCGGCCCGATCTGGGGCGTTATTTACACCATCACCTCGGCCACGGTTGGCGCCGGGTTGGCATTTCTGGTTTCACGCTACCTGGCACGGGACTGGATCGAAAGCAAGCTGAACAGCCCGCGCTGGCGACAACTGGATGAGAAAGTTGAACTGCACGGCTGGAAGATGGTCGCTTTCACCCGACTGATCCCCCTTTTCCCGTTCAATTTACTGAACTACGCTTTCGGCTTGACCAAGGTGAAGTTCAGTCACTACCTGGTTGCCAGCTTCATTTTCATGCTGCCGGGCACCATCGCCTTTATCACCTTTTCCAGTTCACTGCTCGAACTGATCCGCGGAGAGATTTCCCCAACCTTCCTGACAGGTTTTGCCCTGATGCTGTTGATGTCGGCCCTGCCACTGATTCACCGGCGATACCAGAGCAGCAAACAAAAAATCAGAACGACAACTAGAACATAAAACGACGCATACTAACGTTCATCAGCAGGCCAACACCAATCATCGTCGTCACCATACTGGTGCCACCGTAGGAAAATAGTGGCAACGGCACGCCTACGACCGGCAACAGGCCGATGACCATGCCGAGGTTGACGACAATGTGCCAGAAGATCATCGCCGTAACGCCGATGGCGAGAAACATTCCGAAACGATCAGCGGCCCGCCGGGCGATGTAGAGGCCCCAGAGAATCAGGAACATGTAGCCGAAGAGCAACAGGCTGCAGCCGAAGAAACCCCACTCTTCGGCAAAAACGGAAAAAGCAAAATCGGTGTGGCGCTCGGGAAGAAAAGAAAGTTGCGACTGGGTTCCCTGCAGAAATCCTTTACCGAAAAAACCGCCGCTGCCAACCGCGATTTTCGACTGGATGATGTGATATCCGCTGCCAAGGGGATCAGCTTCCGGATTAAGGAATGTCTGAATCCTAGCGCGTTGGTAATCGTGCAGTCCGAACCAGCCGACAACCGCTGTCACCAATCCGAGCAGAAAGAGCGACCAGAAGGTCGAGCGCCGCAATCCGGCAAAGATCAGCATTGAGACCGAAATAAAAACCAGCATCAGGGCGGTCCCCAAATCGGGCTGTTTCAAAATCATCCCGACCGGCAGCAGCAGCAAGAGCGCCGGTTGCCACAATTCGGACAGCGTAAATCCTTCCGGCTGGGCGGTTCGCCCGAAAATCCGCGCCAGAAGAATAATCATTATGATTTTAATAACTTCGCTCGGCTGCAGGTTAAAAAAACCAAGATTGATCCAGCGCGTCGCCCCCATTGAGGTTTTCCCCATCACCAGCACGAACACCAGCATGCCGAGAGTAACGATATAGCCCAAGAATGCGAAATGCTCCAGATGGCGGTAATCGAAACAGCAGATCAAGGAAACCAGTAACAGGCCACCACCAAGCCAGATCAATTGCTTCATATAAATCGGTGCGGTGCTCTGATGCCAGTTGGCGGTCGCACTGTAGAGATTGAGGATGCCAATACCCGCCAGCACACAGACTGCCAGTAGAAGAATCCAATCGAAGTTGACCACCAGACGTCGATCAAACATCATTCCTCCTCGGTTTCTGTCTGTGGGTCGGCAAAATATCTTTCCATGATCGTCTTGGCAATCGGACCTGCGGCACTGCCGCCGTGCTGCCCATGTTCAACGACCACGGCGACGGCAATCTGCGGGTCCTCCGCGGGGGCGTAGGAGACAAACAACGCATGCGGCCGAAAACGATAAGGCACATCGCCATTATCATCCTCTTCTTCTTCCTCGTCCGACTTGCGCCGCACCACCTGAGATGTCCCGGTTTTCCCGGCCACCACCACCTGCTCCAGTTTCGCGACCTGACCGGTGCCACGCAACTCGTTCACCACCGCCACCATGCCTCGTCTGATCTCTCTCCAGGCTGATGCCGAGTAGGAGATTTGCCGCACGATATCGATGCCTGTTTCCATCAGCAGGTTCCCCTGCCAGTCCTCGATCCGATCGATAAGCTGCGGCTTGAGAACTTTGCCACCGTTGGCAAGTGCCGCTGTCATCACAGCAAGCTGTAGCGGTGTGCTGAGAACAAATCCCTGGCCAATCGAAGCGTTGACCGTTTCGCCGGCATACCAGGGCAGATTATAACGAGCGCGTTTCCATTCGCGCGACGGCATAATGCCACGCTTCTCCCCCGGTAGCGGGTAACCCACTGGTGCCCCGAGGCCGAACTCTTTCGCGGCCGCCGACAGCTTATCAATACCGAGCTCAAGCCCGACCTGATAAAACCAGACATCGCAACTTTCACGCAGGGCTTTTTTCAGATCGGTCGGACCGTGGCCAGCCTTTTTCCAGCAACGAAAACGCATACCGCCTAACTCGAAATCGCCGTCGCAGTTGATAGTGCGCTGGCTGCCGGCGATCCCTTCTCGCATCGCGGCGAGCGCTACCACCATTTTGAACGTCGAGCCCGGAGGATATTGCCCGGCCACCACCTTGTTCTGCAGCGGATGACGCTTATCATTGAGCAGTGCGGTCCACTCATCACTGGCAATACCACGGGCAAACAACGCCGGATCGAAGGTTGGCCGACTCACCATCGCCAGAATGTCACCACTTTTAACATCGATCGCCACGGCTGCGCCTGACTGGTCACCGAAAGCCTCGTCGGCAGCTCGCTGCAATTCACGATCGAGTGTCAGGTAAACTTTATTTCCAGGGAGAGCTCGCTCTGCCTGCAGTTGACGCAACAGCTTGCCCTTGACATCTACTTCGACCAGCCGTTTTCCCTTGATCCCTTTTAGATAGGTTTCGTAGGAACGCTCCAAGGCGATCTTACCGACGAAATCACCTGCCTGATAGCCCTCAAATTCTTCGCTGCGCAGCTCACTGTCAGTAATTTCTCCCAGATACCCGACCAGATGGGCAGCAGATCCCTTTTCCAGGTAATCGCGTACCGGTCGTACTTCGGTCAGGACCCCCGGCAACTCAACGCTATGCTCCTGCACTCGTTCCATAAGTTCACGACTGACATCGTGAGCCAACGGCACAGGGCGGTAAATCGGGTATCGACGTCCATCTTGCCAGCGCTTCTCCAGCACTTCGAGGTCGATTTCAAGCAGCTTCGACAAGCGCAGCAGCAGAGCATCTTTATTTTCAACATCCTGCCGCATGACTGAAATCTGAAACGAAGGACGATTGCCGACCAGCAGGTGCCCGTTTCGATCAAAAACCGGTCCGCGTGGAGCTTCGAGAGAGAGCATCCGCGTCCGATTACGCGTGGAGCGATCCTGGAATTCTTCGTAGTTGATGATCTGCAGATACCATAAACGCAGGCAAAGCAGAAGAAAGATGATAGCCACAGCGGCAGTAAAAAGCAGAAAGCGACGTTGCACCGAGGGAAGCTCGGCCCATTTGGCATCAAGTCCCATGGCGTTTACTCTGGTAGATCAAACCGGCCAAACCGGCGCGGTAACCAAACAGGTGTTGAAGGCGCAGAATCAATATGAGCAGCAAAGTATAGGCAACCAGATTGGTGAGCAGCTGCTCTGCCAACGTTGGCAGCATGATCTGCAGCACCGCCCCGGCATCGGCAAACAGAACCAGGCAGGTAGCGAGCAAAAATTGTTGCACAAAAGTTCCACCGAGAATCAGCAGAATCAGCAAGGGAGGACTTTCAACGTTCAAATGTTCTGAAAGAAGCCGCACCAGCAACAAAATCGACAGACAAACGAAAACAGAAAGACCAAGACTGCTGCCGCTGAAGCTATCCTGCATCCCACCAAGCAGCAGGGCCAGCAAAACTGCGCGCAACATATTTTCACTCAGGCCGAGATAAATGATCAATCCGAGCAACAGGTCCGGACAGAATCCCGGAGAGAAGAACAGTGGGAAAACGCTGGTTCGAAGCAGAACAGCCAGCATGCCGAGGAAGAGGTAGAGGAGGAAACCTCTCATCGATCTTCTCCCAGCACCACCATGACCTCTTCGAGGTGCGAAAAATCGACGGTCGGCACAAGCTCAACCCGCTGGAACAGCCCGAATTCGTCTTTTTCTGCAGAAACGACCCGCGCCAAAGGAAGACCTTTGGGGAAAACACCACCCATGCCGGAAGTCACCAGCAGGTCATCGATCTGAATATCAGCTTCGCGCAAAGCATAATCCAGAGTCAGCTTTGCGCCCTGCCCTCGCGCGACACCACGCGTTCGGGTACGTTGAACCAATGCCGCGATAGCGGACGAAGCATCGGTCACAAGCAACACCCGGGAACTGTTCGGTGCAACCTTGATAACCCGGCCTACCACACCCTCTGCGGCTACAACCGGAAACCCGGCTCGCAATCCCGCCCGGGTCCCCTTGTCGATCGTGATGGTTCGTGCCCAGCTGCTGACGTCCTCGCCGATGACCTGTGCAGGCAGCGCCGGGCGATCGAGATCATCGACAAAAGCAAGCAGTTGCCGTAATCGCTCATTCTGCAGTCGGAACTCTTCGACCTGCTGCAATTCAGCGCGAAGCTGCCGGTTTTCCTGTTCCAGCATGCTGTTGCGCTGTTCTGTTTGAACCAGCCAGAAATAGTGCTGCCACCAGTCGTTGACAACATCAGCAGCACCATCGATAGCAGCCTGGAAGGGGGCGGCAAAGGTTAGAACAGCACGCTCAAAAAAGGTCGTCGCCGTACGCTGGCGCAGATTGTAGGAATAGAGCAGCAGAATCGACAGCAGCAAAGCTACTGCCAGAAATAGATTGCGATAGCGTTTCAGCAGATCTCGCATGCCTACCTCTAGGCTGCCATTGAGGCAACGAATACAAGAAGAAAGGGGGTGGGCCCTAACGCCCATCCCCTTTTAAGTGTACCTTCAAATCTTTTTATCGACAAAACGATCAGGAAGAAACCGCGACCTGGCGAAGCAGGTCGAGTTGATCGAGTACCGCACCGGAGCCAAGCACAACGCAGGAAAGCGGGTCTTCTGCAGCAACAACCGGCAAACCGGTTTCTTCACGCAGCAGGATATCGAGATTCTTCAGGTAAGCACCGCCACCAGCCAGCACTATCCCCTTGTCAACGATGTCGGCAGCCAATTCCGGCGGTGTACGCTCCAGCGCAATACGTACAGCTTCAACAATAGTGTTGACCGGCTCAGACATCGCCTCGCGAATCTCATCGGAGTTGATTTCCAGCGTTTTCGGAATGCCGCTGACCAGATCGCGACCTTTGACTTCCATGGTCTTGACCTCTTCCCCGGCACTCATGACATTACCGATGCCAATTTTAACAGTTTCGGCGGTGCGCTCACCGATCAGCAGATTGTATTTGCGCTTCATGTACTGAACAATCGCTTCATCGAGCTTATCGCCGCCGATGCGCACGCTCTGCGAGTAAACGATGCCAGCCAGTGAGATAACCGCAACCTCGGTGGTGCCGCCACCAATATCAACAATCATGTTGCCTGAGGCTTCGGTAATCGGCAAACCAGCACCGATTGCTGCCGCCATCGGTTCCTCGATCAGGTAGACCTCGCGGGCACCGGCCGACTCGGCCGACTCGCGCACGGCGCGCTTTTCAACCTGGGTGATACCGGAAGGAACACAGATAACGATGCGTGGACGTACCAGGTTTTTCCGGTTATGCACCTTGCGAATAAAATAGCGTAGCATTTCTTCGGTGTAATCGAAATCTGCGATAACGCCATCTTTCATCGGACGGATAGCAACAATACTTCCAGGGGTGCGGCCGAGCATCTCTTTGGCGTCTTTACCAACCGCCAGAACTTTGCGTTGCCCGGCGGCTCCTGTTTTGACAGCGACCACGGAAGGCTCACTGACAACGATCCCCTTCCCCTTCATGTAGACGAGAGTATTCGCGGTCCCCAGATCGATAGCCAGATCGTTGGAAAACATCCCCCAGATCGCGTTAAAAATATTCACCATTTTCCATCCTGTAAATAAGCCGCAAACGGCGTAATTCTGTGGTTTCAACAAGCTTGCGAAAAACTGGCTAACTCTAGCAAACAGATCATCATTAAGCAAGGGCTTATCGGGGAAAAAATGATTGCTTTCACGCAGATTACCGACTAACATGCTGGGCTGTTTTACAACCATTCACATCAAGAAAATCAAGGAGTTCCCTGCAATGCTCGACTTTGTCAGAAACAAGCAGAAATCGATCCTGATCAAAATCGCTTTCGGCTTGATTATTCTCAGTTTCGTCATCGGCTACACTATGCTGACCGCACCCACCGATGGCGGTAGTGGCGCACCAAGTGATGTTGCCGCCCGCGTTAACGGCAACGACATCAGTTACACTGCTTTTCAGAGTAGCTACAGCAATCTGTACAACCTGTACCAAAGCATTTACCAGGGGAACTTCAACGCAGAGGTTGAAAAGCAACTGAACCTGCCGCTGCAGGCGATGCAGCAGTTGGTGCAGGAAGTCCTGCTGATAGAAGAAGCAAACAAGCTTGGGCTTGATGTCAGCAAAGAAGAACTGGTTGCCGCCATCGCCCAGTACGATGCGTTTAAGGAAAATGGCGTATTCAACCGCAACCGCTACCTGCAGGTTCTCAACTATCAGCGCATGACCCCGGAGCAGTTTGAAGCTGCACAAGAGCGGCAGCTGCTGACCGAAAAGGTCCGCACCCGGCTACAGGCAGGCGTCACCGTTTCCGAAGAGGAACTCAAAGAAGCCTTTCACAAAGAAAACGACAAAATCAACCTGAACTATTGCTGGCTGACCCCGGCACTGGTCGAAAGCAAGGTGAAGGTGACCGATGACGGCCTGGCCGAGTTCTTCGCTGCCAACAAGGAACTGTTCCGCATCGAAGAGAAGGTTTCCCTGCGTTACCTGCAGTTCGACCCGGCCCGTTACGAAGCTGAAGTCGCCAACTTCAGCGACGACGAACTGGACCGTTTTTACCGCCGTCACCTCGACCTGTACGAGACAAAGGAAGAGGTCAAAGCCGCGCACATTCTGCTACGCGTCAGCGAAGACGCCACCGACGAAATCAGAGGCAAGCGCAAAGAACTGGCTGCCGACCTGCTGAAACAGCTGCAGGAAGGAGCAGACTTCGCGGAGCTGGCAAAAGCCCACTCGGATGATAAAGGGACTGCGGAAAACGGCGGTGATCTTGGTACCTTCGGTCGCGGCATCATGGTTAAAGCTTTTGAGGCAGCAGCCTTCGCCCTGAAGCCGGGCGAATTGAGCGATATTGTCGAAACCCCTTTCGGTTACCACATCATCAAGGTTGAAGAGGCGAGTGAAGCTGGCGTCAAACCGCTGGTTGATGTCATCGACGACGTCAAAGCCGGCCTGAAAATCGAAAAAGCGCGGCAGCTTGCTTACGAAAAAGCGATGGACGCCTACAATATAAATCGTAAATCCGGCGATCTGGATGCCGCAGCGAAAGCCAACGACCTCGGCATCAAAGAAACCGGGCTGTTTGACCGTAATGGCGCTATCGACGGCATCGGCAAAGTCCCTGCCATCGTCCAGGCCGCTTTCGATCTGAAATCAGGAGAACTCGCTCGTCCGGTTCAAACCACCCAGGGTATCTTCCTGATCGGCCTGAAAGAGCAGCAACCAAGCCGGTTGCCAGAACTGAGCGAAGTCAAGGCTCAGGTTGAAGCGGCATACCGCGTGGAGCAAGCACAAACCTTCGCCAAAGAACTCGCTGACCGCCTGCTGGCGAAAGCACAGGAAATGAAGAGCCTGCGTAAAGCTGCTGCAGAAGAGAACATCAGCGTCGAAGAATCGGGTGAATTCCCACGCAGTTTCGGCAGTTTTATTCCGAAAATCGGTAAAGCCGATGAATTGGCGGAGGAGGCATTCTCGCTGACTGCAGACACGCCAATTGCAAGCAAGGTTTATGAAATCGACAACAAGTTTCTGGTCGCCAGCCTTAAAGAGTCAAAACCAGCAGATTTTGCTAGCCTTGAGACTGCCGGATTGGCTCAACTCAGAGATCAGCTTCTGGCAGCCAAAAAAGAAAATGCTGTCGCCGACAAAGTGAAAGAGCTGCTGGAATCGGCTGAAATCGAAGTGCTGATCCCGGAGCTTGCCAACTCTTTTAATAAAGGGAGCAACCAATAAATGACACCGATCATCACGCAAACGAACTGTCCCGAGTTGAAGCTCGTCAATCGCGGAAAAGTCCGTGATATTTATGACCTCGGCGAGCATTTGCTACTCGTAGCTTCCGACCGAATTTCGGCGTTTGATGTTATCATGGACGAAGGCATCCCGCAGAAAGGGTATGTCCTGACCGAGATCTCCAAATTCTGGTTCGACCAGATGAGCGATCTGGTTCCGCATCATTTGATCTCTACAGAAGTGAGCGACTTTCCGAAAGTCTGCCACCAGTACCGTGATCAACTCGAAGGCCGCAGCATGCTGACTAAAAAGGCCAACCCTCTGGCGATCGAGTGCATCGTTCGCGGTTACATTTCTGGCAGCGGCTGGAAAGAGTACCAGCAGCAGGGCTCGGTGTGCGGCATCAAACTGCCTGAAGGGCTCAAACAGAGCGACAAGCTGCCCCGGACTCTGTTCACTCCGTCGACCAAAGCTGAACTGGGGGAGCACGACGAGAACATCTCCTTCGAGCAAGCGGCAGAAATCTGTGGACTTGAGCTGACCCAGAAAGTCAGCGACATCAGCATCGCGATTTACGAGCGGGCACGGGCATTGGCCGACACCAAAGGGATCATCATTGCTGACACCAAGTTCGAGTTCGGCATGATGGGCGACCAACTGATCTGGATCGACGAAGCCCTTACTCCTGACTCTTCCCGCTTCTGGCCTAAAGATCAATACAACCCCGGCAGCGCGCAGCCGAGTTTCGACAAACAGTTCTTGCGCGACTACCTGGAAACACTTGACTGGGGCAAAGTCGCTCCGCCCCCAAAACTGCCGGAAGAAATCGTGCGCAAAACCGGGGAGAAATACCTCGAAGCGCTGCAAAGACTTACCGCCTAAAAAACATAGCGGGCCGTCCGAAATTCGGGCGGCCCGAATTCATTTTATACTTGTCTACTCCCACTTCTGTGGCACACTTTCTACAGATCCAGCTAACATATGCTTGCAGAGAGAATTTTTACCAAAAGGGTATCAATCAAAAGTAAAA
The DNA here is from genome assembly GCF_900142125.1 of Malonomonas rubra DSM 5091. Classification (GTDB taxonomy): domain Bacteria; phylum Desulfobacterota; class Desulfuromonadia; order Desulfuromonadales; family Geopsychrobacteraceae; genus Malonomonas; species Malonomonas rubra. Next base: position 412,827 of record NZ_FQZT01000001.1, read on the forward strand.
CTGCGTTATTATCTTGAGGTTTTCGTCTCCATTCGACTTTTTTTGTGACGCAATATTTTTTGGAATCGACATGAAGCCTGCGGTTAAATACTGGATATTCCTGAGCGCAATAATTTTTGTCGTCTTTAGCGTTATCTTCCTCAGTTTCTCCGGCGCCTGGTACAGCCTGAGCCCGGAAGAGCAGGCATCAATCGCAAAAATTTCCGAAAAACTGCTCCCCTTCCCTTTTGTCGGTGGACTGATTCTCTGTGCCATCCTCAGCCTACTGGTCAGCTTCCTGTTCCACAATTACGTTATTCCGATTCTGAAACTGGGCGAGAGCACACAGCTGATTTCAGCCGTCAATCCAGATCATAGAATCGAAATCAAGCAGGCGGCAAAAGAGATTCATTACCTGACCGATATCATCAACCAGTCAGGCGAGGCCTTCGCCAAACTGCAGCGGGACGTCGATGAACAGATCGCCGATGCAAATCGAAAACTGGAAGAAGAGCGTACCCGGTTAGCAGCTTTGATGTCGGAACTGCCACACGGAGTCATCGTCTGCAACACAGACGGCCAGATTCTGCTCTATAACCAGCAGGCGCAACAAGTACTGGAAACAGATCAACAACAAAACCAGGAAGAGGTCAGCGGAATCCTCGGCCTCAGTCGTTCGATTTTCAGTATTCTCGACCGCGGCCCGATTATCCACGCCCTGCAGATGCTGCAACGTTGCCATCAGTCCGGCCGCAAAGGCCTTGTCAACAATTTCATGACAACCTTGCGCAGTGGACTTTGCCTCAGGGTCAACATGGCTCCCTTCTTTGTTGAACAGGAAGGGGCGAAACATATCTCCGGATTTGTCCTGACGCTGGAAGATATGACCGCGCAAATCGAGTCTGACGCGCGTCGCGACATGCTGATCCAGTCACTGACCGACGATCAGCATAGTGCCCTGCAGGAGATCCGGGCTTCCATCACTACGATTCTCAACCAACCGAACCTGACAGCAGATCAGCTGCACAGCTACAGGCAGAATATCGACGAGGCCTCAAGGCGGCTGCAGGAACAGATCACGCTGGCCAGGGCAAATTATGTCAGCCACATGCATTCTCTGCAGCGGACTGAAAATGTTCTCGGTGAAAGCCTGCTGGAGGTCATCAGCAAAAATATTTATGATCGTTTTTTCCTCGGTGTCACCACGCAGGCAGCTGACTCGATCTGGCTGCAACTCGACAGTTACTCGATCGTCCAGGCGATATCACAACTGGTCAGCACACTGTTGCTGAACAGTGAAATTCAGGAATTGCTGATAACCCTGACACTCAACGAGGAACAAAAAGCCGAGCTGGTTATCGCCTGGCCGGAAACCTATCTCGATCCACAATTATTGATAGACTGGAAACAGACCCCTTTCAGTTCTGATTCACAGGGCAGCCTGCTGACATTCAGTGATCTTATCAAGCAGATGTCAGGCAGGATTCAACCCTTGTCACACGCGTCTGGTGCTTGCAACGGCGTCCTGTTCGAGTTCCCGCAATGGCAGGAGGAAACCCACCTGGCGATGCCGGTCGAGCTGGAGCACCGCCCGGTTTCCTACGAGTTTAACCTTTTCCAGCAGGAAGACCTGCAGCATCTTGGAGAGTTGGCACTGGAGAAATTGACCTACGTGGTTTTTGATACCGAAACAACCGGTCTGCACCCTTCGGAAGGGGATGAGATCATCCAGATAGGCGCTATCCGCATCGTCAACGGCCGCATGCTTTACCATGAAGCGATCGATCAACTGGTCGACCCGCTACGGCCTGTGCCGCAGACATCGGTCGAAATTCATGGGATCCAGCCGGAATTGTTACCGGGACAACCGACTATCGACAAGGTCTTGCCACATTTCCACAAGTTTGCCGAGAACTCGGTGCTGGTCGCTCATAATGCGGCCTTTGACATGCGCTTTCTGCAGCTCAAAGAAGAAAGTACCGGAATCAAATTCGAGAATCCGGTCATCGACACTCTGCTGCTGTCGTCAATCATCCACCCAAATCAGGACAGTCATTCACTGGAAGGGTTGGCCGAACGCCTCAACGTTACCATCGTCGGCCGTCACACAGCGCTCGGGGATGCCATCGTGACTGCAGAAGTTCTGCTGAAGATGATACCGCTGCTCAAAGCAAATGGTATCAACACGCTGGCCGACGCCTTGGCAGCATCGGCCAAATCACCTTTTGCCAAATACACTTACTGACGCCACATCGGCTCTGCAGACACTGAAGAATCTGCCCCGCTACCTGGGCTAGAGGCGGGGTTTAAAAACACAGCAATCCTCTTGATTTTTCAGACTAAACCTAAACAACAAAACAGCCATATCAGTCGGCCAAAAGAATCCGTCCACAGTGTTCGGCAACAACTTCCCCGATGGTGAAAGCGGGTACCTGTTCGGCTTGCAAACGCTGAAGCAACAACCCAAGCTTATCTTTGGAAACGGCAATCAGCAAGCCACCCGATGTCTGAGGATCGCTCAAAAGATCGAGCGCGAACTGGTTGCATTCTCGGGCACCATCGACTCGCTCGAAATAATAATCGCGATTGCGGTATGCCCCCTCCGGCAGCAAGCCGATCTCGGCCATCTCCCGCGCCTGCGGATACGCCGGCAACTGCGAAGGATAAATCTGCAGGCCGACATTGCTGGCTTCTGCCAATTCCAGTCCGTGCCCGACCAAACCAAAACCGGTGATATCTGTACAAGCGGTAACTCCCAGCTCTGTCATCACCTGTGCAGCAGTATTGTTGAGCATGATCATTCCCTCAACCGCTTCCTGCACTTCGTCCTCGGTCAGCACTTCACCCTTCAATGCAGTGGCAATAATCCCCGTACCAAGCGGCTTGGTCAGGACCAGCCGGTCGCCAACACGACAGTTACAGGGAGAAAACATCTTGTTCGGATCGACCATACCGGTGACGCTCAAGCCGTACTTCGGCTCGTCGTCCTCCACAGAATGGCCACCAACAATTAATGCGCCCGCCTGCTGCACACGCTCAGCCCCACCCTGCAGAATCTGCAGCAACACATCAGGGCCAAGCTGGCAGAGGGGAAAGCCGATGACGTTCATCGCGGTCAGTGGCTTGGCACCGACGGCAAAAACATCCGACAGAGAGTTGGAGGCCGCAATCTGGCCGTACTTATAGGGGTCATCCACCACCGGGGTGAAGAAATCGACCGACTGCACCATCGCTTGGTTTTCGTTCAGGCGATATATGGCCGCATCGGCAAAGGGGATCTCCTGCGAGAGCAGGTCGGGATGATTATGTTTCGGCAACTGCCCCAGTACCTGGGCCAGGGTCTCAGGACCTATCTTGGCCGCTCAACCTGAGCTGCGCGACAAAGACGTCAGCCGTGGTTTTTGCTCCGACATCCGGGCTCCTTTCAAAAGGCCAAAACGGTCAAGGAATGATCGCTGTTGGCCGTATCACGTTGAATGTCTTATTCCGGCAAATTCCAGGCAACCCGTTCCTCACCGGTTCGGCGGGTATACTTGCAACCGTCGAAATACTCCAGCAACGCCTGGATCAACTTGCGGTTACTGTCCAGCCGGTCACGGAACTGGGCAAGGGTGAAGGAATCCTGCTGTTTGAACATGCCTTTAAGAACCTGCAATGCCTGCGCATAATGCTCAGCGTGCAAGTAACTCTCCGGGTTCAAGCGCACCAGTTTCTTTTCCAGAACCAGGTAAGAAAAATAAAGCTCAGTATCAATCCCATCCAAACCGATCTGGCTGATCACCTCGTTCTGATTTTTCACCTGAAAGCCACGCTGACGATAATGCTGTTCAATCTTGTCGAGCGTCTGTATATCTTTATCGGTTGGCTGCGGTTGCCATCCGGGCGTCATCACCAAGTCTCCCGAAACAGCAATTTCGCCAGTTTCGACCGAGCGTTGCAAAAGAATTTCAAAACCCTTCGGCGCCAGTTTCGATGCGATTTTAGCCTGCAAGGTAGCGCGTGGAATCCCGTGGCTCAAATGATTGTCAGCCTGGTAAGTTGCGACCTGTTGAGGCAATTGCTGCATCCAGCTTCGCACCCGCTCACTGACGACCCACTGGTCAGCAAGAGCTTCCACCTGTCCCATTTCAGCCAACTTTTCCAAGCCACTACGCAGTTCTTCGCGCCCCGTACCCGTATGTTTTTCCATGTCTTTCAGGCGGGAAATTTCGAGTTGATCAAGTTTCTGCAGCCAGAAGCCAAGGTTCCCGGAAGAAAGATCTTCCAAGCGCTTAATGACATCATCCCGGAAGCGCTTATGTTTCTGCGGTTCGACATCGACAACCATACCGCCGCCGATGGTCAGCATCGGCGAATAGGAGCGGATAATAAAACGGTCACCACGATGTGACAGTAACGGTTGGTCAAAAGTAAGTTGGACGAATGCTTCCTCTCCCGGTGCCAGCTCATCTCGATCAAGCAGAATGGCCCGGGCGACAGTGCGCGCGGTACCAAGATGGAAATGCAGCGGATCGCGGAACTTCACCGGGCGGGGTGCCTCTTTCAACAACTGCATGCGGACATCAATCCGCTGACTGGCACGAAACAGACCAGGAGAACCGATGACAGAGCCATGCGGTACCTGCTCGCGTGAAACACCGGAAAGATTAAGCGCAACCCGTTGACCGGCTAACGCTTCCTGTGCAGGCTTACCATGCACCTGGATTTCCCGGATGCGGGCCTGAACTCCTGCCGGGAGGAGTTCAAGGCTGTCACCAACAACAATTTTACCGCTATTCAATGTCCCGGTGACAACCGTCCCGAAACCACTGATAGAGAAGCAACGATCGACGGGTAAGCGTACAGCACCGGTGGTTTCCCGCCCAGGCACGCGCTGCAGCTGCTCACGGATCGTCTCCAGCAAACTATCGAGACCTTCACCAGTAATCGACGAAACCCGGCAGCAGGGAGCCTTGTCAAGAAAGGTCCCGGCAACTTGCTCACGGATTTCCTCTTCGACAATATCAAGCCAGTCCGGCTCGACAAGATCGCATTTCGACAGCACAAGAATGCCACGCTTGACCTGCAGCAACTCCATAATCTGCAGGTGCTCACGGGTCTGCGGCATAACGCCTTCGTTGGCATCGACCACCAGTAGGACCAGATCGATCCCAGCAATACCACTGAGCATCTGCGGGATGAATTTCTCGTGACCAGGAACATCGACCACACCGGCGATCTGGCCGTTTCCCAGATCGAGGCGAGCGAAACCAAGCTCAATAGAAATACCGCGCTTTTTCTCCTCCGCCAGGCGGTCGGTCTCGGTTCCTGTCAAGGCACCGATCAGGGCAGTTTTACCATGGTCAACATGGCCGGCGGTACCGACAATAAAATTTCCAAGTTCCGCCAATTCAGGCCTCCCCGCGGATAGCGGCAATCAGCAGTTGTGCCAGCAAAAGCTCTTCCTCTTCCGCCACAGCACGCATATTGATCAGCAGTGAATCATTCTGCACGCGTGGAACAACTGCTGGAATAAAGTTCCGCAACCGTCTGCCCAATGCATCAACCGAGGCAGTATCCGGTTTGATTTCAACCCCCCAGCCGGGAAGTTGAATCTGCGGCATGGACCCTCCGCCTACTTGGGCAAAATCTTCCACCAGCTGTAAACTGATCGGCAACCCTTCTGCCTGCAAACGATCGAGCAAACGCTGGCACCGCGTCTGCTGCTCTTCCGGTGTTGCATTGAACATACGCATAATCGGCAGCCTTTCGACCACCTGCTCAGGCTGCAAATAAAGACGCAAAGTACTCTCGAGCGCTGCTAGGGTTAACTTGTCGATGCGTAGAGCGCGGGCCAGCGGATGCTTGCCGATTTTCTGCAACAAATCTTTCCGACCGACAACAATCCCGGCCTGCGGACCTCCAAGCAACTTGTCGCCGCTGAAAGTAATGACATCGACACCAGCTTTGACTGTCTCTGCAACAGTCGGCTCGTATGGCAAACCGAATTTGGTCAGATCAATCAGCATGCCACTACCGAGGTCTTCCATCAGAATCAGATTTTTTTTCTCGGCCAAAGGCTTCAATTCGGCCGCCGGAACATCACTGGTAAAACCTATAATGCGGTAATTGCTGGTATGGACTTTCAGCAGAATTTTGGTTTCTTCGCTGATCGCGCCTTCGTAATCACGCAAATGCGTACGGTTGGAAGAACCAACTTCACGTAATTTCAAGCCGCCTGCTTCCATCACCTCAGGGATACGAAAAGCCCCGCCGATCTCCACCAGTTCGCCACGCGAAACAATCGCTTCACTCCCCTTGCCAAGAGCGGTTAACGCCAACAGTACAGCCCCGGCATTGTTGTTCACAACCAAAGCATCTTCAGCCCCGGTCAGATGAGTGAGCAGGCGACGAACATGACTGTAGCGGTGCCCACGCTGACCGGTATCCATATCGATTTCCAGTGTTGAGTAGCCCTCGGAAATAGTCTGAATCGTATCAAGCGCTTCTTTAGACAGAGGAGCCCGGCCAAGGTTCGTGTGCAACAGCGTGCCGGTAGCGTTAATCACTTTACGTAAAGACGGCTGCAAATAGGGCTGGCAAAAAGCCACTGCGGCATTTGCAACCGATACCGGATCCAACTGCTCGGCTGAAACCTCGGCACCCGCCAGGATGCGTTTGCGCAAATCGGCGACAGCCTGTTGAGCTGAAGAAGTCAGAATCTCTTGCGGTAATCGGGAAACAAGGTCCTGCAGAACATCAGCACGCAAAACCCGGTCAACAGCAGGAAGGGAACGCAACAATTCGTGTTGCCCACTCATAAAAACCCTCTTCGGCAGTTATAAATATCAGTGATAATTCAGCGCAGAAGTTTAGCACGGTCTTTAATTATTGACCATATTTTCGAACAGATGGGAAATGCTTCTAATTTTCAGGAGTGTTTTGCGCCCAGTTGAACGATTTCAACACTGCGTGGCTCGCTCAATTTCGCCGCAACAAACGTCATGCCACCAGCCAGAATCGCCAACAAAAGCAAGATGGGAAACACATCGACACAGAGAGTTTGCAGCAAGGATTTAATAAATGAATGATACCCATGAGATGTTTTTTTACCGATCAAAACCGTTTTCATGGCAACCTCCGATCGATCCAAGGATATCTGTCTTATCGGCATTTCTCTTTAAATCATTAGGAAAAAGGGAAACTCGTAGGTTCTACAACTTTCCTGTTGACACTCCAAAGTCGGTTTGCTATAAAACGCCCACCTGAACGGGGCTATAGCTCAGCTGGGAGAGCGCTTGAATGGCATTCAAGAGGTCAGCGGTTCGATCCCGCTTAGCTCCACCAATAAAATCAAAAGGATACGTCGGAAATGACGTATCCTTTTTTTGTGCCAGTTTCTCTATATCCTCTTAAGCCCGACGCTCCCTGTCCGTCAGTCCGTCTATCAATGAAACTTGATCCAGATCGGGGTCTCCAGCCGAAATCCCGCCAACCTTAATCCAGGATGAGAGTGTTTTGGGACTGATTTGGAGCTCAAAGCAGATCTCCGCAGCAGAACACCCTTCCCTGTTCATCCGCAGAGCTTTTTCCCGACAGAGGCAAAAGCCTGGTTTATTTTCGAAAAGCAGATCCAAATGAAACCCATTCCATCAAGCAACATGAAACAATTCTCAACTTTCCACATCCTAACCAATCTCTTTGAATTATTGAACAGATATTTTTCACCTCTCTAAAGAAGAGAGGCATACCAAGGCGATCGCAACTTGCTTTTGTTTTCACTGCTGCTTATTGTGTCAGGCATCCTGATTTCAAATTACCTGGAAAGACAATATGATGATATCACTGGAAACCTTTATTACTTTTTTTACTGCCTCTCTGCTTCTCGGGCTGGCGCCGGGACCGGATAATATTTTTGTCCTCACACAATCAGCCCTGCGTGGCCGAGGAGCAGGGATCGCTGTCATGTTCGGTCTCTGCACTGGACTGGTTGGCCATACCTTAGCTGTTGCTTTTGGTGTCGCGGTTATTTTTCAGACTTCTGCAACGGCCTTTTCGTTACTGAAGTATATTGGAGCCGTGTATCTGGTTTATCTCGCATGGATGTCGTTTCGTGCATCGGCGAATGACCTTGCAACAAACGGTAATGGCGACCTAAGCCGTTGGAAGCTTTATCGGCGTGGCATTATCATGAACATCACAAACCCGAAAGTATCGATCTTTTTCCTCGCCTTTCTGCCACAGTTTGCGGACCCGGCCCGCGGACCAATATGGATTCAGCTGGTCCTGCTTGGAAGTCTTTTCATTGTTGCCACTTTTTTGGTCTTCGGGACAATTGCCCTACTTGCAGGAACCCTCGGCCAATGGCTGAATCGTTCCCCCCGGACTCAAACAGTAATGAATAAACTGGCCGGCACTGTTTTTCTTGGTTTGGCTTTGAAGCTGGCAACTACCGAAAGATAGGCCCCAACCGCAATCAATTTCAAGGGAATGCCACACCCCACAACTGCGCATAAAAAAAGCCCGCCGGGTTATCCCGACGGGCTTTATAGCATCGCAGCTACATAATTTTACATAGCGTCGATAATAGCGTTCAGAGTTGCACTCGGACGCATAGCGGCATCAGCCTTGACCGGGTCGAACTTGAAGTAACCACCACAGTCAACAGCCTCACCCTGGCAGTCGATCAGCTCCTGATCGATCTTGTCAGCGTTCTTGCGCAGTTCAGCAGCAACCTCGCTGAAACGTGCCTTCAGTTCTGCGTCCTGATCCTGAGCGGCCAGAGCTTCTGCCCAGTAGAGAGCCAAGAAGAAGCTAGCGCCGCGGTTATCAATTTCTTTAACCTTACGGGAAGGCAGCTTCTGGTTCTCAAGGTACTGACCGATACCGGCGTCGAGGGTCTCGGCAAGGATCTTGGCCTTCGGGTTGTTGTCAGCAGCTGCTGCTTGCTCCAGAGACGGAACCAGTGCGCAGTACTCACCGAGGGAGTCCCAACGGATGTGACCTTCACGGAGGAACTGCTCAACGTGCTTCGGAGCCGAACCACCAGCACCTGTTTCAAACAGGCCACCACCAGCGATCAGAGGAACGATCGACAGCATACGTGCCGAGGTACCCAGTTCGAGGATCGGGAACAGGTCGGTCAGGTAATCCCGCAGAACGTTACCGGTCGCTGCGATGGCATTCTTGCCTTCACGAACCAGCTTGAGAGAGAACTTCATTGCGTCGACAGGTGCCATGATCTGGATGTCGAGGCCGGTGGTGTCATGATCCGGCAGATACTTGTTGACCTTAGCAATGATCTGCTGATCGTGGCCACGCTTCTCGTCAAGCCAGAAAACACAAGGCTCACCCGATGCCTTAGCACGGTTAACAGCCAGCTTGACCCAGTCCTGAATCGGAATGTCTTTAGCCTGGCTGGAACGGTAGATGTCACCAGTGGAAACCGGCTGCTCCATCAGAACAGTACCGTTAGAAGCAACAACCTGGAACTTACCGTTGGACGGTGCTTCGAAGGTCTTATCGTGGGAACCGTACTCTTCAGCTTTCTGAGCCATCAGACCGACGTTAGCAACGCTACCCATGGTGGACGGGTCGAACTGGCCGTTCTTGTTGGCGTCTTCACAGATCTCGCGGTACATGGTGGCGTAGCAGCGGTCAGGAACCATTGCGATGGTGGTCTGAAGCTCGTCAGCCTTGTTCCACATGCAACCACCGTCACGCACGACGTTCGGCATGGAAGCGTCAACGATGACGTCGTTCGGGACGTGCAGGTTGGTGATGTTTTTGCGGGAGTCGACCATGGCCAAGGCAGCCTGGCCTTCGTAGCAGGCGTTGATGTCGGCTTCGATTTCAGCCTTTTTGTCAGCCGGCAGCTTGTCGAGCTTATTGAGGATGTCGCCCAGACCAAGATTCGGGTTGGCACCGATCTCTTTCAGGGTCGCAGCATGCTTCTCAAGAGCGTCCTTGAAGTACACCTTGACAGCATGACCGAACATGATCGGGTCGGAAATCTTCATCATGGTTGCTTTGAGGTGCAGGGAGAGCAGTACGCCCTTCTCTCTGGCTTCTTTCTCGGTAGCTGCGTAGAACTCCTGAAGTTCAGCAACCTTCATGACCGAGCTATCGAAAACTTCGCCAGCCTGCAGAGCAACTTCTTTCTTCACCTCGACGTTGCCAGCTTCGTCAACAAACTGGATCTTGACGGTGTCAGCAGCGTCCATGGTCACGGACTTTTCGGTCTCGTAGAAGTCACCACTGTCCATGTGAGCAACGCGACACTGGGAGGTGCCCGGAGCCGGCCACGGCTTCATCATGCGATGCGGATTTTTCTGAGCAAATTTCTTAACCGAAGCAGCAGCGCGGCGGTCGGAGTTACCTTCACGCAGAACCGGGTTAACAGCGGAACCGAGGCACTTTGCGTAGCGAGCTTGCAGCTCTTTTTCAGCGTCGGTCGTTGCTTCTTCCGGGTAGGTCGGAACATCGTAGCCCTTTTCCTGCAGTTCCTTGATGGCAGCCTGCAGCTGAGGAATCGAAGCACTGATGTTCGGCAGCTTGATGACGTTGGCTTCCGGCTTCTGTACCAGATCGCCCAACCAGGACAACCAGTCTTCCACCTTCTGCTCAGGCTTCAGGTTCTCAGGGAAGTTTGCCAGGATACGGCCGGACAGGGAAATATCCTTGGTCTCGACTTCAACGCCGGTACCCTTGGTGAACTTCTGCACGATCGGCAGGAAAGCGTAAGTTGCCAACGCCGGTGCTTCATCAATCTCGGACCAGATAATCTTTGCCATTCTTCTCTCTCCTTAAAGTGTTAATGCTAGTATTACTAGTGGCCTGAAAAAAAACTGAGATCGTTTTTTTAGGACCAGTCTCCAAAAATCAGACACAAAACATGGGTTCCATGAAGTTGTATACAGTATACAGAAGGCCAATTACTGTCAAGAAAAAATGGACGTTCAGAGCCTGCCTAACGGACTACTCACAAAAGCGGACTCATTTTCGTTAAGAGTGCGCTAAGCGCGCGAGGCAATACAATCTAACAGCCTGTTTTAACTTGGACTCTGGCTGATTGAGAAAAAAAATGGTAAAAGTTTCATTCAGGGAGTGAGGTAGCCTTTCAAGCAGCAAAATCAAACATTCAGTGGTTCGACAAAGAAGACCATAGACCCCATGAATAATTTCGAATTTATCATCCTGTTTGCATCCTTTGCTGTCTGCCTTTCGCTTGTCTGGAGTTCCTTGCGCAGCGGCATTACCCCGGTGCCGAGTTCCAACAAAGCGAAGCGAACAATTTTGCAGGCAGCAGATCGATCTTCTTTTGGGACAATCATCGAACTCGGTTCCGGTTGGGGTACCCTTGCCCTCGCACTAGCAGAAAAGCATCCGCATCGGCAGGTGATCGGATATGAAATCTCGCCGATTCCATGGTTTGTTTCCTGGTGTCTGAAAAAGATCAAACGGCTGGACAATCTCAACCTGCGGAGACAGAATTTTATCAGCGTCGAGTTGCCGCCATCGACCCTCCTGGTGTGCTACCTTTATCCAGGCGGGATGAGCAAACTGGCTGAGAAAATTGAAAAAGAGAAGCCTCAGGTCGAAATACTGATCAGCAACACTTTCGCTCTGCCCGGCGTCGAACCGGAGCAGGTTATCAGGCTGCGCGATCTCTACAAATCACCGATCTATGTGTATCGATTGGTTGGATCAGATATCGAGAAATGAGATGTGAAAATCGCTCAGGCTGACCACGAGGCAACGATTCAACAATTTCGGCTGTCCATCTATCAGGGCAAACAGTTCGTTGCACATCAACCCGGCGATCACAGTTGCGGTATCGCCAGTTACCGGGATAGGCCCATCCGGTTGTTCCGCCCCGGCATAAAACTGTCGCAAAAGCTGCGACCGTCCTTTCTGCAATGTAAGAACCTGTCCTTCCTCCCCCTGCAGCCCAGCGTGGACCAGATAAGTTTCATCAGGGATGGCTGCCTCTAACTGAAAACGGCTCAGGTAATTATCCAGGCAATCGGCAACTATCTGCACATCGGCTGGCAATGAAAAATCGCTATCGATGCTACCAGACAAAGGGTTTATCTCAACACTACTGTTAATCCGCCGTAAACGGTCGCAGGCCAGCATCAGTTTTGAACTACCGATATCCTCTTCACTGTAAAGCAGCTGCCGGTTCAGGTCGGGCGCATCAACAAAACCATCATCCACCAGGTAAATCTTGCCAACACCGGCCCGCACCAGCAATTGAGCGACAGTTGCACCGAGCCCCCCGACTCCAGCCACCAGCATCACCGCCGTTTCTATTTTCTGTTGCTTTTCCTGGCCCCAATGCAGCAATTGCCGGGAGTAACGATTTTCCATCAGCCGCCTGCCCCCGGAGGGAAAAAGGCAACCACATCACCGTCAGAAACTTTACTATCGAGCATATCGAGATGACGGATGTTATATCGATTAATCAAAATGATGGTACCGGCATGCAGCTGCCCGTCACAATCGAGCATTTTATCCAGAAAAGGCGTGTCGATACTCTGCTGAGCACGGTCGAGCAGTTGCCCGACCGTCTCGTTCTCCACCGCAGGAAGTTCCAGTTTCTCCTGTTTCAGCAGCAGGCGTAGCAGACTGTAGAACTGAATCTGAACCATTTAGCCCCCTCAACAGGCCAGGCGCAACTGGACTTGCGCGTAGTTGGCGGTCCCGGCAAGCAGCTGTTCTCCCGGATAAAAGCTGCGCGTCTTCACCAGCTGGTAATACAGGCCGGAATCGTTGGTTTCACCAATCATCGTCGCACCGATCACCCGCTTTTGCTCATCGAGAAAAACCTTGCGGAAACGCCTGGTCGCAGCATTGTAGTTACACGCAGTCGCGGGTGCGTCATCCTGACAATAGCCAACGGCGGCAACATCAATCCCGAAAATCTCGGTGATGTTATTCTTCAGACTGCCCTCGTAGGCAGTCTCCAGCCCGAGCATGTTCAGCGCCGCGTTTTCGCCCTGTTCCACCGCCGTCATCCAGTTGCCCTGAATGGTCGCCTCGCCGCTGATGAAATCGGCCCCTTCCGCGACATCACCGGCAGCATAAATATCTGGATGGCTGCTACGGCAGAAGCGATCAATACAGACGCCATCATTGACCTGCAATCCGGCATTTTTTGCCAGATCGGTGTTCGGCTGCACGCCCTTGCCGACAATCAACAGATCCGACTGCAATTGATCCCCCGACTTCAGCGACAGGGTCAAACGCTCGCCTTCGGCGATATCGGTAACATCATTCTCTTTGAACAGCTGCAGTCCCTTCGCCGTCAGCGCTGTCTCCAGAATTGCCGCCGCCTCGGCATCGACCACGCGGCTGAAAATCCGGTTGGAACCGACAATCAGGTGCTTTTCCATACCGTCATCCGCATGCGACAAGAGCGGCAGGCTGACCAGTCCGGCACCAATCGCGGTGACCGCCTTCGCTCCCTGCAACAAGGAGATGATTTTTTCAGCATCCGCGGCATGGCGCAGCACCGTCGTTTTTTCCGAATTGACACTCAGGGTTCTTGCTTCAGCGCCGATGGCCAAAAGCAATTTCCCGAAACCGACCTTTTCTCCATCGGAGAGTTCAATAAAAGGCCCATCCGGGTTCAACGCAACAGCCACCTGCCCGAACAGTGTCGTCACGCCAAGTTTCTGATAAAAAGCATGATCAACGATATTGATTCCATCACGACCGATATGGCCGCCAACATAGTAGGGAGTCAGCACCCGCGAATAGGCCGGACAATCTTCGCGATCGATGATAGCGATGGTTTTATTGCGCTCATGCTTGCGCAGGGTGCGTAGCGCCTGCAGGCCTGCCGCGCTGTTGCCGAGGACAACAAAATCATAATACTCTGGCATATCGAGCCTCTTGCAGAAATAGGGGCGACCAATGCGGCCGCCCCGTGATGATCAGGCTAATCCAAGTGCCTGCAGTTTCTCGTCGGTCGGCACCCCTCCTGCGCTCCAACCACGTTCCTGGTAATAGGCCGGAAGCATCTCGTCAAGGCGAGCCACTTCCCCCTTAAGAGGTCCATCCGGTATGCCTTCTTCCAGCAAACGTTTCGGTAGAGTATCCTGCGCCGGGTCAACCCCCGCCTTCAGGTTGAACACTCTTTCAAGGTTATAAATCCTGTCCCCCAGCTCCAGCAGGACCTCGTCGCTATAGCCGAGACCGGTCGCCGCACTACAAAAAGCAGCGAACTCGGGAACGCCCAGGGCAAAGGTGGTAAACAGGCAGGTGCCGGAAGAATCGACCACGGCAGTGAAGTCCTGGAAGATCTTCAGCCAGGTCGCCTTGCCTTCTGTTTCCTGCGGATTGGTTTTTTCCGGCAGGCCAAGAATTTCCGGCGAAATCAGGTAGCCCCGCACGTGACAAGCGCCCCGGTTACTGGTGGCGTATTCCAGCGCCATCCCCTGAACTCCGCGTGGATCGTAGGCCGGGAACTCAAGTTTTTTGACCGACATGGAAAGTTCAGGCGCACCGTAACTTTCCGCCAGCCGGTAGGAACCGAGGGCCAATTTCTTGCCGAACCCTTCCCCCTTACCAGTCAGCTCAGTCAGCTTGACCAGCGCGTCGGCATCACCAAAGCTCAGCGGCATGCCGATTTCTTCTTCAGTAACCAGCCCCTTCTCGGCCAGTTCCATGGCACAGGCGATAGTGCCACCCATGGTGATGGTATCCAGACCGTACTCGTTGCAAATGTAGTTAGCCTTGGTCACCGCGGCCAGATCGTCGACACCACAGGTCGCGCCGAGTGACCAGAGGGTTTCATATTCCGGCCCTTCACCGACACCATCGAAGCGGCTGCCTTTCAGGCTGGTCACCCGGCCGCAACCGATGGCGCAGCCCAGGCAACCCTTGTTACGCCGGAGATAGGTTGAGGCCAAGGTTTCACCAGAGATCGCTTCAGCGCCGTCAAATGTACTTTGCTTGAAATTGTTGGTCGGCAGGGCACCGAACTGGTTCATCACGTTGACCAGCACGGGTGTTCCAAGAGCCGGCAGCCCCTGGCTGGTAACCGGGTTCTGCTTCAACAGACCGTAGGCCCCCATCGCCGCATCACGGAAAGCTTTGGCATCGGCAACTTTAACGCTGCCGGTACCTCGAACAGCAACCGCCTTGAGGTTTTTGCTGCCCATCACCGCACCAACACCACTACGGCCGGCTGCACGATGTTCTTCATTGATGATGTTGGCGAAAAGCACCTGACTTTCACCACCCGGTGCGATACAGGCAACCTTGGCGTCACCATGAAATTCAGCCTTGATTGCCGCCTCGGTTTCGCGGCTGGTTTTGCCCCACAAGTGCATCGCCCCGACCAGCTGCACCTGATCATTATGAATCTGCAGGTAGACCGGATGTTCCGACTTCCCCTCAAAAATGATCATGTCGTAACCGGCGTAGCGTAACTGGCTCGGAAATTCCCCGCCCGAGTTGGAGCAAGCCATAGTGCCGGAAAGCGGCGACTTGGTAATCACCATGTAACGACCATTGGCAGCTCCATAGGTTCCAGTCAACGGGCCTGCGGCCATGATCAGCTTGTTCTCGGCGGAGAGTGGATCCACTCCCGGATCGACTTCTTCGACAAAGTATTTCGTACCCAGTCCACGGCCACCGAGGAACTTTTCAGCCCATTCCTCATTCAACGCTTCAACATTGCAGGTGCCAGCGGACAGATCGACGCGTAATAGTTTCCCATGCCATCCCTTCATCTTAAGCCTCCATCTGTCCGTCTTTCATGGTGTTGACGAAACGCAGAATCTTCTGCCGCAGCGGCTTATCCTCTTCATCCAGCGTTAAACAACCGGTTGGACAGAAAGCAACACATTCCGGCATATCTCCATTGCACAGGTTGCATTTATCAACCTTGCCGGTAGTAGCGACATACTTGATCATGCCGAAAGGACAGGCGCTGACGCAGGTACGACAACCGACGCATCGATTTTCATCGACATAAACCACGCCAGAGGGCATCTCTTTGCTGATCGCCCCTTTAGGGCAGGCCTTTTCGCACCAAGGTTCGTCACACTGCATGCAGGTAACGGTAATAAACTTGGCCTCGTCCATGAAGATTTCGTTGTAGATGCGTGTTCTGGCGGGAGCGAACTCGCCGGTATTCTTGAATGAACAGGCCAGCTCACAGGTTTTGCAGCCGATACACTTCTCCGGCTCGATACGGATCAACTTCTGCATAAAGCAACCTCCTGAAACGTGATAGGTTTCAACCAACAGGCGATCTCAGCTATAGTAGTCACTGCAGCAAACAGCAGTCCGCCGCAGAGAAGGGCAACAAATTAAATTTATAGCAGTTTTTTAGAGTTTGGCAGCAACCATACGAATATTTTCCGACCCGGGAGAACAGCAACCATGAACGGAAACGACACTCATCTGAAAAGCATCGGCTACATCCTCTGGATTTTCGGCTTTACCGGCTCGCATCGGTTCTATTACGGCAAACCGGTTTCCGGCACCATCTACTTTTTCACCCTCGGGCTGCTCGGCATCGGCTGGCTGATCGATCTTTTCCTGATCCCGGGCATGGACGCACAGGCGGATGAAAAGTACAATTCCGGCCCCCTCGACTACACGGTCGCTTGGGTGCTGCATACCTTCCTCGGCATTTTCGGTATACACCGCATGTATATGGGCAAGTGGATCAGTGGCATCATCTATTTTCTCACCGGCGCAGTTTTCGGCATCGGCTACCTGTACGATTTCTGGACACTGAATGATCAGGTTTCAGAATTGAATTCTCAGGCTTAAAATCTCATGGGCGCATAAAAAAGCGTTAAATTCATTGGCACTTCTGGTCGAAAGGTAGAGATAGTCGCCTTATCGACTAAACTCTCCTATGAGCGACGAGATTGAAAGGCCACGCAAACCTGTCTTTGCCTGTCCATAAATGAAAAAGCGATCAGGAGCTGCCAATGAGTGAGGAAATCAATCAGATCATCCCAGTGATCCAACGTGCCCCCCTGCCCGACCTGAAACAGGAAAGCACCCGTCCCCAACAGGCCCCACAAACCTTTCAGCGGCCAGAACAAAGCGAATCAAAAACCGAAACCGCGCTGCGTACTTCGCTGGAAAAACTGTCTGCCGGCCGGGAATACTCCGACGACAAGAGCTTCAAAGCATTCACAAAGCTCAGTCGCACCCTGGAAAAAATGTTCGGGGATGCAGATAAAGTTGATCGGGATGATGGCGAAAGGGAGCTGAAACAAGGCGGCCTGCGTCGCATCGACACCGACCTGCGCAAACTCTTTAAAGGACTGGGGATGCCGCCTCAGCTGGCAAAACATTTTTCCCGCAGTCTGACCGATGCCATGCGCGACGAAGATGTTGAGCAGGTCAACTACTCTTTTACCAGCAGTCGCTCCTTCAGCCTGGAGATGCAACAGGAGCAGCTCGGCTACCTGGCCTCAGGTGATGGCAGCATGGCGGCTACCGGAATCAGCAGTCGTTTCCAGATCGAAGCGGTACAGACTCATAGCCTCGACATTTCGATCAATCTTCGCACCGGTGAATTCAGCCTCAACCGCAGCAGCAGCGAATCACTGTCGATCTCTGCTTCGCAGACATCTGCGTTGGCCAGCTTTACCCCGGCAGCAGAACAGCTGACGGAAGAACCCGGTCAGGAAGCTGCTGTCCCGGCAGCGGAAACCCCGGCCGAAGGAACTGTCTCGGCAGAAGAGGCAGCCATAACCCCGCAGAACGACATCAGTGCCATTGTGCAAAGTGACAGCACACTGCTCCAGATCAGCCGGACCATTCAACAATCTGCGGTTATGCAACTGACCCCGGCAAGTGGTAGTGAGGATCCTGAAGAGGCTACAGAAGAAATGTTCAACCAGGGTGTCGGCGAACTGCAGCAATTGGTTGAACAGATGGAAGCGCTGCGCGAAGCGACTCAGGACCTGTTTGAATCCCTGGCAGCGATCAGCAATCTACGCATTGAACGCAATCCACAAGACGGGGATGATTACCTCAACTTCACCCTTGATGCCCAGGCCCCGGTCGGACTGACTGCGATAGATGATGATGGCCGCAGCACAACAATCTACCCCCGCGACGATGGCAGCCTCGGGAAAATTTCCGAGGAAGAATTAAACATTTCAGCATAAAACAACAACGGGGCCGGAATTTCCGGCCCCGTTTATATCTCAAACAGAAATCAGCGCATCGGACAAAACACTGATCTTCTCACCGCCCTGCTGCGTCACAACATAGGTATTTTCAATCCCGATCGGCCCCTGCTTTGGAAAAACAAACTTCGGCTCAATGGCGATCGTCTGCCCGGCAATCAGCGGCATATCGAACCCCTGGGCCAGCACCGGGAACTCATCCAGTTCCAAGCCGACCCCGTGGCCTACGAATCTTGCCTGCTCCCCCGGCGGGCCCATGTAGCAGCCATCAAGTCCAGCTTCTTCCGCCATTTTCAGCGATCGTTCGAACAGTTCAGAGCAGATCGCACCCGGCTTCAGCTCAGCGGCAACACAATCCTGAATCCGGCAGGAAACATCGAAAGCATTCTGCAGCTGTGCATCCAGCTCGCCACAAACAAACATCCGTGTCATATCGACGATATAACCATCGAAAACACCTGCATAATCGATCAGCACCGGTTGGCCCGGCTCGATGGTTTTGGTCGATGCACCGAAAGGCACAGCATTCGACATCCCCTGGCCAGTCACCGCCCCATCAAAAAAACCGCCCTTGCTGCCACTGCGGCCGGAAACCACCAGGCCCATGAACATCTCCTGGTTGAAAGCACGCATCCGCACCAGGCCTTCACCGCCAATTTTCCGCAATACCGACTCGAACTCGGCCGCCAGATCGATCTCGCGCATTCCCGGCTTTAATAGATCCGCGATGGTAGCAAAAGCACGACTGAGCTGGACACCACCGTGACGCATTCGCTCCAGCTCCCAGTCAGATTTCACCGAACGCAATTCGCGGTTGATCATACTGATATCAACAAACTCAGCCTGCGGCAGCATCTTTTGATAGAAGTTGTACTGGTCGACCGGCAGCACATCGAATGTCATACCGATCTTCTTGTTTCCATCGAAGAGTGAAGCGAAATCTTTGCTGCGTGGAAAGGGGCGCAACTGATCAAGGCCACTTTCCTGTTCAGCACGGGCAAGACTTTTGCGCACCATCAGCATCGGGTCGCCTTGCGTCGGAACCCAGAGGGCAGCGTTTTGACGGGTTGCGCTATAGTAGTAAATATCGATCGGGTAAAGAATAAAAGCGCCGTCCAGCTCAGCCTGCTGCAATCTCTCCTGCAAGCAAGCGATACGGGCCTGACATTCCTCTTTCATTGACATGATTCTCCTCCGCCGCACAGTTGAAAAAAACAAAATGATAACGGAGGCGACGGAAGTTAAAAAGAGCTTTTTCGCGTGAGATGAGAATCAGGCGTAGATATCGATATTTTGCCCCATGTTGGGATCGATCGGGATGGCGGCAGATTCCAGTAGTTTGAGAGCAGCCTGTCCTCGCAATTCCTGCTGGTCGAGCCCGCGCTTTGCAGCTGCAACCTGGACAACAGCGGAGAGATCTCTGATGTTATATTGATTAGCGATGCTGACAACGGAATCGATCGACATGGTCTACTCCTGAGAAAAAACAGGGCTGGTAAATGCTTATCAACGACTACCGACAAGATCTTTAGCAAAAAAGGCGGCGTTGACGAATTTACAGAAAAAAGGAAATAATCCTGACAATTATCCCCGCAAAAGGAGTTCACACATGTTCGCAAAAGCTTCTGCTGACAACTACCAACAGGTTCTCGATAAAATCGAAATGAAAACTTTGATTCACGGCAATAAAACCCTGATGAGCGAGTTCCGCCTGGAAAAAGGTGCGGAGCTCCCGCCTCACTGCCACCCCCACGAACAGACCGGGTACCTGGTCAGCGGACGGATGAAGCTGACTATCGGCAATGAAACATTCAACGTGGAACCCGGCGACAGCTGGTGTATCGGCGGAGATGTCGAACACCGGGCAACTGCACTGGAAGATTCGATCGCGATAGAAGTGTTCTCACCTGTACGGGAGGACTACTTGCAAAGCTGATACGACTTAGTCTTCGGCTACCCTGCCCAACGCCGACTTTACCTGCATTTTTCTTCGGCCGGTGATCAAACGGGCATTTTTGCTCAAAGAGAAATAGCTCCAGACCCAGGAGAAGATAACCGAGAGTTTGCTGCGAAAATCGATTAGCGGAATGATATGCACCAGGCTCCAGACCCACCAGGCAAAAATCCCACTGAAATTCAATCCGGCAATGGTTGCCACCGCGCGATTGCGACCGATGGTGGCCATGCCGCCCTTATCGCGATAGCGAAACAGCTGGCGGGCGGAGTTCGACTTTTTCAGCTCACGCTTGATCTGGTTCGCCACATGTCGGCCCATCTGCATCGCGGCAGGAGCAACGCCCGGCACCGGCGCGCCGGTTTTCGGATCGACAATGTGGGCCAGGTCACCGGCGACAAAAACGTTGGGATGCTTCGGCAGAGACAGGTCATTTGCCACCTTGATCCGACCGGACCGATCCAGCTCAGCATCGAACTTTTCGGCAATCTTCGAACCACGGACTCCGGCCGCCCAGATCACGTTTTCCACCGGCACCACCTGCTCGCCAATATGTACCGAACCAGCACAGATTTCGGTCACTGCACTGTTTAACTTCACCTGCACACCCATCTTTTCCAGATCGCGCTGGGCGCGGCGGCCCAACTTCTCCGGCAAGGCCGCCAGTAGCCTGTCACCGGCCTCAACCAACATAACCTGAGCGGTCGTGGTATCGATATGACGAAAATCTTTCGGAATCGCCTGCAGAGCAATTTCTTTCAGCGCACCCGCTAGCTCGACTCCGGTCGGCCCACCACCAACAACGACAAAAGTCAGCTTCGCTTGGCGCGATTGCTCATCCGCCTCCCATTCAGCCGCCTCGTAGGCCAACAGCACTTGGCGACGAATCTCCAACGCGTCATCAATAGTCTTCAGGCCTGGTGCCAGTTCAGCCCAGTCATCACGACCGAAATAAGAATGCGTCGCACCAGTTGCCAGCACCAGGTAATCGTAAGGGAGTTCGGCATTTGGGAAAAACCCCCGTTGATTGTCTAGATCGACATCAGTTAGTTTGGCCAGCACCACGCGTGTATTGCTCTGGTTACGAAGAATGCGGCGAATCGGCGATGCAATATCGGCCGGCGAAAGGACAGCGGTAGCAACCTGGTAAAGCAAAGGTTGAAAAAGATGATGATTCTGCCGGTCGGCCAGAGTGATGTCGACATCTGCCTTGGCTAATTCCTTGGCACAATGCAGGCCGGCAAAACCGCCGCCAACGATCAGCACGTGTGGTTTTCCGGATGGTTCTGCTGCCATTCACGCCTCCTGAAAATTGATTTCAGGCAGCATACATCAAATCAAAACAATTTTGGTTATATTTTTACTTCCGGTAAATAGCCAGTTCCCGCTGCACGCGTTGCTCATCCGCATCATCGACAGCAGCAACAGATTTTATGGCAGAAACGTATTCGTCAGGCAGAGCATTTTCCAAGGCCCCGCGCAGCACATGTTCTTTATACCAATGGAAAGGCTTCAGAAGTGGATTGGGGTTGGTACCATAATAGATAAGCGCTTTAATAACGTCCCCATTCGGCGCTTCAACAGCAACGAAAGCATCCCGATACTCCACGCCGACACCCTCGTAGCCATCCAGCACCGGTTTCTCAAGCGGATCAAAACGATACAGGACGGCAAACACTTTGTCAGCGGGGTCATCTGTTAGTAAGGCATCGCACTTGCCTGAACCATCTTTTGTACTGGCGTTATCGAAAGTCAAACGATGCCCGGTTAATGTCACCACCCCCAAGGGGCGAGCCGAAGGAATCCGCTGCTGTAACCGCGCAGCAGCCATGTTAGAGCCGTAAGCCAGGTAGTACATTTCACTCACCTCAAAAGCAATCAATTAGCCACTATAGAATTGACAAGATATGTGATAACTGCAATATTCTTAAAGTCCTCTAACGCCAACTTCTCGAGGAAACATGGAACGATTTATCGCCCGACAGCCAATCTTCGATTGGGAAAAAAATATTTTCGGCTACCAGCTGCTGTTCCGCAACAGCTTGGATAATTATTTTTCCGGCTGCAATCTGGATGAAGCCTCATCCGAAGTCATCGCCAACAGTTTTTTGCTTTTCAGCATCGAGGAGATGACCGACGATTCCCGGGCCTTTTTGAAAGCTACTCATCACACCATCAAAAGTGGCTATATCAGTGCCCTGCCACCGCAGGCTGTTGTTATAGAAATCATGCAGCCGCTTGTCCCCGACCCTGAACTTGTCATCGCCTGCGGACACTTAAAGGCAGCTGGCTATACCCTGGCATTGGACGATTTTATCTTCGATGACAATATCGAGTCGTTGCTGAACTACATTGACATCGTCAAATTCGATACGACAAGCACCAGTTTAGAGGATTGCCAGGATATTTCTGATGAACTACATCCGCGGGGGATCAAACTTCTCGCCACCAAGGTGGAAAGCTACGAAGCATTTCATCAGCTCCAGAACAGTGGCGTCGACTATTTCCAAGGCTACTTTTTCAGCAAACCTACGGTGTTAAGCCGCAAAGACATTCCCGCAAATACAATGAAATACGTGCAGATTCTCCAACAGGTCAACGCCCCGGAGATCGATTACGAAAAACTGGCGGACACAATTCAGGGCGAGATGTCTGTTGCGTACAAGCTGTTGAAACTGATCAATTCTGCCGCTTTCGGTCTGCCGAAACCGGTCCATTCGATCAAGCAGGCGCTGGCATTGCTCGGAGGTAAAGAGCTGCGCAAATGGGTCTCGCTGATTTCGATGACCGGGATGGCATCAGACAAACCGAACCAGTTGGTGATCAACTCACTGGCGCGCGGGAAATCCTGCGAGTTGCTGGCACCGCACGTCGGTATGGTCAGCCGGGCTCCCGACCTGTTTCTGATGGGGCTTTTTTCGATGCTCGACGGCATCATCGACCGTTCACTCAACGATGTCCTGAACGACATCCCCTTCGAGGAGGATTTAAAGGACGCCCTCCTCGGCAAACCGGGCCATCCACGAAAAGTGCTCGATCTGGTTCTAGCCCAGGAAATGGGCCTGTGGCGGGTGCTCGGCTACATTGCGGACAGTTTGCGGCTGAAAGAAAACACCCTGCAGGAAATCTACATTGAAGCGCTGAAGTGGGCAGAGGAAACGTTTAAGGCATAAAGCTCTGCAGTTTTTATCGTGGCCGCTGTTCCAGCTCGATCAAGAGTTTCTTCAGCTGCTCGATCTTCTGGTTAAGCAGTTCATTTTCCTGCTGCAAAGCCTCCTGCTCGGCGACCAATTGACCACAGTCAACCTCACCCTTGGCAGACCGGTCTTTGAGCAGCTCCAGCTCAGCCGACAACCTCAATAAAGCATCGGCGTAACGCCCCCAATAACTGTCGACCTCCTGCTCAGCAAGCTGCTGCAGAAGTTCAGTTTCCCCGCTCAATCGATATTGATCGATCGCCGCCTGCACAAGCTGTTTTTCTCCGTGTGTCGATTCCTGCGGCGTCATTTTTTTAGCAATTGGTAGATGGCTGCAAGCGCCAAGCACGAGCAACCCAAGCAATAAAAACCATCTCATCTGTTATTTCCGTCGATCCAGCATATAGTTGCTACCCTGCTGCTCCTTTAAATATTCCTTCAACCTTGCACAGTCCTGGCTGATCGCCAAGCGTGACGGATAATCGTAATGATCCGATCGAATCAAAGCAATGGAAACCGTCATCAGCGGGAAAGTACGTTCAATCCCGAAACGATCTTTGCCGACAAAGGAGCCACTTGCGCGATCCTCTTCAGTATAGAAGGAAGGCACCATTTCGTTGAACTCCTCGATCAGCTGCTGCGACAGCGGTTC
This sequence comes from Malonomonas rubra DSM 5091, assembly GCF_900142125.1. Lineage (GTDB taxonomy): Bacteria > Desulfobacterota > Desulfuromonadia > Desulfuromonadales > Geopsychrobacteraceae > Malonomonas > Malonomonas rubra. Next base: position 436,761 of record NZ_FQZT01000001.1, read on the forward strand.
ACCCAGTTCCGGCGTGGTCACGACAACATAATCATCGCCGCCAATGTGCCCTATCAGGTCCTCCGGATCACCATCCCGTCGCACAACCCGTTCAATCATCTCGCCAACACGCGCCAGAACGTCACTCCCAGCATTGTAGCCATAACGATCGCTGTAGGCTTTGAAATTATCCAGATCAATATACAGGTGCGAAAAAGGTTCACGGGCACCGATTCGACGATCAAGCTCACGGTCGATAGCCAGATTTCCGGGCAGACGGGTTAAAGGATTGGCGTCGAGACGCAGTTGCTCAAGTTCACGCAGTTTTCGCCCCATGCGGCCGAAATCACTGGCCAACTGAACGAATTCGTCATTGCCGCTCAGATCGGGCTGATGATCGAAACTACCGCCTGAAATCTCAACCGTCGCCTGTTTCAACGCATTCACAGAGCGACGGATACTGGCAATAACGACAATCGAAACCGGCGCCGAGAGAAATATCCCCACCAAAGCAATGGAAAGAGTCAGACGGTATGCTTCATCACTTTTTTCCGACAGGTCGGCCAGCCCCTCGTTGATTCGCAGCTGCTGCTGTTGTCGCGTTTCCGCCAGCAGTTTCAGCAAATGGCTGCGGATCGGGACCGTCGATTCCTTCGACACCGCCAGTGCACTTTCCCAGTCCTGCCAGAGCAAAGCATCCGACAATTTATCGTCAAACTCTCGATATTCCTGCAAACGCCCGTTCAGATGGGGATACAGAGAAGCAAAGGGTGGCTGGCTGAGGGCATGGGAGAAACCTGACAACGCTTCATTCCGGTTGATGCGCAGCTCACTCAAAGCCGGGTCGCGCAAAATCAACAGTTGCTTTTCAATATTATCCTGGGCCAGAAGGTTCTGCTGCAGATCGCGCACCAGTTCGAAAGCACGAAAGTCGACACTGACCAGGCTCTGTGCCTGGGCCGTCTGCTGATCCAGGCGAAACAGGGCAAAACCGATGGCCAAAAGGCTGAAAAAAACGATCACCAGGTAACCGATGGCCACTTTTTTCGTCACTGTCGAATAAAGCCTACGCATGCAGATACAGCTCCTGAGAAAATTAAATGCAAATCATAACATGAGTGTCGAGCGCAGACCAGCAGCTATTTCAAGGTGTTAGCAAGAAAAAAGGCGCCCGCTGATGGGCGCCTTGAAGAATAGAAACAAGGGCGAAGCTACATGCCAAGATAGGCTTTGCGCACGTCGTCGTTCTCCAGCAGTCGGTCAGCATCATCGACCAGCGTAATGCGCCCATTCTCCATAACATAGCCACGATCAGCAAGTTTAAGCGCCTGGTTCGCATTCTGCTCAACCAGGAAGATCGTGGTATTGTTCTCTTTGTTGATCTGCTTGAGAATGTCGAAAATCTGTTTGATGATCAAAGGCGCAAGCCCGAGAGACGGCTCATCTAGCAGCAGCACTCGGGGGCGCGCCATCAAAGCGCGGGAGATGGCCAGCATCTGCTGCTCACCACCGGAGAGGGTCCCACCGAGCTGGTTCTTCCGTTTCTCGAGGATCGGGAACAGGGTCATAACGTAGTTCAGGTCCTGCTGCACCAGCTGCTTGTTCTTACGCAGGAAAGCACCCATTTCGAGGTTTTCCAAGACCGTCATATCGGGGAAAATCCGCCTCCCTTCCGGCACCTGGACGATTCCCTGCTGCACGATCTTCTCGGCGCTCATACCGGTGATCAGGTCACCGTCGAGGGTGATCTCGCCTGAGCGTGGTGGTGTGATGCCGCAGATCGACATGAGGGTGGTCGTTTTACCGGCGCCGTTGGCGCCGATCAGGGTGACGATCTCTCCCTCTTTGACTTCAAGGGAAACGTCTTTAAGTGCCTGGATATTGCCATAATAGGTTTGAATATTTTTGATCTTAAGCATCTTCTTCCGTCTCCTCCCCGAGGTACGCCTCGATAACCTTCGGGTTGTCCTTGATCTCTTGAGGACTTCCTTCGGCGATCTTTTTCCCGTACTCCATCACGTAAATCGGATTGGAGATATTCATCACCAGCTTCATGTCGTGCTCGATCAGAAGAATCGCAATCCGCTCTTCTTCACTGATGCGGCAGATCAGTTGATCCAGCTCTGCTGTTTCCTGCGGGTTCATCCCTGCAGCCGGTTCGTCAAGCAGCAACAGAAAAGGCTCGGTGGCCATCGCACGCGCGATCTCCAGTCGGCGCTGGGCGCCGTAGGGCAGATTCTTGGCAAACTCGTTGGCAAACTCAGCCAAGCCGACTTTTTTCAGTAACTGGTAGCTCGACTCAACAATTTCCTGCTCTTCCCGACGTACACTTTTGTCGCGGATGATCGAGCGGAAAATTCCGGCACTGGTCCGACAATGGCGGCCAATCATGACGTTTTCCAGCACCGTCATGTCGGAGAACAGGCGGATATTCTGAAAAGTCCGCGCCAGCCCCATCTCCGTCACCTTATTCGGCTTCAAACCGTTCAGGCGCCGGGTCGGCAAGCCTTTCGGGTGCAGCAGGATATCTCCCTTGGTCGGATTATAGATACCGGTGACACAGTTGAAAAAGGTGGTTTTGCCGGCCCCGTTCGGCCCGATCAACGCCGCGATTTCACCTTCGTGAACTTCCAGGGAAACACTGTCGACGGCACGCAGACCACCGAAATCCATGGTCAGCCCTTTAACTTCGAGGAGTTTATGTTTTTCAGCCATTGTCAGTCTCTTCCTTCAGTTCTTTATATTCATACTTGGTCCGGATACCGCTGATAATCCCCTGCGGGCGGAAAATCATCATCAGCACCATCGCCGCACCAAACGCCAGCATCCGGTATTCGGAGAAGGCCCGCAGGTATTCCGGCAGCAGAATCAGGATAAATGCGCCGAGGATAACCCCGAGAATCGAACCCATACCGCCGAGAACGACAATCGAGAGGATGATCGCAGATTCCATGAAGGTAAAGCTGGCAGGGTTGATAAAAGTGGTCTTCGCAGCGAAAAGAACTCCGACCATGCCGGCCCAGAAAGCACCCAGAGCGTATGCCGACAGCTTGGTGCGCGCCATGTCTATGCCCATCGCCACACAGGCAATCTCATCTTCGCGCAGGGCGATCCAGGCACGACCGATACGGCTATTCTTCAAGCGGTTGGTAATCAGTATGGTGAACACCACCAGCGCGATCATGATGTAGTAGATATAGATCGTCGAGCTGTCGATATTCATATCCATGCCGAACAGACCTGGTTTATCGATGTTGGCGATACCACTCGGCCCGAAGGAGAAAGAACTCCAATTTTCCAGCACAACCTTGATGATCATACCGAAACCGAGGGTGACGATCGCCAAGTAGTCACCACGCAAACGCAGAATCGGGAATCCGAGCACGACACCGAACAGGCAACCGAGGATGCCGCCAACCGGCAGAATGGTCCAGAACCCGAGATCGAAATGGTAATTTAGCAGTGCGTAGGAGTAAGCACCTACGGCAAAGAACGCAACGTAGCCGAGGTCAAGCAACCCGGCCAGGCCGACCGAGATATTCAGGCCGAGGCCGAGAACAACATAGATCAGCGCCGAAATCATGATGGTGTTCTGGTAGGTATCAAATACCAGTGGGAAAACCAAGGCCAATACCAGCAGTACGCCCATCGCCTTATAACGGAAGTTCATGTCTTCCATCAGCAGTTGCAACTTGCTGTGCTTACCCCCTTCTTCGTCATCTTTCTTTTTCAGCTGCTTTTTCGCCAGAAAGTAACGCCAGGCATACGACAAAACAAAAGAACCGATGGCTACCCAGAGAATGGTCATCCAGCGCCACTCGACCATCTGCTCGGTGGTGTTGACGCGCACTGCCATCAACGGAAAGGTCAGGAAGACGAACCAGATGGAAATCAGAATCGACTGTTTGAAATCTTTCAACATATCCGCCTCCTAAACCTTCTGTTTGCGGGCCTTGCCGAGAATACCGGCCGGACGCAAAATCAGAATCAGAACCAACAGACCGAAGGCGAACACATCTTCGTAATCACTCGAAACATATCCCGCAGCGAAGCTCTCGGTCCAGCCGAGGACCAATCCACCGAGCACCGCACCCGGGATCGAGCCGATCCCGCCAAGGACAGCCGCGGTAAAGGCCTTAACCCCGGCAAGGAAACCGATGTAAAAGTTTACCTGGCCGATATAGGAAGCGACCAAGACACCACCAATTGCAGCCAGTGCCGAACCGATAATAAAGGTCAGCGAGATGATACGGTCGACGTTGATACCGACCAGCCGAGCCATGCTCATATCCTGCTGGGTAGCGCGCATCGCTTTACCAACCTTGGTTTTCTTGATCAGCAAAGTCAGCAGTATCATGGTGACGAAGGTGGTGATCAGAATAACCAGTTCCGGCGAACCGATGATATGAGCGACCGGCTCCATGAACTCGAAATCGGGAATCAGGTTGGGGAACGGCAGGAAGTCGGAAGTCTGGGCCAGCAGGACATAGTTCTGCAGGAAAATCGACATACCGATCGCGCTAATCAGCGGCGACAGTCGCGGCGCCCCACGCAATGGCCGATAAGCAATTTTTTCCAGCGTATAGCCGTAAGCACAAGCCCAGATAATCGCCGCGATTGCCGCAAGAACCAGTACTGAAATCCCGGCAAAACCGTAAATCGTCAGGATGCCGGCGACAATCAGGGCAACAAAGGCACCGATCATGTAGATTTCGCCGTGGGCGAAGTTGATCAGCTGAATAATGCCATAAACCATGGTGTAGCCCAGAGCGATCAGGGCATAAATACTGCCCCGGGTCAGGCCACCGAGGAAGAGCTCGAGAAAATAATCCATAGAAAAACCGTGTCGCTTGAGTTGGCCGTACCAAACCAGTGTTCAGTTCGGCAAAAAGTCACAAATTTTTAGTGCAATCAGTATAGCGTAAACAAAGCTTCAGGGGGCTGGTGCAGCACCAGCCCCCTGAAGGGGATCAAAACACAGCGCCTGATAATCAGGGTTGTCGCCGTATCTGCTTATTATTATTTGAGCTCTTTAAAAGCACCGTTTTCAACAGTGTAAACCGAGAAGCCGACGCCTTCTGCATCACCTCTTGCGTCGAACTTGATCTTACCGACCGGAGTTTCGACATATTCAGTGCGCAGTGCCGCGACAACCTTGTCGTAATCGGTGGTGCCGGCTTTTTCAATCGCATTCAGCAGAGCCAGGGCTGCCGAGTATCCTTCCTGGAAGAATGCGCCCGGATCAGCACCGTATTCAGCCTTAAACTCATCATTAGCAGCTTTGTTCAGAGCATTGCCAGACAGATCGCGGGGACCGGTCATGTAAGCGCCTTCAGCAGACTTGCCGGCAACCTTGAGGAAGCTGTCGTCTTTGACACCGTCATCGGAAACAAAAGCTGCCTTCATCCGCTTACGCTTCATCTGGGCAACGATCTTGGACGCTTCCGGGTGGTAACCACCCCAGATCAGGGCTTCTGCTTTTTCACGACGAACCTTCTGGATGATGGAAGAGTAGTCCATGGCACCCGGGGTTACACCTTCGAACAGAACCACTTCAGCCTTGCCGGACTCTTCGAGGAACTTCTTGGCAAACTCAGCAAAACCTTTACCGTAGTCACCTTTGTCATGCAGCACGGCAACTTTCTTCATGCCGAGATCGTTGATGGTGAAATCAACTGCCATCCGTGCCTGCATGTCGTCGGAAGCAATAGTACGGAAGAAGTTCGGGTAGTCGCCACTCTGGGTCAGCGCCGGGTTGGTCGCGGAAGGAGACATAACTGGAACTTTGGCATCATTGTAAATGCCGAGAGCAGCCTTGGTCGCACCGGAACAAATATGGCCAAGAACAACATGAGCACCATCGGTCACCAGCTTGGTTGCTGCGTTGGTTGCCATTTCAGGCTTGCACTGGTCATCCTGGATCAGCAGTTCAACCTGCTTGCCGAGAACACCGCCAGCGGCGTTGATCTTTTTCACAACAAGTTGTGCAGCCTTCATCGAAGGGATACCGTAGGGAGCAAGGTCTCCACTATGAGGACCGGCAACACCCAGTTTAATCGTATCGGCAGCAAAGCCAGCCGTTGCAAGGCTCAATAACAGAGCAGCTGTCGAGAGCAGTACAGTGAATTTCTTCATGCAGAAACCTCCTCTAAATGTAAGTTTTAAAAAAACAATGTTTGGTTAGCCCGACTAGGTATAGGGCAAACCATTTGCGGTGGTCAATAAAAAAGCTATCGGAAATGAAGAGTATAACAGGGCGTGGCGACTTTTAGCCTCAAACGACCAAAAAGCGCCAGCAATATTACCTTATCAGTTAAAATCACGCTTCATTTCGTCGATCATCAAAGCAATTTTCTCCGGCTTTGCGACCAACTGAGCCAAACGCTCCATAGAAACAAAATAAGCATTCACCTCGCTCTTGCGCAACTCACTACTGATATTGGCAAATGCCTTTTCAACCTGGGCCACACCAAACTTGCCAACATACTTGCCGGCAATGGTCTTCATCTTCGTCAAAAGCTGCTGACGCCTGTCTTCCAGCTCTTCTTCTTTTGTCCGGATCGCCGCCTCTTCTCGCTGGCTACGCTCCTGCAACAGTGACTTGCGGAGGCGTTGCCAGATCGGCCCCAGATCCGCCGAGGCCATCAGGTCCGCCAGTACCATGCCAGCATTGCCCGTCGACAGCAAGTCAACCTTGGCACCAGGCAAACGCGCAACAGACGAAGAAAGGTCCGCCGTGGTCTGCAATTCAGCACTGCCATCGTGGAAAAATCCGAGGGCGTGGCCTTCGTCATAAAAAATCAACGCCGACCGCTCGTCGGTATAAACGCGCAAACAACCGGTTAAATTTTCTGCACTGATTTTATTGAGCAGAGCCCGAACATCGATCAGCTTCAGATCCTGTTCTTTATAGATGTACTTGCCGTGCAGCAGTGAATGAATTTCAAGAGCCAACTGCGGCGTCAATTTATAGATATTCAACGACGCATCACCGAGGATAGAAATTTCAAAGATTTTTGAGATGGCATCGTAAGCGATCAATCGCTGCTTCCCATCACTATCAACGAAAAAAGCACTAACCAGTTTGCCGGTCTCAAAAATGATGACGCCGCAGCCTTGTGGTGCATCGAAACGCAAGTAACCGGTAAAGGTCCCGACCCGCAATTTTTCCATCGCTTCCGGAATATTGATCCGGGCAGGGTTAACTTTTTGCCTGACAGAAACGCCACGCGGCAGGAAAATCATTACGCGAACACCTCAATGGGGGATAGAACTATCAGATAATTTAAGGACATCCATGTAAGACTGTCAATATAACATGATAAATCAGACAATTTTTTCCTCATCCCAGGCTTGGCGCAAATCCCGCCGCAACCGGCAGAAAGATCGATACCAGTCTGCAGAAAGCAGTTCTTCTACCGGCCTTGCAGGGCTGATCAGGAGAAAATCCTGGTAGAGCTCGGGCAGGTAACGCCCGGTCACAGCATGAAAAAACTCCCCAAGCTGTGGACAGTTTTCACTGCCGACCTCTTCCCCCTCCAGCAGACCCAACTCACGATCAAGCAGTAACAATTTCGCTTGATCAGCCTTCCCGCCCAAGTAGCTGGCTGGGAACAGTAACGCCAGGCCGAACGAAGAGAGGAAATCCTTGCCGGAAATATTTTTCAGCGCACCGAGCATGCAATCGGCATGCAGCAAAAAACGTTTCCGCGTCGGAATCGACTCCAGGTAATGAGCATCTTGCAAAGCGACCGCTCTGCCGCATAGCGGGCAGTTCAGAGACACCAGGGCAGCCCGCTTGGGCAGGCGTTTTTGCTTTGCCAATCCTGCGAGCCGGCGTTGCAGCTGCTGTTCGCTCCCCAGTTGCTGCAAAACAAACTCGGCCAGCTGCTGCAACTGGTAGTGCACCGGGCTTTGCGGCAAACGCGTTAGCACCGATCTCGTTCCACCGCAGGCCTGCTGCGCGACGCGCTGATCGTTCTGGTAGGTCAATTCCAATACCTGCAAGTCACGCTCATCCGCTGCGAAGCGGAGAAAGTCAAGAGACTGTGCCGCAGCCTGATAATCACCACCGCCACCCAACTCGCTCGGCAGCAGCCACAACGGATCGCTATTGCCTGTGGTCACAGCCAACTGTTTGCGTAATCTGACGACCTTCCCCAGATCAGCAGGATTTTTTACCGGCATCAGCAATAAATCGGCAACGCTCAACAACTCGGTGACCGCTGGGTGATCTATGGCCAGATCGACCAGAACCACTCCGGGATACTTTGTTTCGGTAAAAAAGGCGGAGAAGTCCTGAGAGACCCTTTCGAGGAAGGCATACTCGATTCCATACTCGCCCAAGCTCAGCTGATCGGCAAAATGCTCGGAGGACAGCAAGGACACAACCCTCTGCCCGGGCAGAGCGAACATCTCCTTAACGCCGGCACGTTCATCGGTCAAATAGGCGACCGGCAAATCTTCCTTCAGCCCCTTGAGGTATACCGGCAGGTTTTTCCCCAGCGTACTTTTGCCGACACCGGGTGAGGGTGAAATCAACAAGACAATGAACGGAGCCTGATCGATCATACTGACTCCTGCAACGTTTCCCATTCCTGATAAGCGCTCTCCAATCGCTCTTTCAGCTCGATATGTTCACCGCTGACCTGACGCCATCGTTCCTGATCCTGGTAGAGGTCGGGGTCAGCCATGACCTGTTCCAATTCAGCGACCTGCTCTTCCAATTGTTCGATCAGTTGTTCAACTTCAGTTAGCTGTTTTTGCAGCTTCTTTTCTCGGCGCTGCTGCTCTTTGCGTGCAGCATGAGCCTGTCGGCGAGCCTCTTTATCGAGAGGCTGTTCGTCATCACTCTTTTCAACCTGTTGTTCAACCCGTACGCTGCTATGGCTGGAATCACCCAGCCGTTCTTTGGCGCAAAGGAAATCTTCGTAATTGCCAAGATAAGACTCTACCTTGCCGCCACCAACTTCCAGCACCCGGGTTGCCAGCTGGTCGACAAAATAACGATCGTGAGAAACAAAAACGATGGTGCCCTGATAGCCCTTCAGGGCATCAAGCAGCACCTGCTTCGACTGCAGATCGAGATGGTTGGTCGGCTCATCCAGCAGCAGCAGGTTGGCCGGGCGCAGCAACAACTTGGCCAGCGCCAGCCGGTTGCGTTCACCACCGGAAAGCACCTTGACTTTCTTTTCGATGTCATCACCGGAAAAGAGAAAGGCACCAAGGATGTTGCGCAGCTTCGGCACCATGGCCACTGGCGAATCTGCGGAGAGTTCTTCATAAACATCACGCGTCGCTGTCAACTCTGCTGCCTGATCCTGGGCGAAATATGCCAAGTGCAGATTGTGCCCCTCTTTGCGCTCGCCGCCGATCGGTGCTTCCACTCCCGCCAGCAGACGCATCAGGGTTGACTTGCCGGCACCATTCGGGCCGACCAGAGCCACCCGCTCACCCTGTTCCACCTGCACGTCGACTTTTTGCAGCACCTTCAGCTCACCGTAATGTTGCGAAGCCCCCAGCAGTTCCATCGCCATGCGCCCCCCTTTGGGCGGTGCGGGAAAACTGAAAGCGATCTTTTTTCGCTCCGGTGGCAATGAAATCCGTTCGATTTTTTCCAGTTGTTTGACCCGGCTCTGCACCTGCGAAGCCTTGTTCGCCTGATAACGGAAGCGATTGATGAACGACTCCGTACGGACGATTTCTTCATCCTGTTGCTGTTTGGCCGCTTTGAGCGCTGCAACCCGCTCATCACGGGCGACGATATATTTCGAATAGTTACCGGGGTACTCTGTCAGGTCGCCGTTCCAGATTTCTACAATCCGGGTGACGACCTTATCGAGAAAAAAGCGGTCGTGGGAGACCAGCACAACAGCATACGGATATGCCAGCAAGTAGTCTTCCAGCCAGTCGCGTGCCGGCAGGTCAAGGTGGTTGGTCGGCTCATCCAGCAGCAGCAGATTGGGACGCTGCAGCAACAATTTGGCTAGAGCAATGCGCATTTGCCAGCCACCGGAAAAATGCTCGCAGGGTTTGCTGAAATCATCGGTGGAAAAACCAAGACCGGTCAGCACCCGGCCGACCTCAGATTCCATCCGATAGCCACCCCGCTCCTCAAACAGCTGCTGCAGCTCGGCGTAGTGCTCCATTTCTGCATCCGTATGATCGCCGGAAAGGTTCTCCTCCAGCAGACGCATTTCGACTTCCATCTTCCGCAGTTCTTCCAAGGCACTGTGAACTTCATCGAACAACGAACGCCCGCTGTGCTCCAGACCGTCCTGCGGCAGGTAACCGAAAGTGGTTCCTTTAGCGATCTGCAAGGTGCCGCCGTCGGAATCGACCAGGCCTGCGAGCATTTTCAGCAGGGTCGATTTCCCCGCGCCGTTCTCGCCGCACAGACCAATCCGGTCGGATGGGCGGATATGCCAATCGATACCGGAGAAGATTGCACGATCAGCGAAATATTTTGTAATTTCTCTTAATTGCAGCATGGCGCCGGTTATAGCACAAAGTTCTTACGGAAAGAAGCTACGCTGAAGGACAAAAGACAAACATTAAAATTTCTAATAGTATTTTGCTAATTCTTTGTTTACAATGTCCTAGTTGCCTACTCGTAAATAAAATTGCTCATGCCAAATCAACCAGTCATCATCATAATCAGCCTGCTTCTCGGCTTATGCAGCGGTGTTATTATGCACCGCTCCGATTTCTGCATCGCCGGGATGTTTCGCGACCTGTTTCTGTTCCGCAGCAGCCCACTGCTGCGTTCACTGCTGCTGCTGATCACCATCAGCATGCTGCTGTTCGAAGCAGCCCGACTGATCGGCCTGCTCAACTACCAGCTTCCTTCCTCCCTTTATGGTCTTCCCTCACTCGCCAACCTGTTCGGAGGGGTACTGTTCGGTGTCGGCATGGTGCTGGCGGGTGGTTGTGCAGTCGGCACCCTGTACAAGCTGGGCTCCGGCAACGGTTCGGCCTTTTTCGCTTTGTCCGGCCTGATCGCCGGCAGTACCATTTTTGCCGAGTTCCATCCAGCGTGGAAGCAGTTCTCTGCCTCAACCCGCCTGGCCGATGTCGCGACCCTGCCACAATTGCTGTCTCTGCCGAAACCATTGACCATTCTACCGCTTGTCACGATCTTCAGCATCCTGCTGATCTTCTGGCAACGCCAGGGAATGATGAAGCGCCCGAGCATCGTTAAAGGCTATCTGCAACCACGGACTGCAGCGGTGATGCTCGCGGGCATCGTTTTTTTCTCCTTCGCACTGATTGGCATGCCCCTCGGTCTCACCACGAGCTATGCCAAAATTGGTGCGTTTCTCGAAAACCTCGCCGCGCCGGAACACTTTGCCACACTCGAATATTTTCACGCCCAGGGGTTTCGCTACTACTCTCCGCTGGCGCATCACACCCTGTCTGCCGGGGCTGGCCCAGCCTGGGATGGGCTCTCGCTGGCTCAGTTTCCATTGATTATTGGCATTGTTGGCGGCTCGGCGGCCTCTGCAATTCTGATGGGGAAATTCCACATCAGCTTAAAACTGCCGAAAGCCCAGATCATCTCTGCGCTGCTCGGCGGTCTTCTGATGGGTGCAGCAGCGCGGATGGCACCATCCTGTAATGTCTGGCACCTGCTCGGCGGTCTGCCGCTGCTTTCCCTGCAGAGTATTCTGTTTACCCTCGGGTTGTTGCCGGGAGCATGGTGTGGCAGTAAATTATTGACCCGTTTCGTTCTAAAAGCCTGACGCACGAGGAAAGAATGACAGAAACTGAAAAAGAAATTGTTGTCATCGACGTCTGCGGGCAGATTTGCCCCTCCTCCCTGCTGACCGCTCTGCGCGAAATCAATCAACGCAAAAATGAGTTACGCGACGGAAAGCTGCAGCTCGATATCATCACCGACAACCATGACTCGATCAACCGGATCGCTGAAGCGGTCAGTAACATGGGCTACCAGGTATCCCTTGCAGATCAGGGTAAACAATTCCGGATTTCAATTTGCAAAACTGACGGGGCAATTCAAAAATGAGCGACCAGCTGCAATACCTAGAAAGCCGGATTCAGCAGCTGGAGGCAGAAAAAATCAAGATCCTCGAACAGGATCAGGAACTGCGTCTCTATATCCGGGAAAAAACCGACCAATTGCTGAACGTTATTGGCACCCTGCCGCTCAAACCGGAGGAACTTGACGACGAAACCCTGATCAGCGTCGATCCGATCGGTATCGTCTCCGAATCCTTCACCCAGGTCCTGGAACACCTGCAGGAAACAAATGTCAGCCTCGCTCTGGCACGAGATGAGCTGCAAGCAATTTTCAATTCTGCCGGTACGGCCATTCTGGTTTTCGACAAAAACAGGAAACTGAAAACCTTCAACAAGCAGAGCATGCAGCTGCTGTTTAACGGACAAGACATTTCGTTGGGCAACGACTGCTGCTCACAGATCTGCTCCCTCGACCCGTCGGAAGACGACTGCATATTCCAGCAGGTGTTCAGTAGCGGCAGCGTTGTTGAGAACCCCGATTTTCTCGCCAACGGGCGCCACTTTCACGCCATCGGTACCCCGATCAAAAACCAGGAGGGCGAGCTGACCCACGCCATCCTGGTGTTCACCGACATCACCGAACGGGAGGTGGCAGAAGCCAAGCTACGTGCCAGCGAAGAACGCTACCGCACCCTTTTTTCCACCATGCACGAAGGTGTTGCCCAACACCGCCTGATCTACGATGTTCGCGGCCTGCCATGTGATTACGAGTTTCTTGATGTCAACTCCTCCTGCGAACGCATCCTCGGCTTGTCACGGGACCAGCTGGTCGGTAAAAATGCAAGCGAGATCTTTCCGTTGATTAATGGAAAGCCACCAGCGATCAAGCAATTTCAAGAGGCCTGCGAATGTGGCAAATCGGCCAGTTTTGAAATGGAGGAACCGGAATCGAAACGGACCTTCCGCATTTCGGTCGCGCCATCAACCGGCGGCTATTTCGCCTCAATTTTTGAAGACATCACACAGCACAAACAGGATGAGGAGAAAATCGAGCGGTTGGCCTACTTCGACAGCTTGACCGGTTTACCGAACAGGGTGCTGATGTACGATCGCCTTGAACAGATGGTGGCCAGAGCCAAACGCAGCGGGAGCAAAATCTGCCTGCTATTCTTCGATCTGGATCATTTCAAACGGGTCAACGACACCTTCGGCCATGACACCGGGGATAAAATGCTGCAGATTGTCGCCGACCGGCTGCGGGAGCTGCTGCGTCATTGTGACAGTATCTGCCGGCTGGGCGGAGATGAGTTCGTGGTTTTGATCGACGAAATCAACGACCGTGAGGATGCCGCCCTGATCGCTTGCAAAATTCTGGAAGGGCTGAGTAAACCGATCATCCTTAAAGGCAAGGAGCTTTATACCTCGACCAGTATCGGGATCAGCATGTTCCCGGAAGATGGCGACGAATCGGAAACTCTGATCAAAAACGCCGACACCGCCATGTACATGGCCAAGGAAAACGGCCGCAACACCTTTTTCTTCTACGCCGCCGAAATGAATTCTCAGTCGCTAGAGCAGTTATTACTGGCCAACGATCTGCGCAAAGCCCTGAAACAAAACGAATTCTATCTGAAATTTCAGCCACAGATCGATTTGCGTAACGGCGGGATGGTCGGAATTGAAGCAATGCTGCGCTGGAACCACAGCGATCTAGGGGAAATCCAGCCAAACCGATTCATACCGCTGGCGGAAGAAACCGGCCTGATACTTTCCATTGGTCGCTGGGTACTGCACCAGGCGTGCAAGCAGGCCTATTTCATTCAGCAGAAATGCGGCAAAAAGTTGCGCGTTGCCGTCAATCTGTCAGCCAAACAATTTCAAGATCCGAAGCTGGTTTCGGCGATCAGGCAAACATTGCAGGAGACCGGCCTGCCAGCGGAATCGCTGGAACTGGAGATCACTGAAAGTATCCTGATGGAAAACGTAGAAAAAGCCCAGCACCTGCTGAACAAATTAAAGCAGATGGGGGTTCGTCTGGCGATCGATGACTTCGGCACCGGCTACAGTTCTCTCAGTTACCTGCGTGAGTTCCCCATCGACCGGATCAAGGTCGACAAATCTTTTATCCAGAAAGTCGACACCCACCCCGACGATGCCGCTATCGCTAAAGCGATTATCGTCATGGGTCACATCATCGGAATGAAGGTTGTCGCCGAGGGAGTGGAGCAGAAAGAAGAATTGAAATTTCTACAGCAAAACGATTGTGACGAGGTGCAGGGGTTCTATTTCAGCCCACCACTGACTGCGGAAGAACTGAGTCAACGAATTCTCAACCAGCCGGAATTCTGTTTTTTCCAGCCCTAAAAAAACGGGGCCGATCGCAGGACCGGCCCCGTTCGTTCTACAATTTAATCATATGCTCTTCGATCATTTCAGCCATTTCCACGATGCTGAACAAACCATTATTCAAAACCATGTGATAAAGAACCGGATCGTCCGGTTGCTCGTGACCCGAAAAACGCTTGATAAAATCGGCCCGTTGTTTTTGATGCAACTCAATAAAATCTTTCGCCTCTGCTTCGCTCAAGCCATGTGATTTCATAATTTTATTCACCCGGAACTCGTAAGGCGCTACCAGCCTCAGATGAATGCAGTTCGGCAAACCGGCCGCAGCAAAAACAGCACCACGGCCAACGAGAACGCAATTGCCCCGCTTGGCAAAGCTGCGAATGACATTGCGCATATGGGCAAAAACTTCTGTCTCCTCAGCCAAACTACTGTCGAGGAACATGGAAAAGATCGCCTTCAATGAATTGGGCGTATCCTGTGATTTTTCAATCTGTTCGACCGAAAAACCTGACAACCTCGCAACTTCATCCAGAATTTCCCGCCCTATCACCACCCAGGGTTCTCCGGCAACCCGGGCATTCAGGCGTTTGACCAACTCTTCCGCCAGTGGATATGCCTGGCACCCAAAATCTCGAGCGACGGTGAAACAAGGCGCCGGCTTTTTCGCATCAGCAATCTGCTGAATCTGATGCCAGGCGAGAAGTTTTGCTTCTTGTTGTGGAGTCCAGAAGTCACGATTTGCCATAGACTATCCCCTTTCCGATTAGCTGGTTTGTTTAAAGTATAGCGGATATCACTCAAGTTTCCTGTCTTCGCGCAGATAACGAATGCAGAAAAAACATTCTTCCCCGGTTGATTTTTACCGGAGAAACAAAGTGGGGCGAAAAACAGCAAAAAACGAGTAAAGTACTCAAATATGATTTACAGATATCTCATATCTGCTATAGTTCCATACCAAGATTTAAGCTGAAACGGGTCTCCGCCATCAGGCGTAGAGACCGTTGAGCATAGGAAAGTATCAGTTTGATAGCGCCGGGCACGCCCTGACCCTATCCGAAAATTAAAGTGGATTTCTGGCAAACGACCCCGCAAAAGCGGAGAGGTCGGCAGGCCGAAGTCCCGTCAGACCCGCTGATGTATGCGGCCGGAAAGGTTTAAAAAATAATGAGTAAGAAGATGCTGATCAACGCATCGCATCCGGAAGAAAACCGGGTTGCGATTGTTGTCGATGGGCTGTTGAGTGAACTCGATATCGAGATCGCTGGACAGGAACAAACCAAAGGAAATATCTATAAAGCGGTGGTGGTTCGGGTCGAATCCGGGCTGCAAGCCGCTTTTGTCGATTACGGAGCAGAAAAACTCGGTTTCCTGCAGATCGGCGAAATCCATCCCAACCTTTATCCCCCGAAAGATGAAAATGCCAGTGGCCGTCCTCGGATTGCAGACATCCTGCATCGTGGCCAGGAAATCCTCGTCCAGATCGTCAAGGAAGAACGGGGCAGCAAAGGTGCGGCACTGACCACCAACCTGTCGATCCCCGGCCGTTACATGGTATTGATGCCGGACAGCACGACAAAGGGTGTCTCGCGCAAAATTCAAGACGAACCCGAACGCAAGAAGCTCAAGCGTACCATGGCGGAACTCAATCTCCCCGAACGGATGGGCTACATCGTCCGTACCGCCGGCATCGGCAAGGAGAAGGACGAGCTGAAGCGCGACTTCGATTACCTGGTGCGCCTGTTTGAAGGAATTATTGCCCGCAAAGATCAGATCAAGGCGCCAGCCCAGCTGTATCAGGAATCGAACCTGGTGATCCGCTCTATCCGCGATTACTTCAGCACTGAAATGGACGAAGTGCTGATTGATGACCAGAAAGTTTTTCAGGAAACAAAAGACTTCTTTTCTCTGGTCATGCCTGAACTCAGCCACCTGGTGAAACAGCACCGGGAAAAACGACCGATCTTCTCCCGCTACCAGATCGAGGAGCAGATCGAAACCCTGTCGAAAAACCAGATCCCCCTGCCCTCCGGCGGTTCCATCGTCATCGACCAGACCGAGGCGCTGGTTGCTATCGACGTCAACTCGGGCAAAATGTCGAGCGAAAGCGGCATTGAGGCAACTGCCGTAAAAACCAACCTGGAAGCGGCTGCCGAAGTCGGTCGTCAGCTTCGTCTGCGCGACCTTGGTGGACTGGTGGTGATCGATTTTATCGACATGCGCGACCGCAAACACATCCGTGAGGTCGAGCAGGAACTACGCAAGGCATTACGAGACGACAAAGCTAAAGTCTCGGTCGGCCGGATCAGCCAGTTCGGTTTAATGGAAATGAGTCGGCAGCGTTTGAAACCGACCCTGAGCGTTGGCTCGTACCTCGAATGTCCGCACTGCCAGGGCAAAGGCCGAATCAAAAGTGCAGAAAACCAGGCCGTCGGCCTGCTGCGCCAGATTCACGCCGCTGCATCCAAAGGCCACATTGGTCACATCGAAGCCTGGGTTCCACTCGATGTTGCCAACGATCTGCTCAACCGTAAGCGGCAATCCCTCGTTGAACTGGAACAGAAACTGAATCTGCAAGTCACCATTTTTGGCCGTGCCGGGATGATGCCGGGCCAGCTCGACATGGAACTGCACAGACGCGAAAAGAGCATCGAGAACGATCGCGAAATCGCTCCGGTCACTCATGCCAACCAGATCGAAAGCGCTCTGGCCGCTGCACAACAGGATGTCCCTGCCGAAAACGGAGAAAAGGAGACGGTTGAAAATCCGGAAAACCAAGAGGGTGATGATACGACCGAGCCAAAAGCGGAAGAAAAGAAAAGCCGCCGCCGTCGCCGTCGCCGCCGGAAAAAGACCGACCGAAAACCGGAAACGGAAGCCGAGCAGAGCAGCGATCAAAGCTCGGAGACTGAAAGCCCCGATACTCCTGCTGCCGAAACTCAGCCTCAAGAGGCAGAAGCATTTGAGCAGAAGAGCGAGCAACTGGCCACAGAAACAAGTCCTGCTAAGGCTGATGAGAAATCGGCTTCGACTTCAACTGAAACAGGGGAAAAACCGAAGCGTAGAAGCCGCCGACCGGCCCGAAAAAAAGAACCTGCTCAAGAAACAAACGGCGAAACAGAAGTAAAGACAGAAGTCTCAGAAACTGCGGCAGAAGAAACGCCGAAACGCAGGCCACGCCGCAGCAGTAAAAAAACCGAGGAGAAGCCGGCGACAGAAGCTGCACAGGAAGCAGTTGAGCAACCGGCAACAGAAGAGGAAAAACCGAAACGTCGACCGGGCCGCCCACGCAAAAAACCGGCAGAAAAAAAGGTGGACAGCCCAGAAGAAACGACTCCGGATGCCAAACCGAAACCAGGCACTGGTCAGGCAGTCAAAAAAACAGCTGAGCCCATAGTACAAAAAACTACCGCAGCACCTGAAAAGGCAGAAACTACAGCTGTTGAGGAAAAACCGAAACGGCGACCGGGGCGCCCGCGCAAGAAAACCGTGAAAGAACCTGCTGAAGCGACAGCAAGCGAAGCGCCTGCTGAGGAAAAGCCGAAGCCACGCACCCGGCGCACAAGCAGTAGAACCACCGCCGCTAAATCTGAAAGCGCTGATAAGCCTGCGGAAAACACAGAGACTCCCGCCACAGAGGAGAAGCCGAAACGAAGGCCGGGGCGCCCGCGGAAAAAGCCGGCAGAAAAAACGTCTGAGGAAAAGTCAGAAGCTCAGACTGAAGAAAAACCAAAGCGCAGACCGGGCCGACCAAGAAAAACCGTTGCAAAAAAAGAAATGCCTGAGGACGCTTAAAAACAACCCCCGGAGTGATAACTCGCTTCGGGGGTTGTTCGTACCTGGAATGGTAAACAAAAATTACTGAGTCAAGGATTCTTTTAGCCGCAGTAACTTTTGCATTGATTGCTGCAGCAACAGTTCGCGTGCCGCGTGCGCTTGTGAGTGGGCTTCACTGCGCTGGAGTGCCAGCTCCATCGCCTTGCGGGTCGCACTGATGGTTTTTTCCAGCTGTTCTCGCAACTCCGCGCCAAAAGCACGAAAGCTTTTCTCCAGACTTTTATGCAGCGCCGAGTGGATCTGCGCGACGTTCTGATTGACCAGCTTGCGGCTCTCTTCGCGTAAACGCTTTACCGTACGCCGGCGACGGAATTTCTTGCTGAACAGTTTGCGCGACAACGTCTGCCCTAAAGGATCCATATCGGAGATAAACAGATCGCTGCTCCAAGCCGGAGCCTCAAGTTGCCGGTAAGACTTACTGCCAACCGGGGCATGGTAGGGAATATCGAACAACTCAGCAGCCGTGCGGCGCACCTGCTCGATCAATTTATCGCTCTGTTTCTGGTTAGCGGTCAAAACGGCAGAAGCCTCCTGCTGAACCAGTTCAGCAGTGCGCTGCATCGCCGGGGCGAAAAACTGCTCGATTTCACCAGCGACAGTCTGTTGCACACGCCGCTCCATCTCCTCAGCGTCTTCGACCGATTCGAGCAGTCCTTCTACCTGCTGCAGAATCTTCTGTTTAGCCCGTTCGCGCACCCCTTCCGTTGCAGAGGAGAGTTTCTCCACGACCCGTTTAAGGTCACCCGCCAGGATATCTTCAGCAGCCAATTGTTCCCGCTCTACATCCGGCAGCGTACTGCGGAACTGATCCAGTTTTTCCTGCAGTTCGGCAACCGGCAGTTGTAACGCAGAGAGGCAAAGCTTCAGTTGCATTTCCATATCGTTCAGCAGATCACCTGTCCGCTGCCCCAGAGCTTGCAGCAAAACCTGTTGCTTTTCTCGCGCAAAAAAGTCGATCAGGTTACGTTCAACCAGCTGCATCCCACTTTTGTTCCAGCCATCCATATCGCCAGCCAAGCGCGCCTGCAATCCCTTGCGCGCGGAAATTGGCATCACTTGTGGAGCTGAATCATAAAACCGGCGGAGCTGGTCTGAAAGAAAGAGGAGCGAACTTTTCTGTTCCTGAGGATCGAGGAAATCAACTTTATTCAACAGGTAAAAAGTGCGCGGCAACTGCTGCTTGATTTGTTCCAGGTATTCCAATTCCATTTCAGTAATTGGCGGATCGGGCGAAACCAGGAAGAGCGCCGCATCACACTCTGGCAAAATCTGGTGAGCAACCTCAGTGTTGTGTTTCAGGGTCGAGCCGACCCCGGGGGTATCGACCAGCACCACCCCCTGCTTAAGCAATTGGGCCGGATGGCTGATCTCAACTCGCCGGACCAACAACCGATTATGCGGGTTACCTGCCTCTGTGACATATTCACTGAGAAAGGCAGCCAACGATTTTTCACCATCAGCGGAAAAACGTTCTGGCTTTTCACGATTGAGAAAGTAAACAGCAGCACCAACCTCATCACCGGACTTGATAAAGGTCGGGATCGCCGTCACCGGCAAGATATCTGTCGGCAGCAAGTCGTCGCCGAGCAGGGCATTCAGCAAGGTGCTTTTACCCCTTTTAAACTGGCCGAGGACAGCCAGGTGGAAGCGCCCCTCGCCCAGTCGCTGACAAACCTGATCGAAATCGATGACATAGCGGGCAAAATCATCACCAAGCTCGGAAGCCAATTCCGAAGCCTGTTCCAAAATTTGATTCAAAGTTCCCGCAAATGCGGCCAAAGAAGAGTTTTCATCAGTGGAGACATTAAACATTACATAACCTCATGGAACATGAATGTACCGCTCGATTTTTCGTGCGCCAGAGGATAACACAACTGAAGCTGTTTTTGTCGAGGTGTTGCGTAAAAGCGTCTTCACAACAACACCCCGACGACAGAATGCTGTCAGACAATGCCTTCGAACAGGGCACTGGAAAGGTATCGTTCTCCCGAATCGGGCAAAATGACGACGATATTTTTCCCTGCAAACTCTGGTTCTCGGCTTAAACGATCTGCCGCAGCGACAGCTCCGCCACAGGAAATACCGGAGAGCAGCCCTTCTTCTTTCGCCAAGCGCCGGGCAAAATCGATCGCCTCTTCATTGCTGACAGTCTCTACGCGATCGACCATATCAAGATCGAGGGTGTCAGGGATGAAGCCGGCACCGATACCTTGAATCTGGTGTGGCCCCGGCTGCAACATCTCTCCCGCCAGATGCTGGCTGATCACAGGACTCGCCTCGGGTTCAACCGCAACCGAAATGATCTGTTTATTGCGGACCTTCTTGAAGTATCGTGAGATACCGGAAATTGTTCCACCAGTCCCGACACCAGCAACCAAAACATCCACCTGGCCATCGGTATCTTCCCAGATTTCCGGACCCGTTGTTTGTACATGAATTTCCGGATTCGCCGGATTTTTGAACTGATGCAGCAACAGGTATTTTTCCGGATTCTCTTCTGCCATTTGTTCCGCTTCAGCGACCGCACCAGCCATACCCTTCACACCCGAAGTCAATAACAGGTTGGCCCCGAAAGCCTTCAGAACCTTGCGTCGTTCAAGACTCATTGTTTCCGGCATGGTCAGAGTGATCGGTATGTTGTTGGCAGCAGCGACAAAAGCCAGAGCGATGCCGGTGTTCCCACTGGTCGGCTCGACGATCTCCATCCCCGGTTTCAGGGTCCCCTTTTTCAGTGCGTCCCAGATCATTGCAGCGCCTATGCGGCATTTGACGGAATAGGCCGGGTTGCGCCCTTCCACCTTGCCATAGACATTCCCGCCCTGCTGACTGACGACCCGGTTGAGTCGCACCAGCGGGGTACGGCCAATGGAGAGTGAGTTATTTTTGAAAATCTGTGCCATAGAGCGCTCCTCTAAGTTACAGGTTCGCTGGAAATCAGCTTAAACAAAGCAAAACGATTGATTATTCATAATAGGTTTTTGCACCTCGTCAATCAACAATAAAAACACACATTCAACCCATTTCACTAGCTAGCTACAGAAGAACAAAAAAAGGCACCCCTAACCTGCCGGCAAGGGGTGCCTCTTAATATCTGCAATTTCTGTTTAATAAATCAGATCAAGATTCTGTCGGAGTATCAACGTTCTCGATCTGCTCATCAGTTTCTTCGCTTTCAGTAGGTTCAGTCGGTTCGACCGGATCCTGTTTTTCATAGTTGTATCTGTAGTGATGTTGGTGCTGATGCTGATTTCTGTTCTGTGCCATATCTCCGTCGGCCCCATCACCGGTAGCATCGCCAGAGCCTAAAGCACTCCCTCCGTTCTCCGCGCCACCTCCGTCGCCGCTACCGCCGCTACCGCCGCTACCGCCGCTACCGCCGCTACCACCGCTACCGCCGCTACCGCCGCTGCCACCGCTGCCACCGCTGCCACCGCTACCACCGCCGCCTTTAGCATCAGCGGTTTGCAGGGAAAAAATTCCTTGAGATAAATCAAGGGTTATCGGGCTGATAACAAACAAGGCCAGCAGGGTCCAAACCAACCAGCTTTTACGCAGAGATCTTTTCATTTTTCGCTCCTTTTGTAGATTCAAACAGATTCGAATTTTGTCATCTGTTGTTACAAACGGCGAAGGAAGAGATTGGTTGACAAAAAACTCACTCCTGTCGTTTTTTTAAGAAAAGTACCAGTGCACCATTACCACCATAATGTTTCGGGGCACGGCACCACTCGGCGACCCACCTTTTAGCTTCAGACTGAAGAAATTTTTCCGCCTCGTTGCGCAGTATCGGTTCGCCATCGGCCGAATGCAAACCACGCCCGGTAATCAGCAACAGGGTTTCCCAGCCTTGATGTTCTGCACGCTGGAGAAAAAAAATGATTCGTTCAGCAACCTCACCCCGTTTGCAGCCATGTAAATCGAGGGAAGCTTCTGGCTTCAGTTTCCCCTGTTTCAGCTGTCGTATCCTGCTGGCAGAAGCATTCGCAGGCGACGCTGATGCGGACTCCGGCAGGCTATCTCTGAAATCGACCTGCAAAGTTCCCATTGCCTGCAGAAACTGCTCATCTTCAGTCAATTCAGCTTCATCGGCGTTTTCCGGCGCTGTTAACAGATCGTCTGGATCAGGCGAATATTCAAACTCTTCATCATGATCCAGCCTTTTCACCCCGAGCATTTCCATCTCATCGGCGAATGAACCGTAAGTCGGTTGCTTATTTTCAGGCCGAACCTTCTTTTCACTCACCGGTTTTTCCTTTTCCGCAGAAACAGCAAACCCCTTCAGATTACTGAAGGGGTTACTGCTAAACTCTTTATTCTGCTTTGATCCGGCGGAGCTCTTTTTCTTCTTCGCCATCATGTCCTCATTTTTCTTAACGAACCACCTGCTTGCGGCGCCCGGTCATCGCTTTGGTCTGTTTTTTGATCAGCGCACCCTGTTTTTCCAGATGAAACTGGTACCAGACGTCACCGAAGCCTTTCATCTTCATTTTCTTGCCGGCTTCCAGCAGCTCGATATTTTCCTGCAGGCGCTCATCATTAGCAGTTTTTTTCAGCCCCTTCTGCAAAACCCCGATCGCCTTCTGTCGCTCGCCGATTTTTTCCAGGCAATACGCGTAGAGCGCATAAATCATCGGCTCTTTAGCAGAGCCGGAAACTGCTTTATCGAAAGTTTCGATCATTTTGGAGGTCTTGTTTTTTTTCATATAGGTAATGGCGAGCATGCCCATACTGACCCAGTTGCGCATGAAGCCTTTCTCCAGATAGGGAACGGCTTCGTTGAAATCACGCTTCATGTAAAGAATGCTGCCAATCTGCGAGTGAATCTGCTGCTTGATGTAGAACTGCCAGGCCCCGTACTTCATCCCCTCTTTCAGGGTGGCGATCGCCTTTTCAGTGCGGTTGGCCATAACATCCTGCTGTGCGCCCATCATGGTGGCCTCAACCTTTTTCATCACCACACGAACAATCAGAATAAATGGCAGGAAAAAACCAACGATAGCGACACAGACAACGATCGGCATGCTGGTGGTCAGAAACTTGAAAGTCAACGCAGCACAGAGTGCCGATATTGCCAGTGAAACAAGGGTATTTAACATGAAATTTTTCCTTTAGCGGCAGGGTCAATCACCCCACAGATTGATCAATAAAATCGCAGGTCATTTCGGCGCTGAACTTTAACAATCTGCGCAACAAAAGTCAAAGAGAACAGCGGCCGATCAGCAACCTGCGATCAGCCCTGACCACTGGTCGGTACCATCAGCGTCAGCTTCTGGCCCGGTCGCAGAACTTGCCCGTGCGAAAGATCGTTCCACAGGCGGATCATATCGAGCTCAACATCAAACTGTCGACCGATTTTCCACAAGCTGTCACCCGGCCGGACACTGTAAACCACCTTTTTGGCCGGGCCGACTTTGCGTGATGCAACCTTGGTCCGCCCGCGCGGTTTGGATACGGCCAGTTTCTGCCCAGGTTTCAGCATATTGCTCCAGCCAAGCCGGTTCCAGACGCGCAGCTCCTTTTCGCTGACACCGAAACGCTTGGCAATCTTCCACAGGCTGTCACCGGAGCGGACAGTATAGGTTTTACGGTAGCTGCGCTGATAATTGTCAGCCAGAGAATCGACCGGCAGGCTGGTGAAATTTTCCTGCAGCGGCAGAATCAGATTCTGACCGATTTTCAGTGCACGTGGGTTTTCAATGTTATTGAGGGTGATGATATCATCGATCTGGATACGGTATGTCCGCGCCAGTTTACCGAGGGTATCGCCAGATTTTATCTGATGGCGGTGATAACGAGCCCGCTGATCTTTCGGCAGCTCGGCATAAAGCAGGTTGAATTGTTCGGCCGTTCCGGCCGGAACCTTCAACTGATAATTTTTGCAGCCGGGGGGAGTACTCCAGCGTTTGAGCTGCGGGTTCAGAGCTTTAATCGTTGCATAGTCAACATCACAGAAGCGGGCAACAACGTCGAGGTCGGTGCTGCTGGGAATGCTGACCGTTTCGTACTCGATCGGCTCATGCACTTCCAGATCGCCAAAGCCTGCGGCATCCAGATCCTTGACAACCTTAAGAGCAGCGATCAGCTTGGGAATGTAATTCTTCGTCTCTTCTCGCAGTACCTTGCCGTCGACCAGATCCCAGTAGTCACGGCTTCCTTTTTTTCTGATCGCTTTACGCACCTTGCCGCCGCCGGCATTGTAGGCAGCAACAGCCAGATACCAATCACCATCAAAGCGCTGGTGCAAATATTTAAGATGCTGAGCGGCAGCATGGGTCGCCTTTTCGATGTCACACCGCTGATCCTGCCACCAGTCGTTTTTCATGTCATACAGTTTTGCCGTGCTTTCTATAAACTGCCAGGGCCCCGCCGCATGTGCCCAACTGTAAGCACGGACGTTGAAACCGGACTCGATCATGGCCAGATACGCTAAATCGAGGGGCACTTCCTCTTCCTCGAAAACTTTTTGAATCATTGGGATGTAAAGCCCTGCGCGCTTCAGCCAGTTGCCAAAGGTCTTACGGGCATTGCCGGTGTAAAGCTTATACAGCTTGTCGACACGCGGGTGATCGCTTAACGGGAAGTCGCCCCAGTACGGCAGAACCGGGATATCGATCGTCTCTTCAATAACAACAGCTGGTGGTTCAATCGGGAGAACCAAGGGCTGTTGGTTCAGAACCTCGACAGCCTCTTCGACGGCAGCATCAACCTGCGCAGGAGTAATTTCACCTGTAACGGATTCTTCGGTCTGTGCAGTTTCCGGCGCAGCACCAGGTAATATGTCCACCTGTTTCGGCGCCGGAGTAAAGCAACCACCCAGGCCGAACAACAGCAGAGTAACAAGAAAAAATCTCAACATAAAAAACACCAATATCTCTTATTTTTCAAACAAATCCACTTTTCGTGCCGCGGGCAGACTAATGTATACCCATGCTCAAAGTCAAGCAGACCCCTCTTCATGAAAATCCTCTTCCGGCCAGAAACGACGCTGCATCTCCTCCAGCAGCGGCTTGAAGCTGCTGCGATCGAACGCGCTGATCGGAATCGCGTCGTAACGTCGGCACAGATGCGGCACATCAGCCGGGTCAACCTGGTCGATCTTGTTGAACACCAACAGCCTCTGCCGGGTGCCCAAATCGAGACTTTCCAAAATCTTATCGACCGACTCGATCTGTTCGTTAAATCTGGGGTTTGAAAGATCAACCAGATGCAGCAACAGATCAGCGTCTTCCAACTCTTCCAGTGTCGCTTTGAAGGCACCCATCAAACTTTTCGGCAGATCACGGATAAAACCGACTGTGTCGGTGATAATCACCTCCCGCTCCAGTGGAAAACGCAACCGTCGGGTCGAAGTGTCGAGGGTCGCGAACAACAGGTCTTCAGTGAACACCTCGCTCTGCGTCATGGCATTAAGCAGCGTCGATTTGCCAGCGTTTGTGTAACCGACAATGGAGATGATCGGCACCCCGGCACGAACCCGTTTCTGGCGTCGCTGCAGGCGTCCACGACCGAGGCCATCAAGCTGTTTTTCGAGACGTCGTATCTTATCGCGAATACGCCGCCGATCAATTTCCAGTTTGGTTTCACCCGGACCGCGGCCACCAATACCGCCCATCAACCGCGACATCGCCGTCCCCTTGCCGGTCAGGCGCGGCAGAATGTATTTAAGCTGCGCCAGCTCAACCTGCACCTTCCCGTCACGCGACTGGGCGCGGTTGGCGAAGATATCGAGAATCAGCTGGGTGCGGTCAATGACCTTGATTTCAGTCACCTCGGTGATCGAACGCACCTGGTTCGGCGTCAGGTCCTGGTCGAACACCAGCAGGGTCGCGCGGCGCTGAAGCGCACTGATGATAATTTCGCGTAGTTTACCCTCACCAACAAGGAAACGGGGATTGAGCTTGCGCGGTCGCTGGATCACTTTATCGATAACGGCTAGGTTGGCGGTCCGCGCCAGTTCATCCAGCTCATCCATCGAATCTTCCACTTGCTGCCGCGAGCCCCTGCCCACCGAGATCAGCAACGCCCGCTCGCGACCATCATCCAGATCGACGGTTTCTTCCGCGACCCGTTCCATCTCCTGGTCAAGGGCCTGGATAAAGGCAGAGAAATCGAGATCGAGCTGATAAAAATCATTCAAACCGATCCGTTCGATTTTGGCTGTTTCGCTATCCGGCAACAGGTGAGCGTACTCAATCTTGCCCGGCAGGCCGTCCTCACGTACACCGAGAGCAACAATCGCATCAAGGCGCAGCAGTTCGAGGTCGGTCAGGTCGTCGCGACTTAGGGGTTCCTGCTTCAGGTGGGTGTGAATACAGCGCAGCCCGCGCAAGCCACTGCGACCGAGACTGTACTTCGACAGATCGGGGATAACGATTTCACGGTCATCGCCGACGATGACGTACTCGACGACCCCGCCGCGATCGATAATAACGCCGAGCTGCCGCTGGATTTCGCGGGAGAGTTCGGTCAGGTAGCGCGCCAGTTCGCCGGTGATTAATTCTCCGGCCGGGATCTTGCGCCGGTAAATTCGCTCCAGCGCATGAATCTGACTGGCCTTGAGGCCACTGGTTTTGCCTTCGATCATTTATTTTAAGCTTTGATTTCTTTTTTCGTGATCGCTTCCGACTTGACCCGGTCAAGCAGGGTCGCCAGCGCCGGCTTGACGTTCTCGCGAATATCACCGGCAACGATCAGAAACAGCAGGTCGTCACCCGGTTCTTTGATACCGCCATGGGCTTCGATCACCACTTTATAAATGCCCTCGAGTTGCTCGGTCTCCTGCCGGATTTGCTCGATCTTTTCCAGATCGGCTGCAACCTCGATCTTTGTCACGGTTGCCCGGTCACCGCGCGACCAGCCACGTACGGTGCCGTTATGCACCAATACCATACCGACGTTCTCGGCAAATGCCGGATCTTTTTTCATCTCTGCAATCGTTGCGGATATATCCATTTCACTCATTCTCCGAAAAAAAGGAGCCATTGCAGCTCCCGCTTATTCATTACCCCAAAGTCTCCACACGACAAAAGCACGAAGATTAATAATTTATGATAATAACACAACCTACCTTTTCATTTCCAACGCTTATCGCTGGAGCGGAGCGACAAATACCGCTATGCTGCCGCCCATGCCGAATCTGCAGAGCAACATCAAAAAACTGTACGCCTTCTCTTTCCTGAAGATGAGCCTGTTTCCGATGGCGATCATTACCTTGTTCTGGAAGGACCAGGTCGGTTTGAGCCTGACGCAGATCCTGCTGCTACAGGGGATTTTTTCGGTGGCCATGGTGGTGATGGAATACCCGTCCGGCTACCTGAGCGACCGGATCGGCTACCGCAAGGCGCTGAATTACGCCTCACTACTCGGAGTGATCGGCTGGGGGCTCTACACCATTGCAGATTCGTTCACCGGCGTCCTGATCGCGGAAATTTTCCTCGGCACCTCGCTTTCCTTCATCAGCGGTTCCGACAGCGCGCTGCTGTTTGAAAGCGTGAAGGGCACGGAAGAAGAAGCTCACTACGCCCGCCACCAGGGAAGGATGAGTGGCAGCGGCCAGATCGGTGAATCCTGCGGTGCGATCTTCGCCGGGCTACTCTACGCGGCCGCTCCGCTGCTCCCCTTCTTCATCCAGATCGGCGTCTGGCTGCTGGCATTCTTTCTCACCCGCAGCCTGGTCGAACCGGCCCGACAGATCGAACATCCGACCAGCCACATCAAGGAAGCCTGGCGCTCGACCCGTTATGCGCTGATCGAAAACAAGAAGCTGCGCTACACCATTCTGCTCAGTCTACTCCTCGGTCTCACCTCTTATTACCCGGTCTGGTTGATTCAGCCCTACATGCAGGATGGTGGTGTGCCGATCGGCTGGTTCGGGCCAATCTGGGCAGGTGCCAATTTAAGTGTCGCGCTGTTCGCGCTGGTCAGCCACCGTTTCCACTTGAAACTGGGCGACACAAAGATGGTGCTCCTTTTTACCGCTCTGGTCATCGGCGGCTACCTGGGCCTGGGAGCGACGGGAGGAGTGTGGGGCTTTCTCTTCTACTACCTGCTGACCTGCATGCGTGGTTTGCGCGGACCAATGTTGTTAAACCATGCCCAGCAGGAGATTCCGTCGGCCAACCGGGCCGGGATTCTTTCACTGCAATCGCTCTGCTTCAGGCTGGCTTTCGTCTGCACTGGTCCCCTGATCGGCATGCTGGCAGATCAGGTCGGCGTACAGCAGACCTTTTTCTGGCTGACGGTTGCCTTCAGCGTGACGCTGCCACCGGCCAGCTGGTTGTTCCTGCGTCAGCTGAAACAAAAAAAGGCTCTCTGATAGCAGGGAGCCTTTTAACATCATTTTTTATATTAATCTGATCGAATTGTATTTAACCGGCTGCGGTGCTGAAACCGGCATCGACATAGTGAATTTCACCAGTAACGCCGCTGGCAAGATCAGACAGCAGATAAAGGCTGGCTTTGCCAACTTCGTCCTGAGAGACCAGGCGCTTGAGCGGTGCGCCCTCCTCGGCGAAACGCAACTTCTCCTTGAAATTGGAGATACCTGAGGCCGCCAGAGTCTTGATCGGACCGGCGGAAACGGCGTTGACGCGGATCCCCTTTTCACCCAGCTCGGCAGCAAGGTAACGGACCGAGGATTCGAGCGCGGCTTTGGCGACACCCATGACGTTGTACTGTGGCACCGAACGGACCGAACCGAGGTAGGTCATGGTAACGATGCTGCTGCCTTCTTTTAGCACTGGCAGCGCGCAGCGGGTCATCGAAACCAGCGAATAAGCGCTGATATCGAGAGCCAGCTGGAAACCTTCACGGCTGGTCTGGCTAAACGGCTGCTTCAGATCTTCACGGTTGGCAAAAGCAACGGCGTGAACGACGAAATCGATCTCGCCCCACTTTTCCTTCAGTGCATCGAAAACACCCTGCATCTGCGCTTCGTCCTGCACGTCACACGGCAGGATAATTTCGGCATCCAGGCTCTCGGCGAGCGGACGCACTCGCTTTTCCAGCTGCTCGTTCAAATAGGTAAAAGCCAGGTCGGCACCGGCAGCACGCAGCTGCTGGGCAATCCCCCAAGCGATACTTTTATCGTTGGCCAGGCCAAAAATAATTCCCCGTTTTCCGGTCATCAGTCCCATAATTTTATTTATCTCCTTGAACTTCATGTGTAAATGAATTGTTATTTTTAACAAAACTGCCTGACGAAGGCAAGCTGAGTTGACAGCAGACAACCAATTATCTAAGTTACCGGTTGCTGACATTTATCGAGAACGTGAATAGGTAAAAATGACCGTAAAATCGATCTCTTTCCCGCTCGCAGATTTCGATCCACTAACCGCTTATCAGCAGCTCTGCCCTCAAGGTCCGGGACTGCTCGAATCGCTGAACCCGTTACCGAAAACCGGGCGTTATTCGATCTTGCCGTTACGCAGCCGGGAGCGTTATCAGCTCCTTGCAGGCAAGCTCTACCACTGTGAAAAGGATCAACGGACAAAACTGACCGGTGATCCGCTGACCCGACTTGCCGATATCCTGCAACAGCGATGGGTTCAACCGAGCGAAACGACACCTTTCCCCGGGGGCTTCTTCGGTTATTTCGGCTACGATTTGGCGCAGCAGATCGAAAATCTTCCCAGCCGTGCCGAACGTGACCTGCTGGTTGCCGATATTGACATTTATTGGGTCGATACAACTGCCGTCTACAACCATCAGCATAAACAGTTGACTCTGGCATCCCTTGATGCAGCTGTCGACCTTGAACAAATTGCAGAACAGATACGTAACATCCAAGTCGCTGCAAACAACGGCCGGCTGAAAATTCTCGAACAGCCACAGGCGATCATCAGCCAGGCCAGGTTCGAGCAAATGGTCCAGCAAGGCAAAGACTATATCGCCGCCGGTGATATCTACCAGGTCAATCTCTCCTGCCGTTTCGATGGACGGATCGAAGGCGACTCGACGGAGCTTTACCGGCAGCTGCGCAGGGTCAACCCATCGCCGTTCGCCTGCCTGCTGCACTTTCCCGAATTGGATATCATCTCCAGCTCGCCCGAACGATTGGTCTCTTTGCTTGGCAATCTTGCCGAAACCCGGCCGATTGCCGGCACACGGCCACGCGGTTACACCCCGCCGGAAGATCAGCTGTTGGGCGAAGAACTGCTGGGGCATCCGAAAGAGCGAGCCGAACACATTATGCTGCTTGACCTGGAACGCAACGATTTGGGCAAAGTCTGTACCTCCGGTAGCGTAAAGGTCGATGAACTGATGGTGCTGGAGCGCTACTCGCATGTCACCCACATCGTCTCCAACGTGCGCGGCGAGTTGCGCTCCGATTGCGGCCCCATCGATTTGCTGCGTGCGACCTTCCCTGGCGGCACAATCACCGGGGTGCCGAAAAAACGCTGCATGGAAATCATCGACGAACTGGAACCGGTCGGCCGGGGCTGCTACACTGGCAGCGCCGGCTACATCAGCGCCTGCGGCAACATGGATCTGAACATCCTGATCCGCACATTTCAGCGTATCGGCAAGCAGTTGAGCTACCAGACCGGCGCAGGTATCGTCGCCGATTCGATCCCGGAAAAAGAATGGCTTGAGTGCATGGCCAAAGGCGAAGCGCTGCGCAAAGTCCTGCAGGAGGCGATGGATTGACATGCTGGTCTGCCTAAACGGAAAATTCATCCCGCACGAAGATGCCAATCTGTCGGTTACTGATGGAGCCTTTCTTTTTGGCGACACTCTGTTCGAAACGCTGAAAGCACGCGGCAACAAAATACTGCTGCAGCGGGAACATCTCGATCGCCTGGAGTTGTCGGCCAAACTGATCGATATGCCCTGTGACCGAGTCCGTATCGAAACCTCGCTACAACAATTAGCAAACGGATTGACAGCAAAAGCCAGTCGCATCCGACTGACCATCGGCCGCGGCAAGCATCAGGGGCTGGCCTTCCCCGATCCGCAGCACAGCTGGTTCCTGTTGACCGCTGTCCCTTTCTGCGAAATCGATGAGGTGGAACGGGAAAAAGGCGCAACCTGCATCACCGCCCCGAACTGCCGCGTCAACCCGCTCAACCATTTACCACAGATGAAACGGGGCAACTACACCGACTGCCTCTACGCTGCCAACTATGCACAGAAAAAAGGCGCACGTGAGGCCCTTTTTACTGATACCGAAAACAACCTGCTGGAAGGCAGTACCAGTAACCTGTTCGTCATCAGCGACCAGAAGCTGATAACTCCACCGCTCGGCAGCCTCGTCCTCGCAGGGACCATGCGTCGCCAAGTCATCGATGCGGCCATCGAATTGGGCTATCTCGTCTGCGAGCAAAAAATCCCGCGCAGCGCCCTGGTTACAGCCGACGAAGCCTTCATCTGCAATGCCCTGACCGACATCCTGCCGATCAGCAGCCTGGACGGTCAACCACTCCCACGCGGAACAAAATGGAAGCAGCTGCAGAAAACTCTCCAGGCAAGGATAGAGACTTGACAAACGGGTGGGGATGAATATAATCGTCAAGCTCGTGCCGAAGTGGTGGAATTGGTAGACACGTCGGTCTCAAAAACCGATGCCCTCCGGGCGTGCCGGTTCGATTCCGGCCTTCGGTACCACTCAAAAAAGAAAGCCCGGTCGCTGCTCAGTAATGACCGGGCTTTTCTTATTTCAGCACGGGGTAAATAACGCAATATTTGCTGCTGGAACCCAATGTCAGACTCAAAACCAAAAGATTCAAAACTCCCCCTCTTCTCTGAAGCTGTTGCTGCCGGCTTCCCTAGCCCCGCAACCGATTTTTGTGAAGCGCGTCTCGACTTGAACGAACTTTGCGTTAAGCACCCGGCTGCGACATATTTTGTCCGGGCACAGGGTGATTCTATGCTGGATGCTGGAATTTTCCCTGGTGATGTGCTGGTCGTTGATCGCTCACTGACAGCTAAACATGGCGATATCATCATTGCTGCCTTTAATGGAGAACTGACGGTTAAAAGGCTGGAAACTCGCCCCAGGCTGCGACTGGTTCCGATGAATGATAAATACAAGCCGATCGACATACCGGAAGAAACCGATATCGAGATATTCGGCGTGGCAACAACAGTTATCCACTCCCTCAGGAAATTATGAAAACAGTTTACGCCCTGGTCGACTGCAATAATTTTTACGCCAGTTGCGAACGCTTGTTTGATCCCTCGCTGAGAAACACCCCGATCATAGTCCTTTCCAACAATGACGGCTGTGTTGTTGCCAGAAGCCAGGAGACAAAAGCCCTCGGCATCAAAATGGCGGTGCCTGCTTTTCAGATCGCCGATCTGGTCAAAAAACACGGCATCAGAGTTTTCTCTTCCAATTATGCTCTTTACGGCGACATATCATCGCGGGTCATGTCGACACTGGAAAGCCTTGCACCGGAGCTGGAGGTTTATTCTATTGATGAAGCCTTTCTCAACCTGACAGGTCTTCGGATTCCTGACTCGTGGGAAGCGTACGGACATAGAATCCGGCAGACCATCCAGCAGAACATCGGGGTTCCGGTCTGCATCGGCATAGCACCGACAAAAACACTGGCGAAGTTGGCCAACTACGCGGCGAAAAAATATCCAGCGACGAGAGGGAGCGTTGATCTGATGGCTGAACAACGACAGAAAAAACTTCTGGAGATTACACCGGTGGATGAGGTCTGGGGCGTTGGCAGAAAAAGCGCGCAGAAGCTGAAACTCCTCGGGATCAGAAGCGCATTGCAACTCGCCCAGATGGACAAAAGCACAGCACTCAAACGCTTCTCCATCGTCTTGGTGAAAATTATTGATGAGCTCAACGGCATTGTACGTTTTTCTTTTGAGGATGTCCCGGCGGCACGCCAACAATTGATGTGTTCCAGATCTTTTGCGGAGAAGATGACCGATTATGCCCCGCTACGGGAAACAATCTGTGAATTTGCCGCCAGAGTGGCTGAACGGTTACGCGGCGAAGAAAAACTTTGCCGCATCATAAACGTGTATGCCCGGACCAGCATGTACTGTCCCGGCGATCCGACCTACTCAAACTCGGCAACGGCCAAACTTTCCACGCCGACCTCGGACTCCATGGCCATCACTAAAACAGCAACGCAGCTGTTCGATTCAATCTGGAAAGACGGCTACCGCTACGCCAAAACCGGCGTCATGCTGGGAGATCTTTGCCTGAAAGAAGAGAGTCAATTTTCCTTATTCGCCAGCACTCCCGAGCAAGAACAGCAAAGGCGATTAATGTCGACAATCGATCAGATCAACCAAAAAGGCAGCAAAATTCGTTTCGGAGGGCAAAGAGAAGAAGAAAACTGGTTCATGAATCAAGCCCATTTATCGAGGGCTTACACAACCCGCTGGGAGGATTTGCCGGAGGTTCGTTAAGCTTGCAGAATTTTCTCTACAGCTGCAGGCAGATCGGCCACAGCCGGGACATTATTCTCATGCGCTTTCTGCACCCATTTCTCACCGTGCCCAGTTCGTACAAGAATCGATGAACAGCCGGCGGCAGATCCGGCCTGAAAATCGGCATCTTTATCACCAACCATAAAGGATTTTGGCAGATCGATATCCAGTTCACGAGCGGCCTGTAGAAGCATCCCCGGCTCTCCCTTGCGGCAGTCACACTCAATTTTATACTTGCCAACTCCGGATGTTGGATGGTGGGGGCAGATATAGACACCGGCCAGAACCACACCGTACTCTTTCAGCAAGACTTTCATGTGCGCATGCAACCGATCAACATCATCCAGCCCGAAATAACCACGCGCAACTCCGGACTGGTTGCTGACCACAACCAGCAAAAACCCGGCCTGCTGTAATTTCTGCAACGCTTCCGGCACCCCGGGGATGAACTCGAATTCTGCAGGGTCAATCAGGTAATCTTTTTCGACATTGATCGTCCCGTCGCGATCGAGAAAGACCGCGCGCTTACTCGCCATCCCGGTACCTGCTGAGAACTTTGTCGATGATATTGGTAGTCGATTTGCCGTCGACAAACTGAATCAACTCAACGCGGCCACCGTAGCTCTCGACCAGCTCTTTACCAACAACTTCATCCGGCAGGTAATCGCCCCCCTTGACCAGGATCTGCGGGCGCACCAGCTGCAGCAACTCCAGCGGGGTATCTTCGTCAAAAATACTCAGATAATCGATGCAGTCGAGCGCTGCCAGAATCTGCGCCCGCTCCGACTCTTCGAGTAGCGGACGCTTCTCTCCCTTGAGCCGTCGGATCGAGCTATCGGAGTTGAGCCCCAATACTAGCAGGTCTCCTAGCTGACGAGCCTGCTGCAAATATTTCACGTGCCCTGCGTGCAGCAGATCGAAGCAGCCGTTGGTGAAAACAATTTTCTTGCCGTTGCTGCGCAGTGGATCAAGCAGGGATGCCAGTTCCTTACGCGGCAGAATTTTCCCATCGGCCAGGCTGTGCCGACGGGAGTAGCTGTTGATAATTTCCGGCGCTGTAACCGTCGAGGTCCCCAACTTACCAACCACGATTCCGGCTGCCAGGTTGGCCAACTGGGCCGCATCATTTAACTCTGCACCGACACCGAGCGCTGCACCAATCAGTGCGACAACGGTATCACCAGCACCGGAGACATCAAACACTTCACGCGCTTCGGTCGGCAGATGCTCGACACCAGTCTCTGTAAACAGACTCATGCCTTCCTCACTCCGCGTCAAAACCAGGGCATCAAGCTGTTGCTCGTTCAACAGTTTCTCGCCTGCCTGAAGCAGGCTGGCTTGATCCCGGATGACGACTCCGGTCGCGACCTCGGCTTCTCTTCGATTTGGCGTCAACAGGGTTGCGCCACGATAACGGCTGAAGTCGGTCCCTTTCGGGTCGACGATGACCGGAATGTTCTGCTTGCGGCAAAGTTCGATGATCTGCTGCAGCAATTCCGGAGCCAGAACACCTTTCAGGTAGTCGGACAGAAGAACCGCCCCAACCTCGGGCAGTTGCTGCTTGATAAAGGCAAACAGCTGCGACTGCTCCCCAGCAGAGATTTCCTCGGTTGATTCCCGATCGATACGCAGCATCTGCTGCTGACTGGCCAGCACCCGGCTCTTACGGCTGGTCGTCCGCTGCTTTGCCTGTAAAACACCGGCGACATCGACTCCCTGGCGCTCAAAAAGCTCAAGCAGTTTCCGTCCATCGTCGTCATCACCGACAACCGAAGCGACAGCAACCCGGCAGCCGAGCGCCTGCAGGTTGTTGACAACGTTCCCGGCTCCACCGAGCCGCAGCTCATCACGCTCGACTTCAACCACCTGCACCGGCGCTTCGGGAGAAATACGGCTGGTTTTACCCCAGATGTAGTTATCGAGAATCAGGTCACCGACGACAAGCAGCTTACTGGCGGCAATTTCCTTTAAAATCTTTTCGATCAGTTGCGCTGTCATTTATTCGCTTTCTCGCAGTTCATTCAGCACGGCATGGGCAAGCAACGGGATGTTGATCTCATGATGCCCGGTAATGGTGTAGCCCCGTCCCTGCCCCGAAGTCGGCCGTTTCACCACATTTTGCAGCGGCCGATAATGCTGAATCATATCAAAGTTAGCGGTGGTGAAGTCATCGACCTTATGGCCCAGATTCTGGACAATCGATAGCGCCTTGAGGAACACTTCCGGCAGCAGCACCGCCGAACCGACGTTCAACCAAACACCACCATCACCAAGATCGGCGACGACGGAACTGAGCAGACGAAAATCCTGCATCGACAGCTCGCCGATGGTCGCCCCGTCCGCCTGCGGGTGCTGGTGGATAATGTCGGTGCCGACAGCCACATGCACGGTGATCGGAATCTCATTTTCGACACAACAGGCCAGCAGACTGAATTTTTTATAGGGATGATCATTTTCAATGATCGCCCGGCCGATCGACTCACCGAAGCCCCAGCCTTTTGTCCGCCCGTCCGCCAGCGCGGCGTTCATCCCCTGCCCGGTTTCACGGGAGAAACCGAAATCACCCGACTGCAGCACAGCGCCCACATCCTCTGATGTGGCACCAGCCAGAGAGACCTCGTAATCATGAATGGTCACCGAGCCGTTCGTTGCTACGGCAGTAATGATGCCGCTTTCGATCAGCTTCTTCAGCACCGGCTGGAGACCGCACTTGATAACGTGCCCGCCCATCGCCAGCACCACGGGACGATTTTTCTTCTTCGCGTTGACAATCGCCTTGACGACACCGCGCAGCGATTCCGCACCGAGCAGATCGGGCAGACTGTGCCAAAATTCGGCAAACGATGCATCCGCATTCGGCGGTGCGGCGAAATGTTCGTCCACGTTCACCTTGTTGTCGCGGGATGTCAGTGAGTATGTTGATATTTTTTCCAGACTGATCGGAAAATAGGTTTTCTTCATAAGCGTTTTCCCTAATAATGGCTTCTTTAAAAGACTGAACAGAATACTATAAACCCAACCCGGTCAAAACACCTTTTTTTACGGCTGGCAGACCTCTACCAGGGTTACGCAGACAATGAACGAACAAACATACTACCTTAATCCGGACTGGCAAACACTGCTCGGCTCGAACCAACTCAGCAGCTTTGAGGATTTCTGGGCCCTGGACATACCGACGGTCGATGAAGGCAACTACGGTCGCGGACAGGATGGCTGGAGCAAGGTCTGCATCCACAATCTCGATGCGGACAATGGTCAACCCCACCGTATAGTCATCAAGCGACAGAGCAATTACCGCAGCCGCACTTTGCGCCACCCGCTTCGTGGTATTCCGACATTTGTCAAGGAATACGATTTTATCCGTAAGTATGAAGCCCTCCAGATCCCAGCGTTGAAGGCCGTCTATTTCGCTACCCGGCAGCAGGACGGTGATCTGCAGGCGATCCTGGTCACCGAATACCTGGAAGGTTATCGCCCTCTCGAAGATATTATTGCGGAATGGACAAAAGGTGCAGCGCTTTGCCAGCGTAAACCAGTCATCACATGCGTTGCCAAACTTGTCGCGCAGCTGCACCTGCAAGGGCTCGAACATCGCTGTCTGTTCCCTAAACACATTTTTGTTCCGCAGAACCCTGAAACGGAACCGGCCTGTCTGATAGATCTCGAAAAAACCCGCTCTCGCCCTTTAAGTTTCGGCCGCCACGTCAGAGACCTCACCGCTTTGGCGCGAAGATCGAAATCGGTCAGTCGACGGGACATGTTGCGATTCATGCACGACTACCTTGGCACAAACAAGCTGAATGCCGATGGGAAAAAGCTCTGGAGAAAAATAAGCCAACGCATCGATAAAAAGCGCCGATAAAGCTGATCATGTCTTACGAAATTAAATCATGGCCCAGGGTTCTCAAGCTCGCCAGCAATGATACCCTGACCTGCGTAGCTCCGCTAAGGGATCTCCCGGGAAAACGCATGGTCTGCAAGGGAGAATGGCAGGACCAGCCCGTTGTCGCGAAAATCTTTCTTGATCCAGGACATGGCAAACGGCACTTCAATAGAGAGAAAAAGGGCATCGACGCACTGCGGGAGACAGGCATTTCTACGCCACCACTCCTCTTTGCAGGCACAGCTGAAAACCAGAACCCAGTCCTTATTTTTGCGGAACTGCCATCTCCACAAACAGCACTGCAGCTTTGGCAGCAAGCAGCTGACGACACCCAGAAGACAGAACTGCTGCAGACGTTGCTTTCCCTGTTGGCGCAGCACCATCAGTCTGGTTTACAGCAAAAAGATCTACACCTGGGTAATTTTTTATTCAGTGATGATACCTGGTACACGATTGATGGCGATGCGGTTGACAGCTCACAGCTGGGAACCCCGCTTGACCTAACTGCCAGCCTGAGCAACCTTGCTCTTTTTTTTGCGCAACTGCCCCCGGATTCTGACGATCTCATCGCCAATGTGCTTGATTCCTACACTTACCCCCGTGGGCTCAATTCCCATCAGGTTATCACGCAACTGACAGAGCAGCTTTCCGTCGTTCGTACCAGACGCAGGCAGACTTACGTAAAAAAGAGTTACCGCACCTGCAGCGAGTTCATTCGACAGGATAATCCCGGACAGATTGCTATTTATCGCCGCGACTGCGACACAGAAAGAATCACTGAGCTGCTGAAAGATCCGGATTCCCTTATCGAACGAGGCGAAATCCTCAAGGACGGTAACAGCGCAACGGTTGTCCGGATTCCCCATCCTGATGGGGACTGGGTCATCAAGCGTTATAACTACAAAAGCTTCTGGCACGGTTTGAAACGATGCCTTCGCCCGACACGGGCCTGGCGTTCATGGGGAAATTCACACCGCTTAAAAATTTCCGATATCAAAACACCAAAAGCAGTTGCCGTAATTGAGAAAAGGCTGGGTCCTTTGCGCCTAGGCGCTTATTTTGTGTGTGAGAACTTGAGCGCCCCGGACGCACAAAGCTATTTCGCCCGGGACCAACTCGATGAAAAAGACTCGGCAGCAGCAAACCTGGTCACTCTTTTCAAGCAACTGCATAAACTCGGCATTCACCACGGCGACTGCAAAGCAACCAACTTCCTGATTCACCAGCAGCAACCCTGGGTTATCGATCTTGACGCGATGAGAGAATACCGTTCACGCGACACGTTTTTGCGCCGCTACCAAAGTGATCGTCACCGTTTTCTAGCCAACTGGCAGTGTGACCTTCGGCTCCAGAGTTGGTTCGTGCAGAACCTGCCCAGTTAATACCGTGATTCCCAATGGCTGCCCTTGACAATAACAGTCAGAACAGGGACAATCCATCCCCCTGAAAAAAATACGTTTTTCACCCCCAAAATACCGATTTCGCGCACAGAGGACCAGAACCATGACGCAGGATGCAAATAACGGCTCCGAATACAGACAGCGTATCAAGCATACAACTGAAAAAGCTGATAAGTACCAGCACCGCAAGGCCAATAAGCACAAGAAAGAGATGGCCCTTATCGAGAGAGCGCTTGGCGAGATAACAGGTGTTAAAACCTTCCTCGACGCCCCCTGCGGCGTTGGCCGCGCCAGTCTACTGTTGGAACAAAAAGGTTACACAGTGACCGGGGTCGATCTCGGCGAAGGAGCTCTTAAGGCTGCACAGGAAACGGTTGAAGCTGTCGGCAGCAAAGTGAAAATTGAAAAAGCCGACCTCGAGCAGATTCCATATGAAGATAAAAGCTTCGATGCATGCCTCTGCTTCCGCTTCATCCATCATCTGTCGACCGCTGAGCTTCGTGATCGCATCATCGGTCAGCTCTGCCGGGTATCAGATCGCTATGTGCTGATTTCCTACCTCAGCCCGATGTCTGTAACCAGCTTCAGGCGTTCGATGAAAGAAAAACTGCAGAAAAAGATTTCGTATCAGAACCGAATCGCTTTGAGTCATCTCCAGAAACACTTTTCAGATCATGGTTTTTCCCTGAAGCAGGACTATGCCCAATTGCCGCTGCTTCACAGCCTTCATCTGGCTGTTTTCGAACGCAACAGTTAGGCGGTCGGTAAAAGGGGTCTCTGGCTCACTCTGATGCGCGAGCCAGAGACAAATTGCTTCAAAGCACTGCTGTTCTTTGTTAGTCTGAGTTGTTAAAAGCACTGCAACATCAATATTTCTACGGAGATTTTTCATATATGGCAAAAGTTATCCTCGGCCTGTCCGGCGCCCTGACCCATGATCCATCCGCCGCACTCTATGTAGACGACAAGCTGGTTGCTGCTGCAGAAGAAGAGCGCTTCATCCGTGACAAACACGCGAAAAACCGCATGCCGCTTGAGGCGACCAAGTTCTGCCTTGAATACGCAGGTCTCAAACCTCGCGACATCGATATCGTTGCTTTCCCTTATGCAAAAATCGGCCTGGACCGACCTGATCGCTGGCACTACGCCAAACGCTACTGGTATGCTCCAGATCGTGCTTTAACCGCTCTCTTCAACGGCAACCGTCGCTACCACCG
Source organism: Malonomonas rubra DSM 5091 (assembly GCF_900142125.1). Classification (GTDB taxonomy): domain Bacteria; phylum Desulfobacterota; class Desulfuromonadia; order Desulfuromonadales; family Geopsychrobacteraceae; genus Malonomonas; species Malonomonas rubra. Next base: position 476,801 of record NZ_FQZT01000001.1, read on the forward strand.
TAATGTTGCCAATGTCCGCGGCATGCTGGAAAAACTCGGTGTCAATTGGGACCTCATCTCTTTCGTGCCTGTTGAGCACCATATGACCCACGCCAGCAGCGCATATCACCTGAGCGGTTTCAAGGGGAAAACTGCCATCCTCGGTATCGATGGCAAAGGGGAGTACGCAACCACTTTCTTCGGTTACGGCGAAAACGGCAAGATCCACAAGATCAAGGAATTCTACGACCCAGACTCTCTCGGCGGACTGTACGGTGCCATGACTGAATACCTCGGCTTCGAGATGCTGGACGGCGAATTCAAAGTTATGGGGATGGCACCATACGGCGATCCGGAGAAATATGATTTCTCGCGTCTGGCCAAGTTCGAAAACGGCGAGCTGAAGGTCAATACAGAGCTGGTCAACACTGTTGGCTGGCGGCGCTACAAGGAAAACGGTAAGGGGTATTACTTCAGCAAAAAGCTTGTCGACTGGCTCGGGCCAAAACGCCAGGGCGACAATGCTGACGAGCCATATATTGATTACGCGGCCTGCATTCAGCGTCTGTTCGAAAAGCTTTCCCTAGAGATGATTGACTACTACCTGAAAGACATCCTCGAAGAGACCGGTCAGCTCTGTTTTGCCGGCGGCAGCGCCCTGAACGTAAAGCTGAACCAGTACATCATCGATCTGCCTTACGTGAAGGAATTGTTCGTTCAGCCTGCGGCTTCAGATGCCGGCACCGCACTTGGCGCAGCGTCCTACGCGGCTCACCTGGCCGGAATTGAGGTTGAGCCACTGCAGCACGTTTACCTCGGCCCTAAATATAGCAACGAAGAATGCATCGCAGCCTGCGAAGCCCACTCCGAGAAGCCAACGTGGGAGAAGATCGACAAGGTCCCGGAAACCGTGGCAAAAATCCTGGCCGAAGGAAATCCTGTCGCCTGGTTCCACGGTCGCATGGAGTTCGGCCCGCGCGCCCTTGGCTGTCGTAGTATACTCGGCTGCCCAAGCGTTCCCGGCGTGGCTGATCGCATTAATGAACAGATAAAATATCGCGAGCGTTGGCGTCCATTTTGCCCCAGCGTTCTCGATACCGTTGCCGAAGACCTGCTACAGACCAAACACCCGGCGCCGTACATGACATTCACCTTCAAGGCCAACCCGGCCTGGAACGACCGCATCCCCGAGGTTATTCATGAAGACGGCACCTCACGTGCGCAGGTGGTCAACAAAGAGACCAACCCGCGCTACTATGCTCTGATCGAAGAACTGGAAAAGCTGACCGGCAACGGCGTGGTACTTAACACCTCACTGAATCGCCGCGGTGAGCCAATGGTCTGTTCACCAACCGATGCGCTGAATATGTTTTACGGGTCCGATCTGCCGTATCTGGTGCTGGAAGATATTCTGGTGCGGAAGTAGACTCCACTGTCAATACAGATGGTAGAATACGGTGTCACTAAAGGCGACACCCAGCTTAAGGATATGAATCGACATGCAACAAGCTATTGCGTTTATCAATCCCAAAGTATCAACAAGCAATGTAGGTGATTATTTTATTGAGAATAGCGTAAAGCGCTTATTAGCTTACGACAAAAAGAGAAGCATTGATATTGATCCACGTCGACCCTTGAACTCAGGTGACATTGAGAAAATAAATTCTTGCGATGCAGCCGTAATAGTTGGAACAAACCTCTGGTATAGACATATCAGCAAACCTGGACGCTGGATGATATCTATTGACGAGTTAAAGAAAATCAATATCCCATTCATCCCGCTTGGAGTGGGGACCACTCAACACCGCGGAGAAGAAGAAAGTTTTAAATTTGATACTGAAACAATTGGGCTACTAAATGAAATACACAGTAAATGCAATGAATCCAGTGCCCGCGACCCGCGAACATATGAAACCTTAAAAAAGGCCGGAATCAGGAATGTCAAGATGACTGGCTGTCCTACACTTTATCGTAGTTTGAACCCAACCTGGACTTTAAACAAAAAAACAACCGATGAAGTTGTTATCACTGCTCGCAAAGGACATGATAGAAACATCGGTATTATAATTGACGAACTGATTGGGCACGGTAAGCGCCCTATTCTTGCAGCTCAAAAGAAAAATGATCTTTACTGTGCAAGAAGACGTTTTCCTTTTTTCAAACAAAAGATCAAAACGTTATACGAATTCAACATCACACCTTATCAGGATCTCGTTGACAACGCTTATGGGGCAATAGGCTGGCGCCTGCATGGGAATATGTTTCACCTTGCGCACGGCAATCCAACGATGTTTTTTGCAAATTGTTCACGCTGTCTATCGTTCAGTGAGGCCTTTGACCTGCCATGTATTTATGCTGAGGACAAAGAGGCGATCAAGAAAAATGAACTTGTTTCTGCGGTAGAGAAGTTTCTGGATGCAGGCTATTTCTCTGGTTTCGAGAAAAAATATGCACAGCACTATCAAGATATGAAATGTTTTCTGGAGGACAACAACTTAAAGCATAATTTAGGATAAAAGCTATCTTTTAGCGCTGCGGAGGCGATCATAAGCCTCCGCAGAACTATATCCAGACTGTATCACTGATTAATAGTTAGAAAAAAAACAACTTTTTCATCCCCTTGAAACTTCTTAAAAACATCAAATCCTTGAAAGTCAATTCCTTCAATCTTTTTTCTAGAAAAATATAAAATCGCAAAGTCAAACTTATTAATTGCTCTCCTAAGCGAAGTAAGATCTTCAGCTGTTTTATATTCCCTAACATATACTACTTCGCTTATTCGATTTGCATACAACGGCAACCGACGGTCATTATACAAAATCTTCGCTTTGCGCTCTTGATCATACTGGCGCAGCCAATGGGCAGCTTTAATCAATGATTTGTCTTCTGGCTCCACTGCAACGGCAACCGACTTCGCCAGAGGGGACAACAAAATCAACACAACTGCAAATGTAGAAACTATTTTTTTCCGCCTTCGTTGCCACCACAAATTGATACCATAGCCAACCCAGGGCAAAGTCAAAACAATCGGTATCCAGAAATAGCGTTCCTGAATAAAGTTTCGCTTAAATAGAAAAAGGAGATTCAGCAAGGCAAATCCGACCCAGATCAGCATTATCAGCCAACGCTCTCGGGTCATTTTCTTCTCGTCTGAATTTCTCCAACGCAGCGCCCAAAGCGCCAAAAGAGATGTTGGGAAAATAGCCTTTAGAAGAGTTTCTAGCAAACCAAGACAATAAACCAGAGGCGCGTAGTGGCGCGTCACCTCAAGCAGGTTATTAGAATATCTGGCACCCGGAAGAGTCATTTGCAGCTCTTTCAACGCCTGCAATAAATCCTGATAGCTTTTAAAAAACTTAAAGCTGAGTAACCCATCAAACCATATGGAAAGCTCATTGATTCGCAGGTTCTTGGTGACTCCGGCAGCACTCGCCACAAGCACAGACGCCACTACTACTGCAGCAGAGATCGCTCCCCCGACAATTTTTTTTCTTCTGCCAACGGTATTGTTTCTAAGAGACAACAGAAGAGAAATCGGAGCAATAAAAAACAACAAACAGCCCTCGATGCGTGTCAGCGTTGCCAAAGTGGCAAAAGCTAAAAAGCCGGAGAAAAAGCGAAACCTGTTTTCCTGCGCAAAAACAACCAACAGCCAAAGCCCGCAAAGAGTAAAAAATAAAAACAGGGGATCACGTTTAATGTCCATGGCTGATTCGTTAAAAACCGGCAGCACTGCAAATAAGCACGCGGCCCACAAAGCAGCAGAACGGCAGAAAAGGCGTTTCGTAATTCCATAAAGAGGGAAAAGACAGAGCAACAATGAGCTGATAGACACAAACCTACCGGCTAATATCCAGTCAGGGACAACAATATGCGTTCCGGCCAAAAGTAGAGGATAGAGCGGCATCCGATAATGTCTCAGCCCTTCCTGAAACAATCCTTGACTGTGCCAATCGGCAGCAGCAACATATGTACCCGCATCAGAATTGACCACTTCGCCCTGAATGAGAAAAAGCAACTTCAGCAACAGCGACAGGAATGAAACAAAAAGCAAACAGCGATTTTCCTGTAATAAGTTGAATACCCGACTCACGATTTATACTTCCGGTAAAAACGTTTCAACAGCTTCCCCCCTCGATATTCGACTTTATCCCACAACCGCCGATGCTGCTTTATGGCTTGAGGAAGTGGTTGTTGAGTATAACCACGAATAAAACGGTAAAAATCTCTTTGTGTGAGACCGATCTCCATACTTGAGAAATAGAGTGCAGACAAATCTTTAAGCCTCCAATGAAAAGGCAAACTTTTTCTAAACTGCACACGGTGAAGGTCTATTAGGTACAGATGCAACTGATCCGGGTCACAACCTTTACTGCGGAAAGAAACATCCAGCAAAAAATGGCACAAGTAGTAATCCCTATGATTCACACCGTTATCGTGCAAAAGCCGTGATATGGTCGCCAACCGTTCAATCAGAGTTCGCTTCAACTGCGCAGCAGGTGGATTCACTAACCAATCGCGGGTAAAATCTTCAAGACTCTCAGTATTGATCAGTTCCTCGGTGATGATAAACGACTGACGTCGGGCAGGGTTCCTCCCACGATCTCCGTAACCAATCAAGGTCATGGTTTCAACCCCGAGTTCTTCTAATTTATGAATCGCCTGACATTCGTTGGCGGCAGACAAAACAGGTGGTTTCTGCAGCTTCAACAGACTTTTAAATATACGTGGCCAACCGATTCCAGGATAGAGCTTCGCAAAATACCCTTTGCCGTCCATCTCAAACCGCAAAGTCTTGCGGCCATCCATATTTCGATACTCTTCTCCCTGCAGTCCGAGGACCTGTTCAAAAAGATCTTTGTTCTTCCATCGTTCTTTCCACTCCTCAGGAAGAAGGATCATGACAGTACCCGCTCAATAACATCCACAGCCCGCTGCGGCATACTGAAAATATCGTTAAACTTGATGTATCTGCGAGCATTTTCTTGCCATAGTTCGCGTTTGGGTTGCTCAAGCATCAGCCTTAACTTTGCATTCATTTCATCCTGAGAAAAGGGCTCTGTCAAAACTTCCCCACATTGTGCCGCCTTCACATGAAAACTATATCCACACACGTCCGACACAAGAAGAGGCAACGTAGCAGCAACTGCCTCTAAAAGTACGGTTCCTGTATTTTCACGGTACGCTGGATGCAGCAACAAATCTGCAGCAAACAGCAGGTCCGCGACATCGTCACGCCCCCCCATAAAAACAAACTGCTTCTCAATTCCTAAAGAATTTGCCTGCCGCTGGAATGGCTTGACATTATCCTTCCCAACCACATAGAGCATTACCTGCTCACGCAAACGTTCAGGCAATGACGCCACAGCTCTCAAACTACGATCTAACCCTTTTGTCTTGAATCCAGAGCCAACCATCAGCAACATTTTTTTATCTTGGAGCCCTAACTGACTCCGCTTCTGTTCTCTCAGCAGCGGATAATCTTCTCCAGCTTGCCTGTCCTTTTGGATTCCAGGAGGCAGTTGATGCATCCTGGAAGCATCTGTTCCATATATTTGGGAAAAAATGTCTTCCTCACGTGGAGAAATCAAGAGGATCTCAGTATTCGAATCGGGCCCGAATACCTTCCGTTCACTGGAAAGAAAGCTGCGAGTGCGCCCTGCCCAGCGATAAAAAAAACTTCGCTCGGCAGCTTTTGCTGCAAAACAAGGATCAGCAGCATAATAAATATCGAGGCCAGGCATCTTATTGAAGCCAACAAGCCCATCGTAACCACCCTCGTCTGCAATTAGCTGAAACTGATCAGCAAATGTTTCATAGCGTTTATAATTACGGCTGGCTCGTTGTGGCAAAACATGAAGGTTAATCCCTGAAGGGACATTGCCTTCGGCCTGCAGAGCAAAAATATCAACACTATGACCGCGCGATATAGCTTCCTCAGCAATTTTTACACAATCACGCTGCAACCCCCCGTAAGGGAAATATTTGAAAAGGGAAAAAGCGAGTTTCATACCATTTTATTTTCTAAAACTCTCGAAACTTCGAAGATTATCAGAAAAAGCAAACCACTCAGTCAGGGAAAAAGTTAAGAAGCCGGCAAATCATTTCCTTGTCTTTTACAGACAATCGCTTAACGTTTCTGTACTGGAGAAAAAAATACAAGCGCCTGCTGCGAGAAAGAACTTTTTTTCCGATGGTATCAAGGCATGCCAGATCCTTAATCGCCCCACGTTGCTTTAGCCACCCAAACCATTCACGCCCTAAAGGGCAATCAAAAAAATAGACCTTAGGTGACTCGTGATCAACAGCAGAGACAAGAACATTTCGCCACTTTAAATCTCTATGAACAAAGCCATGCTGATGAAGACGACGTGTATAATCAGCAGTTTGCCGTATAACAGCCTCCAACCAACGCCCCTTGCTGAACAACTGTGGTCGAGCTATAGACAGGGCTCTCAGGTCCCAGGCCTGAGGCACTTCTGCAGTGACAAGAAAACCAACTTTAAGCAAACCCAAGTGAGTCTGTTGCCCGTAAGCAACAATACGAGGAATAGGGATGCCGAGCTGAGAAAAATAAAACAGATTTTCCCACTCACCTTGAAGTCGACCTCGACCCAAGTAGTGACGTACACCCTTGCCATTTCGAGTGTACTCTTTAATATAGTAGGTAGTATTCTGAATCGTCAGTTTTTTCACCAAACTGATCGGATCTTTAGATATACACTCCCCGTCAAGTTCAGCGGTTCTCATCAATGAGCCAAAGTCGTTATATTCTGTTTCTTCACCGAGAAATGTCCAACTAGTTTTCATACCCACCACCCCCACAAAACCTTTAAGCCCTAAATAGTTCCTGCTCAACCAAATCGCACAACAAATGGATGACAGTCAGGTGGGTTTCCTGGATAAAAGGCGTTTCCTGGACCTTTACTGTTAAGGGCAAATCGGCGAGTTCAGCGATTTCTCCGCCGTCACGGCCAAGCAGTGCAACCGTAAGGCACTTTCGCTGACGAGCCTGCTCCAGAGCAATCCGTACGTTTTCCGAATTTCCGCTGGTAGAAATGCCAATCACCACATCCCCACCTTCGGCCAGTGCCTCAACCTGACGGGAAAAAATTTGATCAAAGCCAAAATCATTGCCAACTGCCGTCAGGATAGAAGTATCAGTCGTTAGCGCGATTGCCGGCAAAGCCGCCCTGTTTTTCAGAAATCGACCAACAAGTTCTGCGGCAAAGTGCTGCGAATCAGCGGCACTTCCGCCATTGCCCATGATCAAAATTTTTTTGCCTTGCCGCAAAGCGTCACAAAGCATCTCGACACAGCGTTGAATATCGCTGCTGAGATTTTCCTTTGCCCAGTGGAGTGTTTCCAGGTGTCGATCAAAATGGTGTTGGATCTTATCCTGCATAACTCTTCCCATACCTTATTTCTTTAATTGGCCGACAATTGCAGTATAAACGTCATCGACAGAAATAGAACAGCTACAGGCGGCATCATCATCGCAGTGTTTCCTTAAACAGGGAGAGCACTCCAGCGGTGCCTGTAAACGCTGGTGAATTTCCCCCACCGGTCCGTTACGCGTGGCATCGGTCACACGGTAGAGAGAAACCGTTGGGGTACCGACTGCTGCTGCAATGTGAACAGGACCGGTGTCGCATCCCACGACCAACTCACTCTGCTCAAGTAGCGCTACCAGATCCTGCAACGAACCACGAGGCCAAACAATAGAAGTCTCATCTGAAGCCTCAGCAATCGCCTCTACTGCTTCTTTTTCCTCTTCATTTCCCCAAGTTAAAACAGGCCGAATCCCCTGTTCTTGGTATAAGCGTTTTACAAGTTCTTTCCACGACTCAAGCGCCCAAAGCTTTGTCTGCCAAGTCGTACCATACACACAGACAACCAAAGGTCCACTGATATTAAACTGTTTTAGTTGCTCAGCGATTCTTTGCCGTGAGGCATCTTCGACGTGCAGAGGCCCAGCGGACGCAACTATATTTTCTGATGGCAGAGCAGCGCGCACCACAGCCAGAGCCCGTTGGGCGATATGGTGATCTTTTTCCCCCAGAGGAACATGATGCCGCGTTGCCAGCAGGTTCGGCCATTCTCGCACATTCGCTCTGTCAAATCCGTATTTATCCTGACCTCTGGCCAGCAAGGTACAAACTCCGCTCTTACTGTTCCCCTGCAAATCGAAAACCAAGTCGTAACGTCTGCTGCGCAGTTCGCGGATAAAGTTGCTGACTTCCTTCAAAATCGAGGATATCGGCTGCTTACGCCAACGCTTGGTGCGAAGCCTGATAACGCGTTGAATCAGCGGGTGGCCTTCCAGAATCGGACTAAAGGCTTCTTCGACCAGCCAATCGATCTCGGCATCCGGATGAACGGCCCTGATATGTGCCAGCACTGGCAGGGCATGCACCACATCACCCAGCGCGCTGACTTTAACGATCAACACTTTCATGGTTGATCGTCCAGCAGCTGGTATGCAGCCTGTAACACATCATCAGCTTGAATCGCCGTCATGCAACGATGGTCGATCGGGCACTGCCGTAACAAGCAGGGAGCACAATCTGTCTCCTTTCGTACAATGACGACTTTTTCAGATGCCGGACAGGTCGTGGTGTGATCTGTTGAACCGAACACTGCCACAATCGGAATATCAAAAGCAGATGCCACATGCATTGGTCCGGAGTCGTTGGTCACCAGCAAACGGCTTGAAGCCAATAGCGCCATCATTTGTCGGACTGAGGTTTTGCCAACCATATTCAATGGGTTGCAAGCCATCGTAGCAGCGATGTCATTGCCGATTTCCACTTCACCCGGCCCGCCGGTCAGTACAATGCGAGCGTCATAAGATTTTGCCAGTTCGTCTCCAACTGCAGCAAAACGCTCCGGTAGCCAGCGTTTGGCTGAACCGTAAGCGGCCCCCGGATTGATTGCGATAACGTTCTCTTCTGCAAGCACCTCTTTAGCCCAATCGAGCTCTTCACTCGTGCAGGCAAGCTTCAGTTTCCTGTCACCACCCTCGATTCCCAAGCGGGAAAGAAGCTGCAGATAGTAATCGGTGTGATGCAAGCGTTTGTCAGCATCACTTACGCTGATCGGGTGATTAAGCAGCAATCGGCGGCCATCTGTCGTGTAACCGGCTCTTCGCGGAATCAACGCCAACACTGAAAGTAACGCTGCCTCAATGGCATTCTGCAGCAACACAGCAGCATCGAAACGTTGCTTCCGCAGCTCTGATGCCATTTGCCAGAATCCGGAAGTTCCTTGGTGCCGCCGTTTTTTGTCAAAAACCATCACCCGATCGACGCTGGGGTGAGCGGCAAAAAGCTCGGCGACCAAAGGATTGGCAACCATTACGATCTCAGCATCCGGATAATGACTGCGCAACGTTGCCAGCGCCGGTGTCGTCATGACTGCATCGCCGATCCAGTTGACGCCACGAACCATGATCCGTTTCAACGGAAGCTGTCCTAGCCGTTTAGCTGCCACGCTGCTTAAGGCTCCAAGGCAGCAGCTTCGTCGATCAACATCACCGGGATGTCATCACGAATCGGAAAACGCAAACGGCACGCCTCACAAGTGATCGACTGGCTATCTTGAGCCAGTTCAACCTTTTGCTTACACTTCGGACAGGCAAGGATTTCCATCAACTCTGGTCGAACACTCATTGTATCTACTCCATAACCTTGTTAAAGATTTCGCTTTTAAACTCTTCTTCAGCCGAAAAAGCCAGCGACAATGGCACCTGATAGCAGGGCAGTGGGAAGTCTTCGGCAGCCAGTTTCACCGCATCTTTTTCTGTGGTCAGCAGCGCATCACAGTTTTTCGCCGCCGTATGTATCTTCGCAATCGTTTCACAATCAAAATCGCAGTGATCTCCCAAAGCCAAGGTATCAATTATCGGTATCCCCGCGTTTTCCAAACCAGCGAAAAAGCTTTCGGGGTTAGCAATACCGGCAAAGGCAAACAGTTTCTTTTGTCTCATAGTTTTCAGTGCTACCTCTTCCCCATCCAGTGAAACTGCCATTTCCGCTAAACTGTGTTGACTGTGAAAAACCTTCTTGCCGGCAAATGGCGAGATTTCATTCCCCGAACTGCGTGTCAACAGCAACAGATCCGCCCGTTTCAATACAACGGGAAATTCACGCAGAAACCCCGCTGGCAGCGGCCATTCATTACCGTACGGATTCGTAGCATCAAGTAGCACCAGATCTACATCTCTTTGCACAGCACGATGCTGAAAACCATCATCGAGAATGATGACATCAGCTCCAGCGTTGATTGCTTCCTGCACTCCGTCAGCTCGACACCGTGAAATAAATACATTCGCCTGCGGATTACGTCGCGCCAACAGTACCGGCTCATCTCCTGCTTCTTTGGCCGTCAATCGAATCTCTCCAGATAAAGAAACGATCCCGACTTTACCAGCAAAGGATCCACCATAACCACGGCTGACAACCGCTGGCGACTTACCGAGGGCGATAAATTCTTTCACCAGCCAATCAACCACTGGCGTTTTTCCGGTCCCACCTGCAGCAAGGTTGCCGACAGAAATCACCGGAACCGAAGCACGGTAACTACTCAATATCCCTAAATCGTAACACAGGTTGCGCAACAAACCGATCACGCCATAAAGCCAGGCCGCTGGCAAAAGCAAAAAAAACAAAACTCGCTCGGAGATTGATTTTGCCCCGTATGTCGCTATGCGACGGTGAAAAGCCAGTAACGTCTTCATAATTCAATCAATGTAATATGAAATTCGTCGCAGAGTTCTCTCGGTTGCACCGGTATTTTCTGCAATCAGCGAGCGACCGGCTTGTCCCATGGCACGACAGCGGATCGGGTCATCGAAAAGTTTTCGAACTTGTTGGCCTAACTCCTGAGCGCTATTGACTTTGACTCCAGCACCGGCACGGATCAACTTTTCCGAGATTTCGCGGAAATTCTGAACATGCCTGCCGAATAGTACTGGTTTGGACAACAGCGAGGCTTCCAGCAGGTTGTGACCACCGACCGGAACCAGGCTGCCTCCGACAAAAACCAGATCAGCTACCGCGTAGAGATTGAGCACTTCTCCCAAGGTGTCTATCAGCAATACCTGACCGCTGGCAAACGCAGTCTGATCTTCACTCAACGCGCTACGTAAACGACTTTCTATCCTTTGCTCATCCACCAGTACCTGCACCTCGCGACAACGCTCTGGGTGCCGCGGGATAACAACCAGAAGCAGCTCCCTGTTTTCATCGAGCAGTTCGCGATAAAGAGAAATCAAAAGTTTCTCTTCCCCAGCGTGAGTGCTGCCGGCAACAAGAATCGGTAAGTTTTCCGGCAAGCGATATTCCTGTCTCAACCTTGCCAGATCATCACCAGTTAACTCTTTCAATTCATGGTCGTACTTCAAATTCCCGGTATTTTCAACCCTCCGAGTTTCCGCACCTAACTGGCTGATCCGTTCCGCATCAACCTGTGACTGCATGCAAAACGCAGAAAAGCACTCCAGCAGAGGCCGTAATAGAGGCCGGAAAAAACGGTAACGAGGATAAGAGCGATCGGACAAACGGCCATTAACCAGCACCAGCGGGATATTCAGCAAATTTGCTTGCCGGACAAAGTTTGGCCAGATTTCCGTTTCAACAATGGCAACCAACTCCGGCTTGACCTGCTGAAAAACCCTGCGAACAACCCAGGAAAAATCGAAGGGAAAAAACAGACAAAAATCGACTTCACTCAAACCTTTTGCGACAGCGTGGCCAGTTTCTGTCACATTTGTCACCAGGATTTTATGTTCTGGATATTTCTGTTTCAATTGCTTCAGCAACGGTACTGCGGCTCGGGTTTCGCCAACCGAAACGGCATGCACCCAGAAAATCCTTTTCCCCTGCAGCCATTCCAGTTGTTCAGGAGAAAAACGCCCCAAACGCTCCCTGATACCACGCCGACTCTTGCCATAACGCAAACCTCGCAGCAGGTAATAGGGTACCAGCACCAAGCTGACCAGCACCAATAGAGCGTTATACAGCAGATACACCGTGAGCCTCCAAACACGCTTTAGCACGCAACTGATTCTCTTCCATTGCAGCGATCAAGCGATCACGAAAAGCATCCACGCCCTCATCACGCTCAAAAATCACCGGCTCGCCAAAAGCATAGACGACGCGTCCAAAGGGATAAGGGAGAATAAACTTGTCCCAGGATGCAAAGCGATGACCACGGCTACAGGCAAAGGCCATCGGCACCACCGGTCGCCCTCCGAGCCTCGCGAGTTGCACAACACCGTCTTTCAGCTCGTGGCGCGGTCCCTTCGGACCATCAGGAGTGATCACCAGATCAACATCTTCCTTGGCCAAAGCAACCATCTCTTTGAAGGCAGCTTTGGCTCCTCGCGAAGAGGACCCGCGAACCGCCTGTTGCCCGAAAAAATTCATCACACGTGCAATCAACTCACCATCTTTCGAAGAACTGATCAGTATCTTGCTCCCCGGCCCACGATACCCCATCGCCATCAGCAGCAGTTGATCGTGCCAGAAAGCGAGAATCAGGTGTTTGCCTGCATTCCAGATTGCCTTTGGATGCTCCTCACCAACAAACTCAACCCGGTTCATCTGGTACAATAAACGGATAATCAACGATGCCAAAGGCGGAGCCAGTTTGAGCAGCAAACGATCTGAAAAACCCATCAGTTCTGCTCCTGGAACTGCATATTGTACAACCGCTTGTATAAACCGTTATGCGCAAGTAATTGCTGGTGGGTACCCTGCTCCTTGAGTTGCCCAGCTTCCAACACCAGGATTCGATCGGCATTCATAACAGTCGAAAGACGGTGAGCAATAATAAAAGTCGTTCTGTTTCGCATCAGGTTGGAAAGCGCCCGCTGAACAACAGCTTCGCTTTCGGTGTCCAGTGCACTAGTGGCCTCATCCAGCAGCAAAATCGGCGCATCTCGCAGTATTGCCCGGGCAATACAGATTCGTTGCCGCTGGCCGCCCGACAGACGAACACCTCGGTCACCAATTACCGTCTCATAGCCTTCCGGCATTTCCTGGATGAACTCATCTGCATAGGCCATTCTGGCAGCCTCGTAGACCTCTTCTTCACTAGCACCCGGCCGGCCATAACGAATATTATTCAGCAGACTATCGTGAAACAGGAAGGTCTCTTGATCAACCAGAGCCAGTTGCTCTTTGAGGCTGTTCTGGGTCACTGCACAGATATCCTGACCATCGATCTGTATTTTCCCTCGTGTCGGTTCGTAAAAGCGCGCCAGCAAACCAATTAACGTTGACTTGCCCGCCCCACTTGGTCCGACCAGTGCGACCACTTGCCCCGGCTCCACGCTAACAGAAAAGTTCTTCAATACCAGTTCATCATCGTAGCCGAAATCGACCCGGTCAAACTGAACATAGCCTTTACTAAGTGGTAATTTTTCGGCATCGACCGCATCGACGATATCAGCCTGAAGATCAAGTAAATCAAAAACACGTTCAGCCGCTCCGATGGCCTTCTGGATAACGTTGTTGGTTTTCACCAGGCGTTTGACTGGCCCGTACATCATCCCCATTGCCGCGATAAAGGATAACAATTCCCCTTGCGTGATAGCCCCCGACATAACCCGCTGGATACCGTACCAGAGCACACCTGCAGCACCGAAAGAGGCCAGCACTTCCATGATCGGCGCAGTCGCTACATCGTATTTGATAATCTTCTTAATTCGCCGATAATAAGTCTTGTTCTCATCGAAGAATTTCTTTTTTTCAGCCTCTTCAGCACCAAAAGCTTTCACCACTTTGATGCCACTAAACGATTCATGCAGGATACTGGTGAGCACGCCGATATTTGCCAGACTTTTGCGGACATATTTTTTAATTTGGCGGCCGATGTGGCTTGCAGGAAAAATTGCCAGTGGCAAGACGGTAAAAGCGAGGACCGCCAAACGCCAGTCGTTGTAAAACAGCAGTCCGACCAAACCGACCAAGGTCAGAGTTTCGCGCACCACCACGACGATTTCATCGACAGCTGACTTCTGCAACATGCCGACATCGTTGATAATACGTGAAACAAGAGTTCCAGAGGGGGTGCGAGAAAAATATCCCATGGAAAGTTCAACCGAGTGGCTGTAAAGATCATTGCGCAGATCCTGCACGACCAGCTGGCCGGCCGTTTTTATGAAGTACTCTTGAACATACCTCGAAATCCCTTTCAGCAATGCCAGGCCGACCACAACCAAGGGGACCAGGTTGACCAGCACCATATCTTCTGCCGCCAGAACATAATCGACCAGTGGTTGCACCAACTTGGCAACAGCCACATCGGTTCCGGCCACACCAAGTGATGCAAGCATCGCAAATACGATACGGCGAGCATAGGGTTTAGAATAAACCAGCAGGCGACGATAAACCTGCACTGATTGCTTTGCCACTTAAATTATTTCCCTCTTTGCGCGACCAATTCCGCCACTATCCGAGCCACCCGTTCTGAGCAACCGGGCTCGCCCATTTTCTTTTGCACCAAGCTCAATCCGTCAAGCAGGTCCTGCCGATAAGCAGCGTCATCAAGGATGCGTATCGTTTCGCGACAAAGCCGTTCAGGTGTCGCGTCGTTTTGCAGCAACTCGCGGACAACTGTTTTTCCTGCCACAATATTCGGCAAACCAACATGATCGACATTGATCAACCTTCTACCGATCTCGTAACTAAGTGGAGAAACCTTATAAAGAATGACCATCGGGGTGCCTGCCAAAGCAATCTGCAGCGTGACAGTTCCCGACACAGTCAGCACAGCGTCACAAGCAGCAGCAACTTCATAAATATTTTCATTCACGACAGTCACCGGCAAACCTGAAGCAGCAATCTCCCGATCAAAATATTCAAACGACAATGATGGAGCGACAGGCAACAAAAACTTCACCTGCGGTTTAAGTTCGGCAAGCTTTCTGGCAGTTTCGAGCAAAGTCGGAAAGATGTATTTGATCTCACTTTGCCGGCTACCTGGGAAAATCCCGACAATTTTATCTCGTGCTGAAACGTTCAGCTGCGAACGCAAAGTGCCTTCCGGCTCGTTAGCGACAAATTCGTCCAGCAGCGGATTCCCAACATAATCAGCCTGCAATCCAAAAGGCCGATAGATTTCCGGTTCGAAGGGGAAAATCAATGCAATCCGATCGACCCGTTCGGCGATAATTTTAGCCCGCCCTTTACGCCATGCCCAGACTTTCGGGCTAATGTAGTAAAGCACTGGAACACCAAGGTTCTTTGCCACCTTGGCAAGACGCAGGTTAAAATCGGGAAAGTCGATCAGCACCAAAAGGTCGGGACGTTGTTTCCCCTGCATAAGCTGTTTCAGCTGACGAAAACGCGCAAACAGACGTGGCAGCTGGCCGAAAACCTCAACCAGTCCCATAACCGACAAGTCATCGGACGGGAAAATAATCTCACAGCCTGTCGCCCGCATCCGTTCTCCACCGACTCCAAAAAATTTCAAATGCGGATAATCTTTAGCTGCAGATTTAAGTAAATTGCTCCCGTGCAAATCCCCAGAGGATTCACCGGCAACAATCATCACTTTCTTATCTTTCAAAGGCTGATCCACTGCCATATTTCTTCGCCACAAAAAGAAAAGGCGAGACCCGAACCGGCTCTCGCTTTTTCACTTAATAATGCAGTGCCCTGAAGCTAGCGCGCCAGTCCGCGTGTACTCTTTTTCAAGAAGGCGACATAAGTTGCCACTTCATCGGCATCGGTGTTCAAATCGGCTTCGATTTGGACAATCGCCTCTTCCAGTTTCAGATTTGAGCGGAACACCAGCTTGTACATCTTTTTGATGTTGGACAGCGCCTCGGAGCTGTAACCTCGTCGTTTCAGACCGGTCAAATTGACACCGACAGTTGTCGCACGATCGCCCTGAACTATGGAGTAAGGAGCAACATCCTGCGCAATCATCGAACCACCGCTAGCCATAACATGACAGCCGATGCGAGTAAACTGATGAACTGCTGACAAACCTCCTAAAATAGCAAACTCATCAACCTCGACATGACCGGCCAAAGTTGCTCCATTAGCAAGGATAACGTGATCTTTGACAATGCAGTCGTGAGCAACGTGGGAATAGGCCATAAGCAGGTTGTCACTGCCAACAGTTGTTACACCGCCACCATCTTCAGTTCCCAGATGAATAGTAACAAACTCGCGAATTTTGTTGCGATCACCGATCTGCAGTGTCGATTCTTCCCCATGAAATTTCAGGTCTTGCGGAACGGCGCCGACAGAAGCAAACTGAAAAATCTGATTCTCTTCACCGATTTCGGTCCGACCTTCGATCACGGCATGCGGCCCAACGGTCGTACCGGCGCCAATCGAAACATTTTCGCCAATAACTGCATAAGGGCCAACGCTTACGGTCGAATCGAGTTTAGCTCCGGGTGCAATAATTGCTGTCGGATGAATCATGGAGTACTCCAATCCTGTTTATTTATCCGCGAAAGTTGCTTTCAGCTCCGCTTGAGCGACGAGGGTATCGCCAACATAAGCCTTCCCCTCGAACTGGTAGATTCCCCGGCGTTTCGACACCAGGTCAAGTTCCATACGCAGGACATCTCCCGGCAGAACCGGCTTGCGGAAACGTGCTTTTTCAATACCGACGAAGTAAGTCACCTTGTCGTCACCAACCTCATCGACAACTGAAACATAAGCACCGCCAACCTGTGCCATAGCCTCAACAATCAGCACACCCGGCATAATCGGGTGCTCCGGGAAGTGCCCCTGAAAAAACGGTTCGTTGATCGTGACGTTCTTGTAACCGAAAACCCGCTTTCCCTCTTCCATCTCCTCCAAGCTGTCTACCAGCAGAAAAGGATAGCGGTGGGGCAAAACAGACATGATTTCAGTCGTATTCATCTTCAGCATTTTTAATCCTCCTTCACCTGGGCTTCAAGCTCAGCCAGGCGTTTCTTCAATTTTTGCAATTCTTTGCGCATTTCCGGGACTTTCGGCAAAGACATCGTCATTTTCAACCATTCCTTGTGAGGAACCGGCGGCAGGCCGCTAAGTAATTGATTAGAATCAACGTTACCGGTAACCCCAGTACGACCACCAAGAGTCACATTATCACCTACCGTCACATGGCCGGCGACTGCTGTCTGACCGCCAAAAGTACAGTGATTACCAACTTTACTGCTACCTGCGACACCACAATGGGACACTAGAAGGCAATCTTCACCGATGTCTGCATTGTGACCGATCTGCACAAGGTTATCAAACTTGGTGCCGCGACCGATGCGGGTGACACCCATGGCAGCACGATCAACACAGCTGCAAGCACCGATCTCGACATCGTCTTCCAAAACAACAATTCCGACCTGCGGAATTTTGTAATAGCTACTGCCGTCCGGGGCAAAACCGAAACCATCTGCACCGATAACCGCAGAAGGCTGCAGGATAACCCGATTGCCCAAACGACAACCTTCCCGTACGATGGCACCAGCGTGCAACAGGCAGTTTTCACCGATCACCACATCAGCATAAACAACAACCCCCGGATGCAGCACCGTCCCTGCACCAACTTTCACATTTTCGCCAATAACAGCACCTGGATAAACTGAAACACCGTCGCCCAACTCTGCAGTTTCGGCAACATGCGCACCCTGCATGATACCCTTCGGAGCAGTGCTCTCACCCTGCAGAAAAGTCAGAATCTTTGCGAATGCCAGATAAGGGTTCTCAGTAACTAGCAGGTTCATATCTGGCGCTTCAAGCCCAGGAGCAACAATCACCGCCGAAGCCTGACAATCTTTCAGCTTCGACAGATACTTGGGATTGGCAACAAAAGTGATATCGCCCGCTTGCGCCTGGTCGATCGGGAAAACCCGACGTATCTCCAACGTCGGGTCACCCTGCAATTCTGCACCGATCAGTTCGGCCAGTTGCTGTAAAGTCGCACTCATGATTATTGGGCTGCGTCAAACGCTTTGATCAGCTCGTCGGTCAGGTCAACACTTTTATCGGCGTAAATAACCGCTCCCTCATTTTTCTCCAGGATCATCTGGTAGCCACCGTCTTTTCCAAGCGTCTGCAGGATTTCAAACAACCGGTTCAGAATTTTCTTAGTCGCATCGGCATCACGCTGCTGCAGTTCCTCTTTGACGTCCTTCTGGAAACGCTGCAGTTCTTTGATGTTCTGCTGGAATTCGCGTTCTTTTTGCGCCTTGGCACTGTCGGACAAAAGCACCGCCTGCTTCTCAAGTTCGTCCTTCATCTTTTGCAGATCGTCCTGCTTGGCTTTAAATTCGTCCTCATATTTTTTTACCTGTGCAGCGATTTCATTCTTTGCAGCCACACCTGCCATTGACAAGTTCAATGCTTTCTGCAGATCAACGTAAGCTATTTTCATTTCAGCCATGGCCGGAACAGCAAATAGCATCAACGAAACCAGAGCAACGATAATTTTCTTCATTCTTTTTCTCCTGTTTTAAGTCGCTTAAAAAGGTTTACCAATCGTAAATTCAAAAACAGACTGATCTTCATCATCGCGGGGATCAAGGTTGTAACCCCACTCGAAACGGAGCGGCCCCAACGGGCTGTTCCAGCGGATACCGGCTCCAGCACTGTGGCGCCAGTCCGAACCATAATCTTCATGTTTCAGCCAGGCGTTGCCAATATCGTAAAACAACAAGCCTTTCAGGCCCATGCTTTTGGAAATGGGAAAAATAAATTCAAAGTTAAAATAAGCCATGGTTTCACCGCCGATGTATGTCCCCTCATCCTGCGGGCCAACCTCGCGGGTCTCAAAACCTCGCATGTTGCGAATACCGCCGAGAAAAAACTTTTCACCCAATGGCAAGCCATCGCTTTGTGTCTCAAAAACGGATCCTGTTTCACCATGCAACGAAAACACAGTTCCCCAGAACAATGGCCAGAAATGTCGATGTTCCAGAATTGTCTTAAGGAAATTCTCCGTCCCGCCGATGCCGGCATACTGCAAAGAGATGCTGGAAATACCGCCGGTGCTGGGATCCAGATGATAATCGGTGCTGTTACGTACAATTTCGCCTGTCAACGAGGAATGGGTCGAAGTTCCCTCGGCATCCAAAACGATAGCACTGGTGACACTTTCGTCAATATTGAGAATTTCACTCTGTTCAAAGCGATAGGTCAGATAGCCCTTGGTATATTCCGCGATGCGATGGCCGGCCTTGAGTGCTCCACCGGTTCGGTTCTCATCGTAATCATCATACTCACGCTCAGTTTTATAAACTTCCCCGCCAACAGTCCATTCCGTATCGAGGAAATATGGATCAGTCACACCTAAAGAAAAAGTATTAGAGCTCCCACTTAAGGCGGCTGAAAGCCTCAATTTCAAGCCCAGGCCAAGAAAGTTATCCTGGGTGATGGAACCCTGAGCAATGAAGCTATCAACTGAAGAATATCCAGCACCGATCGAGAAAGTTCCGGTCGGTTTTTCTTTGACATCGACATTCAGAACCGCTTGATTTTCAGCGCTGCCGGGGGCCTTGGTCACGTTGACCTCATCGAAATAACCGAGGTTACGGACGCGGCGGTTTGCCTCCTTGATTTTGCTGGCGCTGTAGGTCTCTCCTTCGACGATCGGCACCTCACGCCGTACCACCTTGTCCCGGGTGCGGGTGTTGCCGCGCACATTGACTCGCTCGATGTAGATCTTCTCTCCCTGCTCGATATCGAACATCAGATCGATGGTCAGAGACTGCTTGTCCTTGTTGCTCAGCGGCGCAACGTTGACGTTGGCGTACCCTTCCTCAGCGTAGATATCTGTCAAAAGCTCGATGCTGCGATGCAGTTCGGAACGATTGAAAACATCGCCATTCCCCAGGCTGATATTCTCCAACAACTCCTCTTCCGATTTCAGCAAATCCCCCTTGACGCCTAGAGTACCAACTTTGTACTGATCTCCCTCGTCGACTTCAATCTCAATCAAGAAATAGCGATCTTTATCGATCAGCGACACCTTCGGCTGACGAACCTTGATGTCCATATAGCCTTTATCTTTATAAGCCGCCTTGATCCGCTCGACATCCAATTCCAACGCATCCGGATTGTAAGCACCACGATCGGTCAACCAGGAAAGCCACCAGCGTTCCCGGTTTTCCATAACATCTTTAAGATCATCGGCTTCGATAACTGTGTTACCGCTGAAACGAATTTCATCAATCAGAACTTTGTCGCCCTCGACAATATTGAAAACCAGGACCGCCTCGTTCCGTTCGTCGGTTTCCAGTTCCGCCTTAATATTTGCCGCATGATAGCCATCTTCAGCATAAGCGTTTTTTAGCGCGACAATACTTTCTCGCACCTTGGCCTGGCTGTACATTGCCGGAACAGGCTGAACCACTCGCGAACGCAGCGTTTCTTCGGTAATCTCGTCTCGACCATCGAACCGGATGGTGCGCACCAATGGCAGCTCACTGACAACGAAAGTAAGGACCTTCGCCCCTTGCACTTCGGTTAAGCGTGCAGAGATGTCCTCAAACCGTCCGAGAGAGAAGAGGTTAGCCATTGCAGCATCGATATCTTCCATTGAAACCTGATCGCCTGGCCGAATCGGTGTTGCCGCCAGAATGGTCGACGTTTCGATCCGGAGATTTCCCTCGATTTCAACGGCAGAGACCTTGAAATCCTCCGCTGCGGCGATTGTTGACAACAGCACCAGGCAGAAAGTTATCAGTAGTTTTTTGAACATCAACATCCCTCAGTTATGAGAAAACCAAATGGCGATTATAAAAAAACGTCATTATGAGTTCAACCGGAATTCCCGAGTCGGCCGGTTCGTAAATCCATTGTGAAATCAGTTAAGCTGATCATCGACCAAACGGCCATCTTCCATACGCAATATGCGATCGAGGCTGGCGGCAAGCTCCCGGTTGTGGGTGACAATGAGCATCGTTAACCCGCGAGTTCGATGCATGCGGTTGAGAAGTTGCAAAATTTCATCGGATGTTCCACTGTCGAGATTGCCAGTCGGCTCATCGGCCAACAAAATTTGTGGCTGTCGTACCAGGGCACGAGCGATGGCAACGCGTTGCTGTTCGCCACCGGAAAGCGCCCCCGGCTTGTGGTTCAAGCGCTGCTCAAGTCCTACTTCACCCAACAACTCTGTCGCTTTCTCTGCGGCCTCCGTCCGACCAACACCACCAATCAGAAGGGGCATCATTACATTTTCCAGCGCAGTAAATTCCGGCAACAGCTGATGAAACTGAAAAACAAAGCCGACAGTACGATTACGAAATTCGTCCAGCGCAACCCCACGCAACGCGAAGATATCTTCGCCGGAAAAACGAACTTCACCGTCACTCGGCCGATCCAGCCCCCCGAGGATATGCATCAAAGTAGTCTTCCCGGCTCCTGAGGTTCCAACAACGGCGACCCGCTCACCGGCGGAAATCTGCGCGTCAACCTGGCGCAGCACATGAATTTCCCCACCAGGGGTAGAAAAACGCTTCTGCAGATTACAGATTTCGATCAACGCCGGGCTACTCATAGCGCAACGCCTCAGCCGGATCGAGGCGTGATGCCCGCCACGCCGGATAAATCGTTGCCAGCAGCGAGATAGACATTGCCATCACCATCACGGCAACCACATCGGTCAGCACGATGTCCGAAGGAAAGTGCTCCATACCGTAAACCCTTTGGTCGAAAATACGGATCTGGAATGTGCGTTCGAGAAACTTGATGATCGCATCAGCGTAATGCGCCAGAAAGACGCCGAGTGCCGTACCCAGCCCGGTGCCGACAGTACCGATGATAAAACCTTCCAGCACGAAAATTTTCATGATGCTACGCGCGTTCGCCCCCATCGCCCGCAAAATAGCGATGTCACGACTTTTCTCCATCACCACCATGATCAGCGTCGTCGCGATATTGAATGCCGCTACCAGCACGATGATGCCGAGAACGATGAAAAGGCCCAGTTTCTCCAGCTTCAATGCAGAGAGAAAAGAGCCGTACAAACTTTGCCAGGGGCGAACCAGGTAGGGAAACGTGTAAGCCTCGGCAAGCTCTGCGGCAACCTGTGGTGCCTGATCAAAGCGCTCGACTTCCAATTCAACACCACTGACTTCACCGACCGAGTCGAAAAACTTCTGCGCGACCGGCAGCGGAATATAGGCATAAAAACTGTCGACCAGGCTACTCTGCTTTTCGAAGATTCCCGCCACACGGAAGGGTTTCATTTTCGGCACCATGCCGAACGGGGTGATACTGAACATCGGCGGGATGACATTGATCGAATCACCAACCGAAACACCGATACTGGTCGCGGTATCGATGCCGATGATGATCCCCGGTCGATCAAGCTCTTCATCGAAAAAGCTCTCGACCAGAGGACGCCCGTCAGCTGTCAGCAGATCCTGAGCGAAGACTTTATGCCGCGCACCAACCCCTTTGATACTGACCGCAGCAACGTTTCCCTGCGACAGCAGCATCGCTTCTTTCGAAACGAACGGCGTTGCCGACACCACATGCTCAACCTGCTCGGCCGCAGCGACAATTTCGTCCGGGTTGGACAGCCCTTCACCGTAACGTTGCACCAGAACATGAGGAACATTGCCGAGAATTTGCTGACGGACACCATCGGTAAAACCGGTCATGACCGCCAGCACTAAGATCAATGCAGCAACGCCGAGAGTGACCCCGGCGATGGAGATAAATGAGATGACCGAGATAAAGGTCTGCTTCCGCTTTGCCCGCAGGTAGCGGAGGCTGATAAACCACTCGTACGCCATTAAGTATCCGTTTCGGCCGGCGTTAACCGGCTTCCGGTCGTAGTTGCGGAAACAGGATGACGTCGCGGATCGACGCCGAGTTAGTCAGTAGCATCACCAGCCGGTCGATGCCGATTCCCTCGCCTGCTGTCGGCGGCAGACCGTACTCAAGGGCACGGATGTAATCTTCATCCATCTCGTGTGCCTCTTCATCGCCGGCAGCTTTTTCCGCAAGCTGCTGGACAAAACGTTCTTTCTGATCGATCGGGTCATTCAGCTCGGAGAAGGCGTTGGCCAGTTCACGACCGACAACAAACAGCTCAAAGCGATCGACAACCTCGGGGCGCTCGTCATTTTTACGCGACAGCGGCGAAACCTCGGTCGGATATTCGGTAATGAAGGTCGGCTGCCAGAGGTTCGGCTCAACCACTTCATCAAAGATCTCCGTCAGCAGCTTGCCGTGACCGATCTGACCTTCGATTTCGATGCCGACCGATTTGGCGAAGTTAAGGGCCTGTTGATGATCTTCGAGAACGGTCATCTCAACCTTGCCGTACTTAACGATCGATTCCTTCAGAGTCAGGCGATCCCATGGTGGCGTCAGGTCGACCTCTTTATCACCGTAAGGAATCACCAACCCACCGCAAACCTTATCGGCGACATGACAGATCAGCTCTTCAGTGAAATCCATCAGATCGTGATAGGTGGCGTAAGCACGGTAGAACTCCATCATGGTGAATTCCGGGTTGTGCTGAATCGAGATCCCCTCGTTACGGAAGTTTCTGTTGATCTCAAAGACCCGGTCGAAACCGCCAACCACCAGGCGCTTGAGATAAAGCTCCGGAGCAATACGCAGGAACAGGTCCATTTTCAGGGTATTGTGATGCGTCACAAAAGGCTTGGCAGTTGCGCCACCGGCCACCGGATGCATCATCGGCGTTTCCACTTCAAGATAGTCGTTATCGATCATGAAACTACGGATCAGGCTGACAATCTCGCTTCGCTTGCGGAAGGTTTCCCGTACATCGAGATTGGTGATCAGGTCGAGGTAACGCTGACGATAACGGGTCTCAACATCGGTCAGACCGTGCCACTTCTCCGGCAGCGGCAGCAGAGACTTTGTCAACAGGCGGATCTCACTGGCACGTAGCGACAGTTCATCAGTTTTGGTCCGAAAGGGAGTCCCGCAAACACCGATGATATCACCGATATCAAACTTCTTGAATTGCTCGAACGCCTCCTCACCAACCTGGTTTTTCGCCACGTAAACCTGCAATCGACCACCGACATCCTGCAATTGCAGGAACGCAGCTTTGCCGAAATCACGACGTGCCATCACCCGGCCACCAATACGATATTCCTGCTCGCACTCTTCCAGCTTTTCTTTGTCGTCTGCTGCGTGCATATCGACAATCTGTGCGGTGGTGTGAGTTACTTTAAAATCGTTGGCGAAAGGATTGAGGCTGGACTCACGAAATGTATCAATTTTTGCCCGGCGTTGTTGCAATAATTCGTTCAGTTCTTCCATATTTACAATCCTCAAAAAGGTCAAATTTTTTGCTGCGCACAATACCCCTTGGCGGCTTGTTTCGTCAAGGAGAAAGCCCGGTTTTTACGGAACAGACATACTGGCAGGACAATGATTTGCGAAACAGTCAGGTCGGCAAACTTAAGCCGCCATAGATTCGGTGATTTTCTGTTTGAATTCTTCAGGAATCCGACAAGGTTTGCGTTTAGCGTAATCGAAGCAGACGATTGGTGTCTCTCCTTCGGCCGTTACTGCTCCACAACGCTCAATCCGGTATTCCAGCAGAAAGCTGGAACGCTTCAGATCTTTGCAGCGCACAGCGACCTGAAGCTCATCATGCAAGAACATCTCATTGCGGTAGTAGACATGAGCCTCCGGCATGATGATACCGCAGCCTCCGAGGTCGAGTTCACTGTAGGGGCCGAGGCTGGCGAAAAAAGCGATGCGCGCATCCTGGAAAATGTTCAGCACCGCCGAATTGGCAACATGGCCACCATAGTTAATATCGGCAACACCGACACGATAGGGAAAGACAAAAGGAAACTGTTCCATTTTACCGCTCAGTTCTTCCTGTTTTTCAAAACATGCTCTTCTTTGCAGGTATCGCAAATACCATGGCTGAAACGGGCATCGGTATTACTTTCGATATACTCTTCCAGCCGCTGCCAGCTATCCTGATCGTTGCGGATACTCTTACAGTACTGGCAGATCGGGATAATTCCTTCCAAAGTTTTGATCCGCTCCAAGGCAGCTTCCAGTTTCAGCTTCTGCACCTGCAGCAGATCGCGCTGAGCCTTGACCAAGTCTGCCTTCTTCTTCATCTCCAGATGGTTCGCCACCCGCATGCTAAGCAGAACCAGATTGACCGGCTTGGTCAAATAATCGATTCCACCGGCTTCCAATCCCTGAATTTCATTCTTAAGATCATCCGCCGCGGTCAGAAAAATAACCGGAAGATCGCTGAACTGGGGGTCACTTTTGATTTCCCAGCAGGCTTCATAGCCATCCTTATTTGGCATCATCACATCCATCAGGATCAGGTCTGGTTCTTCTTCGCGACATTTGCGTACAGCTTCATTACCGTCCTGGGCTATGATAACGTCATAATCCGTTTTCAGCGTTTCTGTAACCATCTGCAGAGTAGTGTACTCATCATCAACAATCAGAAGACGACTTCTTTTGTCCACTTCGTCTCTCCATTAATCAAACAATGTCAGGGCGTTAGCGAAACGACGAATAGTTATTAAGTATAGCCTAAGAAATTGTTTATTTCTGGCAATTGCGACAAAAACACGTCGACCGCTGCCCCAGCTTGACGCTGCTGATCGGCTGGCCGCATTGTGGGCATGGCTCCCCGTCCCGACCGTAAACCTGTAATTGCTGAGCGAAATAGCCAGGCTTGCCATCCGCCTGCTTGAAGTCCGCAATAGTGGTTCCACCAGCGGCGATTGCCTCTGTCAGGATCTCCTTGATTGCAGCAGACAGTTTTTGATAGCGCGCACGGCTGACTTTACCGGCTGCTGTCTGGGGTCGGATACCGGCCCGAAACAAAGATTCACTAGCATAGATATTTCCAACCCCAACCACCAGTTTCTGATCCATGATAAAAGGCTTGATTGCTGTTTTGCGCTGCCTCGATGCCTGCCACAAATATTCGCCATCGAACCCAGCGGAAAGCGGCTCGGGCCCCAGCTTTACCAGAAGTGGATGCGCTTTCGGCTCATTACACCAGAGCAGTGCTCCGAACTTGCGCGGATCGTTGAACCGCAGACAGCTACCGTTGGTGAAAATCAGGTCGACATGATCATGCTTGTTTTCGGTGCTGTCGGCAGCGATCACACGCAGGCTGCCCGACATACCAAGGTGAAGAATCAGCGCCCCGGCATTGCAATGCAGCAAAAGATAC
This sequence comes from Malonomonas rubra DSM 5091, assembly GCF_900142125.1. Lineage (GTDB taxonomy): Bacteria > Desulfobacterota > Desulfuromonadia > Desulfuromonadales > Geopsychrobacteraceae > Malonomonas > Malonomonas rubra. Next base: position 502,943 of record NZ_FQZT01000001.1, read on the forward strand.
TTGGCGCGGCGTTCAACTTTTCGGATGGTTTGCCCAGGCAGAGACACGCATAAACTGCGGTCGAGTGGCCAGCGCAGTTTGTCGGTGCGCAACACCAACTCGGCAATCTGACAATCGGTGATCAGCGGGGCAATACCACGACAGGTGGTTTCTACTTCTGGAAGTTCAGGCATAACAGATCAGTAGCGGATTTTTTCAGTAACCCGATCGAAATGCTCGAAATCGATCTGATCGGGCGGACCCGAATAATCCTCGGCTCCCAGTTTCTGCGCAGAGTGGTAGCGCCAACCACCCTCCGTATCGACCAGCAGTGCCAGTTCGTAAAAAAACTGGCTGTAACCGTCGACAGAAAGTTCTATCACCAACAGATGTTCCTGCTGTCTATCATCCAGTTCGCGACAGCTCAGCACCTGCCAGTTCTTCACCTGAATCGCGCTCAGATTTGCTTTGGCGAAGCGAACATATTCGCCCCGACTGGAAAACTGCTGAATGAAAGGGGATTCTTGGTGGTAAGTCGCGTATACGGTAGCAAAATCACCATCAGCCAAAGCAGCGAAACGTCTCTCCAGCAACACGTCCGCCGTCATTCTTTCAACCTCGGATCGAGCGCGTCACGGATGCCCTCACCAAGCAGATTGTACCCGAGCACGGTGATCAGAATCGCCAGCCCAGGAAAAACCGACAGCCACCAGGCGCTCCCCAAAGTCTGCTTGCCAACGATCAACATGTTGCCCCAGGACGGTGTCGGCGGCTGCACGCCAATACCGAGGAACGACAATGCGCTCTCGGTCAGAATAGCCCCAGCGACACCAAGGGTGGCCGAGACCAGCACCGGAGACATGGCATTCGGCAGAATATGGCGGAAAATTAGACGGAAATCGGAAGCACCTAAAGCCTGCGCGGCGAGGACGAAATCGCGTTGGCGCAAGCTGAGGAACTCGGCACGGATCAGACGCGCCACCCCCATCCAGCTGGTCAAGCCGATAACGATCATGATGTTCCAGATTGAGGGATCGAGAAATGCGATGACCGCCAGAATTAGGAAAAAGGTCGGGAAGCAGAGCATGATATCAACAAAGCGCATAATCAGCGAATCGATCCAGCCACCATAATAGCCAGCCAGCGAACCGAAGAAGATACCGATCAGGCAGGAAATACCGACAGCGACGAAACCGACCAGCAGGGAGATACGTGCGCCGTACAACATCCGCACCAGCACATCCCGCCCCAGATCGTCTGTACCAAGGGGATGCGCCCAGCTCGGTGGCAACAAGCTCTGGCTGACATCGATGGCAGACGGATCGCTACTGACCAGTGATGCAATTGCGGCGAGAAGAAACATCAGCAGGACAATCACGCCACCAGCCAAGGCCATCCTGTTATGCCGCAGGCGCTGCCAGACGACATCACGTATGAATGCGCTTCTACGACTTAGCATCAATCGAACTTCACCCGTTCCACATCGATGGCACTGAGCACACCTTTTTGTTTCAGAATTTCCAGCAACCGGTCGAGACGCGGATCTTCTCCCGGCAGGTCGCTGAAATCGACCATGTTTGGATCATGCGTCGCCTGCTGCCGTACCGGCTCTGAGGGCGGAGGCTGCGGTGGCTCGACCGGCAGATTATTTTCCAGCGCACTGCGGATTTCATCCTCCGAGGCCAGCACAGGCAGAATGCGGCAACCGGTAGCAAACTGCAGATCGGAAATCAATTTCTGGTTGGTCGGGTCGGTCATGGCAATGCGCAGTGTTTTTTCATGCCCACTCTGTCGCAGCTCAATCGGCGCCACCAGCAGATGCTTAAGCTTGTCTGCAGGCAAAACACTGATAACACTGAGAGGAATTTCCAAATCCTGCAGCGAGACACGGGAAAACTTGGACTGCGACTCGAGAAACTCCATAATCGTTTCTTCCGGCAGATAGCCGAGCTTGACTATGGCGCTGCCGATACGTCCACCCAGGTTGCGCTGCATCGACAGCGCTGATTCCAGCTGGAACTGATCGATCATACCGGCTTCAAGCAACATCTCGCCCAACCGGTTGGTTTTTAATTTCATAACTCCCCCTTTAAATCATACGTTAACAAATTCAGCCCTCCTGCTGTCCACTCTGTCGAATACGTGGATCAGCCAGCGCATAAGAAATATCCGCCAACAGGTTGCCGAGTAAAGTCAGCACTGCACCCATCACCAGAATCCCCATAATCAGCGGATAATCGCGCATCATCACACCGTCATAAAACAGCTTGCCCATACCGGGGATAGCAAAGATAGTTTCGAAGATCACGCTGCCACCGATCAACCCCGGCACCGAAAGTCCGAGGATGGTAATCACCGGCAACAAAGCGTTGCGCAGCGCATGCTTGTAGATGACCACCCGCTCGGACAAACCTTTGGCCCGTGCCGTGAGGATATAATCCTGTCGTACCACTTCCAGCATATTGGAGCGCATGTAACGGGAAAACCCGGCCAAGCCACCGATCGCGGAGATGAACACAGGCAGGATCAGATGCGAGATGCGGTCAAGAATCTGCCCTCCCCAGTTCAAATATTCGTAACCGAGCGATTTCAGGCCGGAGATCGGCAACACTCCCAGGCGCACACCGAACCAATCCATCATCAACAATGCCAGCCAGAAAGATGGCATGGCAAAACCGGTAAAAACCAGCACCGTGGTCGTACGATCAAAACCGGAGTTCCTCTTGACCGCGGAAACAATCCCGAGAGGCACCGATATCGCCAGGATCAACACAATCGACAGCACATTCAGCAGGATGGTCACCGGCAGCCGTTCCAGCACCTTGTCGAGTACCGGTCGCCGGTCGGTAGCGAAGGACTCACCGAAATCGAGTTGCACCAACCGCGACAACCATCTGCCGTACTGCACATAGAGCGGCTGATCCAGCCCGTACTGCACCCGCAACCGGTCCTGCAGTTCAGCGCTGGCCTGCGGGTTCATCTGCGTCTGGATGTCGGTCGGCTCTCCCGGCGCCAGATGGATGACGACAAAAGAAATCAGAGTAATCCCGATCAGCAAAGGAATCAGCAGCAGCAGACGTTTGGCAAGATATTGCAGCATCAAACTATCCCGGTATCAGCGTGTATATTTCTGTTCAGATTTCGGCACAAACCACTGGTTGAAATTATACCTGATTCCAGCAGGTGCTGCTTCAACACCACGAAAGCGCTTGGAAACAGCGGGCAATGCTTCTGAAATATAAAGGAAAGTGTACGGCTGCTCTTCGGCCAGAACTTCCTGAAATTTATCATAAAAAGCTTTGCGCTGCTGCAGATCAAACACTCGCCGGCCCTTTTCCAGCGCCAGGTCGACCTCGGCGTTTTTAAAACCGATGAAGTTCAACTGCTGCGGCCCAGTCTTACTCGAGTGCCAGACGTTGTAGGAATCGGGTTCCGGCCCGCCGGTCCAGCCAAGAATGGTGGCGTCGAAGTTACCGGGGTTGATGAACTCCTTGAGAAAGGTCGCCCACTCGATAATCCGCAGCTTCACATCGACCCCGATCTCCTTAAAGCGACGCTGGATGATTTCACCGGTCTTCGAACGCAGGTCGTTGCCCTGATTGGTGACGATAGCGAAAGAGAACTTCTGCCCGTCTTTATCAAGAATGCCATCGCCGTCGCTGTCTTCCCAGCCGGCCTCAGCCAACAGCGCACGCGCCTTATCCGGGTTGTAATCGTAACGCGGCACATCCGGATTATAAACCCAGGTATCCGGTTTGTAGGGGCCAGTCGCAGCGACTCCGTAACCGAGCAGCACCCCGTCGATAATCTCCTGCTTATTGATCGCAAAGGAGAGCGCCTGCCTCACCCGCTTGTCCTGAAACAGTGGCCGCCGCAGATTGTAGCCGAGATAGGTGTAACCGAAGGCAAGATACCGGTACTTGTTGTACAGACGGCGGAACGCCGGGGTATCGGTCTGACGATCATACTGCAATGGAGAAAGCCCCATGAAGTCGAGACTGCCGGTCTGTAGCTCGAGGAACTGCGTTGCCTGATCGGGAATGATGCGGTAAACCACCCGTTTGATGTAAGGCTGGCCCTCGAAATAATCAGGGTTAGATTCGAGAACAATTTTTTCCCCGGCCTGCCACTCCACCAGGGTGTAAGGTCCTGTGCCGACCGGGTTGCGCGCTAGTGGACTCTTGGTGACATCCTGCCCTTCGAGCAGATGTTTCGGGTGGATCGGCATGCCCCAACTGATCAGCGCCGGCGCATACGGCTTGTCGTAATAGGCGATAAAAGTGTAAGGATCGGGCGCTTCAACGCGGGTCACCTGGCGGAAGGATTCGGCATAGGCGGTCGGCGTCTTCGGATCGACATAAAGCTCGTAGTTGAACTTGACATCAGCCGAGGTGAAAGGCTCACCGTCGTGCCATTTCACATTTTTGCGCAATTTGAAAACAATACTCAGATTGTCTGGGGAAATCTCCCAAGACTCTGCCAACTCTCCTTCAATGACCAGATCTTTGTTGTAACGGACCAGACCGTTGTACAACATGCTATTGATCGAACTGGAGGCCGAGTCGGAGGCGAGAACCGGCAGCAGCACGCTGGCATCACCGATCGACGCTTCAATGAATGTGTCACCATATTCCGGCGTCAGCGACTCTTCGACACCGGGCAGGCTAGCCTGTTCATTGTTGTTGCAGCCAGCCAGCAACAAAACAGCAAAGAGTAAAACGTACCTCAGCAAACAAAATCTTTTCATCAGTGTAAACCTCAGGGCAAAGGTTCCACCGGAATACCGTCCGGCGGCTGCAAATGGAACTTGTCGGCAGGGATTTCAAGGTTTAATTTTAAATCAGAAAACTTCACCGTCGCACGACTCTGCTGTTCCGGCAACTCCACACGGATCGTTCGGGGAAACTGTTTCTCTTCATCCAGACGCTGATAATCAACCTGCAAAAAAAGATTATTGCCGCTGTAATAGCGGCAACCGATCACACGCAACTCGGCGTCGAACAAAACTTCCTGCCGCATGTCGCTGTTTTCCAGCAACAGCAACAGGCCATTATTTTCACCAGGCTTGACCTCTTGCCGCTGATACTGAATCATCGGCGGAGAGTACAGCAGAATTTTCACCAATTCACGAGGCTGCAGTGGAATCCGGGTAAAACGGGCCAGATTATCCGGGCTGGCCTCCCCCCGATAAAAGCGCCCGGGCACCTTGGTATTCACAAACACCGACAACTGTTCACCATCTGATGTCAACTGCAGGATCAACTGCCCGAAACCGGTGAGAATATCTGTCCGCAACCGCTCCGGCCTCTCCAGCAAAAGAAACTGCTGGCTGGAAAAGAATTTGCCTGCCGTGGTTAATGCAACGCTTGCTGCCGCATCAAGAGAATTGACCTGTCCAGTCGTTTGCTCGATCCGTTGCAGCAATTCGTCGCTACTCGGAAGATCGGTCCAGATCTGCTGTGGCGGTTTCGCACAGGCTGATATCAGCAGCAGCAGGAATAGCGCAAACAGGTGTCTCACTTATCCATCTCCAGTGGGAGTGCTTCCAGCTTTTCCTCAACCCCCACCGCCAGAGGGTCAAGCTCCAGAGATTTCCTGTACGCAGCCGCTGCGTCCTCCCAAAGCATCAGAGCCCGGTAAAGATCGCCGAGGTGTTCCAGAATCACAGGGTCCTCCGGCAACAGGCTGGTCGCTTCTTCAAGCTGCTGCCTGCTCTCCTGATAACGCCCCATCTTGAAATAAATCCAACCCAGGGTATCGACAATATAGCCTGTTTTTTTACTGGTGAGCGCCTGTTTTGCCTGAGACAGAGCAAGCTCCAGCCGGGTTCCTTTTTCTGCGTGGTGATAAGCAATAAAATTGAGGGCCTCGGCATGCCCAGGATCGATAGCCAGGATCTGCTCCATCTGCTGCAAGGCCATCTTCCGATTGCCTTTCTTTTCCTGGACGACTGCAGACTGATAAAGCAGATCGATATTATCCGGGAACTGTTTCAGCCCGCGGGAAACGGCATCAGCGGCGTTGTCCAGCTGCTCGTGATCGGCATAATAAGAGGTGAGATAAAAATAGATTTCCGGCCGCTGAATATTCTGCGCCAGCAGCTGCTCCAAGCCGCCGATCGCTTTATCCAGCTCACCTGACTGGCGGTAAAGATATGCCAGCTGAATCACCGCCTCGGCAAAAACCGGTGAAGAGTCATCGATGGGGGCCATCACTTCGATCGCCTGCTGGTATTTCTGCTGACCGAGAAGAGCCAGCCCTAAATAATACCTGTTACGCCCATCACCTTCGCCCGTTTCCAGCAGCTGGCGAAAATCCGCTTCTGCCACCGCCCAATTCTCCATATCCAGCTGCAGCAGACCGATGCGGCCGGTCACCTGTAGATTTCCCGGCATCAGTTGCCGCACCGACTGGAGCTGCTCCAACGCCTCCGCTTTGCGGTTCTGCCGCAGGTAAAGCATCGCCAACTGCTGGCGGATCATCACAAGGCGCGGGTTTTCCTTGATCGCCTGCCGGTAAAGACTAAACGCTTCGGCAAACAATTTCTGGCGTTCCAGCAGTTGACCAAATTCAAGCACTGCCTGCTGGTAATCGGGATAACGCTCTACGAGTTGCTGAAACGCGGCACTCGCTTTATCGGTCTCTTTAATTTCCAGATAGAAGCGTGCAAGCGACAACCGGGCGAGTTTAGCTTCCGGCTGTTCAGCGATCATTTTCTCCAGCAGCTCGATCGCTTTTAGATTCTGCCCCAGGCGACCGTAAGCCATTGCCAATCGCATGCGCAGCATTTCATTGTCCGGATCAACCTGCAATGCCTGCCGGTAATGCTCAACCGCTGCCTCGTTGTCCCCCTGATAGCCAAGCAGATCGCCGAGCAGCTCATGCCCTTCCACGTTATCCGGCTGCTGCTCCAGGATCTGCCGCAGCAAAACAATAGATTCATCAGTCTGATCTTTGTGCAGCAGTGCTTTTGCCAGATTCATCCGCAGGTAGGGTGTCTGCTCATCGAAGGTCACAGCACGCTGTAGTGCCGCGATGGCCTCTTCCCAGCGATTCTCGGCCGCCAGCATGCGAAATTCAACGTAAGCGTAAAAAGCCTTAGCTTCCGGGTCGGCCAATTCGGAACGATAGCCGTCGAAACCAGCTGGCTGCGGCTGCGGCGCTTTCTGTAATGCACAAGCTGGCAGCATACCGACAAACAGCAGAAGAAAAAAACGACTGTAAATCAAGGAGATAATATTGGTCATGGAAACGATAGGGTCCAATTCGCAGCGACAGTCCGAAGGGAGGAACCGGTTTCCCGGATCTTTACTATTCGATATTCTTGATAAGTAACACAACCGGTGAAAAATCGTCAAACCCTTTCCCGCACTGTTTATTTACTTTACAGGCGCGAAATCTCTGATAAATTTCAAAATAACGACGGCAAAAAACATCAACTCAAGACGTTTTTTCCGCGCTGCCCTGCCGGTTGACAGATGACGTACAAAACGGGATAACAGGGCAGTGTTACCAATGAGACCGAGCTGCTGAGGGAGACTATGAAAGACCGTCAAGGCGATTCCACAAAAGAAGCCTGGATTCTCTGTCTGATCCTCGGCGTTATCTTGATCAATTTTCCCTTCATCCACATTTTCAACAACCAGAAAATGATCTTTGGCATCCCGCCGCTGGTGCTCTATTTCTATATCGGCTGGCCGGCATCGATCGGTGTCACCTGGTTGTTTGTACGACAGATGAACCGGGAAAGCCGCTACCGCGATGACGAGACGATGGAGTAATCAGCCACGATGATATCCGGACAAGTCGTCCTGCTCATATCCCTGCTCTATATCGCCCTGCTGTTTGTCGTCGCTTTTTATGCCGACCGGCAACGCAAACGCGGGAAAAGCGTCCTGTCCAACCCGCACGTTTATTCACTGGCACTGGCGATCTATTGCACCAGCTGGACCTTCTACGGCAGCGTCGGCCGAGCTGCCACCAGCGGACTTGAGTTTCTGCCAATCTACCTCGGCCCGACCCTGATGGCTTTTACTTGGTGGTTCGTGCTGCGCAAGATGGTCCGCATCAGTAAAGAACAGAACATCGTCAGTATCGCCGACTTTATCTCCAGCCGCTATGACCGCTCAGCCCTGCTCGGTGCCATCGTCACTCTGTTCTCCATGTTCGGCATCATGCCTTACATTGCTTTGCAGTTAAAAGCAGTGGCGAGCACACTGGATATCCTGTCCAACCCGCTTGCATTACCACCAAAAGGCTTGGGAGCACTGGTCTCACAACTGCCCCCGGAGGTCGATACAGCGTTCATTGTCACCCTGGTGCTCGGCCTGTTCGGCATGCTGTTCGGCGCCCGCCATCTCGATTCATCTGAGCGGCACGAAGGCCTGGTTGCAGCGGTCGCGCTGGAATCGTTGATTAAACTGATCGCATTTCTCGCTATCGGCATCTTCGTCACCTACGGCCTCTTCGACGGTTTCCTTGATATCTTTCACCGCTTCTTCGCCCAGTTTCCGGAGCGGCACGACCTGTTCCAGCTCGGCACAGAACGAACGCCCTACACCAAATGGTTTTCACTGATTTTTCTATCAATGATGGCGATCATGTTCCTGCCAAGGCAGTTCCACATCATGGTGACCGAGATCGCTGACGAATCGCAGATCAAAAAAGCGATGTGGGGCTTCCCTGCCTACATGTTTCTGCTCAACCTGTTCGTCATCCCGATCGCCCTTGGCGGGCTCATTCTCAACGGTGGCGACACATCGCAGGCTGATTTCTTCGTGCTCACCCTGCCCCTGTCCACCGGCCACCCCTGGCTGGCGCTGCTGGTTTTTCTCGGCGGGTTGTCCGCTTCGGCCGGCATGGTGATGGTTTCTTCAGTCACCATTTCAACGATGATCCATAACCATCTGGTCATGCCTCTCATCCTGCGGCTGAATATCCATCTGCAAGACTTTTCCGGCATCCTGATCAACCTGAAACGACTCGGCATCATCGGCGTTGTCTTTCTCGGCTACTTCTATTTCAAGATCATCGGCGACTCATACGCGCTGGTAAATATGGGGCTGATCTCTTTCATGGCAGCAACCCAATTCGCCCCGGCCGTCATCGGCGGCCTCTACTGGAAACGAGCCAACCGCCGAGCCGCGACCACCGGCCTGATCCTCGGATTCGCGCTCTGGTTTTACACGCTACTGATCCCCTCCTTTGTACGTTCCGGCTGGCTCGACATCAGCATCCTCCACGATGGTCTTTACGGTATCGAGCTGCTGAAGCCACTGGAGCTGTTCGGCCTGCGCGGCTTCGACATGTTCAGCCACTCTCTCTTCTGGAGCTTGCTGTTCAATATTTCTGCCTATCTGACCATCTCGTTCTTTAGCCGCCCGAGCGATAGCGAGGCGCTACAGGCAGAGAAATTCGTCGATGTCTTACGGGCTGACAAAGCTGTTTCCGGCAAACTGAAACGGATCAGTAAAGCACCGACGATCATGGAATTCGTCGACCTGATGTCGAAATTTATCGGTGAAAAACAGGCGAACACAGCCATTACCGGGTTTCTTGAAAACCGGGAAATCAATGCACGCGGCGGGCTGGCTGACCATGAGATTCCGAACCTGAAAGCTTTTACCGAGCGCACTCTGGCCGGTTATGTCGGTGCAGCACCGGCGCGCATCATTCTGGAGAACTACCTGTCGACCCGAGGCAGCCGGATGGAAGATGTCTTCGACATTTTCGGCTCGGTCACCATCAGCCACGCTGCCAGCCGCGAGCAGCTGAGCGTTCTCTACGATGCGGCGCAGATCGTCGCCAGCGGCGCCGACCTGCAGAAAACACTGGATGAAATCCTCAGTCTGCTGTCAGCCCAGTTCAAATTCGATCTCTGCGTTATCCGTTTTCTCGAAGAAGAAAGCATGACCCTGGTAGTAAAAAGTCAGCAAGGGATGTCATCCGTCCATTTCGGCCAGTCGGAACGCAACCTGAACATGGACACCTACATCGGTCAGGCGTTCCTCTCCAACGTCACCGCTGTTGTCAACGATACCGACTTCCTCGACAAACCGGCTTCAGCAGAGATCATCCTGCGCGAAGGAATCACCTGCTTCGCCCACACACCGATCATCCTCGAGGGTGAGCCCGTCGGGGTTCTGTCGGCCTTTTCCCGTTCAGTCAAAGGCATTTTCACCAACGAGTTCGTTGCGCTATTTGAAAACCTCGCGGGACAGATCGCCCTGGCTTGGCGTAATGACGAGCAGCTGCAGGGCTTGCTCGAAGTCCACGAGCAGGAACGGGAGATGCAAATTGCCAAAAACATTCAAAGCAGCTTACTGCCTGCCGAATTGCCGGAAATGGAAGAAATCAGCGTCGCAGGCCTTTGTGTCCCGGCCCACCAGATTGGCGGCGATTATTTCGACTACCTACCGCGCGACGGCAGCTGCTTCGACCTGATTATTGCCGATGTCTCCGGGCACAATATCGGCTCTGCCCTGATCATGGCCGAGACGAGAACATTCATCCACGCCCGTGCGGACAGCCTGAGGCAACCCTCTGATATGCTGCACTCGCTCAATCGTTTCTTCTTCGACAACATGGACTGCTCAGATCTATTCGTGACCATGTTCTATGTCCAGTACTGCCCGGATAAGCGCACCCTGAGCTACAGCAGCGCTGGCCACAACCATCCACTGCTCTGGCGAGAAAAAGAGCAGAAAGTCGATCCGCTCGACGCTGAAGGATTGATCTTCGGTATCAAACCGGATGTCGCTTTCGAGCAAAACAGTACACCCTTGGGGAAAGGCGATATCCTGCTCCTTTACACCGACGGTATCATTGAGGCAGAAGACAGTAGTGGTGAGTTTTTCGGCATGGAGCGGCTCGGCAAACTGTTGCAGGAAGCTGGCAATCTGACATCGCAAGAGATTATTGAACGGATCATGAACCAAGTGCGCATTTTTACCGGATTGCGTCATTTTAAAGACGATATCACCTTGGTGGTGATGAAGGTGCTAAAATGAGGTATAATTCAGAAAACAACGATGCCAATGAGCCAAGGAGAAGTTCATGCAATTAAATATTGTCGAGCAAGGTGAAGTCGTAAAAATTGAAATCCAGGAAGAGCGCATGGATGCCCACAACAGTGGCGACCTGAAAGAGAAGATGCTGCAGCTGTTCGATGACGGAAAATGCAACCTGATCATCGACCTCTCCGATGTCCGCTTTGTCGATTCGTCCGGTCTCGGCGCCCTGGTTTCCGGATTTAAAAATGCCAGCGCCCGGGAAGGCAGCCTGAAACTCTGCTGTCTGCAACCACAGGTGCGTTCAATGTTTGAGCTGACCCGTCCGCATCGAGTCTTCGAGATTTTCACGACAGTGGAAGAAGCTATGGAAAGCTACTAAGAACGCGCTCGCATTGACGGCGAATGGATAGTGACTATGTCTAGCCAGATTGATATCGATATCACGGTACCGAACCAAACCCGATACCTGGGGATGATCGGTAAAATAGGTGAGAGCCTGGCCTACACCCTGGGCAACTACCAAGGGGACCGTGAGGAGCTTGCCTATCACCTCAATCTGGTTCTGACAGAGGCGATGGCCAACGCGATCTGCCACGCTAACGCCTGCGATCCGACCAAAGAGGTAAAGGTTTCAATCTCCGCCAGCGATAAAAGTTTGATCATCCGGGTATTCGATCACGGTCAGGGCTTTGACATCCAGCAGCTGTCTAAAGAGAAGGTCAAAGACACAGATGAAGGCGGTCGAGGTGTCCAGATTATCTTCAAACTGATGGATCAGGTTCAGTACCTGAAAAAAGGTTCAGGTCACGTGCTGGAGATGATCAAACATCTGCATTAAAACAACAACGGGGAGCCGAATAGCTCCCCGTTGTTGTTTAACCTTTCGGCAGATAGTCCAAAAGCTGCAGGTGGCTATTGACAGCAACCTCGCCACCAGCCAAACCTCCATAACCGACAAACCTGACGTTGGCTCCAGCCGCGGCCATCTGATCCAGCTCCGAATCCCCAATAAACAGACAGTTTTCCGGTGCAAAGCCAAGCCGTTGTGATGCCAGCAATAACATATCTGGAGCCGGCTTCGGCTTTGCCACATCCTTGCTGGTAACAACGGCGGAAAAGTAAGCTTCCAATCCGAAATGACTGAGAATCGGCTCGACGCTGGTGCCTCGATTGGTCGCGACCGCCAGGGGATACTCGGCAGCAAGCTGCTCTAGCACCTCAGGCAGGTGCGGCTCCGGTTTCATAAAAGGTATAAAATCGCGAAAGTCGAGCGTTGCCGCGTAATCGAGAGCGGGCTTCACATCCTCTTTTTTCAGCAGTACGGCAAACACATCAACTGAACATGCAGTATGACAGAGGTGGGCACGCTCCTTCTGCTCGTGGCTGACCAGCGGATAAGCAAATTTTTCCAACACCTGGTTGTAATAGGCCAGGTTGGCATCGCGGCTTTCGAACAGAACGCCATCACAATCGAAAATAATTCCATCAATCCGACTCATGTTGTGCCCTTTTTAAGCAGTAAACAATCCCGGCACTACCGATGAGCAGCATCGGTAACGACAACAGTTGCCCCATAGTTGCGCCTCCCCAGAGAAAACCAAGGTGAGCATCCGGCTGACGCACGAATTCAGCCAGAAAACGGAAAAGGCCGTACAGTGCCAGAAAACTGAAACCGGCAACACCGGGACGCGCTTTCAGTCGATGCAGCAGATAAATAACGACCAGTAATACCAGCCCTTCCAGTGCTGCTTCGTACAACTGGCTCGGGTGCCTCGGTTGAGGTCCGGCAGCAGGGAAGATCACCCCCCAGGGCAGATCGGTTTCGCGCCCCCAGAGTTCTGCGTTGATAAAGTTGCCGATTCGACCAAAACCGAGCCCGATCGGGACCGCTGCGACCACCAGATCGGCAATCATCAGCAGAGAATACCGCTTCTTCCAGCAGTAGTAGAACAAAACCGCAAGCACACCGAGCAAACCACCATGGAAACTCATGCCGCCTTCCCAGACATAAAATATCTCCAGCGGATGCTGCAGGTAGTAGCTCGAATTATAAAAAAGGGTATAGCCGATGCGACCGCCGGCAACGACGCCAATAACCCCGTAAAACAGCAAGTCGGAAACCTGCTCTTTACCGAGCGGATACTCGCGCAACCTGGCGACATGGTTCATCATGAGATAGCCACCAACAAAACCGAGCAGATACATCATGCCGTACCAGCGGACCGCCAATGGTCCAATACTGAAAATTACCGGATCGATTTGTGGAAAGGTCATGATCTGTTCTTCAATCCCGCAATAACCTGCGCCATGTCTGCCGGCAGCGGCGCCTGCAGATCGAGTGTTTCACCGCTGACCGGATGCTCAAACACCAGCCGTGCAGCATGCAGCAGCGGTCGGTCAAATCCCATCCCGGACAGACTCTTCGGCCCGCCATAGCGCTCGTCCCCTAGCAAGGGATGCCCCTGCTCCGACATGTGGGCACGAATCTGATGAGAACGTCCGGTAAGCAACTCGATATCGAGCAGGCTCGCATCGGTCCAGCTGTTCTCAACCCTATACCGGGTAATCGCTTCTTTGCCGCCTTTGGAGACAGACATCACTTTGTTAGCTTGTCGTGTCCGCGCCAGAAATGATCGGATCTCCCCTTCATTTTTCTCTGGGGTCCCAGCAACCAGAGCAAGATAGCGCTTCTCTACCCGGTGTTCCACAAAAATTTCCGTCATTTTTTTGTGCGCACGCTGGTGAATAGAAAAAGCAATCAGGCCGCTGGTACCACGATCGAGCCGCTGGATCATCCCCAGTTCCGGCTTGACATGCTGCCGAAATGGGTCTTTCAACAGCCACTGGGCAGCTTCGTACAAGGTTCCTTTATAACGAGCATGGGTCGGCTGGGTGTCGATATGGGCTGGTTTGTTCAACACCAGCAGAAACTTGTCACGATAAACGATATCATCATCGGCAATTCTGTAGGGAGTCGGCGGAAGATGATCAACATAAGCCTCGATCCGATCCCCCGGCCTGACAGTATTCGAACAACTGCGGACACGACGCCCGTTCACATGAACGCCACCCAGATCTATGATTTTCTTGGCGAAGCTGCGCGATATATCAGCAGTTGTATCTGCTAGAAATTGATCCAACCTTTTATCGGCATTTTCAGCCGTTGCTTCGAGTCGATGAATAGTCCATTTCATGAGAGAAAAAAGCCGTAACTATTTGTTTTTTAGAATATATCTATTTATAGCACTTTAGCTTTTTGCTTGACAAGAAAGCTGAAATTGCTATGATCAATTTACGTTTAAGCGATCTTTGATTTCTGGGATGCACGGGCCGGTTGCGGTGCCTTGACCAACGTTCAGTTTTGACCTGTCAGATCGTGGAACGATGGTGAGCATGCCTGCCCATGAGCAGGACGCCTGAAGTCGCTCCCGACGACCAGATTGGTAATCAGGTCATTTGTCCCGAGCCATACCGGCATCCCGGATAGTTTTTGACAATTGGCATCGACCTTGTCTTTGCGGTTGAGTAAAACTGGCAACCGAAACGTCGATCTCGCAGCAGCTGATAGCAGTTGCCCCGGATCTTCTGAGTAGGACGCTGCAGTTCCCGCATCGCAGGTGTCGAAGCCAATTGTCGAAGCCAATAAAAAAGCCCCGGATTTTTCGTCCGGGGCTTTTTCCGTACTAAATCTGATTATTCATCAACCCGTTCACGGAGTTCTTTGCCGGTTTTAAAGAACGGTGTCTTGCGCGAAGGAATCTTCACCAGTTCACCACTCTTTGGATTTCTCGCTTCACGTGCTTCACGTTCACGCACAGAAAAAGAACCAAAACCACGAATTTCAACCCGGTCACCGTCGGCAAGAGCATTACCGATTCCCCCGAAAATCAGGTTGATAATCGACTCAGCATCTTTCTTGTTAAGCAAGTCGTGCTCGTCGGAAAGCCTCTCAATCAATTCACTCTTTGTCATCTTCCACCTTCCAAACTTTCTCAATCAGCTCTCTGTTAATAGCTGTTCCATAAATACTGCGGACCGATCGCCATTCTTTCTTTCAGACTAATCCCCAAATAGCGGCTGGCCGCCCCCTGCATCAACCTGTCAATAAAATCCAAACGCTCCGGCTCGGGATAAACCAGATCGGGATCGGCTCCCAACCCGGCCACCTTGGCCGCATATTTGACGGCATCATTAAAGGTACCCAGTTCGTCAATCAAACCAATCTGTTTTGCCTGCCGACCGGTGAACAACCGACCATCGACATAAGGGCGCAAACGATCTACCGGCAAATTGCGTCCCTCGCTGATAGCATCGACAAACTGTGCATGCACATCATCGATCATCTCCTGCAGCAGTTCACGATCCGCCGCAGAAAACTCGCGATAGGAAGAACCGATATCTTTGAAGCGGCCGCTTTTGACAACTTCATTTTTAACCCCGACCTTGTCCATCAACTCCCGATAGTCAGGGAAAGACATGATTACACCGATACTTCCGGTGATACTGCCAGGGTTGGCAAACAGGCGTTCGCCGGCAATCGCCAGGTAGTACCCCCCTGACGCCGCCACGGCCCCCATCGAGACAATCAGGGGCTTTTCCTTGGCCAGCTGCTTCAGCTCAGCGTAAATTTCCTGCGAGGGAGCAACCCCGCCACCAGGCGAATCGATCCGCAAGACAACGGCTTTCACACTGCTGTTGTCGCGAAACTCATCAATCTGTGCGGTCATTTGCCGGGCATCGAAAATAGCGCCGCGAACTTCCAGCACGCCGATTTTTTCACCGACCGGAACAACGCTGCGTCCACCGCTCAACATTCCGGCAGTAAATACAACCAGCAGAAAGAACAGAAAGATCGCGCTGATTGTCATCGATGCCAATAAAAAGGGGCGTTTTTTCATCAGCTTTACACAAAAAAAGGGCTCCGGCACACACCGGAGCCCCGTTTTCTCGCATTATGGATTAATCGTCGGACTTGCGGCCCATAGCGCCCTGGAGCAGGTCGCCGAGATTCGAGGTTGCACTCTTCTGCGCCCCCATGAACTCGTTGACTTCAGCTTTTTCCTTCTGCTCGTCGATATTCTTGATCGAAAGAGCAATCTTGCGATCAACGGTATCAACCTGCAGAACGGCAGCTTCCAGAGTATCACCGACAGCAGCAAATTCTTTCGGTGCGTCGATTTTCTCTTTGCTCAGTTCGGACACGTGGACCAAACCTTCGATACCCTCTTCCAGTTCAAGGAAGATGCCGAAATCAGTCACCGAAGTCACAACACCGCTGACGATGGTACCCGGAGCATAGCGGGTCGGAACGGTTTCCCACGGATCGGAAGCGAGCTGCTTCAGGCCGAGGGAGAAACGCTCGTTCTCACGGTCGATATTGAGAACAACAGCCTTGACCAGGTCACCTTTCTTATAGGCTTCCGACGGATGCTTGATCCGCTTGGTCCAGGACAGGTCGGAGATGTGAACAAGACCGTCGATGCCCTCGTCAACACCAACGAAGATACCGAAGTCAGTGATGTTCTTGACTTGACCTTCGATGATGGTACCGATCGGGAACTTCTCACCGATAACATCCCAGGGGTTCGGCTCAACCTGCTTGAGGCCGAGGGAGATGCGGCGGTTTTCGGTGTCGAGAGCCAGAACAACAGACTCGACTTCGTCACCGATATTGAGCACTTTATTCGGGTGTTTAACACGCTTGGTCCAGCTCATTTCAGAGACGTGGATCAGGCCTTCGACGCCCTCTTCCAACTCAATGAATGCGCCGTAATCGGTCAGGCTGACAACCTTACCAGTGACCTTGCCCTCGACCGGGTACTTGGCCTGAACATCGAGCCATGGATCAGGAGCGATCTGCTTGAGACCAAGAGAAACACGCTCTTTTTCTTTGTCGAACTTGAGAACCTTGACGTTGATCTTGTCACCGACTGCCAGAATATCGGACGGGTGCTTGACCCGGCCCCAGGACATATCAGTGATGTGCAGCAGACCGTCGATACCGCCGAGGTCGATAAATGCACCGTAATCGGTCAGGTTCTTGACTACGCCCTCGACTACCTGGTTTTCTTCCAGAGTCTTGAGGGTCTCGCCACGCTGCGACTCACGCTCGGTTTCGAGCAGGACACGGCGGGAGAGAACAATATTTCCGCGACGCTTGTTCAGCTTGATGATCTTGAACTCAAAAGACTCACCGATCACCTTGTCCAGGTTACGGACAGGGCGCAGGTCAACTTGAGAACCGGGCAGGAATGCATTAACGCCGATATCAACCGACAGACCGCCTTTAATGCGGCTGATGATTTTACCTTCGACAACAGCTCCTTCTTCCAGAGAATTCCAGATCTTCTGACGATCGGCTTTCTCCTTCGAGAGAACGATCAGACCACTGTCGCTCTCGCCACCACCAAACAGGACGTCGTAAACATCACCAACTTTTACATTGATCTCGCCGTTTTCATCAGCAAACTCGCGGATCGGGATAACCCCTTCCGACTTGTAGCCAACATCGACAACAACCGAATCAGGATTCACCTGAACGATCGTGCCTTCGACAACATCATTGCGCTTCAATTCGAAGCCGCCCTGCTCATAATCCTTGAGCAGTTCCTCGAAGCTCATTTCTTCGCCTTCGAGTCCTTCCATTACTTCCATTTCGTCTTGCAGTTCTTTGTCTTCTACCATTGGGTTGAAACCCCCTTACGAATTTCCCGACGCCTCTCGACGGCGGACTCTTTACGAGACTGCGGAAGATAACACAGCCTCAAACAAAAACAAAGTAATATTTTTCAAGCAGTTATTCTTTTTAATCCGACTTTTTTCGTCAGTTGAAAGCTAACCTGCAGCAGCAATTTTTTTCAGTCTCTGAACAACTTCGTCGATGATCCAGCCGGGTGTCGAAGCACCAGCAGTCAGGCCAACTTTTTCCTTGTTGACAAACCAGCTTTGCTCCAGTTGTGCCGCCGTTTCTATATGATGCGTACAGGGCTGCTGCTCCTTGCAGAGCCGCGCAAGGCGGGACGTATTGGCACTGTTGAAGCCACCGACAACCAGCATCAGGTCGACTTCAGCGGCAATCTGGCGCGCTTCACGCTGGCGCAAAGTGGTCGCATCGCAGATAGTGTTGTAAACGCGCAGCTCCTTCGCCTTAATCAGACAGGCATCAACAATTTCCTTCAGGTTTTCGAACGGCTGCGTGGTCTGGGCAACGATGCCGATCTTACGGTTTTCCGGCAATGTCTTGACATCATCGGCACAGGTGACAACCACCGCCTCACCTTTCGCGTAGGAAAAAATCCCCTGCACTTCCGGGTGATCCGCCTCGCCGACCAGCACCACCAGGTAACCATCGGCACTCAGCTTTTCCGCGTAATCCTGCGCTTTTTTCACAAATGGGCAGGTCGCATCGATCACCTGAAGATGCTTATCCTCGATCTCCTGCATTTCTTCCGCAGTTATCCCATGCGAGCGTACGACCACTGCGCCGCCCGGGATTTCGGCCACCTGTTTGCAGACCCGCACCCCCTGCTGCTCCAGCTGCTCGACCACCTGCGGCGAGTGAATCAGCGGACCAAGAGAGTGAATCTGTTCATGCTGCGAGGAAGCGTCAAAGGCCATCTGCGTCGCTCGCTTAACGCCGAAACAGAAACCGGCACTTTTCGCCAGGATAATCTCCATGTTCAACTCTCCCGTTTTTCCCGCGCAGAAATTTCCTGCAGCATAAAATCGAGAACTTCGTCGATGCCCATGCGGGTCGAATCAATATCAATGGCATCATCCGCCCGTTTCAGAGGAGCGTGCTCTCGGGCGCTGTCAGCGGCATCGCGTTGTTCCACTTCGGCTATAGTCTGCTGCAGATCGACCTCCACGCCTTTCGCTTTCAGCTCCTCGTAACGGCGGCGGCCCCGCTCCTCAGCCGTTGCAGAAAGAAAAAACTTCACATCGGCGTTTGGAAACACCACGGTGCCAATATCACGCCCTTCCAACACAACGCCACCCACTTCGCCCATCTGGCGCTGCAGTCGCACCATGGCATCACGCACCACCGGTTGTGC
Organism: Malonomonas rubra DSM 5091; assembly: GCF_900142125.1. GTDB lineage: Bacteria > Desulfobacterota > Desulfuromonadia > Desulfuromonadales > Geopsychrobacteraceae > Malonomonas > Malonomonas rubra. The sequence goes on from NZ_FQZT01000001.1 coordinate 521,988, forward strand.
AGCAACCTTGGAGGTCAACAAGCTGACCTCCGGAGTTCGGATCTGCTGCGAGACATCTTCTCCATTGACGATCACTCGTTCCTGCTCCGTGTCACGAACAAACTCAATAGTCATTCCATCACACAGTCTCTGCAAGGCATGTTCGTCGGCAACATCGACCTGCTGTCGATTGGCCAGCAAGGCCACGGAACGGTACATCGCCCCGGTATCGATATTGACATAGCCGGTGTGTTTCGCCAATGCTTTACTCAGCGTACTTTTTCCCGCCCCGGACGGGCCATCAATCGCAACAATCAGCTTGGTACCCAATTTCAATTCCCCTATACACAAGTAAAACCGGCATAAGCTTTTGCAGCCGATGCCGGTTGTTTTTGAAGGAAAAATACTATAGCAGATTTCTGTACGCTAAAATCAAGCTCGAATGCTGCTGGGCAATCCTCAGCTTAGCAGCCTCAGTCCACAAGCAAACGCCAGAGAAAACCTGAGAGCCCCTCAAAACTCCCTTCACAGCGAAATACCGTTCGATTATTTCGAACGCTTCTCCAAAAAAGATCGATTGGATTTACTTTTTCAATTCCCGTATAAACAGCCTCCGATAGCATTTAGTTTCTTTTCTGACCCCTTACAGTCATTCTGAAATATCTATTAAAAGGAGTATGCGATGTTTGGACTTGAAGGTATCGGCGTACCGGCCGGTCTCGCCTTGACCCTGATCAGTGCTGGACTCTGCATCTGGTATGGGCTGAAAAACTGGAACGTCGGTCACCTCACTGAACAGGAGGACCGCCAGAAGCAAGCCTGGATTCAAGAAGAACACAAAGTCGAAGAGACCCTGTAATTTAAGGAGTAGATTGTGAGTATTCCGTTGCTGACCAGCGTGGTGCTGGTGTACCTGTCGATCGTCGCTTTTTTAACGGTCAAGGCCTATCGCGGCACCAACAGCGCTGCCGATTACATGCTTGCGGGCCGTGAAATTCATCCCTTTGTCATGGCGATGTCGTACGGTGCAACCTTTATCAGCACTTCGGCGATCATCGGTTTCGGCGGCGCTGCGGCCGTATTCGGCATGAGTGTCTTGTGGTTGACATTTCTGACAATCATCGTCGGCATCTTTATCGCTTTTGTATTCTTCGGCCGCCGTACCCGCCTGATGGGTCTCAACCTCAATGCTCACACTTTTCCCGAGCTGCTCGGCCGGCGCTTCAATTCACGCGGCATACAAGGGATGACGGCTCTCCTGATCTTCGCAGCAATGCCTCTTTACGCCAGTGTCGTTTTGATGGGTGGCGGTAAATTCATTTCGCAAATTATGGCAATCGACTACGACGTTGCCCTCTTCTTTTTGACCCTGATTGTTGCATTATACGTCATCATGGGCGGCCTTAAGGCCGTGATGTACACCGATGCATTCCAGGCGAGCATCATGTTCAGTGGCCTGATGATCTTGCTCGGATTCACTTATTACAAGCTCGGCGGCATCACGACAGCCCACCAGCGTTTGACCGACATGCAGGAGATCGCGGTCAAGATCTTCGGCGCTAAAGGTCACACCGGCTGGACCGCCTTCCCGGAACTCGGCTCCGAATACTGGCTGATCGTCGTCACCACGATCATCCTCGGTGTCGGTATCGGCGTTCTGGCCCAGCCGCAGCTGATCGTACGCTTCATGACGGTCAAAAGTTCCCGCGAGCTTAACCGTGCCGTTTTGATCGGTGGGATCTTTATCCTCGTTGCGGTTGGCGTCCCCTTCATTGTCGGCCCCTTAAGCAACGTGTTCTTCTACTATGAAAACCCTGCAACAGCCGGTAAGATTTCCCTGCTGGCAGCCGACAAGAACGTCGCTCAAATCATCCCCATGTATATCAGCACCTCCATGCCACAGTGGTTTACCGCACTGTTCATGATCACTATGTTATCGGCAGCAATGAGTACTTTAAGTTCCCAGTTTCACGCCATGGGCACCGCCCTTGGCCGCGACATCTATGAAAAAGCTCTCGGTCGCAGCGGCAACTCGGTACTGCTGACCCGGATCGGCATCCTTTTCGCCATCATGCTCAGCTACTTTCTCGCCTGGGGGCTGCCGCACTTCTTTGAAGGAGGAACGGCAATCATTGCCCGCGGCACAGCAATTTTCTTCGGCATCTGCGCTGCCGCCTTCCTGCCGATGTACTTCGGGGCGATCTATTTTAGAGGAATGACCAAACTTTCCGCCTATGCCGGACTGGTCTCCGGCACATTGGTCAGCTTTTTCTGGTTATTCTTCGTGCACCTGAAGGAGTCGAAACCGCTACAACTCTGCAACGCCCTGTTCGGTGTCGATTCTCTCGCCATGGGCAGCAAATGGGCACTGGTTGATCCGCTGGTAATCGCGCTTCCTGCTTCGATCCTGGCAACGATCCTGTTTAATCTCTGGGGCCGACGTTTACCTGAACAACATGTGCAACGCTGCTTCGACAAGATTCGCTAAGACTTCTTCCATCCAGATAGACAAAAAAATAAACGCCGCCGGAACATTTCGTTCCGGCGGCGTTCTCAGTATCACAAACAGCCGCTTCTCTTTGCACTGGCTAAATCAAGAGCGTATATTCTCAAGCAATTCCCAAAAATTCGGAAACGAGGTTGAGGTACAGCCGGTGTCTTCAATCGTCACCTCACCAGATGCACGAAGTGCGGCAACCGCCATACTCATGGCGATGCGGTGATCGCCGAAAGAGTTGACCGTACCACCGCTGAGCGATTTACCGCCGGTCACGCGCATGCCATCTTCCAAAGGTTCAATCTGCGCACCTATTTTACCCAAGGTATCGCACATCGCGGCGATGCGGTCAGTCTCCTTCACTCGCAGTTCTTTGGCATCACGGATGGTGGTAACACCTTCAGCAAAAGCAGCGGCCACGCTAACCACCGGGAATTCGTCGATGGCGCGCGGAACCAGCTCGCCGCCGATCTCAATCCCTTTCAGCTGACTCGACTTCACCAACAGGTCGGCAACAGGCTCACCGGAGAGTTCGCGCTGGTTGAGCAATTCGATGGAACCGCCCATCTGCTGCAGGATATCGATAATTCCGCTGCGGGTCGGATTAACGCCGACATTTTTCAGCAACAGCTCGGAATCGGGAACAATCAGGCCGGCAACAAGGAAAAAAGCAGCAGAGGAGATATCGCCCGGCACAAAGACCTCGCGCCCTTCCAGCACCACCGGGCCGGTCACCCGGGCGCCTCCGTCGAAGGATTCGACCTCGGCGCCGAAATAGCACAGCATCCGCTCGCTGTGATCGCGCGACAGGTGTGGCTCGTAGACCGTGGTTGTGCCTTCAATCTGCATCCCGGCCAGCAACAGGGCCGACTTGACCTGGGCACTGGAGACTGGGGAATGATACTCGGCCGGCTTGAGGCCGCCGCCGTCAATGGTCAAGGGCGCTTTCTTGTTTCCATCGCGGCCAAGAATCTTCGCCCCCATCTCCCTCAGCGGATCGATCACCCGTCCCATCGGCCGCTTGCGCAGGTACTGGTCGCCGGTCATCACTGAATAAAAAGGTTGCGCGGCCAAGATACCGCTCATCAGGCGCATGGTGGTGCCGGAGTTACCGCAATCAAGAACATCGTCCGGCTCGAGCAAACCGTCGATGCCGCGGCCCTGGATAATCAACTCATCCTCGCCGCGCTCTTCGACTTCAACGCCCATCGCCTGAAAAATCTTCAGCGTCGACATGCAGTCTTCACCACGTAGCAGACCGACGACCCGGCTTTCCCCCTTGGCCAGCGAAGCGAACATAATCGAGCGGTGGGAAATCGATTTGTCGCCAGGCACGACGATTTCACCTTTGACGGACGTGACGGGGGCGATGGTTCTGGTTTCGTATTTATGCATCAGAATCTCATTTCATTTTTATTAAAGAATGGCATCCCGCAGCTGCTTCGAACGAAGGAAAAATTCGAACAACTTCTCGCCACTGCCTTCAGCAATATCAGTCTTCAGCTCGGCGAAAAATTTCTCGAACTGCTCCATCATCTCAAGCAGTCCATCACGGTTGGTTTCTGCAATATCGCGCCACATGGTCGGATCGGAGGAAGCAATGCGGGTAAAATCGCGGAAACCGCCGGCGGAATATTCAAGGATATTTTCTTCATAGTGATCGTAAGAACCGACCGCGTTGACCAGCGAGTAAGCAACCATGTGCGGCAGATGGCTGATCGCAGCCAGCACCCGGTCATGCTTCTCCAGCGACATTTTGACCACCTCACTCCCGGCGATCTGCCACATCTTTTCTACCAGCGCCAAGGCATCTGCATTGGTGTTTTCCGTCGGTGTGAGGATGCAACGTTTACCGCGATAGAGAGTCGGGAATGCTGCTTCAGCGCCACTCTTTTCCGTACCGGCAATCGGATGGCCCGGCACGAAATAGACGTTGTCCGGCATCAGTGGATCGATCGCTGCGGAAACCGCCCCTTTCACGCTGCCACCATCGGTGATGATCGCGCCCGGCTTACAGGCGGGCAGCAGTTCTTCCGTCACCGTCGCCAGCGTCTTCACCGGCGTTGCCAGGAAGATCACATCAGCATCCTTTACAGCGTCCAGCGGATCACGGCTGTAGCGGTCGACCACTCCAAGCTCAAGCGCTTTTTCCAGGTTTGGTTTGCCACGGCCGCAACCGACAACTTCGCCAACCGCGCCCGCCTCTTTCAGAGCCAGAGAAAGGGAGCCGCCAATCAGACCAACACCGATAATCGCCAGGCGTGGAATCAGTACATCAGCCATTATTGCCCTCCCCTTTCACTTTATCCTGCCGGGCGATCGGGTAGGATCCGAGAACCTTGAGGAAATGACAATAGTCACGTAGTTCTTCAACCGCTTCCGAAATCGGCTGATCATCAATATGACCGATCAGGTCGAGGAAGAAGATATATTCCCAAGCCTTATGCTTCATCGGTCGGCTTTCGATCTTCGACAAGTTGATCTGCCGCTTGCTGAACGGCTCCAGCATGCGGTAGAGAATCCCCGGCTCGTCCTTGATACTGAACATGATCGAGGTTTTGTCGTTGCCACTCTTCTCAGGAGTCTTTGTGCCGATGATAAGAAAACGAGTGAAATTATTCGGGTTATCCTCGATCTTTGCCTTGACCACCTTCAAACCGTACTGAACAACAGCAGCCTCACTGGCGATGGCCGCTGCAGACTCATCTTCTGCGGCCATCTGGGCAGCTGCGGCAGTGCTGGCGACGTCAACCAGCGGCACGTCGGGCAGGTTCTGCTCAAACCAGTGACGGCACTGGGCCAGCGCCTGCGGGTGGGAGACCACCTTGCTGATCTGCTCGATGTTGCCGGTTTTTGAGAGCAGATTATGGGAGATTTCCAGCATGATCTCAGCGATCACCTGCAGGTCGGAGCCGCTGAACATATCGAGGGTGTGATTGACTACCCCTTCCGTCGAGTTTTCCACCGGCACAACGCCATAGTGGGCACGACCTCGTTCCACCTCTTCGAATACAGCAGGGATGCTTTTCAGCGGTACCAGTTGCGCCGAGAGGCCGAACTGTTGCATCGCCGCCATATGGGTAAAGGTCGATTGCGGACCAAGAAACGCCACTTGCATTGGCAGTTCCATGTTCAGCGAAGCGGAAATAATCTCGCGGAAGACCTTGACCACGGCATCGTTGGGAAAAGGCCCGGCGTTCTGCGCGGTCAGGCGCTCGTAGATTGCTTTCTCGCGGCTCGGTACGTAGAAGGTTCCATCGGAACTCTCCTTTGCCTTACCAACGCCAATGACAATTTCCGCGCGCTTATTCAGCAAATCAAGGATCTGATTATCGATACCATCGATCTGTTCGCGTAATTTGTTCAACTCTTCTTTTGCCATAGTATTATCTCTAATCAAAGGGATTGATGAATGCAGGAATGTAGCCTAAAGACAATGCAAAATCAACGCATTCGGCGTTATTTAAAAGCGACAAAACTTTGGTTCAGCGTACTGAAATAGCTGCCAGCCTTTCAGCAACAGCGATCAATTCATCGCGACCATTTCCGCCATTTTCCAATTGATCGAACCAGCTCCGCGGAATCCACTCATCACCGTGCAAGGCGCCGACCAGAGCACCGGTCATAGCACCGATGGTGTCAGTATCTCCCCCCAGGTTGACCGCCTGCACGATCGCCGCCTGCGGGTTGTCGATGTAACGCAGCGCGGCCCACAATGCCGCTGGCCAGGAGTCGGCACTGCGCACTCCGCAACCAAACGTGCTCACTACCTCATCCGCCGATGCATCCCGCTCCAGCAGACCGGACAGCTGCTGTAAACTGCTATTCAGAATCGATTCAGGAACATACCAGAGCAGCTGCCCTATAATCTGTCGCCAATCGGGAACCTGCCCTGCCGTCAGCAACAGGCCAATGGCTCGCGCCTGCAGCAGCGCGGCATCGATCGCCTCGGCGTGGGTGTGGGTCATCCAGATCGCCGCTTTCACTTTTTCGTACAGCAGCAGGTAATCGCCGTGGCCATAGAGCAGACCGACCGGGGCGATACGCATAGCTCCACCATTGCCGAAAGAGCCATCGGCGAACAGCAGAGTTCCGGAGGTGCGCCAGTCAGCTCCCTGCTGCAAAGCCTCCAGTATTTTTATGGCACTGCGGCCGTAACCACGCTCCGGTGTAAAAGCTTCGGCATAAGCGGCAGCGCACTCGGCGCCGTCCACCCCACGATAGCGTAAAATCGAGCGCGCCAGCGCCAGGGTCATTTCCGTGTCGTCGGTGTAACAACCGAAACCGATGCTGCGCTCTGCCGGTTGAAAGTCACGCAACAGATCTGGATAGTGCTGCAGGATCTGCTCTCGCGTCTGCATTTCTACAGCAGAGCCAAGCACATCACCGCAGGTGCAACCGAGCAGAGAACCGACAAATCTCGATTTTCGTGTTGCTTGCATAATGTGAAACGAACCTCCTTGACCCCAATGTAAACGGGCAGCTAAACTGCGCACTCTCAAATTGGATCACCCCGCATGTTTTGAAAGGATAGATTGAATGACCATCGCTGCAAAAGTCAATGAATGTATCGAGCGCGCTTCCTGGATTCGCAAAATGTTCGAAGAGGGCGCGGCTCTGCGTGAGCAGTACGGCGCCGACCAGGTTTTTGATTTCACCCTCGGCAACCCGACCATCGAACCGCCGAAGGAGTTGCACGCCGAACTGAAGCGAATCGCGGAAAACCCGGAACCGGGCATGCACCGCTACATGAATAATGCCGGCTACGACGACACCCGTGCCGCCGTTGCCGAAGTGATCGCTGAGCAGTGCGACCAACCGGTCGGTGCCGAGCATATCGTGATGACCTGTGGCGCTGGCGCGGCGATGAACGTCGTGCTGAAGACCTTGCTCAACCCGGGTGATGAAGTCATCATCCTCACCCCATTTTTCGTCGAGTACAAATTCTACATCGACAACCATCAGGGAATCCCGGTCACCGTCGCCTGCAAAGATGATTTCCAGCCGGATATCGAAGCGATTGGCGCTGCCATTACCGCGCGCACCAAAGCGATTATTGTCAACTCGCCGAACAATCCGACCGGCGTCATCTACCCGGAAGCGACTCTCAAGAATCTGGGTGAGATGCTTAAACAGAAAGAGCAGGAGTTCGGCAACGCCATCACCGTCATCTCCGACGAACCTTACGCCAAGATCAGCTACGGTGAAGAAGTGCCCTGCATCTTCAACTGCATCGACAACGCTGTCATCGTCACTTCGCACTCGAAAGACCTGGCGCTGCCGGGCGAGCGGATCGGCTATCTCGCCGCCAGCCCGGCAATGGACGACATCAACCTGTTCATGCAGGGCGCAATCTTCTGCAACCGGGTGCTCGGCTTCGTCAACGCCCCGGCAATGATGCAACGGCTGGTCACTAACCTGCAGCGCAGCAGCGTCGACAGTGAAATCTACCGCCGCAAACGGGACATGCTCTACGACAAGCTGACTGAGCTCGGCTTCGAGATGATCAAGCCGGGAGGTGGCTTCTACCTGTTCCCGAAATCACCGATGAGCGACGAAATGGAATTCATCAGGCTGGCGCAGAAATACCGCATTCTGCTGGTTCCCGGCTCCGGCTTCGGCGCACCCGGATTTTTCCGCATCGCTTACTGTGTGGATGACGACATGATTGAACGCAGTCTGCCGCTGTGGGAGCAACTGGCGAAAGAGGCGGGACTGTAAAAACATTCCTTACCAAGAAAGCCACCTCAATCCGGGGTGGCTTTCTTAACAACTTGCTTTCCTACAGCATTTGCAGAGTTTTTTTCACATCATCCTTAAAAGGAAACTTTGTTTCGAGAATTTGTACCGCTTCCAAGTGCATCTTCGCCATTGGATTCTTTTCTTTAGCCAGAATCATTCCTAAACTATAACGCGCCCAGGCATCGGCGGGACTCATTTTAACCACTGTGGAAAGAACCTTCTTGGCCTCTTTCAAAGCACCATTATAAAACAGGGCGCAGCCATAGGTTCCTTGAATAATAGGATTGTCCGGTTTTGCCTGGTATGCCTTTTCTGCTAGCTGCAGCGCCTCCTCGGGATTTTTGTTCATCCGTATCAAAAGCATCGCCAAGTTATTATTGGCGATAATACTATCCGGCTCGAAGCTGGCAGCCTCTCGATAGTAATTTTCCGCCTGTTGCAGATCATTCTGGTTTTCAGCAATTGTGCCCATCGCTATCAAAAGGGGCAGCTGCTTCTCCTTTTCCAAAACCGCCCTGATACTCTCCTGGGCTTCATCGTAAAGCCCCAGTCGCAACTGCACATCCCCGAGAGCAACTTTAATAGCATTAATATTCTCTTTTGCAGAGGAAAGCGCAGCTTTATACCAATAACGTGCGCCTATTTGATCTTTTATTTTCAAGCTCAGCTGTGCCAGCTGTAATTCAGGCAGCGGCTCTAGCGGATCAAGTGCATAAACTTTTCTGTAGTGCTCTAATGCATCCAAAATGCGATCCTGCTTATACAGAAAAACAGCATAGTTTTTTACCGGCACGATATTCTTAGGTGCTAACCTGACAGCCTTTTGGAAATAAGTATCGGCTGAAACCGTATCCCCTGAAAAATCGAGATATCTTGCATAATTCAAATGCGTTACAAACAACTCAGGCCTTAATTTAACGGCTTTTCCATAAGCGTCTTTTGCAGCGTCTAGGTTCCCGCTTTGCATCGCCTTTTCACCCTGCTCAAGATAAAAAAATGGATTTTGGGAATATTTCTCTTCAAAAGCTGACAGCTTTTTTTGTGCTTCAGAACCTTTACCTTGGGCAAATAAGCTGTAAATCGTTTCCAGATCGACCATAAATTCTGACGGTGCCAGGTTCGGTTCCTGTTCAGCAGAACGCCTCCAAACATTTTTCGCTTCTTCTACCCGTCCTTGATGAAAAAGAATAGAGCCGAGCTGGTGATTCAGGAAAAGATTTTTTTTCGATTCTGTTATCCGGTAGGCCATTTCAATTTCGTACTTCTTGAGCGTTTCCAACCCTGCCCCTGCAACATTTTTCGGAATTTCCATTCTCGGCTGGGGGGTAAAGTAAAGATCTACAGGAAGGGCATGAGCGATTGAAATGAACAGAAACCAGAAAACGGCAACAATCAAATAACGCATAAAAATCTCCTCAAGCTTCGGGGATTTGCTACTTAAGCTAAAAAAAGATTATAGACAAAAAAAGCAGGGGCAGCACCCCTGCTTTTTTCAAAGAAAACTGTTCGTTTATTTTTTCTTTCTCCGGTATCTGGTGCCAGCTAAAGCTAACATACCTATCCCGAACAGAATATACGTGCTCGGCTCAGGAACGGGCTGATTCCCATCTATTGAGGTAAAAGACAAATCATACAGAATCGGACTTAAACCATCGGCTCCATCACGGGTAAAGATCGCCTTAACTTCAAGATAACGACCTAACAACCCGATCAGGTCACCACTCAAACTGTAAGTGGTGTAAGCCATAGTATCAAGATCCGCCATTGAATCAGCAGCACGTGCTTGAATTGTTAACCCTGAACCATCAGGAATCAACTCAGTCCAAAAAATCTGATCCCACTCCAACCCGAACTGCCCGCCATCTTGAACATAACGCCAAGTACCGGTTGGGTTGGTTGTGCCAGTGACAACGGTTCCGGTCATATCGCTATAGTTATACGGATTCGCTCCGGCACCAAGTTCAATAGTCAGATCAACTTGGTTGGTATTCGGATCGATCCGCATCACGCTGTTGCCATTATAGTTGGTTACCCAAACCTTACCATTACTGTCGACCGACACACCTGTCGGATAGGCACCTACACTTATCGTGGCAGCCCAGGTTCCGTCGTTATTCAATCTGGTCACGGTATTACTACCACTGTTTGCGACCCAGACATCATCATCTGAAGTTACAGCAACCCCTCTGGACAAGGAACCGAAAGTACTATAGGTTCCGATCAGAGTTCCATCGCTGGAAATCTTTGAAATAGAATTGTAATTGTAGTGGCTGTTCCAGATATTGCCCTCGCTATCTATACCCAATCCGTAAGAAGGGTATTGGGCATAAACATTAGTTTTTATTCCGGTCGCCGGATCATATCTAGCGATATAGGGAGTGCTCCATCCTGAAGACCACAGAACGCCATTGCCATCGACCAGTCCACCATAACCACCAGGGCTCAAGTTGATGCTGGTCTGGTCACCTGCAACAGCATCGTTGACATCTAACTTGGCCCCTGTATCTCCATCAATAAGGTTGTGAATTTTGTTACCATAGCCTCCGGCCCAAAGGTTATTGTCCGCGTCAATCGCCATGGTCCTCACATTTGTACCATCGGTTCTAACATATTGAGAAATAGCACTGTCTGTTGCCGTGGTCGTTCCACCATAGCTATCAACCCCACCGGTATTTGTCCAGTCGAGCCGGTCGAAGGTTGAACCGTTCCATTCTCCAGTCGATGAGGATGTGGAATCTACCGGGTTGGCGGAAATTTTGACGACCGATCCCTGATATCCGACCCCAGCGACATAGCCTGCCTCATTCCTGTTTCCGACCCAGACATCGCCATTCTGATCAACGGTTGTTCTAGAGGGATTGCCTTGCATGCCATTTGGCCGCGAAAGGTACTCACCATAGACCGCTCCGTTACCAGCAGCACTATCCGCCAAGGTTACAACCCCGTCAGCCTCTTCGTGATCGGTATTGATTCGGACGATTCCATCCCGACCGGAAAGCGCAACCCAGATATGATTGAATGGAGTCACGATGTTTGGATCAAGCTGTAGCTGATCGTCTGATCCAGGAGGACCGCTATTGGTGCTACTATAAAGCCCCAGATCCCAATCAGCGTCATCGGTGAAGGTGAAGGTTGCAGCAGAGAGACTAAATGGCACTGCAACAACGAGAAGAATTCCCAAAAACAACAATTTCACGGCGGCCTCCTTCAAAAACTTGAAAAGCTTACTTATCAGCAAAATACTTTTCATTTCTGGAACGAGTCGGGAGTGCTACTTTCTTTTCGAACGATGCAAAAACCAAACCAGATCAACCACGCCTCTATTTTCAATTAGTTACTCTAAAACAAACAGTTAATGCTCTGTTTGTTAAAAATATCGACAGCTTCTGCGAGTAATGCTAATAGTGATTTTTTTGGCGTTCCTAGGATCTGAGTAGCCCTACATCAGGGTATTCCACGTCGCATCTTTGAATTTATCCGCCAGGTAATCGACCAACGCCCGAACCTTGCCTGAAAGGTGTTGGCGTGTCGGGTAAACGGCGTAAATACCACGCTCTTCGACCTGCCATTCCGGTAGAATTTCAACCAATCGCCCCTGCATAAGGTCCTCTTGGACAATAAAGCTTGGCTGCACAGTAATTCCGAGCCCTTGTAAAGCAATGGCCCGGCAGGTATCGCCGTTATTCACCCGTAACCGGGGATTGATTCTTATCCCTTCACTGGTTCCGCTCGACGAAAACTTCCAGACATCACCCGTCGGCAGATAGCTGTAGCCAATCAGCTCATGCCTGGACAGCTCATTCAACGTTTGTGGTGTGCCATACTTTTCCAGGTACTCTGGAGCCGCGCAGGTCACCATTCGGGAACTGGCCAGCTTGCGCGATACCAAGGATGAATCCTCCTGCTGCGGAACAATACGAATCGCCAGATCGTAGCCTTCGCCTACCAGGTCAACCCGCCTGTCGAGCAAATTGATATCGAGCTCAAGTAACGGGTGACGTTTGAGAAATGCTCCCCAATGCTGCGCCAAGTGCAGGGTTCCGAATGTCAGCGGCGCACTGACCTTCAATATCCCGATAACGGTCTCGCGATCTTTGCCGACAGCATTTTCCGCCACTTCAACTTCTTCAAGAATATGTTTGCAGCGCTGGTAATAGGCTTGTCCAACATCGGTCAAAGAAAGCCGTCGGGTCGTCCGGTTGAGCAAACGCCCCCCCAAACGAGCTTCCAGTTCCTGAATAACTCGCGAGACAACTGATTTTGAAATCCGCATTTTTTCAGCAGCAGCGACAAAACTTCCGGCATCGACAACCGCCATAAAGGTTTCCATTTCTCGAAAGCGATCCATCCATTATCCCTAAAAAAAGAACAGTGAGTTTCTTTCCAGCAAGTTTATCTAAACTAGATGAAACAGTAAAGTAGACTCATAAGCAAGATTTGGGAAGTCGTTCACTCCTTCCCGAATCGACCATAAAACTCACCTTTGTAGAAAGGGCAGAATCATGAAATCACTTTCTCTTCCCATTATCGCAAGTTTGCTGTTCAGCACCTCGAGCATTGCCGCAACAACCAGCTGGTCGATCGACCCCGCACACTCATCAGTGGGCTTTAAAGTCAAACACATGATGATTTCGGATGTGCGCGGCAGCTTCCGTGATTTACAGGGAACTGTCTCCATCGATGAAAGCAAAATGGAAAATTCAAAAGTTGAAGTAACGATCGCTGCGGCCAGCATCGATACCGGCATCAAAAAGAGGGATGATCATCTCCGCAGTGCGGATTTTTTTGATGTCGCAAACTATCCGAACCTGACCTTTACTTCGAAACGGGTAACCGATGTCACGAAAGAGGGATTCAAGCTGGTTGGTGATCTGACCATCCATGGCGTAACCAAAGAGGTGACGTTGGCAGTAACCGGTCCAACAGCAGAAGCAAAAGACCCTTGGGGCAACATGAGAAAAGCCGCCAAAGCGATCACCACAATCAACCGCAAAGATTTTGGCCTGACCTGGAATGCGGCACTTGAAACCGGCGGAGTACTGGTCGGGGAAGACGTACAGATTGAGCTTGACGTTCAATTTATCAAGCAAGCCAGCTGATCTGTCGATAACGCAAAGGAACCCACAATGAAGAACCACGTACCTGCATCAATGCCGGCTGTTTTCATCGGCCACGGCAACCCGATGCTGACCATCGGTGACAATCGCTATGTCCGCGGCTGGGCGGAAATTGGTCAAAACCTCCCTCTGCCGAAAGCAATTCTGACCATTTCCGCCCACTGGTATATTCCGGAAATGCGGGTCACAGCGATGAAGACGCCGAGAACAATACACGATTTTTACGGTTTCCCGGACGAGCTGTTTCAAGTCGAATATCCTGCCACTGGCAACCCGGAACTGGCCGAACATGTCGCGGACCTGCTACTGCCTGACAAGTTCGAAGCGGACCACCAGTGGGGTCTTGATCATGGAACCTGGGCGGTACTCCGCCACCTCTACCCGCACGCCCAGGTTCCCGTCATACAGCTGAGCCTCGACTTGCGGAAAAGCCCGGAGGAGCATTTTCGAATCGGCCAGAAACTAACGTCTCTACGTAAAGAAGGGGTATTGATTGTCGGCAGTGGAAATATCGTTCACAACCTGCAGAACTTCGACTGGCGGAATCAGGAGAAAGAGCCTCAGAGCTGGGCCGTTGACTTTGAAGCATGGAACAAAAGCAGGTTGCTCAGCGACAATACTGAAGAACTGGCGAACTATCTTGGCCGGGGAGAAATGGCACAGCTGTCAGCCCCAACCCCGGACCACTATCTCCCGCTGCTGTATCTGGCCGCACTGAAAGCGCCAGAAGACGCGGTGAGTTTTCCGGTTGAGGGCTTCGACGGTGGAACCATGTCGATGTTGTCAGTACTGCTGTCAGCAGAGTCCGAAACCTGAAAAAAGCTTTCGGGCGGCAGGCCCTGTTGCATATCTAAACAACAAACAACGCTTCGAATCACTAATTCGGGGCGTTGTTTGTTGCGCTGGGATTTTCCTGCTCAGCTTTCAGGTGCGCCGGCATCAACTTTCCTTTTGGGCTGACGTAGCGTACTTCGCACTTCAATTCAAACCCGATCCGTTGATAAACGGTCTTCCTCACCTCAGCGATCAACCGCAGGACATCGGCCGAACAGGCTCCCCCCAGGTTGACGATAAAATTGGCGTGCTGCGGAGAAACTTGCGCTTTGCCGATCTGGACTCCTTTAAGTCCGGCTTCTTCGATGATCTTCCCTGGCGGACCAACGCTGGCATGCATTTCAGCGGTACTTAGAAAAACCGAGCCACAGTTCGGCATTTTACGGGGAAATTTCTGCCGACGGGTGCGCAGGTCGTCGAGCATATTCTGGCGCACCTCAGCAACATCGGCCTGAGGGCATTCAAGTTCAGCTTCAACAACAACGCAGCCGCTGCCCTGCAAAGCGCTGTGGCGATAGGAAAACGCACAGTCCTCCCGGCTCAACTGGCGAATGCTGCCATCAGCCTCAACGACGGTAACCCGAACAACATTCTCGCCAATTCCTTTACGCTGGCTGCCACCGTTCATCATCACCAGCCCGCCAACCGTGCCGGGGATGCCGATAGTGTGTTCAAGTCCGGTCAGACCAGCCCGCATCGACAATCGAGCGAGCTGCGGCACCCAGGCACCAGCCCCGGCGACAATGCGCTGCCCATCGATAACGATAGTCCCCATCGCCGCCCCGATTTTCAGCACAATGCCGCGCACCCCGGCATCATCGAACAACAGGTTGGTTCCCTGCCCGATCACCACCAATGGAATTTCTTCAGTGTTTGCCAGAGCCAAGACAGCCGCAACTTGCTCAACAGTCTCCGGTTCTACCAGCAGATCGGCGGGGCCACCGATTTTCCAGCTGTTGTGCTTTGCCAACGGCTCATCAAACTGCAGACGACCGTAGCGCTCCGAAGCATCAGGAGAAGAAAAATATCGCTCCACAAAGGATGACATCAGCTAAAACTTAACCCTTTTTCTGTGAAGCAACCAACCAGATCGCATGAACCATTCCGGGCAGGCCGCCCAGCAGAGTCAGCAGAATGTTGATGAAGAAGTGTTTACTCAAACCGACCTGTAAAAATGCACCAACCGGCGGTAAAAAGATTGCGAAGATAAGATTGATAAAGCTCATTGTTATGTCTCCTTCAATTGATTTTTTAAAAGTTTAACCGGCAGGTCTGAAATCAACCACCTGTAATTGGACAGAATTTTGTCCGCGCCAACTATTGATACTGGGCCGAAACAACAGATCGACCTGACCGGCAAGCTGATCGTACTTCTCTGCCATACCGAAGGCAATACAGCCGATACGGCAGCCCTCCTGCTCTACATCGAACTTCAGGTGTTTCTCGCCGAGCACGCGCGGCGACAGCACCCGGCAGCTGCGACAAACGAATGCAGGCTGCGGGTTCCCCGCACCACAGGGTGACAAACCATCCAGCTCGACCACCTGCTGTTGCGTCAGCTCCGCCAGGGAGCATTCACCATCGTGCGCTAAACTCGGCACCAGGTCCTCGGTAGAAAGCTCCGCTTGCGCTACCTGCTCAAACTGCTGGCGAAACGCGTCCAGGTTCTCTTCGACCAGCGACAGACCCGCAGCCATCGCGTGACCACCAAAACCACTGAGCGGCTCTGCGCTTTTCTGTAACCCCTGATAAATATTGAAGCCCTTAATCGAACGGCAGGAGCCTTTGCCCTGCCCGTTCTCGATGGCGATCAGCGCCGTCGGCCGGTGATAACGTTCGACCAGCCGACTGGCGACGATGCCAATCACCCCGGAGTGCCAGCGGTCATCCGCCAGCACAATACTGTGCATGTGCTCCGGCAGCTTTCCCAGGGCGGTGATCGCCTGCTCCAGAGTCCGCTGTTCGATCTGTTGCCGTTCACTATTGAAGCAATCAAGCAATTCAGCCAAGCCCTGCAGGTCAGGCTCATCACCAAGCAGTAACTTGACACCGAGGGCGGCATCTTCTAATCGCCCGGCAGCATTCAACCTTGGCGCGAGTCGAAAGCCGACCACACCGCAGCTGACCTGCTTGACCTCGGCAACCTTTTTCAGCGCCGCGATCCCCGGCCGCACTCCCTGCTCGAGCAGTTGCAGTCCGGCCCGTACCAGAATTCGGTTGACGCCACCGAGCGGGACAATATCAGCGATGGTACCGAGAGCGACAAGATCGAGTCCATTGCGCAGATCAGGTTCGGGCCGATCATTGAAATAACCGTTCTCCCGCAAGCGGCGGCGCAGTCCGACCAGCAGAAAGAAAGCGACGCCAACCCCGGCCAGCTCTTTCCAGGGAAACTTGTTATTCGCCAGGTGCGGATTAATCAGAGCGAGGCAAATCGGCAGTTCTTCCGGCGGCTGGTGGTGATCAGTGATGATCAGATCAAGCCCCAGCTCGGACACCAGGTCAGCTTCGGCGTGGGCGGATACACCACAATCGACGGAGATAATCAGCTCACAGCCATTTTCGGCTGACTTGCGAATAGCATCAGCGGAGAGACCGTAGCCGTCTTTCATTCGGAGTGGGATGTGATATTCGACCCGACCGCCAAGTTTACGCAAGGTCTCCACCAGCAAACTGCAACCGGTGATACCGTCGACATCGTAATCGCCGTGAACGGCAATTTTTTCACCGCGCAGCAGCGCCTGTTCAATACGACCGCAGGCAATCACCATATCGGGCAACAAATCAGGATCAGGCAAGGCGGCAAGGCGCGCGCGCAGAAAGATCTCTCCCTGCTCCGCCGTCTCTACGCCGCGCAGCAGAAGCGCCCGCGCCGTCAGCGGCAGCACACCGAGTTGCTGCGCCAGGTGCAGAACCTGAGCGTTGCCCGGGGCATCAGTTCGCAGAAGCCATTTTTTTTCACTGACCGGTTTCATCTTATCCTTGCGGGAAGTTCGTCCGACCGAATGCTAGCAGATGGGAATAATGGAGAACAGAACAAAAAACGGGCCGGAGTTATCTCCGGCCCGTAAACTTGCTTATTGGGGCTGTGGAATCGGGCTGGGCATCGGCAGCGATTCATGCTTTTTGAGAAACTCCAATTCCGCCCTCACCTGGGCAGCTCCCGGGCCAGCGGGATTGATGGAGATGAACTTCTCCCAGACCTTGATAGCACTTGGAAAGTCCTGCAGGTCATAGCGATAGACGATCCCCAGGTTATACAGGCTCTGCTGATGATTCGGATTGAGCTTGTTGGCGGCCTCGAAGTTCTTGATCGCCTTGTCGAACCAGCCAAGGCGACGATACATGACACCCTGGTCGGTCAGCACGTTCGGATCATCACCCTGCAGCTCCAACGCTTTCGCGTAAGCTTCGATAGCTTTCATCGGCTGATCAGCGTCGAAGAAGCTGTGTCCCAACTGTACCCAGGCATTTCGATTAGACGGTTCCTTGGCGACAATCCCTTCCAGCATAGTGATCTGCTGCTGGTGATTGACCGCCGGAGCCGAAGCCGGGGCACCAGTCGAAACATTCTGGGCTTTACGGTCCTGCATGTTGGTGATAATCACGGCAATCAGGCCGCCGACAATCAAAGAGATAACAACCAGTAGGATCGTCTCTTTTTTCATCCACACACCTCCACTCGCTGTGGTTTACTCCTCGGTCGCCGCCGCTTTCTTGCGCTGTTCCCAGAGGATCAGTACCGGACTGGCGACGAATATCGATGAATAAGTACCGATCAACACACCTACCAGCATAGCAAAAGCGAAGTTGTGAATAACACCCCCACCGAGAATAAACAGTGTCAGGACAACCAACAGAGTAGTTCCGGATGTCAGCAGTGTCCGTGACAGGGTCTCGTTGATGCTGCGGTTAACAATGAAGGTGAAGCTCTCCTTGTGGTGTTTGCCGAGATTCTCGCGGATACGGTCATAAACGATGATGGTATCGTTCAGCGAGTAACCGATAATCGCCAGAAACGCCGCGATGATCGGCAGGTCGATCTCTTTGCCGAAAACGCTGAATGCCCCGAGGGTGATCAACACATCGTGACAAAGAGCGATAATAGCGCCGACGGCAAAACGGAACTCGAAACGCCAGGAGATATAAACCAGAATACCGAGCATGGCGTAGAAGATTGCCTTCAACCCCTTGCCGCGCAGATCTTTACCGACCTGCGGGCCAACCATCTCCACCCGGCGGATGTCGACACTGCCCTCGTTATAGGTTGCCTCCAGCGCAGACTGAATCTGCGCCGACAAACCTTGTAATTCAGCCGAGGTATTCTCAACCCGGATCAGGAACTCATTCTGGTTATCACCGAACGACTGCACCACCAGACTGCCCAGATCGATCCCGGAGAGAGCACTCTTTATCGCTGCCGGATCTGTGTCTTCGGTAAACTGCACCTGCACCAGGGTACCACCAGCGAAGTCGATACCGTAATCGGGACCGCCTTTGATGGTCAGAGAGGCGAGTCCGATCAGGATCAGAACCGCAGAGACAATCAGCGCCAGTTTACGCTTGCCAACAAAATCGATATTTGTATCAGGCTTGATCAGCTGCATGCCGCAAAAGCCTCCTTAAATACTCAGCCGCTTGACGTTGCGGCCTTGCAGGAAAAAGTCGAAAATGACGCGCGACACGAAGATCGCGGTGAACAGCGATGCGATGATACCGATCGACAGGGTCACGGCAAAACCACGCACAGGACCGGTCCCAAACTGGAACAGAACCAGGGCTGCCAGTAAGGTTGTCAGGTTGGCATCGATGATGGTCAAAAATGCTTTTCCGTAACCTGCCTCCAGTGCCAGCTTCGGGGCTTTGCCGAGCCGCAACTCTTCACGGACACGCTCGAAGATCAGCACGTTGGCATCAACCGCCATACCGACGGTGAGAACGATACCGGCCAGACCGGGCAGGGTCAGGGTTGCGCCGAACATCGACAGCATCGCCGAAATGAACACCAGGTTCAGCACCAGCGCAGTAATGGCAACAACACCGGAGAGTTGATAGTAGACCGCGATGGCAACGATGACCAGCAGGCCACCGATCAGGATCGACTTGATCCCTTTATCGATGGAATCCTGACCGAGGGACGGGCCGACGGTCCGGTTTTCCAGGATCTTGACCGGTGCTGGCAGAGAGCCAGCACGCAGCACGATCGCCAGGTCGGTCGCTTCCTGCGAAGAGAAAGCACCGGAGATCTGGGCGCTACCACCAGCGATCCGCTCACGAATGACCGGGGCAGAATAAACCGTGTCGTCCAACACGATCGCCATCCGATTGCCAACGTTGGCAGCGGTAATCTGATCGAAGCGCTTGGCCCCAACAGCGTTGAAGTCGATGGCAACATAAGGCTCGTTGAAACGGGTATCGATGCGAACGTTGGCGTCCGAAAGCAGGTCACCGGTCAACACCGTCTTGTCATAAACCACCAGCGGGGTCTCAGTGACAGCACCGGTGGCACGGTTGGTGTTGCGCTCGTAGAGCAGCTGCGTGCCATCGGTCAGCTTGCCGGCGATGGCATCCTGCACGTTGACATCTTCCGCGACAATTTTAAACTCAAGACGTGCAGTCTTGCCGAGCAGGGAGATCGCCCGGTCCGGATCTTTAACACCCGGCAGCTGGATCAGGATGCGGTTGCCACTCTGTCGCTGCAGGGTCGGCTCACTGACACCGAACTGATCGACCCGGTTACGCATGGTTTCGAGCGCCTGGCGCACGGCGTAATCCTTGACGTTGGCGATCTCGTTATCACCCAGGCGGTAGTGTTTTTCGATGTAGCCACCGACACCGGTGATCGTTTCCGCTTCCAGCGAAGGATAGCTCTCGGCCATCAGGTTATCGACCTTGACACCCTCCTCTTCATCGTAAATCAACACGACCATACGGTCGCCCTGACGACGCTCGATCCGCTTGAAGATGATGTCCTTCTCGCGCAACTGGGTTTCGGTCTGATCGATGACGGTATCGATCCGGCTCTCGACCGCCTTGTCGACATCAACTCCCAGCACCAGATGCATCCCGCCCTGCAAATCGAGGCCGAGATGGATCGGGTCAAAGGTGTCGAGCCACCACTGCGGAAGGCTATCCCGCATCAAGGTCGGAGCCATGGCGAAGAGTGACAGGAGCAGGCAGAAGACTACCAGGCCACCCCTGAGTTTTAGACTATTAGACATCTGAGTCGTTTCTCCCTTTAGACATCAATTGTCGGCTTTGGTCAAAAGACCATTCTGTGTATCGTCCGATCGGGCAAAAGGCTACTGCTTGACCTCGGTGACGGACGAACGGTTCATCTTGATTTTTACACCGGTGGCAACTTCGATGGTCACGGTGGTCTCTTCAACCGAAGCAACCTTGCCGTGAATACCACCAGCAGTAACGATGGTGTCACCTTGCTTCAAATTACCGATCAACTCCTTGTGTTGCTTGGCCCGCTTCTGCTGCGGACGGATCAACAGGAAGTAGAAAATCGCGAACATCGCGACCAGCATGATCAGGCCTTCGTAACCTTGCTGACCACCTTGAGCTGCTCCACCTGCCATTGCGTAAGCTTCAGATACCATAATTCGGGTTCCTCCCTTTGCTTGTTCAGTGCCAAAAAAGACAGTGATTGTTTAAAAAAACGTTTATTGGTTTCTTTTTCGATAAAACTCTGCGCGGAACTCATGAAACCGCCCTTCTTCGAGAGCGGTCCGGATTCCAGCCATGAGCTGCTGATAATAGTAAAGATTGTGGTGCGTGTTAAGTACTGATGAAAGAATTTCTCTGCTCATGAACAAATGTCGCAGATAAGCCCGGCTATAATTGCGGCAAACGTAGCAATCGCAATCCGGATCGATCGGCGTCTCGTCATCACGATACTGCGCCTGTTTGATGCTGATCTTGCCGAAACTGGAGAACAGGTTGCCGTTGCGGGCGTTGCGCGTCGGCATAACGCAATCGAACATATCACAACCGCGCGCCACCCCTTCGACCAAATTCTCCGGTGTGCCGACGCCCATGACGTAGCGCGGCTTGTCAGCTGGCAGCAGCGGCAGGCTAAATTCCATCATCTCGTACATCAGTGAAGTTTCTTCACCGACCGACAAGCCGCCGAGAGCGTAGCCCTCAAAGCCGATCTCCTGCAACTGCTCCGCGCTCTGTTTGCGTAGGTCTGTGTGCATTCCGCCCTGCACGATCCCGAACAGCGCCGAATCGCTTGACCCTGCCGGCATCGCCTCGCGGCAGCGTTTGGCCCAGCGCGCTGACAGGTTGGTCGAGTCGGCCACGTATTTGCGTTCGGCCGGGTGCGGGATGCATTCGTCGAACACCATGATGATGTCGGCCCCGAGCGCCTGCTGGATCTCGATCGACAGCTCCGGCGTCAGCATGTGTTTGCTACCATCGATATGCGACTGAAAAGACGCGCCCTCTTCCGTAATCTTACGCAGTTCGCCGAGACTGAAAACCTGAAAACCACCGCTATCAGTCAGAATCGGCCGGTCCCAGTTCATGAACTTATGCAGTCCGCCGAGCTGTTGGATCAGCTTGTGACCGGGACGCAAATAGAGATGATAGGTGTTGCCGAGAATGATCTGTGCGCCGATCTCCTTGAGCGCTTCCGGCAGCAACCCCTTTACCGTTCCGGCAGTCCCGACCGGCATAAACACCGGCGTCTCGATGACACCACGCGCAGTGGTAATGCGGCCGCGCCGGGCCTGCGAGCCTTCGTCCTGTTTTAAAAGATCGTATTTGAATGCGGACAAAGTTCCTGCCGCTCCTTCACTTTTAATAAATCAGCATGCAATCGCCGTAACTGAAAAAGCGGAAACGCTCTTCAACGGCACGACGATAGGCTGAAAGTATAAACTCACGCCCGGCGAAAGCCGACACCAGCATCAGCAGGGTCGATTTCGGCAGGTGAAAATTGGTGATCAGTGCATCGATAATTTTAAAGCGATAGCCGGGATAGATAAAAATATCACTTTCCCCACAACCGGCCTGCAACATCCCTTCATCGGTCGCTGCAGTTTCCAAAGTCCGTGCACTGGTAGTACCGAGAGCGAAGACCCGTCGCCCCTCCAGTTTTGCCTTATTGACAGCGTCTGCAGTTTCTTGCGGCACGTTATAAAACTCGCTGTGCATCTTGTGCTCAGTGACATCATCGACCCGCACCGGCAAAAAGGTGCCGAGGCCGACATGCAGGGTCAGCGAATGAATCTCGACGCCACCTGCCCGCAATTTGTCGAGCACCTCCGGGGTAAAATGCAACCCGGCGGTTGGCGCTGCAACAGCCCCTTTTTCCCGCGCGAACACGGTCTGATAGCGGGAGCGGTCGTTCTGATCATCCTCACGCTTGATGTATGGCGGCAGCGGCAGATGGCCGATCGCTTCGACCTGCTGCATAAAATCGCCATCGCACTCAAAGCGCACCCGGCGATAGGGCTCTTCCGCTTCTTCCAGCACGGTTGCCCGCAATTTGTCACCCAGCAAAACCTCGGCGCCCGGCTTCGGCGCACGCGAGCTTTTCGTCAGGCAGAACCAGTCCTCGGTTTCTGCCTGCATATCCCGCCGGACGAGGAAAATCTCAATTTTGCCACCGGTCAGTTTCTGCCCGAGCAGTCGCGCAGGAATCACCTGGGTGTCGTTTAAGACCAGCAGGTCGCCGGGGCGAAAAAAACTCGGCAAATCGCTGAAATCACCACAGGTCACCTGCCCGGTTTGCCGCTCTAAAGACATCAAACGCGACGCATCGCGCCGCGCAGCAGGTTGTTGAGCAATCAGCTCTTCCGGGAGTAAAAAATCGAAATCTGTCAGCTGCATTCTAATGATCCGAACGTTAAAAACCAGCGACCTAGAAAATCATAATCAAAAACCGATGTCAATCGCTTTCGGTCGCAGCTCCGCTGGCTTGGACGATGCGTTAAAAATGATGTTTTTTGCGATATAAATAACGTATTATCAACACTTATAATGTTGCTTATAGCTCCCTTCCAGTTGTTTGATTTTGGATTGTCACTGCCTTTATGAATTCGCTTAAAATCAAAATCCTCGGGATCACGATCCTGATCACTATTGCTGCCGTAACCGTCGCAACCTGGCATAATGTGCAGACCCAGAGTTTGATGGTCAAACAGATGGTAGGCCAGAACAGCCGCATTCTGGCGCGCACTATCCATAACAGCCTGACCAGCGCCATGCTCTCCGGACGGAACCAGGATGTCATTGTGGCGTTACAGAAAATAGCCACAGAGCCAACCGTCCATGAGCCGCGAATTTTCGACCAGAGCGGGCGCATCCTTTTCTCCGCCAACGAAACCGAGATAGGCCGCACTGTTCCTGTCATCGACCTGATAACTTTCCGCAACAATCCCAGCGATTTCGGGCTGGCAGAAACCGATGGAACTCACTTCGTCACCACCCTGCCGATTCGCAACACTGCCGAATGCAGGCAGTGCCATCCAGCCGAGAAGGAGCTGCTCGGAATTTTCAGCGCCCACCTCGGCCTCGAATCCCTGCTGTCGTTACAGCAACAGGGGAAGCAAGCCAGCTTTTTCACGTCTGTCTCTTTGCTGCTGGTCATGATCATCTGCTTGGTCGGATTCGTTCTCTATTATGTCGACACTCCTATCCGCAAACTGACTGCCGCCATGACCCACTTGGAACAGGGTAACTTTGACGCTGCCTCAACCAGCATCCACAGTTCGCGCGAAATGGCACTTCTCTCCAACAAATTCAACCGGATGGTTGAGGGGTTGAAGCATCTGCTGAATACTACAGTCTTGTCTGAACGAGAACGCGCTGCCGATCAGGAAAAATTACGGCATAAAGACAAAATCGACAGCATGCATATGACACTGGAAGAGCGCCTCAACGAGATAGAAAACCTGAACAGTACACTTGAAGAGCGGGTCCACGAAGTCGAGGACGCCAACTTCCGCATCTCAGACCTGGCAGCCAACCTCGAAGACCGCAACACAACCCTGGCCAAAGCGGTCAACCGGCTGTCAACTCTGTACGAAATGGGACTGGTCATTAATTCGACCATGGAACTAAAAAACCTGTTTCACCTGCTACTGGAAAAGGCACTGGAATCACTGCACGCAGACGTTGGCTACATCCTGCTTTACGACAAAGTCAACAACACTCTGCGCATCGGAGATGTCATCGGCGTTCCGATCGGCTTCTTCGACCCGGAAATGAGTATCAAGCTGATCCAGGGAGGTGTCTCTCACTGGGTGATCGAAAATCGCGAACCGCTGCTGATCAAACGGATCGAGGACGCACGCGAGTTCTCCCGTATGAGTAAGCTCGGCTTCGCTCGCGACACTGTCATCTGTGCGCCGCTGTTTACCCAGGATGAGGTCATCGGCACCATCACCATCGCCAACCGGAGGGATGAATCTCTTTTCTATGAAGAGGATCTTGAAATTCTCTCGACGATTGCTGCACAGGCGAGCGTCGCAATCAAAAACGCCCGCCTTTACGAAGAGCAGCAGAGTACTTATTTAAGCACGGTTCAGGCCTTGGTTTCTGCCATCGAAGCGAGCGATCCTTACACCCGCGGCCATTCAGAACGGGTCACCCGCTACTCGGTTGCCCTCGCCCATAAGCTCAACCTGAACGAAAGCGCCTTCCGCGACCTGGAACAGGCCGCAATTCTGCACGATATCGGCAAGATCGGCATCGATGATTCCTTGCTGCACAAAGTCGAAACCCTGTCACTGGATGATGTCGACCGTCTCCGTCAGCACCCCCTGATCGGCATGCGGATCCTTGAACCAATCCATTTCATGGCGCGGGTGCGGGAAGTTATCGGTCAGCATCACGAACGCTTCGATGGCAGCGGTTACCCACTCGGTATCACTGGCCAGCACCTCCTGCTGGAATCGCGCATTCTGGCGGTTGCGGACAGCTTCGACGCCATGACATCAGATCGCCCTTACCGCAACGCCATGCCGACCAGTGTTGCAATCAGCGAGATTGAAGCCAACAGCGGGACTCAGTTTGATCCGGAAGTGGCAAAAGCTTTCGTGGAACTGGTCAAAACAAACCAGCTGTAATGGAGAGATATCGTGTTTGAAAAAATCCGCTACGCGAATCTTTCTTTATTGAAGAAGGTGCTGCTGCCCTACATCCTGCTCCTGTTGACACTGGCGATGGCAATATCTTTCGGTTCCAGCATGCTGTTGCATGGCGGCCTGATCGACATCAGCAAACAACGACTGCAACATATTCAGCAGCAGGCCTACGCAGATTTTAAAAACATTGAGCACCTGCTCGTTTTCAACAGCGAAGCGCAGATCGAACCTCCGCAAGAGGCCTCCACAATCATCGAAAAAGCTCTGGCGCCATACGATCAACATTTTCACGTCAGCCTGATCCGTTTTGATGATCCCGACCTGCCACAAAGCCAACGCATTCTGCTGGAGAAAAGCCTGCACAACCACTCCACCTATATCAGCGTTCTGCCGGCCCCCGGTCAAGGTTTGATGCTGGCAGCGGCCAGGCGGTTAACGGAAAACTTTTTTCTCTTTCTTCAACACCCATTAGACTCACAACATCTCGACTTACTGGCCGAGCGGTATGAGGGGAACTTTATGCTGCTTGATCGCCAAGGGCGGTTACTGGCAAAAAGCAGTGGTACAGAGATCGAGTTACCGGCACTCTCGGAACCGATTCTGAACAAAATCCTTTCCGGCACGTCCCACGCAGCGTTCAGCGAATATCCGCAGGCAACCTTGATCAACTACACGGCACTCCCGCTCGGTCACGACAGTGTCTTCCTGCTGGCAACCAGTCAATCGCTTTCGGCCATCGACCTGTTGATCAGCAAGCACCGTATCTATTTATTGGCAATCATCGGCCTCAGTTTATTGGTCTGCATCACCCTGTTCCGCTCTCTGTTGATCCGCCTTTTCAGCCCGTTGCAGGCACTTGTCACAACCCATGAAAAAGTCAGTCAAGGTGACGACGACTACCGGGTGCCGATTGAAAAGCATAACCATTCACAGTTGACCATGCTCTGCCACGCCTGCAACCACCTGCTCGACCGTATCAGTGGACAAAAACAGCAGATTACCGATCTGAACGAGCAGCTTAAACAACATGAGGAACTCAAAGAACACAACCGTCACCTGCGGAAAAGTAACCTTGAGCTGGAGAGCCGCTCTGTCAGCCTGAAAGAGCAGAACCAGCAGTTTTCCGGCTTGTTCAAGATTGCCCAATCGCTGGTCTCATCTCTTGATCAACAGTTGCTCTACGAACGCATTATCCAGGCGTTGAAAGACACGCTCGATTGCTCCCTCTGCGTGCTCTATATTTTCAAACCGGCAGACGACAAGCTGACGGCAGTCAAAATACAGGGGCTGTACGGCATCGACCTGAAATCGATTCGTGCCGAACTGGGAGAGGGGCATGCAGGCCGCGCCGCCCTACAGCAGCAAACCTGTTATATAGCTGACATCGACAAGGAAGCGAACAAGCCGCTGTACGGCAATGAGGTTATCAGCTCCGGCTCACTGCTTTCGGTGCCACTGACAGTGCAGAATCGCCTGATCGGCGTCCTGAATCTGCACCAGAATGAAGTCAACGGGTTCAGCAGCACCTCACAACAGATTGCCCAGGCGATTGCCAGTCAGGCCGCGATCGCCATCGAAAACGCCCGTCTGTACGAAAAAACCAAAACTCTCTCAGCAACAGACGAGTTGACCGGCTTGGCCAACCGACGCCAGTTCCAGGAATTCCTCTTACGAGAACTGGCCCAGTCACGCCGCCAGCACAACCCCTTCAGCATCCTGATGATCGACATCGATCATTTCAAACGCTACAACGATTTTCATGGTCACCTGAAGGGCGACATCGTGCTGAAAAAGGTTGCCACGCTGCTGATGCAGAACACCCGCGGCGTCGACCTGGTCGCACGTTTCGGTGGTGAAGAATTTGTCCTGCTACTACCGAAAAGCGATAAAGAAAGCAGCCTTTCGGTCGCCGAGAAGCTGCGTGTCTGCATTGAAAAAGAGTTCTTCCCCGGGGCCGACCAGAGCCAACCAGGCCAGCGCCTGACAATTTCTATCGGCATTTCTCACTTCCCCGGTGACAGCAGTGACATCTACGATTTGATGAACCTCGCTGACACGGCGCTCTACGCAGCCAAAAAACTGGGGCGCAACACCTGCGTCGGCTGGTCACCGGAGCTACAGCAGCAACAGAGCCAGAGCACAAAAAAAGGCTGAATCCCACGGGATCCAGCCTTTCGTCAGCATTTCTGCAGAAAAAACTATTTCACTTTCGAGATGGTCCGCTCAGCAACAATCACCAGTTCGCCCCGCTCGAGTCCGAGAGTCAGCACCTTGACAACTTCATCGGCATAATTGTCCGACTTGTATCTCTGGCGGAAACGGATCTCTGCCCGGTTGCCTTGCTCCGACAGCACCTTGATATTCGATACCGTCACCTCGATCGACTTCGGTTTCAGCAGGCGGTTACGACGTTGTTCGGCCCATTCTTCCCGCGTCCCTTTTTCTGGAGCAAACTCCTGGCCGTAACAGGAAAGATAACCTTCGACATCCTGCGCCGACCAGGCCCCCCGCCACTTATTGAGTAACGGCAGATAGACTGCTTCGGCCGTTTCAATCAGGCAACGGGCACTGAAGCTGAAATCGTGACGATCAAACATGTAGGCCTTGCCGTCGGCAAAGCTGACACCCCAGACCTGGTCCGGCTGCTGCTCCTCGCGGCTGAGGGACCAGTAGACTTCGGCAGCCATATCAGCAAAAGCAGAATTATCGAGATACTGTCCAGCACCGACGTTGTTGACCAGCGATACCAACTCGTCACGAAAGGGCAGACGCCAGCCCCGTGAATCGGCCAGTTCCAGCTGGTTGCAGTAGCGGACTGCTTCCAGCCAGGGCATCTTCTCCGAACTCTGCTGCTGCCAGATCAGGCCACTTTCACGGTCCAGAACCGTGCCATCATTGCGGATGTTAAAACTGGCTGCGCTGCTGTTGCCTGTGGCAAACAACAAAGCCAGGACAACCAATAACATCGGGCTACGCATATCACACTCCTCCTCGTTGGACCCTACTGGCGACCTTCGTAAAGTACCTTCCAGCGCCCCTGGTCCTTAATCATATACAATCGCTTTCGCATTTCACCGTTGTAATTATTGGAGCGATAGCCTTGCCGAAAGTTGGCCACTACCATCGGTTTGGCATCAGCCACTTTCGGATAGCCGAGCAGAGAAATATCGCTCAAATCAATTTTCTGAAAGGTTTTCCCGGCAAAAACCTGTCTTTTATAGCGTTGCCAACTATCGATGTCATGATGACCAGTCCAGAAGGAATCGGAATACATGGACAGGTAGTTCTCGATATCCGTCTCCTCCCAGCTCTGCCGCCAACGCTCAAGGGTCGCCTGGATTTCGATATTGAGATCAAGCCACTCGCGGCTGTCACACCACTGCACCTCTTCGCTGATAATCACTGGCGTCCGGCCGATTTCGACATATTGCTCGATGCGGGTGAACTCTTCGTTGGTCAACACCACACAGCCTTCACTGTCGAGGGGCGGCCGGCTGTAAAGGGATTTGTCGGTGCCGTGCAACCAGATGCCGTTGCCGGTCTTGCGCAGGCGTCGGTCAAACTCGTTCGGATAATTGACCGGAAAAGCTCCGCTCCCATAAAGCGGCGGCAACTTTTCATCCGGCAGGTAGCTGGTGACAAAATAGACCCCGTTCGGTGTTCGCAGGTCGCCTTCGTGATACTTGTCACCACTCTTTTTCCCCAGCACAATGTAGAAATCATCCACCAGTTCCGGCGGCAGCCCGGGACCTATGTTGCGATAGATATAAAGACGGTTCCGGCTTTTATCGACAACCAGCGCATATTCGGTCTGATTGCTTAAGGTCAAAAGAGCCGATGGAACCTCAACCCCCTGGACAAGGGAAAGATAGCCTTTCAAGCGGGCACGAGCTTCACGGCGCAATTGTTCAATACGTGCTTCCTTATCGCTGCCGATGTCCTGTAACAGCGAACTTGCGCCGATCGACCCAACCTGATCGAAGCGGGCCAGCAGCAGGTCACCCAGAACCAGGTGAGCAAGCTGAAACTTCGGAGCATTTTCGGTCAACTGTTGTAACTCGCTGATCGCCGTTTCCAGCCGACCGGTCTGGAAATACAGCAGCGCTTTCAACAATCTGGCCTCAAAATCATCCTGGTTGCGCTGCAAGCGACTCTCGAGGCGCTGCAGCAGAGCTCCTTGCTGTGCATCTAGTGAATCGATCCAGCGTTGCTGCTCATCGACGACGCTGACGACAGGAAGCTCAACAGACTCATCCGGCGGCAGGGACTTGTCCGACCAAAGCGCACCAACCTTCACCCCGGTAAAACCGAGTAAGATAAGAATCAGAAGCGTGATGGAAAACCGCTTGATCATTAACGCGCTCTCCCCAGAGATCGTTCACGGACAATCAACCAGCTGTCTTCAGTCTGTACCAGGTCAAAACGCTTACGTGTCCGATCCTGATAACGATCGCTGCGATACTCCTGGGTCACTTCAATCTGCTGTTGATCGCCGCTCTCACGGAGCAGAGAAAAATCGCTCAGGGTCACTTCAATCGTCTTCGGTCGAGTCAGGCGCGTCTGCCGTTGCAGCTCCCACTCCTCCAGGCCGATACCGGAAGAGGGTAAAAATTGGTCGGAGTAAAAAGCCAGATAGGAGGAAACATCCTGATTCGACCAGGCCAGCGCCCAACGCTGAAGAAACTCCTCAGCAGACTCTCGCGATACGGCCACAACCTCTTCTGCGGCAACATCAATCGATTCGACAACAACGGTTTCAGCCTGTTCAACTACCGGTTCCGGTTCTTCTTCTGGAACCTCGGTAACAGCAGAAGATTGTTCATCAACCACCGGTGCCGGTGGCACAACCTCGGGCTTAACAGCTGCGACAATTTGAGATTCTTCTGCCGGCTCTCCCTTTTCCGTCGTTGTTGCAGTTGCATTGAATGTCATCAGCTGATCACCACCGAACAGCTGCAGGCTGACGACCTGCTCGCCTTTTTCCAACTGCAGTGCACGACCATAGGAATCGCGTGCCATTTCGGAATAAACCGTTCCCAGGTTGCGGTAAACAGTGGCATACGCCTGGTCCGTCGCCATCGCCCGCTCCAACAATTCGCGAGCCTGCTCCAGGTTTCCACTCGAAGCAGCGATCGCAGCCAGATTGTTATAAGGCTGCGGAGCCATGGGATAGTCCTGCGCGAGAGCGACAAAGGTCTGCTCTGCAGTGGTGGTATCGCCAACGGCAAGCTGTAGGCTACCCTGCTGTAAACCATCCAGCAACGCCTGTTGCTCGGCACCATCTACTTGTGCCTGTTTATTCTGCGGAGAGAAGAGCAGCAGATAGATCGCAACTCCAACTGCAATACCAAGAGCAACGAGCAGGACAAATCGGCTGAGACCGCCAGTTTTCTGCGTCTGATATGAATTCATATTTTGCGACTTCCGATAACTTTGTTGGCCGATAGCTGACATCCGTGCGCTGCTGGCCCGTTTATTGTCAGGCGTCAAATCTGCGCTTTGCTGCAATGCCTCGGCCCTTTGCTGCAGGCGCTGTTCTATCCGGGCGGCCATATCCGACTGTTCGGAGACCGCTTCAATCACTGTCTGCTCGATCTCCTCCTGCGGCGCCAGCAAATCTTTGTCCTCTGCTGGTTGCTCGACCGATTCATTCTCGGTCGCAGGCTGCGGGCAAGAAAGAAGATCGATTTCCGGCAGTTGCAGCAATTGATCAATTTCAGCGATCAGTCGATCGGCATTCCAGCGATCTCCGGGAACCGGCAGCAGCAGGTTATCAAGTAACGGCTGCAGCAAGGCCAACTCTGTCGGCAACGGCTCTGCCTGCTGCTGCAGGTGCAACATGGCAGTCGCAAAGGGCTCGTCACCAACAAACGGCTCACTGCCTGTCAGCAGCCGACAAAGCAGGATTCCCAGGCTATAAAGATCCGCCGCAGGGCTCAACGGCTCACCGCGCACCAACTCCGGGCTGCTGTAGCGGGGATCTATCCCCGAGTTGAAATCAAGCTGCAGCAGGCTGGCAAGGGCAAACTGGTCTAAATAAACACCTTGCTGATCAAGAAGGATGGTTGCCGGTGAGAGCGCACCATGCCAGAGACCCGATTCGTGCGCCGGGCTGAGCGAATTGGCGGTCGCCCGCACCAGCTCCAGAGACTCGCGAAGCGAAAAACCTTTTTCCAGCCACTCGTTTACAGAGGTGCCTTTTGCCAGCGGATAAACACAGTAACTGTATTCATCATTGCTGTCAGCTGCCAGCAGGCTGCAGATACCGGGAAATGACTGACCACAGAGACGCTGCGCCTGGGCAATAAAAGCTTGGCGCGACTTTTTATCAACCAGCTGCTCAACATCGAGCAGCAACAGCTTGGCCGTCTCGACAACCGGGCCGGTCACCTGATAGGTGGTGAAAAGCTGATTTTCTTCGAGCGGCTTGACAATCCGGTAGTCGCCAACAGTATGGCCGCTAGTCAGCATAGGGGTTCCTCCGCTTTTCGTACACGAATAAAATTAACTGATAATATTACGATTATTCGTTAAAAAACACTAGGGGAAAAGCGGCACGATTCCCAGTCCAAGCTGCTCCGTAAAACCACAGATCAGGTTCATATTCTGAATAGCCTGCCCGGCAGCACCTTTCACCAAGTTATCGATGGCCGAAACCACGACCACCCGCCCGGTACGCTGATCACTGACCAAGCCGACATCACAGAAGTTAGTCCCGCGAACATAAGCGACATTTGGTAGCTCACCACCTGGCGTGACCCGCACGAAATGCTCGTCGGCGTAAGTCTGCCGGTAGAGGTTGATCAAGTCCTCGCTCGTTTGATCTTTACGCAGTGTCGCGTACATGGTGGAGAGGATGCCGCGGTTGATCGGCAGCAGATGCGGGGTGAAGTTCACAGCGACATCACATCCAGCCAAGGTCGAAAGAGTCTGCTCGATCTCGGGAGTGTGCCGATGGGCAGCAACACCGTAGGCCTTAAACCCTTCATTGACCTCACAGTAAAGACTGCCCTGCTTGGCAGAACGCCCGGCGCCACTCGTGCCCGACTTACTGTCGATGATCAAGGTTGCCGGGTCGATCAGATCGTTTTTCAGCAAAGGCGCCAGGCCAAGAGCGACACTGGTCGGATAACAGCCAGGATTCGCCACGAGTCGCGCACCTGCCAGCTCGGAACGGAAAAGCTCCGGCAGGCCATAAACAGCCTCAGCGAGCAACTCCGGGCTACTGTGTTCCTGGTACCACTGCTCGTAAACTGCCTGATCCTTCAGCCGGTAATCGGCCGACAGGTCCACAACTTTGCAACCCGCCTCGAGAAATCCGGGAATAACTTCCATCGCCGACTTATGCGGCAACGCGGTGAACACCAGATCGGACTTGGCTGCAATTGCAGCAATATCGACCGGCTCGCAGATCAGATCGCAGAACCCGGCCAGAGAAGGGAACACTTGGCTGATCAGCAAACCCTCGTGCTGCCGGGAGGTAACAGAGGATATTTCAATTTCAGGATGACCGACCAGCAGCCGGATCAACTCAACGCCGGTGTAACCACTGGCACCAACTACAGCAACCCTCAACATAGCTGCCTCCTGTCTATGTCAAAAAGGGATTTACAGAAAAAGTGATAGGCATAATAACGCCAGCAAAGAACATTGTCGACAACAGATAAAAAAAGAGGGAAACCGGTAACGGCTTCCCTCTTTGATCGAACAATGCGACTGTCGAAACAGTCCGTCGCGTTTAACGTTTGGAGAACTGGAAGCTCCGGCGTGCACCGCGGCGACCGTATTTTTTACGTTCCTTGACGCGGCTGTCGCGGGTAATGAAACCAGCTTTTTTCAAGGTACCGCGCAGCTCAGGGTCGATCTCGAGCAGGGCACGAGTAATGCCGTGCTTGATCGCACCAGCCTGACCGGAAGCACCACCGCCACAAACGTTGACGTAAATGTCGTACTTGCCCACGTTGTCGGTCAGCTCGAGCGGTTGGCGAACCACCATCTTCGAGGTTGCGCGACCGAAGTACTCATCGATGCTGCGCTTGTTGACAACAATCTCACCATTACCCGGCTTCATCCAGACGCGGGCAATCGAGGTTTTCTTTTTACCAGTTGCGTAAAACTTCTGCTCAGCCATCTAGCTATCTCCTAAATCTTCAGTTCTTTAGGCTGCTGGGCGGCATGAGGATGTTCGCCACCGGCGTAGACCTTGAGTTTCTTAAACATCTTGCGACCCAGGGGATTCTTGGGCAGCATTCCCTTGACTGCGGACTGCAGAACCATTTCAGGCTTCTTGGCCAGCAGCTTCTCAGCGTTGATCTCACGGATACCGCCTGGGTAGCCAGTGTGATGGTAGTATTTCTTGTCAGCCAGCTTGTTGCCGGTCAGTTTGACTTTGTCGGCATTCAGCACAACAACGAAATCACCAGTGTCAACACTCGGGGAGTAAATCGGCTTATGCTTGCCACGCAGAACACGGGCAATCTCAGTTGCAGCACGACCGAGAACTACGTCCTCCAGGTCGACTACATACCATTCTCTGTTAATATCTTGCTCTTTAGCGATTTGAGTGCTCATCGCGTTCCTCTCCAGATTTTACGTACTTTAGGGGTTGTGGGGCTCACAAAGCGGTAAACCTATCCGAAAGACCTGCTGCTGTCAAGGGAATTCTGCAGCCTGAATCGCAGAAAATTTCAACACTATTTCAAGCGCTTAATACCACACCTCAAGCAGACACAATCCCTGTGCCGGAGCCGTCAGGGCAGGCTTGATTTGTCGGTCGTTTTTCAACAACTTAGCCACGTCTTCCGGCGGCCGCTTACCGCGCCCGACCTCGACCAGGGTACCGACCATCATGCGCACCATGTTCTTCAAAAAACCGGAACCGCTGATATCGATATGCAACAGCCTGCCCTCTTCGATCATCTCAACAGCAAAAACTTCCCGCTGCGTTGTCTCTGCAGCACAACCACTGGTGCGAAAGGCGGCGAAATCATGGACACCGACAAACGTCTGCGCCGCCAACGTCATCAACTGAAGATCGAGAGATTGCCGAACCTGCCAACTGGTCCGGCGTTGCAACGGCGAACGTACATCATCGCGCAACAAAGTGTAACGATAACGTTTACCCTTGGCCGAATAGCGGGCATGAAAATCATCGGCGGCAAACTCTGCCTGGCGAACAGCGATCGCTATGGGCAGGAACCGGTTCAGCCCATCCCGCCAGGCTGACAGCGGCAAGTCTCGCTGCGTATCGAGATGACAGACCATACCCAGAGCATGTACTCCGGCATCGGTGCGACCGGATGAGTGCACGCGAACAGGACTACCGAGCAGTTGCTGCAAAGCCGATTCGACCTGCTGCTGCACAGAAACTCCATTCGGTTGCACCTGCCAGCCGACATAGTCGGTGCCATCATATTCTATCGTCAGCTTGATTCTTGCCATATTACAGCGTCCAAAGCACAATAAGAAAAATGGCCCCTGCGGCGAACAGCAACCAGTCAAAACGGGTCAGTCGACGATCATGAACCGAGACACCCGGCTGATTGTTTTCAGTCGCAGTCATCTCGACAGCCAATTGATCGGCCCGGTCGACAAGGCGCAACAACAGCGGCGCAACCAGCCCTGCCCGCGCTTTTATCCCCGCCAAACCTTTTTCCGCTGGCGCCTCGGGCTGCAAAACGGCAACTTCTTCACGGATCAACGGAAAAAATTGCAGGACCAGAACCAGCATACCACCAGCTTCACGCACCGGCACGCGCAAACGTTGCAGCGGAGACAGTAAAGAGGTCAACGCCCAGGCCAATCGTTCCGGCCGGGTAGTCCACGCCAGCAGCATGGAAAATAATACCGCCAGTAACAGTTGACCGTCGATCAGTAAACCTCGCAGCAAACCATCCAGAGACAACCAACTGGTGCCGAACAGGGTACGACCGGGGGTAAAGAAAAGATGCATCAGCAGCGTGAACAGCAACAACCAGCGCAGCATAGCGACCACACGCAAACCATTCCGCCACCCCCGAGAGCAGCCGCGTGCCGCCAGTAACCAGAGCAGCAGCAGCGGCAACAGGCGCCAGCCGGAACTGGCTGAAAACAGGCTGACTACCACAACCAACAACAGCAGCAGCTTCAAGCGCGCATCGAACCGATGCAGCCAGCTGTCGCCGTCGCAGTAAACACCGGGATATGTTTTTTCCGCTGTTGGCATAAGGCACGTTTCAGCAAAACAAAACAGGGGGCGGTAACCGCCCCCTGCCTCAGGTAAAAATCGAACGAATTTTCCGCTCGGCCTATTTGACTATTTACAGGCGAGCGATAATGGCATCACCGATTTCGGCGGTGTTGACCTTCTTCTCACTAGCAGTCCCCTGGTAGATATCACCGGTACGATAGCCGTCGTTCAGGGTTTTCTCAACAGCAGCGTCGATGGCGTCTGCCGCTTCGATCATGCCGAAGGAGTAACGCAGCATCATCGATGCCGAGAGGATCTGGGCGATCGGGTTGGCGATACCCTGACCAGCGATATCCGGGGCGCTGCCACCGGACGGCTCGTACATGCCGAAGGAACCTTCCGCCAGCGACGCAGATGGCAGCATGCCGAGAGAGCCGGTCAGCATGGCCGCCTCGTCGGAGATGATATCACCGAACATGTTGCCACAAAGCATCACGTCGAACTGCTTCGGCCACTTGACCAACTGCATGGCAGCGTTGTCAACGTACATGTGGGACAACTCAACATCCGGGTACTCTTTGGCAACGCGCTCAACCACTTCGCGCCAGAGCACCGAAGTCGACAGCACGTTCGCCTTGTCGATGGAACAAACCTTCTTGCCGCGTTTGCGGGCCGCCTCAAAAGCAACGTGAGTGATGCGCTCAACTTCGGCGTCAGAATACTTCATGGTGTCGAAACCGGTACGGGCAGCACCTTCGCCTTCGATACCCTTAGGCTCAGCGAAGTAGATGCCACCGGTCAGCTCACGCACGACCAGCAGGTCGAACCCGCCCTCAATAACTTCTTCCTTCAGGCTGGACGCACCAGTCAGGGCCGGAAAAATGATCGCCGGCCGCAGGTTGCAGAACAGGCCGAAGATTTTACGCAGCGGCAGTAGCGCGCCGCGCTCCGGTTGCTCATCCGGCGGCAGGCTTTCCCACTTGGGCCCACCAACGCTACCGAACAGGATGGCGTCGGATGCTTTACAGATTTCAACAGTGCTGTCGGGCAGCGCCTTGCCTTCGTTATCGATACCAGCGCCACCGACATTTGCGGTCGTCCGCTCGAAGCTGACATCGTATTTTTTTTCGATGGCATCGAGCACCTTGAGTGCTTCGGCCATAACTTCAGGCCCGATACCGTCACCGGGCAGAACTGCTACTTTGTAGGTCGCTCCCATTCTCATCTCTCCTGATAAATATTTATAAAAACAAACCGCTTTTCAGTTTGCTCACAACCGATTTTGTTGCGCCGGAACCGCCCCCGACTCAGGCGAACAAGACTATAGGAAGGGGCTGTTTTTTTGTCAAATTTTTTGTTTCGCCGGTATCGTCGACAATGAAAAAAGCCGGACTCAAAAGAGCCCGGCCGAATTAAATTTTATCTTTGCAAAATCGAATCAGAAGACAACCCTGGTCTGCGCGGCTGCCATCTCGACACTTTCAACCGGAGGATACTCCTCACCGGTCCGCTCAGCAGCTTCGTCCAGCGTTGCCTGGGTGAATGAGCGGTACATCAGCCGTGTGCTCACCTGATACTCACCTTTCGCAGGAAGAGCGATCTGGTAAGTCTCGCTATCCATCCCCTTGGCTGGAATGCGGCGATCATACCCGATCCCCTGAGCCCGCCAGCTTTTACCGGTCAAGTTGCCATCAGCATCGCGGAACTGAACGCGGAAGAAAACGGCATCAGGATCGACATGGTTTTTCTCATCAACAAGGCCGGAGCTGTAAACAACTTTGCCAGTCGCATCGGTCACGATGACTTCCAGCCACATGATGCGAATATAGGTTGTTCCGGTCGGGATTTTGTGCCCGGCTCCAACATTGTGAACCTCGACCGTCAGGGCGAGGTTACCGTCGCCGGCAACGGTCTCGGCCAACTTCATTTCCGCCGCAGACTTCAGGTACTCACGCGCCATCTCGGCTTGCTTCTTGTTGCCCATCGCGTCCTGCACATAGGAACTGGCACCAACAAAACCATGGTACGGCATGTTGTCGCGCCACTTGCCGAGCAATGCTGCCCGCCCCGGAGTCTCCTGCACTCCCGGAGTCGGCGTCATGTGGCAATCCTGACAGGTGATATTCTGCTCGCCATACCAGTTGGTTTTCCAATCCTGCCAGGTATCGATAATGTGGGTCCCGTTGGCCGGGTGGATGACCATGTGGCAGGATCCGCAAAAGTCAGCCTTGGTGTGATTTTCGTTGAACTTGACGCCGTGATAGAGCGAACGACCATCGCCGCGTGGACCCTTTTTCTCGTTGCCCGGCTCAGAAACGTGTCCCATGTTATACATCTGGTCGAGCCCGGTGACGGTGTGACAGAAATCGCAGGAGATGCCGCGCTTGGCGGTCTCGTCAAACATGCTGCCGTCAGCAGGAGGCAGCTGTCCGGTACGGGCGGCGATCGGCGCATGGCAGGCACCACAGAGCAAATCGGTTGCGCCATCGGTTTCATGATGCGCCATCATGAAATCCTGCTGATACCACTTTTCTGTCCAGGCGTGTGCGTGCATCGACTCTTTCCAGTCATTGTAAATATCACGGTGACAGTTTTTACAACGGTCTGGGCTTTCAAATGAGCCTGGTTCAAAAATTTGCGGCTCCGCCGGTTTCGCTTCCTCGACGACCTCTTCGGTTGCAGCGACGACCGGCTCGGCAGTTTCCTCGGCCTGCTCTGTTGCTGCGTCTTCCACAACAGCAACGGTCTCAACGTCTGCCGGATCGGAGGCCATCTTCGAATTATAAAGTCCACAGCTGGTCAAAACAGCAGCCACAAGAACGAAAAGAGCAAACAGAGCGAAACGCTTCATAAAACCTCCTTCGGAGTAGAAATATAATAAAGACAAAACGAGTCCACACAGGACAAACCATCCAGGCACCGCTAGTCTATATCAGAGACTAATGAGATTGCAACGTAACAAGAGTGGAAATGTGCAGGATCGTAAAATCGAAATGCAACCCGTCAGGACTTAGCAGACAAGCCGGCAGAAACGAGAGCAAAAAAACCTACAATAATAACCAGCAGAACAAACAGGACTAATGACCGGGCCAGCCACTTGGCGATAAACTCTAAAATTTTCGATGGTTTATTTTTATCCAGGAATGACCAAACTGCTCCAAGAAGCAGCGAAACCAAGAAGCAGATTGTGTAAATATTGTAAAGCGACATAAACTCCTCCCACCCGACTCGATATTACTGGCGTCATCACAAAAAAGAAAAGCCGATGAAATAAATCACCGGCTTTTCATGACAAAAAAAGCTATTGCCGTCAATCAATAACGCGCGTCGGCAAACTCGACCCAACCGCCGGATTCGACCAGCGCCTTGTCGAACTTGCTGATTTCGAAG
Source organism: Malonomonas rubra DSM 5091 (assembly GCF_900142125.1). Taxonomy (GTDB): domain Bacteria; phylum Desulfobacterota; class Desulfuromonadia; order Desulfuromonadales; family Geopsychrobacteraceae; genus Malonomonas; species Malonomonas rubra. The sequence continues at coordinate 560,820 of NZ_FQZT01000001.1, forward strand.
CTGAAGCTTTTCTCTTCACTGCCAGCTTTGGCTGTGACGGTTTGGGCCTTCAGATCGACGGCGATTTCGACTTCGCCCTGCTGTTGCAGCGCCATCAGCTGATCGATATCAGCCTTCGGTAGTTCGATTGCCAGCATGCCACCATTGAACATGTTCTGGCGGAAAATGCGGGCGTAACTTTCGGCAATAACGGTGTGAACGTCGTTGACCTCGAAGACCCAGGGAGCATGCTCGCGGGAGGAGCCGCAACCGAAGTTTTCGCGCGAGACCACAACGGTCGCCTTCGCCAGTATCTCCCCTTTCGGGTCGAAACCTTCCAGCATCAGGTCTTCCAAAATGTAGGGTTTCAGGGCCTCCTTAGTCACCTCAGTGAGGTACTTGGCCGGGATAATTTCATCGGTATTGATGTCGGACCGGTCGAGAAAGATTGCCGATCCACCAAATTTCTTCTGCATCGTTTATTCTCCTCGTTCCGATTACAACGTACGGGCGTCGGTGATGACGCCAGTGATTGCAGTTGCCGCAGCGGTGGCCGGGCTCATCAAGTGAACCATGCCGCCCTTGCCCATCCGACCGCTGAAGTTACGGTTGGTCGTCGAGGCGCAGACTTCGCCCTCAGCCAGCACGCCGTTGCTCATGCCGAGACAGGCGCCGCAGGTCGGGTTGGTGACGCAGAACCCCGCATCCATGAAAACCTGGATAATTCCTTCGGCCAAGGCTTCCTGGAAAATTTTCGGTGTCGCCGGGGAAACGATACCCCGCACCGAATCAGCAACTGTCTTGCCTTTGAGGACCGCAGCCGCTTCGCGCAGGTCCTCGATCCGACCGTTGGTGCAACTGCCGATATAAATCTGATCGACTTTGGTGCCAGCCATTTCCGGCACTGTTTTGACGCAGTCCGGTTTGTAGTCGAAAGTGACCATCGGCTCCATGCTGGAGACATCGATGTCGACAACCTTGTCGTAACTGGCGTCGTCGTCAGAGATCCACTTGCTGTATTCTTCCAGTGCTGCTTCCTTGCTGGCAAACTCGTCCTGAATGAACGGCCAGAGGTACTCAACAGTGGTCATGTCCGGCATGCAAACACCTGAAGTACCGCCCGCTTCAATCGCCATGTTGCACAAGGTCATGCGCGCTTCCATGCTCATCTGGTCAACGATCGGCCCACGGAACTCGATGACCCGATCGGTAGCACCATTCACACCGAGTTGACCAATGACGTAGAGAATGACGTCCTTGGCGAAAACGCCTTGCGGTAGCGAACCGTTCAGGTTGACGCGAAGAGATTTCGGCTCACGGAAGGAGCAGACCCCCTTGAGAATACCGACCTCCAAATCAGTGGTCCCGACACCGGCAGCGAAAGCACCGAAGGCTCCGTGGGTACAGGTGTGACTGTCACCCATGATGACGGTGAAACCGGGACGGATGTAGCCCTTCTCCGGGAAGATGGCATGGCAGACGCCGTTACGGCCGACATCGAAGAAATCGGGGATATCGTGACGACGCGCCCACTCGCGCAGAATCAACGCCTGGGTTGCTGTCTTGCTATCCTTGGCCGGGGTCACATGATCAATAACCACCTTGATTTTGTCCTTATCAAACACCCGGTCCTTCCCCCGCCACTCCAGATCGGCGATCGCCACCGGGGTGGTGATCTCGTGGCAGAGGACCCGGTCGAGGCTTAAGACCTTGGTCCCCTCGAACGGCTCATCTTTGAGATGGGCATCAAAAATCTTTTCCGCTAACGTCTTACCCATGAGTTTCAGTTCTCCTGTTTTTGAAGCAATAACAAATCTCAGACATCGCCACGCGTACGCTTGGCGATGCTGGCAATCTTATTCAACGCATTGATATAGGCCTTGGCGCTGGCAACGATAATGTCCGGGTGAGCACCCTGACCCAGCACTTCTCGCCCTTCGGCATTCTTCAGGCGAACCGCACATTCACCCTGCGCGTCGGTTCCGCCGGTGATAGCACCAACCGAGAAGTTGAGCAAGGGGTAATCGGTCCCGGTGATCTCTTTGATCGCCTTGAAGCTGGCATCGACCGGGCCGTCGCCCATTACCGCAGCTTTCTTCACTTCGCCCTCGACATCCAACTGCACGGTCGCGGTCGGAGCAGCAAAAGAGCCGGAACTGACATTCATCTGCAGCAGTTTGTAGGTTTCCGTGACGCGCAAGACCTCATCGGCTACGATGGCATCGAGATCTTCATCGAAAATCTCTTTTTTCATGTCGGCAAGCGACTTGAAACGAACAAACGCCTTCTCGATCTCTTCTTTGTTGAGGTCGTAACCGAGCTCTTTGAGACGATCAATAAAAGCATGACGACCGGAGTGCTTGCCAAGCACCAGCTTATTGGCGTTGAGGCCGACCGACTCGGGAGTCATGATTTCGTAAGTTTCTTTATTCATCAGCACGCCATGCTGATGGATACCCGCCTCATGAGCAAATGCGTTGGCACCGACGATCGCCTTGTTCTGCTGCACCTGGATACCTGTGATGGTGGTCAAAAGCTTGCTCGACGGAACGATCTGCTCGGTGACCACACCGCAGCTGTAAGGCAGGAGGTCCTGCCGGGTCCGGACACTCATTACGACCTCTTCCAGCGAGCAGTTACCGGCCCGCTCACCGATGCCATTGATAGTACACTCCACCTGCCGTGCACCGGCTTGAACCGCTGCCAGAGAATTGGCAACAGCGAGCCCCAGGTCGTTATGACAGTGAACCGAGATAATCGCATCATCGATATTCGACACGTTTTCTTTCAGGTAACTGATGATCTTGGTGAACTCTGAAGGAATCGTGTAACCGACGGTATCCGGAATATTAACCGTCGTTGCACCCGCTTCAATAACCGCCTTGACCACCTGTGCCATGAACGGCAGACGGGTGCGCGCAGCATCCTCGCAGGAGAACTCAACATTCGGCGTGTAACCAGCAGCACGCTTGACCGCAGCAACAGCGGTATCGATGACCTGCTGCTCGCTCATCTTCAATTTGTGCTCCATGTGAATATCGCTGGTGGCGATAAAAGTATGGATGCGGCCGCGATCGCCAGCATACTTAAGTGCCTCCCAGGCACGGTCGATATCTTTATCGTTGGCACGGGAAAGGCCGGCAATCTGCGTCCTTTTGATGGTCTGGGCAATCTTTTTGACCGCCTCGAAATCGCCTTCGGAGGCGATCGGGAAACCGGCCTCCATAACATCGACGTTTAACCGCTCCAACTGGTGAGCAATGCGGAGTTTTTCCTCAATATTCATACTTGCGCCTGGAGACTGCTCGCCGTCACGCAACGTGGTATCGAAAATAATAATTTCTTCTTTTTGACTCATGGTTTCATCCCCTTCTGTCGTGGTGCCCATCGGTCAATACCGGGGCAGTTCTTGTTATTCGTGGTAAAAGTTTTTCGGTCGTTCAGTGCCAGGTCACTTAGGTCGGATTCCACTTAAGAACCACCCCCTTTCAGCAATTCGGTTATTTGCGAAAAATAAAAAAGCTCCCGCTCCTGTATCGTTAAATACAGGGGCGAGAGCTCGAATGCTTCGCGGTACCACCCTGATTCGATTTTGCAATTCTGCTGCAAAACCCTTCATTTCCTTTTACGCAGGCTCACGACGGAAACTAACCTTTAAGTTTCATTCCCGCAGCTCCAAGGCGAGTTCAGCAGTTCTTCGTACCGGCTTGCAGCGGCCGCCGGCTCTCTGAGACGAACAACTTACCTACTACTCCTCTTCATCGCTTTTCGATGTGAAAAGTGATTGAACCGGAAAAGCCGGGGCAAGTCAAGACGATTTTAAGATTTTATGACTTTTCCGGTAAAAAACCTGGTGCAGTGGGTGAGCACGATTCATGCGCCAATTCAGGCAAAAGAAAAGGCGACCAATTCGGCCGCCCGTTTCTTCGACATCTAGCTGTTACTGGTGATCAATGAAACTCGATCGCCTGCTCTTCGTTCCAGATCTCGATCGCTTCTTCCATACTGTCGGCAGATGCCATCTTATCGCAATCGTTCTTCGAACAGTAGACACCCCAGTGACTGGACGGGGCAAACTCACAGGGGCCAAAAATTTTTGCCTGGCCTCCGCAGCGGCAGGGAACAGCGATGTTGTGACTATGGGCTTCCATTTACAAGACTCCTTCCAGTTGAGACGGTATCAGCATTAGCAGCAAATACCTTTAGTGTTATTTTTTTTCATATATCACAACTGGGGTTCGAGTCAATTCATTTTTTCATTGCAATATCAACTAGAACGGGGGTTTGCCTGGCATAAAAACGTATACGGTAAGCACAAAGGTCATTTACCAGATCAAATACTTGCACAGAAACCAGCTAACTGTGCACAACATACCGTAATTACTAGCATCAGAAGATGAATCAAATCTCGGCCAAGAAGAACAAGGCTTTCTATTTTAACGAAATGGATAACGATTATTTTTCCGTGTGAAATTTTTTAGATCGATGTTCTTCTGCTCATAAATAGAAAAGCCGGCAAGCTTATTAGCGCTCACCGGCCCTCAAATGCCTTACAAACTTTTGCTACGATCGATCTAAAACCCACAACCGCCAAGCTCGCCCTCGTCATAACCGATCGCGCTGACCGGGCAGGCGGGGATACAGATACCGTCAAGATCACAGAGTTTCATATCGATAACAGCCTTGCCGTCAACAAGGCTGATTGCTTTCTCCGGGCAAACTTTGATGCATTCACCACTGCCACAACACAATGCGTGGTCGACAACGATTTTCATAAGCGAAATTCTCCTCGGACGTAAGATTGAAAACTCATCCTAGAGAAACCCAACTGCGGGGTCAAGCTACGAGATAAAAAACACCTCCCCTTAATCACGCGGGGAAAGGCAGTTCCAGCATTGTTCGAACTGCGGGTCACACAACTCCCCACAGTCGGGGCAACGCCATCCCTGTTTATTCGATAGACTCTGCCGCAACCAACCGTCAAGCAGCAGCTGTGCCCGAGGGTAAACTTCATCATCAACAACCCAGAGTTCCGGATAACACTCGACAAAAGGAATTTCGCCAATGGCAGAAAAAAGCTGATCATTCTTCAGCAGGCACTCTACCCCCTCACGTGCCAGCAATTCGCGGTACATTGCTGCCTGCGGTCCCTCCCAAAGCTGAAACTGATGAAGTCTTTTCATGACTGTAATTATAACAGCTTACAAAAGAGAACAGTTATGGGAGAATTCTGATTCTCTGTTAAAATATGGAGACAAAGGTATTTTTCACAAGGAGGAGTTCATGGCCGATCTATCGACCACTTATATGGGCATTCCGCTACGCAACCCCTTTATTGTTGCCAGCAGCAGCCTAACAAAAACCCTGGATGGTGTTCGCCGTTGTGCCGAAGCCGGTGCCGGCGCCGTTGTCCTTAAATCGTTATTCGAAGAACAGATTGCTGCCGAAACAAGTGAACTGAGCAAACATGCGGATGATTATTCAGGCTACGGCGAAGCTTACCACTACATTCAGGGCTACGGCATGGACCTCGGCCCGAAAGATTATCTGCAGCTGATCGTGGATGCAAAAAAGGAGCTCGATATCCCGATCATCGCCAGCCTCAATTGTATCAGTACCGAGCGTTGGGCCGAATATGCCGGACAACTGGAGAAAGCCGGAGCCGATGCGATCGAACTGAACGTCGGCCTGATGCCGACTTTGGCAAAAGAGGAAGGTCCGACCATCGTCGACCAGCACCTGCGCATCCTGCACAGCGTGAAGAGTCGGGTAAAAATTCCAGTGGCGATGAAAGTCGGCCCCTACTTTACCTCATTCGCCAACATTGCTGATCGCCTCACCCGCGACCGTGCCGAAGCCCCGGCCTACAGTGTCGGCTGGTTTGGCAAAAACAAGGATGTCGGCAAAATCACCTGGCACGGCGCCGATGCCCTGGTCATCTTCAACCGCTTCTACAAATTCGATATCGATATCGACAAGCTGGAGCTGGTGCACGGCAACCCGTACAGCACCCAGCAGGAGATTCACTACACGCTGCGCTGGCTGTCGCTGCTGAACGGCAAAATTCCGGCCGACCTCTGTGCCAGCACCGGCATCCACAACGGCCGAGACGTGATCAAAGCGCTGCTGGCCGGCGCCAAGGTGACCCAGCTCTGTTCCAGTCTCTACCTCAACGGGGTTGAACAGATCAGTCAGATTGAAGCAGAAGTCAAAGACTGGATGCAGGTACAAGGGTTTCAGGAGCTGTCCGACTTCCGTGGCAAAATGAGCCAGATCAACAGTGAAAATCCATCCGACTACGAACGCCTGCAATACATCAAACTATTTGTCGGTGTCGAGTAACAGCTAGCGGGTCCGGGCAATGTCCGGGCCCGCCAGCAACAAACCCCTCCTGCCAATCCAGAGCCACAATACCAAGCTCATTAAAATTATATTGCACCAGAACGACAAATGCCATATTATCCACAGTAGACGACTGGTGTTCTGGAATTCAATTCCGACTTGCGCACTCAGCTCCACGTGGAGGGACGAACATGGCAGTAACAGCTTTCCCCAGAAACGCCAGAATGGCAGGCATACTTTTCCTTCTTACCGCAATCGGCCTGCTCATTACTCTCTCCCAAGCAAAAGCGACGATCAATGGCAGCTGTGTCGACTGCCACACCATGCACAACAGCCAGAACGGTGCCAGCATGAACTTCGATGATTCAGCTACACCCAATGCTGCCCTGCTGAAAGGAAGCTGCCTCGGCTGTCATGCCCAAGGTAGTACCAGCGCTCTGGTCGATACTGGTTCGGATATGATTCCGCAAGTCATGCATTCGGAAGCGACCGATCTCGCAGGTGGAAACTTTGGTTTTATCACTGGCATGAAAGGGTCTGGCGCCGACGACAACAAGGGGCACAATATTGCGGCATTAACGGGTGAGGATGGTACCGTTTCTGCTCTGCCAGGCGGAATTCAGCAGTCTTTTCACGAAGACCAGATCGTTAACACCAGCAACTTGACCTGTGCAGGCACCAATGGTTGTCATGGTTATCGCTATGCGGGAGATAGCTTTCCTGAGGGAATCACGGGAGCGCATCACAACAATGTAGATGGCAAACTGACAACGGCTGACACGATAGGCAACAGCTACCGTTTCCTCACCGGCATCGTCGGGCTGGAAGATGACGATTGGCAATACACCAGAGCAAGCAACGACCATAACGAGTACTTTGCCATGGCGGAGCCGATCAAGCTTGGCTGCTCCGGTGGCACCACCAGCTGTCACGCCACCGGCGGGGTTAAAGCGCCAGATGGCACCATCAGCCAGTATTGCGCCACCTGCCACGGCAATTTTCACACCATAGAAACAACTGCCTCGACCGGCATCGGCAGTGTTGCCAGTTCACCGTTTATCCGCCACCCGACCGACATTATCCTGCCAGCTGACGGCGAATATGCACTTTACACAGCATACAATCTTGATGCTCCGGTCGCACGTACCACAGCAGTTCCTGATGTAGCAAGTGCCTCAGTTACACCGGGGTCGGATGCCGTCGTCTGTATGTCCTGTCACATGGCTCACGCCAGCGACTACCCGGACATGTTACGTTGGGACTACCTCAATGATTGCAGCGCTAATCAGGTCAACACCGACTGCGGCTGCTTCGCCTGCCATACAGCAAAAGACGGGGACCCCAGCGAGTAAAATCGGTCGTTAAACTACAGCGGCATCGGCCACGACTGCTTGCATCGCCAACGCCAGAGCCTGATCCAACGGCAAGAGAGTCTGGGTTTTGGCAACAAAACCGTTGGCGTGAACAAAGCGAATTTCCGGATTATCCGCGACAGCGCGGAAATCGACACTGTGGTGGTCGGCCAGCCGCAGCAATTCCCAGCCCTCACCCCGTGTCGACGGGGTAATGCTCATCGCCACCTGCTCATCGTTGAGAAAGCGCAGGAAACGATCCATCGACAGTTTCGGATCATCAGCAATGGTACTGACAATCGCCTTCAGATGCTTCACCGGAACCACCTGAGCTTCTGCCTTCAGCCGCTCCAGTCGGGTCATTTTCCGATCAATCATCGCCAATAAATCACGGCCGAGGTCCCTGATCAGGGCGTAAAAAAGGTCGCCTTTGCGTAGCTCTTGCAACGTAGAGAAACGGGAGAGAATATAACCGTCGATGGGAGACGATGCAGCGAACAGCACACTCGAATCGATGCCAAGCTGCTGCGCCGTGCGGTAAGGTCCACGCACATCCATCATGCTCATGTGGCTGTACCACTCGAACATCAACATCGCCCGCTCGTGCTGACCAAAGTGCTTCATAACCAAGTGAAAAGCACAGGGCAGAAGCGGATCCTGATGATGATCGAAGTTATGCAGATCCTCGTTATACTCCATGCCGACATCGACAACATATGTCATCGGGTCGGCCAGGTCCTGCGGGGTCGCTTCCCGGCGGTAAACCGCATCAACGTCGAGATTCGAAAGCAGAACAGCGACGGAAAGAAAATCATCTTTGTGCGCACTTCCGGGGTGCACGATTACTGTGTACATTGAGGTATCTCTAAACTGCCGAAAACAAACATAATCGAATCGAAAGCGGCAAACTTTCGTCGACCAGAAACTGAATCTGCCCCGCAGTATTGATCACTACGGGGCAGGGCTCAAATAGTTTCTTTTTAATAAGCGAAAAGTCTAAACGGCGACCGGCAACGGGGTGGCCTTCATCGGGCTCTGTTCCGGGGTCGGACGCACATCCTTGTGGAACTTCCTAAATTTCTCATGAAACTCCTTGCTGTGATAATTTTTCTTTTGCACAGGAGATTTCATCGAACGATCAATCTGCGGATGCAGAGATGAGAACGGGCACGTCTGCCCCGCATTCCCATCCATCACCATCAGGAACGATTGGCCGGACGGGGTTGTGATGATGTAAGCCGAAGTAACAGCGCTCTTCCCTTGCCAGCCACCATCTGAAAGCGACCAAGCCATAGCGGTTGTCGAAACGAACAGTGCAATCAGTACGAATATGAACCTCATAAGCACCCCCTGCGTTCATCATTTACGTAAGCAGGTTATTTAAACCTACGGAGAAACAATCTCTTTTCCACTTTCAAACATTATAAAAACAATCACGCCGAAAAACAATGACCATTTTGGTTATATTTATTTCAGCAAGCGGGATAGAAGATCATAAACTGACATTCAAGCCAATATATGCTATTAGTTCGGGACTTTTCCAAATGTCTGAATCAATGAACAGAACAGCGGCCAGCCAACGACTCAGCAAGGAGCAATAATGCAGAAGCTGATCCGTCAGATCCTAACTTCAAAAGTTTACGAAGCCGCCCACGAAACTCCCTTGGAGCCTGCGATTGGGCTTTCACGTGAGCTGAACAATAATATCCTGCTGAAACGGGAAGACCTGCAGCCGGTCTTTTCTTTCAAACTGCGCGGCGCATACAACAAAATCGCCCACCTCTCTGACCAGGAAAAACAGGCCGGCGTCATCGCGGCCTCGGCCGGCAACCACGCCCAGGGGGTCGCCTATTCCGCCCGTCAACTCGGCCTGAAAGTGCTGATCGTTATGCCCGCCACCACCCCGCTGATCAAAGTGGACGCAGTCAAAAGTTTGGGAGCGAAAGTCATCCTGCACGGTGATAACTATTCCGAAGCTGCCGATCGCTGCCAGGAGCTGGTCGCGGAAACCGGCATGACTTACATCCACCCGTTCGATGATGAACTGGTGATTGCCGGCCAGGGAACAGTTGCCGACGAGCTGCTGCGCCAGAGCGCCGGCAAAATCGACGCGGTTTTCGTACCGGTCGGCGGTGGCGGACTGATCGCCGGTATCGCCGCTTACTTCAAAGCACTCTGCCCGGAAGTAAAGGTAATCGGCGTCGAACCCTATGACAGCGATGCCATGTACCGTTCGCTGGAGGCAGGCAAACGGATCACCCTCGATTCTGTCGGTATTTTCGCTGATGGTGTTGCTGTGCGCAAAATCGGCAAACTCACGTTCGACCTCTGCCGTCAGCATGTCGACGAGATTATCCGCGTCAGCACCGACGAGCTGTGCGGGGCCATAAAATCAGTCTATCAGGCAACCCGCTCCATCGTCGAACCGGCCGGGGCGCTGGCCACCGCCGGGCTGAAACAGTACGTGCAGAAGCACAAAATCAACGGCCAGACGCTGATCGCCATCAACTCCGGCGCAAACATGAACTTCGAGCGCCTGCGCTATGTGTCCGAACGCACCCTGACCGGCGAAGGCCGCGAATCGCTGTTTGCCGTGTCGATCCCGGAGAAACCGGGCGCGCTGCGCTACTTCTGCGAACATGTTCTGGCTGAAGCGAACATCACTGAATTCAGCTACCGCCTCGCCGATCGCAGCGAAGCACAGCTTTTCCTGGGGATCTCGGTCAACAGCGAAGAGGATCGGGATAACTTTTCCGCGCGCTTGACCGGGCAGGGTTTTCGCAACATCGACCTGACCAACAACGAATTGGCAAAAACCCACCTGCGCTACATGATCGGCGGCCGTTCTGCTGAAGCGACCCGCGAACGCCTGTTCCGCTTCTGGTTTCCGGAGCGTCCCGGTGCTCTGACCCAATTTCTCGCCGATATGGGCGCCGACTGGAACATTTCGTTGTTTCACTATCGCAACCAGGGTGGACAGTTCGGGCGTGTACTGATCGGGCTGGAAATCCCATCGGCTGAAGAGAAGAAACTGCAGCCATTCCTCAACAAGCTCGGCTATCGTTACGAAGAACAGACCGACGACCCGGCCTATAAATTATTTCTCTAGGGAGAAGAAAGATGAAGATTACCAACCTGCAGGAATGTGAAAGCATGGCGGTTGCCATGGAAGGCGCCAAGGGTGCGAGCCGTCAGCTGCCAATCGGCAAAGCGGATGGGGCGCCGAATTTTTCGATCCGGGTTTTCACCCTGGAGCCAGGAGGGCACACGCCGCACCATATTCACGAGAGCGAACATCTCAACTACGTTATTGCCGGTGAAGGTGTGGCGATGGAAGGCGACACTCCGCGCCCGATCAAACAGGGAGATTTCGTCCTGGTGGTGCCGCACGAGAAACACCAGTACCGCAATACCGGCGATAGCCCGCTGGTGTTCATGTGCATGGTGCCGAGCGAGTACGAGTAAAAAGAGTTAAAGACTGTAGGGGTAAATCAATTGGAGGACTTAACTGACGCCCGGAGAACGCCAGTTAAGTCTCAAGGATGGGTTTACGCATCTCTGGAAATCGAGATCACGTACTTCGCTTAAGCTGATTTAGCCGAAGGAGAAGTAGAACGTCGAACCACTGCCGACTTCACTTTCGGCCCAGATATCGCCACCGTGACACTGGATAATCCGCTGCACGGTGGCAAGCCCGACGCCGGTACCGTCGAATTCAGATTGTGTGTGCAATCGCTTGAACGGCTTGAACAGCATATCCGCGTTTTTCATGTCGAACCCCGCCCCGTTGTCGCGAACGTAGAAATACGACTTTTCCCTGTCGCTCGCTGCTCCAAGCTCGATACTGGCCAGTTGAGTCTGATTGGTATATTTCCAGGCGTTGCCAAGCAGGTTTTCCAACACAATCGTCATCATATCGAAATCAGCATCGACCGACAGGTTGCCCGCCAATGAAACCTCGACCTTCCTGTTCGGTTCCCGCTGTTTGAATCGCTCAAAGATGTCCTGAGCCAAAGCGGACATATCAACCCGGGATCGCTCCAGATCGGCCGAACTCATACGCGACAGATCCATCAGCGTGCCGATAATGTTATCCATCTTCTCACCCGCGTAGATAATCGCCTTCAGGTATTCTTCCTGAACTTCAGGAGGGGATTCTTCCGCCAGCATCATCTCTGCATATCCGGTGATCAGAGACAGGGGGTTGCGTAAATCGTGTGACACCGCCGAGTTAAAAGCATCCAGCTCCTGATTGGCTTTTGCCAGTTCACGCGTGCGCTCTGCGACCCGCTGCTCCAGCCCGGCATTCAGTTCATCAACCTCCTGACGTGAAGCTAGCAGGTTATTCGACATCTGGTTAAAATGACGTGCCAGCTGCGCCAGCTCATCATTGCCTTCCAGGGCGACTTGTTGCTGCAGATCACCCCGGCTGACAGCGTCCATACCGTCTTTGAGCAGCTGCAGCGAAAGCAGAATTTTCTGGCTCATGCGCAAGATCAGCAACAACAGGAAGAGAAAAGCGATGCTGAGCAGAATAACCCCCTGCCGGCTGGCACGTGACGCCAGCATCAGCAGCTCTTCACTGCCCGATTTCAAGGTGGAAAAAACCAGCAGAGGCAGATGATCACCGAGCGGGTTCTCCAGCGACCCTTGAACCATCATCAACAGGGCCTTGCGTGGCATCCCCTCCTGCCTGATACGCACAGCCTCGTCCTCGGCCCGCATCAAGTCATCCAGCGAAGTCACAATCTTGCTGACGCTGGAGACCGACATCGACAACTGCGGCTCGGAACCAAGCGACTGGTCAAAAGCCGCCAGGAACCAGTCGTTGATGGCACCACGGACCTCGACTTTCAGTTCCTCGTAGCGTTGCAGACTTTGCCTGTTCCCCGTAAGCAGATAAGTGGCGAGGGCAGAAAACTGTCGACTGCTGGTAGAATTAACCCGGCAACCGGCAATAACATTATGAATCGCCGCATGCGTTGTATCGAGAATTTCAGAGTTGTCGCCCGGCTTCCAGACACGGTTACCAATTGCCAGCAACAACTCGTGATAGGCATCCTCCACATCGTTGAAGCCATTCTGCATCGCGGCATCGATGCTGCTGAAAATCTCCTGCTCCAGCAGCGCCCAGGACCCATATTCAAACTGTTTCAGAGCAAGCGAACGTTGTCCCATGTCGATCAGATCGAAACTGCCCAGCACGTAATCGACCCAACGAAAATAAATCTTACGCAGTTCCTCGGCCTCACCAGCGCTGATCAGGTCCCCCTGCACCCCCAGTAACTTTTGAGTTTGTGCCGAGTCGATCCACAACTCAAATCCGCGCTCGACCTCTTCGGTCAACTGGTTAAACTCTTGCCGGTCGGTCAGATCACCGGTCACCAGATAATCGAATGCCTCTTTCGCCTGCCTGGCCAAACCGGTATTCACTTCAGCTATACCGAGCAGGTAGCCGGTGGCGGGCACAAACAGATTGACCTTCTTTTCCACCCGGAACGCAGAACTCATTTCGTGCCAGACCGCGGTTCCAAGGACCACGCTGATCAAGCTCAGAATCAAAATCATTTTGAGTTTTAGCGACATTTTTTCCTCAACAAGCAGCTTTTGATTTCTCAGTATCTGTCGCAAAAGAAATGCCAACCGGGAAAAATTCATAACAATATGTTTTTACAGGGAAATCACTAAAAAAAGGAAGTGTACCGAAATAGCAGACGAAAGCAACCAAAGTTTCTCGTTCACCGACATATCAGGATAAACATATGATTTAAATGAACTTTCTCTGAATCGAAAAAAGTTGCACCCGCAACTATAGTTGCGCAGTTTTATGGAATGATTTTCTCGGTAAAGATCCGCCTTGTGTCTTTTATTGTCACAGTTGTCGGCTATCTACGGATAAACAGAAACTGAACCGGAGAGCAATTGATGTTACCTGCAAAGCAAATCCCAGCAACGACTGCGCCTGCCGTGCATAAATCGCTTGATGTGATGGAAAAACTGCAACTGCTCTCAACAGCCGCTCGCTACGATGCCGCCTGCGCGTCCAGCGGCAGCACCCGGCAGAACAGCGGAGAAGGATTCGGTGCAGCCCACAACAGTGGCATCTGTCATTCCTGGTCAGCCGATGGTCGCTGCATCTCGCTGCTCAAAGTTCTCTACAGTAACAACTGCCGCTACGACTGCGCCTACTGTGTCAATCGCCGCTCCAACGATCACCGACGCACCAGCTTTACCCCGCAGGAACTGGCACAGTTGACCAGCGAATTTTATCGTCGAAACTATATCGAAGGCCTCTTCCTCAGTTCGGCCGTGTTCAGCAATCCGGATGACAGCATGCAGCCTCTTTTGCAGACGTTGCGCCTGCTGCGGCAAAATTACCGCTTTCACGGTTACATCCATCTGAAAATCATACCCGGCTGCAGTCCTGAGTTGCTCGCTGAAGCGGCCAGGTTGGCCGACCGGATGAGCGCCAACATCGAGTTGCCAAGCGAACAGAGCTTGCGCCAGTTGGCCCCGGAAAAGGATGAGAGGGAGATTCTGCAGGTTTTTCACCATGTCCACCAGTTGACAGGTGACCACCGTCTGCCTGCCAGGCGGCAAAAAAAGGACGGCATCAACCCGGCCGGCATGAGCACGCAGATGATTGTCGGCGCCACCCCGGAGACCGATTTCACCATTCTGCAGCGTGCCGACCTGCTCTATCGCGGCCCGGGTTTGAAACGGGTTTATTACTCGGCCTATATCCCGGTCAATGCCGACAACCGCCTGCCAACGGTCTCGACCACCCCGCCGCTGCTGCGTGAACACCGGCTTTACCAGGCCGACTGGCTGCTGCGTTTTTACGATTTCCGTTTGGATGAAATTATCGATCCGGCGCATCCGCAGCTTGAGACCGATCTCGACCCAAAAGCCGCCTGGGCGCTGCGGCACCTACAGCACTTCCCCCTCGACATCAACCGGGCCAGCAAGGAGGAACTGCTGCGGGTTCCCGGCATCGGCGTGCGCTCAACCCTGCGCATCCTCAAGGCCCGCCGCCATACGCGGTTACAGGCGAACGACCTGAAAAAACTCGGCATCGTCATGAAACGCGCGCGCTATTTCCTGCACGATGGCCGTCACTACCTCGGAGATGTCCCCCAGCAAGAAGATTTCATCCGCCGGGCGCTGACCTCGGAAACACGAAAACAGGCGAACCGACAACTCAGCTTCAATTTCGAAACCAGGGTCGAAACAGCGACTTCAGCCATCACTGGAGAGCTGTGATGATCCTGACCTACGACGGTTCCCTGTGCGGATTCCTCTGCCTGCTCGGTCGCGCGATCAAAGAGCGGATCGATGTCAGTGATATCCAGCGCCGCACACAACCTGGCACGGCCGATCTTTTTGACCAGGAACAACGTATTCACAACGACCCCGAATGGGCAGCAAAGGTCGCTTCAGGGCTGGAATCGAAATTGGGAAGAGGCTTCATGATCACTTTCGCCCAAGCGTTCTACAGCGAAGAAGAGGGGGTTGAAAGTGACCTGTTGGCAGTGACCCGGCGCGCTTTGCGTGAGGGAGCCAGCATCATGAATCATCTGGCCGAACATCCTGTCGGCTGGGTCCATTTTGTCGCCCAGAAGAGCAACCGCGAACGCCATCGCCTGCTCGGACTGCTGCGTTTTCAGCAGTTAACCGACGGCAGCTACCTGGCTCGCACCAGCCCGCGCTGCAACGTCGTTCCTCTGCTCGGCAGCCACTTCGCCAAGCGACTCGGTGATCAGCGCTGGTTGATTGTTGATGAAAAACGCAAACTCGGCATCTGGGGGGAGAAAAGAAAGTGGTCGGTGGTGGAGAATATTGCCATCTCTGAAGAATTGACTTTGCACGACAACGAGCAAAAAGTTGCCGATCTGTGGCGCTGCTTTTACCACAACATCAGCAACCCAGGCCGGCACAACCCAAAGTTACGCCAACAGTTCATGCCGAAAATGTACTGGCAGTATTTGACGGAAATGCAACCGTATATGCCGTAAAAAAGCCCCCGTCCAAACAGACAGGGGCTTTCGTGGTGTGCACTCAGCGATCAGGTCAGCATATCCGACCAGATCCCCGCGGCCCAGTCTTCTGCGTGCCGGCCGTAACGTTCTGAGCGGCCAGATGAAGTTTTCGAAGCTTCAGCGATTTTGATATTTTCTCCAGCGGCAGCATCGTGCTTGTAAACACCGGTGACGTAAATTGCCTCGGTTGCGTTGACCATGCTGTAGCAGGTGTTGGCAAAGGATGGCATCGGCGCTGTTTTACCGGCCAGTTCAGCAATAACTGCGGCTGCAGCGACTTTACCCATCGAGCTGGCGACAAAACCGGATTTCGGCATCGGCCCACTGGTTTTCGGGTCAGTGGCGTCACCGATAACATGTACACCCGGCACCAGGGTCGATTCCAGGGTAATCGGCTTGACCGGTGCCCAGTGCTTCTTCTCCGGTACCAACCCGAGTGCAAAGGCGAGGTCTCCGGCTTTCTGATCGGGGATAAAGTTGATAATGTCCGCCTTGAATTCCTCTTCATAGGTCGATACAGATTTATTCGCCGCGCTAACCGAGGCGATCACCTGCTCGGTACGGAAATCGATAACATCGGTATAGTAGTCATCCCACGCCTGCTTGAACAGCTTACCTTTCGAGGCGATCTTTTTATGCGGATCAAGGATAACCAGCTTGGAGCCTTTTTTGTTTTTCTTCAGGTAATCCGCAATCAGGCTGGCACGCTCGTAAGGCCCCGGCGGACAGCGATAGAAACCATCAGGCACACGCATCAACACCGTCCCACCGGCAGGAAGGGCGGCCAGTTCCTGCTGCAGCTGTACGGTCTGCGGACCAGCTTTGTAAGCGTGCGGCATCAGCTTTTTCGCCGCCGCATCAAAGCCTTCGATACCATCGTAGCGGAAATCGATGCCGGGTGAAACAATCAGCCGGTCGTACTCCAGCTTGCCTTTTTTGCCCTGAACATATCCTGCCTTGGCGTCGATACCGATGATCTCGTCATGCACAACTTTGATACCGCGCGCCTCCAGTCCCTGGTAGCCGATGGTGATATCATCCATCTTCTTCATTCCAGCGATCACCCAGTTACTGATCGGGCAGGAGACAAAATTCTGCTCCTTTTCCACCAAAACAACGTCCAGCGCCGGGTTCCCCATTTTCAGGTACTTGGCTGCCGTTGCCCCGCCGTAGCCACCACCGATCACAACAACCCGCTTATGCCCGCCGTGACTGGAGGCAAAGGCGTTCGGCCCGCACAGAGTAACGACGCCAAGCCCGATAGTTCCGTATTTGATAAAATCCCTGCGTTTCATCGCGCCCTCCCCTATTTCAGACTCGAGTAGTAATCGGCCATCTGCTTCAAAGTTGCTTCATCGATCCCTTTCACCAGCATCATGGTGCCGGCTTTGCGCTCACCGTTTTTGTACTCAAGCAGCGCTTCCAACAGGTATTCAGGGTGCTGACCGCCAATACGCGGGAAATTGCCTTTACCCTCACCGTTCTTGCCATGGCAGCCTTGACAACTCTTCACCAGGGTAGCCTTTGCCGTGGACGCTGCAGCGTGGGGAGTATTGACCCATGGCTTGGTAAAAAAGAATTCCGCAATCTGCTTCTGCTCCTTGGCATCGTAGCCTTTCGCCAAGTTCGCCATGACGCTGCCGGGGCGTACGCCACTGGCATATTCCTTCATCACAGTCTGCAGATAGCCCTTCTTCTGGCCACCGATAATGGGAATCAGTTTGCCTGGGGACGCTCCGTCGGTACCGTGGCAGCTGGCACAGGTTTTACTCAGGCGCTCTCCGGGTAAAGGCTGATTTCCAGCAGCGAAAACAACGCCGGCGAGGGCAAGCGAGAAAATCACAATCGAACAGCAAAGAAACTTTTGTTGCAGCGTCATAAAACCTCCTTTGTTTGAAAAAAACATCGACCAGCCATGTAACGAATCACAATCAGTATAGCTGTTATTTTTGTTTCGACAAGAACAATGTCTACCATTATGGTAACAATTTCATGACAAAAAAAGCCCACCCGTTGACAGGGCAGGCTTTTAGTTATCTGGCTGGGTAAAAATCAGTCTTTTTTGATCTCCTCGATCAACTGGACATCCTGCTGCGAGTCATCGTCGTAGCCAAGAGCGGTGTATTCTTCCTGCTGGTAGACAACCTCTCCCTCTTTGTTGAGCATGGTCCCATCGTCCATAAGCACCATACCGAACTGGTCCATCAGCTGCATTTTATATTCATGGCTGGTGGCCAGCTTCTTTTGCCGCAGACGATAACTGAGAATCATCCAGATTGCCAAACCCAGGGCGATGACGACCAGAATCGCGACCAGTGAGATAAACAGGTATTCTGCCGTCGCTGCACCAGCCTGGGCCGCGTACAGGGCAATGGCGTCCATCTTGTAAGCGATGGCCGTTGCCGCAATCAGCAGCAGCAGGCTGAACAGAAAGGGCAAACGATGAACGATATGAAAGAAAGCCCCCAACCGGTCTCCCTTACGCCAACTGATGGTGGAATAATCCATCCCACCGGGCGGTGTCGGTTCGACAGCATCACGGAAAAAATACCTGTTAAATGTCAGGATGATCAGACCGAAAACGAAGGTGATAGCGATTGGGGTGATGAAGGTGGCAAACAGGTAAGGTTTCCAGGGAAACTCGGAACCCTCTGTTGCAAGGTGATTAACGAAGCAAACGAAAAAGATCAGCCCTTCGATCACGAGCATGGTTGTCAGGTAGTTGACGAAAAAGTTATTCAGCCCCTTACTGTCAAAAGTCGCAGCCACTCCGACAGGGCCACTCGGCTTGCGCGGCCGGGGCCTTTTCACCTTCTTGGCAGTCGTATCTTCTCTTTTATCTTCCAGTTTATGCATAGCTCTCAACGTTTAAGAATTAAATATCAATGTAAAATGGAAAATGACCCCTATTTTTAATATCTGTGACCACATACAGTCAAATGAAAATCTACATAAGTTTCAAATACTCGCTCACTGCCAAAGGAACCCGAAGCGCTTGCAGAATATTTGATCGAAAAAAACGACACAACTCGTCAAATAAAAAAAACCGCGGAGCCCGATGCCCCGCGGTTTTTCCATCGTTAGTTCTGCCGCGAATTAACGATTGTTTTTCTTCATTGCTTTACTCAGCCGGAATCGGAGTAAAGCGGATGACGAAGTTGTCTTTGTCGTAGTTCGAGTCGATGGCCAGGGAGTAGTTCAGACCAAGGTTCGCCAGGTCATCAATGGAACCGGTGTTGTACCACTGGTCAGCTTGCCATGCAGCAACGGTCGCAGCGGAGACAACTTTTCTCACACCGTCAGACTCGTAAGGAGCGCCGTTTGCGTCCAGGCCTTCCTGGCTGCGGTAGGTTACCCACTCACCATCACAGATGATTTCTTCAGTCTCTTCGTTGATGACGGTGTACGGGCCTTCGCAGTTAGCCATCAGCAGGTTATCGGTGTTCGGATCCTGGTCATCATCGTAGAAGTATGCGAAAGGAACGGAATCGGTGTTGTTCCAAGGACCGACCAGGTCGGTGTAGTTGGTCGACTGGGCGCCGGTTGCCAGGCTATCTTCAGTTGCGTTCAGTTCGAAAACGAAACGTGCAAACGGGTCAAAGTAGCCCGGTTCCGGGTGGTACTTGTCAGCCGGGCCAGCCAGGCCTTGAGCGAAGTTCGCCGAGAGAACGACGTCAGGCTGAACAGCGCTGGAGGTACTGGTGATGAAGTTGTTCTTGCGATCTACGAAACCGAGGCCGTCGCCAGCAGTCGAAGGAACGAAAGTGCCACCATCCATGTAACCGAGTTGTGCGGTGAAACCGGCCCACTTAACATCGGTGCCGTCAGTGATCTTCTGGTAGGAACGGTAAACGGTCTTGGTCGAACCCGGAGTAACATTCAGTTTCACATCGATGTTACCGTTGGTGTAGTGCTTGATCTTCCAGCGCTTGGAAGATTTCAGATCGTCGGAGCACTGCTTGTCGGACAGATCGTAAGGATTGTAGCCGGTCACCATCAGGCAGTTGGAACCGTCAACGTCATCATTGTGAACAACCTTCATACCCGGATTCTGAACGTCGGACTCTTTCCAGATCATGACACCGTTGCTGAGGCCGTCAGCATTGTAGATGGCAGTGCCGTAAGTTTCGTACTCGGTGTACGGGCCTGCTGGAACTGCGTAAGTCGACTCGTCCCAACCATCGATGGTACCAGCGTTAGCCATACCGGCAACCAGAGTCATACCTGCGATAAATGTGGCAACTTTTTTCAATTTCATTCTTCATTCTCCTTCATCAGTTACGTGCGTTAGACATTTTTGCGAAACTTAAGTTTTGTCGATCATCAGAGTGATGATGCCTCCGGGAAAAACTTAGCCTCCTTTCTTAACCAATCTTTGGGATCGGCTATCCCCTCCCGGGTAGCCGATCTCAGTTGTCTTAAAATCATTCGAACTGGCAAACAAACATTGGGCTTTAGCCATCTGCTCGAAACAACTTGTCGTGCTGATCAATTTCGATTTCTTTTATAGGCAAGGGCAATGCCAACTTATACAAAATTCATAACCTACTGTTTTCAATAACAATAGCTGCCAAGTAGGGAATAGACACAGAAAACACAACTACGCAACTAAAGTTGCACCACTAAGAGGAAAATAGGTACAAACCACTAAAAAACGGCAATCGCGCAGCGGATGCTACCCAGGTTGCAGCCGCAACTAAAGTTGCACTGTTTTGAAAAGGCGAAAAAATAAAAACAGATAAAAAAAGCCCCGGACAACGAATCCGGGGCTTGTGACAGGAAAGTGAAAAGGATGAGAAGAAGAATCAGCTGAAGTTAAAACAACTGCCACCACTATTTTTGGAAACATACATGGCAGAGTCGCTCTTTTTAATCAGGGTCTCAATGGCGGTTCCATCTTGCGGAAAGATACTGATACCGGCGCTGACACCAAGACGATGCTCGATCGTACCGAAAGAGAAAGGCTCGCAAAGCCCTTCCACCACTTTTTTTGCCAGGACGCCGGCGTCCTCCGGAGATTGCAGCGCATTGAGAATAATCAGAAACTCGTCACCCCCCATGCGGGCAACGGTATCGTCAGCACGAAGAAGTTGCAGCAGCCGGTTACTGACCTCCTTGAGAACCATATCACCCACATCATGGCCCATGGTGTCGTTAATCTCCTTGAATCTATCAAGGTCGAGATACAGCAGCGCAAAGGTACGGTTGTGCCGTTTGGCATCCTGAAGCGTTCGCTCCAGCCGGTCGAACAGCAGATTACGGTTCGGCAGCCCGGTTAAAGAGTCATGGTGGGCCATCTGGATCAGTTCGTTCTGTGCCTTCTTCAGCTCGGTAATATCATTGAGGATCCCAATGATGCCGATCAGCTCACCATCTTCGCCGTACATGGCGGAGCCGGAGAAATGAGCTGGGAAAGTCAAGCCATCGCGGCCGACACATGTCATCTCCGCCTGTTTGACCAGGCCGACGTTGAGCAGTTCTTCAAGTCGCTCCGGGCTCAAAATCGAATCATCATCCAGTGCACTCAACAGATCGGCGGGCTGGCCGATCAACTCATCTTCGCTGTATCCGAATAGCTTCAACGTCTGTTGGCTGACTTTGTCGATCGTCAGGTCCGGCTTGAGGACGACAAGGCCGCCCGACATGTTGCTGATGATATTGTCGACATAGCGCTTGGAAACCGTGGTGCGTTTGAGCTTTTCGCCCATGCCCCAGAAGGCGATAGCCAGTTGAGCGATCTCGTCGTTGTCAGCGGTTAGAGTCGGCGGTTCCAGTTCGTAGCCAGACTCGAGGCGGCGGACGTTCGCCAGCACCCGCGACAATGGTGCCACGAGCAGGGTACTGGCCACCCGGTTTACGGTCAGAATGGCTGCTGCGAACCCCAGCAGGAACAGCACGCCCAAAACCATAAGGTGGGAAAGAACTCGCTTTTTATCACCCTCAATCACCTTGATCATCTCGTTATTCAGAACCAGGGAGATCTCTTCGACCCGTGCCTGTAAATCGTGCTGCAGTTGGCCAAATTCCTGTATTCTTCGCTGCTGCTCCAGGGACAGATCTTCAATAACGATTGTCGGACGCAGTTCAACCGCCAGTCGCATCACACGAATATAGTCGCGCTTGAGCATCAGCAGGTTTTTCACTGTCACCGGGCTGTTATCAATGCTCTGCACCCAGATCATCAGGTCATCGAGCAGATCGACAAAAGAGACCTGCATGGCAATCGACTGTTGCGCCAGGTCCTGCTCGCCAAACAGGAAAGCATCTTCATAGCGATTATTCTGACGCTTGATAATATCGTGCAGCTTTTCGCTACCACTCACTAACGGCCAGTAACTGGTCTGCAGGTGGGACAGGTGAGAATATTGAGAAATATTGACGTAAAAACCGACAACGACTGAAACGAAAAACCCACCGAGAGCGGTCAGAACACAGAGCCAGATTTTCGAGCGAATACTGCTGAACCTTGCCATTATTTACCAACACTCAGTGGTTTAAGTGGCTCAACTACGGCATCCAGCGGCAGATAGCTGATCGCGTTGGGATGCTCTGTCAAATAAGCAACCACCTCGGCACTGTTGTCAGCCATGTATGGCATCATGCTCTGCCCACTGAACAGACGCTTGCGCCAATAGGTTTTCAGCTGTGCAGCCGACTTATTCAGCAGGCTGCGGCTGAATCCCTTGTGTGCACCATCCTTGGTGTTGTAAACCGGCAGCACTCTCTGCCCATCCGGCCACTTGCTGATTTTGCCGAGGAACATCCGTCTGACGTCGTGGGCAGTCACAGCACCAAGCTGCCTGTCTTTATGCACGACAACAACAAACTCCTGCGCGGGCGCAGCGGAGACATCAGGCCTCAGCAGCGCAAAACAAAGCAGGAATATGACGAAGAATCTCACCAGCAAAGTCGACCTCTGAATCAAAAACTGTAAGATAATTTAGCTGCGAAATAGCTCCAGTAACGATCGGGGTAAGCCTTGTCCGGATTAACGACATTAAGCTGCATGGCGCTACCATCGATATAGTGATATTCCGCCTTGAGCACCCAGTCATCGTTAATTTCGTAGCGAATCGCGCCCCCAAGATCTTTCCGCCAGGCGGTATAAGAAGGCGACTGCGGCTTGGTACTCCCATCGCGGTCGTATTTCAAACGATAGAACTCATCGTAAAGAACAGTAAAAGTCCAGCGCTCAAAAGGCGCATAGCTGAGCATTACGTACCAGGATTGCGAAGGACCATCCATGGTTACCTTGCCCGCCTGAGAGGTTTTCCTGTCAGTCTCTCCGTACTCTGAAACAAACATCCAGTCGCGCCACAGATATTCAAGGGAGAAAACAAACTTCCGCTTGACTGTATTCTCCATCAGCGGTGTCGAAGAGCCGTTGACATACACGTTGTTTTTCGAACGAAAAAGACTGAAACCGAGACGCAAATCATGCGCTGCGCTGTTAAAAACA
Organism: Malonomonas rubra DSM 5091; assembly: GCF_900142125.1. Taxonomy (GTDB): domain Bacteria; phylum Desulfobacterota; class Desulfuromonadia; order Desulfuromonadales; family Geopsychrobacteraceae; genus Malonomonas; species Malonomonas rubra. The sequence goes on from NZ_FQZT01000001.1 coordinate 583,991, forward strand.
ATAGCGCCGCCGTAAAGGCCGTCACTTTTGCGCTCGCTCGACTCGAAGCTGTCAGGCAGAAGTGGATTTGTTTTGTTTTTGCGAATGCTCTCGCTGATAGAGTTATTCGTGCTCTGCGTCAGAATACTATCGTCAGGATAGGTCGATTCACCAGTGAAGACGTGGTAGTCGATATCGCCCCAGGATCCGACTGGAAGGTTACCGTACAATCCTCCGCCAATGTAGGCCAGGTTGGTATCACGCCGACTTTCATCATAAATGCTCTGCGGCAGAAAAATCATCGGCTGCAGAAAATCGCTATCACGGGTTTCGTTATAGAGGCCAAGCGGCATTTTAACTTTACCAAGCCGCACACCAAGCCAATCAGAGGGCTGATAATCAACCAGCGCCCAGTCAAGGGTTATATTATCTTCGGAGTAATTACCAAGGTTCCGGTAGAAAGCCTGACCGCCGAGACGCAAATTATCCAGAGCCATCCAGTTGAGGTTCAGGCCAAGATCTGTAAATTCATAGCTGCCACTGCGGCTTTCGGTGAGAAAATTGTTGTTGCTGCTGCTCATGTAACCTTGCGAAACAAAACCATGAATCTGTAGTGATTCCGCAAGATCGAAAGCCAGTAGCGGCGTCGCCAGCAGCAAAAAAAGAAGCGTCAGGACAAAAAGCTGAATTTTTTTCATAAAGTATCGATGTCGACAGTAAATGTGGCAGCAACTATGATATTAGCAATGGTTGATACTATCCTAACATTCCTTTTTTTAGCAAGCATTAACCAACCCTTTCTCCGATGCTCGCAAATGCACCCATATAAATGACTGCTGCTCAGGCCGGCCAAGCCTTACGGTGGATTGCTCGTACTCGTAACTGGAGTGAGAAGACTCCGTTTGAATGCAGTCAATAATTAAACTTGATGATTGTCCGAGAATTCTATGCAAAATAAAAGTTGACTTTCATATATATGTATTTCACAATGCTCCCAACATTTTAAGCAGAGGAGGAAAGTACTATGCTCACAATAACTGATACCGCCTGCGAGAATTTCAAGCAGATCCTGGCGGAAAATCCGGGTAAATCGCTGCGGGTCGTATTTGAAGGCTTTGGCTGAGGTGGTCCCAGCCTGGGATTAGTTCTGGACGAACTAAAAGAAGAAGAAAGCACTGTAGAAGTAAATGGCATCGACCTGGCTATTGCCGATCATATTTTGCCGTACACCAAAGATTGTAAAATCGACTACATCAGCAACGCCCACGGACAAGGCTTTGCCATTGTTCCCAGCTACGGCTGCTGATTTTTAGATTCAGAAACAATTAAGGGCGCCGCGTAGCTAATCAACGCGGCGCCCTTTTTTTATTTTTTTCAAATATATAGGTTTACAGCAGGTCAATCTTTTCCAAAATCTTGACTGACGCAAAGTAAGAGGCAGTCAGCATAATTATCCATAGAATTAACAGCATAATCTAAATCTCCTTCATCTGATCAGTAGCTCTTATCATCAGCAGCAAGTTCATCAATGCTCAGCTTTTTACTGTCCATCTGACGCCAGACCCAGGCGATGTAAGCCAGAACAAAGGGCACGCCAAGAGCCACGTAGGACATCATTGTCAGGGTGTAATGACTGCTCGATGCATTGTAGATCGTCAGGCTGCTGGCGAGGTCAACTTTAGACGGATAGAAAGAGGTGTTGTTATAGCCGGCCATAGAAAAGATTGCCAAGCAGGTCAACACGGTACCGAGACCGGCGAACCAGATACCCCTGACCGATGCGGTAAAGCGATTGATCACAACACCGGCAACCACCAGAACCAAGCCAGCCAGCAGCATAATCAGTACCAGCGGCATTTCAAGCAGATTATTCAGGTATTTGCCCGGCTCCATGCCGACCATACCGTTGGCCGGATCAACAGCGTAGCCATCCATGGTGACGAAGCTGTAGAGCAGGTAAAGCAGAAACGGCAGCGCGCAGAGCAGATTGTTGAAACTCGACTTCTTAAGCCGCTCGACCAGGCTGTCGTGGTCGAGGTTGTTGGCCAGATAGAGTGCGCCGAGAACCCGTGCCAGGAAAACCAGGAACAGGCCAAAGCTGAGGTTGAAAACGTTGAATGCGGCTTCCAAACCACGCAGTGGATTGGTCCACTGCACCAGGTTGTAATCGTTGAGCACGAAGTTGGAACCGGTAAAGAAGGTTCCAACAGCAGCGCCGATCAGCAGCACACCGATCGAACCGTTGATGAACATGAACTTTTCGTACACCGCCTGACCGAGAAAGTTATTCGGCTTACGACGGTACTCGTAACTGACCGCCTGAATAATGAAAGTAAACAGAATCGCAATCCAGACCCAGTAAGCACCACCGAAGCTGGACGCATAAAACAGTGGGAAAGAGGCGTAGAAAGCACCACCGAACAGAACCAGCGTGGTGAACGTCAGCTCCCATTTCCGGCCGAGGGAATTGACCATCAGGGTTTTTTCGTCTTCATCGTCAGTCAGGGTCAGAAGCAGTGTCTGCCCGCCCTGGACGAAGGTCAGGAAAACAAACAGGGAACCGACAACAGAAACAATCAGCCACCAGAGCTGCTGCAGGGTCGACCAATCAAGGCTGCCAATCATACGTCACCTCCTTTGGGACCGAGCGAAATCTGCTTGGCCATAATCTTTAATTCTGCGATCAGCAGAGCAGTAAAAAGGAGTAGGAACATAAAGAAGGTCACAACGACAGTTCCGGTATCCAGATTGGACCGCGCAACCGTAACCGGCAACATATCCTGAATCGCCCACGGCTGACGTCCCACCTCGCTGACAATCCAGCCTGCCTGCTGAGCGATATAACCGAGGAAAACCGAAACGATACCGGCGACGTGCAGCCCCCACATGCTCTCAAGTTTGTTTTTATAGGCAAAGTAGAGGTAAGCCAGGAACAACACAATAAAGAAGGTTCCCAGGCCGACCATGACGCGGAAAGCATAGAAAACCAGAGAAACCGGCGGCACCGCCTGATCAACCGATTGCAGGTAACCGTAACCGAGGAAATCGCGGTTCTTGTCAAACTCGGTCAAAGCAGTTGCCGCACCCGGCTCATCGCCAGCTTTCTTCGCCGCCTTGTACGCTGCCAAGCTGCTGATTGCAGCCTGACCGCGGGTAATCTTCTCGTCAACCCCGACAATATTCTGTTCACTGTTCCCGTAAGCCAGGTCTTTAATCCCGGGAACAAACCCATCCATCGAACGGGTCGCGAGAACCGACAACACACCCGGAACCTGGATATCAAAAATGAAAGCCTCCTCGTCGTTATCCAGTTCTTTCATCGGGTTCGGCACACCGGCAACAACCAGTCCGGCGCCAGTCTCTCCTTCCCAAAGAGCCTCCATCGCCGCCAGCTTCATCGGTTGAGTGCTGGCAGTCACGTAGGCGTGCTCATCACCGGAGAAAGCAACGAACAACGAACTGAACAACCCGAAAACAGCGGCAACGGCAATTGAACGCTTGGCGAAGAGAATGTGTTCTTTACGGATCAGGTACCAGCTTGAAATCGCGACGACGAAAAGCGAGGCAAGCAGAAAACCGGAACTGGTGGCGTGAGTAAAATGGCCGATCGCAACCGGGGAGGAGATCACCGCCCAGAGGTCCTGCATTTCAAACCGCGCCATATCAACGTTGAACTTCATGCCGACCGGGTTCTGCATCCAGCCGTTAGCAACAAGAATCCAGAGCGCCGACAAGTTGGAACCGACCGCAACCATCCAGGTCGAGAACAGGTGGAATTTTTTCGTCACCCGATCCCAGCCGAAAAACATGACAGCAAAGAATGTCGCTTCGAGGAAGAATGCAAAAATGCCTTCAATCGCCAGCGGCGCGCCGAAGATATCGCCGACCATCCAGGAATAATTCGACCAGTTGGTTCCGAATTCGAACTCAAGGATGATCCCGGTCGCAACACCGATCGCGAAATTGATCCCGAATAAAGTCATCCAGAATTTGGTCAAACGTTTCCACTCTTCGTTCCCCGTGCGCACGTAAATCGATTCGAAAAACGCACAGAGGAAGGATAGCCCCAGGGTCAGGGGCACGAAGATCCAGTGATACATCGCCGTCAGGGCAAATGTCGCCCGTGCCCAGTTGACCTGGCTTACGTCGATTTGCTCAATCACACTCTGCCTCCCATGTTGATGTTTGAGCCGCACTGCGGCCGGAGAAAAATGATTCGTTAAAGACCGATTGACTTCAGGGCTTGTTCACGTCCGCACGGTCCTGCACCTGTGTCAGGTTCTGCAGGACATGATCAGCTCTTTCCGCATCGGTGGAAAAATTTGTGGCAAGAAAGTTCGGGAAAAAGAAGGTTTTCAGAATTGCAAACATGATGAACAGTTTGATAAAAATTAGCTTCCACAGCGTTCGCCCCACAACCATGGAACGAAAACCGTCGTAATACATACTGAAAACGTTTCTAAACATTCATCATCCCGATTTCGAGTTCAAGATTTCGGCAACAAATTAATATCTAACATGGTAAGAATTTACACCTTAATATCCATATGTCAAGCAAAATGTCACCAATCAGGTCATATATCACCCGGAAGCCAACATCCTGTTTATATTGATATTTAAATATTAGCCATGCTGCAGCGTGGATTCGCTAAAACAAATATGCTATTGAACAGAGATAACTTTTTTCAGCCGAAGGATCTCTACCAAACGTGCCAAAACCAACTGCAAACAACAGCCACCTGCCGACCAGTCGCAAGGAGATGCAGGCCCGAAACTGGGACGAACTTGACGTCCTGTTCGTCACCGGCGATGCCTACATCGACCACCCGGCGTTCGGCACACCGCTGCTGGCGCGCCTGCTGGAAGCAGAGGGCTACCGAGTCGGCATCCTCGCCCAGCCCGACTGGAAAAACCAGGACAGTTTTCTAGAGATGGGCCGACCGCGCCTGTTTGCCGCAATCTCTGCCGGGGCCATGGACTCGATGGTCAATCACTACACGGCGGCAAAAAAGATCCGTCGCGACGATGCCTACACACCGGGCGGCGGCGCCGGAAAACGGCCCAATCGAGCCGTTATCGCCTACACTGCTGCGGCCAAAGGAGCGTTTAAAGGGCTGCCGACAGTTATTGGCGGGATCGAAGCCAGTTTGCGCAGGCTGGCCCATTATGACTATTGGGACGATAAAGTGCGCCGCTCGGTCCTGGCCGACAGTAAAGCCGATCTGCTGCTCTACGGCATGGCGGAAACTGCGCTGCTGGAAATCACCCGCAGGCTGGCAGCTGGCGAAGACATCAAGCAGATCACGGATGTCCGTGGGACTGCTTTGTTCTGCAACACCTCACCACCCGATGCTGTCGAACTGCCGAGTTTTGAAGACGTTAGCGAAAACACTGATAGCTACAACCGCATGTTCAAACTGGCAAGCGAGCAGCTGAACCCGTTTTCCGGCAAACCCCTGACACAGGCCCACGGAACCCGTACCCTGTTGATCAATCCACCCGCGTTACCCCTGACGGAAACCGAGCTCGACCGGGTTTATGCCCTGCCCTTCACCCGGCGACCGCACCCAAACCACACCGAAAAGATCCCGGCCTTTGAACAGATCCGCAACTCGATCACCAGTCACCGCGGCTGTTTTGGCGGCTGCGCCTTCTGCGCCATTACCCATCATCAGGGCAAAACAATCCAGTCACGCTCCGAACAGTCAATCCTGCAGGAGATCGACCGACTGGCCGAACAGAAGGATTTCCGCGGCACACTGAGCGATGTCGGTGGCCCGACCGCAAACATGTACGGCCTCGGCTGTGGCAACCCGGAAGCGGAAAAGAGTTGCCGCCGCGAGAGCTGCCTGTTCCCGGATGTGTGCAAGAACCTGAATACTGGCGATCAGCGTGCCGTGCGCCTGCTGCGAAAAATCAGGCAACGACAGAAAATCAAGCACGTCTTTGTCGCCTCCGGTATCCGCTACGACTTATTGCAATACCAGCAGAATTATTTCGACGATCTGCTGCAGCACCACGTCAGCGGACTGCTGAAAGTCGCTCCAGAATCGACCAGCGACCGGGTGACCGACATCATGCGCAAACCGGGTGTGAAACTGTTCACCGATTTCCTGGAAAAATTCCGCCGGCGCAGCAAGCAGCTCGGATTGCGCCAGGCAATCGTCCCTTACCTGATCAGCAACCACCCCGGTTGCACCTTGGAGGACATGGTCGACGTCGCCCTCTACCTAAAGCGACACAACCTGCAGGTGGAACAGGTGCAGGATTTCACCCCCACGCCGGGCAGCTTATCGACCTGCATCTACCACACCGGCAAAGATCCGTTCAGCGGCAGGAACCTGCACGTCCCGCGCTCGACCAAAGAGAAGCGGCTGCAGAAAGCCCTGCTGCTGTATCACAAGCCGGATGCCAAAAAAGACATCCTTGAGGCGCTACGTCTTTGTAACCGGGAGGATGCTGCCGGCGAACTGTTTGACCAACGCTCACCGAGAAAAAATGCCGGCAGCAACAAACCTCGCCGGCCGAAAAAGAGAAGATGATGCTCCTGCGCCCGCTATCGACCTTTCTATTTCTGCTGCTTATCAATCTGCCGCCTCACGCCTATTGCAGTGAGCTGCAACAACTTCTCACTCCGCTACTGTCTGCGTATCCGCAGCAGTCCGGCGCCTATGTGCTCGAAAAGGGGGAGGAGGCACTACTGGCACGGGCATGGCTGGCCGATCGTGCTGAACAGAGCATCGAAGTACAGTATTTCATCTGGAGCAACGACAACATCGGCACACTGGCCACCGAGAGCCTGTTGCGCGCGGCCGAGCGTGGCGTACAGGTGCGTGTGCTGGTCGATGACCTGATGATCGACGCTCCAGACGATTTTCTGCTCGCGCTGGCAGCTCACCCGAAGATCGATATCTGTATTTACAATCCGCAGCACAAAGTCGGCACCTCGAAACCGAAACGGGTGCTGAACATCTTCACCAATTTTCGCGGCATCAACCAGCGGATGCACGACAAAACCTTCATCGTCGATGGGCAGGTCTGCATCACCGGCGGCCGCAACATGGCCGACGAATATTTCGATTACGACCAGAAATATAATTTCCGCGACCGCGACATCCTGCTGATTGGACCGGTTGCCGGAGAAATTCAAACCAGCTTTGAAAAATTCTGGCAGAACGAACTGGCCCATCCGGTGGAAAAACTACTGAAGGATTCCACGCAGCCGGGACCCAAAAGAATCAAAGAAATTTACCGAGAGCTGCATGACTATGCATTGGACAAGGATAATTTTGCCCCGGAAGTGAAACAGGCTCTTGCAGACTTGCCGGATAAATTCAAATATCTGATCGACAACCTGGTTTGGGATCAGCCTGCATTCATCAGCGACGTTCCGGGCAAAAACAGCGGTAAGCAGGGCCTTGGCGGCGGCGGTCGCACTACCGGCGAACTGGCCGATGCATTACGTGGCGCACAGAAACGGATCACCATTCAGTCGCCCTACCTGGTATTGCCGGAGGGCGGACTTGAGCTGTTCAGGGAATTGATTTCCTGCGGCGTGCAGGTGCGCATCAGCACAAACTCACTGCTTTCCACCGACAATCTGCAGGCTTTCAGCGGTTACAGCAAACAGCGCAAAGATCTGTTTGAAGCAGGCATCGAAATTTTCGAATTCAAACCACAGCCGGCTATTCAGAAAGAGTTGATCGAGCGCTACGCCAAACTGGAAAAACAGGCGCCGATTTTCGCCATCCACGCCAAAACCCTGGTGATTGATGGCAAACAGCTTTACATCGGCACATTCAATCTCGATCCTCGCTCCGCCAACCTGAACACAGAAGTCGGAGTTATTATCGACAACATGCAGCTGGCAGGCATCGTCGAAAAACAGATCGAACGCGATATCCAGCCGGAAAACAGTTGGCACAGCGCTACCGAAACTCCAGATCGCCGTGCTCCACTTTGGAAGCGGATCAAGCTCGGGTTCTGGAAATTACTGCCGCTGGAAAAACTGCTTTAAACAATTCCGGGGGGGGGGGGGGGGGCTGAGCATAAAAAAAGCGGGATGAACGGCAGAGTCCATCCCGCTTTTGTGTTTATTGCAGATCTTTTTAAATGCCGTCTTTGGCGGTATGACAAACCAGGCAACCACAGGCAGCGGCATCACCTCCACTGACACACTCATTTTCATAATCCCAGCGCAGCATATCCGGATAGGGTGAGCCATGCGCACGATGACAGGAGAGGCAAGTGACCACGTCACTGTCATGAGTAATTGTCGATGGAACAGATCCATCAAGAGTCTGTTTCGCCACCGGCGCCAGTGGGTCATAGGTCGTGTAGTCAGCGTACTCACCTGAATTCGGCAGAACGACATCAGAGGGGTGGCGAATCCAAACTCCCAGCGGACCAACGATCATACTGTTGTGGAAATTTTCATGGCAGCCGGTACAAAGAGAACCGATACTGTTTTCGTAAGGGTAATAGGAGTCCCCATCACTATAGTTGGTCGCACCTTTGTAAACATTATGAGCAATCGAAGATGGATTCTGCTCCCAGTCGGCATCTTCTACTCCGATCACACCGGGCTTACCCACAGCAGTGGTTCCAGTATCGGTCGGATCAGCAGCATCCATTGCGCTCCCGAGAAAGCGATACCAGCCATCCGCCTGCCCGGCGATGCCATCAGCATCACCAGTCGCATGGTGCCTCGGCCAATGGCAGCTCTCGCACCCTTTTTCGAGAGCGGCATGGCAAACAGCGCAATTGTCGAGTGATGCAAACCCGGGATCCCCCCCTGGGGCCATAGACAAGGTGCTATCCTGGCCAACGATACCGAAAACATTGTGCCCGTGGTTATCACCATTTTCGACCACCCAGTGAAAATTACCACCGGCAAGAGGCTTTGTTGGGGCTGCCTGATTATAGACAATCGGCACCCGGGATGAGCCAACTGTCACAATCGTGGAACTGGTCGTACTGGAGTGACAACCGACACAGTCGCTTGTCAGCAGTTTGCCAACCGGGCCGCCTGAGGCGATAACACTGCCATCCTGGCTGTCGTGCATGGTGTGACAATCAACACAATCACCTGTTATGGCAGCAGACGCGGCAGCAGAACAGCACAACGACAGAGCAATAAGCAAAAGTTTTACTTTTCTACGCATTTTCATTTCATGGCTTTCTGATAGGCAAATAAAACAGCAAGCTGATTGCAAAAGAGAAAATCGTCAAACAATCATTTCAAGCCCTTAGCAATCACCGAAAAAAAGTTCAAAAAACCTTTTTAATGAAACCAAGAAGAGAATAATTAAGCTATATATTTCAATATGTTACACTCATAAAAGAACAAGATCAAGAAACAATTTAACAACAAAAGACAGCGAAGGCGAGACCAATACGACCTCGCCCCACAAAAGCACTTCCTGCAGATGTAGAAATCAGCTCTGAATATATTTTTTCACCGTGCGCCGGTCGAGCCGGGCCCGTCGCGCGACTTCTTCGTAGGTTCCAAATCGCCTGTACAGCTGGCAACAATATTGCGTCAACAGCTCCTGCGCACTGAACTCGCCAGTGTCAACCATGTCATGCAGGTTCACTTCCCTGCCTGCTGCAGCCGGATCGCCAGCATAGTGTCCATTCAACAGCACCCGCCGCAGCGATTGTTCCAGCTCACGGACATTTCCAGGCCAGGGATAGTCAGCAGGCAATCCTTGTCGCAAAGTCTGCCCGACATCGCTGACTTGTCCCGGCTCAACACGTCCAAGAATCCGCAGCAACAGCTGTTCAAGCAGCAGATCGAGAGACTTTTCATCTTCCGCCATCTGCTGCCGCAGAGTCGGCACCTCGATAACATCGGAGCAGAGGCGATAATAGAAGTCATCGCGAAAGTCCCCGTCGCGACGTAATTCGGTCAATGAACGGTTGGTTGCCGCGATAATCCGACCGCGAAAGGTTTTCAGCTCGTGGCTGCCCACCGGGCTGAACGTTCTCTCCTGTAACACTTTGAGCAGCTTGATCTGCACCGGCACCGAAACATCGCCGATTTCATCGAGGAAGATGGCACCGTGGGGGACACAGCGTGCGAGCACACCATGATGCTGATCGACGGCCCCGGTAAAGGCGCCCTTTTTATGGCCAAACAACTCCGATTCGATCAGCGACTCAGGAAACTGTGACAGGTTGATGGAAATATAGTTACGGGTAAAACTCTCCGCAAAACGTCCCCGTTTTTCATCGAAAGGAATGTAGCCAGATCGGCCGATCGCCGCAGCAGCTGCGCCTTTACCGGTGCCGGTCTCGCCAAGCAACAGGGTGGAAAAATCTTCCATCCGGTTCCACAGACTGACTTCGTAGCGCTGGATATCGTGGGTAAAAACATTATTCCACAGAGCGCAGCGCAAACGTCTCATGGAAGGACTCTGCCCGACCAGCTTATCGATAAAGAAAAAGGCCCGCCGCAGCTGATAGAAAAACGCCAGATAGTGCCTTGCTTCCTGCGCTTTGAAACCGTACTCACGCAAACGCGTCAGCAGCTCCGCCGAAAAAGGAACTGCACAGGGTTCGTCACCAGCATCCGCCTGCTGCTGAATCAGCTCATCGAAAGCAGACAGGTAGACATGAAACTGCTCAAACAACAGTCCCAATTCCAGGCAGCGACGATCCTCTCCACGATAAAGGGACAAACTAGCCCTGCCGCCAGCCTGAAGATGTCCGACCCGTTCCCGAACTGACTCGACCGCTGCCAGAAGCAAGGTTTCTTTACTTGCGCCGGTTATTCCTGCCAGCAACCGGTCCAGCTCATCCCGCTCATCACTGAACGGGTTGCTGAACGCCGCTTGACTGACCAACTGGAAGAACTGGCGATCCTCTACCGTCAAACTCAGACAATTAGACATACACACAATGTATAGCAGTAGTACATTTCATGCCAGACAAATCAAACAAACACAAAACACCAAGGCATCCTTCATCAACACAAAAAAAAGCAGTATCAGCAACTTAGAAGACAGATCGCAATCTGGCACAGCAGCTGTAAAGAGAGGAGAAAAACAACAACCGAAAGGAGACAAAAAATGAGACCCAAACAGATTGCAGCCAAACTTATCTTCCTTCTCACCCTGATGCTACTCGCCGGCAATGCCATGGCGGCAGGACTGCTCAAGCCGGTCGGTGCAAACGACAGCGCCGCCCTGGCGATCAGCAGCCACAAGGTCGATGTCACCATCAACAACGGCTTCGTTCGCACCGAAGTCGACCAGACCTTCGCCAACAGCAGCGGCACAGCGACCGAAGTCATCTACTCTTTCCCACTCCCGAAACAGTCAAGCCTGTCGGAATTATCCCTCTGGATCGCCGGGCAGGAAATCCTCGGCGAAGTAGTGGAAAAGCAACGTGCCCGACAGATCTACGAAGAACAGAAAGCCCAGGGCAACCAGACCGCACTGGCGGAAAAAAATGATTACAGAAGTTACGACGTGAAGGTTGGCAACATCCCGGCTCAAAGCGATGTGCGCGTACGCCTGGTTTACTACCAACCGCTGGAAATCGACCTCAACATCGGCCGCTACATCTACCCGCAGGCCGAGGGCAATGTCGATGAAGAACGAATTTCGTTCTGGTCGACCGACGATAAAGTTTCCGGGCCATTCCACTTTCACCTGCAACTGAAATCGGCCTTCCCGGTGAAAGACGTACGCCTGCCTGGACTGGACCAGGAAGCGATCATCCAACGTAGCGGCGGTATGAGTGAAGAAAATGCCGGTGACATTATCGACGTGACCATTGATCGCCCGGAAGGTTCGCAACTGAATAAAGATATCGTCTTCTACTACCGCCTCGACGACAGTGTCCCGGCGCGCATTGAACTGGTCCCATACAAGGCAGATAAAAACAGCGAAGGCACCTTCATGCTGGTGGTCACTCCGGCCGCTGACCTACAACCGATTTCTGAGGGCACCGACTGGACTTTCGTCCTCGACAACTCCGGCAGCATGGGAGGGCACAAAATTTCGACCTTGACAGACGGCGTCAACAGAGTGCTGGGCCAGATGCGTGCCAACGACCGCTTCCGCATCATCACTTTCAATAACAGTGCACAGGAACTGACCTCCGGCTACATCAACGCCACAACAGAAAACGTCCAGCAATGGATCAGCGCGCTGAAAAACATTCAGGCCGGTGGCGGCACCAACCTGTTCGCCGGACTGGAATCCGCTTACCGCAAGCTGGATGAGGACCGCACGTCCAGCATCATCCTGGTCACCGACGGCGTCGCCAATGTTGGCAACACCGCCCACAAAGACTTCCTTCGCCTACTGCAAAAGTACGATATCCGCTTATTCACCTTCGTCATCGGCAACAGCGCCAACCAGCCGCTGCTCGACCGACTGGCACGTGATTCCGGCGGCTTCGCCATGAACATTTCCGATGCCGATGACATCAGCGGCCGACTGCTGCAAGCCAAAGCGAAAGTTCTCCACCAGGCCCTGCACGATGTTGAAATCGACATCTCCGGCGAACGGGTCACCGACCTGACCCCGGAGAAGATCGGCAATCTCTATGCAGGACAACAGCTGGTCCAGTTCGGTCGCTACAACAGCGACGGTGAAGTGACCATCAAAATGAAGGCGAAGATCTCCGGTCAGCCACACAGCTGGAAAACCACCGCGAACCTGCCACAAACTGCGACCGACAACCCCGAACTGGAACGACTCTGGGCGCTGGCAAAGATCGATCAAACAATGGAAGAGGTTCGTGAAAAAGGGGAAATCGAAACACTGAAAAACAAGGTAATCGATTACGGTCTGAACTACTCACTGGTGACTGATTACACCTCAATGCTGGTGGTGACCGTTGACGTGCTGGAAAACCAGGGCATTCAGAGACGCAACGCTGATCGGGTACAGAAGGAGCGCATAGCCCAGCAGCAAAAAGCCGCTGCGCCTGTACAGAATCACCGCATCGACCAAAGTTCGAATAACGGTGCGGGTAGCTTCAACAACCGCCCCTCACCCGGCATTAACTTTGGCTCCGGTTCCGGACCAGTCGGCCTGTTGACAATCCCACTACTGGCTTGGATGAACCGGAAAAAGAAATAACGAGCAATCAAGGGCAGGGCTTTTTGCCCTGCCCGACTCTAAATGGAGGCAGGCATGGCCAGCGAACAGTTATCTATAAACAACCCGATCTTATCCACGGAAAAACCATCCGAGAGCAAGCAGGTTGAAATCCGCGCCCTGCTGGCATTACTGATCCTGGCAAATCTTGACCTACTGCTCGGCAATGCCCCGGCGACCAAACTGGTTTTTCACCCACAAAGCATCATCGACGGTGATTGGTGGCGCGTCATCAGTTGGCCCTTCGTTCATGTCAGCCGCTACCACCTGCTGATCGATGGAGCCGCCTTTATTATGCTCTATCATGGATTACGCGAAGAAAGTCGCAGAAGCAGAGTTTTCTTCATTCTGTCCGTCGCCGCTGGCAGCCTGCTACTGCCCATATTCATCTCACCGCAGATATCCCAACTCGGCCTTTGCGGCCTTTCCGGGCCTGCTCACGGCTTGATGGCAATCAGCTCACTGGAATTTCTGCATGGGAAAGAGAAAAAAACGGGTGGACTCCTGCTCGCCCTCCTCTTACTGAAAACCGGCTGGGAAGTTTTAAGCGGCAATGTCTTTTTACACCAACTCCACCTCGGGGATATCGGTCAACCGATCGTCAGCACGCATGCAGGTGGTGTTCTCGCCGGACTAACCTGTTACTACGTTCACTTTCTCAGCAAAAAAACCCTGTTCCGCAGAAGAGACATACAAAAACAAAAAGGGCAGACTAAGAGCTAAAGAAACCACATCAATGGAAAGCAAAAATGCACGTCAGCAAAACATTGTCTATCTACACAAAGAGCATAGAAAGCGAGACCTTTTATTTAAAATAGAATTTTTTTAACGACGGGCACCCAGCAAAAGGCAGAGAAAAACTTATTGGTAAAATGGTCAGATCAGTTCTTCGATAAAATTTTAAAGTTCTCAAAAGAAAGGAAAAGATCTCTAACATTTTCAAGAAGATACGAGCAAAAAAACCACCGAGACATGAAATTTTCCTAGCCATAAATGCCGACAAACCCACACTCGAATTAGAACCACCTAACAACCACACAAAACAGTCTAAACTAAACCTGTAATTTTTTATCCTAAATAAAATTTCTCTTGACAATTTAGCCATATTTTTGTTTGTTTACCTGTGCAAAAAACAGCGTTTTAAGTTTGCCTGAAATTGAATTTTATTAATCATTACTTTTTAAATAGTCAACCTGTTATCAAAAAGTCATCCGGCTCATTCTAGAGCTTTCTCACCGAGCCGGGCCTAATTCCAATCGACGCAAAGGATTGTCCGAGATGTCAAAGACTACGATTAAACCCTCATTGCAGAACCCTCTTGCAGCAGCGGAAGAAGTAGAATTCACTATTCCGGGTGAAATCGCCGGCCAGACTGGTGGCTACGAAGAGGTTATGAAAGAAGGTCACGACCTGATCGAGCGACCGATCAAATCGGTTGCCGTCGGCCAGATCGAGAAGCAGCACTTCAAGCAGCGGATGACCGTCTGGGAGCGGATCAAGGTCCTCACCGACAACGACCCGAACATCCTCTTCCAGAACTGGGGCAAAAACCTTGACGGCGCTTCGCTGGTCACTGGCATTCTCAACATTGGCGGCCGCGACGTGGCTCTCTACGGCCATGATTTCACCGTACGCGCCGGTTCCATCGACGCCACCAACGGTATGAAGCTGGCCAAGATCATGCAAATGGCTGGTGAAAAAGGGATTCCACTGATCGGCATGAACGACTCCGCTGGAGCTTTTGTTCCCGCCGGTGTCGGTGGCCTCGACGGATACGCCGAAGCCTTCACCGCCCTACGCAAAATCAGCGGTGTGGTTCCAACCGTTATGTGTATGTTCGGCTTCAACGCCGGTGGCGGCTCCTACCTGCCACGTCAGGGCTCCTTCGTCATCCAACCGGAAGACACCTTCTTCGGCCTGACCGGTCCGGGCGTTGTCAAGTCAGTTCTGGGTGAGGACATCACCCCGGAAGAACTGGGTGGCCCACTGGTCCACAGCGCATCAGGTGTCACCGATCTGGCCGTTGCCGACGAAACCGCTGCCCTGCGCACCGCGGTTCGCCTACTCAGCTACCTGCCGGACAACAACTACAGCATGGCGCCGTTCCAGGAAACCAGCGATCCTCTCGACCGCAAGACCTGGGAAATCAACACGCTGCTAAAGAAAGCCTTCAACTCGCCGACCGGCTTCAACACCCCGTTCGACGTTTCCATCATCATCCAACAGATCTGTGACCACGGCGATTACTTCGAGGTTCAGCCGACCCGTGCCCGTGAAGCGATTACCGCATTCGGTCGCCTCGGCGGCAACGTCGTCGGTTTCGTCGCCAACAACTCGGCTGTCGCCTCCGGTCAGATCGACTGCGACTCAGCAGTTAAGATCGCCCGCTTCGTCCGCTTCTGTAACATCTACAACATTCCATTGATCTTCATGGAAGACACCACCGGTTTCCTGCCGGGCCGCGAGCAGGAAGCCCGCGGCATCGTTCAGGCCGGTCGCTCGATGCTCGACTCCATCGTCGACGTCCGTACCCCACGCATCCTGCTGATCCTGCGCAACGCTTACGGCGGCGCTTACGCCTCCTACAACAACTACCCGACCGGCGCCGATCTTGTTCTCGCCCTGCCGACCACACGCCTAGCGGTTATGGGCCCGGCCGGTAAAGAGTTCGTTTACAAAAATGAACTGCGCGGCCTGCGCGGTTCGGTCAAGAAGAAGATCGCCGAAGCGGTTCAGGAGCGTACCAAGGCCGGCATGGAAGGCGATGCAGCAACCAAAGATGCTGAGAAGGCGGTTGCCGAGTGGCTGAAGAACGAAGAAGCTGCCCTGAACACCCGCTACGAAAAAGAACTGATGAACCCGAAAGAAGGTCTGGCCCTCGGCTCGATCTCCTCACTGGTCATGCCGACCGATCTGCGCAAGGTCCTCGGCGAAAACCTCAACTTCTTCCTGCGCCATTACCAGCCATCCGCATGGCAGGACGTTCAGCGCGAGTTCCATTAAAGAGTTGAGTCGAACCGATGAAGAATCGCACAACACAATTAAACGTGGAGATTGAAACCATGGAACAAAATACAGACCTTTATGCAAACAACCCCTTGATTCACAAGGACCGCCGCCTCGGTCAGGCATCGTCCGAATGGGTCCGCTCCTTCGGCTGCGAAGACCTAAAACCACTTATCGTCTGTCGCGGCCCGATCCGCAAAGAAGCGATGGATGTCTACGAAGAGATGGGCATCACCCACTATGGCATTCTGCTTTCGGAGAAGGACTCAATCGTTTACCCGAACGCCCTCTCACCGGAGCTGAAGCAGCTGACAGATAACAGCCGTGTTCACCGGGTACCGGACTATTCGGGAGCTTCGAAAGAAGAACGGGTTGAGCGGATTCAGCAGATCATCGACACTGCTCACGACAACGGCTACGACTCGGTTTTCGCCGGTTACGGTTTCATGGCGGAGGATGACGAATTTGTTGCCGCCATTGAGGATGCTGGTCTTAAGTTCATCGGTCCCTGCTCCGGCACCCAACGCGCTGCAGGTAAAAAAGACGAAGCAAAACGAACTGCACTCGAAGTAAACGTTTCCGTTACCCCAGGTATCGACAACGTCACCGCCCGCACCCTGCTGAAAAAGCACAAAACTCGTGACCAACTGCTGGCCTTGGCCAAGGCTGAAGACCTGAGTGTCGATGACGATGGCAAAATGTCGCTGGAAGAATTGGCCGACGTCGTCCTCTTTGCCTCCTACGATAAAGGTATCGACCTCTTCTCCATCGAAGAGCTCTGTGCCCAGGTCGAAGCTGAGTGTGCCGACATGTTCAAAAACTACCCTGGCGCCCGCATCCGCCTGAAGGCAATCGGCGGCGGTGGCGGCAAGGGTCAGCGTATTCTCGGCGCCTCCCTGCTGATGAACAAGCAGCCGAGCGACAAACAGGTTGCTGAAGCGGCTGCTGACGCTCCCGGCCTGGTGCGCGAGATCCTCAACGAAGTTAAGGCTAACGGCGTCGGCGACAACAAGAACGTCTTGATCGAGTTGAACATCGAGCAGACCCGCCACAACGAAATCCAGCTGCTCGGTAACGGCAAATGGGCGATCGCCCTTGGTGGTCGTGACTGTTCGCTGCAGATGCACGAACAAAAACTGCTTGAAATCTCGGTCACCCAGGAAGCCCTGACCGCCGAAATCGAGAAGGCGAAAAAAGCCAAGAACAAGGCTCAGCAGAAAGCCCTCGAGTCCGACCTGAAGGTTCTCAAGGCGATGGAAGAGCAGTCGGAGCGTTTCGGCGCTGCCGTCGGCCTCGACTCAGCATCAACCTTCGAGTGTATTGTTGACGGCGACCGCCACTACTTCATGGAGGTCAACACCCGGATTCAGGTTGAGCACCGTGTCACCGAGTTGGTCTACAGCCTCAAGTTCGTCAACCCGGACGACAAGAACGATTTCTTCATCGTCGAGTCGCTGGTCGAGGCAATGGCACTGCTCGCCATGCACAAAGAGCGGCTGCCGAAGCCTGAGCGTATCCCCCGCTTTGGTGCCGCCGCCGAGGCTCGTCTCAATGCAACCGACTGCTCGCTCTCGCCGAGTGCCGGTGGTTACATCCGTTACTGGTCGAAGCCGATCGAAGGCGAAATCCGTGATGACCAGGGAATCTGCATCCCCAACCCGGACACCAACCAGTTCATGCGCTACCACTTAGCGGGTGCATACGACTCCAACATTGCCCTGCTGTTGACCAAGGGTGAGGATCGCATCGACAGCTACAATCACCTGTCGACCGTCCTGCGCCGGACCGTCCTGCGCGGCAGCAACCTGGCGACCAACCTGGAGTTCCACTACGGTCTGTGCAACTGGTTCATCGGCAACAACGTCATGGCCAAGCCGACCACCCGCTTTGTCGTTCCTTACCTGACTCTGGTTGGCAAGCTGAAGGAAGAGGCTCTGAAACTCGACATCGTTTTTGCTTTCCTGTCGATGAAGAAGCACTATGCCAAGCAGTACGCTGACGATGCCGACGCAGCCAAAGCCGTTTCAGAAACCCTCGACAGAAAAGGCACCCTGCTGACCCGTCCAATGGAGAAGCTGCTGAACGATCCGCACCTGCTCTCCGGCTGGCTGAGCCTGAATAAGAAGAACTTCGAGATCAAGAATGGAAAGGTGGTCTGGCTACGCAACCCGCTCGTCATCCTCGAAGAAACCTACGAGTACCTAAACATGACCTGGCGCGAAGACGCTCCGGCTGCTGAGGTCATCTGGACTCACGACCGCGACCTGCTCAACAACGCTCTCGAGTTCTACGCTCAGTTGCGAGAGAAGTTCGGTTTCGAGAAAGAAGAGTTCGTCAAACTGAACGACATCCTCGGCAAAGCCAAACCACAGGGTGGTTACGATGCAGACACCTGGGCCAAAATTCAGGCTGCTCATGTCGGCTATGAAATCGGCAACGAACTGCTCGGCCTTCTCTGCATGGTGGCTGAAAAAACAGACTTCTATGACCTCAAGGTTGAAGAGGACCTGGAAGTGACCATCCCGGACTACTTGCATGATCCGGAATTGCAGGCAGCGATGAAGAAAGTCCTGGTGCCGCCACCGGCCACCAAAGCCGACGAGATCGTCACCCCAGGTGGTGGTATGTACTACGCCCAGGAAGCACCGGGCATGCCACCGTTCGTTACTGAAGGCATGCATTTCGACAAGGGGCAGCCACTGTTCATCCTTGAGGTTATGAAGATGTTCAACAAGGTTCCGGCACCCTTCTCCGGCACCATCGATAAGATCCTCATCGAAGGTGGCGACGGCACCATCGTCCAGAAGGGCCAACCGCTATTCAAAGTCACCCCGGACGAGAAATTCGTTGAGGTCGATCCGAAGGAACTCGCCAAGCAGAAGCAAGCCATTACCGGCGAGTACCTAAAAGCAGTTCTGTAAAGTTAAAGCAAAGAAACTATCAGCAGAGGGCTCCGAAGAGATTCGGGGCCCTTTTTTTAGAAAGAGTTCTTTTTATTTCTAGAACAAAAGAACAAACAAAAAAAGAGCTGCCATTCGACAGCTCTTTTTTCTTTACTCAATTATTAGTTTCGGCCACCGGAACCGCCACCGGAACCGCCACTGGAACCACCACTGGAACCACCACTGGAACCACCACTGGAACCACCACTGGAACCACCACTGGAACCACCACTGCCAGAATTGGTACTGGTGTCACCAATGGATCTAGCACCAGCTTTCAGTTGTTCAGTTATTTGAAATTTTTGCTCCGGCGTCAACTTCTGCCACCGCTGCTTCAGCTTTTTCTGCGTCTCAAACGGAAGCGACTGGTACTGCTTGTTCGCTGCACGCAGTTTTTGTTTCTGCGATGGTGAAAGAGCTTTATACAGCTCAAAACGATAACGAATCTGCTTCTGTTGCTGCGAGTCCAGCTTCTGCCACTGCTGCAGGCGCTCTTGCGCTTTAACTCGCTGCTGAGGGGTCATCGAAAGCCAACTGTCAGCCCCCTTCTGCAGTTGTTGTTGTCTTTGCGCCGGCAGGGACTCCCAGCCTTCAGCATATTGCTGTAAAAGTTGCTGTTGGTCGTTCGACAAATCTGCAAACTGGCCTGCATATACCTGCAGAGGAAGAAGCATCAAGCCACAGAGCAGAGCGGCAAGAACCATCGGAAGCACAAGATTATTTTTCATCTTCCTGCTCCTCAGCTTCAGGCTCACTGAGCGCCCCGTAATTCTCGGGAACAACTTCGAAGGGATCGACCCAACCATTCTCACCATCGCTAAACTCCCCCAGAAAATCTAGCAGTTCGAGACTGGGCTGCTCCTGCAAGCCGTCCTGTTGTGCCAAAAGTGGAGTCGCCGACAGAAACAGAAGAACGACCACCATCAGCCCCCCCCTCTTCAATCGCAAACTCTTCAGACAACCATTCATAAAACTCGATCTCTTCCTGATAAAATTCGAGAGGTTCTGTCGCTGTCAGGATACTGAGATCGCCAAGCTGTAGCTCAGACGAGGCCTCCTTCTGCAGATCGGGAAGATTCAGAGCCAACATAAGCAGCATTGCAACACCTGCCGGAACTGCCCCCCAATACAACTTGGGCAGGCTGCGCTTCCGAGGCTGAGTAATGGCCTGATGACGCGCCTGAGCTAACCGGACACAGGTCTTCGTGCCCAGAGTCTCTAGCGACCGATCCAATTCCTGACGAATTTTCTCGATCAATTTATCATCTTTTTCTATCATGGCCAATGTTCTCCAAGCTTTTCTCGCAAACGAGACAAAGCACGTGAATAATGTGTTTTTACCGAGCCTTCAGAACAGCCCATGACCTTTGCAGTCTCGGCAACGCTCAACTCCTCCCAGCTCCGCAGTAAAAAAACCTGCCGCTGACGGAAAGGCAGCTGTTTCAACGAAGTTTCAAGCTCGGCAAAGGCGCCATCGACCTGCAACTGATGTTCAGCACCCGACTCGGCGGGATCTGCCATATTCTGCAGAGGGTCGTCATCGTCATCGTCGTTGCCCAGCCAGCTAAAGAGCCGCGAACGAACTATCCTTCTTCGCTGATAATCCTTAATCTGATTATTCAGGATTCGGTAAAAAAGCGGCTTCCACTCTGCTTCCGGCTTGCCACTGTATTTTGCAACCAGCCGAATCATCGATTCCTGGACAATATCCAAAGCATCTTCCGGTTGACCACAGCCCAGCAAGGCAATTCGGTAGGCTTTTTTTTCAACCGCTTTCAGAAAATTGTCCATGCACCGTTTCACTCAAATCTGTTTCTACCAATTTAAAACGTTCCATGCTGCGATTGGTTGACAACAAAGGTCATTTATTTTCTTCACAAACGAAAACGGGCTGCCAAAAATGACAGCCCGTCTCGGTTTAACAATATTTCAGCCTCAGGCCTTAGCTGCCCAATGCCCATGCAGGTTGCAATATTCGCGTGCGGTCACCGCAGTTGCGCTGAGGTTAAAAGTTGCTTCAGGCGCCTCACCCGGCTTCAGATACTTACGGTAAACTTCACCATCCGCGATCAACTCAACCCACTCAATATAGTGAGCATCTTCCATCGGATGGGCAACACTGCCAACCTTAACAGTGATCGTGCCATCACCCATTTCGATCACAGGAACATGTTTTTCTGTCGCTGCATCGGTGGTGTTTTCAGTCAGCAGATCCATATTTTTGCCGCAGCACACCAGCGCGCCAGGGCCAGCATGCATAACTTCGACGATATTTCCACAGATCGGGCATTTGTAAACTTCGAGTTGCTTGGACATCGGAGGCTCCTCCCTTCAATGATTGGTTATTGTTCAGATCAACTTCCAGACAAACAATTACTTAAGCGGTAATAATACCAGCTTTTCAACAAAAAAACATCTGACTGAATTAATATTTTTCATTCCTCTTTTTTACTGACCATCTGCGAAGATTTCTTTATAATGGCTTCAACAATTTGCTTCGACTCTCTGCCCTGCAGGTGAGGTCAGAACGTCCACTCGGAATACTTTATTTTCGGGATCATTTTAAGAAGCCCGGTGTGCCTGCCCGCCTCGTAGCGGGACGCCTAATGGGTTTACAAATGGTCCCACCTCATTGGAACTCGATGTGAGTCCAATGACCCACGGCAGAGTGGAGAGTCGCAAATCCTTAAAAAGGCGCTTTCGCAAGAAGCGCCTTTTCTTTTGCGTGCGTCCCGCAAAACCCTATGCTAAACTTGCGCGCTGTAAAAATCACTCTACTGGAGGGATATCCCCGGATGCCGGATAAACAGAACGATTACACAAAACTCTATGTCGATGATAAGGAAATTATCCTGATCGGCACGGCCCATATTTCCCAAGAATCGGTCGACACCGTTATAGGTACCATCGACGAGTACCTGCCCGATGCAGTCTGTGTTGAACTCGACCACCAGCGCTACCAAGCGTTGATCAACCAAAAAGGTTGGGAAAACCTCGACCTGAAAGACGTCATCAAAAAGAAACAGCTGCCCTTTCTGCTGGCGAACCTGGCGCTCTCTTCCTACCAGAAACGAATGGGCCTGCAGACCGGTGTCAAACCAGGGGCTGAGCTGGCAGCGGCAGCGCAGACCGCCGAAGAACGAGGCATGGAAGTAGAACTGGTCGATCGTAACATCCGCACCACCTTGCTGCGGGTCTGGCGCAAAACCGGCCTTTGGAACAAGATGAAGGTGATGGCGGCGCTGCTCGGCAGCATCTTCGAGAAGCAGGAATTGGATGAAGCGGAGCTAGCCAAGCTGCGCGAAAGTGATACCCTCTCCAGCATGCTGGATGAAATGGGCAAGCTGCTGCCATCGGTCAAACAGATCCTCGTCGACGAACGAGACGAGCACATGGCTTTTTGCATCCGCAACGCTCCCGGCGAAAAGGTTCTTGCCGTTGTCGGTGCGGCTCACCTGCCTGGAATTGTCCGTCACCTGCAGGGCGAGGAGATTGAGCCGGAGAGGATCGAAGAGATCACAACCATTCCAGAAAAAACCGCAGTATCGAAGATGATCCCATGGCTGATCCCAAGTATTGTCATTGTTCTCTTTATCGGCGGCTTCTTTTTCGGCAACCGGGATCAACTGGCCGACGTTGCCACTGCCTGGGTGCTGGCCAACGGGCTGCTCTCAGCAATCGGTGCGCTCATCGCCTGGGGGCACCCGATCACCATTATCAGTGCATTTGTTGCCGCCCCGCTGACCTCGCTTAACCCGACCATCGGCGCCGGCTTCGTGACCGGTTTCGTGCAGGCGATTGTCGCCCCACCAACGGTCCGCGACATGGAGCATGTCGGCGACGATCTGGTGACACTGAAAGGCTGGTGGCATAACCGGCTGGCGCGCGTGCTGCTGGTATTCCTGTTTTCGTCCATTGGCTCCGCCCTTGGGACATTTGTCGCTTTAGGCTGGCTGAAGAACCTGTTTTAGACCAGCTGCTATTTCGCCTGCAGGCAAATCTGTTATATGCTTAATTGACAACACAACGCCGACTTGCACTTGGCAGCACCATCAACTTCATACCGAAAGAGGTTAAGATGCAGGATTGGGGACAAGGACCATCTCCCGATGATCTGGAAAAGAAGGTCATCGAAATCACAGACCAGATCAAAAAAAAGTTTAACCCGCAACGCGGCTTCCTACCGGTCGTAATCATCATCTTTTTGCTTGTGATTGGCGGCTACAGCAGCTTTTATGAAGTCGATACCGAGGAGACCGGTGTCGTACTCCGTTTCGGCGAGTTCGCTGGATTCTCCGATCCGGGGCTGCATTTCAAACTCCCCTTCGGCATTGAGCAGGTCTACCTGGTACAGACCGGGCGCGTGCTGAAGGAAGAGTTCGGCTACCGCACCGTCACCCCCGGAGTTCGCTCCAGCTTCAGTAAGCGCGGTTTGGAAGAAGAATCACTGACCCTCACCGGCGACCTGAACGTTTCTGACGTCGAATGGATCGTGCAGTTCCAGATTTCCGATCCCTTCAAATACATCTTCAAGATTCAGGACCCGGTCGGCACCATCCGCGACATCTGCGAAGCGATGGTACGCAAAGCGATCGGTAACGCCAACGTCACCCAGGTCCTGACCACCGAGCGTGCAGCGCTGGCCGGGGAGATTGAGGTGGATCTTCAAAACACACTGAACCAATACGATATCGGCGTACGTATCGTCACCGTCAAATTTCAGGATGTCACTCCGCCCGATCCGGTCAAAGATGCCTTTAACGAGGTTAACGAGGCTGAGCAGCAAAAAGAGAGTCTGATTTTCCAGGCCCGTGAGCAATTCAACCGCGAAGTACCACGTGCCCGCGGTGAAGCAAAACGCGCCCTGCAGGAAGCGGAAGGTTACGCCGTTGAGCGGATCAACAAGGCTCAGGGTGAGACCAACCGCTTCATCGCACTGCTCACAGAGTATAAAAAAGCGCCCGAGGTCACTCGCCGTCGCATCCACCTGGAAACCATGGAAGAAATCCTACCGAGACTGGAGGAGACTTACATCATGGACGATAAAAACGGCGGGCTGCTGCCGCTGCTTCCCTTGCGAAAAGCGATGGAAGGAGGCGTGAAATGAAAAAAACACCATTTCTGGTCTTTCTGATTTTTGCCGCCGTCCTCCTCGGCCGCGGCGGGCTCTATGTCGTTAACGAAGCTGAACAGGCAATTGTCACCCAGTTCGGTAAACCTGTCGGTGATGTCATTTATCCAGGTCTGCATTTTAAAATTCCTTTCGTGCAGAAAGTCATCCGCTTCGAACGGCGTATCCTTAAATGGGACGGCGACCCGAATCAGATTCCGACCAAAGACAAAAAATTCATCTGGGTCGATACTACTGCTCGCTGGCGGATCAAAGACCCATTGCTGTTCTACACCAGCGTCGCTACCGAACGGGGCGCGCAAAGTCGCCTTGATGACATCATCGACTCGGTGGTGCGCGATGCAGTATCTGGCCGTCTGCTAGTCGAATTGGTGCGCGGCAAAGACTACAAAGCCCAAGAGGGCAATGTTGAAAAGTTCGAGGTTGACGGTGTCACCATCCCGGCAGACCAGCTGGTCGGCCGCGAAGATATCCTGACCGGAATTTTGGAAAAAGCTCGCGCCAGCACTCCTGAGTACGGCATCGAACTGATAGACGTGCAGATCAAACGGATCAATTACGTCGAGCAGGTTCGTACCCGAGTTTACGAGCGGATGATCAACGAGCGGAAAAAAGTTGCCGCCCAGTATCGCTCCGAGGGTGAAGGCGAAAAAGCTGAAATTCTCGGTCAGATGCAACGCGAGCTAAAGGAAATCAGTTCTGGCGCCTACCGTAAAGTATTAGAAGTCCGCGGTGCCGCAGACGCTGAAGCTGCTGCGATTTACGCCAATGCCTACAATCAGGACAAGGAATTCTACGCTTTCCTGCGTACTTTGGAATCGTACAAAAAGTCGATTCAGAAAAATGGCAAACTGGTTATTTCGACCGACTCCGACTACTACAAGTACCTGAAAAAAGCGCAATAGAAAACAACCCTCCCCGCAAAGGGCCCGCCCATACGGGCCCTTTGCTTTTTCAGGTCAATGTTCTTTGGATGCTTTTCCTTCCAGTTCATCCTTGCGTACGACCCAGTAAGCGACCGTCGCCGCCAGTACCAGAGCAGCCAGACCGAACAACGAAGCCCAGTCTTCCTTGTGATAATCGACCAGCACCATCTTCCGTGCCAGTGCCAACAAAGCCACCAGAATAACCGCACGCACTTTGACGATCGGCGTACCGCTGGAAATTTCCGGCAACACCGTATGATTGAATTCCAACGCGATCAGTACCGTCATGAAAGCTCCGAACACTGTCACGAACTGATCATGCCCAAACTTGTGTACTCCTGCCCCAATGCTGTGAAACAGCTCGTAGCCGGCATGAGTCAGGGTCAAAACAACCGAAACAGCAACCAGCAAAGTCAACACGGCAACAGTCAGCAGCTCGAACCATTGATAGCCTTTGGTCCCAAAAAGCAATCGCTTCATTATGTCTCCTTTTAAATAGAATCATCGAGCGGGCTGATTATGCCACAAATTTCTGCCGACATAATCTTGCCGGAAGATTTTTTCTGCGTTAATTTATCAATTATCTCTTCTTTCCAGTTCAGCCACAGGAGCCACAACTTGAACGCCTACCAACGTCAAAATTTTTTCATCACCCGCTCATTGCGCGGTCACTCGCTGGTACAAATCCTCATCTACGCCAACCTGGCCATGTTTACCCTGATGGTTTTGCACGGCACAGTGCTTGGATACGGCATGACCCTGTTCCTCAATCCCCCTATCGAGCTCCTCGCCAACTGGGGTGGACAATTCTGGCCCTGGGCGCTAAATGGTGAGCTGTGGCGCTGCATATCTTACGCCTACATGCACGGTGGCATTATTCACCTTGGATTCAATATGGTTGTCCTCTACCAGATCGGACCGCTGATCGAGTCGGAGGTGGGCTGGCAACGCTTTTTTGTCATCTACACGATTACCGCAATTTTTGCCACCCTGGCAGGACTGATCATCCACCCACGGGTTGTCGTCGTCGGCGCTTCCGGCGCCCTGTTCGGCATTTTCGGTTTTGCAGTCAGTTACTACCATCGCGTCGGTGGCAGCATCGGCATTCAACGCCGCAACTTTCTTTTTCAGTGGATTGTCATCGCCCTGGTTTTCGGATTCGTCATCGGCGCCGACAATGCAGCTCACATCGGTGGGCTGGTCAGTGGTGCTGCCTTCGGCTGGCTAATTCCGACCACGATCCGTTCCCAGCGCAAAACTGACTCGTTTTTCAATGGACTGGCCTGGCTGTTGATTGCGACGACGGTTCTAAGCCTTCTACTGGTAATCATCACTCTCGCTCTCAGGGTATTCTGATGGCAAAATCGAGAGACAAAATACCGGCGACGCAGGCAATCAGGGAGTTGAAAAAACATAAAGTCAAGTTCGTCCCTCGTCTCTACAACTACGAGGAAAAGGGCGGCACGAAAGTCAGTGCCCGCGAATTGGGTGTTGATGAATACAGCGTGATAAAAACACTTGTGATGGAAGACGAGAAAGGTCAACCGCTGATTATCCTGATGCACGGCAGTTGTGAAGTTTCTCAAAAGCACCTGGCGCGGCAGTTGAAAGTGAAACAGATCTCCCCCTGCTCGGCGGAAAAAGCTGATCGGCTGACCGGCTACCAGACTGGCGGCATCTCCCCCTTCGGCACAAAACAGCAGTTGCCGGTCTACGTTGAAGAGTCGATCCTGTCGCTGGAATCGCTCTGCATCAACGGTGGTAAACGCGGCCTGCTGGTCGAAATCGATCCACAGGTGCTGGTGAAAATTCTCAACCCGACTCCGGTCAGTGTTGCCATTTGAGTCATAAAACAACAAACAGGAGGCCCTGATGTCCGACGCCCCATTTACCGAAGCAGCCGAAGCGATCAGCAACGCAACCGCCATGGTGATCACTGCCGGAGCTGGAATGGGGGTTGATTCGGGCCTCCCCGATTTTCGCGGTAACCAGGGTTTCTGGAATGCCTACCCGATGTACGAAAGACTGGGGTTGAGCTTTGTTCAGGCCGCCAACCCTGAACATTTCGAACGCGATCCACTCTTCGGTTGGGGTTTTTATGGCCACCGCACCAACCTTTACCGTGCTACGGTGCCACACCGTGGTTTTCACATTCTGCAGGACTGGATCAAAGAGTTCGATCTCGATCATTTTGTCGTCACATCGAATGTCGATGGCCAGTTCCAGAAAGCCGGATACGCGGAAAACCGCATCCTTGAAGTCCACGGCTCAATCCATCATTTGCAATGCACTGTCCCCTGCTGCAGAGATATCTGGCCTAACAACGAGACGATAAGCATCGATGAGTCGGTCATGCGCGCAGAAAGTGCGCCTGAGTGCCCTCGCTGCAGGCGCGTGGCCCGCCCCAATATCCTGATGTTCGGCGATTACTCCTGGCTGCATCAACGTACTTCCGATCAAGAGGACAACTTTGACGCGTTTCTGCAGAAAAACAGCGACGGCAAATTGGTCGTCATCGAAATGGGAGCAGGTTCCGCCGTCCCGACCATTCGCAATTTAAGCGAGCGACTCGGACACAGCAACCAGACGACCGTCATCCGCATCAACCCGAGAGAACCACAGATAGGTGCTCCTCACTTTTCTTTTTCCTGTGGAGCCGTTAAAGCCCTCAGTGGCATAGATGACATTTTCGCCAGCCTATAAAACAATGTTTAGTTTTTTCAAATATTCTTCATGGTCTGCAAAAGCACACTTGTACATCAGTTTTTAAATGGCATATCCAATAAAAACTTTGAAAACTTCAAAAGCTTAGCTTTCAGCAATTTGCACGGCGAACAAGCCCAAAAGAAAATAGTAAAACACCTTTCTATTTTAATCTGGATTTCATCTCGATTCCTGCTATCATTAGAAACCTGCCCTGAAACCGCAAAACTGACGGCACTACGAACGCCCTGCGCCATAGGAGGCTAGTTGTGACCCAGGAAGCCCAATCGAGCATGCTGCACCGCGCCCGTCTGAAAGCACTTTTCAAGCGGATCATCGTGACGATTTTTATCTTCGTTCTCTGCTACAGCGCTATCGCCATGGTTTACGCCAGCAAAACCTTTTACAAAGTTCGGCAAAATTATGCCTTTATCCTCGAGACACTGAGCGGCGAACGGAAAGCGGTCAGCCGTGTCGGTTGGCATATCCGCCTGCCGATCTTCACCAAACTGGAGCTTGAAGTGCCATTGATGAACCAGGAGCTGCACCTCGGCAATTCGATCGAACCGAAAAGGATCATGTCGAGGGGAAACGTTGCTCTCTGGACCAGTGCCATGCTCACCTACCGGATTCGCGATCTGCACCGCTGGGGGATTGAAAATCGCTCCCCCCTAACCCTGCTGCAGACCGATTTTGACGGCATTGTGAAAGACGTGATGCAGGGAGAAACTATCAACGAACTGATTTCCGACCGGGTACGGATAAAGGAACAAATCTACCGCACCCTGAAAGATACCCCGATCAACGAAGGCGGCCTGACCCTGGAAGAGAAATACGGCATCGAGGTGATATCTTTTGTCCTGCGCGATACCCGCTACGGTGAAAAGCTGGCCGCTGCCAGTGAGGAGAAGAAACGCCGTGAACTGATTGCTGAAGCGGAAAACTATGCCGCCGACCTCGAAGCAAGCCGAACCCGCAAGCTTTACGCCGCCTACAGTGAATCGATCCAGCAGATGCGCCAGTCGCTCGGCATCAGCAGCGCAAACGACCCGTCACTCTTTGATTTTCTCAATCAGCAGAAGTGGGCGGCCGCGTACGAGAAAAATCAACAAGGGCAAAACACTTTCGTCCTTAACAACACTGCGACGGCAGTTCCTGTGACCTTACCATCGGCGGTCACCTCGATGCCGCAAGCGGCGGAAGAAGACCCCAGAGGACTTCCTTATGCCCCAAAGCCGTAAAACCAGAGCACCGATCTACGTCAGCCTGTCGGAAGAACGGATCAGGCAGATTGAAGCGCTGGTCTCCAGCTGGAGCAACGAAACCCGCCGTTTTGTGTTGAGGCGCTTGCACCAGTATACGCCATCCCGCTCGCTGGCCAAACGCCTGTTCCTGTTTCTGCGCAATCTGGTCAACGAACAGGAGCGCGAATTCGACCTGCTGCAGGACCCCGCCAAACTGAACGACTGGCACAACCGCTTCGAGGCAGCCGGTTCGCAGGATGCAACCGCAGCCTGGAACAGAATTCTTTCCAGGGAGCTGGATCAGCAAGACCACCAGTACCTGACCTACCTGCTGGAAAAAGAGACCATCGACACCTTTGTCCCGCACTCGCTAGCAGAAACCTTTGACAAGCTCTATCACGCCTTCATCATGAAGGAATATTCCGATGATCCGGAAGTGCCGCGCGCACCGCTGGTGCTGGTAATCGGCAATTCCGGCAGCGGAAAAAGCGCGACCATCAAACAGGCGATCGAAGAAACATTCTTCTCTTCCGAAGTCACGCCGGTGGTCGATCTGAAAGCGAAAAAAGATGAAGTGATGGCCAATCAGCCGTTCTGGCGCAGCCTGGCTGAGGTCGACCCTGAACTTGCAGTGCGTATCGAGCACCGCCGGAAAAGAGCAACCCTGCGCCTGCTGTCACGCCTGCCACTGATCCGTTATATCTTTCGCAACCGTATCAGCGCAGCCCTGTCGACCCTGGACGAAGAAGGTGTACGGGTCGATTATGCCATGATCACTCCCAACGACTATCAGACAGCGCTGGCCGGCGAACCGGGCAACTACCTGCGTAAAGCGATGGGACATCCGCGACGACTCTGCCTGCGCCACATGGAGGAAGCCCACTCCGCGTTCGGCGTGCCGGACGAACGCAGCTCGGTCAAATCACAGCAATCGACACTGGTCGACACGGCCAACATCATCCTCGACGAAATCGCTCATGGCCGCCGCGACTGCATCCTGATCGCCACCACAGATCAACCGGAACAGCTCGACCCGGCAATCTATCGACGCTTTGTTGAACGTGGCCTGATCATCGATGTCAACGACATCTGGGAAGATCCGGCCAATCTGCGCGAAGTCGTCTGCCTGGAACTGCGCCGAAAAAACCACCCGAAAGATCCAACCGAGCCGCGCCCACCGCACCTGCCAGAAGAAGCCCTCGACCGTGCAGTGGAAAAGCTCTACCCGATTTTCCATCAACGCAGTTTGCGGATTACGCCGGCTTACGTACGTCGCCTGGTCGACTCCCTGATCACGATCAAAGGCAACTTCCAACCGAAATATCTGGATGACCAGCTGCTGGTACGTGACGCATTGAAGGCGGTCGCGCGCAATGTTCACGGTTCGATCTACAACAAGGTGGTCGCGCAGATGGACCGTGGCATTGCCTGGAAAGAGTACATCGGCGGAATCAAGAACGAATTTTCAGAAATGGCCAACAATGCCCTGTTCTACAACATCAACGACGAAAAAGGGGTTGTGCTGACCGGCCCTCCAGGTTCAGGGAAAACTTTCATGGTTCGCGCCTGGCTGGGAGACAACCACGATGTGCAGGATATCTGCGCAAACCTGACCGACCTGACCGATGTTAACAACCCGTTGGAAGGGATGGTCGCCAACCTGGAGCGGATTTACGACATCGCCAAAATGATTTCCCCGGCGATGGTTTTCTTCGATGAAGGCGACGCAGTGGCGCCACGCCGTTCACAACAGGGGGGCAGCCCTTACGACAAGATCACCAACAAGTTCCTCTCGATCATCGATGGAGAAACGCCCCTGCACCGGGTTTTCACTGTGCTCACCACGAACCGGCTCGACATCATCGATCCGGCTCTGATCCGTTCGAAACGACTTAAGGTGCTCAACGTCACCGGGCATCTGCGCGAAGACGACTGTGCCGACATCGTTGCCCAGGAACTGGAGGGGATCCCGCTGGAGGAAAATCTCACGGCAGAGGAGATCACCCGCCAGGCAAACGCCCTGTGCGAAACCCCCGCCGACTACACCGCCTATGCTGAAAAAGTGCGGTCACTGCGCACTACCGAATTGGAAGTCATCCACAAAGCAAAAGAGATTAGTGCTTTCAGCAGCGAAGAAAAGGCTCGTTTTGTGCGCTTTAACTACAAAATCCTGCTCGGCCTGCTGGAAGGGATGATTCCCGACTCCAGCCTGACGACAAGTGCCCGACGGGGGGAAGAGGAGCTGCTCGAACGACTGGATGAAGTGGTCGCCAAGCTGACGGAAATCGAGGATGACAACGACTTCCCGATCACCCGCTGGCACCTGCAGAACGCGCTGCAACAGCTGGCCAACAGTCCTCTTCGCAAAGGCAAACAGCAGCTTGATGAATTTCTCGAAACCGAACTTTCGGAAGAGCCCCAGGTCGGCTTTGTCGTTGGTGTCGGCGCCAACGATGTCAACGGCGTCATCCTGCCGATCGCATCGGCGCTGGTCTATCGCATGTTCCCGGAAAAAATCGTCGTCACCGGTGCAGTCTCTTCCAATACAGCCGCCAGTGCGGAGATGGATCTGGCAGTGCAGATGACCCATCAGAGTTCGCGTGAAGCGATGACTCTGGTGGAAAGCTATCTGCAGTCACTGCTGCCGGAGGTCAACATCTCACGCCTGCTGGGTGAATTCCTCGACGGTTACTCTGTACATCATCAGATGCTCTCGGCTTCCTACAACGTCGGCGGGCCATCGGCCGGTTTCGCCCTGGCAATCAACACCCTGTCGGTACTGGTCAACCTGCCGGTACTGAACGATTTCGGCATCACTGGCGCCCCTTGGATAAAAGGTTCGCGGCGTGGCGAAATCGGCGCCTCCGTGATCATCGGTGGTCACCACAAAAAGACGGAAAAAGTGCTGCAGTACCTGCAACGGATGTATATGCCGGTTAAGAATTACTACGACATGGGCAACGAGGTATTGGCGTCCTATCGCTCTATTGGCAAAGACGTGGTCGCGGTCTCCAGCTTCTCGTCACTGGTGCCGGAAGTTTTCTACATCGACGATAATTTCCGCCAGCGACAGAACGAATTTTTCCAGCAACGCCTAAGGTTGGAATCAGGCATAAACGAGAAGGATCGTGAGCAGCTTGAACGGGAAAACCGTGTACTGCTGGCTGAACTGCGTAAGCAGATGGAAGACGAAGTCCGCGCCAGGCTGAAGGCAATCGAGCGGCACATGTGCAACAACGAAAGCCAGTACGAGAGCCTGGAGCGGATCTTCACTCGCAATCATCAGTCTTCAGGCAACGCAATCTGACTGAACCCCTGAGCCGGCAAACCAAGAGCACTGTTGAACTTGCTCGACAGGTTCTGAAAACCGATCAATCCGGTCAGCTCGACGATGCCATCATCGTCAAACCAGTTGCGCAAAGTAGCGACCATTTCGTCGCTGACCTGGCTTTCTGAGAGGGTCATCGCTTCGGTATACTCAAGCACCGCTTTTTCCTGATCGCTGAACAAGTCGCTCTGGCGCCAATATTCCAAAGCCTGAACTTTTTCCATCGAACCACATCGACGCGCCAGCACGGACGCGTTGATATCGGTTCAGAAATTACACCAGTTCAACTGCGACACCCGCACCGTGATCATCGAGCGCAATATCGGGTTGACCGGTGAGCTACGACGGTCAAGTACTCCATAAAGAGCCGCAACAGCGGCAAAGAGTTTCGGCTCACGCGCCCAAGCTAAAGCAGGTTTCAACAGTTGTCCGTATGTCCGCTTCTGTTTCCAGAAAAAAGGTTTCAGATACCAAGGGTACTGCTGATATTCTTTAAGTTTGATTCGCATCCGGCTCACCTCAGGTCAACAAAGGAGTTAAGAGTCACTGGAAGTTTAGCAGAGAGAGTAGCAGTTTTCCCGTCATCCTCTGCCAAGCCGAGAAAACAATTGCCTTTTTATTAACAATAATAAATAATATCTTGATAATTTCAGTTTGTTTTTCTGGAAGAACAAAGGAGCCTGAGGCCTATGGCGAGAAAAAGGCTGGGTGAAACTCTGGTCGGCATGGGGATTATAGACCAGGCAACGTTAGACAAAGCTCTGGCAATGCAGAAAGGCAGTAGCCGACGGCTCGGTCAGGTGCTGGAAGACATGGATGTCCTGCTCGAGGAGGACATTGCCCGCGCTCTGGCCAAACAGTTCGGCTTTCGCTATGCCAAAGGGCTCGCCCGATTCCGTTTCTCACCCGACGTTCTAAATCTCATCGATCCAGAAACCGTTCTTAGCAAATTGATTTTTCCGCTGAAAATCGACGGGAAAACCCTTCACCTGGCTATGGTCAACCCTCTTGATATCGAGCTTCAGGACGATATCGCCTTTAAAACCGGGCTGAATGTCGCTGCCTGCGTCACCTCACCGGAAGAGATCAAAGCCGGCCTGCGGACAAGCTACATGGTCGATGTGTCTGGCAAAGAGGAAAAAGACCGGCACTGGAGCGTACTGATAATCGACGACCAGGAGATCGTCCTCAACGCTGCCGAAGCGGCGCTGAAAAAAGAGGGCTACACCATCTACAAAGCCGAGAACGGCGCAGAAGGGTTAAAAACAGCCCTGCAGCTGCGTCCTCATGTTATCCTTACTGATGTTCTGATGCCCCGCATGGGCGGCATGGAATTCTTTCGAGTGCTGCGTAGCAACAGCAACATCGCCGATACTCCAGTGATCGCACTGTCGGCCAAAGCCACGCCGGAAGCGGAATACGAGCTGCTCGACATGGGCTTCTTCGACTTTGTTCCCAAACCGATCAACCCGATCCGGCTGGCAGCCCGGGTCAAGCGCGCCATGCGCGTTGTTTACTCTGCGGCACGTTAAAGTTCAAGCAAGGTCTCGTCGCTGTAGGTCAGCCGCTTGACCCCTTCCGCGGCAACACGCCAGCTATTCTCTACCCCCAGCGCGCCAAGCCCCGGGAAAACCACCTTCGGCTCGAAAGCGAAGGTCATATTCTCCTCCAGAGGGTGCTGATCAAAACCACGGGCAATAAAGGGACACTCGTCCAGTTCAATGCCAATACCATGGCCGATAAAGCTGACCTGCGCTCCTGAAGCTCCCATAAAATGATCTTTGTACCCCATATCGGTGGCTAACTGCAGGCACTGCTGGTAAACCGTTCCCCAGGCAACTCCCGGTTTGGCAACTTCACTCATTTTCTCCTGCACCTTCAGCATCGCCATATATGCTTCGCTGAGCTGATCGGGCAATTTCCCGATGGAAAAAGTGCGGGTCTGATCGACCATGTAGCCTTCATAAGCGATCACCAGGTCGAGAATAATCGGCTCTCCAGCAGCTATTTTCTTATAACTTGCACCCTGCCCGACAGCAGGATTCGGCCCCAGGCCACCAAGCGGCGTATCGGAATATGTCGGCACAGCGCCATCGGAGCCGGAAAAAAGATGGCCGAATCCAGCTTCGCCGTTGAAACCGCGAAAGCGGATCAGCCCCTGATGGCCTTCACCTTTTGCGTACTGCTCCAGTTCGGCCAGCACTTCCCAGTCGGTTCTGCCGACTGCTATCACGTCTTTTGCGCGCTGAAAAACTTTATCCATGATCAACGCACAATCTTTCATAATACTGATTTCGTAATCACTTTTGATTGCACGGACCTCTCTGACCAGCGGTGAGGCATCAACAATATCTGCCGGTGCCAGTAATTTCTGATAATGCTTGTACTGACGCACCGGCAGGACATCCAGTTCCATCGCGATCTTCTGCGGCAGAGCAATCCCCTGTTCGCGCAAAATAGCAAATAACTGCTTGCTGCTCGCCAGCGGCAGCACATGCTGCAGACCACATTCCATACGTGCCCGGCCAAAATCTTTACGCACCAGGTAAACCGGTTCCCCTTCAGCCGGCAGATAATAAAACCCCTGCTGAACCGATCCGGTGAAATAGAACAGGTCGCTGTTTTGAACCAGAAGCGCAGCATCCAGTTGGTGTTGTTGCAGTCGTTTTTGCAGGGATTTATAGCGAGTGGTCAACTCTGTCGCCGGAGTAAAACGCATGGAAGAAATCCTTTGAAAAAAGTGCTATTGGAATCGAAAAATGGAGATACCACAGACGTATGCAGAGGTCAAACAGGGCGGTCGAAAAAATTTCATTTCAGAGCATTTTCAGGTTGCTTTTTTCGCCAAAACTTCTCAACGATTTTTGCATGTTTTTTGGGCAAAGCGGAGACAATCACGCAACTCCGGACCCGAGAAAGCAGTACCGACAGTTTTTCACAAAGCTATCCACAGCAATTGTGTACAGAGATTTTCAGTCACTGAAAAAGCGCATAAAAGAGAGGGGAAATAGATCTCAGGCAGCCCCAGCCAGATAGCGTTCAACGACACCACGCTGTTCATGGTCAAGCCCTGAAAACTCAATCCCTATACCACTGGGCAAATGAGGCTGCTTCCGCCCCTGCTCTGACCGGTTCAACCAGGCGACACGACCCCGGCAGGTCAAACTTGTTCCTGCCGAAGGAAACTTGACTTTCAATGACAGAGGGGTATCGACAGGCAGAATTGCATCCGTTGCCAGAAACAAGCCACCGGGACTGAGATTAACCGTGTAGTTGGTTCCACGCTGCGTATCGTGGCTGAACTCTACTTGCAAGCGGGCATCCACCCGCCCCATCTGGCGATCCGCCAACTCAAGAAAAGTACGTGCTGCTGATAACAGTTGCTGACGGCGAACCGGCCGATGGATAACAGCATCACAGCCCGCCTGCCGGCAAAGAGACTCGGTGACGCTGTCACCGGAATCGACCACCATGATAACCGGGATCCGGCACAGGCTGTCATCCTGCTTCATCCAGCGGCAGATCTCATCACCACGTTTCTCAGCAACCTCCGTATCCATGAACACAAGATCCGGTCTGCGCTTAAGAACCAGCTGCATGATCTCCTGTGGGTTGACGGCCACGAGCAAGTCGAAACCTTCGCGGTGAAAAAAGGTCCTTTCCAACTCAAGGAAGAGTTCGACATCATCAACCAGCAGAATAGACCTGTTTTCTGATACTGTTTTCATTTCACGTTTCCATTTAGGTTAAGGCCGCAAGGCAACACAGAAATAATACCAGATGCAGGGAGCTCTCGTCAGCAGCTAATACTTTTTTCTTAGTTAACGAACCGGCTCAGCACAGTCTGAATCATCGCCGGCCAGTTTCGCCAGCGCATGCGGCAATGCCGGCAACAGAACCTCCAGGTTTTCTTTCACCCCCTTCGGGCTGCCAGGAAGGTTGACGATCAGGGTTTTCCCGCGGACACCGACAAGCGCCCGAGAAATCATGGCATGGGGTGTTTTCTGCATACTGGTGCTGCGCATAGCTTCCGCCATCCCCGGCACCTGATAATCGAGCACCTGCTCGGTTGCCTGCGGTGTGACATCGCGCTCGCTCAGGCCGGTACCACCTGTTGTCAAGATCAGATTCAGTTTCAACTCATCGGACCAGCTGGTCAGCAGCATGACGATTCTGCTCTCTTCGTCCGGCACAATCTGGTAGCGGGCGACGCTACCGAATGGAGCAATCATCTCGCCAATCAAACGACCGCTTTCGTCTTCCCGCTCACCGCGAGACCCTTTATCTGACAAGGTCAGTACCCCGATCCGAAAATTATGCTCCTGCATCATCATCCCTCTCTTGTCAGCGCTTTTTGCTCATCAGCATACGGCGCGCGTTATTAACAATCACTTGGGAAACGTTGCGACTTTTGGAAAGCTCTCTGATATCCTTTTCAGAAAGGAAATTCATAAAGCGCATCGCTTTCTGTACCGGCGTGCGTGGATGCTCAACCAGAGCCTTTTTCATATCGTACAGTTTCACCCAATCCTTATTGAGCAGGATAATTCGGATCAGCTCCTCACTTGATGTCCGGCTCTTGGCTACGGCGAGCACCTCGCCATCGGTAATCCGGGGATTCTTCAGAACCGCCGAACTGACCAGTTTATTGGACTCGCGGATCAGTAATGTACGCCACTCTTTGTCTCCGGTCAGCGCCATTTTGATTTTCTCGGCGACCACCATCTCCTGCAGCTGCTGATACTTGGAAAGGTCTTCCTTGTCCTCTTCTTCGTCCCCTTCCTCCTCGTTCTCTCCCTCTTTCGCCTCCTCCTTGGCTTTTGGTTCCGGTTTCGGTGCTGGTTCCGGTTCCGCCTCAGGCTCAACCCAGCCGAGACGCAGCTTCATGACTTTGTCGGCATGGGGGTTGTCTATGATCGCCTGACGCAGGTCGGCCGCCTTCGCCAGCAGCCTATCATTATGCGAAAGCATATCGAGAACATCGCCTGAGCTCTTCTTGGCGACGAAAAGATAGGTCCGGAGGCCAGTCATTGGATGCGAGAGGACTTTCTCCATCACAGCCGAATCACGGAAACGGCAACGAGCAATCAGATCAATGATGGAAAAATGCAGATCCCTGTTTTCAAGTGCAGAGAGAAGAATTTGTGCAGGGAGGGTCTTCAGGGTGCTCAGAGATTCTTTTTTCAGTTCTTCATTGTCGCCATGGTAGAAGATGAAGAGCACGGTGACTAGGTTGGGGCCGGACATCGGCAACGCACCACGAGCGGCGGCGAGACGCACACTGTGCCCGCCCCACTTACTCATGATCTTGGCCACTTCGGCCGGTATTTTCATTTGGACCTTTTCCGGCCCTTGTTGTTTCTCTGTCACGGCAATCCGTTCTCGCCCCAAAACGGCATTGATCTTATTTGCTCACCACCACAGCTTTAAAACCGGCATCGGTCAGTTTGGCTGCTATTTTTCGAGCCTGTGCCTGAACGGCCTCACCGACGATAAACATTTTACCATTCATTTCGATGTCACTGGCAACAGTCGTGACATTCAAGCCCTTTTTCAGCAAAAACTTCTGATATTCTTCGGCCCTCTTTTGATCACTGAAGGAACCAACATAAATTGCCAAGTTGCCGCCTTCCGGCAGCAAAAAAGCATCCCCTGCCAGCATCTTCACTTGAGGCAGCTTGGCTCGTGCTTCATCCGCTGGATAGCGCCCTTCCAATAAACGGTACATAGTCACGCTACCACGGCCATCGATCTTTTCACTCTGATAGCCAAGCTTCCGTAACTTTTCTTCAGCCCTTTTCGTATCGTTAACATACAGGAAAGGACCGACATGGACCCGGTACAGAGGACCGGCGACCACAGCTTTTTCCTGAGGTTTTTCAGTGGCAGGTTTTGTCGCTACAACCGGCTTAGCAACGGGCTCAGGTTTCGCTTCCTTTTTCGGCTCTTTTGCCGCTGCAGGCTGTTTCTCAACCGAGACAACCTCAACAGCAGCCACAGCCGGGACATCAACGACCTCTTCTTCAACTTTGTCGATACTGTAGCGCTTCGGCCCGTCCCCACTCAACTGAGGAGTTCGACTGCTGACATTGCTCTGCACTAGGAAATAGGCCCCGCCAATCAGGGCGACTAGCAGCAACAGTCCAAGCAGCAAAGCAGCATTTCCCGAACGTTGTTGTTTCTGCACAGCGCGGATTTCCCCGCTGCCGACACCATCCCCGGCAATATCCCCGTTTTCGGCAATATTTGATGCTGTTTCCTCCGGGGTCTCTGCAGTTGTCTTTTCAACATTTTCCGTCGACAGTTCGTCCCGATCCGCCATTCAATTTTTCTCCTGAACCGATAAAGCCGGGGGCGCCTGCAGGCGCCCCCGTTGATCTTTTTTATTTTAAGCGTCTTCCGCCATCTCCGCCAGAATCTTGGCAGTCTGATGCGAAGGAACTTCCTCGTACTTGCTGAACTCCATCGAGAACATCCCCCGGTCCGAAGTCATGGAACGCAGTTCCGGTGCGTAGCGCAGCACTTCAGCCATCGGCACTTCGGCGCGAATGATCTGGCTGTTTGCCTGTGGTTCAACACCGTTGACCTTGCCGCGGCGGGAGTTGAGATCA
>NZ_FQZT01000012.1 GCF_900142125.1 Malonomonas rubra DSM 5091
ACAGCAGCTAGTTTCTCTTCGGGACTCCAGTCTTGTGGTCGTTTCATCGTGGTCGGCACTGGCAAGCAAATAGGTTCGTTCTCCGGTTCGACACACTCGTTTTCTTCTGCAGCAGCGGCTTTCATCCATCTGTAGATAGAAGTAAGAGAGGCGTCGAACTCTTCTGCCAATTCTGCAATGGGAAGAGCATTGGGGCCAATCGCCTTCTGAATGATCATGGCCCGATACGCTTTAGAATACATGTTCCTCCGAACTGCCCCAATGATTTGTTTTGGAGTTCAGTTAGAGGCGACAACTATCCTGACACGGGGGGTTTAGGGCTGCTGGTGTGAAAATCGACGATTATCAAAATGATGATAATTTCAAAGCCGACTACTTTTGACAATCGTCTACTTTGGTGGTGTCGAGCCTGTCAAAACGAAAATGCCTACATCTGCAAATCCCACTGTCAGACTGAAATGTCCTTCACAAAAGTGATATCCGGATTTTTGAAAAGAAAATTTGTTTATGATTGAAAACATTACTCTTTTAATAGCAACTCTCTCAACTGTTGCCTTTTACTTTAAGTAAGTGAAAAGGTATATGCTCAGAAGAAGAAGTACAGCGCCGCCTGAAGCGTGTACCAGTTTTCAGCATCGCCCCCCAGCGCCTGATTGATCGCTTCTCCCGGAATCCCGACCGAAGCGATTCCCTGCAGGAAAAGGTGCCTGCCGATGTAGTTGTAGGCGGTCAGGGTGACTTCCTGCCCGACATCCTTGGAGGCGAGCGTCTGCAGCGGTCCGATCCCGCCGAGATTGTTCCGATCGTCGGCTCGATGATGGAGGTAATCGAGGATCAACTCCAACTGATCTGTGGGCTTGACGCTAAAGGTGGCCCGGTTGGTGACCAGGTTGGCATTTTTGTAGACCTTGCTGAACACAATCCCCGGCAGGAAGTTGCCCAGCCCTCCGGAGAACAGCGGATCAAAGCGTTCAAATTTCCGGGTGTTCGGATCGTCTCCGGAAAAAAGTGACCAGCGGTAACTAAGTTGTGGTTTCCACGGCAGTTGCCCGGCTTGGTAGCCGATCCACGCGTATCCCGCCTGAGCCGACATGTCAAAGCCCTCGTGATTCTGATAGGCATACTCAGCCTTGAGCCATGCGCCATCACGGCCAAGCAACTTCTTTATCGATAGGCTCGGATTGAAGGTTCTCAAGCCTTCCCGGGGTAAGCGAAGACTGCCCGGCGCGACATAGCTGGACTTCGATTCCGGTATGTAGAAATAGCTAAAAGCGATATTCGTATTAGCGAGATTATATTGCAGATTAACCCCCGCGAGTTGGGTGTCTGAGGCAATTTTATCGATCTCGCTCGGTTCGATCAGGAACGCATCCAGACCAAAACTAGAAACCTTGGCGCGTAACAGGGCTGTGTACTCGGATGTCAGGCGTGGTCCCAGATAAAGCGCGGCCCGCTCGCCGATTGAGGTGGAAAGCGGAATTTTTGACAGGAGAAAGCCGTCCCGCACTTGATAGGTCTGCTTGCCGAAGGAGGCATCTAGCAAAGAATTTTTACCCGGAAGATCCCAGAGCAGCCCCGCATACAATTTTTCGAAATCGCCGTATCCCCTGGTTCCGGAGTTATAGATGTCCTGTCCGTTGGAACCGGACAGCAGGTAGGACACTGCGCCGTATGCATAGAGCGGCGAGTCGAAAAGTTGAGAGATCCCGCCTATGCCTGGCTCGATGTAGCCCTCCAACCATGTTGTGGTTCCCTCCCCGGACGGGTCTTCAGCCGTCGGGTTTCTGCCGTTGAAAGCCTGGCCGTAGCCGCCGAACCAGGGATCTGAATCGCTGAAAATCCCTACGCCACCGTTCAGAATAAAGACGAATTTGGAACGGTCATCCTCGTAGATCGTTGGAAAATCATGGACGGTTCCGGTCGCGACCATGCCTTTGGGCGGCTGGGGAACAGTGGCCGTTTCCTCTTGAGGTGAAACCAGGATGGCGACGACCAACTGGCCCGCGGGAACCGAACTATAGAGGCGCAATTCCGCCGACTGGACGGCTGCGAGCTGCCGGACTTTTTTCAGTGCGAAACCAGCGACAAGCTGCCGAAAGGGCTCTCCTTTACTGACGGAAAAGGTGCTGGCAACCTGCTCAGTTAATTCTGCATCCTGGTCCGAAGCGCCCGTAGATTTTTCCAGATGAATATAGACGAGACCGATCGGCAGCCCCTCTGCCTGTTCAGCCGGAATCTCAATCCCCTGTTTTGCGTCGATGGCGCTGGCCAAGCAGATCCTCCCGCTCTGGAGTCCGGCGAGGGCCAGCATCAAAAACAGGACCGGGAGGATCTGCTTGGCATAGCGAAGGCCCTGGGCAAGAACAATTTTAATCATAAGAGTCACACTGTTTCATCGGTTGCGGCTGCTTGAGGGTTCCGTCATAGGCCGTCAACACTCTTTTTGTTATTTCCGCCAGGCTTTTTTCAGATTATGGGCCGTTTTGTGACACGGCACGCAGGTTCTGGTTTTTTTCATCATCTTTTCCGGGTGGGGTGCGCCATGACAGTACACGCAGCTCGATGAAGCCTTATGTTCTTCCTGATGGCAGAGCGCACAGGCGATGTCGCTGTGTTTGCTTTGACTTGCGACCAGCTCGTCAGCGGCATCCTCATGGCAGATAGCGCAGTACTGCGACGGCACATTATACATGTAGCTGACTTCCGTGGCCGCGTGGGCACGATGGCACTGAGCGCAGGCTGCTTCATCCATGCTGTCCGCATGTGGTTCATGGCAGTCGGTGCAGGCCGCGTAAGGACGTGCAACCTCGGGAGGATGACCGGCATGGCAATCGCCACAGGCGACAGATCTGTGCATGCCCCCTGTGGCCCGCAGGGCAAGGATCGCTCCTTCATGACACCCTAGACACTCCCGGGCGCCGGCATCGGCATCGGCATCGGCATCCAGGTCGGCATCGACAATCGTCAGGTTGCCAGCATAGAGTCTGGTCTCTCTGGTGCTGAAGCCGTCATTCACTGTCACCGTATCCTTGGCAAACTCCTCACCACCGTCAATCACCGTCCAGCTCATGTCGAACGCGGTAAAGGTCGCCTTGCCACCGATGATCCTGATGTTTGTCATCGGATAGGGACCGCTGGGCGGGGGCCCTTCCATCATGCTGAAGCCCATCAGCCAGTTATCGACCTTTTGTTTCTTTTCCATGTCGACCAGATAGTAATAAATGGCGCCCGATTCAGGCGTGTAATCTTCGTCACCAGCTGTACCCGAAGCCGGGGTTCCCTTGAATTCAAGCCAGAACTGGACCGGAGCCCGAGTCCCGTTCTTCATGTAATCAAACTGAATCGGCTCGGTATAGGCCACGGCGCCGCTGATTCCAGAAGACTGAGCCGCATGCAAGGGGCTGAACAGGACAAGAGTCGCAAAAAGAGCCGCGAGTAAGATCTTCATACCTCGGCCTCCTTTTGAAACATGCGGGCCTGCTCCAGTCGCCAGCCGACGACGTCATAGACAGCCAGGCAGCTCTCGGCATAATTGGGGGCCGCATCAGCCGCCGCCCGGATCGCTTCGGCCAGCTCGTTATCACCAAAACTGGACT
Organism: Malonomonas rubra DSM 5091; assembly: GCF_900142125.1. Lineage (GTDB taxonomy): Bacteria > Desulfobacterota > Desulfuromonadia > Desulfuromonadales > Geopsychrobacteraceae > Malonomonas > Malonomonas rubra. The sequence goes on from NZ_FQZT01000012.1 coordinate 3,597, forward strand.
CGATCCACGCGGGCAGCGCGGTCAGGTTGATGCCGGGCAGAGAGGCATCGTCCGGCGCCAGCAGCAGGTGCAGGTCTGACAAGCTGCGCACATTGCCCGGCATCAGTCCGACCGGTGGTTTGAGCCGGCCGGCGGGAAACCGTTCTTTGAAGGACACCTGGCTCACAAGGCGGGCGGAGAGGGCTGCGCTGGGTTGCGACAAGGAATGCTTCATGATTTTTCCTCCCCCAACCGACCGGCGCCCTGTAGCTCATCTGCGACGAACGCCATGTCCATCTTTTCCAGGGTGCTGCGCGTCGGCCAACCGGTCTTGGTATCCCAGCCCTCCAGCTGATAGAAGATGGTCTTCCATTCATCAAACTTGTCTTTTTCCAGAGAACGGCCCATCAGGTCGGTGTAATGCCACTCCCCCTGTTCATCGCGGGTGGTCCACATATAGAAGGGGAAGAGTTCACCTTTATTGAATTTGGTTTTATAGATGTAGGGGGAAAAATGCACGATGTCACGGTGTCTGCCCTGGAGGGTCCAGATGGCGTTATCCAGGTTCCAGATCTGCCGGCCGATTTCAATTCCGTCCTCAAAGCTGAGATTGTCCCCGGTGACCGCATTCCAGAACACCTGTTCCCCGGCGTCCGCCGAGGCGGTCGCCCCGTCCAGGTCGGGTACGTTGGTATTGAAAAAATCAGGCCACTTCAAATCGCAGAACAAGGCCGAATTCTTGTAGAATCGGCAGTAGTGTTGTTGCCAGCGCACCAGCTGCGCAACCGCCTCCGAGTACATGTTGGCATCACTGAAGTCGAGCACTTCGGGGCGATCCTTGGCATAGGGGGCCATCTTCCTGGCGTGCAGGTTGACCAGTTCTTCAGCACTGATCCGCAGTGGTTTGCCGAAGGCGAAGGCCGCACTGACGTTGGTGAAGATGTAGTTGAAGCAGTGGAGGTTCATATCCCGATCCCCCATGATGCTGCCGTAGCCCCACTCAAGTTCGGCCCGCGGATCGTAGCCGTGCTCCGGGACACCCCAGTAGGAGAATTGCAGCGCGCCGGTGTGCAGATCTTCTTCCCGGCCCCACTTCAAGGCCGCCTGTATCCAACCATCGGCCAGATCGGCACCGATGTCGGTGCGGGTGGACAGGGCGTGGATGATCTTTTCGGCAAAATCGAGCGTGCCAAGTTTTTCCCATGGCAGATCGGAGGGGATCTTGCGGCCCGGCCCGAGAACGCCTTCTTCGTGCAGATGTTCGAGCCAATGCAGGCCGGTCTGAAAGACGAAAGAATTGAGCCCGTATTGCTGGACCAGATCGGCCGCCTTGAGGTTGATTTCGGTGTCCTCCTGACGACTTTTGGCCACCCGGCGGACATAAGGACCGTACCAGGAGGTTTCCTGACAGGCCGACTCATTGCCGTAACCGACCTTGTAGCGGGATCGACAGCCGTTGATACACCCCTGGCAGGACTGGGGGCGGCGTTCGCTGGTTGGCGGGGCGACCTGGATGATCGGATTCGGCAGGCGACCGATGCGGGTCCAGGCTTGGAAATCAGGTTCCTGCCAGCTGCTGACGTATTTTTCCTTGGTCACCACGCGGGCCTGAATCAGAGTTTTAGGGTCATGCACTTCGATAGCGCCGGTACCGAGCACTGAGATCGCCTTAAGGTTTTTCGAACCCCAGACTGCGCCGAATCCGCCCTGGCCAGCACCGTTGCCGGCGTCGTGGATCAGGCAGGCATGACAGGCCTGGGTTTCCCCGGCGGTGCCGATGCAAAGGATCGCCGGCTTCTGAGTGGTTCGGCCAAGCTCCTCTTCTGACCGCTGCACATTTTCCGGTTGCGGCAATGCGTCCAGATCCTGCCATTTGGTTTTTGTGCCCTTTTTGGTCCCGGTCAGTTTCCTGATATCGTGCTGGGCCGTCCAGGTGTCTTTGCCCCAGATATCCTGAGCGTTATGGAAATAGACCTGGTCATTGCGGATATCGACCCAGACCGGGCGGTCCGCCTTGCCTTCAATGACAATCGCGTCCCAGCCGGCATACTTGAGCATGGTTGAAAAGCGCCCGCCAAAGTTTGTTCGCGTGTACCAGGAGATCGGATACTGACCAACGCCGACACCAACCACCTCGCAGCGGCCACCGGCGGAGGGGACGATTGTCCCGTTCAGTGGAGAAGTCACAACGCAGCAGACATTGGCCGGATCCCGGCCGTCGGTGATGGTTTTGTTTTTGCAAAAATCCCAGAACAGCGCCGAACCCATACCATGGCCGCCACCCCAGCGACGGTAGGGTTCGGTATCGATGGCAATGGCTTTTCGGTTGGTCATATCCAGCCGGAGTATTTTTCCGGCGTAGCCGTAGAGCGTCATAACATCGTCCTCACTTGGTGGTCATTCCGAGTTTCGCCCAGGCACGGCCTCGGAGGTTGACAGTATAGGAGTCCTCATCGCTCTGATCAGGCATTTCCGTGGTGAAGCTGATCGCTTCGACCGGACAGACCCTGACGCAGGTCTGCATGCCGCCGGGACCGCCTTTCTCTGCCAGGTAGGGCGTATCGATACAAAGGTCACATTTCTGCGAGTGCTGTTCTTCAACATTCCACTGGATCCGGCCTGGAGTGAAGGGGCAACGAACCAGACACAGTTTACAGCCGATGCAAAGCGCCGGGTCGATCATGCGCACATTGCCTTCACTCGGATTCGGTTTGTTCGCTTTGACCGGTCTGACCGGGCAAACGGCGACGCAGGGCGCATCCTGACACTGATGGCAGACCGCCATCGACACGTCGTCCGGCCAGTTGGTGAAGGAATCCTGCTGGATCTGAATCCGCGCCAGGCTGTAGGAGGCCTCACCGGAATGGGCCAGCGCGCAGGACATCATGCAGGTTCCGCAACCCTGGCATTTCTTCAGGTCGATGAGCAGAAAACCCTTTGAATCCGGGATCGAATTGGGGATCGCAAGCAGGCCACCCGGCAATAAAACAGCAGCACCGAGCGCCCCCGAAGCGATAATGAACTGGCGCCGGTTGATGCTGCTCGCCGGTTCTGTTTTGTCTTCATTCATATGCCAAATCCTGAGTTCTGTTCAGGGGTGAGAAGATTCCGAAGCTGCTGGCTTGTTTCCAGTAGCATGGCCACAAATTTAAATATCGACATCATTGGCGACGGGTACGCGACCGGCTCATGATGAACCCTAAGCAGGCTGCGAACGGAAAAAGCGCGAGATAAATTCTTTGTCCTCAGTTATACCAGATGATGGTCGAGATACAAATTAAACCACTGTAAGTTGCTGCCATTTAAAACAAATGAGTTTGCCGATCTCGGAGTCATTCCGACAGCGCAACGTGTCCTTTATGGCTGATTAAAGCTGCGATTCGATCGGCAAGAGACTCATACAGCCGATTCCCAAACGCTGCCAGAAACCGGTATACGGATCGACGTCAAAGGTCGTCGGGGTTTCGTCGACCATCCCATGCCAGCGAATCGATTCCGATCCGTTGCTGTTTTCGATCAACTCCAGGCGGAAAGCGACGCTTTCGATGCCCTGATCGAACCAGTCCGCCATTTTTCCCGCAATCTCGGGTTGATCAATAATCACACCGATTTCGGTATTCTGGAGCAGCGAGCGCGGATCGAGGTTGAGTGAGCCGATGAACAGCTGCTGGCGATCGAGCACGAACGATTTGGCATGCAGGCTGGCCTTGGATGAGCCCCCGACGCCCCGTTTATCTTTCCGCTGTTGGGAGGACAGCTGTTTGTTCATTTCATAAAGCTCGACTCCGCCACGCAGTAAAGCTTTCCGGTACTTGGCGTATCCGGCATGTACGATGCCGACGTCATTGGAGGACAGGGAATTTGTCAATATGCGCACCCGCGCACCTTTTTGGGCCAGGCCGGTCAGGAGTTGCGTGCCTGCCTTGCCGGGCACGAAATAGGGAGAAAAGATGGTCAGTTCCCGTTCGAGGTTATTCAGATAAGTATTCAGCTGAGAAGAGAGGTGTAACTGCGTCTGGTCGAAATCTTCCTGGACTTTTTCTGGTAAGTCGTAGACGACGTGGGCTTGTCCCCAGCGAAAGACGGTCTGATTGTTTTTAATCTTTTGTGCCAGGGTCGATTTTTCCAGAGCTTTGACGTATATCGAATCCGCCTGTTCGGCGATGAAATTCTGCAGTTGGATGTGATGCTGTTCAATTTCCTCGGGTTTTGGTGCTTCCCCCCGCAGAACGCCGGCCGGATAGGTTAACTCGTTATTCCAATAAAGATCGAAAGAGTCTGATACCTTTTGCGGCACAGGGCCGATTCCCATGACGTCCAGGTCGCCGAAGGCCAGATCCGGATCAGCCTCGAAATATTCATTGCCGATGTTACGCCCACCCAAAATTGTTGCCTGGTTGTCCACGGTAAAACTCTTGTTGTGCATGCGGCGGGTCACCGAGCCGAAGCGGGTGATGAACTGGGTGACGCGATTCAGGTTCCGGCTGAAAGGGTTGAAAATGCGCACTTCGATATTGGCATGGGCATCCAGCACAGCTAAGCTCAGATCGCGGCCGTCCAAATCCATATCGTCTACCAGCAGCCGCACGCGAACTCCCCGATCGGCCGCTTTGACCAACAGGTTGGTGAACAACCGGCCGACCAGATCGTCATGGTACAGGTAGTACTGCACATCGATGCTGCGTTGTGCAAAACGGGCCAGGACTGCCCGGCCGACAAAGGCGTCCAGGCCATCTTCTAAGAGTAAAAAGCCGGATTTTTCGGGATGTTTTACGGTCTGCTTGGCTATGGCGGTACCGATTGCTGTATCCTCTGTATTGATGAAGGCTTTGGATGGCGGGCGATCAATATTCTCAGGTAAGGTGGCACAGCCGAACAGCAAAAGCAGCATCAGGCACAGCGGGAGATATCTGATGGCCTTGATCATGATATTGTTTCCTTTCCGTCATCCCAATTGAATTTTGCTTGGTTCCTTTTGGTGCTGCGATGTGCCCGGTATCGTCCAGAAGTCTCCGTAACAGGATCAAATCCGGCAAAATTTGGCCGATGCGACTATAATAGGAACAAGACGAAAACACCGCACTTAAAGCCAAAGAATAGCCGATAAATGAACTTTGAGCAGTTCCCTGTCATCAGAGTGAGGTATATTTCTTTTTGTTAGCGCTTTTAATTGACTGCGGCTTGCTCAGTTAAATATTCGGTGCCGTGGGCGCCGCCAACATAGGGAATATTGATGCGAATACGAGCGAAGTTCACCCTCCTGGTCTGGTTCCTGTTGGGCGTTTGTGCCATCTCCGCGACGCAGGTCGTGGCGCAGCAAAGCAAAGAGGGGCCCCGCTTCGAAGAGCAGGCTGCGGTTCTCGATACCGAAATCCGGGCTTTGATCGAAGATGCTCAGGAATTCAGAGACCGCGCAGAGGGTGCCGAGGACAACTTCGCCCGCATCCTCAACCGGCGAGCGGAGGAGGCCGGGCTAGACGCCATCGAGAAGGTGCACGACCTCACCCGGCTGGTTATCGCCCGTGAAAAAGAAGGGCAGGATCCGGGTTCCTGGCGAGGGCGCGCAGCCGAGCTGCTCGTAGGAATGCAGACCGGTATACAGGACTATTTGAAAAAAGTCCTTTCCCGGAAGGGACAGGACGCAACACCGGATGAGCCCGTTCCGGCAGCACTGGCGGCGTACGAGGATCGACAGACAGAACTTTGGGGACGCATCCTGAGGCTTCTCGAAACGTCAATCACGACGATGAGCCTGGCACGGGACTTCGGGCTTGATGTCGGTGCGCAGCAAACCTTCATCCAGAAGTCGCTGACCGACGCGGTACAGTTCCTGTCCCTCTCTCTGGAAGGAACTCTGGAGCAGAAAGATCGCATTGAAAAGCAGCTCGCTGTGTTGCCCGATGATGCTGAGGTCATGGCAAAGCAGCGACTCGCGGACCTAAAGGTCAGGCGTCTCGCTAGCAACCTCTCCCTCGCGAGCGCCATGCTGGACAGAATGGGTCTTGACGATGCTCGCTACAGGCAACAGCTCATCGAGGTCACAGGCAAGGTCACGACGGACATCTTCGACTGGGAAGTTTTTAAAGGGCTGGTGTCCAGGTGGCTTGAGAATTTCGGCAACTGGTTGGTTGATAACCTGCCCCAGTTGATCTTCAAAGTTCTCCTCTTCCTGCTGGTGCTCTGGATTGCCCAAGCGGTTTCGCGGCTGGTTCGCAGGCTGGTCGCCGAGGGCCTCAAATCGTCGAACCTGAATATTTCACAGTTACTGAAGAACATGATTGTCTCGACAGCTGGTAGCCTTGTGCTGCTTCTCGGGCTCCTTTTCGGTCTCGCCCAGTTGGGTATCTCGGTCGGACCGCTGCTCGCTGGCTTGGGGATCGCCGGCTTCATCGTCGGCTTCGCATTGCAGGACACGCTCGGCAACTTCGCTGCTGGTATGATGATACTCTTGTATCGACCCTACGACGTTGGTGATATTGTCGAGGCGGGTGGTATCTTTGGCAAGGTGAGTCATATGAGCCTGGTGAACACGACGATTCTCACCTTCGATAACCAGACGCTGGTCATGCCCAACAGTAAGATCTGGGGCGATGTCATCAAAAACGTGACCGCCCAAGAGAAGCGTCGGGTCGACATGACATTCGGCATCGGCTATGGCGACGACATCCCCAAGGCCGAGAAGGTCCTCACCGAGATTTTGACAAGCCACGATAAGGTGCTCGCAGACCCCGCGCCGGTCGTTCGACTTCACACCTTGAATGAGTCGTCTGTGGACTTCGTTGTGCGACCCTGGGTCAAAAAAGAAGATTACTGGGATGTGTACTGGGACGTCACCCGGGCGGTTAAGATACGGTTCGACGAGGAAGACATTTCGATCCCCTTCCCGCAACGGGACATCCACGTCTACAGTGGTGAACAGGAACCTCTCACCACGCTCCCGCCCACCACCAGGCCGCCGGGCAGCATAGAACAGGACGCTTTTGGCTGGCGTGGCGCGCAGGCGTCCGAGGTCTCCGACTCTGAAGATGAGGAAACAACGGGCTGAAGTTCACTTGGAGGAAAGGCAGCGCAAAAAATACCGACCTCAGCCATCCGCGCTTCAGACAGGTCGGAGTTATGGGCCTATTTGATAGGAACTGCTTTCAATAACTGTTGCCCGGCTTTGTCGGTAATCAGCAGCAAGCCATTATCAAGGGAAACTGTCGCCGCCATTGGCAGAGCTTGGAACAAACGGTTTTCCTGTTCCATCAGTGACTCTACTGAGCACATCATTCTCGTAGAGCCAATACCTTTGTCGATCTGCAACTCTGCGCCAGCGAGGGTGAAACTGCCGAAGTAGCGGTTACAACCAGCATTCCCCCCGAACTTGCCACCTTCCTCAAAAGTAATGGTCGTCGGACTGTGATCGATGACCGGTCGCTCGCCAATGTATTCGATACGCCATTCACCGAGAATATTTAGAGGCTCATTCGCGGGAAGCGATGTGCAACCTGCAAGAAGCAGAATACAAACTATCCAAAGAAAATTTTTCATTTATTCATCCACTCCGTCCAGCGATTATTTACAGTCAAATATACAGCAGCTCACCTAAAACCACCTATAAGAATAGAACTGCCGGGTATTAGTGAGCAATAAACTCGCAGGTTACCCATACGCTCTTACACTTTGAAGAACAAGGGGGTTGCAGTCCTTCGTCATTTGCGAATCGTGAATGGCTTTAATTGAAAAGACTTTTTCGCATATCTTAGCTTTGTCGGTAGGTCGAAATAGCCCGTTTTGAGGGTCGATTTCAGTGACAGGACATTTGCAATAGGCAGTCGACCCAAACAACTGCCTGGAATTACAGCGGATGTAGCCAGTATTTCCCCAAAGGTCCTACCGTAATGACCGGAGCTTGCTGGTTTCGCTCTTTTCAGCCACTTAGCGGTGGAGGAAATTTCTAGTCAAAAGTCGGCGATTTTTGAAAACGCAATCCGCTGATGGGGCACTAAGGCAGTTTCATCAACCTTTCACTTCTCCAGACACGAACGATAGCAATCCGCTGTTCTCCACGACGATAAACTATACGAAAGGGTGGATGGATTAACTCCCTGAGTGATGGTTGGTTGAATTCTGGAACCATCCGCCCTCGATCTGGATGGGTGGGCAACTCCTCTACCAGCGCAACTATTTCCCGCAAGAAGCGCTCGCCAATCTCTGGGACGTGCTGTTCCTGATAATAGTCTCGAATATCCTCAAGATCCAAAACAGCAGACTCAGCAAATGTAACAACTAGCTTTTTCGACATTTGCTATTTAAGTCCAAGGCGATTTTTAACATCATCAAGATTCAGTTCGCGCTGATTGTCAAGGTCGGACAAACCCTCTACCACGGCACGCATAAAAGCTTTTTCTTCTTCAGCCTGTTCGTAATCTTCTATAGATTGCACAACAGCAACACCGCGGCCACGGTTAGTCAGGAGAATCGGGCGGTGAGATTCGCTGGTGCGTCGTACTATTTTTCCTGGATTGATCTTAATATCTGATAGGGGGACAATGTCTTCTGAAAATTTAACATTCATGATGCGCCTCCTTTAGCCCTATTAATAGCACCCTTAAAAAGACCAGTCAAGGGCACCTTAATGGTCTAAGAAGTTGGCCTATTAGGAATTTTTCAAAACGAAATTTCCTATTTGTGCAAAACGGCTGACCTAGCTACAGATTCTCTTACAAAAGTGATTTGCCGATTTTGGAATCACCATCTTTGCGGCAGTCATGATTGTCCTTTGTGTAGTGAGAACCTTTTTGAAGCAACTAATCGAAAGGGGCAACATTTAAGACTCCGGACGATGATTGATTTAAAGGTGCACAGTATTGTTGTTTTGCCTCAGCGTTTTTATAGCGACAGCTGAGTCTGATATTTCATTACATAACTTTACACAAGCCTGACAGCTCTTAACCCCCTCTTTAGAATCTTTTCACTATAGTCCAGCTATCGAAATTCAAAACAAACGGAAGCACTCGACTTCCATGCAAAGGAGAAAAGATATGAAAAAGCGGATTATTATTTCGACAGTTTTGATTGGTGCCTTGATGACCGGCGGTATCGCTATGGCGAAATCTTATGGTTCTTGGCCTGGCAATGGTAACGGCAATGGCTATAGCAATAACCAGGAAATGATGACCAAGGGAAAGCACCAGCAGCAGATGCAAAATCGCCTGGAGCGGATGTCTGTCATTCTCGATCTGAGCGACAACCAGGAAGAGCAGATTGAAGCTTTGTTTAATAAGCATTGGCAGGACAGACAGGCTGTTCGTGATGAGATGCGCGTAGGGCGTGAAGGTCGTCGTCCCGCAATGCGCAGCGGCGATCTCGACGAAACCACCCTCCGCAGTAATCTGGCCGAACGTGCTGAATTTAAGGCTGACCGGATCGTTGAGCGGGAACAATTGAAAAAAGAAGTTTATGCAATCCTTTCTCCCGAGCAACAGGAAAAAGCCGAGACAATCTGGGAGACACGCGGCAAAGGTCAAAACGGGCGGTACGCGAAAAGGTTCGGCATTTAAGCCTTCTAGGGGGATATATTCGCGGCACAGGCAGGTTCTAGAAATGGAACCTGCCTGTGTGTATTTACCAATCCCTATAATAAATATGAAAATATGAATATATAGCTAATCATAGAAAGGAGATGTGGTATAGTTCTTCCTCAGTAGATTTTAAACTCATCTCCAGATATTTACGATTAATTGTCTGAACCGAGTTTTAGAGAATGATGAGAAAGTGAGGGCAAAACATGTCCGTTATTGTAGCTAAGCAACTCACCAAAACCTATGTCACCGGCGACATCAAGGTCGAGGCGATCCGCGGAGTCGACTTTTCTATTGAGCCGGCTTCTTTCGTTTCTTTCATCGGCCCCTCCGGCAGCGGCAAGTCGACGCTGCTGAATATGATCGGCTGCCTTGATCCGCCAACCGCCGGGCTACTGGAAGTGGTTGGGCAGGAAATCACCAATCTAAACCGGCAGGATGCCGCCCGTTTCCGGGGCGAGCATATCGGCTTTGTTTTTCAGGATTTCAACCTGATTCCGGTACTGACCGTCTTTGAAAATGTCGAATACCCGCTGCAGATGGTGCAAAGCTGGCCGAAGGAGAAGCGCCGGGAGCGGGTGCAGGAAATGCTCGAAGCGGTCGGCATGGGCGATCAGGGCAACAAATACCCCAGCCAGATCTCCGGCGGGCAGAAGCAGCGGGTGGCAGTCGCCCGGGCGCTGGTGACCAATGCAAAACTGGTGCTAGCCGATGAGCCGACCGCCAACCTCGACCGCGAAACTGCAACCATGGTGATCGACCTGATGAAGAAGATGCGTGACGAGTACCAGACAACCTTTGTCTTTTCCACCCACGATCCGCGCATTGTCGACAATGTTGAAATCACTTTTGAACTTGAGGACGGCACATTGCACCGGCACGAAACGTCGGCGGGAGGTGGCCATGGGTAACATATTCAAACTCGCAGCCAGAAACCTGTTCCGCTACAAGCGCCGGACCATGCTCACCTCGATGCTGATCACCCTGGGCGTTGTGGCGGTGCTGTTGTTCATCTCCATCTCCGGCTCTTTCAAGTCGCTGATGATCGGTCAGATCACCGACTCGATGCTCGGTCATATTCAGATCCACAAGAAAGGCTATCTGGCTTCGGTCGACAGCCTGCCGCTCAATCGCAACCTGACCGGTAAACAGATCGACAAGGTCGTTCAGGTGCTCGGCGAAGAGAATGCAGTTGAAGCCTATTCGATGCGGATCCGTCTTGGGGCGATGTTCAGTAACTTCACCGAAACCACCAATATACGGCTGAACGCCGTCACCCCGACTGACGAAATGAAAACCGCGCCTTTGCTGACCGAACGGATTCTCGAAGGGGAGCAGGATGGCCTGTTGAAACCGGGAGAACTGCTGATCCCGGAGCTGATCGCTAAAGGGATGAAGGTCAAGGTTGGTGACGGCATCGTGCTGGTCGCCAACAACAAGGACGGCTCGGTCAACGGTCAGAACTTCATGGTCCGCGGCATTCTGGAAGGGATTTCCGGGCCGGGCGGCCGCGACGGCATGGTGCATATCGACGATGCCAAGGCCTTGCTGCGGATCGGCGCGGCCGAGGTGAGCGAGATCGCCATCCGCTTGAAGGACATCGACCAGCTGCAGGGAGTGTACGCAAGTCTGCAGCAAAATCTGGGCGGAATGCAAAACCAGCAGGGTCAGCCGGTGTTTGAAGTGCACACCTGGGAGGCCATTTCGCCATTTTTCAACATCGCCAAGATGATCGACCTGATGACCTTCTTCATCAAAATCATGCTGGTCGCCATCGTTCTGGTCAGCATCATGAACGTGATGATCATGGCGGTTTACGAACGGATCAACGAGATCGGCACGATCTCGGCGATCGGCACTCTGCCGAGCAAAATTCTCGGCCTGTTTGTCGTCGAAGGTTTTCTGATGGGGGTTCTGGGAACCGCGGTCGGTACGATCATCAGTCTGGTTAGTATCGCGGTCATGAACGCCACCCAGATCAGTTTTGATTTCGGTCGTCAAACTGGCCTGCTGCTTTCGCCAACGATTGGCGCAAACGATGTGATTCTGGTCGTTGTGATCGTTATCGCCATCGCTGTGATTGCCAGCTTGCAGCCGGCCTGGAAGGCGTCAAAAATGGACCCGATTACCGCCCTTAAGCATGTTTAGCGAAAGGAACACCCTCATGGTGAAAACATACAGTTACCCGGTAAAAACAGTGCTGACCCTCCTGCTGTTCAGCATCGCCTGTCTGGCGATCCCGGTACGGGCCGCGGAGCTTGACGGGACGCAAATTCTGCAGCAGGTGGATAAGAACCTCAATCCGGAAACTTATGAGATGTACCGCAAGCTGATCAACATCGAGCCGGATGGCAGCAAGAAGGAGTTTGTCCTCTACTCGGTGAAAAAGGGGCAGGACAAGATGGTCGCGCTGTTCCTCTCCCCGGCCAGCGAAAAGGGGCGCTCAACGCTGCGTCTGAACGACAACATGTGGCTTTACATCCCGAATGTCGGCAAGCCGATCCGCATCACCAGTCTGCAATCGGTAGTCGGTGGGGTGTTTAACAACTCTGATATCCTGCGCCTCGACTACGGGGCCGAATATGATGTCGCCAATATCACAGAAGAAGATGATCTCTACCTGCTCGAACTGAAGGCCAAAACGAACAGCATCGCCTACGACAGCTTGAAGATGTGGGTCGCTAAAAAGGCGCTGGTGCCAACCACCATCGAGTGTTATGCCTCCAGCGGCATGCTGATCAAGACCCTCTACTACAAGCAGCCGAAAGATTTCGGTGACGGTATTGTGCGGCCGTCGGTGCTGGAAACCGACAGTCCGCTCTACAAGGGCTACAGGTCGGCGATGGTCTACGCCAAAATCAACAAAAAGGAACTGGCCGACGAGGTCTTTTCACTCAACTACTTGTCGCGGATCGATGAGTTACGCTAGTTACTGCTGTGGGTAAACGCATGTTCTTAAAAAGGGAATCTGCCCGGTTTTTCGCTGGTTTGCTGCTTGTGTGTTGCAGTCTGCTTCAGTCGGCCCCCGGCCTAGCGGAAGATTACAGCTTCGACCTCGACGAATTCGAAAAGAAGAGCTTCACCTGGGGCGGCTACGCCGAACTTAAGGGAGAGCACAACGGGCTTAATCGGCATGGGGCGTTCGGGTTGCTCGGTCTTTATGACACCCCACGCTCCGATCTCGATCGCCTTACCTCCACTATTCAGCTCAATGGCAACCTCAACAAGGCGATGGTTGATTTCAACTGGCAGCTGCAAGCATTTACGCAGCAGGATCAACTCGAATCGGATAAAGAGCTCAACGTTTTTTCCGCCTACGCCAGTATCAAGCCGTCCCCTTCCGTTACCATTGAGGTGGGCAAGAAAACCTTCAAGTGGGGCAAGGGTTATGCCTGGAGCCCGGTCGGTTTCATCGACCGGCCAAAAGATCCGAACAACCCGGAAGAGGCGCTGGAAGGCTATATCGGGGCGGGGGTCGACCTGATCAAAAGTTATCCCGGAACCTTGCAGACCCTGGCATTTACCGGGGTGCTGCTGCCGGTCTGGGAAGATGTCAACGACGACTTCGGCGAGAAAAACAATATCAATTTTGCGGCAAAGCTCTACCTGCTTTACCGGGACACCGATATCGACTTTATCTTCTTTACTGGCGACAGCCGCTCGACACGTTTCGGGGTCGACATTTCCAAGAACCTGGCGACCAATTTCGAAATCCACGCCGAGTTGGCCCATATCCCGGGGCAGAAGATCAAGCGTTTGAACAATCTTGGGAGCCTGTCAACCTATGAAGAATCGGTCACCAGCTACCTGCTCGGGTTGCGTTACCTGACAGAAAACGACATCACAACGATCCTTGAGTACTACCATAACGATGCCGGGTACAGCGAAAACCAGATGGATCAGTTTTACCAACTGGTCAGCGATGCCCACAGCAGCTTCAGTGGCACTGGCGACGACAGCCTGCTGCGCCAAGCGGCGAGAGTCAGTAAAAGTGGCTACGCACGACCGCAGGCGGGGCGCAACTACCTCTATCTGCGGGTGACACAGAAAGAACCTTTCGATCTGCTTTATTTCACCCCAGGCGTCACTGCAATCCTCAACCTGGACGACTCCAGTTATTCACTCAGCCCCGAAGCGGTCTACACCGGTTTCACCAATTGGGAGATGCGCTTGCGCTATTCACGGCTCGATGGTGGACGCTTCACGGAGTATGGTGAGAAAGTGAATGAAGATAAGCTGGAGCTACGTATCAGGTATTATTTCTGACTTTCTCCCTTTTCAGCCCAGAATCTTAAACTTAACATAGGGCTGGGCCAAATCTGTGGGGTCAGTTTAGAATATCTCTAGAAATCCCATAGGCATTTTCTTTTTGCAAAACTTAGCAAATCTGAAAATATATTCAGTCACTAAACCCGGCTTGTTCACCACTGTCGCCAAAATTCCTACCGAAACTGGTTTGCATAAATCCTTAGAACTTTTATTAGGATGACAATCTTAAATTTTTTGGCTCCCTGACCGGGCATACTGTCGCGCTTTTAAAAATCGGGTATTTGGAATATCGCGTAGAAAAGGAAATAGTCCTTTCCTTTGTGGTTAACTCAGAAGATATATGAGACACAGCTGCGGTTGTTTCTGTAGTCTTTCACTTCGCCAGATTATGCCTGTAATAAACGTCGTTGCAATAACGTCTGCATGTCGCGGCGGCCGTCGGCAATCACCATGACATAAACATTTTCAGCGATGATTCGATAGATGATACGGTAGGGCTTGAAAAATATCTCACGGTACTCGCGAAGCCCGATGGCAAGTAGTTCTTTTGGATAAACTCCTCGTTCGGGGTTCTCGCAGAGGCTCGAAAAGGTCTTCTCTATTTGATCGAGAACGTAATCCGCTTTTCCCGGTGCGTCGTGTGATGCAATGTAGTCGTACAACTCCTCCAAATCCCCTGAAGCATCGTCGGTCAGAAATATCTGGAAAATCATACGTGACTCTTGTTCCTACCTCGAATCCGCTGAATGACATTGCCGGCGGGCTGGACTTTACCTTCCTCAATCTGACGCGAACCGAGCGCGAGAATCTTTAAAAGGGCCATGGTCTCCTGGGTTTGCTCATAGCTTTCGATGCTCTGCATCACGACCTTGGCTTCGCCATTCTGAGTGATGACCAAGGGTTCATCTTGCTCAGACAGGGTACGTAAAATTTCTGAGGCATGCGCCTTCAGATAACTGATTGGTTTAATTTGACTCGATAGCTTCATATCTACCCTCCCCTATGAGACTAAATATAGTCCACAAACAGGTCAACCGTCAAGGCCAAGAGGGGTTCTTTCTACGCGATATTCCAAATACCCTAAAAATCTTCACACAGAAAAGCTCCGCAGCACGCGGATAACCCGCCCCAGTAATTTGGCCTCGCTTGCAGAAAAGGCCTGACCGTAATCTGAGTTTTCAGGACAAAGCATCATCCCGTTGTCCGTCTGGGACAACCGTCGTACCTGGACAATTCCCCGCTGGGTCAGAATAAGGGCCAAGTCACCACTTTTTGGCTCAACACACTGGACAACAACATGATCGCCAGTGCGCACCAAGGGGACCATGCCCTCATCACGCACACGGTAAAAAAAATCTCCCCCTTCTCCGCCAGGCAAGTTTAACTGCACAGTTGTTTTTCGATCTTCACTGGGAAGGATCAGCTGAGCTTCATCCAGCAAAGGCAGAGTCCCAACGTCTCTTAACGGGACCGATTCGTCGTCACAGATCAACCAGTTCAGATCAACACCAAAAAGCTCCCTCAACCTCACCAGGATTTTCGCATCCGGCAACCGCATGGTTTTATGCGAACCATCCTGATTCTCCAGGCGATTCATCTGGACAGGATTGGTGCCAAGCTTTTCTGCAAACGCCTTCTGCGTCAGGCCAGCCTCTTCTCTAATTTTTCTCAATTTTTGTCCAATGGTCCGTTGCATTTTCATTTCCTTGCTTGTCGTAAGAGGACACTGTCCGATCAGGACAACGAAATAATTTCTAACACGTTAACGGGATTAACAAAAGGCATATTTTTACGCTTGACATTAACGATTAAGTAATTTATTTTCAAAATTGTTAACAATCACTCTAAAAACGAAAGGACTATTATGGAACACCCAAAAACAGAACATGAATGGCAAGAGCGTCTGGCAAAGGATGATGCACAGTTGTTGGACTTTACTCCCGGTAAAGGCATGAACTCTACAAGGCTCTCTCTTCGCTGCAACAAATGTGGGGAAACTGAAGTGGATATCCGTGGCAGCAACTTCATTCGCCGCAAACAAGCCTGCGTTGCCTGCAACGGTCGTGAAGACTACACGACTGAGAGCACTCGCCTGTTGATTCACGAGAAAGGTGGCATTTATCTGGGTGGTGAGGTCACCAACAAGGAATCAGTTGTTCGGTTGAACTGTCCTGGCTGTCAGCGCGAAGTTGAAAAACGTGCACATGATATTCGGCGCCGACCAATGAGCTGCCATCACTGCCGTCGTGAAATTGGAGCCCAAACCACTTTGGAGAAAAACGACAACCTCTCTCGTGCCCAGCGTATTGCAGAAGAGCGTGGAGGCAAGTGTTTGTCTACGGAGCAACATGTACGGGCCGATGACAAACTGCACTGGGAATGCAGTCTGGGGCATCGTTGGCAAGCGCAGTTGACTTCCGTTGCCGCGGGTTGCTGGTGCCCGAATTGCTCGACCAGTCGTGGCGAACTCATCGTCCGCGCATTGTTTGAGGGATCATTTAAGGTGCCCTTTCCGCAAAGCCGGCCTGCTTTTTTGAAAGAATCGAAGCTCCATCTGGACGGTTACAATGCTGACCTTGCAGTGGCCTTCGAAGTCAACGGTATCCAGCACTACCAGTTCACGCCACGGTTTCATGAAAGCGAGGAGGATGTGCGCTTACAGAAACAGCGCGATGCAATTAAGGCCGAGCTCTGCGAAGAAAACGGTGTCAATCTCATCACTGTCCCCTATTGGGTTATCAACGAAGGAGTTTTGAGTATCAAGAACCACCTGACCAAGACATTGATCGGGCGTGGTCTTAAATCAGTAAGGGATATCCACGCTGTCGAAGTCGATTCTGAAAAGATCTACAACGTAAAATCAGATCCCGATTATTTGAAGTTTGAAGGCTTCGTCAGAAAGAATGGTGGGCATTTCAAGACAGCCGATTATTTTGGCAGGACTATCCCGTTAACCGTCACCTGTGACGAAGGGCACAGCTGGAATGCCCTACCGTATCTGGTCACCGCTGGTCACTGGTGCCCTGATTGCGCAGGGAATCGTTCTCTCGATCTGGATTCAATCGACAAGCAGCTCAAAGAAAAAAATTGGTGTTTGGATGCGGGCAATAAAACGTATAAAAATGCCAGCCAGCCCCTCTCTCTGCGCTGCCCGAATGATCATCCTGTTGTGCGCTCCTGGAACAAATGGCAACAGCAGGCAGCATCTGGTGAACCAAGTTGCCAGCAGTGTGCCCGCGAAGCCCGGGCCGTGGCGTTTGTAGAAAAGATGAAGGCACGGAACATTGACGTCGATATCGACATGGGCACTTATGTTGGCGAGGGACAGGACGTGAAGGGGTACTGCAAACAGTGCGGCATGGAGACTAGTTTGCCGGTAGAGCAATGGAAAAATCGCTCTCTGACTCCTTGCTGTCATCGGGCCATGCCTCCCTACCATGCGTGTCATGCAAAAGCGGCAGAAGAAAGTCCAGCCTAAATTGCGAGCCCCCGGCCTTCTGGTCGGGGGCAATTGACTCTAAATGGCGAAAAGTGGGGAAAATGACGTTTTTTCGCATCTCGTTTCAAGGATTTCCTCTGATATCCTCCATGGCAGAAATCAATAGCGGGGACTGTAACGCACTGTAACGCTACAGCGCGTTACAGTCTCTTGGAGGAAAAACATGAAGCAGGTTGCAACAAAAGAGTCAGTCTGGACAGCTTGTCGTGAACTGGCAAAAGACGGTGAAGAGATAACGACAAGAAAAGTTGTGGCTCGGGTCGGTGGAAGCTCATCGACTGTCGGGCCGTTAATCCGACAATTTATGGAACACCAGCTCAAAGAAAGAACGCTTAATTACACGATTAGTGACGAACTGCGTAACACCTTGATTGATGAATTGCACCGGGTTGTTACTGGGGCGACAGGCGATCTGGAAAGAGCGTTAAGAAATTCGCAGTCGGACAATCTGGAGATCTTTGAAGACTTGACCGTTGCAGAAGACAAAATAGATGTTCTTGAGCGTGATATTGCGAATGCGGAACTTAAGGCCGAAGAGCTGTCGCGGGTCATGGAAAAAAATCTGGTCGCTGCAGAACAGAAGATTGAGGTTATCTCTGGTCAACTGAACTGTGCAAATCAGGAAAAACAGGATCTGCAGAACAAGTTATCGGCCTGTCAGTCGGAGCTCGCTAAAGCGCATCTTTTAGCCGGGCAAAGTGATCAAACCGTGCAGTCCCTCAACGAACAGAACAGATCTCTCCAGGAGAAAGCAGAAACAACACAGGCGTTGCTCCACGAACTTGAAAAACAGCATGAAACAGCCAAGGCACGCTGGGAGTACGCACAAGCTCGACAACAGGAATTAACAAGCGAACTGGATATGATCAAACAAAGACTTGATGACGAAAGAGAACGCCGGATTACGGCCGAAAACAAACTCACGCGGTTTGAGGCCATGGGTGCCGATCAAATAAGTACTCTCGTGCAAAAGCTCAAGCATGAGGAAGACAATGGTGACGGGGGTTTCCAATAGGCCGAGGGCTAGCAAGAAATGATAATCCCCCTACTCTTCTTCTCTCTAGAGTTTGAATCTCGTTTTTGAGAAGAAATTGCCACAGAATCTAGACCACAAGGAGAAAGTTCAACAATGGCGATTGTCGGATATGCGCGGGTGAGTACCGCAGACCAATCTCTCGATGTCCAAGTCGGACAATTAAATGCGGCTGGGTGCGAGAAGATATTTTCGGAAAAAGTTTCTGGGTCAAAGTTGGACCGGGCACAGCTCAACGCCCTGCTCGGCTATGTCCGTGAGGGAGACACAGTCATTTGCACAAAGATGGACCGCATCGCCCGCTCCACCAAACACTTGCTGGATATCGTCGATGAGCTAAAACAGCAGAACATCGCGTTCAAAGTTCTGAACATCAACCTCGATACGGCTACGCCGACCGGAAAGCTGATGCTGACCATGCTCGGAGCTATTGCTGAATTTGAACGTGAACTGATGCTAGAAAGGCAGCGCGAAGGGATTGAAAAAGCAAAAGCCGCCGGCAAGTACAAAGGACGCAAGCCAACTGCGCGGGAAAAAAGCCAAGATATCATTAGATTATTGAACCAGGGAATGCAAAAAGCGCAAATAGCAAAAGAGCTTGGAATAGGTTTGAGCAGTGTCTATCGAGTTCTGGATGAAATGCAGAAAAAAATTCTGCTGTGAACTGACCTGTATTTCACTTCAGTCCACAGCAGAAACTCACATAAATACATTTAACCGTTAATCGTCTTTATACCTGAAACCACTCCGGGGGCCAGAACGACCTCCTGCAACATTGGAGAAACCGCTAAAACGTCATCCTTACAAATGGTTCCCACCAACAATAAGCTTCCGTTGTCTGGACTACATTTCTGCACTGCAAAATCAGGCTGAAGATACCAATAAAGGCTATCCTGCTCAGAATTTGCACTATCAGAGTGAGGACGGTAAACGGTCAATTCGTCTTCAAGCTGATCCAGATAATCGTACGCGCAAAAGGGGAAAGTCACACACTTCAATTTTGCGAAGACATTTAATAAATCCATAATTGCCTGATGACCAAGGGTGCTCATCAGTTCTCCGGGAGCGAGAAAAATCGCATCATAAAACTTTTCTGCATATAACTGAATTTCTTTCGCGAAAGAGGGATTTACCAGCCTTGTTGCGATAATTTCTTCGGCTTTTTCCTTTATTTCAGGTAAACGGTCTAGTAAATCATCAAAATCTACATCTGGCCCATCCAGAACCTTGCAAGCTTTCATATCTTAACTTCCTGTTTTTATTGAGTTTTCAGAACAAAAAACATAGCCAATAAGAATTTTTCTAAGTCTTAACCATGATCTGCCTCCTTTCGAGAGGCGCATTGATCGGAAACTCCTTGCAGCACGATAGCATTATCGTTATGATGCAGGCTCTGGTACGTTCCAATCGGCAAATCGGCTCGTTTACTGTTGGCGCAGTTTCGGGCCGCTTGCTTTTTATGCGCGAAAAATCTGTTATTTATTCCTTTTCTGACACTGCATCTAGAAAATACAAAAGCGCCCACTCCATGCCGAAGTGGGCGCTTTTGTATTCACCACCTGGCAACCCGGCTGTCCATGAAGGACCCGTGGCTTTGCGTCCCTAGGTTGCCCTAGGTTTGCCTTTTTCAAAATCTGTTTTGCATGGTCGGGATAATATCGAAAGCGAAAAGAAATGTCAAGCAGAAAACTACGAAAAAGTCTTTTATTTCAGTCAGTTAACCTTGTCGTACTGAGACGACAAGATCTGTAAATGTTTGTGGTCCGGGTAAGACAAAGTACTCAATGTCGTACTCGGACTATAGATTATTCCGAGAAGGTTATACGGATGAAGGATGTTCATTCTTGGAACTCCCCACAATCAAACATCAATCGACAATACTTTCTTTAGCCTCTCAACAGTGTGGTTCCATTTCGTCGTGCGTGGCTTGCAGGCTGAGTTCTGATTGCCGAAAAAACCGACTTCGGAGATCGCTTGGTTGAGTGGCCTAGTTGTCAACCATTCTACTGGCACGAAATATTCGCTTTTCTCTTCATCATCTGCAAATTGTCGGTGGTAACCTGCCTGAGCAATTTCGAGAAAAGGTTTTCTCTCTCCATTGATTTCGACCTGAAACTCAGTAGCTCTGACCGATTGACCTGTGACCTTACCGACACCAACATACCCCGTCCCTGGAACATTAACCCAGACTCGGTCGCCCGGAGACAACTGTGACAATGTTCGAGAGAACCAGAGCCCACCTCCGGCACAGATGAAACCGTACTTCATAGCTTCGGACCAATCACGCTCCGAACTGTGTCCGAAGGAGACATAGAATTCACCGTTCCACTCTCCACGCTTACCAACCTGCACTGAGGTAGCTCGGATTTCCGTTTCAAAGGGATCAATCAACCAGGCGCGACTGAGATACTGTCTATCCTCATCTTGAAAGACCTGGAAGAAAATAACGTTGATGGCGACATCCATTTCGTTGAGGTAATTGACGATCCGTTCCGTGCTGGGATCGAGAGAAGATGCAACAACGACAATCTGGTGAGAACCGTTCAGCTGCTCCTCATCGAGTACTTGGTTGAACATTTGCTGGAATGCTGCGTCCAGCGCTCCGCCACCGGAAAAGCGGTCGTAGACATGAGCGATCTCATCCGAGGTTAAATCCCTCACCCAAGACGCATAATCAAGGGCCTGCGCAACCACCTCACGCGGGGTCTGATTACGTTTCAACTCGATGACGATGAGTTGGCCATCCTGGTTGACTGCGAGAAGGTCGACGATTCCACCATATTCTGTTCTGACCTGTCGACCAATCAGCAGCCAATGAGGAGAGAGAATGCTGGGATCGGCGACAATCATCTTCTCCAGTAATGCTTCACTCTCCAGAGAAACCTCCGCTAACGGTTGGGGACTTGCTCCGATTTTCCAGACGGCGTGATTGATTGGCATGATTCCCTTCCTGACGAGTAAAGTCCAAAAAACTAGGTGACAACGGGCCTAAAAAACCTAAGCTATCTTCTCGTAGCGGCCTCCAGCCTCCTGAAAGCTTGTTGCCCTGAAAGCCGAGGACTTATTTGCCGTATTTTCTCAATAGCATACGTTAGCTCATGGGGAACGATTGCCCCCTCATGAGCACCTATCGTTCGATCGAGAAGCCTTAAGAAAGCCTCGGCCTTATCTGCTGAATCAATTAACTCTAGGGCGAGCTCATCTCGACCCGCGCGATAAAAACCGTAGTCCCCAAGAGACCAACAATCAAAAGGAACAAGAAATCTCTCGATCACTCCTACGGCATCAGCAAACTGATTTCCCGTTGAAATTGGCAAGTCAGCAAAAGCTTGACTGACACCAGGAGTAGCCAAGGATCTTTCCTGTGGCCACACTTCCATCAAAAAAGGTCTTACCGCTCTAGAATAAAGTTCTTCTAGGCTGGGCGTTGGCATTTCGGTATTCTTGGTAGGGTTAGCTGAGTCTCGTAAAAATCTTTGCAAGATCTCTGCTCCACTTACTCTAACTTCGTCTTCAACCGATCTGATCATCTGTTGGACCTTGGATCGATGAACAGGAGCCTCTTCCTCTCGCCAATAAGCATGGAGGCAACTTACCACCATGTTATCAAGAAACCTGCTGCGGACCTCACGTCCCAACCTCATATCCAGTGTTCTTGAAATCATTTCATCACCAATGATTGACAGAGCTTCTTTTCGGCGCATTCTGCGGGAGATTGCTCCCCAAAGCACTACCGATTTAGAGTCTTGGGCTTTTATAGGTTTGACCAAGTGTTCCTCAGCCCATTCTCGATCAGAGGTTAAAAAATAATCCAAGAATTCCACGCAACAGTGTTGAGCAATCAATAAAGATCGTTCACTGGATGAAAAAATGTCATTTCTTATTTGTCTCAATGGTTGTTCGGCGGCAAAGGGTGCCTCCTCCTCATTTAGAGCCATAAGAAAAACCCAGATCAGCTTACCAGCGGGAGTGTTTAGCGTGTCCAATCTAAGAGGTTCCTTGTTTTCAACCACTCCACCAGTAGTTTCTAGATCTACTTCATCCTTTCCCTCTACAGCATTTGTTGCTGCAACTGCATAAGGCCAAATTTTACGCCAAACTGCAATCCAGTCTGTAGCAGGTCCGAGCAGCTTACTCCACCGATTCAGCCAACTGGAGATACCACCTATTGCCTCAACCACAGCGTCGTTCTCTAACTTTTTGAGGAGGCCAATGACTCGCGATACTTCAGAAAGGTTGTCTCGATCATCATTGTTACCACTACTTTCTGCCGGAGCGTGAGCCCACCCAAATTTTTCCCATATTTTTGGATATTTCGACCCAGCATCATCTAGCGATTCAAAGTCAGAAATGAGTTTAAAACTATTCTCAGGAGCTTGAATCCAGTCGCTCGCATTTCCTTCATCCTCAAACCAACTTCTTCTTTTATTCATCCCAGCTTCTAGCAAGCTCAATCGCTCTTCGCCTGCGATTGAATCGAAACGTGGATCTGGCCGAGGGGCAACCCATTGTGTTTTGACACCTTCAGGAAAATCTGCATCGATCGTATTCATTTCCTTAAGCTCTGGGTGTTCGGTTAGGCGTGATGATAGCCAGCTTGTTACTTTCTCAGGAAGCCCCCCCCCCGCGAGTTGTATGCGCTTCATTTCTCTTGCAGCGCAGTATTTACGAGCTTTCTGAAACTGATTTTTATCCATCGATCGATGGTAGTTTGATCTAGGTGGCCCCTTTTTTATCCTCTTAAGAATAGTGACCTTCGTTTCATCGCCGAGATCATTGAAACGCTTTGCCCTAAGTTCTGCCACCTCTGGATAATTCTCTAGGTTCCAAAATTGAAGATCGTCCAACTGCATCAAGAATGTATTTAACCTATCTTCGGAAGCCAGCCTGCTATCTCGATATAACGCAGCCAGTAGACGTAAATGAATCTGTGAACCCCCAGCCTTCCATCGGGCAACAAAACAAATTGCGCTAGCCAAATCGACATCCGCAAGTCGAGCCAAAACTTCATAAAGCAGTTTCACTGCGGGCACAATCCCGTCAGCAAACTCATCCGGCTCGTGCTCTCGCCCATTCTCATTCTTCTCATAAACATAATAGGCCCGGTGCATCTGGCCAATAATCCAGTAATTGTGCTCACCGTCCCAGCCGACGCGTCGCGCAAGATCCAAACTGGAAATGATTAGGTCATCAAGCCCAGATGCCAATGAGAGCAAAAACCCCTTGTCACCTATCTCTCCAAGCTTTAGTTCATCAACCTCAATGAGGCGCCCACTCGTCAACGTGCAGGAGATCAAGTCTTCTATACTTCTTACCTTTCTTAGTCCTTTACGCCGCCCGCCGCGAACCTCAGTAAGCATCCTGATTCTCAAACTCGGTGTAACCAGCTCGACGATTGCTGACACAACCCCCTTTGTATACTCCTCAGACTTTAATCTCTCACTGACTTGATAAACTTCAGTGTGGCCATTTCTCTCAACCGCCGGCCGGCTCCAATTTTCAATTATCAAATGCCATGTTTCCAGCCAAGGCCTAGACAGCTTATTCGTTCGCCTTTTTCTAATCAGATCAATGATGGCGAGTCTCTTTGCCTTTTCGTTGGGCCCAAGACTCAGCGCCCACTGAATCGTCTCCGCTTCCTCAAGGCGTTCCCCAAGAAAACGAAATGAAGCATGGTAGACCTCCCGCTCGGAAGCACTTAATGACCACCACTCATGTCTCATTTTCTCGCACCCTTACGCTTTTCTTTCAAAACAGCCTCTATGACAGTTAACCAATCGACATGAGGCTTTTGATCAGAAATTAAATTCGTAATTCGCTCTCGCTCTGCCTGACTTCCTCTACGAATAAAATGCTCCACCAAATCTCGCTCATTGTCAGGCACCGCACTCGGTTTTTTCCTGATTATTCTCTTGATTGCGGCTGCAATGTTGACTTGTTTGCCATTGATTGCTGAGAATTTTGCCCAGACTTCCAGGGCGTCTGCCAGAGCCTTGTGCCCGTTAGAATCGTCATACGGAATAGGCGTAATGCCTCTCCCTTTCCAGTCAGCCATTTCAACACTATCGGGTGGAACACTTCCCCCAATGAAAGTGAAGCGCTCTTTCAAGTCATCAAATCTCTTTCCGTCAGCGGCTACAGCATTGAGAAGATAGCGCATGGGAGGGTCGTTGGCACTGTACCCGACCAAAACGATATGGTAGAGGCGTGCGACATCATAAATAAAATCTGGCACGACCCGTCTTCTCAAATAGAACTCGCCAAAATCCTGATCAGTAAGTATCAAGTCCACATTTCGGGATGGATCAGAATCCAATGCACCGTGGATATGTAAAACTCCGGAGAAGTCCTCTCTACGCCCAGGCCTTGGGATTCCTCCGAGGGTATATGTTTCAACTTTCTGACCTTGATTACGCGAGGCTTTTTCCAACAGAAGATCGAAGTTGGTCGTTGCGATTGCCACAGCCCCACCACGATCAGACAAGCGCATAAGCGATCGATGAACCGGACTTGGCTTCGAGCCTTTAGTAAGGAGTAGAGTTCTTACCGCTTGCCTGACCTTGCTTTTTGCGTGCGGGTCATTATCAATCCGACGTTCAAGTAAACCCAAAACGACATCATAATCTTTTTGAACAAACCTCCTCACCTCTGCTGATTGGCCTTCATTTAAAGTCGAAAGATCTGGCTGATAACAATCGGGAGCATTGGAAGGGATGATGGAGATAACTGCGTGAACTGCTTGATCTAGAATACTATACACCTGAAGCACTAAATCTCTAAAATCAGGTAACGTTGGCCGCGAGATACCGGCACCCGCAATAAAAAGGACCTCACCTCTAGCGTGAGCCAGCAATAGCCTCTCTGGGATCGCTGGGAGGCCAGGTCCTAAAGGAATAATTCGATCGCTTGCTAGGCTTTTATTCATTACATTTCACCGACTTAACATACAGACAACAGAGACGACAGATATCCGCCATGCCTACATCTGTTGCGTCAATAAACCATCTCATCCCTTGAATCATGCCAATGTGGATTTATCTTTCCGTCTTTGAGCGGTGTGTTGTCCTCTATTGGGCCGATAATCGCTTCAAGCTTTTCACGCCACCCCTTGCGCGAATACCAGTTACGCACCTTCAATGCTTCTTCAGAATCAGCAACCGAGCGGCTTTCTGCTGCAGTAAAAATGTAATCTTCTGGATACCAGCCGACATGAGAGCGATGTTCCATCAGGGGCCCAGGAAAAATCTGCCCTTCCATAATTGCCTCAATCTCATCGGCCTCCATGACACAGCCTTTGAAGTAGATGCCGAGCATGTGCGCGATTAGCGTTTTGGCCTTAAGCTGCATTCGCGTGCGTTCGTAGCCCCAGTAAATCTGGTCTCCTAGTGGGTAGTAGCGCCAGATAGAATCTTGGCAGCAGTCGCCCCAATGATCGAGTTCCACCCTGAACAAAAGAGCGATAAAAAAACAATCACAAGGGCCGTGTGACTCGATACTTTTCTGCAATTTGTCTTCTGGTCGTTTAATCGCGAATCCTTGAATAGCAACACCTGACTTTTTCAGCTCAAGCAAAAAATCTATATAGCTTGACAAGTCGTCGTTGTGACCGAGATAGGGGTATATTGGCACATCCTTACCATCCAACCAGTCCCGCTGAACACCAAAACTGTCACAAGTTGTTTGCAGCAATTTTTCGTTGAGAGCTTGGAGCAACTTTTCGTCGGTACTAACGTCGACAAGCGAAAGCCCGCCCTCCTCTCCGAGAAACCTTGGAATCTGGGTTCGCTCTATGCCATGTGACTTGTATATCTGCACAAATCGTTCAACCAGAGAAAACACTTCACTAGTTTTGGGCTGTTCTTCTTGTTGATTTTGCCCGACTAATGATTCGGCTGATTTTCTAGTTACCCATCGCCAAAAAGCGTATATGCCCCCAATCACAGCAAATAAAGAAGCGATTGTTTCAAGCATCACGCCACCAAAAGCTGCCGAACGGTAGCTTCCAAAAGTTTTTCGCTGTGCTGCTCGGTTTGGTTGAGCTTAACTTCGAGTTCGTCGCAAAGGGACATAAGTTGATCAACCTTGGCAACGATGCGTTTTTGCTCCGAGGTAGAGGGGACTGGCACCTCTATCGCTTTAATTTTGCCAATATATAAGCATGGCTGTGCAGACTGTTTAACATTGCCCCAAATTTGATTTTGCCCAACAGGGCTACGAAGCAAAACCGATAGGTACTCAGGCAAAATCCCTGGAGTAAACGGGCGGATTAAAGCAACACTCCTGACTAAAACGAAGTCTTCAGGGTCTTTGATTACAGTCAAACGACCAGTGGTCGCTCCGACACACACCATCAAAATATCATCATGTCTCGGGTAGCACCTTCTCCAACATTTTTCTGCTGTTTCTTCGGATACAAAATCCGTGACTCGCAGATCAACATACCCATCCCTTATATTTTTTGCTGTTGCCAAAGGCACTCCTGAAGCAACTCTCGGAGGCGTCGAATGCTCCCCATCTGTAACTAGCAACGTCACATCCTGAAAACGTGACCATACCCAACCATCTGGAACTGGATGCAGAAGACCCTCAACCTCAGGAAGCGTTTTGTCCTTCTTAATAGCCTTCTCCTTAACCAGCCTCTCCTTTTCAGCCTTAATCCTTTTCAGCAAAACCGAAGCAGGCTCATCGTTGGGATCTTGGGGGACGAGCTTGCCCTGAACTGCGAGCTGGAGGATGGCTGCGCGGAGTTTGGCGATGGTTTCGGGGTGGTCGTAGAGCAGGTCGAAGTTGGTGCTGATGCGCTGCCAGTGGTCGGCGAATTCGTCGGGTTCGCGGGCGGTGAGCAGTGCGTCGAGGGCGGCGTTGTTGAGGCGCACCCGCCCCTGCTGCTGCATTTGCTGGCGATCTTCGAGTTCGTCGCACAGGGCCATGAGTTGGTCGACCTTGGCGACTATGCGTTTTTGTTCTTCGAGGGGTGGGAGAGGGATCGGAACTTCATTTGCCCTCGAAATTGTCAGCGTATGAACCGTGGTCCCCATGCTTTCTTTATGAATCGTATCAATCCAATATGGAGTCCTCAGAAGACAACTTAGGAACCGAGAATATAAACCATAGTGGTTTTTAAAAATCAGAACGCTCGCGTCCTTGAAGTAAAATCTGTCTGAGTTTTTGACTATATACGGGATGCCAATCGTTCCAACCCCAGTGATCATCAGGTCGTTTTCTTCTGGCACTAATCCACCATTTGACAACTCCTGAAACAATTCCTCAGAAATAAAAAGCTCATTATTCACAGTTCCGAACTGTGAGAGTTTGACTATCTCTCTCGCCCTAAGAAAAGGGACCCCCTTGCTTTTCCAATCTTTTTTATGAACTCGACTGCTTGAGCCAATCAACCCCAGCGCACCAAATCTGCACCACTCCCATGCCCTTGGAAGCTCGAAAGGGATACCATCCTCGGAGATAGGAGGTAGAGTCTTGGGTGGCTTTATTCTTCCCTCAGTTACAAGTCTTTCTTTTGCAATCTTAATTTTCTCCAGCAAAACAGAAGCAGGCTCATCGCTCGGATCTTGCGGCACTAGCTTCCCCTGCACCGCAAGCTGAAGAATCAACTCCCGCAGCTTTTGCACCCCGTTGGGCGCATCGACCAGATGTCCAAAATTGGCAAAGAACGTCTCGGCGGTCATGCCGACTCCCCCGCCGCATCGGTAGCCCGCTCCAACGCATCCATCAACTCCTGCTTCAGCTTTTCACGAGTCTCGGAAACACTGGCGAGCAGTGTTTTATACTCGGCCAGCAGCTCTTCGGGATCGCCGTGGTCAGCCTCGACGGTGTTGGGGTTCTTGATATCGAGGTTGTAGCCGTTGACCTTGATCTGTTCGACCGAAACCTTCCACGCCTGCTCGCTCTCCACCCGGTTCTGCCACCATGCCTTCTCGGGCGCGAACTCTTCGATGCGCATCGGCTTGGTCTTGGAGTAGCTCTTGTACCCTTCGGGATAGGGGTGCTCGTAGTACCAGACCTCCTTGGTCGGCTCCCCCTTGGTGAAGAACAGCAGGTTGGTCTTGATGCCGGTGTAGGGGTTGAATACACCGTTGGGCAGACGTACCACGGTGTGCAGGTTGCAATCTTCGAGCAGCTTTTCTTTGATACGGGTCTTGACGCCTTCACCGAACAGGGTGCCGTCGGGCAGAACGATGGCGGCACGACCACCAGTTTTGAGCAGGTGCATGATCAGCACCAGGAACAGGTCGGCGGTTTCACGGGTACGGAAGCTGGCCGGGAAATTGGCCTCGATGCCGTCCTCTTCGGTGCCACCGAACGGAGGGTTGGTGACCACCACATCAACTCGATCCTTGGGGCCATAATCACGTAGGGGGCGCGACAGGGTGTTGTCGTGACGGATGTTGGACGGCACTTCGACACCGTGCAGCAGCATGTTGGTGGTGCAGAGCAGATGCGGCAGAGCTTTTTTCTCAACGCCGAAGACCGATTTCTGCAAAAGCTGCTCATCCTCAGCGGTCTTCACGTAATTGCCGCGTACATGTTCGATGGAACAGGAGAGGAAGCCGCCGGTGCCGCAGGCCGGATCGAGGAGCTTCTCACCGAGTTTCGGATCGACCATGTCGACCATGAACTGGGTGACGGCACGCGGAGTGTAGAACTCCCCGGCGTTGCCCGCGCTCTGCAAGTCCTTGAGGATCTGCTCGTAGATGTCGCCGAAAGTATGGCGGTCGGTGGAGCGGTTGAAGTCGATCTCGTTGATCTTGTTGACCACCTGACGGATGAGGGTGCCGTTCTTCATGTAGTTGTAGGCATCCTCGAATACCGAGCGCACCACCAGGCCGCGCCCGTTGGTTCCGGCGTTCAGCTCCAGCTCCTTGAGGCTCTTGAACAGGTCGTTGTTGATAAAGTCGAGCAGTTCGTCGCCGGTAATTCCTTCGCTATCGGCAGCCCAATTGCGCCAGCGCAGTTGCTCGGGGATGGGAGAGCTGTATTCGTCGGAGAGGAGTTCCAGCTCCTGCTCCTGATCATCGAAAATTTTCAGAAAGAACATCCAGACAAGCTGGCCAATCCGCTGCGCATCGCCGTCAACCCCGGCGTCCTTGCGCATAATGTCCTGGATGGATTTGATGGTGGTGGATACTGACATATTGGAAAGTTACTCCTTATCCTGCGGTTCCATAGAGTTGTTGTTCGAGCTCACGTAGAGCAAGTTCAAACTGTTTACGGCCGCCAAATTGCCGAACGATCTCAATCGGCGTACCGAATCTGTCGAGCGGCTGAACACGTAGCACCTTGAGATCTTCGATGCTTTCCACGCCCTCATCGGCATACTTATCGAGCAACGCGTCTAATACCGCTTTGGCCTGCTCGCCGTACTTTGCAAAGTAATTTCGTTTGCGGACATTCTCCGCACGTTCGCGCCTTGTCAGTGGCGGCTGGTCGAAAGCAACATGGCAAATCAAATCGAAAGGTCCGAAGTCCTTTCCGACCTCATCTGCCAGGGCATCCCAGAGGATTCCCTCTTCTGCGAGTTCATCAATAACTGCCTGTTTCTTATCTGCCTCACTCCAGTGACGGATAAAGTCACGCAGAGTCTTAAATTCCTTTGCTACAGTCTTTTTGGTGTAGTCCTTGAGCGATTCGGTAATCAACTTGCCATCTGGGCCGTAGTATTGGACCCGCTCAGCAACCACATAAAAAGGAACATCGCCAACGACATATTTCTTGCGCGGCTCAGGCTCTGGCCCGTCGCCAGGGGGAATAGGCGGAGGTTCAGGATGATCAGGGGGCTCACCATCTTCTGGTGGTTCTGGTGGAACAGGAGGGTCATCTGGACCAGGCTCGTAGATTTGCACCGGGTCACCATCAAAATCGGGATCGGCAAATAACTCTGTCGCCTTTTTGAAGTCGATGATGGTGAAGTAATACTTGTCGTAATCCTCGTTGATACGGGTACCACGACCGATGATCTGTTTAAAGGTTGTCATCGAGTTGATGGTCTGGTCGAGGACAATCAGTTTGCAGGTCTGGGCATCAACCCCCGTGTTCATCAGTCGGGAAGTCGTTGCAATCACCGGGTAGCGACTTTCTGGGTCGATAAAATTGTCGAGCTCCATCTTGCCGAGATTGTCATCTCCGGTGATTTTCATCACGTACTTGCTGTTTTCTGCGGCGAGATCCTTGTTCGCGTTGACCAGTTCCTGCCGCATCCGCTCGGCGTGATCTATATCTTCACAAAAGACGATAGTCTTATCGAAACGGTTACTGGCCTTGAGGAATGCTGTGATCTTCTGCGCCACCAGTCGGGTGCGCAGCTCCATCACCAGCTCCCTGTCCATATCTTTGAGGTTGTAGATCCGGTCAGGGATTAGGTTGCCACTCCTGTCAACCTGGCCAGATTCAGGTCGCCAACCCTGAAGGTCTTTATCGAGATCGATCCGCACCACCTTGTAGGGAGCGAGGAAGCCATCATCGATTCCCTGCCGAAGGGAATATGTGTAGACCGGTTCGCCGAAGTAGTGAATATTGCTAACGTCCTTTGTTTCCTTCGGGGTTGCAGTCAAACCGACATGCGTGGCAGTGGAGAAATAATCGAGAATCTCCCGCCATGCAGAATCTTCGGCGGCGCTGCCACGATGACATTCGTCGATCACCACCAAGTCGAAGAAATCTGGGGAGAACTGCTTGTAGATATTTTTTTCTTCCTCGTTGCCGGTCACCGCCTGATAGAGAGACAGGTAGATCTCGTATGACTTGTCGGCCTGACGCTTTTCGATCTTGGTCATTGCCGGACCAAACGGTTTGAAGTCGTTAGTCTTGGTCTGGTCGACAAGGATATTGCGGTCAGCAAGGAAGAGGATGCGTTTCTTGGTGCGAGACTTCCACAGACGCCAGATGATCTGGAATGCAGTATAGGTTTTTCCGGTTCCGGTAGCCATGACCAAAAGCAGCCGGTTTTGCCCCTTGGCTATGGCCTCAACCGTGCGATTAATGGCGACCCGCTGGTAGTAACGTGGTTCTTTTCCACTGCCGTCGGCATAATAGGGCTGCTCGACGACATCTTCAACCGAAGGCCCTATTTTCTTCCACTGCTTATAACGTTGCCAAAGGTCTGCTGGTGACGGGAACTGTTCGAGAGAGAGTTGCTGCTCTACTGAGTCAGACAGCCCTGTACGATCATGAAAAAGAAATCCATCTCCGTTGGAGCTGAACGCGAAAGGCACATCGAGGATCTCGGCATAGTCGAGTGCCTGCTGCATGCCGTGTCCGATACTGTGAGTATTATCTTTCGCCTCGATAATGGCGATAGGTTGGTTCGGTTTGTGGTAAAGGACGTAATCGGCGCGCTTGGCCTTGCCACGGGAATGCAGCTTGCCGCGGACAATGATGCGCCCAGCCGTAAATGTGACCTCTTCGCGAACCTGCGTGTGGGTATCCCAGCCGGAAGAGAGGACTGCCGGGAGAATGAACTTGGTGCAGATATCGCGCTCAGACAGGTCTTTCTTCGACATTGCAACCCCCCACTGATAAGCAATCTACCGATCATAGCGAAATCACATTGGTTTTACCATCTCTATATTGGCTGTGTTCCTCTCTACAGATTTCATCGGCGCCCCTCTTTGAAACTCGCAAATAACATCAATGGCATCTACCGGAGTTCAAATGGAATCCATCTGGACTCCACTTCCGGACATTTTCCAATTGTGCGCAGTACAGCTCGGCAAAGTGGAATCCAATTGCAATCCAAATGGATTCCATTCTGCGATTCCACAACTATCGATTCCGGCAATAACCACAGCTCAGCGTTGACCATTTTCGCGCCGGCGTGGGGCAGCGCCTACGGGAGCCCCCCAAACCGTACCCTTGCCGCTCAAAAAAATAGGTACGCAAGAAAATAATTACTATAATTCAGAAGGTTAAGTCGTCTTTCCCGGAATGGAAATTAGCAAAAATCGACCCGTGAACCAAATTTAAAAAAGGCGCCTAAAGCCGCTTTTTCAATCTGCAGAGCTTAAAAGTGGGATGCTATTATGTCCCCATCATAGCTGCCGGGGATACGGTATCGTCCGCATAGACCAAGGGCATCGACCCTACGGTTTCATCTCACGCAGTAAACGATTAGGTAGCTGGCCGAATAAACAGCCTGAACTCATGGCGAATTAGACCGCCTCAAACTCAGAGTGGCAGGACCACTCGACCAAACACGCTGCAGTCCGGACCTACACATGGGTTCGGGCTGCAGCACTAAAACATGGATGCAAGTGCATCCAACAACCAGAAGCCGACGCACTTCTGGTTTACATAGCCCACCTATATCGTCTGGGCACTACGGCGAGAATCCCCATCAGTAATCAACGCTGAGCTCTCGCCCGAAAAGATTTCTGCTGCGAGCCCCTCGCTACAGAAAGTTACGTGGTCGATTCAGGGAAGATGACACAGTCCGAATCAAGCCACTATAAACAGACCGCACTGGTGGCGATAAGTTGCCTTCGGTCACCACCCTCCTGCCTTCCCATCCGACGCTGCGACATTCTCGGCATTTGCCGTTCCCATTAGGCGCAGCGTCACCGTCTTGAAAATCCTGCCTTTATGTCCCGGAACCGTTAGGTTCGGACACTTTGGCAATGCGATGCGTCATCGCATTATGAAGCTTCGGCATTGGTTGTAACAACTGACGCCCGCGCCTCCCTTGCCTATCTATTTATTTAGATAGGAGCAATGGCGTTAAGGCTTCGTAGGGGACCTGCCTGGGAGACTCCTGTCTCCAACGTGATCGGCCGTAGCCATCTCAACATTAAGTTGACCTTGAAAGAAAAGGAAACAGGCGTCGAAAAAACGAATTTGAACAAAGGAGAACGGAAATGAAATGCGGCAGCGAGAAAAACAACGGCTGGGGAACGCCTCTGATATGGGCATGCCTCCAAGCCCTCAAACACAGATACGGCAAAGGGTGCTACGCGACTTTAGCGACCCACAAAGCTCATTTAACTCATTTTGCGAAGTACCTGAAGGCCCACAACATCAACGATATCATGCGGGTGTCTGTGGAGGTGTTGCTTGCCTACGCAACATGCGTGCAGGAAAAACACAGCAATAACTATGCAAGGAACCTGATTAGCAGTGCGAACATCATCGTTGAGTCTGTCCGCGGCGATCGCAAGGTCCGGCTCGACCCATCGGAGGTTCTGGCACGTCGACAATCTGCCCGCAAGGATGCACCAGCAGGGCTAAATCTTGATGATGTCAATCGGGCAGCAGAGAGCCTCACCGAGAACGGCTACCCGAGAATCGCCGTCCTCATTCTGCTGATCAGACATTTCGGAATGCGGCTCAAGGAGGGCTGCCTTATTGATCTCCGTGTCGCGTTACGACAAGCTAAAAAGCACGGGAAGATCGATGTGCGTCGAGGGACAAAAGGCGGTAGAGGCCGAACAATCGAAAGGTGGGTGCCTGCCACGGAACAAGCAATTGAGGTGCTGGTTCAGGCTCAAGCCTTTAGCTCAAAAGAAACAGGAAGCCTTATTCCGTCTGATATGAGTTCGGTTGAGTTTATGCGGCTGGCGAAAAGGGTATGGCGAAAAGTTAGGAAGGAATTTGGTCTCAGCAAAATCCACGATCTGCGTTCAGCGTTCGCCTGCGATCGATATAAACAACTGACTGGCCATGATGCCCCGGCATGCCATCGCGGGAATCTCTCCGCGACGAAAGAGCAAGACCGAAAAGCTCGCGATGTCATCGTTAAGGAGATTGGGCATGGAAGCCGTGGGCGCATGGCACCTTATGTCGGGCGAGGTGCGCGATGAGGTGGGAGATAGGCCCAACTAGGGCACAGCGTGAAGCCACAGACTTTATCAAAAGTCGGCTACAAGGCAGTAAGAAAGGCATTGGCCGACAGCTCAAAGAGTGTCTGCGTGTGATCTCGGTTATCAATGGGAAATTCGGTGTCGGCATCTATAACCTGAAATGCAGCCATCTGCACTGGTATTTGTCCGTGTACGACAAGGACCATAGCCCCAAGACGCGAAATAACCACTGGTACGCCGTATTAAGAATTATCGAAGCCTTGGGCAAAGAGGCTGATTGGAAGCCAAGACTTTCCAGTGGCCCCTGGGTTCGAAAGAACGGTGATTACTCTAAGCCAATCGAAATACGGCGTCCGAGCAAAAAGGCCACGCCATCCTTCCGAGGTAGGAGGCAAACTACACCAACAGCCACTCACAAAAATCGAAAAAGGCGCTAAATGACGTTTTTTCGGAACTCATTTTTAAAATCAAGCTGTCAAACTGACACTGTAATTAAAAATTAAAACTACGGGTTCCCGACAAGACTTCGAAGTGGGCCAAGGAGCAGACATGTTTGATCGAGACAAGATAGCGACCCTCATAAATAAAAGAGTCAACCGGGTACTTCAATACGCTGAAGCATCATTACCACAAAGTCAATTCCGAGCATTTCGGAAGTTAGTACTCGATGAATTCGGCGACAACGGAATGGCTAAAGACTTAAACAAAATGGGACGGAACGGGCAGGAATAGATTATGCGAAGAAGGAGGTGCGCCATGAGTGGATAGCGCAAGCCGCAACAGTGACCAATTGGCAAACGAATATTCCGAATGGCAAGACAAACCACTACCGGAAGAAATACGACTTATTCAGACACACTTAGCAGACATATTGGAAGATATGTTTCAAGAATCAAACTGATGGAGAAGAAAATGATTGTAGCCCTTTACGCTCATGCATCACCCGACAGGCAAAGGGAAAATGAACCCTTTGCATCTAACCAAATATCTCGAATGAGGGCCCTTTGCGAGGCACAGGGTTTTTCTGTCGCTACTGAATATATTGAGACTGAAGACACTGACACAGAACATCACACCCCAATGTTTAAGAAAATGATTTCTGAGGCCACTGAAGAAACGGTTCCTTATGACGCCATAATAGTAAGCAGCTGTTCAGGACCGTTTCAGCATGAAGTCACATATGCCATCTACAAGCATCATTTGGGCAAACATGGTGTCGATCTTATCGATGTAGACCAGCGGAGCCTTGATGAAACCTTTTCCGTGAAGATATTGCGTCTCGTCCTTTCTTCTTATGAGGCCCCCCTTAAAAACGACCACATTCTTAGAGATTGGGTGCTAGACAAATGATAGTTGCACTATACGCTCGCGTATCAACTACAAAGCAGGCCGAAAAGGATCTTTCGATCCCTGATCAACTGGGCCAGATGAGGGATTGGTGCAAGTGGCAGGGCCATTCCATCGCTGCTGAGTACAATGAACCCGGAGCTTCTGCAACTGATGACCGTCGGCCAGTATTTCAACAGATGATAGCCGATGCTTGTGTAAATCCAGCACCCTTTAGCGCAATTATTGTCCATAGCCTGTCACGCTTTTTTCGTGAAGCCATCGAATTCGGTATCTATGAAAAGAAGTTGGCCAAACAAGGAATCAGTATTGTCTCAATCACTCAACCGACCAACGATGACATCACTGGAGACCTGATCCGAAGGGTTATTAATGTCTTTGACGAATATCAAAGCAAAGAGAACGGAAAACACACTCTGAGAGGTATGCAAGAGAATGCTCGCCAAGGCTTTTTCAATGGAGCGAGACCACCTTATGGCTATCGTGCAGTCGAAACTGAGCTTCCTGGTAAAAACGGTAAAAAGAAAAAGCTGAAGATTGACGAAAGAGAAGGGCCAACTGTCAAAAAAATCTTCGACCTTTATTTGAACGGCCACAGAGGGAAAACTCTGGGCGCCTACGGAATCTCCTGTCATCTGAACACGCTGGGAGAAACCCATCGAAGCAAAGAATGGAGTAGTGCGACCATCCTCTATATACTTAAAAACACTGCCTACATAGGCGAGTACTATTTCAATAAATTTGACTCCAAAAACAGAAAACCCAAACCGAAAGAGCAGTGGATTTTGATTCCTGTTCCCTTGCTTATCGATAAAGAAGATTTTGAACGCGTGCAAAACCTTATCAAGGAAAGGGATCCACAGAAAACTCCTGCACGCGTCACCAATTCGCCAACCCTGTTAACCGGTCTTCTCAAGTGCTCTTGTGGTGCGAGAATGACACTGGCAACTGGGAAAGGCGGCAAATACCGCTACTACAAATGCACAACGCGGATCAATCGAAACAAGCAAGCCTGCGACAGCTCAAGCATACCGGTCGAGACTTTGGACAGGCTCATCCTTGATGCAATCTCTGATAAAGTTTTCACTCCTCAAAGGGTCGCTGCAATGCTGAGAATGCTTCAAG
Source organism: Malonomonas rubra DSM 5091 (assembly GCF_900142125.1). Taxonomy (GTDB): domain Bacteria; phylum Desulfobacterota; class Desulfuromonadia; order Desulfuromonadales; family Geopsychrobacteraceae; genus Malonomonas; species Malonomonas rubra. The sequence continues at coordinate 40,224 of NZ_FQZT01000012.1, forward strand.
AGCAGGTCAAGAATTCGCGCTCAAAGCATGATGGCGAACTACTCTCCCTCAAAAAGGAACTTGCCCAAGTAGAGCAATCTCTCAGCCGACTCTACGAAGCGATCGAAAATGGCCTTGTCGCTCTCGATGAGACACTAAAACAACGTACACAGAACAACCAGTACAAACGTCAAGAGATTCTGACCGAAATAGCCCGAGTAAAAAAGGAAAGCGAATCAGATTTCGATCAACTCGGACCAGAAAATGTTTTGCTCTTCTGCAATGCACTGAAGGCGAAGCTACATGACAGCTCGTCAAATTTCGGCAAAAATTATCTTAAATTGCTGATCGAAGATATCACTGTAGACGGAAAAGAAGTTCGTATCACAGGGAGCTATGCTGCTCTGGCGGGCGCACTGGAAAAAACAAAGGCGGGCGACTCGTCACGAGTGCCCACCTTTGGTGTGGTATGGCTCCCTTTGCTGGGCTCGAACCAGCGACAATCTGATTAACAGTCAGATGCTCTACCAACTGAGCTAAAAGGGAATAGCGTGTTGCGGAGATGGAATATAGGAGATTGACTCTCCGCTGTCAAGTTTTTTTAACCGCCTTTTTTCAGGTCGTTCAAAACCAGCTTGGCGACGGCTTTCAGGGTCTCGAAAACCCCCTCTCCGGTGGTCGCGCAGGCTTCCAGTTCTGGAACCTTGCGCTCATTGAGAAGGTTACTCAGTTCTTCGACCGATGTCACATCCGGCAGGTCGCGCTTGTTGTACTGAATGACGAAAGGAATTTTCTCGATATCGAAGCCTTGCTCCTCAAGGTTATCCTTGAGGTTCTCCAGGCTTTCTATGTTGGCGTCGAGACGGGCATCCTGTGAATCGGCAACGAAAACGACGCCGTCGACTCCTTTCAGGATCAATTTCCGGGAGGCATCGTAAAACACCTGTCCCGGTACCGTGTAGAGATGGAAACGGGTTTTGAAACCACGAATTTCGCCAAGGGCCAGGGGCAGGAAGTCGAAGAACAGGGTTCGCTCGGTTTCCGTTGCCAGCGAGATCATCTTGCCTTTGGCGTCGTTGGCAGTCTTGTTATAGATATACTGCAGATTGGTAGTCTTGCCGCAGAGGCCAGGACCGTAATAGACAATCTTACAGTTGATTTCGCGTGATGCGTAATTGATAAATGACATCCTGCAGCCTTAATCAGTTAAAAAGATTGTCGATATCGTCGTCGGTAATTTCGGCGAATGGGCTATCACCACCAGCTCCGGCCGACGCTGTTTCCACTTCCGCCCTCTTCGACAGGTCATCGAAGACAACCGCCAGATCGCTGCTGGCTTTCTTCACCCGCAAGCGAACCAAACCAAGAGAACTGCGCTGATCGAAAATCACCACAAGAATGACACGACCACCGACTATTGAAATGTGGATGTTATCCTTTTCCCCCTCGTGGAACAGGATGGAAAATTCCTTTTCGCCGATCAGCTTGGCCAAGCCTCCGGTCGCGGCAATATTGCCTGCCGTCAGAGACGCCAAACTGGTGGTGTCAAGGTTTTCGGTTTCGCCGGTCGCTGCGATCATCTGCCCATTTTTATCGACCAGGAAAATAACCTTGGAATTGGATTCGCGCAGCAGTTTTTCCAATAGCACGAGAATTCGCTGGTATTCCTCGTCGTACATCACCAGAGAGGACTGAGGTCCAAGCATGAAAAGGCTCCTTGCTGTAGTTGATTAGCACTGTCCTGTATATCATTTAAAAAGTCTCATTTCAACCTGTTTGCGCAGTTTTTTAAAAAAATATTAATCACAATAGGATCGCTTCCAGCCCGCTCATAACGGCAATCTGCAGGTTGACTTGGCAGCAGAAATCCTCTAATTTCCAAGTATAATTTTCACCTGTTTTGCAGCATGAAAAGGAACGCTCTTGTCACAGATGCTGGAACTCCCGGTCGGCCTCAGGCGCTGGCCGAGCGAACGATTCGCCGCCACGCGGCAAAAAGAGGGATTTGAAATCTCCCTGCTGGAAGGCTGCGACAACGCCTACCGCTTTACTGCCACGATTAACGCCGATAAAGTTGCGACCATCTTCCGCAACTTCAGCCGTTTTTTCGATGAAGAAGCTTTCTTTATTCTCGAGCATTACCCCGAAGTGGCTTTACCATCACGCCCCAGCAGCACCCTTGAGCGCCCAATTCCACTTGTGCACTACTCGCCTTACCTGCCGACCGACGAAATCCTGCAAACGATAGAACCCTACATGCAGCGGATGATCCACGATGGTTTTGTCGGTTTCGGCCTGGCCAATAACCGCAAAGGGCTGGAGCTCTTCTTTTCAGAAGAGAAGGTGATGACCTTCTTTACCGACAACCACCTGCGACTATCCGATTTTCTCCAGCGCCACCAGGTTCCACACTGTCAGAAGCTGACTTTGCCAGCCGATTTCGGCCACGACCATCTCTCGCTGCTCGGTTTCCCGCGTGAGAGCCTGCCGGCAGAACTACACGGTTTCAGTGACAGTGAACTTGATTCTAACATCTTCTGCGAAGAGCTGATCGACCAGCTGGATATGTATCAGGTTGAAGAGGGCCTCTCTTTTTTCCTGACCCGTAAAGAGCAGGAACAGATCGCTGAACTGATGGAGGCCGAGGTCAAAGACGAAGCCCTGGCCGAGATCGATTTCGGCAGCCTGCTGCTCGACTGGAGCGACTTCGTCAATGAGTGCGAAACCGGCTTTGAAGGCGACCTCTGGGAATATCGGCAGGGGCTGAAAATTCGCGATATCATCCAACTGGTGATTGAAGTTGCACCGTCAACACTGGCGGATAAAATCAATTCGATCGTCAAGGAACCGGATCAGATGTTCCTGAACACTTTGACAGATCTTCGCAAACGGCTCGACCCGCCGAGCGAACCACAACTGCAGCAGGAACGCTTCTGGTATCAGGGAATGGTGCGGAAACAGGGAATCGACCTGCGCCGCGACCTGATCCGCCAGGGCTGGTTCCAGCGCTGATACTGTCATGCTGATCATCATCGCCGCCGTCCCCCTGGAAACCAACCTGTTGCGCCAGGAATTGAAAGATTCACGCACCGAGCAACTCGGGTCCTGTTGCATTGAAATCGGTACAATCTACGACCAGGACGTCTTGATCGCCCACAGCGGTGTCGGTCAAACGGCCATGAGTCTGCAGTTGACCCGACTCCTCGAACGCTACCCCGCAAAAGCTGTCCTTCTTTGTGGCTGTGGCGGCAGCTATCCCGACAGCACCTTGCGGAACGGCGAACTCGCCATTGCAACAGCCGAATTTTTCGGTGATCTCGGCGTCTCCTGCGAGGAGGATTTTATTCATCTGAGCGAACTCGAGATCCCCCAAAACCCGGAGCTGGAACTGATCGTACAGAGAAGCTATCTGCTGCCCTCCCCGCTCGTGGAGCATGCGAGAAAAACCCTGCCGCAAGCTCTCTGCGGCACCTTCGTCACTGTCAACAGCTGCAGTGGCTGCGCGGCACTGAGCAACGAATTACAGCAACGCTCCGGCGGCATCTGTGAAAACATGGAGGGGGCAGCGGCGGCGCAGGTCTGCGCCGAATACAACCTCCCCCTGCTTGAATTGCGCGGCATTTCCAACCCGACGGGCTCTCGCGATCCCCAGCAATGGAACATCCCGCTGGGAGCCGAAGCGGCCCAGCAGGGCCTGTTGGAAATCTTGCGGCACTGGCCAGAAAAACAGGAAGAATCATGCAACAGTTAAGCCTCGGCTACTCCCCCTGCCCGAACGACACTTTCATCTTTTACGGTTTGATTCACGGCAAGGTCGCCTGCCCGGACACCACTTTTGAAGAGCGGCTGGAAGATGTTGAAACCCTCAACAAACTGGCGCTGCAGGGTGAACTCGATCTGACGAAAATTTCCTATCACGCCCTCGGTCACCTGCGCGATGAATACTCCCTGCTGCGCAGTGGTGGAGCGTTGGGGCGAGGTTGCGGGCCACTGGTCATTGCGCCGCGGGAAACCAACATGGCGCAATTGCGCGGTAAAAAGATAGCCATCCCTGGTACGCTGACAACCGCCAACCTGCTGCTGCAGCTTTACGGTACCGGTTATGAGGACCTGCTGGTTCTGCCGTTTCATGAAATCATGCCGGCGCTGCTGGCCGGAAAGGCCGATGCCGGGGTGATCATCCACGAATCGCGCTTCACTTACCAGCTGCATGGGCTGAAGCAGGTGCTCGACCTGGGACAATGGTGGGAAGAGGACAGCGGCTGCCCGATTCCTCTCGGCGGAATTCTGGCAAAACGTTCCCTCGGAGCGGAAAAAATCAAACAGATCGACACCGCCCTGCGAGCCAGCGTCAAATACGCCTTTGCCACCCCACACGAGCCTGAGGCCTACATAAAGCAACATGCCCAGGAGCTGGCAGACGATGTCATCCGCAGCCACATCGAACTTTACGTCAACGATTTTTCCATCGACCTCGGAGCCGAAGGTATCAAGGCCATCGAAACCCTTTTCCAGCGGGCAGAAGAGCGCGGTATCATTCCAAAAAGCGAAAAATCTCTTTTCGCTGAATAAAAATTCAACAATCCAGAAATAAAAAAGCGCAGCTGAAATCAAACCAGCTGCGCTTTTCTTTTATCTTTGTTTTTCGCTTACTGCTTGATATGCACCGGTCGGATAAAGTCGGCACCAATGGCAGCCTTAAGTTGCTCAATCGTCTCTTCTTCGACCGGCGAGTCGATGGAGAAAACGACAATCGCCTTACCTGCTTTCTCGGTCCGACCAAGACTCATGCTACCGATATTGACCTCGGCATTGCCGAGGATGGTGCCGATTTTACCGAGGGCGCCCGGCACGTCAGCGTAGGTCATCACCAACATGTGCTCTTCCGGCTTGAAGTCGATATCGAAGTTGCGCATCTTGACGATCTTCGGAATTCCTTCGAACAGGGTTCCGGCGATGGTGCGTTTGCCCTGTGGACCTTCCAGCGTCAGGGTGATCAGGTTGGAGAAAGAATCGGTCTCCGTCGAACGAACCTCTTCCACGGCAACCCCCATTTCACGGGCAACCATCCCGGCGTTGACCATGTTGATCTCCTGATCGGTGACATGGTTGAGCAATGCCGCCAAGCCACAGACAGAAAGCGGAGCACAGTCGAAGCGGGCCAGCTTACCGTTGTAGGTAAAGGTGATTTTGTTCGGGTTGGGCGGTGCCAGTTGGGAGATGAAATCGCCGATGATCGAAACCAGCTTCATGTACGGCTTCATCTGCTCCATCAGGTCTGGATCGAAACGCGGGACATTGACCGCATTCGAAATCGGCCGCCCGTCAACATAGTTGACGATCTCTTTGCTGACATCGACAGCGACGTTCTTCTGCGCCTCGTAGGTGTTGGCACCCAAGTGCGGGGTGACCAGCATTTTCGGATGAGCGATCAGTTTTTTCAGTGTATCGCTTTTGGGCGGCTCCTGGCTCCAAACATCAAACGCCGCGCCACCACACTTGCCACTCTCCAGCGCTGCCAGCATCGCTTCTTCGTTGATGATGCCGCCGCGGGCACAGTTGACAATGAAAACGCCGTCCTGCATTCCTTCGAAGTGCTCGGCAGTAATCAGGTCACGGGTTTCATCGTTCAATGGGGTATGCACGGTGATAATATCGGAGAAGCGAATAACATCTTCCAGCGACACCAGCTTGACGCCGAAATCTTCCGCACGCTTTTCCGAAATGTACGGATCATAAGTGATCACGTTGGCCTCGAAGGCGCGGCAACGCAGAGCAACCCGGCCACCAACCTTACCGAGACCGATAACACCGATGGTCTTCTCTTTCAGTTCGTGGCCGGTAAAAGGAGCGCGCTGCCACTGGCCACTTTTGAGGCTGGCATTGGCCAAGGTAACGTTACGGCAATAGGAGAGCAGGATCGCCATGGTGTGCTCGGCCGCCGAGTTGACGTTACCGTAAGGCGCGTTGACAACGATAATGCCGCGGCTGCTGGCAGCATCGACATCGACGTTATCGATACCGACACCGGCGCGGGCGATCATTTTAAGATTCGTCGCATGCTCGAGCAACGCTTCGTCGACCTGGGTCATGCTGCGGGTAATGATCGCCTGGTAGTCGCCGATCACCTGGTGCAGTTCTTCTTTCGGCAGACCGACTTTGAAATCAACAGTGATTCGCGGGTCGTCGAGAATCGGCAGCAAACCGTTCTTGGAAATTTCGTCCGTTACCAAAACTTTCATTATCAACCAACCTTTCTATTGCCGTCGTTCTGGCCGTTGGATTGTCATAAAAAAGAGGCGATTTTAGGCCCATCTTCGGCCGATGTCAATCGAGTATACAGCCCGGCCAACCTGCATTCTCCGTATCAGGGCAAAAGAATGACTTCGTCTAAATAAAAGCTGAAAGGTTCCGCCAGCTTGCCGACAAAAATATTCATGCCGGCCACTTTGGCCAGGTCAAGCTGACGATCTTTCGGCGCCGCTGCAACCTCCTGCAGATCAATTTCCAAGCTGTTCCAGCCCTGCGGAACAGTAAATTCGGTGTTGAAACGGTCACTGTAGCGGTTGTCCGATGCCTTGTGCTGCTGGTCGTGAATACGGAAATAGAACTGAAACGGCTCGTTCGCGGGGTTATAGAGATGAAAGCGGAGCCTGCTGTAGCCGCTCCAGTCGGCAGGAAAATGCTTCAGCGCCAAGCCGGCATAGCGCTGCGTGCCCAGATCAACCCGCAAAGAACGGGCGCCACTGTAAGCCTGACTTACGTCTATCTGCCGGCGGCAGGCACCGCCCCAGCGACTGACTTCCAACCGGGTCTCGAAGCCAGAGAGAAGGGGAAACTGCTGTTGTGCCAGCACGTCATCAGCAACAACTTTAGCAAATGGGATCAACTGCCAGCCGATCAGCAGCACTACCGCAGTTTGCAGCAGCAGCCTCGACAGAGGCTGCCAGTCGAACCGTTGCCGGGAAAACACCAGTGCGGTCCCCGCGCCAAGCAGATCGTTGCCCAGATCAACCCAGCTCGCTTCACGACCGAAGCCGGCCTGCAGTAATTCGGTCAGCCCTCCCAGCAACAATGACAGCAGCAGAACTTCGCCAGCCAGTCGCCGGAAACTTCCGGCTCCGCGCCAAAGCAGGTAGAGGTAGCCCCAAAGCGCAAAGGAAAGCAGATGGCCTAGTCCCCAGGCGAACGTAAACGTGCGTAATGAATAGGGCCCCGGTCCGCCGACAAACAGCAACAGCAGGCAGAGCAGAGACAACGCAGACAAAAGCGTTTTCTTGACTGTAAAAAAATGCATTTTCATCATGACTCTGTCAAGAATCCCGACATTCACGACAAACAACCGAGCAGGCATGGAATTTCCACCCGGCATCAGTTTCTCTGACGACCGATCAACAACCTTCATTTTCAGGGAAAAATGCTTTTTTTCTCTGAAGTTCGCGACTATAGCAGGACAGAAACTGGAGCTCCAGAATTCTTTACAACCCTGAAATGGTACATTTTATGCTAATAAAATTTGAAACCTGTAAATATTGTAATTACTCTTGCATAAAATAGTCACATTATATTATCCTAACAGGATAAAAAAAGGGGGGGACAGCTATTTTATTCCGATCTAAAGGAGTAAAAAAATGGAAAGTCGTATCATGTACCAACCTGCAAGAGAACATCAGCGCTTCAAAGCAGTGCACCGAGCCCTTGTCCTGGTCGACAAAGGGCCGGACTCATTGCCCTACCACATCATGGACATCAGCGAAAGCGGTCTCTCATTCCGCTACCTTGGACAAAAGCTGAAACGCTCCGAAGTCAAAGAAATCAGCCTTTATCATGATTTTGAACTGATCGTTGATAAAATTCCGGTACAGACGGTGTCTGACCAGCGCCTGCAGGACAACCTTGTCCCGATTCGGCGTAGCAGCGTTCAATTCAAAGACTTAAGCAATGAACAACGCTCACAACTGGAACAATTTATCCGGAACTACACCGAGGCACCTCTTCCGGTTAACTGAAGTCCAACCAAGATCGAATCTATCCCCACGGCCGCCGGCAATCTATTTTACTGAGCGGCCGTTTTTTATATAAATTAAATGAAAAATCACCAGCTTATATTTGACAGCCTGCTAGCGCTGGTGTAGAGATGGGTATTGAATCTAAAAGCGCTGTAATGTGACCCACTTGCCTATCAAAGAGTTTTGCCGAGAGAAAGAATGAAGCACCCGCTGATCATCAAATTCCTGACTGGTCGCGAAGAACAGGTCAACCTTCTCCGCCCCTTCCATCCACGTGACAGCCTGCTCCACGTTGAGCTGATCCGCAGTCCCGGTGAAATTGAAATTGCCCTGGCAGACCTCTGCTACATCATGGTTCTCGACAACAGCGGTTGGCAGCTGCCGGCAAAAGAAGGGGAGCTGGTCGAACACATCGAAACCACAACCGGAGACAGCTTTAATTTACGAGTCCCCGCACAGAACCACAAAAGCGGCTTTTACGCCTTTCCGGTCGATCAGAATGCTTCCTATCGCAACATTTTTTTCACTTTCAGCGGGATCCGTCAACGCCGTGAAGAGCGCCCTCTAAGCGATATTCTCGAAGAGCGGGGCTGGCTGCAGGAAAACGTGATTCACGAAGTTCTGGATGAACAGGAAAAGCTGCGGCATCAAAAAGTTGGGGAAATTCTCGCGGAAAAAGCCAATCTTCCAGCCGACAAGATTGAAGAGCTTGCGGTTCAGGTCTCGGATGCCCGCGAAACTCACAATATCAGGATCGGCGACTTGCTGATTCAAGCCGGGCTGATCTCACGTAATGAGGTCGAAGAAGCGATTGAAAAGCAGTCGAGCGGCAAACGCAAACGGGTCGGCGAACTGCTGATCGAAAAAGGGCTGATTTCGGAAGAGCAGTTGCTGGTCGCCCTGTCAGCAAAATTCCGCATGCCGGTTGTCGACCTGGGAACCATCACTCCCTCATCCAATGCTCTCGACAAGCTGAGTAAAAATATCGTCACCCAGCTGAAGGTCTTTCCGATCAGCCTGGAAAACCGTTGCCTCACGGTCGCCACCTCCGATCCAACCGACGCATCCATCGGTGACAACCTGCGATTCTTCACCAACCTGAGTATCGAGTTTGTCGTTGCCCCAGCAACAGAGATCCGAGAAGCCACAGAAAAATATTATGGCGAAACCGGTGAAGAAAATGACGGCCAGATCGCAGACCTGCTGGGCGAGCTATCAAACGAGCAAGTCGATGTCGAAGAGGACGGAGACGATGGGATCGATTCCTCGGTCAGCGAAACCGATTCGCAGATCATCACCCTGGTCAACCACATCCTGCTCGACGGCTTCCGCAAAGGCGCCTCCGACATCCATTTCGAGCCGGGGCTGGGTAACCTGCCACTGCAGGTCCGGTACCGTATCGACGGGATTTGCAATGTGGCCCACCAGATCGCCAGCAGCCACAAGCGGGCGATGATTTCCCGTATCAAAATTATCGCGAAACTCGATATCGCTGAACGCCGCAAACCACAGAGTGGCAAAATCGTCATCCGTTCCGATCGTCGCAAAATCGAGTATCGCGTCGAAACCACCCCGACAGCAGGCGGCCAGGAAGATGCCGTACTGCGGATTCTCTCTTCATCGCAGCCGCTCAACATTCGCCAACTCGGCTTCAGCGACAACAACTACAGGAATTTTGCCGAAATCCTCAGCAAGCCTTACGGCATCATTCTTTGCGTGGGGCCAACCGGCTCAGGCAAAACCACGACCCTGCACTCCGCGTTGAGCGAGCTGAATACCGCGGAGCGTAAAATCTGGACGGCCGAGGACCCGATCGAAATCACCCAGCCGGGACTGCGGCAGGTTCAGGTCAACGCCAAAATCGGCTTTACCTTCGACCAGGCACTGCGCTCCTTTTTACGTGCTGACCCCGACATCATTATGATCGGCGAGATGCGCGACCCGGAAACTGCAAAAACTGCGATCGAGGCCTCCCTCACCGGCCACCTGGTGTTCAGCACCCTGCACACCAACACGGCACCTGAAACTGTTGTTCGCCTGATCGAGATGGGCATGGACCCGTACAACTTTGCCAACGCCCTGCTCGGTGTACTGGCGCAGCGACTGGCTCGTCACCTGTGCAAACAGTGCCGAGAGGCTTACCAACCGAGTTCGGACGAACTGGAGAAGTTACAACACTACTATGGCAAAGAATATTACCTGCAGCATGGTCTGCCGACCGACCCGCAAGAGCTGACCCTCTATCGCGCCAAAGGTTGCGACGATTGCAACAAGACCGGTTATCGCGGCCGCGTCGCCATCCATGAGCTGCTGACCACATCGGACAGTCTGCGGCGGGCGATCAAAGAAAATGTCCTGCTCGAAGACCTCCGTACCCAGGCGATCGATGATGGCATGCACACCCTGATGATGGACGGCATAAAGAAAGTGCTCGGTGGCCACACCGACCTTGAGCAAATTCTACGCGTCTGTATGTAGAGCGACGGAAAGACAAACGAGAAGCAGCGATGCCCGAAGACAAACTACAGCCACCAATCAGAAAACGCCTGAAACTGCAGATACTGCTGCCGATGGCGTTGGGCCTGTTTATCTTCCTCGGGCTGTATATCATATCCACCTCTTGGTATCTTGACCGAGAAATAGAGCGCGGGCTTGAGCAGGAAGTCAGCAAAATCGAGTTCGACCTGAAGACGCTGCTGCATCAGCAAACAGACGTCATGCTGGCACAGCTGGAGCAGATTGCCGAATCAAAAGAGCTGCAGCAGCTGATGCAGCAACAAGACCGTGCTGGACTGTTCAACGCAACTGAGCGTGAATTTCAGCGACTGCTCGAACGGTTGCGGATTTCTCACTACTATTTTCACACTCCTGAGCAGAAAGTCTTTCTGCGCGTCCACAATCCGCAACGCCACGGTGACCTGATCACCCGTTACACCCTGCAGCGTGCTGCGGCCACAGGCAAACCGTTTTCCGGTATCGAGCTCGGACCGCTTGGCACATTTACGCTGCGTACCGTCCTCCCCTGGTACCAGGGAGAAAAACTGCTCGGGTACCTGGAATTGGGCGAAGAGGTTGAGCTGCTGCTGAACAACTACTTCCAGCACGAAGGCTCCCTGACCACCATCACCATCAACAAGCGCCACCTCGACCGCAAACTGTGGGAAGAAGGTGTCACCATGCTCGGCAAAGACCCGGTCACTTGGGACTTGCTGCCAGGAAAAGTTGTCACCCAGACCTCAAAACCGGAGCTGCTGCCGGATGTCATCCTTGCCCTTCTCTACAATCAGGATATCGACGGCAATATCAAACTGAAAACTGCAACCAGTACCTATCTCGGTAAAGCCAGGCCACTGCTCGATGCATCCGGTCAGCGAGTCGGCGATTTTTTTATTCTGCAGGATGTCACCGTCACCATCACTGAATTCTGGAAAACTGTTCTCGGATTCAGTGCAGTCTGTGTTGCCGCCGCCGGTGTCCTTCTGATGTTCTCCACCGGGGTGTTGAACAAGGTGGAAAAACAGCAGCAGACTTCCGACCAGCAGCTGGTCGACGGCATGATCAAGGTGAACAGGACCAACCAGCTGCTGGAAAAAGAAGTGGAGGAGCGCAAAGCGGCCGAAGCCGCACTGAACAAAATCCATAGTGAGCTTGAAGAACGAGTCAACGAACGCACCGAGCAGCTCTGGCTCTCACTCGAACAGACCCAGCAGATTCGCAAGCAGCTCACCGATATCGTCACATCAGTCCCAGATGGGCTGATCGTTGTCGACATCGATCAGAATATCCTGCTGGTTAACCAGCGCGCCGAGGAGCTGTTTCAGTGCTCTCTCGATGATTGCACCAACCAACCGCTGAGCAGCATTATCCGCGACCCTTCGATCCTGAAGAAGATGGTAGAAGCTCTGCAGCAACAGTTGAACGACCTGCGTTTCGACGTCATGCAAATCAGCTCAGATCTGCACAACCCGATTTCGTTACAGATTCGTACCTCGATTCTGACCGACAGGCAGGGAAAAACAATCGGTATGATCTACCTGATCCACGATATCAGCCAGGAACGTGAGATCGAGCGGATGAAGAGCGAGTTCATCACCACTGCCGTCCATGAGCTAAGCACCCCGTTGACAGCAGTGCTCGGTTACTCCGAGTTCCTGCTGGAAAACCCGGATGTGACCGAGGCAGAAAAGCAGGAATTCCTGACGATCATAAACGAAAAAGCAGATTTCCTCTCCGGACTGGTCGGCGAGCTGCTCGACATCAGCCGTATCGAATCGGGCAAACCACTCAGTCTGCAGAAAGATGTCTATTCAGTAAAAGATCTGTTCGAACGGCCGATTCAGCACCTGAAGCTTTTATCGACCGATCACAACTTCATTATTGAACTGGCCGCGGAAGAAACAAAACTATTGGTCGATAAAGAAAAAATCTGGCAAGTGATGGAAAACCTCTGCAGCAACGCGGTCAAGTACTCCCCTTCCGCTGGTGACGTAAAAATTACCGGACAGGCGATGGAGAACAGTTACCGTGTCACCGTTAGTGACCAGGGGATCGGCCTGACAAAAGACCAGACGGTCAAGGTTTTTGAAAAGTTCTACCGGTGCAACCAGACCGACACATCGGTCGGCGGCACCGGACTGGGCCTGACCATCGTCAAATACATCATCGAAAGTCACGACGGCCAGATCTGGATCGACAGCGAACTGGGACAAGGAACCCAGGTTCATTTCGTGTTGCCAATCCACAACGCATAAAAAAACGGCCGCTGCAGGGAACCGCAGCGGCCGTTTTTAATTGATCGAAAACCGGAAATTATTTTTTCTTCCGCCGCGCCCACAGAGCCAGGCCACCGCCGGCAGCAAAGAGGATGAACGTTGAAGGCTCGGGAGTGGGAACTGGCGCATCACCCTCAATCACATCATTTCCACAAGACATGGTCCAATGCACATCAAGGCCGGTAAAGTTGAGCCCGGCAATATCTGCCAGGTTAAAACTTACGATCCGCGCATACGAATCACTATCACTGAATAGCTGGTTTGTTGCCTCAGCGGAAGCAACAGAAAGTAAGAGATCACCAGCATCCATGGCAAAAGGACTCGATGCCGTGAAATCAATATTCGAATTCCAGGCAACATTCCCATAAAGACCGGCAACATCAAAGCCATCACCGTTATCATCCGCCTCTACCAGTTTCAAACTTGCATCCATGGTCTTCAGGCCGAAATCAAAAGCGTATTCATATTGACCAGAGTCACCGTCGAACGAAATGGCAAGGTCGCCGGAAAAATAATTCTTCCCGCTCGAATAAACCCGCCCATCATCAAGGTCAAAACCAGTTTGCAGTCCTAACCACAGGTACGTACCATCAGCTTCATAGCTGTACTTGTAATACAGATATTCAGCATCAAAATCTTGCCCACCCCAGCCGGGATCGACAAAGCCGTCGGAACCAACAGTATCTTCAGCTGTCATCAGCGTCCAGCTGGAATCAAAAACACCCAGAGAGCCGGCAAAACTGACCGTGGCAAAACTTAAAACAAAAATCAAAACAAGTAGAAAAGATCTCATATCGACAAACCTCCGTTAAAGTCTGACGATATATAGAGCAAATCCTATGCCTTAAATTTTGAAGCTGCAGGCAAGCAAGGCTAACACTCTCAATAGAAACTCATCGGCACTTCTAATACAAAAGTACTAGCATTGTCTTTTCAGGGAGTTGCGACACAACCATTAGACCACCTACGCGACTGAAAAAATCTATTCACGGGAAAACTAGTTACACAGCTAACCACCTATAATAAATTAGAGTTTTCCTTTGTCGAGTTTCTTTACACGCATTCACAGAGGCTACACGGCCTGTATTTCGATACACAGGCAGTCAGCCTCGGTGTAAACCTTTTCCTGTCCATCCCAGATCTTCCCGCGCACCAGCACCTTGCGGCCATCGACCGAGACGATTTCGGTATCCACCTGTACCACCTGCATAATTGGCAGCAGGCAGCGAAAATTGATATTCAGGTTGGCGACAACAATAGCGTAACCGGCGCTCCAGGCGGCGAGACCGAGAACTTCATCCAGCACGGCAGCCATGCTACCACCATGGGCATGCTCGGGCGGCCCTTCGGTCTCGGGACCGAACCAGATGCGAGCCACCAGTGCGCTATCCGGCTTGCGATAGTAACTGACGCGAAACCGGTCCCCTTCCGGATCACCGGAAACAAAACGCAGTGAACTGCCGACCAGCGCCGGAGCATCAAACGGCTGCCACCCTTTTTCCCCACTCAAATCAACTTCAGACATAACACTCCTCACAGCAAAAGGCCGGATCGCAGCCCGGCCTTTTTAGGTTTGATTCTATGTTTTTGAAACGATGAATTAGCTGTTCTTTTTAGCAAAATCCTGCATGAAGTTGGCCAGCGCCTCAACCCCGGCCATCGGCATGGCGTTGTAGATCGACGCGCGGATACCGCCAACACTGCGATGCCCTTTGAGCGCGTAGAGATTGGCAGCGCCTGCCTCTTTGAGGAACTGGGCCTCAAGTTCAGCCGTCGGCAGGTTGAAGCTGACGTTCATGGTACCGCGGAATTCAGGCAAAATAACGCCACGGAAGTAATCACTGCTGTCGATCAGGTCATAAAGAACCTTGGCCTTGGCTTCATTCTGTTTTTCGATCGCGGCAACGCCGCCCTGATCAAGCAACCACTGCAGCACCAGCCCGGTCGTGTAGATAGCGAAGGTGTTAGCGGTATTGGTCAGCGAGTTATCTTTGTCAGCCTGGGTGTAATTCAGCAGGGTCGGTGTTTTTTCAGCCGCCTGGCCAAGCAGATCTTCGCGGATGACAACAATCGCAGTACCGGAAGGGCCAAGATTTTTTTGTAGTCCGGCATAAATACAGCCGAACTTGCTGTAGTCGACCACGCGCGACAGGATCTCCGAGGTTTGGTCGGCGATCAGCGGCACAGCGCCGGTCTCGGGGAAGCTGTTATAACGGGAACCGTAGATGGTGTTGTTGGTCGTGATGTGCAGGTAAGCCGCATCCTGATCCACCATCTCCGGGGTGATTTCCGGAATCCGGTCGTAGTTGGTGTCGGCGCTACTGGCGATCACTTTCACATCGCAGAAAGCTGCAGCATCCTTGTTGGCCAGTTTGGCGAAGTTACCGGTTTCAACATAAAGACACTTCTTGCTTTCGGAACGTCTGGCAAGGTTCAGCGGCAGTGCCGAGAACTGCATCCGCGCACCACCGTGGATGAAGAGAATTTTGTAATTTTCCGGCAGGTTGGTCAGCTTGCGGAAATCATCCTGCGCTTTGAGCAGAACCTGTTCAAACTCCTTGGCGCGGTGGCTGATTTCGATAATCGACACGCCCATGCCGCTGAAATCGAGCCACTCTTCGCGAATCTGCTGCATTACCGACTCCGGCAGCATTGCCGGGCCAGCGCCAAAATTGAATACCTTCGCCATTGCTTTTATCTCCTTAGTTGCAGATTGTATTTACACCACCCGGGCACTGATGACGCCATCAATTGCCTTGATTTCATCGATCAGTCCATTTGTCGGTTCACGCTCAATATCGATCAGGTTGTAGGCAATCTCGCCACGGCTTTTGTTGATCATGTCGGCGACGTTCTGATCACGGTCGGCCAGCACGGAAAGAATCTGCCCCAACATCTTGGGGACGTTTTTATTGATGATCGCTAAACGGCAAAGGCCGCTCCGCTCAAGCGAAGTATTGGGAAAATTCACTGAATTTTTGATGTTGCCGTTTTCGAGAAAATCGATCAGCTGATCAGCGATCATGATGGCGCAGTTTTCTTCCGCTTCCGCCGTACTGGCCCCTAGGTGTGGCATCTGGATGACATCTTTGCGTCCAAGAAATTCCGGCATCGGGAAGTCGCTGATATAGCTGCGCAGCTTCCCGCTGTCGAGCGCGGCGACAAGTGCTTGAGTATCAACCAGCTTCTCACGCGAGAAATTCAGAAGGACAGAACCGGGCTTAAAGCTCTCGGTCAGTTCCTTGTTGATCAGGTTGCGGGTCGCTTCCAGCACCGGCAAATGCAGCGAAACGTAATCCGATTTTGAGAGCAGGGTCTGCATGTTCTCGACCCGTTCAACATCGCGCGACAGTCGCCAAGCCGCCTCGACCGACAGTGCAGGATCGAGCCCAAGAACTTTCATCCCCAGCATCAAACCGGTCTCGGCAACCAATGATCCGATAGCACCAAGACCCACAACGCCAAGAGTCTTCCCAGCCAGCTCTGCTCCACCATATTGCTTCTTACCGTTCTCGACCAGTTTATGCAGTTCATCCTCGGTCAAGCCCGGGCCTTCTTCTTTGACATACTTGATACCACCGAGAATATCGCGGCCAGAAAGCAGCAGCCCGGCAATAACCAGTTCCTTGACTGCATTGGCGTTAGCGCCCGGGGCGTTGAAAACCACCACTCCGCGCTCAGTACAGTCATCCACTGGAATATTGTTGACTCCGGCCCCGGCACGACCGATAGCAGTCACGGAATCGGCGATGGCTTCCGGAGTCAACTTGTGGCTGCGCAGCATGATAGCATCGGGATGACCGATCTCCGAGGCCACTTCATACTTGTCGCGGGAAAACTTGTCCAGACCTTTCACTGAAATCTTGTTGTGCGTCAGGATTTTGTACATTCGGACTCCTCCTGTAAACGGCAAAAAGCAAGAAAAAACAAGCTTCTGGATTTCTACACTGACGCGTTCTCAGTGTCAATCATCGCGTACGTTGCTACAACACCAACACTATTTCACGATTTTCAGATGATTCGATTTACCACCGGAACCTCCGCCGTTCGGCTTATCCGGATCGGGCTCTGTTTTCGGCTCCACACTTTTCAGCGGTTCCGGTGGCGGGTCCCCGCCGATCTGTGGCAGGCTGCCATCCACCAGCATCTGCTCGACCGCCTTGGCGATAGTCAGACATTGTTTCATACAGACTTTATGTGCCGGGCACATGGTGCAATCAGCCTCGCCACCGGCGGCTTTGAGGCTGTGCACCAACAGTTCGACACTGTCGAGTTGCGACAATGGGACAAAATACATAAGGCTCCTCGGGTAAATAACCGACCTCAACCGGCCATCTTGCGGCCAGTCACTTCTACAAAGGCCCGCAATTTTTTCATCATCGCATCAAACTCGGCCGGTCGCAGTGACTGCGGGCCATCACTCGATGCTTCTTCCGGGCAGGGATGAACTTCGACCAGCAAGCCATCAGCGCCCGCTGCTGCCGCAGCATAGCACATCGAGGGAACCAGATGCGAATGACCAGTGGCGTGGGAAGGATCGATCATCACCGGCAGATGAGTCTGCTGCTTCAGCACCGGCACGGCAGAGATATCGAGAGTGTTGCGGGTCGCCGTTTCGAAAGTACGGATACCACGCTCACAGAGGATAACACGGCGGTTGCCTTCGGAGAGGATGTACTCGGCACTCATCAGGAATTCCTGAATCGTAACCGCCATACCGCGCTTGAGCAAAATCGGTTTATCGAGCTGTCCCAGCATCTTCAACAGGGCAAAGTTCTGCGTATTACGCGCACCGACCTGCATGATGTCAGCATATTTGGCGACCAGTTCGACATCGCGTGGGTTAACCACCTCGGTGACAATCGGCAAGCCAGTCAGCTTACGCGCCTCGGCCAGCAGCTTCAGGCCATCCTCTTCCATGCCCTGGAAGGAGTAGGGGCTGGTACGTGGCTTGAAAGCACCGCCACGTAGCAGACGTGCTCCCGACTGTTTCACTGCCTCCGCTGTTTCGCAAATCTGTTTCTGGCTTTCGACTGAACAGGGTCCGGCAACGACAACAAATTCTTTCCCGCCGATGCCAAGACCAGGAACAATCTCAATCTCACTCGGCTCCGGCTGGACTTCCCGGCTGGCCAGTTTATACGGTTTGAGGATCGGCACCACCCGCTCAACACCTTGCATCGACTCGATGATCTGCAGTTTTTCTTTACCGCGCTCATCACCAACAGCACCGACAACATTGCGAGTCTCTCCGTGAATTACATGCGGCTGGTAACCAAGGGCAATAATCTTCTTTTCGACCTCTGCCAATTCCTCCTGTGAAGCTCCGTTTTTCATAACAATAATCATTTTTGTGCTCTCCTTTTCAGTCGCTATGACTATTAAAGGCAAAAGGCCGCCCGATGCTCCCGGCGGCCTTTAATTTTCAAACGTACAAAAAAGAAAACCATGGGAGAACCGCATTGCCGTTCTGCCATGGTTTGTGTGATCCGAAGCGGTGTATTCTTTAGACACCTCTTTCCACGGCAGACGGCTTGAAAAAACCGAAAAACCAAAAGGAAAAAAAGCTGTAAAAAGAATAAAGCCAAGTCATTTTGATCACTCTCAGAATTAAATTTTGACGCAGTTTAAACAGCTTGCTTACAAGGATGCAAGCACTTTCTCATTTTTCTTGAAAACCACAAAAAATTTCCACTATTTTTCCTTGACAGTTACAGGACCATTCGTTATAAACGGGTCTCGTTTCGCCCAGATAGCTCAGTCGGTAGAGCAGAGGACTGAAAATCCTCGTGTCGGCAGTTCGATTCTGTCTCTGGGCACCAGAAAAAATAAAGGGTTACGGCTTTTTGCTGTAACCCTTTTTTATTGCTTGTGTAATTCCTGTGTAATCCGGCAGAAAATACACCCATTGGTTTCATTTAAACACCCGATCTAGCTCAGCGACAAGCTCCCTGCCTTTATCCGTCAGAAAGCAGGCCAACCGACGACGCTCTCTAATATCTGGCCTCATACCGATAAGACCGTATCCCTTCAACTCACCCTTTTCCATATACTCAGACAGAATTTTACCGTTTCGGCTCACTGACGCTACAGTCGTGTTCAAGGCCTCGGCTAGTTCAGGTAAAGTAACACCCTCATAAGAAGCAATACGTAGAAACATCGCTATCTGCTGGCTTGGCATTTCAGTATTGATTTTTCTAAAAATCTGAATCACCTTGTAGCTGCTATTTAACGCTTTCGACACTTAGCCATTCCTTTCTCTATCCATACATTGACAACTGGCTGCGTACCTGTGGCCACAGCCCCCCAAAACTCATACATCCTAAATATTGATCTTCAACCTACCCTCCAACTTATCCATCGCAGCTTGTATATGTTCACCGTTTTGATGCGCATAACGCTCGACCATGATTAATGTTTTATGTCCAGAGATCCTCTTCACTGTCGGCAGATCAACCCCTGCTTGAATCAAGTGAGTGATAGCTGTATGACGCAGGGTATGGCGAACAACCTCATCAGGATTTAGCCCTGCAGCAGATACAACTCGCCGAAATGCTTTCCGGACATCTGTAGTATGACCGTCTTTGGCTGCTATTGACGGAAACAACCATGGTGTTCCTTCGGGTAACATCGCCATGTGCGATTCGAGAAATTCAGCTAGGTGTTGTGTTATTGGCTGCTCTCTCGATCCTGCCTTGGCCTGCGGGATAAAAATCATCCGACGCTGCAGATCAACATCCTCTTTCTGGATACACAGGATCTCCATCTTGCGCATGGCTGTTTCAAGGCCGATGACGATGAACGGATATATCTGCGGATTCTGGTCCTGCTTGGCGCAATCTATAAGATCCTTTACCTGATCGACGGTGAGATAGGTTATCCGCCCCTGCGATTCAGGGAACCGCCGGATAATCGCTGGTCGAGCCTGAATCCACCCCCACTCGACAGCCTTATTCAACAAATGAGACAGCACAGCCAGTTCTCGATTGATCGTCCCCTTACTCGTCAGCTTCAGCGAAGCCTCGTCTTTGGGTCTGTTTTTTTCACCACCAGGGACAGCTTTGGCTTGAGAACGAAACTTTTTAT
Source organism: Malonomonas rubra DSM 5091 (assembly GCF_900142125.1). GTDB lineage: Bacteria > Desulfobacterota > Desulfuromonadia > Desulfuromonadales > Geopsychrobacteraceae > Malonomonas > Malonomonas rubra. Next base: position 60,070 of record NZ_FQZT01000012.1, read on the forward strand.
AACGCTCAACATCAAACGTGCTGATCTTTGACAATGGCGTATCGCCGAAGAACGGAACCAGGTGCTGCTTTAACCGTCGTCGTTTTGCAGCGAGATCCTTACCGCCTTCTTCCCCCAGTTTACGGATGTATTTATCTCCTGCTTCACGAAAGCTCAGAGCAAGCTTCCTACCCTTCGGCAAAGCGAGACGATCTTCTTTCGCATCACGACGAATCTTCTGGATAAAGTCTTCCGCTTGAGTTCTCGTTGTCCCATCAGACTCACGACCAACAACGCGGTGGATTCGTTGGCCATCGACCATGACATTGACAGTAAATACTCCATCGCCATCAGCCTTGCGCTCGAACGTAATCCCATGCTCCAGAATTGATTCGCCAGCATTCAATTTGCGCATATTGGGGCGGGTTAGCTTTGAGAAAGTTTTAGCCATATCAACTCCACGTGCTAAAACGGAATTTCGTCGTCCGGATTGAAAGTAGGTTCTTCTCTTCGCACCGCCGAAGGCAACTTGGATGCTTCTTCTTCCCCATCAGCAACAGCTTTCAACAAATCCCAGTGCTCACGAAGTCGCCCCCAAATCAGCTTGCGAATATCTACAGTCCAGCACCAATCTCCATCATCATCGTATTTGCCGCGCCAAAAAAAGCCGTTCTCACAAATAAGCTTCCATAAAACTTGTTCGTCATATGTCAGCATCTCTGGGTATTGATCGGCAAGTCGTACAAGCCTGTCTGCCTCATCAACATCCCACAAGTCTGCCCCTGCTTCTGCGAGGTTGACATCGCACTCTGCACTCGATCTTCCTTCAAAAAGGATTACCTTCTGCAAGCTTTGTTCTATCGCCCACTCGATGTAGCTTGAAACTGTTCGACGTTGACTCCTTGCTGCCAACTCAACTAAATAACGCAGCTTTGGATCTAAGCGCACCGTAACTGTTTCAGAACGGGTCAGCTTGCCGCCACCAGCCTTTTTTGCAGTCATATACAGCGTCCTCCGTGTCAAAAGTTCTAAATTGTTCTAAATCAATATACCACACATGTGTTCTATTGCAATACATTTTTTCCTGTGACATACTCGTGCCATCTTACAACACACTGGAGGTTCTTATGAATGCTGAGGTTATGGTTGAAAAAGTGATGATGTTCCCCGATGGACGCCTGGATACCAGAAATGCGTCTGTTTATCTCGGTCTCTCGGAAAAGACTCTTGCCATGAAACGCTGCGACGGCACTGGGCCGAGGTACATCAAACGCGGCCGCGTCTTTTACTACAAAAAAGATCTGGATGAGTGGCTGGAATCTGGCAAGGCAAACAGCACGGCACAGGCTAGGGCAAGCAATTACTAAGAATTTTACTCGAACCCCAGGAGACACTTGATGAGTGAACACAACGAAGTTGTCATGGAAATGGGGAGCATGACAACTCCACCGATTGCCGTTGATTCAGATTTACACAACGCGGCAACTGATTATTTAGATCGAGGGCTGTCCATCATTCCACTCAACGGAAAGATTCCTGCCTATTCTTGGAGTAACTATCAAAAAACGCCCGCAACAAAAGAAGACTGTCGCGAGTGGTTTCAAAACGCCAAACACAACATCGGCATCGTAACCGGCGAATTATCAGGGATTGCCATTATCGACTTCGACACCGAAGAAGCATTCCAACAGGCAAAAGATCGCGGCCTGCCGCATGCCCCTCTTGTTAAAACGGGGCGAGGCTATCACCTCTATTGCAAATATAAGCCTGGCATTCGCAACTTCCAGAAACGTGCCGACCTCCCCGGAATCGACCTTCGAGCGGAGGGTGGGCAAGCAGTCGCCCCACCATCGATGCATCAAAATGGCCAGCAATATAGATGGGTCGTCTCACTTGATGAAGCCTCTTTACCAGATATCCCGGAATGGTTATTGGCGAAATCCGACAAGGAGAAACAACCCGTCAAGGAATTGTACCGGGGCACAACCGAAGGCGGGCGCAACAATGCATTAGCAAGACTGGTGGGTTCCTGGATCAACGATGGTGGCACACTGGAAGAGATTCTTGAACAGGCATCCGTATGGAACCAGCAGAACAATCCGCCCCTTCCACCAGAGGAGGTCGAGCAGGTCGTCCAAAGCATTTATATTCGCCACAATCAACAACCCGACGTACCAAATCTCATCACTGACATCAGGATCGCAGAATATTTCACAAAAAACTACAGCAGCAAAGTTCGGAACTGGATGGAGGCAAAAAAGTGGTTGATCTACGACGGCCAACGCTGGACCACGGATGCCCCAGGCGGCCCATTTCCTCTTTTCAAGGAAAACCTGGATCAACTCTACGACAATGTCCGCAAGATCACCGACGACAATGCAAGACAGAGAATGCTCAAAGGAGTCGTGTCGCTGGAAAGCCACAAGCGACAGGAAACCGTCCTAAAAGCTGCGGCGGTCGTGCCTGAGATGAATGTTTCCAGCTCACAGCTCGACCAAGACCCCATGCTACTGAACTGCCGCAATGGAACATTAAACCTGAAAGACGGGTCGCTCTATGAACACACCCCTGAAGACTTCATCACCAGGCTCGTAAATATCAACTATTCCCCAACCGCGGAATGTCCTGAGTTCATCCGTTTCCTAGACAGGATCATGGGCGGCAATACCGCATTAATCAATTATATCCAGCGATATGTTGGCTACTGTTTGACCGGCAATATTTGCGAACAGATTCTTGTGTTTTTCTACGGAACCGGAGCAAACGGAAAAACAACTCTCGCCAACGTGATTGAAATGCTTCTGGGTGATTTTGCCTCCACCGCCGGCAGCACCCTGCTGATGCACCGCGACAACAATTCTGCCAGCAACGACTTGGCAGCTCTTCGCGGCTCACGGCTAGTGAAGGTCTCAGAATTTGACGACGGAGAAAGACTGGCCGAAGCAACAGTAAAAACCCTGACAGGGGGAGACAGGATTTCGTGTCGCTTCCTGTATGGAGAGTTCTTCGAGTACACGCCGCAATATAAAATTCTGCTGCTGGGTAATTACAAACCAAAGGTCAGAGGGCGTGATCATGGCATCTGGCGTCGGATTCATCTCGTGCCGTTTAACGTCACCATTCCGGAGAAAGAACGCGACCCGAAACTGATGGACAAGCTCACCGCAGAATTGCCGGGCATCCTCAACTGGGCGGTGCAGGGGTGTCTCAAGTGGCAGGAAACCGGTCTATGCCCACCTCGAGAAGTCCGAGAAGAGGTCGAGGCGTATCGTCACTCTGAAGACATCTTCCAGCAGTGGATCGACGAATGCTGCAAAACCGGCAGTGCCTACCGCTCTGCAGCAAACGATCTTCTCCAATCATTCATCAGCTATTCAAACTGGAGAAACATTTCAGCACAAAAATTCGGCCGACTCTTAGCGGAATGCGGTTTTGAGCGGGAAAAAAGCGGAACCATCTTCTGGAATGGCATCGCCATCGATGATGATTCTGGACAATGCGGACGTTTGGACGATTTTTCCGTAAAGTCTCGCGAAGAAGATTATATAGAGAAGTTTACTGAAAACGGCCCCAAACGTCCGGAACGTCCAAACGCTCATAATAATGTAGATATCCTCACCCTCACTGAAGAAGATTTCGACAATGAGGAGGCCGTATAAATGCTGGCCGAAGTCCTGAGTCCGCTTTCCACAAAAAAAGGAACGATCCCCACTGGTAGCCAGATTGTTTTGCCGGACAAGATTGCAAATCAACTGATCGCAAAGAGGAAGATCAAACCAGTCTCAATTGCCAGACTTGAAGCCGAGGAACTGCGGATGATCACCCCCGTCGAAAACCTCGCTGCAGTGATTGTTGGCCTGACCGAAAACAATCTAGAGCTACAAAAGAAACTCCTCCTCAAGCACTGCCAACAATATGCGCCAAACACACATTTCAGGGCGTTAAAAGAAAAGTGGGAAGAGAAGGCGGCCATCCTCGAATACGACGCCGGCATGACCAGAGAAGAAGCCGAACACAAGGCGGCCCAGATGTATCTTTTGGAAGCGTTCTTGCCAGAGTTGAGGGTTTGAAAGCAACCATCAACAGAAGGCGAGTAGCAATACAGGACCGAGGATAACAGAGATGACGGAAAAACAGACCACAGCAAACAAGAAGAATGCCTTGAAAAGCACCGGCCCGAAAACATCATCAGGCAAAGAGGTGAGCAGCCTCAATTCCCTCAGGCACGGCATTCTCAGTAACCGCATGCTTATTGAAGGAGAAGACCCCCTTGAGTTCAGCGACATCATGAAGGAACTGCAGCACGACCTGAAGCCAACAGGTTTTCTCGAAAAAACACTGGTGGAAAAGATAGCGATCATCCTGTGGCGGCAGAAGAGAATCCTAGCCGCCGAAAGCGCCATGATCAAGTTGCACAGGCAGGAGAATGAACTTCTAAAACAGGTGAATCGCTCCCTGGGTTTGCAGGCCTACAGTAGCAAGGCCGTTTCGACTGATGATTTAATCCCTCTCGAACAGCAAGAGCATGATTCACACGCAAAGGTTCTGGAGGAAATCTCGGCCCTTTGGGGGGAGGGACATGCTGAAAACCTAACCCCTGGAGCAATCAAAAAGCATGCGCCGATTCTCTGGTCAATCGCAGAAAGCTGGGCAAAAGAAGACCTGATGACGACAGAAGAATATTTTGATGACTACCTGCAAGACCAGACCCTGCTCGATTGGCTTGAGGAGTGCCGATCTCACTCATACAACGAACTGAAGCGGCATGAAAGACAACCTCTTTTGGCGTCTCTGTACGATTCCGCCATTGAGGCCGCCAGTATCCCCGATCCCATCACTCGAGAAAATTTAACGCGTTACCAAGTATCGCTTGATAACCAATTATACAAAGCCATGAAAGCTTTCTGGCAGCAGCAGGAGATGCGGCAGAGAAGATCCATTGATGTCACTCCAGGTGAAGAAGTGGTCTGAATGGGTTCGTTTGGAAAACAGACCGGTTAACTTTACTAATGATTTCGATAAAAAGATGAGGCGAAAAAATGGGCGGATCAGGCTCGGGCCGTCGGATGCGATGGGACACAAAAGACGCAGCTGAAAGCCAGCACCGTATCGATATTCGCTGGCTGAAGAAAAACAACTACCTGCGACCTGGGATTTCGGGAACCTTATCCTGGTCTCGTGGCGACGAGCAGACCGGCTGGATTCGATACACTATGGAGCATGACCGAATGAATCTTCGCTACCGTTATCGTCGTAGTGGCGAAGAGTGGCAGGACATCGAACAGAGCGTTTATTTTGACCACACCCCCTGCAACTACGGTGGTTCTCGCAAATGGTTTCTCTGCCCCCACTGTCACAAGCGTATTGCCGTGATCTATGGGGCGGGCAAGTATTTCTTGTGCCGTCACTGTTACGACTTAACCTACAGCAGTCAGCAAGAAAACCCTGCAGATCGCCTTATCCGCAAAGCCAGAAAGATCAGAAAAGATCTCGGTGGTGATGACAGCCTGACTGACGCATTCCCAGAAAAACCAAAACACATGCATTGGAAAACATATTGGCGATTGCGCGACGAGGCCACTCATGCCGAGAATGCTGGATGGTTATGGATCGCTGAAAAGTTCGGCATTCACTTTTAACAGAAGCAACCCGCCCTAACAGCACACACCTTGGTTCGCACCAAAACGAACCCTGTCCAGCTATCCGTATTCTTCTGGAAAACATATCGAGGTTCCCCTATAATTCTTACATTATATTGTATGGGGGGATGAAATAATGTTGTCTGCGAACCAAGCTAAAACACTCTAAACCGTCAACAGCAGTGCATTGCTGTTCTGGCGGTTTTTCATTTCTCCCCGCCCATTACCACAAGATCACAACAAGGAACCCAATGTTTCAACAAACCTTTAAAAATATCGATGATGTCCTCTGGAAAGAGGCGGGCTGTTCTTCGGAACTCGATTACACCGAGCAGTCCTCGTGGATGCTCTTCCTCAAGTATCTGGATGATTTGGAGCGCGAGCGGGCCATGCGGGCGGAGCTGGAGGGTAAGGACTACACCTTCATCATCGAAGGGAAATACCAGTGGTCACAGTGGGCGGCGCCGAAGAATGCCAAGGGGGAGTTCGATCACGATACCGCGTTGACCGGCGATGATTTAATCGCCTTCGTAGACCGGGAGCTGTTCCCCTATCTGCAGGGGTTTAAGCAACGTGCTGCCAGTCCCGATACCATCGAATACAAGATTGGCGAGATCTTCGGTGAGATCAAGAACAAGTTCCGCAGCGGTTACAGCCTGCGCGATGCGCTGGAGTTGATGGATGCCCTGCAGTTCCGCTCACAGGATCAGAAGCACGAACTCTCGGCCCTGTATGAAGAGAAGATCAAGAACATGGGCAACGCTGGCCGTAACGGTGGGGAGTATTACACCCCCCGGCCGTTGATCCGCGCCATGATTCAGGTGACCAAGCCGAAGATCGGTGAGCGGATTTATGATGGCGCAGTCGGTTCGGCGGGCTTTTTGTGTGAGGCGCATGATTACCTGCGCAAGGGTAAGCTGACCACCAGCCAACTGGAGACCCTGCAGACCAAGACCTTTTACGGCAAGGAGAAGAAGAGCCTCGCCTATGTCATCGCCATCATGAACATGATCCTGCATGGCATCGACGCGCCCAACATCATCCACACCAACACCCTGGCCGAGAACATCAGCGACATTCAGGAGAAGGACCGCTTCGATGTGATCCTGGCCAATCCTCCCTTCGGCGGCAAAGAGCGCAAGGAGGTGCAGCAGAACTTCCCGATCAAGACCGGCGAGACCGCCTTTCTGTTTCTGCAGCATTTCATCAAGTCGCTCAAGGCTGGTGGCCGGGCGGCAGTGGTGATCAAGAACACCTTCCTCTCCAACTCGGACAACGCCTCCCGCGCCCTGCGCCAGGAGCTGCTGGAAAGCTGCAACCTGCATACGGTGCTCGACTGCCCCGGTGGAACTTTCCTCGGCGCCGGGGTGAAGACCGTGGTGCTGTTCTTCGAGAAGGGCGCACCCACCCGCAAGACCTGGTACTACCAGCTCGATCCGGGCCGCAGCCTCGGCAAGACCACGGCCCTGAATGATGATGATCTGAAAGAGTTCGTCGCCCTGCAGGCCAGCTTTGCCGATTCAGACAAATCGTGGTCGGTGGATGTGCAGGAGATCGATCAGACCAGCTTTGATCTGTCGGTGAAGAACCCGAACAAAGAAGAGGAAGCCCCGCTGCGCGATCCACAGGAGATTCTGGATGAGATTGCGGCGCTGGATGCCGAGAGTGCGGAGATTCTGGCCGGGATTCGGGAGATGGTGTGATGGTGGGTTGGATAACTAAACCCATCGGAGATGTCACCACTATCATCAACGGTGGTACGCCCAAAAGCAAAGTTGCTGAGTATTGGGATGGCGACGTACTGTGGATCACCCCCAAAGACATGGGCCAGCTCGATAGCAATTATGTATCTGATACCTGCAGGAAGATTTCCGATAAGGGACTCGCTAAATCATCGGCCAAGTTGATTCCCGCAAACTCAGTAATTTTATCGACTCGTGCGCCGATTGGGCATTTGGTTATCAATACATTGCCGATGGCAACGAACCAAGGTTGTCGGGGGCTTGTGCCGTCTGAACTGCTGGATACCAAGTACCTCTTTTACTTCCTGCGCTTGAATGTCGGCCTATTGAATGACCTTGGAAGCGGCACGACTTTTAAAGAGCTATCCAAGTCTGCACTGGCCGGTGTTGAAATCCCTCTTCCGTCCCTCCCCGAACAAAAGCGCATAGTCGCTATTCTCGATGAAGCCTTTGCGGGAATCGATGCGGCGGTCGCCAATACCGAGAAGAACCTCGCCAATGCCCGAGAGCTGTTTGAAAGCTATCTGAATGCCGTTTTCACCCAGAAGGGTGATGGGTGGGTGGAGAAGAAGTTCGGCGATGCTGATCTGATTCAGATCATAGATGGTGATCGAGGAGTAAACTACCCAAAGAAAGCTGACTTCTTGGATGAAGGTTTTTGCCTCTTTCTCAATACAAAAAATGTCAGACCCGACGGGTTTAATTTTGACACCACAATGTTTATCACTGAAGAGAAAGACAAGGCCCTGCGGAAGGGCAAGCTAAAGCGCCGAGATGTCATCCTTACGACCAGGGGGACTATAGGCAACATTGCTGTTTATGACGACAGCGTTGCCTATGATGCGATCCGAATCAACTCAGGAATGCTGATTTTTCGCCCTAACGAGAAAGTCATTCAGTCCGAGTATTTGTTTGAGATTTTACGTTCTGGAATTATGAAATCTCAAATTGAACGTTTTGTTTCGGGGGCTGCGCAACCTCAACTACCGATCAAAACGCTTGTAAACTTTTCAATTCCGGTTCCAGTGGATTTAGCGGATCAAGGGCGAATTGTAGCTCGACTAAAAGAGCTATCTGTTGAGACGCAAAGCCTCGAAACCGTCTATCAGCAAAAGCTAGAAGCCCTCGTCGAACTCAAGCAATCCATCCTACAAAAAGCCTTCGCAGGCGAACTCACCGTCCTGCCCGAAAAAACACTTGAAGAGGCCGTCGCATGAACGAAGCCGAAACCCGCGCCGAACTGATCGATCCCGCCCTGAAAGCTGCAGGCTGGGGCGCTGTCGAGGACAGTCGCATCCGTCGTGAAGTCATCACGCTGGGCAGGCTGCAGGGTGCGGGTAAACGGTCGAAGCAGGACATCGCCGATTATGTGCTTACCTATCGCGGGCAGAAGTTGGCGGTGATCGAAGCCAAGCGGCGTGATCTGCCCGATACCGAAGGGGTGGCACAGGCGAAGCGCTACGCTGGGATGCTGCAGACCCGCTTCACCTATTCGACCAACGGCGTCGGCATCTACCAGATCGACATGGAGACCGGCAAGGAAGGGTATGTAGACCAGTACCCCAGCCCGGATGAACTGTGGGCGATGACCTATGCCGAAGAGAACGAGTGGCGCAACCGCTTTGCCGATGTGCCGTTTGAGAACAAGAGCGGTCAGTGGCAGGCGCGTTACTATCAGCATAACGCCATCAACAAGGCATTGGAGGCGATTGTCGCGGGTGAAGATCGTATCCTGCTGACCCTGGCGACCGGCACAGGCAAAACCGCCATCGCCTTCCAGATCGCCTGGAAGCTGTTCCACAGCCGCTGGACGTTGGGCAGGGACGGCAAGCGCCGGCCACGCATCCTCTTTCTGGCTGACCGCAACATCCTCGCCGATCAGGCTTACAACGCTTTCTCCTCCTTCCCAGAAGATGCCCTTGTGCGCATCGATCCAGCGATCATCAGACAGCATGGGCGTGTCCCAAAAAACGGCAGCATCTTCTTCACTATCTTCCAGACATTCATGGCCGGCCGCGACGCCGAAGGCAATCCCGCTCCCAGCTTTGGTGATTATCCGCCCGACTTTTTTGACTTCATCATCATCGACGAGTGTCACCGTGGCGGAGCCAACGACGAAAGCAACTGGCGCAGCATCATGGAGTATTTCAAGCCTGCGGTGCAGCTGGGCCTGACCGCCACCCCCAAGCGCAAAGGGAATGCCGATACCTACCGTTACTTCGGTGAGCCGGTCTATATCTACTCGCTCAAGGAAGGGATCAACGACGGCTACCTGACCCCGTTCAAGGTGCAGCAGATCGCCACGACGCTGGATGATTACATCTATACCCCGGATGACAACGTCATCGAAGGGGAGATCGAGGAAGGCAAGCTCTACGGCGAAGATGACTTCAACAAGATCATCGAGATCAAAGAGCGCGAAGCCTACCGGGTCAAAATCTTTATGGAGATGATTGACCAGAAGCAGAAGACGCTGGTGTTCTGCGCCACCCAGGATCATGCCGCTGCGGTGCGTGACCTGATTAACCAGATGAAGACCAGCACCGACCCGAATTACTGCGTACGAGTCACAGCCCGCGACGGAGCCGAAGGGGAACGCTGGCTGCGCACCTTCCAGGACAACGAAAAGACCATCCCCACCATCCTGACCACCTCTCAGAAACTCTCCACCGGCGTCGATGCCCGCAATATCCGCAACATTGTGCTGATGCGCCCGGTCAACTCGATGATCGAGTTTAAGCAGATTATTGGACGAGGTACGCGCCTGTTTGACGGTAAGGATTACTTCACCATCTACGACTTCGTGCAAGCGTACAAGCACTTCAGTGATCCGGAATGGGATGGCGAGCCGGAAGAGCCTGAAGTTTGTGAGAAGTGCGGTAACGCTCCCTGCTCCTGTGAAAAGCCGGTCTGTGCGCGGTGTGGTGAATGGCCTTGTGTTTGCGTTTGCGAAAAATGTGGAGTGAAACCGTGCATCTGCCCCTGCCCGGAATGCGGCGAAAAGCCGTGCGTCTGTGAAGGGGGTAAGAAAAAGAAGGTCAAGGTGACGCTCGCCGACGGTAAAGAGCGCGTCATCCAGCACATGATGGCAACCACCTTCTGGAGTCCCGACGGCACGCCGATGTCGGCAGCGCAGTTCGTGGAACACCTCTATGGCGAGCTACCGGCTCTGTTCAAGAATGAAGAAGAGCTGCGCACCATCTGGGGCGATCCGGTTACACGAAAGACCCTGCTCGACGGCTTGGCGGAGAAAGGTTTCGGGGCTGAGCAACTGGCCGAAGCCAAGCTGATGATCAACGCCATGCACAGTGATGTCTTCGACGTCCTAGCCTACATCGCCTTCACCTTACCGCCGATCAGCCGTGAAGAACGAGTAGAGGCACACAAAAACGAGATCTACACCAAGTACGAAGAGAAACAGCAGGCGTTCCTGGAGTTCGTGCTTGGCGAGTATGTCAGAGTTGGGGTCGGTGAGCTGGAGATAGCCAAGCTTGCAGGACTACTTGAATTGAAGTACGGCAATGTCAATGATGCCGCTGCGCAGCTTGGTGGTATCCCGCAGATCCGGGAGACGTTTGTTGGGTTTCAGCGGCACTTGTATGCGAGGTCGGCTGATATTGAGTGAAACAATTACAGGGGGGGGATAAATGAAATATGTTGTAATCCTATGGGTTCTTTTTGCCTATACATCGTCAGCTTGGTGCGGGGAAATAACTCTCGCCGACAAACTATTTTATAACGACCAATATAGGAGTGCCGCTGAAGAATACACCAGTGCCCTGAATGGGCAGAGCGTTCCAACTGGCAACCTCGAGGAAACTTTATTTAGGCTGGGGCTCTCATATTTCATGACAGGAGATCAGATCAAAGCTGCGCAGGTTTGGAGTCTGGGAAGAGAGAAAAATCCTGCCTTTTTCAAAGGGCGTATTTTTAGAGTTCCTGCAGCAAGCATGAACCCGACGTTAATTGTTGGCGATCAAATCATTATTGATAATCAGTATTATAGAAACAAGCCCATATCGCGGGGTGATGTTGTCGTTTTTTTAATGCCAGACGATGCAAAAAACAGGCTTTTTATTAAGCGGGTGATGGGACTCCCAGGCGAAAAAATCGCCATAAAAGACAAAGCTCTCTATATCGATGGCAATAAGGTGTTCGATAAATATGCTTCCCACTTCGATGAAGAAAAACTCAGCGCTGAAAAAGCCCCAAGAGATCAAATGAAGGAGCTGGTGATTCCCGCCAATAGCTACTTCCTCCTTGGCGACAATAGAGACTATAGCTTCGACAGCAGATTTTTCGGCCCCGTGACTGAGAAGATGATTATTGGTCGTGCGCTTATTGTTTATGCTTCTTTGCCAAATGAAACGAGCATGGCGGGTGCTCGGAAAGAGAGAACTGGCTCAGTAATCAGATAATCTCTGACAGGTAAGATCCGCTATTGTCAATCCTTATTCAAAATCGAGCGTTTACCTATTAGGTAAATAATGATACGATGGTGCCATCAGTTGGAAATCTACTTTAAAAACAAGAAAACTCGTGAACTTTGCGAGAAAAGTTCTGTTGCTAAGCAAAAACTAGGGAAGGCCTGTGCTCGTAAGCTTAGAACTCGCATGGACGACCTTGAGGCGGCAGAGAATGTTACAGACCTTGTCGCAGGCAATCCTCACCCACTAAAAGGTGATCGAGCCGGACAGTTTGCTGTTAGCCTTGCGGGGGGAGTACGGCTTGTATTTTCTCCAAAGAACGACCCTTGCCCTCAGCATGGTGACGGCTCGATTGATTGGTCGAAGGTAACCATTATTTGCATTGAATACACCGGAGACTATCATGACTAAACTAAGTTCACCGTTTACCCCTGACTGGGTTTCCCCCCCAGGTGACACAATTCTTGACATTATCGAGGAACGTGGCTGGGCACAAAAAGAATTAGCAACTCGTCTTGGATACAGCACCAAGCATGTCAATCAACTTATCAAAGGAAAAGTACCGCTTACGGAAGATGCCGCTATTAGACTAGAGCGTGTCCTAGGAAGTTCAGTTGGCTTCTGGCTTGCGCGTGAAGCCAAATATCGTGAACGTTGCGCTCGGCTTGAAGCTGCCGAAAGAGATGCCAAGTGGGCAGCATGGCTGGATGAATTACCTGTAAAGGAGTTGATGGCTGCCGGCGTAATAACTAAAAAGCGCATTGTTAAAAAATCAAAACCTGAACTGGTTGAACAGTGTTTGCGTTTCTTTGGTGTTGCTTCACCCGATGAATGGCGTAGCCATTACGGAGAAATGCAGTGCTCTTTCCGCCGTAGCCGTGCAGATCAAAGCGATATTGGGTCTATTTCTTCATGGTTGCGCATGGGGGAACAGCATGCAGAGAAATTAGACGGCCCCAAGTACGATCGCCCTCAATTTACTGCAGCGTTAGAAGAGATAAGAAAGCTGACCATCTTCCCACCGGAAAAGTTTGAACCCCTACTTCGTGATCATTTTAGACAAGCAGGTGTAGCCTTCGTTCTGGCCCCGGCAATCCCTAGGGCACATGTAAGCGGAGTTGCACGCTGGCTAAGTCCGCACAGGCCACTTATTCAACTCTCCCTGTATGGCAAAACTAACGATAAGTTTTGGTTCTCACTATTCCACGAAGCAGCCCATATTTTACTTCATGCTAATGATAAGAAGTCCGTATACCTAGATGATCCAAACAAAGCTCAAATCGACAGCCCAGAAGAACATGAAGCCAATGAGTGGGCAGCAAACTTCTTAATTCCTCCAGAAAACAATACACACCTCCTTGGCCTCAGGAGCAAGGCGGCAGTGTGCTGTCTGGCAGAAAAAATTGGCATCCACCCTGGAATTATCGTGGGCCGTTTACAGCATGACGAACTTATCCAACCATCATGGATGAATGACTTAAAGGTGAGTTTTCGTTTCGAGGAGAAATAGAGGATCTCTGCTTAGTGTAATTTCTGTGTAATCATGCCGAGAAAATTACACAAAGCCCGAGACATCGGCAGAACAAAGCTCGCACAAGGAAAAGATATTTATCAATAAGAACAAGTCCTTGAGAACAAACAGGCACTAGATAGAAACTCTTTAACAAATCCTGAAAATCCTCGTGTCGGCAGTTCGATTCTGTCTCTGGGCACCAGTAAAATTAAGGGGTTATGCCATACGGTGTAACCCCTTTTTGCTTCTATGTAACCTTTCGTGTAACCCTTAAAACTCACTTCCTCAATCCCAACTTGGCTGCTATAGCTTTTATCTCCTATAGCCTTATCCCTCTTTCAAAGGGTCTGTTCGGATCAATTTATCACGTGCCGTTTTCATGCCGTCAAAAATTGGACCAGCAACGGCATCAGGGAATGAACCGGGGAGTTGTGAGCTGACTTCAGCGACGACTTGATCCAGGCGGCCAAGGGTTTCGGTGATGATCTTCTCCATTTCGCCTGTCGGGAAGCGGCATGCTTTTGCCGTGGAGAGCCAGTGGCGATAGAGCATCATGTGCCATTCGTCATGCCGGTTCTTGCCCATCAGCGCCATCGCCATTCTCAATCGGCGTTGCTCGAGCTGTTTTTTTGCGACCAGGGGGAAGGCGGAAATCACATCGTAGAGTGGGGTCAGTTTGAAGTCTCCGCCCGGAAGGAGATAAATACTAAAGTTTTTAGCGTGACCGTCAATGGCGCACAGCAGCCAGAAGACCAGATTAGCAGTCATGAACAGGCGCCGATCGCTCAAACTGTCTGTGGAACCGAGCAGTAATTCCATGATCGGTGAAAAGCCGGGGCCGCCATCGCTTTCATATTTGAGAACTGGCGGAACGTTCAGCGCTTGACACATGTCTTCCTGCGGCAGACGGATCAACCATGATCTGTCTTTAGCCCAGCGCCGATCGAAGCGCTCGACAACCAAAGCTTTTGTCTCTTCAAATGTGTGCATTTCTGCTTTGGCAACGGGAAGGCCGAAAGCCTTGAGGATGGCATGGCAAAGCCATTCGTTTTCTACGCTGTCGGAGAGATCCATGCCGCTATGTTCGATATGGCCGATCGGGAGTTTGAAAATATGACTGGTCGGCGTGCTGCTCAGCGGCAGATGCCACTGGTTGTCAATTTTGAGCAGGGCGGTTTTCTCTTGAGCCCCGGCGACCGAAATTCGGAAGTTCTTATCTTCGTGCATTCCCAGGGGCATTGTTCGATAATTTTTCAGAATTGCTGCGATATCCGCGTCCTTTAATGGTTCTGCCTCTATTTGCTGGACATCGACCTGTTGGTCTTCAGGCATAAGCTGCAGTGCTCCGACGCAGTCCCGACCGACATGCCACAAAAGGTCAAAACCGTTATTTGAGGCGGTTCCGAAGCGTCGCTGAATTCGGTTTCTGATCGGTTGGCTATCCGGCAGCAGATTGTCGAAATAGTTTTCGACTCTATCATCTGCGTAGACCTGTTCGGCCAAAGGCATCGAGAGCGACAGCGGACGCCCTGAGCTGCTTTCGAGCCATGACTTGTCATAGCTGAACTCCAGCCTGCCGTTAGCCGTGCGAGTCAGGGTGCCAACCTTTTCCCCGTTCATGTAGGCGAATAGTTCTGTTCTTAGGCGTTTGCGGCCCATTTACCAGTTATCTCCTTCGATATTGTCCTCAACCCTGTTCCGAGGTTGTATTGCCATTTCCAGCTCCAGAGCAGCCAGCAGTCGAAACAGGGTGTCGAGTTGTGTTCCGCCACTGCCCTGTTCGACCTTCGATACAGTGGACTGGTCTATGCCAACCAATTTCCCTGCTGCCGTTTGGTTTAAGCCTTTTTGCTTACGTACTTCCCTTAGGGCTGCCCCTAGGCTCTCAGGAGAGATGATTTTGCGAAACATTGGGCCTCCGATTACTGCCAGAGATATAGCCATCAAGCCATAAAAACACAATATGACCTAAGGGCAATATTTTTATTTTATAGCTTAGTGACTATAGAGTATATTGTCAATTGGTGGTATGCTAAGTTTTTAGTTGGCATTTGATTCTCTTGATGCTAAGCCCGCCTATTGACACGTTGATATTACTCAAAACTTTATTTGTAAAACGTATGATGCTTCAACTAGTAGATATTGAAAATAGGGGCGGTACTAGAAATACTGAACCTGTCCACCAACAAAAAGCATGGACAAACAAAAAAGGGTGGCCCAACGGACCACCCTTTCGATATTTATAGAAACCTCAGTTAGCTGAGAATTTCTTTTGCCTTGGCGACAAAGTTTTCAGCTGTAAAACCGAAGTGCTGCATCAATTCTCCGGCGGGGGCGCTGGCACCGAAGGTTTCCATGCCGATGATCGGGTTGCAGCGGCCGACATATTTTTCCCAGCCGAATGTTGCACCTGCTTCCATTGCGACACGTTTGGTGCAGGCAGATGGCAGAACCTCTTCCTGATAGGCAGCGTCCTGCGCGTCAAACAGCTCCCAGCACGGCAGGGAAACGACGCGAGTGCCGACACCTTCTGCCTGTAAGGTTTCTCGGGCAGCGACCGCGTGCTGCACTTCAGAACCGCTGGCAATAAGGATGACCTGCAACTCGCCTTCCTCTTTAGCCAGCACGTAACCGCCCTTTTGCAGCCCCTCAACTGAGCCGAACTGGGTACGATCAACAGTCGGCAGGCCTTGACGGGTGAGAACCAAGCTGGTCGGCCCTTTGCGGTTGGCAACTGCGGCCTTCCACGCTTCAACGGTTTCATTGGCATCAGCCGGACGGATTACGGTCATGTTCGGCATCGCACGCAGAGACGCCAGATGCTCGACCGGCTGGTGAGTCGGGCCATCTTCTCCGAGGCCGATGGAGTCGTGGGTCAGCACATAGATCGGAGCCAGCCCCATCAGCGCAGCCATCCGCATCGCCGGGCGCATGTAATCGGCAAAGACGAAGAATGTGCCGGCAAACGGGATCAGACCCGGAGTATGGGAGAGGCCGTTCATAATCGAGCCCATGGCGTGCTCGCGGATGCCGTAGTGGATATTGCGACCACTTCGGCCCGGCAGCCAAGACGCTTCACCCTTGATTTCGGTATTGTTCGAAGGCGCTAGGTCGGCAGAACCGCCGATCAGGAAAGGCATCTGCGGAGCCAGCCCCTGGATTGCCGCTCCACTGGCCTGACGGGTTGCTTTATTGTCACCCGCTTCGAAAACCGGCAGTTTGGCATCCCAACCCTGTGGCAGACCGCCGTCCGAAACGGCCAACCAGTTAACAACGGCTGTCTCAGCTTTTTTGCCATCCAGCTTCTGCTGCCATTCTTTTTCCAGCTCGGTGCCTTTAGCGACACAGCCACCCATGTGCTCAGCAACTTCAGCAGGGATCACGAACGTCTCTTTTGGATCGCGGCCAAAGAACTGCTTGGTCAGTGCCAGCTCGTCGCCACCCAACGGAGCTCCGTGGGCATCGTGAGTGTCCTGCTTGTTCGGCGCACCAAAACCGATATGAGTGCGAGCGATGATCAGAGAAGGACGTGGATCATTCTTGGCACGCTCCATTGCAGCGTCAATCTCTTCCAGGTTCTCACCTTCAACACGCTCAACGTGCCAGCCGCAGGCGATGTAGCGCGCGCCGACATCTTCAGTGAAAGCGAGTTGGGTATCGCCCTCGATGGTAATCTTGTTATCGAGGTAGAGATAGTTGAGGTTACCCAGCTTGAGATGACCGGCCAGAGAAGCAGCTTCAGCGGATACGCCTTCCATCAGGTCGCCGTCGGAACAGATAACCCAGGTTCGGTAGTCGAACAGTTCGGCATCGACATTCTGCGCCAGGTACTGACCGCCCATCGCCATACCGACAGCAACGGCAACACCTTGGCCAAGCGGACCGGTGGTGGTTTCAACGCCGGGGACATGACCAAACTCGGGGTGACCGGCTGTTTTGCGGCCGAACTGGCGGAAGTTCTTGATTTCGTCGAGCGGCAGGTCATACCCGGTCAAATGCAGCATACTGTAAATCAGAGTCGAAGCGTGACCACATGAAAGGATAAAACGATCCCGTCCAGCCCAGTCAGGATTGGCCGGATTATGCCGCAGATGCTTCATGTAGAGCAGGTAGGCAATCGGCGCGGCTTCCATCGGCGTGCCGGGGTGACCCGACTTGGCTGCCTCAACCGCATCGGCGGCGAGCAAGCGGATGGTGTTGATCGATTCTTTAACGACGGGATCGGTAAACTGTTTCGGCTGCATTCGAAATGACTCCTTGGTCGGCTAAGCTGCAGATTTACGGCTAATTTTTGAACGGCATATTGAAACAGGAACCGGGCCAAAAGACAAGGAAAACTACAGGAAAAAAAGAGGCCGATAACCAGGGGAGGCATTCCCGGCTATCGGCCTGTAAGCAAGAAAGGAGGTATGATGAAACCTTCTTTTTTTGGAGGTCAACAGCCTGACTGCCACACCAAGCTGTTGATGGTTTGTAATTTAGCAGCAGTCGCAAAGAATAAACACGTGGAAACACGTAAACATTTGTCAGCAAAAACACAAAAGCGACTGCACAAATGCACAGTCGCCATAGTTGCCGAGTCGGAAAAAGCAATCAATGTGTTCAACGATGAGAGAAATCGCAGCGATCAAACAAGACTTTGAGCTTCTCTTCCCGGCTTCCCCGCCAGCGTGCCAGCAGTTGTTCCGCCAGAGTTTCGCCACTTTCGACAAGCTCTTTTAACGGGTACAGGAAACTGCTTTCATCGGCCCCGGTGCAACCAGCTTCAAACTGCCGGCGCAAACTTGTGCTCGCTAACGGCAACAACTCTGCAGCGATCTCCTGCAGGCTCCCCTGGGATGAGGTCGCCTTCAGCCCGAGCTTCCAAGAATCACGGTAAAGTTGCAAAAAGTCTTCCTCAGAAAGACAGTTGAATAGTGATTCAATTCTCGTCAGGGCATCATCACAATAAAGCAAACCCTTATAAAAAGCCGCAACAGAGGCCGTATATGCTGGCGGCAAGCTATCAGCGCTACGAATTTCTATCTGTGGTCGCAGGCGAACCTCTGGAAACAGTGTCGACAGGTGCAGATCCCAATCCGCCAATGTTGCCTTACATTCCTGCCAGCCAGTCTCCAGATAATGGCCGAAAGTTAACCGCTGGTTCGTCAAATTGATATAGCGGTTATCCCGTTGGATAAAGTACATGGGAACATTGAGCGCATATTCAATATAACTGTCAAAGCCTGCATCAGGCGCAAACAGTTGCAGGATCAGCCCACAACGGTCGGCATCGGTATGCGACCAGATATGACCACGGGTCGAGAGAAAGCCGGTCGGATTGTCTTCCATGACGGGCGAGTTGGCAAACAAAGCATAGCAGACTGGAGCCAACCATTGCACCGCCCGCAGCTTGCGCAGGCAATCGGCTTCGTCAGAATAGTCGAGGTTGACCTGGGTTCCGGCGGTCTGCTTCATCATCCGCTGCCCCATTGAACCAGCCTTCAACATATAAGGACCCATCACATCATAGCGGGCCTTCGGTAACCAGTCTATTTTCTCAAGAGGCGTAAAGGGTTGCACCCCCAAGCCAAGAAACATCAGGTCGAGTTCGCGACCGGTCTCCATCACCAGTTGACGATAACGGCTCAGGTCACGCCAGCTGCAGTGGATGTCGCAACAGAAACGGCCAGAAAGCTCCAGCTGACCTCCCGGTTCCAACGTAATGGATGAACGCTTCCCCTGCAAACCGAGCAGATGTTCGCCTTCGTAGCTACCCTCCCAGCCACCAACGCCCTCTAGTCGCGCCAGCAGATCACGAATCCGTTCATAACTCGCTACTTCGCCAGTTTGACGATCAACGACCAACTTTTCGCTTTCGAGCCCGACCCCCCAATCTTTTCGTGGTCGAGCACCCCGCAGTAGAAACTCTTTCAACTGCTGCGGGGCGTCAATTAACTGTGCGTGTTTATCGCTGGCAAAGGGCAGCATCGGCAGCCTTTCAGGAACGCAGGTAGCTGGTCACCGCGTTGGCAATGGTAATGAAAATCTGCGTAAATTCTTTTTCGTCCAGTTCCAGCAAGGTTATGCGGAAACCACGCTCATCGGTACAGAAAGAGGAGATTGGCACAACGCAAATTCCGGTGGACGCAAGCAGATAGTAAACAAACCGTTTGTCTGCCTCGCAGCCTTCTTTATTGACCAACTCCTCAACCAGCTGCTTGACTTCGGCATTTTCGATATCCAAAGTCTGTTGACTATTAAGAAGGCCTTTTTCGAACACCACACTCATGTAGAAAGCGCCGTTCGTGCGATTCACCTTCAGGCCCGGCACCTCTTTCAGTAAATTATAAGCGATGTTCGAATAGTTTTCGTATCGGCTCTTCCGCTGCTCGAGATATTTTGGATATTCCTCGTGGCTGAGAATCGCCGGGATCGCTTTCTGCGGCAAAGTGGTCGAACAGACTTCGACCATTTTTGAGTTCAAAATACTCTCAACATACTTGGCGAACATCGGATCTTTATCGGCGTTGTAGACCTCAATCCAGCCACAGCGGGCGCCAGGCCAAGGGACCTCTTTGCTAATCCCCTTCATGGCGATCGCCGGCAGGTCGCCGATCAGGTCGGAGATGGGTCGGGTTGCCGTCCCGTTGTAGCAAAGGTTGTGATAAATCTCGTCACAGATCAGAAACAGATCGTACTCTTTGCAGAGGGCGATGATCTCTTTGAGGATACGCTCCGGGTAAACGGCTCCGGTCGGGTTGTCCGGGTTAATCACCAGGATCGCAGAGATTGCTGGATTGTACTTAATTGACAAGCGCATATCATCGATATCCGGATACCAGTTGTTCTCCGGGTCGAGTCGATAGGTGACCGGCTTCTGACCTGCGTGGGCACCTTCTGCAGAGGAGTGGGTTGAATAGGTCGGTGAAGGACCGAGCACCCGAGCTTCACGCTTGAGCAGGCCATAGACTTTCTGGATGGCATCACCCAAACCGTTGAAGAAAATGATGTCTTCTGCCGTTATCTGGGTCTTGCCCCGCTTATTTGTCAGTTCGGCGAGGAACTCACGAGTCTCCAGCACACCTTTAGTCGCACAATAACCATAGGAGCAATCTTTCATCGCCAGGTCAGCGACAATCCCCTTAATCCAGTCCGGAATCTTTTCCCCTTTCGCAACGGGGTCACCGATATTTTCCATGTTGGTTTTGATGCCAAGCTTCTTCAATTTCTCGGCGATATCGACAATAGCGCGAATTTCATAAGTCAGCTCGCCGGCACCGATGTGAACAATATTGTTGCGCATCTTCTTCTCTCCATTGCAGGGCAAATAAAAAGGCCATGGACTGCTCTGTCCATGGCCTCGGTGTTTTTTACAAACGCGTGCAGCTTCACCCGCTAGGGGTGATGGACAGTTGTCAGGCTTGAACTCGCCGCCTGAATCGCTCGTGCTGCCGCTGCTGCAGTGTGGATCATTAGGTTTACTCCTAAGGTAAAGTTAGCTGCTTGGATTATCACAGAGTGAAATCCAAGTCAATCACTTTCCCTGCGCTGAACGGGATTTATTATCTTACAAGGCAACCATCAGCAACGTTAAGGTCACCAGGCTGGTGAGGGTCGAGACAACAACAACCGAAGTTACAAACTGCGGGACGATGTTGTTCTCTTTGGCAATAATTGCCACCAGGATCGCTGTCGGCATAGCCGCCTGCAGGATACCCGCGGCCGATTCAAGTGGGTTCAAAACAAACAAAGAAGAGACAACAAATGCAATGGCCGGCACTAAAAGCAAACGTATTCCTGAAGCTAGCCAGACATCGCTTCCCAACGAAACCCGCCGCTGCTCAAGCAACTGCAGGCCTAGGGCAAACAGCATCACCGGAATCATGGCATCAGCGAGGAGGCCGATCATGCGCGACATCATCAAGGGCACCTCTACCCCACCCAAAGAGACCAGCAACGCCGGTGGCAATGCCCAAAGGGCTGGAGTTTTCAGTACCCCCCAGATTGCTCCTTTGCTGCCATCATGGGCCCAGCCAGCAGCTCCGACACAAACAATAAATGCGCTTATGGAGATAGCGACAAAATAGATGCTTGCAGGAGCCAATGCCGCATCACCAAGGTGAAATCGAACAATAGCGAGGCCATAGTTTCCAACATTACCGAAGGCAGCAATCATGACAAAAGCGGCAATCATCTCTTTCGAACGCCCGAGCGCCCGGCCGATACCTCCGGCAATAAACACGGCCAGCAGGTGGGACACAACGATAAAGACAACCATCTGCAAAGCCGCATTGAGCTCGATCTGCGACTGACTGATGGCCTGAAAGATAAATGCCGGGACAAAAACGTAATAGGCACTGCGAGTCAGTGTTGCCGCCTGCAGCTGCAACTTGCCACCAAGCAGAAAGCCGAGAGCGACAATGCCGAAAACCGGCATGATCACGTTGAAAAATATGGAAAAAAGCTCCAGCATATACACCTTCTCAAGAAAAGAGAGGAGATCAAATTACCGCTATCTGTCTGTTTTCAGCAAACAAAAAACGCCCCGGCACCTGCGTACCAGAGTGCTGAGAAAGTGGGCTTAAGATTTGGGTTGGCCAACAGCCTGCGAAGCAGTCGCCACTATACGATAAGCGAGATGCGAGCTCACTGCCGCCACTGATGGAGAGTAGTAGCGATGATGTCGAGACAGTCCGGTGCCCGCACGACTTCTTGATACCCCGGAACGGCTCCCACCCACTTGCCCAGCCGAACGTTACGTTCCTGTGTCAGATAGAGGGTGGGCAACCCCATAAGCGCCGGCCCGTCCATACCAGCACTAGTAACGCCAATCTGCCCCACTAGGCCGTGATGTTTTTTCAATTCTTCAAACAGCTGCAGTTGAGCGCGGCGCATATCCGGCCCCTGAAAGAGCGGTTCTTTCCAGCACAGAGTCAGGTCGACTCCGTTTGTCGGAACAAGCTCCGTGGGAACAGCATCGCCGAAAAAGATGGGAGAGAAGCCGGCATTCGCTACCAGTTCAGAAAGCTGCTGCAACTCAGCGAAACAGGTATTGCGCTCGATATCGTGATCACCCGTTCGGACCCAAAGCAGTACCTTCTGCGCTGGCTTTCCTTCCACGATGTCATCGACCCACGAATGCAAAGAAGCCGATGCCGATTCGCCTCCCAGAAACGCTGTGCGAAGAATTTTCTGTGCTCCTAAAGCATCAACGCGAAAAGCCTCAGCGATGATATGAGTGAGATGCTTTGGACTGGCCGGACGTGGCCGGTATGGGCGCAATGATCCTTCCAACCCGGCATCAAGAAGAAATCGCTTGGCCTGCAATTCCTGGACAGCACCCGGTTTAATTTGAATGGGGACGCCTGCAAGCAGCGCAGCAGCGGCCAGGTACCAGCCTTCGCCAAAGGAAAAACCGGGGTCAGCATGGAAAGTGTAAGCGCGGTTGCGCTCTGTGACGATTTTTCTGGCGGCCTTTGCGGCACCTTCAGCCCTGCCGGCAATCTCACTCGCTTCGGCCGTAGCAAGAAGCCGGGCCAAACGTGCGGCCTCCACTGACGCATCCTCCGCAGTACAAACGATCTCCTCAACGCGCTGCCAGCCGTCTTCACAATCTGACAATGTGGGCGCCCGCTGAGATCCGCGCGAGAGCTGTCCGCCACCATAGCGCGCATCCTCTGCCCGAGCTGCATGCGCCCTTAGCAACACCCGCTGGAGCAATGTCCCTTCTTGGTTTTCCTCCGTGTCGTTCATTGCCCTTGTGGCTACTAGAACAACCTGCTCCAGCCGACATCTATAATCATCACGCACTCCGGGCAAATGCAGCTTCCCCTGTAATCCCGAGGCCTCTGCCAAAAGAGTGGCGGCCTTTTCTGCGAGCCCCCTTGTCACAGTAACTTCTTCGACCAGGTCTTCGGCGCGCGCGGCCCGTCTATTTCCAACTCAACATTGTGCAAAAATGGGCGAGGTCCGCGAGATTTTATCCAGTCGATCATAGCAGCCAAGCCCTCCTCGAGCTTCACTTTCGGCTGATATTCAAGCAGTCGCCGGGCTTTGTCGGCGCAGCAGTTGGCAAAGAAAACTTCCTGGGGGCGACTCTCAATACGATTCGGCTTGAGATCGAAATCGAGCAGTCGGGCGATGGTACTCGCAAGCTCGTTGATGGTCACAAACTCATCATCGGGACCGATATTGATGACCTGCTGGACACAGCAATCATCTGTGGCCATGCGCAGCAGCGGATCGACCACATCGGAGACAAAACTAAAACAGCGCTTCTGATTGCCATCCCCGTAGATATAGGGTTGCCGTCCTTGCAACATCAGGTTGATGAAAATGGCGGCCACGTTTCGATACGGGTCGTCGTAGCGCTGGCGCGGCCCGATGATATTGTGCGGGACAGCCACCACCCACTCCATCCTGTGGGTTTTGGCAATATTGGCAAGCAACCGCTCCGCACACCATTTGCCAATGCCGTAGGGATCCTGAGGAGCCGGCACCATATCCTCAGTAAAGGGAACCTCATTGGTGCCATATCTGGCCATGGATGAGCAGAGAATGAAGCGCCCTACTCCTCCGGCCGCTGCAGCGGAGACAACTCCCGTAGTCGCCGTGACAACGTTGCGGGTGACCAGGTGCGGGCTGAATACAGAGAGTCCCTCATAAGCTGTGGCAGCGCAGTGGTAGACAACATCAACCTCTTTCAGCAAAGCGGCCAGCGGCGCAAAATCGTTGCAGTCGATTTGATGGAACGCAGCACCACTCGGTACATTGTCAAGATAGCCACCAGTTAAGTTGTCACACCCTGAAACCCGGCAGCCTTCAGCCAGACATCTGTCGGCAACATGACTGCCCAAAAAACCTGCTATCCCAGTAATGAAAACATGTTTTCCGTTCATTTGAGGCACACCATAACAGATATTTCATCCCGACAAAAAGCCCCCGGCACTTATGCACCGGGGGCTCATTTTGTTCAGCAGTTTAAAAGCTCTGCTTATTTGACACCACAGTCAGCCTGCATTTCTGCCAGCTTCTTGTACAGGTCGTAGCGGGTTGCGGTATCCTTTGCGGATGCAGCAATCAGCTCTTCAGCCTGCTCGGGGTTGGCCTTCTTCAGAGCGCGGAAGCGGTTCTGATTACCAGCGAACTCCTCGAAGCTGATGGTCGGCTCTTTGCTGTCCATCTGCAGCGGGTTCTTGCCTTCCGCAGCGAGACGGGGGTCGTAGCGGAACAGCGGCCAGTGGCCACAGGCGACCGCTTCTTTACAGCTGTCGATACCCTTGGTCATGTTGATACCGTGAGCGATACAGTGGCTGTAAGCAATAATCAGCGACGGACCATCGTAGGCATCCGCTTCGATCATCGCCTTAACGACCTGTGCCGGATTGCTCAGAGCGACGCGAGCAACGTAAATGTTGCCGTAAGTCATGGCGATCATCGACAGGTCTTTCTTCGGCATATCTTTACCACCAGCTGCGAACTGGGCAACCGCGCCGATCGGTGTCGACTTGGAGGCCTGGCCACCAGTGTTGGAGTAAACCTCGGTGTCGAGGACCAGTGCGTTGACGTTCGCGCCGGAAGCGAGAACATGGTCAAGGCCACCGTAACCGATGTCGTACGCCCAACCGTCACCACCGTGGATCCAGACCGATTTCTTGACCAGGTAGTCAGCATCACCGGACAGCGGCTTGGCGGTTTCGTGAGTACATGCTGCGAGAATCGTCTTCAGCTTGGCGACACGACCGCGCTGAGCTTCGATCTCTGCTTGAGTATCCTGCGCCGATGCGAGGATTTCCTTCTTCATGTCGGCAGTGCCCTCACAAGCCTTGCAGCCGCAATCGACGTTGCTCTCAAGCAGTTCACGGGCATAAGCCGTGGTCTTGTCGATCGAGAGACGGAAGCCGAAACCGAACTCGGCGTTGTCCTCGAACAGGGAGTTGCTCCACGCCGGACCGAGGCCGTCTTTACGGGTCGACCAGGGAGTGGTCGGCAGGTTGCCACCGTAAATGGAGGAACAACCGGTCGCGTTAGCGACGACCATGCGGTCACCGAACAGCTGCGAGCAGAGCTTGACGAACGGGGTCTCGCCACAACCGGCACAGGCACCGGAGAACTCGAACATCGGCGGCAGCAGCTGGCTTCCCTTAACGGTCGCACGGTTAAACAGGCTCTCGTCAGGATCAGGGATACCGAGGAAGAACTCGAAGTTGGCTGCTTCGGTCTCACGTAGAGGCGGCTGCTCAACCATGTTGATTGCCTTGACGCCCTCTTCTGTCTTGCTCTTGGCAGGACAGTTGTAAACACAGGCACCACAACCGGTACAGTCCTCAACCGCGACCTGCAGGGTGAACTTCTTGCCAGCCAGATCCTTGCCTTTGGCATCGCAAGATTTGAAGGTTGCCGGTGCGCCAGCCAAATCAGCATCATCGTAAATTTTCATGCGGATGGCAGCGTGCGGGCAGACGAAAGAACAGATACCGCACTGGACGCAGAGTTCTTCCTTCCAGGCCGGGGCAGTCACAGCGATGTTACGCTTCTCGACACAGGCCGTTGCGGTCGGGAAGGTACCATCGGCAGGCATGGCCGACAGCGGCAGCTTGTGACCCAGACCATCGATAATCGGACCAAGCGTCTTTTGGACAGTTTCAGAGCAACCAGCCCACTGGCCACTGGTCATCTCGATTGCACTGTCGGCAGTTGCCGGAACGCTAACTTCGTTAATGTTCTCAAGCGCGACGTCAACCGCCTGCTTGTTCATGCTGACAACCTTCTCACCGGCTTTGCCGTAGGATTTAACGATTGCACCTTTGATTTCAGCAATCGCCTGATCCAGATCGATGATCTCGGAGATCTTGAAGAAAGCAGTCTGCATAATGACGTTGATGCGGGGACCGAGGCCGATTTTCTCGCCCAAGTGAACACCGTCGATGACGTAGAACTTCATCTTCTTGTCGATGATCTGCTGCTGCACCATCTTCGGCAGGTGAGCCCAGACATCGTCTTTGCCGTACGGCGAGTTGAGCAGGAAGGTCGCGCCTTCTTTGGCGTTGCGCAACATGTCGTACTTCTCGAGGAAGGAGAAGTTGTGACAGGCGACAAAATCAGCCTCTTCTTTACTGAGCAGGTAGGTCGACTTGATCACCTGCTTACCAAAGCGCAGGTGCGAGGTGGTCATGCTACCTGCCTTCTTGGAGTCGTAGACAAAGTAGGCCTGAACTTCGTTGTCGGTGGTATCACCGATGATCTTGATCGAGTTCTTGTTTGCACCGACGGTACCGTCGGAACCGAGACCATAGAACATGGCAGCGTAGCCATCGAACGGAACCTTGTAGTCCTCGTCAAACGGCAGGCTGGAACCCATGACATCATCTTCGAAACCAACGATGAAGTGATTCTTCGGCTTATCCTGCAGCATGTTGTCGAGGACGGCTTTACACATACCGGCGTTGAACTCGAAAGAACCGAGACCATAACGGCCGCCGACGATGCTCGGGTAACCATCGAAGGAGCAAAGGTCTTCAGTCATGCCTTCGCCAATTGCGGTACGAACTGCCTGGTACATCGGCTCGCCGATGGAACCCGGCTCCTTGGTGCGGTCAAGAACGGTAATTTTCTTGACGCTCTTCGGCAGCACTTTGCAGAACTGCTCGATCGGGAACGGCAGGAACAGGCGCAGCTTGAGCAGACCAACCTTCTCGCCCTGTGCGGCCAGGTGTGCGACCAGCTCTTCCATCGCCTCGCACCCGGAACCCTGCATAACGACGACGCGCTCAGCGTCAGGGTGACCGACGTAATCGACCAGGTTGTACTGGCGACCGGTCAGCTTGGCGAACTTGTCCATCTGGGCCTGCATGATGCCCGGAACTTTTTCGTAGTAAGGATTGACGGTCTCGCGACCGATGAAGTAGACGTCCGGATTCTGAGCAGTACCGCGCAGGACCGGGTGGTCCGGCGACAGGGAACGGGCACGGTGGGCAGCAACCAGCTCATCGTCAATCATCGCCTTCATGGTCTGCATGCTCAGTTCTTCGACCTTCTGTACTTCGTGAGAAGTACGGAAACCATCGAAGTAGTGGAGCACAGGAACGCGGGACTCAAGGGTCGCAGCCTGGGCGATCAGAGCGAAGTCCATGACTTCCTGCACGTTGTTCGAGCAGAGCATGGTCCAACCGGTCTGGCGGCAGGCCATAACGTCGGAATGGTCACCGAAGATCGACAGTGCCTGAGCAGCGATGGCACGCGCCGAAACATGGAAGACGGTCGGAGTCAATTCGCCGGCGATCTTGTACATGTTCGGGATCATCAGCAGCAGACCCTGAGATGCGGTAAAGGTCGTGGTCAGAGAACCAGCCTGCAGGGCACCGTGAACGGCACCGGCGGCGCCACCTTCCGACTGCATTTCGACAACTTTTGGAACAGTTCCCCAGATGTTCTTCTGGCCAACAGCACTTTTGGCATCAGAAATCTCGCCCATAACCGAGGACGGGGTAATGGGGTAGATAGCAATAACCTCGTTGGTCGCATGTGCAACATGCGCCGCCGCGGAATTGCCGTCAGTACAAACCATTTTCCGAGACATGCAAACCTCCTTGATAGGTTGTTAAATTGACGATCCAAAACATGGAATCGTGAACCGGTTAAACCAAAACGCTGAAACGACAGAAACCGACCTAACGGCCCCTGTCGAGGAAGATCTATCTATCGTCTTATTAAAGCTCTCTCCGCCCACTGACTGCCTGCTGTACCGTGCCGGCATCGATATATTCCAAGTCGCTGCCGGATGGAATCCCGTGGGCCAGTCGCGTAACCTTCGCTCCCTGTTCCTTGCAGAGCTTGGCCAAGTAGAGCGCCGTTGCCTCACCCTCAACAGTAAAGTTGGTCGCCAGCATCACCTCCTCGATCTGCTCATCCTGCAAACGCTGCAGCAATTGTGGGATTTTCAGATCTTCCGGACCGATCCCGTCGAGCGGTGACAGAGCTCCATGCAGTACATGGTAAAGCCCTCTATATGCGTGGCTGCGTTCTATCGCCAGCAGATCCTGCGGTTCCTGCACGATGCAGAGTCGCTGAGATTCACGGCCGGGGTCAGAACATATCTGACAAAGCTCTTCTTCGGCGATGTGAAAACAGCGGGAACAAAACCGAACTTTACGTTTCATGTCGAGCAACGCGTCAGCCAGCGCCTCGACATCACTATCTGTTGTCCGTAACAGGTGGAACGCCAAGCGTGCAGCGGTCTTGCCGCCGACACCCGGCAATTTGCTCAATTCAGCGACCAGACGAGCAAAAGACGGGAGCGAGCCTAACATGATTTCTCCGCCAAATCCAACATTTTAAAATGCTGTTTTATTTATTTAGTATCACTTAAAAAATAAAATTTCCCCAAAATGATACGAGCACTTTTGCGGTCTATTGGTCTGACCAAAAAGAACCCTACCACCACTTCAGGCGAATTTCAATCTTTATCGTATACTGCTTTTGGTAAATACTACATGATAAATCAAAGGCCCCAGGGCGACAATTGCCAAGGGGCCTTTAATACAAAAAATATTTTTAGAACAGGCCGGGAATATTCATTCCGCCGGTCACTTTACTCATTTCTTCCTGAATCATTTTCTGGCTCTGCTTAACCGCCTCGTTGACAGCAGCCATCACCAGATCCTGCAGCATTTCAACATCCTCCGGGTCAACCACGTCCTTCTCGATGTTCAGCGACAGCAGCTCCTGCTTGCCGTTGACCTTAGCGGTCACCATGCCGCCGCCTGCAGTTGCTTCAACTTCTCTTTTCTCCAGCTCCTGCTGCACGCGAGCCATTTTCGCCTGCATCTGCTGAGCCTGTTTCATAATGTTGCCAAGACCTTTTGCCATGACTTTTCCTCCAGTGAATTTCGTCCGGATCCCCGGTTCTTTATAAGTTAAACAAATCCCTTATCGATCGGTTTAATCTCTTCAATTTTGCCGCCGAACACCTCTAGTGCGGTCTTCACCATCGGGTGCTCTGCAGCATTTTCACGTAACTTTCTCTGCCGGTCGGACTCCAGCTGAACCCGTTCCTGGTGCAACGATGGTGGTGCGTCGGTCTGATTGCCAACCTGCTTGAACTCGACCCGGACCTCGGCAGCGTAATACTCGCTGGCCAGTTCTTCGATCGAATGCTTCATATCAGCGTCTGCCAGGCTGTAATAGCGATTCGACATGCCAATCTGCAGGCGCGGCAGCTCGATCAGCAGCAAGCTCGATTGTTCCAGCAGCGAAGCAATCCGTGGCCGGCGATGTGCTTTAACAAATTCAACCAGCCCCGCCCAGCTCTTTTCCCCGGCAGGAGCAGACGGAGCTTCAGGCTTTTTTCCAAACGTGTCCGTATCCGGTGGCGGTGGTGACACCTCGTCAACTGCAGCCGGAGAGGGAGCCGGCGCAGCAGGCTGCGGGCGATGTGCCGGTGGAGCAGGCAGACCTCCGGCCAGTTTGCGTTCGAGCGATTCCAGCTTCTTCACCAGCGCACTAACATCGATACTGCTCGGCAGGCTGGCCAGCTTGACCAGTACCATCTCCAGCGTCAGGCGGGGATAGTTAGACAGCGCCAGGTCCGCTTCAGCTTTGATCAGCGCCGACAACAGCCGCTGTAAATCATCCAAACTGGCCGGATGAGCCAACTCGCGCAGATCCTGCAGTTCGCTTTCACTGAAATCGAGTAAAACGCCCGGTTGCTCAGCGACCTTAATAATGACCAGCGCCCGGACCAGTTCGACCAGCTGCTGGCAGAATTGGCGGAAAGAGTGGCCATGCTCGTCCACTTTCTGCAGCAGTAGGAGAGCCCGCTGCGCATCACGATCGAGAATCGCCTCGATACAATCAAGAAGCAGACGGCGGCTGACCAAACCGAGCAGGTTCTGCAGGTCTTTGTCTGCCACTTTTTCGCCGCAAAACGCGATCACCTGATCAAGAGTCGAAAGCGCATCCCGCATGCTGCCACCACCACTGCGGGCAATCATCGACAGACCCGCATCAGAGATCGACACCTTTTCATGATCTATGATATAGCGCAAACGCCCCTGAACCTGCGGCTGGCCGATTTTGCGAAAATCAAACCGCTGGCAACGGGAGAGGATGGTAATCGGAATCTTGTGAGGCTCGGTTGTGGCAAAGATAAACTTGGCGTGGTCCGGCGGCTCCTCCAGCGTCTTCAACAGCGCGTTGAAGGCGTTGATCGAGAGCATGTGGACCTCATCGATAATGAAAATCTTGTAGCGGGAGTTCGATGGCAGGTAACGGATATTCTCGCGCAGTTCACGGATGTCATCGACACCGGTGTTCGAGGCACCATCAATTTCAAAAACATCCACTCCCTGCCCGGCGGTGATCTCAACACAGGACGGACAGACCCCGCAGGGCTCCACCGTTGGCCCTTTTTCACAGTTGAGGGCCTTGGCAAAAATCCGTGCGGCAGAGGTTTTACCGACTCCACGGGCCCCGGTAAAGAGAAAAGCGTGATGCACCCGGTCAGCATTGATAGCGTTTTTCAGCGTCTGACTGACATGCTCCTGACCGACCAGATCATCGAACAGCTGCGGTCGCCATTTACGTGCCAGAACCAGATAGGACATGCAATCTTCCCTCTAATGGTGTTGAGAACGATCTTGTGCCACCCATTCCGAGGGTCACATGAACCCATCCGTAGAGCTTGACTGGCCAAAACAAAAATTGCCGGCACAAGTGACAGCCAGGCACCCCCGCGGCACACGTCCAAAACCGTTACCGCTGCTCCCTTCCGGGCCTGACGGGGTTCACGGATGTCCGTTGCGCGGGACCCGGCTGTCACTTCTACCGGCAACGTTTACCGATATCGATTGATCTTATATACAATGTATCTGGGCTGATCAAAAATGCTGAGATGCAAGGCGCCTGAAATCTCGCCGAGTAAGGCGTACCTCTATGGTACGTCGCCGAGGCGGGATGAAGGCAACGCCGCAGATCGGCGTTTTTCATCAGCCATGTAGAATATGGCGGAGAGGGGGGGATTCGAACCCCCGGTAGCTTTCACTACACCCGCTTTCCAGGCGAGCACCATCGGCCTCTCGGTCACCTCTCCGCGAGCCGCATACACTACACTAACAGGCAGGAAACTGTAAAGGGGATTTTTTGTCGAAATAATCGCTTAGCTTAAGGATTAATTCTCTTACCCGTTCGCCGCCGCGTAACGACCGTTAACCCGATAGATAAAGGCTAGAATTTCGGCAACGGCCTGATAGAGTTCGGGCGGAATATCCTCACCAATCGGCACCCGGCCGAGCACCTCGAGCAAGTCCGGATCCTGAACAATGTCGACCCCGGCCTCTTGGGCGGCTTCGATGATCTTGCGCGCAATTTCGCCCTTGCCTGAGGCCGTCACTTTCGGCGCCGAGCTGACTTCCTTATCGTAACGCAGTGCAACAGCCTGCAGCGGCTTCTGCGGTCTTTCCGTTTTACTCATCATCAAATCCTGGTGTTCAGCATGCCGAGAGCGTCCGGCAGCAGCTTTTCCAGCAGCTCACGGCTTGGCACCCGGGCATCGTCACTGAAGCTGAGAGCATTCAGCGATACCGTCTCGATCGACTCCTCCAGCTCGCTTGCGTGCTCCTGCAGATAAGCCATCTTTTCCTTACTCTCACAGGCCATGCGCAGATGCAGGCCATGCTGATCGTAAAGCATATCAACGCGCATATTTCCAAGCGCCGACACACGCAAGGAGAGCGTAATGTGGAGAGGAGGCTCCACCGCGTCATCTTCGTCGTCCTGCTGACCCTGCTCCATCAGCAGATACCCCTCCTCCAGCTCGTTAAAAGGCAACGGGATAAACTGCACCTGTTCTTCCGCCAGCCGCGCTTTGCAGAGCTGGAACAGTTCCAATCGTTTGAGCGGCTCCTTTACTTCCTCACCCAGTTCTTTCTGCATAGCCAGCAAGCTGGCTTTAAGGTTTGCCAGAGCTTCTTTCGTCTTTCCTTTCAGCAGTTCCGCTTCAAGATGAAAGCCGAACAGTTGAGAAAGAACACCGAGTGCGCCCCCATTCGGCTGCTGCGGTCCTTGCTGAATCAACTGGACCAGCTGCTGGTTGATATTTTCCAGCCCCGGCAGCAACGGCTGAGTCAGCCCCTGCACCTGGGGCAACCGTTGCAACTTATCGAGCAAACCCTCCAAGCGGCCGAGCAGTTCAGGGGGCAATTTCCCTCCATCGGCCTGAGCCTGCTGCACCTGTGCCAGCAGCTTCTCCAGCCCGGCGCTGATTTCTGCCGGGACAACCGGTGCGGTGACAGTATTTGGCTGGGTGGCCTGGGCGGCACCTGCCGGTGGCCGATAGACTCCACTGGCCTGTATGGCCTGCCGAATCGACTCTGCCGTGACTTGCGGCGCAGCTACGGCCTGCTGCGGCCGAGCAGCAGAAGCATCCTGTGCTTGCCCGGCAACCTGCTGCGGTTGCGACTTCTGTTCAGGGTTCAACAGCGAAGCATCCGGTTGCTTCAGTTGCAGAACCAAGCGTTCCAACTCACCGCTCAGTTGTGGGGGCAGATTCGGCTGTTGTCGCATCTGACCCAGCAAAGCGAACAGATTATCCATCTGCGGTTTTGCCTGCAGGTGCAATTGAGCAGCATTCTGCTGATGTAAAGGTTGCAGAATATTCCGCGTTTCTGCCAACCAACTTTCCGCCATCGGTTTGTTTCCTGCCTGCTGCAGCTGGCTGAGCTGTACCTGCAAATCTTTAGCGAGCTGTGCGATCTGCGTCTGCGCTGCAGCAGAAGCCTCGCCGACAGGAACCGGCTGGGCTTGCAGCAAAGCCCCCTGCGGGGCCTGTGCCTGCCCCTGTTGCGGCAAAACAATTTTATCCGGGTTATTGGCTACAGCCTGAAAAAGCTGCTGCAATTGTCTGGGAAGTTTTGCCAGGTTTGTATCGAGTCCGACGGGCGCCTGCCCGTTCGGTTGCAACAGTTGGAGCAATTGCTGATGAACCTCTTTCGCCGTCGGCGGCAAATTCTGCTGCTGTTGCGGTTGCTGAATCGATTCAAGCAGTTTGGCCCAATCATAATTTTGCGACAATAAAGGCAACAGCTGCCCAAGCCTGCTCAGCAAAGGATCATTGACGATACGAAACTCAAGCGTCGGCTGCGTCTGCAACACCTGCAACATCAACTTCTGACCGGCCTGCAGTTCGATATCGCTCTTGGCCCGGTACTGCTGATGATTCATCTCCAGAAGCGCCCTATCCAGCCCCCCTTCAACAACCGTCGCCCGCACCATCTGCTCCGGGCGCAAGTCGATCTGTCGCTGTTCCGCAGACTCAACCGGAACAGCTGCTTGCTGCGGTGTGACCTGATTGGGAGTTGCCAGTGGATTCACTATACTCATAGGCTGCTCATCGACCTTTCGATCAGACTAGTTTAACACTCTTTTCTGCAGAGTCAGAATGAGTCAAAAACTTGGCACGAAAACATACTCCACGCTTTAGCTAAAAGCTGAAAAACGCACTAACAGACTAATTTAAATGAACTTTTACAAGATGGCACAAATTTCGCTATAAATTGATTTAAAGCTAAAGACTTCTCTGGCAGCTGCCGAAGCGTAACTTAGCTGAATCTGCACACGACTTTATATGCGATATCCGGACGTGAAAGGATATATAAAATGATGCATGCTACTGCCCTGGTGATCGGTGCTGATCCCGGTAAGAAATTGCAGCTGGTTAAAAACCTCTCGGAAACAAAGCTGTTTGACCGGGTTAAGCCATTGAAAACCATTTCTGCGCTTTTTCAGCATCTCAAAACAAAATCTGCTGATATTATCTGTTGGGCAATTGACAGCAAGGAAACCCAGACAGACTGGATCTATCGACTGCAAAAAGAAGATCAGTGGCACGACCTGCCGTTGATCGCTTTTGCCGACAATCAGCAAAGCCTTATCAAAGGATTCAATCTCGGTGCCAGCGATTCCATTCGCCTGTCGGCCGACCCTTGTGAACTCAACGCTCGTCTGCAGGGTCACCTGAAACGCTGGCAGCGGATGCTCGATCTGCGCAAAACTAAAGAACAGCTACAGAAGATGGCACTGACCGACCCCTTAACAGAGCTGGGCAACCGAGCCACCTTTGACCTGAGCATCAAACAGGCAACCGCACGCACCCAGCGTTCCGGTTTCCCCGTTTCGCTACTGATGATCGACCTGGATCACTTCAAACAATTCAACGATACTTATGGACACCAAGCGGGCGACAACGTGCTGCGTAAAGTCGCCAAGGCGATAAGAACCTCCGCACGCGATTCCGACATCTGTTGCCGTTATGGTGGTGAAGAGTTCGCTATCATCCTGCCAGATACGGACGCAAACAACGCTAAAGTCCTTGCTGACAGAATTCACCGCGAGGTTGCCCAGGTATCAGACCGGATGCACCAATTTCAACACCAGATCACTGTCAGCATCGGTATCAGCTGCGCCACCCTGAAGGGCACAACCCATCCCAAAACTCTCGTCGAAGAAGCGGATCGCGCCCTGTACCAGGCAAAGAGCAATGGCCGCAACCGTACCGAAACCTGGCACCTGCATCAGCACATCAGTAATAGATGTGATTATCGTTACAGCCCGGTGCAACAGCTGGCCTTCGGCACCTAGTCATCCGAACGAAATGAAAAACAAAAAAGCCTGCGGCATGATGTCGCAGGCTTTTCCAATTGTTCTTTTTTAAATTTTCAGCGTCCCAGGACCTGGACCTTCAAGCGCAACTGCTTACGCTGCTCTGCCAAACAGTAAGCGACAATTGCATCCTGATCCTCTTCATCCAGATCGATAAATGTAAGCGCTGCCTGCTTGCCGGTCGGACCGCCTTCGTAAGTCCGCACAACTTTCGCAGCACACTCGACAACCCGCGGCTCGGGCACGTCAAGGACCAGTTCGAGACCGATCTCGGTTCCATCGGGTAAAGGCTCGTCTACCGGCAGGCGAACACCACCACCACTTATATTGACCGGAGTCTGAATCGAACGTGCCAGGGGGTTCTCTGCTTCCAGCAGCCAATAGCTGACCGACAGGTCTGCATCAACCCGGAAATAGGCACGTTTCTGCACATGGGTGAAGGACTCAACCATCTCCATCTGCAGCTTGGCATCACTGACAACTTCGGTGATTTTTGCGCGGATCGCTTTGGTCGAGCCAGCGATGTCAAAAGATATCTGGCAGGGCTCTTCCATGTTCAACGCATCAGCATTGAGTTGATCCGGCAGGAAGGTAATTTCCAGTTCAGGCGGGTTGGTTGCTTTGGCGACACCATCAATCAACTGCTGGCCACCTTCAGCAAGCGGTAAAACGACACGAACGACCCGGTACTCTTTTAATTGATCTAAAGCAGACATGGCAGATCCCCGAATAAGGATCGATAACAACGAGATCTGAATGACCCGGCTAACCGACACCTCGAATCGATTTTTTCGGTCGGCCTGCGTTTGGATGATAGCCGGATAGCGCAGTCCGCCCTTCTTTCAACTGGGCCAGTTCAGCCCCGGTGACGGCCATCATGCCATGGATTCTTGGCAAAAGCAAATTATTCATTTCCATAATTTGTTCCAGTAGTTGCATGCGCTGCTGGAACAGGGGGTGGGCTTGCCAGCGGGCTGAATCGCGAGCGATTTCGGCAAGCAGTTGCTGGTCGTGTAAGCCGGCTTCTTCTTGAAGTTGATTCAGGCGCATCGTGTACTGTCGCAATTGTTCCGGGTCTCCGTTGGATAACAATTGCTCAAGTTGGCCAGCATGCTCAATAATCTGCCGATACTGATCTAACGATTTTTCTAAGAGTATATCCATCTGCATCTCCAACATTATAGAGAAGCAGCTATCTGCTTAGCCTGTTCAATACCCGGTGCCATTGTGCTGCCAGGCTGTGGTGCTTTTCGATTAATTTCAATAGCTTCTGCAAAACCTTCACGCAATTCAGTCAGAATTTTCTCCACCGGGTCTAGCCGCTTTGCATCACTCCTAACATTTACCGCTGAAAGCTCACTGACCATAAAATCATAAAGCCGCAGGAGATCAGCAGCAATCTCACCGCCGACTTCATGGTCCAAGGTATTCATGAACTCGGTAATAATCGCAATTGTCTTGCTCAAATATTTTGCTTTATCTGCCGGGCGCTCCTCTTCAATCGCAAGTTTAGCTCCCTTAACAAAGCGGATTGCTCCATCATACAGCATGATCAAAATCTGCTCAGGGCTTGCTGTCAAGATTTGATTGTTCTGATAATGGTTTAAATATGCATTCATAGTATATTGCTCCCGAAAAACATCAACTGCCAGAAACACAGGCTGATGGATTAGTTACTACTTGAGCCGCCAATTGTGGGCATCGACGATAACTGCTGCAGCAGATAGTTGCCTTGCGAATTCAGCCCGCTAACAAGCTGTTCCATTGCAGCAAACTGTGCCCGCAGGGTTTCTTCTTTCAGTTCCAATCGAGCTTCCATACTGGTAATACGCTGCTCGATCCGCTTAACATTACTGTCTGTCGTTTCTTTCCGACCGGCATAAATACCATCGGCAGAATCTGTCAGCAGGTCCAGGTAGTCGGCAAACTGACTGCTGATTCCACTGGTTTCATCATCACCAGTAAAAAGAGCAACGGCTCCCTCATAATCTTCTTCCAGCGCTTCTGATAGCGTCGTGCTGTTCAAAGATATGGTCCCGTCCTTCTGGGTTTCAAACCCAAGTTCTGACAAAGATGAAAAAGTTCCCAACCCACTTTGCTGCGAGACCAGCAAGTCCTGCATCCGCCGCTTGACCGAACGGAAGGTTGAATCATTTCCCCAGTCAGCGGTTTTCTGACTTGCTATGTAGTTAATAATGTCGTTGTAGGCGGTTACGAAATCTTTGATTTTGCCTTGGGCGGCATCTTTATCAGCATCAATAGTGATCGTGGTCGTTACCGTTTCATCGGCCTGCGCAAGATCAAGGGTCAGGCCGGGGATCGCCTCATCGATGCTATTGCTGTCACTGTAGATATCAATTCCGTCAATACGAACATGCGCTTGTTGCGCTGTCTGGGTTGGACTCATGGCTAAGTTCAGATCAGTCCCACCTGTCAATTCCGAACTGTCGAGCGAAAAGCTGTCACTAACTGTTTCGCCAGTCAGAATCAAGCGATATGGAGAGGCAGTCCCATCATTGATAATGGTCGCAGAAACACCTAAATCCGCATCATTGATCGCCTCGGCAATCCCTTCAAGGGAATTGTTTTCACTATCAATGGTGATTTCATTCAGCTCACCTGCAACCGTAAGGTTCAGCGTACCCGTCCCAAAGCTATTCGTTGTTTTATCGACATAGCCCTGGCTGACATCTTTTTGCTGTTGCGCCAAGGCAACAACACTGATCTGGTATGTGCCCAGTTGTGCTTTTCCTCCTGCGGTCACAGAGAGGTAAGACTCAGAGCTGCTGTCAACACTTGGTGAGTTCAGCTCGATCGGAGTATCAATCGCCTCTGCCTTCTCCTGCAGCGTGCTTAGCTTCCCGTCAAGTTTAGAAAAAACAGCCAACCGATTGGTGAAAAAAGCCTTGTCGTTTTCGAGACGGGTAATCGGTGTCCTCTCGATACTCATCAACTCCGAGATTATCGATCCTGTATCTAGTCCGGTTGCCAGACCGCCGAAAGTAATCGCCATGGCTCTCTCCGCTTATTCCCAGTTAACCTTGTGTATCGACAATATTGCCACGCAGATCGTCTAATGCCGCCTTCAGTTCCAGAATTTCTTCTGCCGGAACCTGGCGAAGAATTTCATCCGACTCACGATCGACTATTTTAACCACCATCCCGTGGGTGCGTTCATCGTTCTCAAAACGCACGCTGTAGATGCCGCCTTCAGTCAAAGACTTGATTTGCTTGAGCAGCTCTTCAGGCTGAGCCTGTTTTTTCTCAAGCAGCTCGCTCTGCGGAGCATTTTCGGCCTTTTTGCGCGACTCGCTAACCTCGTCAGAGGCTTTGCTCAGTTGAAATTGCGCCGGGCTCTGTACATTTAAAGCTTCAACATTCATTTTCTTCTCCTCCCCCCACTAATTTAAATCAGCAGGGAAAAAACCGGGGGCCGGACAAACCGACCCCCGACAAGAGCTCACACGTTAACCAAGAAGCGAAAGTGCCAACTGTGGTGACTGGTTGGCCTGGGCCAGAATCGAAACACCAGCTTGCTGCAGGATGTTGTACTTGGTCATTGCCGAAGTTTCAGCGGCGATGTCCGCATCCATAATCCGCGAACGCGCGGCAGTAACGTTCTCAGCGATGTTCGACAGGTTAGCGATGGTCGATTCGAAACGATTCTGCACCGCACCCATGGTACCACGGGCGCTGTCGACCTTGCCGATGGCATCGTCAAGGGCGGTCAGAACAGAAGCGGTGGTCATACCAGCAGCAGTTGCTGTAGTCGAAGCACCAGTCACGGTAGTAGAGGCACCAATCACCGTAGTAGATCCGCCACCTGTGGCTGAAAGCAAATTAACAGCAGAAGTTACGTTGACAGCGGTCGTTGATGCTGCAGCATTAAAGGTCGAACCGATATTCACGGCAGCAATCTCCAGACCACCGGTCGATGCCGTCATATTCAACGAGCTCAGGGAGATGGAGATCTGATCATTAGTGGTACCACGAGCACCGACCTGGAAGTTCAGAGTGGTACCCGAACCGTCCAGAACCTTGGTTTCGTTGAATTCGGTGGTCGCCGAGATCCGATCAACCTCGCTGATCAGCGAGCTGACTTCCTCTTGCAGGGATTCACGGTCGCTGGCGCTGTTGGAATCGTTGGCCGACTGGATAGTCAGTTCGCGCATCCGCTGCAGGATGTTGGTAATCTCGCCCATGGCGCCTTCAGCAGTTTGTGCCAAAGAGATGCCGTCGTTAGCATTCCGGACCGCCTGGTTGATACC
>NZ_FQZT01000023.1 GCF_900142125.1 Malonomonas rubra DSM 5091
AGTCGTTTCCTCCTGAAGGTTTCTATAAATTAGTCAAGAACGAGATTCGCTTGAGTTGTTGTCAGGTTGCGGGTGATGCCGTGTGGCACTTCGCGGTGACAGTCCCAACATTTGCGGCCCATCTGCACATGACTTTCTGTCTTACTGTACAGTTTGGCATTCTCCAGCATCTGCGAGACAATGTTGCCGTGGCAGGAGATGCAGTTGTCTTGAATCCGCTTTGCCGCATTATCAGTCGCACGCAGGTTATAGCCGTAGGTTTTGAAGGTCATGGCCATCGAATGATTGAAGCCGTCCCTTGCCTTAGCCATGTACTTATTGAAAACGGAATCGCGCGGCAGGTGGCAGTCGACACAGGTCGCCCGCCCGCGATGCGAACTATGCTGCCAGGTCGCATAGTGAGTGTTCATGGTGTGGCAGGTGATGCAGACCTCAGGTTCTTCCGACATGTAGGACAGCATCTTCGATTCGGCGACCAGATAGAAGAACATGCCGATTACCGCCACAACAGAACAGATGGCCACAACTCTCATAGTGCCTCCTCTCGCTGTTGGCCACAGCTGTTGTTTTTGCGAGTTATGGAAAGCTTTTCTGCACACTTTCCGTTACCAAAACCGAATCCCATTTGACCTCCTCTTCGCGCTTGGGAAAGATGTATTTCTCATTTCGTAAGTATTTTTATCAGCAACCTGCGTGCCAGAAAAAAGTTGTTATTTTTCAGCAACATATCTTTTTCTCCATACACCAATCGTTACCGGAACGTAGCATTCTCCCCGACAGATGTGTTACCGTTCGGTAGCGATAGAGATTCCCTGTTACCGGCTCGGAGAATTCGGATGCAGCTGAAAACCAAGTTCATCATCATGATCGCTTTGATCACCTGCTGTTCTTACGGCGTCACCTTCTACCGCACCTCTAACTTTCAGGAGGATCTGGTCGTACAACAGGCGACCCGACAGGCGAAGATGCTGTTCGATCAGATCAAGCTGACCCGCCAGTGGGTCGCCGACCACAACGGCCTGTTCCTGGTCAAAGAACCGGGCGTCGAGCCCAACCCCTTTCTACCAAACGCCCAGATTCAGGACGATGAGGGCAACTGGCTGGTCAAACGCAACCCGGCGATGGTGACCCGCGAACTCTCGGCTTACGCCGCGGAAAAAGGGATGGGACAATTCAACGTCACCAGCCTCAACCCGATGAACCCGAAAAATGTCCCGGACGATTTCGAGCGGGTGAGCCTGGAACAGTTCAATGCCGGGATGATTGAATCGATCAGTATTGAAAAAGCGGAAAACTCACATCGCCTCCGCTACATGGCCCCGCTGGAAGTTGATGACCGCTGTCTCGAATGCCATGCGGTGCAAGGCTATAAAATCGGCGACATCCGTGGTGGCATGAGCGTTTCGATCCCGATCGATTGGGCCTACGCCGAGATTCGCCAAAACAACCGGTTGCTGCTGAACATCGCTATTGCCACCATCATCATCGTTTCGCTGGCGATCTACTTCCTGTTCGACCTGCTGGTCGCTAAGCGGTTGAAGCTCCTTGCCCGGCAGATGGATAGCTATCCGCAGAAACTGCCGAACGGCCCGAACCTCGACAATCTAAAAGATGAAATCGGCTCACTTAACAGCAATTTCCATAAACTCTGCGACCGTCTTGAACAGTCGCAGCAGGAACTGGACAAAACCCGCGAGCAGGTCTTCCAGAGTGAAAAACAGGCCGCTCTCGGCAGACTGGTGGCGGGCATCTCCCACGAGATCAACAACCCGCTGGGCGGCATGCAGAACTGCATCCAGACGATGAAGCGCAGCATGGACAAACCGGACCTTATGGAACGCTACATGAAGCTGCTCGGCCAGGGCGTGGAACGGATCAAAGGCACGGTGCAACAGCTGCTCAACATAGGCCGCAAAGAACCGCTGGAGCAGATTGAGGGCAATGTCGACGAGATGCTGCGCGATTGTCTGGAACTGACCTGTGTCGGCCGCCGCAATATCGAACTCGACATGCAGCTGGGCATCGGCCGGCCGCTGCTGGTCGGCATGGAGGCCTTGCGCCAGGTGGTGATCAACCTGGCTGGCAATGCCGTGCAGGCGATGGGAGAAACCGGAGGCAAACTGCAGGTGATCAGCAATATCATTGACCAGCAGTTGGTCATCAGCATTTCTGACAACGGCCCCGGCATCGCCGAAGGGCACTTGGATAAAATCTTCGAACCTTTCTTCACCACCAAGGAGGTCGGTGAAGGAACCGGGCTGGGCTTGTCGGTTTCTTACTCACTGATTGAACAGATGGATGGCGAATTGACTGCCGGCAACAACTCTGACGGTGGTGCCGTCTTCACCATCAGCGTGCCATTACAAAATAAATTGGAGACAGAATGACATCGACGAAAATCCTGGTTGCCGAAGACGAAGAGATCATGCGCATCACTGTCGTCGACCACCTGCGCGTCTACGGCTGGCAGGTCGATGAAGCGGAAAACGGCAACAAAGCATTGGAGCTGATCGGACAGAACAATTACCAGCTGCTGCTGTCTGACATCCGCATGCCAGGACTTGACGGTGAAGCGTTGCTGGCCGAGGTGAAGAAGCTGTCGCCGCGCACCGAGGTGGTTATGATGACCGCTCACGGCAGCACCGACACCGCCGTCAATTGTCTGAAAAACGGTGCCGCTGACTACATCCAGAAACCTTTCGATCTGGATGATTTAAGCTTCCGTATCAAGCGGATCCTGGAGATGCAGGCGATCAAGGCGCGCTGCGTTTCACTGGAGCATTGCGGCGGCCAGCGCCGGCCACTGATCGGCAACAGCGCACCGATGCAGAAAGTGCTCAACCTGATCAGCCAGGTTGCAGGCAGCGACTCTTCGGTGTTGATTCAGGGCGAAAGCGGCACCGGCAAGGAGATTGTCGCCGCCGCCATCCATTTTGAAAGCCGGCGCGCCGACAAACCCTACGTGCGGGTCAACTGCGCCGCCATCCCCGATGGGCTGATGGAATCGGAGTTTTTTGGCCATGAAAAAGGCGCCTTCACCGGTGCCGACAAAACCAGCGTCGGCAAATTTGAACTAGCCGATCAAGGAACCATCCTGCTCGACGAAATCGGTGACATGCCGCTCGATCTGCAAGTGAAACTGCTGCGCGTGCTGCAGGAAAAAGAGATCGAACGGGTCGGCGGCAAACAGCAGATCCCAATCAATGTGCGGGTGCTCTGTTCAACGGCGAAGAACCTGGCCGAAGAGGTAAAAAAGGGCAACTTCCGTCAGGACCTGTTTTACCGGCTACAGGTGATTCCGATCGAACTGCCCGCCCTGCGTGATCGCCCGGGCGACATCAGCCTGCTGGCCGACTTCTTCCTGCAGGAGTTCGGACAGGAGCGGGGAATGATGTTCAAGCTGTCGCCGGAAGCCCGACAGGCACTGGAGAACCACAGCTTCCCCGGCAACGTGCGCGAGCTGCGCAACCTGCTGGAGCGGGTCTCGGTGCTCGCCCCTGCCCCGCTGATCCAGCTCTGGGATTTGCCCTTCGAACTGCGCGGCACACAACCGGAGGCCGCCAGTTCTGAAGTACCTATTGCTGAAACCCTCGCCGATGCTGTTGCCGACGCGGAGAAAAAGTGTATCCTGCAGGCGCTGAAAAAAGCAGGCGACAACAAAACCGAAGCCGCTGCGATTCTCGGCATCAGCCGCAAGAACCTGTGGGAAAAGATGAAAAATTACAACCTGTAATCAACCATAAAAAGGAGAGAAAATGCTTTACGTAATTCACTGTTTCGACAAGGCCGATCACCTGCAGGTGCGGATGGACAACCGCCCTGCCCACGTTGAGTTTTTGAAAAGCTACGGCGATAAGCTGCACGCTGCCGGACCGACCCTCGACGCCGAAGGCAACATGAACGGATCGGTGGTCATTCTCGACCTCGAAAGCGAAGAAGAAGCCGCCGCGTTCGCTTCCAGCGACCCCTACGCCAACGCCGGTCTGTTTGAGCATGTCGTCATTCAGCCATGGAAAAAAGTGCTGCCCTAAAACCAAATATTTTCCTGCCGGAGAGGAAAATATTTCCTCTCCGGCAGGAATTTCCTTTTCAGCAATAAATTCACAAACCGGGCAAAACCTTCCAACCCACTAATTTTACTTGAACAACAAGCTTTATTCAGCTCTCTTCCTTTCGGCATGCTGCTTGCTAGTTTTAATAAACAAGCTGTGACCGACGAACAAATTTCTGCAACGGCCACAGCAACAAGTCGCAGCAGAAAAGGGGGAAACAATGAGTGAAGCAACGAACAATGAAAAGATTTATCTGCAGCCGACACCAGTCCGCATCTGGCACTGGATAAACGCCTTCGGCATCATCACTCTTGCCATCTCCGGTGCCCAAATTCGCTTCCCGGAATACATCAGCTGGCTCGGCAGCTACAAGGCGGCAATTCAGTTGCACAACGTCGCTGGCTACGTCGTCGCTATCTCCTTTACGCTCTGGTTCTTCTATTACACTTTCGTCGCCCGGACCATGGCCAACCTCTACGTGCCGAAAATGGATGACCTGAAAAGCGGTATTTTCAAACAGGCCAAGTTCTACTTCCTGACTTATTTTCTTGGTTTTGAAAACCCGCATCATCCGACACCGGACAACAAGTTTAACCCGATGCAGAAATCGGCTTACCTGGCAATCATGTTCGTGCTGATGCCACTGGTCAGCCTCTCCGGAATCTTCCTGACCAACGTCGAGCCGCTGCGTGGAATCATCATCATGCTCGGCGGCCTGAAATTACTCGTCAGCCTGCACTTTCTTCTCGCCTGTACCCTGATCGCTTTTCTGCCGACCCACGTCTACCTGGCGACCCTCGGCAAAACCCCGCTGGAACACATCAAAACAATGTGGACCGGCTGGGAAGAGCCAGAAGACCACACCGGGGAGCACCCGGTGGGGTAGTACAACCCAGCAACATCTCTTTGTTATCGGGCGGCTTTAATGCCGCCCATTTTTTTGCCTCCCGCCAAACATTAGCGAATACATATGCTACACTTGCAGCTTCGTACTGCATTGTTTTTACAAAAGGATCGCTGATGCTCAATCCCGACCAGAAGCAACTGCTGGAGATCGTCTTTTCCGCCAATCGGCAAAACGCGCTGGATTTTGTCGATCAGTGGGCCGCCACACGCAGCTACTCCCAAGCCTTGACAGAGTTACTGGAACCGGTCATCCGCGAGTTTGGCATTGAATGGTCAAAAGGGGAGGAAATTTCCCTGGCGCAGGGCTATGTCGCCGGGAAAATAGCCGAAGACATCGCAACCAAAGCATTTGCCGAATTCGACCCGGTTAAGAACGCCAGTGAAAAGCGCACTGTTATCATCGGTAATATCGAAGATGACTACCACCAGCTCGGCCGT
The DNA here is from genome assembly GCF_900142125.1 of Malonomonas rubra DSM 5091. Lineage (GTDB taxonomy): Bacteria > Desulfobacterota > Desulfuromonadia > Desulfuromonadales > Geopsychrobacteraceae > Malonomonas > Malonomonas rubra. The sequence goes on from NZ_FQZT01000023.1 coordinate 5,397, forward strand.
CGGCTGCTCGGTAACTTCCTCGCCATGCACGGCTGGAATGTTGTCGATATGGGAAACGATGTCCTGGCAGAAGAGTTCGTCGACGAAGCAGTCAAACAGAATGCCCGCATCATTGGCGCTTCTGCGATGATGTACAGTCATGCGCTGAATATCAAAAAAGTGCGGGACGAAATCGATCGCCGCGGTTTGGGTGGAAAAATTCAGCTGGCCGTCGGCGGCGCGGTGTTCAACGAAAACTTGCTGCCGATCGAAAAAGTCGGTGCTGACGGGACAGCGCTAAACGCCATCGAAGCCCTCGATCTTTTCGAACAGCTCTGGCAAAGATCGCTGGCAGAGGAAAATATATGAACAGCTGGGAACGGGTTTTTGCCAGCGTTGCCGGAAAGCCGGTCGACCGACGGGCGGTTGTCCCACTGCTGTCTCTTTACGGCGCCAAACTGACGAACTGCCCACTGGAAAAATACTATACCGACAGCAACGCCTACATCGCCGGTCAGCAGGCAGTTTACGACAACTTTGAGCCGGATGTGCTGTTCGGTCCTTTCTGTTTCGCCAAAGAGGGGCTGCCTTTTGGCACGACCGTCAAGTACTTCGAAAATCAGCCACCGAACATGAGCAGGGCAGCTTTTCGCGATTGCCGTAAAATCAGCGAATTTACAGTCGCTGAGCTGCTTCAGCATCCGGTTGTCCAATACCAGGAAAACGCTGTCGACGGACTGGTTAAAAAATTCAGCAACGAGGTCCCGATCGCACCGATTATGCTGGGGCCACTCGACCTTCCTGCCATCATCGTCGGGGTGGAAAACTGGCTGCAGGGACTCCTCTTCAACGAAGAAGATGCCAGGGCCGCGCTGGATGTCAGTGTTCCCTATTTTGTCGCACGCTGTAACCGGATGTTCGCCCTCGGCGCTCCAATGATTATCATCAGCGGGCTGTTCGTCAATCCGAAAATTCTCACTTACGGGCTGGCTGAAAGCATCGCCATACCAGTCATGCAGGATGCCTTCAGCCAATTACAGGGGCCGGTCATTTTCCATTCGGGGGGGGCTGCTATCCTGCCGTTCCTCGATCTGTTCAGCAATTTGCCGAATGTTGCCGGTTTCGTTCTGAACCCGGGGGAAGATCCATTGCTGGCGCGAGGAAAAATTGCCTCCGGACAACTGCTCGACGGCAACCTCGATGGCCCCAATTTCCACCGTATGACTGCGGATGGCGTTTATCGACAAGCTCTCGAATTGCTGCACCACTGTCGCGGCGAGACACGCTTCACCCTCGGCACCTCCGGTGCAGACATTCGCCCGGAGACACCGATAGAAAACATCCAGGCACTGAAAAAAGCTGCTGAAGCCGAACATGTTGAGGAAAAGGTAAAAAAAGGTGAAATTCTCGGAATCTCCTGCGGGGTTTTTTCCGATGAACTGCATCATCTGCAGGAAACAGGTGCTATTGACTTCCCCATCGTTTATCTCGATTCAATGCTGCATATGCGGCCGAAAAAACTTGAGGAAGGTCTCAATAAAACCATTCAGCAGCAACTGCAAAGGTACGATAAAATCATCCTGCTTTACGGCGATTGCCACGCACGGATGTTTCAGGCGGAACAACCGGGACGGGTTTTGCGGCTGCAGGGAAGCAACTGTATCGAAATTATCCTCGGCAAAGAACGTTACCGCGAGATTCGCCAAAAAGGATCCTTCGTCCTGCTGCATGAGTGGACGCTGCGTTGGCACAGAGTTTTTACCAAAGAGCTCGGCCTGGATGAAAAAACGGCTCGGCAATTCATGCCGGAGCATCATTCTGAGTTACTCTACCTGGACAATGGCTGTCAGCCGATCCCGGAAAAAGAACTGCAAGAGTGTTCCGATTTTTGTGGCCTGCCATGGCGGGTCGAGACGCTCGACTTCAACCCTCTTCTGAGGGAGATCTCAGCAACCTTGGAAACCCTGCAGGAGGCTGGATAATCTTATGGTCCCAACCGATCACCCGGCATACCAGTCGATGACTGTTTCCTTCCTGGAGGGACTGCTGCAGAAAGTGAATCAGACCGACCAGTTTCCTGAATTTGCAGCCCAGGAATTCCTCGAAATCAGCGGTGCAAAAACAGCGGTTCTGATTCAAGAAGAGGCTCATCAGCATCGCATCCTGGCGACCATTCCCCAGCGCCGCGCCACAATGACCGAACAGCCTGCCTTCTGGGCGCTGGTCGACGAGATGCACAACCATCACCAGATTCAGATCTGGAGCCCTGAAGAGGAATCCCCGGCAGCTGCTCACCTGAATGAACTGAACGCCGGCCTGAGCATGGCGGTTCCTTTCGAAACCAGCGGCAAGCGGGCAGGAGGGCTCCTGCTGTTCGGGCTTCCGGAACTGGAACATGTTGTCAGCCTGCGTCATATTTTCACCGCCATGTCACAGGTCATCGCGCTGGCCCTGCGCAGTGCACTACTGTTCGAAACACAGGAACTGCTGCTGGAAAGCAACTCGCTTGAACTGAAAAAACAGCGCGAATCGTTACAGGCCTTTTTCGACAACAAACTGGTCGGCATGGTGCATAAAGATGCCGACAACCGTTACCTGTCCGTCAACCAACGCTGGCAGGACATGCTCGGTTACGACCAGGAGGAACTGGTCGGCCGTTGTGCAGACGAATTTATCGTTGCGGAAGACCTGGAACAGCACAGGTTATCGATCCGGCAACTCGCCCTAAAAGTCGAGCCAACGCAAAAGTGCAGTACCCGCTACCGCCGCAAAGATGGCAGCGCCTTCTGGGGGGCCGTCTCCGCCAGCGCGCTTTATGATGAGAACGATAATTTTACGGGAATACTCGCCCTGATCGTCGACGAAACCGAACAACGACAGGCCCGGTTAAAATTACAGGAAAGTGAGAAGAAATACCGTTTTTTGCTCAACAACCTGAAGGATGCCGTCTTTCTGCACCGATTTGAACAGGATCAGCTCGGCCCATTTGTCGAAATCAATTCCGTTGCCACTGAGCGTTATGGCTATAGCCGGGACGAATTTCTGCAGATGACCCCCAGCGACCTTAATGCAGAAGGGAGGGTCGACAGTAAAGCGCCGCGAGTGTATCAAGATCAAAAAGAATATACCTTTGAAGTAACCCACAGAAAGAAAAATGGAGAAACCTTCCCGGTCGAGATCAACGCCGCTCTGATCGCACTGGAAGGCGAAAAATATATTCTTGCCACCGTCCGCGATATCAGTGAGCGTAAAGAGGCCGAAGCGGAGAAAGAAAAGCTGGAGGAACAGCTGCGGCAGAAATACAAGATGGAAGCGGTCGGGGTCATGGCTGGCGGCATGGCGCACAACTTCAACAACAACCTGTCGATCATCATGGGCAACATCGAGTTGGCCCTGCTGAAGCTGGACGATCCGCAGGAACTCAAACCGATGCTCGAGTACGCCAAGACTGCCGTATTGCGCTCACGCGACCTGATCAAGCAGATCATGCTCTACAGTCGCCAGGGCCAGTCGAGCAAAAAACCTATCTCTATTTCCCTGATCGTCGAAGAAACTCTCAACCTGTTGCGTTCGACGATTCCGACAACTATTGACATCGATTATCAGGTTGATGTCGATGGAAAAACAGCGATCATCAAAGCCGATCCAACCCGGATTCAGGAAGCCCTGATCAATCTTTGCACCAACGCCGTTCACGCCATGGATGAAAGTGGTCAGCTGAGCATCGCTATTTTCACAAAAACACTCTGGGCCAACGATATCCCCGCCCAGTATCAATGTGCTCCCGGACGTTATGTCTGCCTCCGCGTCAAAGATACCGGCTGCGGGATGAGTAAAGAAGTGAAGGAGAAAATCTTCGATCCTTTCTTCACGACGAAAGCGGTGGATCAAGGCACCGGCATGGGCCTCTCAACTGTACAGGGCGTCGTTGACCAGTTGCAGGGACTGATTAAAGTTGAAAGCGCCCCGGGAAGCGGTACCAGTTTCGAGCTGTTTTTCCCACTAGCGGGAGCAACAGATTCTGAAACGGCAGAAACAGAGAACAAAACAATCCCAACAGGTTCGGAACGAATTCTTTTTGTCGATGATGAAGAGATGCTTGCAGAATTGGGCAAAGAGATCTTGTCGTACGCCGGCTACGAGGTCAGCTGCACAACCGACAGTCGCCAGGCACTGGCACAAATCAAGGAAAATCCCCACAGCTTCGACCTGCTGGTCACCGACCAGACCATGCCCGGCCTGACGGGAAAAGAGCTGATAGAGCAGGCGCGGCGCATCCGGCCGGAGCTGCCGGTTATCCTCTGCACCGGCTACAGTTCAAAGGTCAACGAGCAGGAGCTGAAAAAGGCCGGATTCGACGCCTTCTGCATGAAACCGCTGGAAATGGAAAACCTGCTACAAGCTGTCGGCAAGGCGCTCAACAAGTGTTAGCCTGTGGGCAACAACCTGTCGACCGCCTGCAGCAGAGAATCGATCGGAAAGGGTTTCTGCAGGTAATCCTTAGCCCCGAGTGACTGGGCTCGCTCTCGGTACTGCGGCTGATGGCAGGCACTTAACACCAGTACCGGCAATTCCTTGTACAGCGGTTTCTCTTTCAGCTGCTGCAACGTGCTAAAACCATCAAATTTCCCCGGCATCATCAGGTCGAGAATCAGCAGATCCGGCTTCTCCTTTTCCGTCACTTCCAGCGCCTGTTCACCATCCGCCGCATGCAACACCTGCCGCCCTTCACGCTGCAGGATCATCTCCACCAGCACCCGCACCGATGAGTGATCATCAGCAACAACAATTTTCTCCATCTTCTCTCCTTCTTTATGACCAAAATATGGTCAAGCCGCCAGCCGCGGCAAAAAAACCGTCACCCTGGTTCCCCGGCCCGGCTTGCTTTTGATCCGCACCAGGCCACCATGGGCTTGCACGATCCGCTGAACGATACTCATTCCCAGCCCGATCCCGGAAATCGCGGTGTTGGCATAATCGGCCCGGTAGAACTTCTCGAACACCCGTTCTGTCTGCTCTGCCGTCATGCCGATACCGCAGTCGCTCACCTGCAGCACGTAATGGTCCCCCCGTAACGCCCCGCGGACCTTTATCTCGCCGCCATCGGGTGAATACTTGATAGCGTTGCCAACGATGTTCTCGATCAGCTGGCGCAGCTTGCCGCGATCACCAGAGAGCTGCACATCGCCACAACCCAGCTGCAATTGGATCGGGTGAGCCTTGCTCGGCGCCATCTGGCTGATCGTCTGCTCGATCAGCTGTGGCATGGAGAAGAAGCTCTTCTGCAGGATAAATCCGCGCCCCGATTCAATCCGCGAGAGGTCGAGCAAGTCACTGATAATCGCCGACAGCGCTTGCGCCTGGTCGTGGATGGTGGTCATCATTTTCACTCCCTCCTCCGATGTCTCCGGCGGCGAGCTGAGGAAGTACTCGGAAAAACCCATGATCGACGTCAGCGGCGTCCGCAGTTCGTGGGCAGCGGTGGAAATGAACTCGTTTTTCATCCGGTCAAGTTCTTTTTCCTGGGTCACGTCATGCAAGGAAAGAATCGCAGATCCATCGCCCTGTCGCGACAGCAGCGCATGCAGAAAGCGTTGCTCCTGCTGTTCTGTCACCGGAACCTTGAGGATGAAATCCTTGCAGGACGGATCTTCGACCAAACCGATCGGCAGGAAGGAAATGGCATCGTATAGTTTGCGTTGCAGCAACTGTTCACGCTTTATTCTCAACAGGCGGGCTGCTGCCGGATTGGCCAACTGAATTTTTCGGTCCTTGTCGATCAGCAAAATACCATCGACAACGGCACTGAGCAGATGATCCAGCTTGTGATGCGCTTCCCGGCTCGACAGCAGGGCCTGCTTCAGTTTTTGCTCATTCCGCTTGCGCTCCGAAATATCACGCAGAATACAGCGGAAACCAACCGGTTTACCTCGCACCAGGCTGATGCTCGAGCTGCCCTCCACGATCAGCTCATCCCCTTCGCGGGTCAGGTATTTCAACTCCATCCGTTCTACCTGCTCACCTTTGAGCATCCGCCGCATCTTCTGCTGAGTCTCCGCCAGGCAATCGGGGTGCATCACCTGGAAAATGTTAACCTGTGACAGATCGGCATCCTGATAACCGAGAGTCTTCTTCCAGGCCTTGTTGGCGTAAAGCAGGCGACCGTCGAGAGAGACAATCTGGATCATGTCGTTGGCATTTTCGAACAGGTTGTAGTACTGCCGCTCATCCGCCAGACGGTACTGGTTGCTGCGGGAGAGCTCCAGCAGGTACCAGCCAACACTGACGCCGGAAAAACCGCCGAACAAGGTCGGGATGGTGAACATCCGCAATTCGATCGGATACCCGGCCAGGGATTTCTGCAGCAGCGACAGCAGGCAGAGCAGCAGTGCGCCAACAGCAAAAAACAGGCTGAACTGCAACACCTGGCGAATAAGCGCAGTGTAAAACTCTCTGCCTCGCAGGTTCCTGTTGTTGCGCCCATAGCTACTCTGTTTATGGTGGTAGACCGCAGAACCGACGATCAAACCGCAGCTGCCTCCGGCCAACAACGGGATTGGGTAACCACGCCACTCCAGCGGTAGCGAAAAGAGCAGCTTCTGCAAGGTGGCACAGGTCGACAGAAAAAAGGCACCAAGCAGAAAAAAACTGGTCAGTCGCAACAACTGGTTGAAATACGGCTCAGGCTGCAGCGAGAAAGCAACGTCTTCTTTCGGCAACAAGGTCATTTGGCAAACTCATTAAGAAATTGGGCAATTCACTATTCGATATAGTAGGATTTGGTCATATAACCAGAAAAACAAATCACATCGGCATAGGGAGCTAATCTGAGCAATTTAAAAGCCAACAATGGCGATAAAGTGATAATTTGCTGTTAACAAAACATCAATAGCACCCATCGCAGCAGAGAGAAATTCTCCCCAGGCGTATACTATTTTCAGTTTTTTTCGCTATTTATGCGCCCTGTGTTATGCTGCCGCTTCTTCAGCTGGATCCGCTTTCGCTGAAGGCATCATATCTTTTCAATGAAGTCCCTATCCCTCTGAAAAATAAAACATTTGACAAGCAAGGCAACCTCCTTTAAAACAAGTGGTCTTACCATTTGTATACGTCTCGGGAGTCATCAATGGTTGAACTTTTACTGATACTGGTCAGTGCGGTATTCGTAAACAACTTCGTACTGGCACGCTTTCTCGGTATCTGCCCTTTTCTCGGGGTCTCGAAAAAGGTCGAAACTGCCCTCGGCATGGGCATGGCCGTCATCTTCGTTATGACTGTCGCCTCGGTGGTCACCTGGTTTATCCAGTATTTGATCCTGACTCCTTTCGGTATCGAGTACCTGCAGACAATCGCCTTCATCCTGGTTATCGCCTCGCTGGTCCAGCTGGTCGAGATGGTCATCCAGAAAACCAGCCCGGTGCTTTACCAATCTCTCGGCATTTTTCTGCCGTTGATCACCACCAACTGCGCCGTGCTCGGTGTCGCCGTGCTGAATATCCAGAAGAGCTACAGTTTTATTGAATCTGTGGTTTTCGCTCTTGGTGCCGGACTCGGCTTTACCCTGGCGATGGTCCTGTTCGCCGGCTTGCGCGAGCGGACCGATCTCTGCCCGGTGCCGCGCAGTTTTCAGGGAACGGCGATTGCGCTGGTGACTGCTGGCTTGCTGTCGTTGGCGTTCATGGGCTTCGCCGGCCTGGTCAAAGGTTAAACTCGGAGTAGATATCAGATGTTAGCAGCAGTATTAAGTCTCGGTGGAATCGGGCTGGTCGCGGCGACCGCCCTCGGCATTGCAGCGAAAAAGTTCGCCGTTGAGGTCGACCCGCGCGAGCTGGAAATTCTTGATGTTCTGCCCGGCGCCAACTGCGGCGCCTGCGGCTACCCAGGCTGCTCAGGCTTCGCCAAAGGCGTGGCTGAAGGCAAGGCAGCTCCAAACCTCTGCACTCCCGGTGGCATAGAAACACTGGAGGGAATCGCCAGAATTCTCGGCATTGAAGCAGCTGCGGTTGAACCCAAAGTCGCAGTTGTCGCCTGCCAGGGTGACAACGCCAAGGCGCGGGTAAAATATAAATACCTCGGCCTGACCGATTGCAACGCCGCCCAGAAAATTGCCGACGGGCCGAAGAACTGCCCGGCCGGCTGCCTCGGCCTCGGCAGCTGCGAGATGGCCTGCCCCTTCGGCGCCATCGAAATGACCAGCGAAAACCTTGCCGTCATCAACCGCGACAAATGCACCGGCTGCGAAAAGTGTGTCGCCGTCTGCCCGCGCCAGGTGATCAAAATGACACCACGCAAATCGACCACCCACGTCCTTTGCAACAGCACCGACAAAGGCGCAAAAATTCGTAGTTACTGCGACATCGGCTGCATCGGCTGCCACATCTGCAAAAAGACGGTGCCGGAAGCTTACGCGGTAGAGACCTTTCTCGCCAAAGTCGACTATGAGCATGACGAAGAGGCGGCGCTGGCGATCGAAAAATGCCCGACCAAGTGTATCCGTGATTTCAGCAGCGGCTACCCGGAGGGGAGCAGCTTCGCCCCGCCCCGCAACGACGCTGCCTGAGAGGATTTGAACAAAGATGGACGTAAAAACTTTCGCTGGCGGCCTGCATCCGCCCGATAGTAAAGAATACGCAAAAGATAAAGTGATTGAGCGCTGCCCGTTGCCGGATGAACTGGTTATCCCGGCCGCCCAGCACATTGGCGCCCCGGCGGAAATCTGCGTTGCCGCGGGCGATCTGGTGAAAAAGGGGCAAGTGATCGCCACTGCCAAGGGCTTTGTCTCGGTGCCGATCCACGCTTCAACTTCGGGCGAAGTCATCGCCGTCGAACCACGCTTGCACCCGATGGGCAAACTTCTGCCTGCGGTAGTCATCAAGCCTGACGGCGAGGACCAGTGGGACGAATCGCTACAACAACAAGACCCGGATCAACTTGACGCGGATGCGCTGAAAAAACTGATCGGCCAAGCCGGTATCGTCGGCATGGGCGGGGCGACCTTCCCGGCCCACGTCAAGCTGTCACCACCGGAAGGCAAGAAGATCGACACCCTGATCCTTAACGGCGTCGAGTGTGAACCCTACCTGACCGCCGATCACCGGATGATGCTGGAAGAGTCGGAACGGATTATCGATGGCATCAAGATCGTGCGCAAAGTGCTCGGCCTGGAGACGGCGATCATCGGCATTGAGATCAACAAGCCAGACGCCATCGAAAAGCTGGCCAAAGAGTGCGCACCACACAACATCAAGGTGCAGCCGCTGAAAGTCCAATACCCGCAGGGTGCGGAAAAACAGCTGATCGATGCCTGCACCGGCCGCCAGGTGCCGACCGGTGGCCTGCCGATGGATTGCGGCGTGGTGGTGCAGAACGTTGGCACCTGCGCGGCGATCAGCGACGCCATCCGTCTGGGCCGACCGCTGGTCGAGCGGGTCGCCACCGTCACCGGCCCCGGCATCAGAAATCCGAAAAACCTGCTGATCGCTGTCGGCACGCCACTAAAGCATATGCTTGATCAGTGCGACGGTCTCGACGGCAAACCGGCAAAAATCATCATGGGTGGACCGATGATGGGCCAGACCCAGCTGTCATTGGATGTCCCGGCGATTCGCGGTACTTCCGGGCTGCTGATCTTCCGCGAGCAGGACCTGCCACGTAAAAACGCCGGCCCCTGCATCCGCTGCGGCCGCTGCATCAGCGTCTGCCCGATCCACCTGCAGCCGACCACTATCGCCGCCTATGCCCGCCTCGACCGGGTTGACGAGGCGGAGAGCTACAATGCGCTCGACTGCATCGAGTGCGGCTGCTGTACCTACATCTGCCCGGCGACCTTGCCGCTGGTGCAGTCGATCCGCCACATCAAGGGTGGCATCATGGCCAAGAGAAGGAAGATCTGACGTGGACAACACTCTTTACCTGTCATCGTCTCCCCATATTCACAGCGGTGAAACCACCGAGCGAATCATGCGACTGGTGATTTACGCGCTGCTGCCCGCCGCGGCCGTATCGCTCTATTTCTTCGGCCTGCCGGCACTGAAAACGCTGCTGATCTGCACTCTCGGCTGCATCGCCTTTGAAGCGCTGGCGAACAAGCTGATGAAGCAGCCGCTCACAGTCAAAGACGGCTCCGGCGCCCTGACCGGCATCCTGCTGGCGCTCAACATGCCAGCATCGAGCGCCTGGTGGCTGTCGTTGCTCGGCGCTGCAGTGGCCATCCTGATCGGAAAAATGATCTACGGTGGCCTCGGCTACAACCCGTTCAACCCGGCACTGGTCGCGCGGGTGGTCCTTCTCATTTCCTTCCCGGTGCAGATGACCAGTTGGACTGCTCCGGCGCCGCTAACCACGGGGATCGATGCAGTCACTGCAGCAACCCCGCTGGGGGAAATGAAGATGTCGGTGATGCTCACCGGCAAGCTGCCGGAGAACCTCAACAGCGGTATGCTCGACTATTTCACCGGTAACATGGCCGGCTGCCTCGGCGAGGTCTCAGCCATCGCCCTTTTGGCCGGCGGCCTGTTCCTGATTTACAAAAAAGTTATCACCTGGCATATCCCCGTCAGCTTTATCGGGACCACTTTGGGTGTCGGCGCCATCTTCTGGCTGGTTGACGCCAGTAAGTACCCGAACCCGCTGTTCCACCTGCTGACCGGCGGCCTGATTCTCGGTGCTTTTTTTATGGCAACTGACATGGTCACCTCGCCCGTCACTTACCAGGGGATGCTGATCTTCGGTTTCGGCTGTGGCCTGCTAACCATCCTCATCCGCCTGTTCGGCGGCTACCCCGAGGGGGTCTCCTTCGCCATCTTGCTGATGAACGCTGCAACTCCATTGATCGATCGCTACTGCCGCCCGAAGATTTACGGGCAGGTTGAGAAAGCTTAGGCGGGGGAAGATTATGCTAAAAGATATGGCCCGCCTGCTGATTACCCTGACCATCATCGCTGCCAGCGCCGGTTTTCTGCTGTCACAGGTGGAACAGGCAACCCGCGAACCGATTAAAGAGCAACGCCGCCTGCAGATGGTCAAAGCCCTGAGTGCTGTATTACCGGAGTTTGACAACAGTCCCGACACCGATATCGTCAGCCTGCAAAATGGCGTCAACAAAAAAGGCGAGCCGGTTCAAGTCGCCTTCTACCGCGCCCGCAAGGAAGGCGAAATTGTCGGCGCAGCATTTAAAGTCATTGCTCCGGACGGTTACACCGGCAACATTGAAGTCATGATCGGTGTCCGGCCGGATGAGATGGTCAACGCCATCGAAATCCTCACCCACGCCGAGACTCCGGGTTTAGGCGACAAAATCACCTTCAGTTCCTGGAAAGACCTGTTCAAAAACAAGGGACTGGATAATGCCGACTGGCGGGTGAAAAAGGACGGCGGTGAATTTGACCAGTTCAGCGGTGCAACCATTTCACCACGGGCGGTCGTTGGTGCGGTGAAGAAGGGGCTGGAGTTCTTCCGCGAGAACAAAGCAAAAATCCTGGCCGAAGGAGGTCAGTCATGAGTCTGGTTAAAACCTTCACCAAGGGCATCTGGAAAGAGAACGCGGTCTTCAAGCTGCTGCTCGGCATGTGTCCGCTGCTGGCGGTTACCACCAGCGCCGAGAATGGACTCGGCATGGGCGCGGCATCGACCTTCGTGCTGGTCTGTTCCAACATCGTTGTCGCTATCCTGCGGAAACTGATTCCATCAAAGGTGCGGATTCCCGCCTTTATCATCATTATCGCGACTTTTGTGACCATCGTTCAGCTCTGCATGGAGGCCTGGGTTTACGGCCTCTACCAAAGCTTAGGCATCTTCATCCCGCTGATCGTTGTCAACTGCCTGATTCTCGGTCGTGCTGAAGCTTTCGCCTCGAAGCGACCGATTATCGACTCGGCGGTCGACGGTCTCGGGATGGGCCTCGGCTTTACTTTGGCGCTGTTCATTCTCGGCGCGGTCCGGGAAATTTTCGGCTCCGGCCAGCTCCTCGGCATCAGCCTGTTCGGTGCCGGCTACCAGCCGATGCTGCTGATGATCCTGCCACCGGGCGCATTTATTTCTCTCGGCCTGTTACTGGCGCTGATGAACAAGGTTGAAGCGGGACGCTAGTAAGTCCCAACAGAAAGATCGCAAAAGCCGGACAAGAAATTGTTGTCCGGCTTTTTGCTTTTGTCTCAGTTCCGCAAATTTTCCTTCCGCGCAAAAGCTATCTATCTGCTATTCTTAAACTTTGCAGAAAACCACAGAGCATGGGCAGGAAGGTGTGAGATGGACGTTTTTCAGTGGAAAAAAGAGTTGGAAACAGGAATTTCCGACGTCGACAAACAGCACAAGCACATGGTCGATATTACCAACCAGTTCGGGTCCCTGCTATCGCAGAATAATGTCGACTTCGAACAGCTGGAAAAAATCTTTGACGAACTGGTCTCATACACTCAGTACCACTTCAAAACTGAAGAAGAGCTGATGGCGGGAAACCATCTCGATGACCGGCACATCAGCCTTCACAAGCAGGAGCATGAAGGCTTCCTGCAAGATGTTTCCTCCCTGCACAACGATGTCATTTCCGGGAAAAGCAGTGAGCGAAACCTGTTCGACTTTCTTCTCAATTGGCTGGTCTATCACATCCTCGGGACCGACCTGAGCATGGGAAGACAGCTGCAGGCTGTTGAGTCTGGTAAAGCGGCAGAACAAGCCTATTTAACAGAGGCGCAGGAGGTTGACCAAGCGGCGGATCTCCTGCTGACGGCCCTCGATAACTTGTTCTCACAGGTCACGCAGCGCAACAAGGAGTTGCGTGATCTGAACCAGACCCTCGAAGCCAAGGTTTCGGAACGCACCCAGGAGCTTCTGCAACTCAACCAGCAGTTGGAAATACAGGCATCAACAGATATGCTGACAGGTCTCGCAAACCGTCGTCGAGCAATGCTGCTGCTGGAATTGCTGTGGCAGAAAGCCCAGGAGAAAGGCTTGCCTCTGTCGTGCATGCTGATCGATGCAGACCATTTTAAAGAAATCAACGATACCTACGGCCATGATGCAGGGGATGCGGTTCTTCGCGGGCTGGCAAAAGAACTTCAGGGCGCTGTCAGGACAGATGATTTTGTCTGCCGGCTCGGTGGTGACGAGTTCCTGATCATCTGCCCCGAAACAGGAGAGGAAGGAGTTCAGCATATCGCTCAGCAGCTGCACGGCAAGGTTGCTGAATTGAAGATCGCGGCCGGCGACGGCACCTGGCACGGAAGCATCAGTGTTGGTGTCGCAACCCGCAACGCTACCATGCAGAGCCCGGAGCAGCTGATCAAGGCCGCTGACACTGCCGTCTATGCGGCAAAAAAAGCTGGTAAAAACTGTGTCAGGGTTGCCTGAAGCTCGCTACTCCTTGGCAAACTTCTGCGCCAGTTCATTATCGATCAGATAGATACAGACCTCTTTTGCTCCAAGCCTCGAGTAGTCAAACTTCTCGCACAGGTTGTCCATTAGGAAAGTTACGTCATTGCGGATACGATTGTCGTAAGTCTTAAAGTCTTCCTTGCCGAAATCCTTGATCGCGCGACGGAAGTTCTCGTTCTCGAGGAAAGGTTCAAGCACTTTCTCTTTTAAATGATGGACGTAGCGCTCATACAAATTCTGGTAAAGCTTGGTCTCTGTCATCTCCTTGCCTTCAAGCCGTAGCTCCTGCGTCAGGGTGCGGCTGGCGTACTCCTTCTGAATGCTTTTACGGAACATCAGGACCCGCTCACGATCAGCATCTTTCGCCAGCAGACGAGCCTCTATCGGGGCAAAGAAATTCTCATCGACCTTCAGCCGATTTCCAGTATAGATACAGTCAACCTCGCTGTCTTTCTCGAAATTAACGGCAAAAATATAATTTTTCAGATCACGGGAGATCTGCTCTTCATTGTAATAATAGAGCGACTCTTTGATCTCCTGCATGATGGTGTAGTTGTACATGTGCAACAGGGAATCGAGAAAGCCGGCCGGAATCAGCTTCATCCAGTCTTCATGTTTGCGGAAATAACTGCAGAGGGTCGCCATATCGATCATTGCTCCCTCTTTGGCGTAGGTCGAAAAGAGTTCGCCGAAGATACGAAGCGAGTCGCGGCCGGAGAAGCCGGTAACCCCTTCGTTTTCCGACTCGTTGATGATCCGTCGGCGGCGCCGTGCCGTCAGCCCTTTACGGTCGCTCTGATCCAGCCATTCGGGGATGTTGCCGGTGTAGATCTCCATCTTCAGTAACTGCAGTTTTTCGTCGCAGTAGCGGCTGTAACGGGCCGGGTGCCCGATCCACTCCATCAACGCCGGGGAACTCTGGTTCAGGCGGGTCGAAATGATAATCCGGGCAAAGTTGTGCAGCACTCGCGGCAGGAAACGGTCGTCGATATGACGACCAAAAGCGTTGCGGTAAATCTCCACCTCGGTGCGCAAATCAAGAATGTAGGGAATTTTGATGTACTCAATGCGATCGGAGAGTGATGGCAGATCCTTGATGCTCTCTTCATCTTCGGGATTCATCAGTGCCAGGAACAGGGAGTTGACCTTCTCCTCAATATACTCGACCTTGTGCACCCCTTCGCTGATGATGTTGTGCAGCTCGAGCAGGCGCTCGACGTTGTGCCCCTTGATATCCATCAGCGAGTAGATACCGTTATTGGTCTTGGCGAAATTGGAGAACAGGTACTGCACCTGGTTACTGTCACGCAGCAGCCCGTTGATCCGCCCCTGCAGCATCTCGTTCCCCAAGACATTCTGTTTGATCGCTTTATCGCCGGGATTATAAACGCTGATCCCTTCCCCGAGTCGCCGATTAAAGCGATAGTGCCGGGCGAAAAGCATCTGCAGCACCTGAAGAGGATCTTTCAGCCGGCTGAGCAGGGCTTCGTAAATCTGCGTGCAGATGGTACAGGGGGAGTCGCGGAACACCCACTCATACTGTTTCTCGGTAAACAGTTTCCACTTGGTCTCATCGTTTTTGAACAGGTCGTCGAAGAAAGAGCGGCGATATTCGCGCGGAATCATCAGGATCGGGCTGTCATGGCTGGGACAGGGCACTTCGATAAACTGATCCCCCTGGTAGGCGACCTTCTGCGCTTCGATCAGGTCGCTCTGCCGCAGCTCGTACTCGTCGAGCAGATTCGACAGTTTGCCGAGAAAACGATCGGTTTCCTTTTCCGTAAAGTTACCGAGCAGCTCACGGTCAAGCCGCCAGACTGCTTCGTACGTGCAACCCTCCGGGCTGTTGGCGTACTGCTCGAACTTTCTCAGCAGGTTGTCGAGGAAAGTACTCTTGCCGCAGCCGTGTGGCCCTTTGAAGATGTAGATTTTATTCTGCTGGGTGCCATGGCGGAAGTTCTCGGCTAATGTCACCAGCCGGTTGGTAAACAACCGATCAGCAAAGAAGGGGTTATCAGCGCCCTCGACAAACAACTGGCTGGTATCATAGTCAGCGTAACCGATCGACTCCGGGTCATCCGGATATTCGTCCACCCCCTTAACAACGAAATCATTGATCAGGTCGTGGAACACCTGGAAGATATTGCGCACAGCGCTGATCGGGTTTTCCCCGGCCCGCTCAAGATACTCGGCGAAGCTGATCAGCCCGCTGTTCTGTGCTCCCTGCTGTACATGCAGAAAGCGCTGCATGGCAATATCGATATTCGAGCCAAGCTCAATGGCCGTTTTCTTCTCTTCAGTCATCAGTCTCAAGGGCCTCCCTGCTGAACTGACGATCTTTCATCGTGTAACACACCCGCCGCCAGGTCACCTGCGGTCCCTCCTCGTCGTTGGTTTCACTTCCGGCTTTCACCTCGGCCTCGTTCGTCTCCAACTTGACCGGATTCCCCCAGAGATACTCGATACCGAGCATGGTGTTGGCGATATACTCGTTGACTAGCGGCTTGCCTTCATGGCGATGGTTCAGATAGAGGCAGCCATCAGTCGACTTCTCCGGAACGATCTCGATCACCGGCGGATGATAGAGTGAAGCGAACAGCATCTGCCGATAAGCCTCCGCCTTACGGCTGCGCACATAATACTGCCAGGTCATCCGCTCTTTATTCAGCCGCTGGCCAACAACAAACAGGTTGTTCTTATCGACGAAATCTTGATCGACGAAATCGTTGATAAAAGTGAAATCACAGAAATTTTCCCGCACTTTGAAAATAAAATCACGACCGGTTCCCGTTTTCCGATCAAACTGCTTGCGGGCTTCGGCATTGCTCAAGCGGCGAAAATCGTAACTGTAGCAGCCACGATCGGCCATTTCTTCAAGGTTGTAGAACATACGCATGCCGAGAGCATAAGGGTTCAGACCGACACGTGGCATCGAAGTGACTGACGAGTTGACCCGGGCATAGCTGACTTCGTGCCCGCCGATCCGGTCATCCTGCAGGAACAGGGTCTCGTGCCAGTAGCTGGCCCAGCCCTCATTCATGATCTTGGTGCGGATCTGCGGCTGGAAGTAGATCGATGTGGTGCGAACAATCTGCAGCACCGACTTCATCCACTTGTTCTCGTCCTTGTTCAAAAACGGCGAGTGATCAATAAGAAACTGCAGCAGGTCGGGGCTGTCCGGCTCGTACTTGTCCAGGTACTTCTCGTAAGAGGCATCGAACTCGGGATGTTTTTTCTGCACATCGGCAAAAAAAGCCTGTTCTCCCAGCTTCTTGCCATGCTTGGCCGAATACTCGTTGAACGCCTCGACCTGCTTGACATATTCGCTGGTTGTAACCTGCTTGACCGCTTGTAGGAAGTAGTCAAAGTAATAATCCATCCGCGACGAGCACCCGTTACCGGTGCGGTTGTACTTGGCCAGCTCGGCGTGATACCCAACCAGATTATCGATACCCCGGGCGAACTCAATGACGTAATCGACCCAGCGGCCATGCTCTGAGCGCAGCCGCCCGATCAGCCGCTTGTCGGCCAGCGCCTGCCCGGCAAGATCGTACTCCCAGGTGTGGCGGAAATAGAGGTTGTTCTGGAAGAAATCGATGTGGCCGATAACGTGATAGAAAATCATCACGTTGAGCCAGTCAGGGTTATTGTCGTTGTAGAAGGAAATCGCCGGCCGGGTGTTGATTACCGTCTCATAAGGGTTGCTCGGATAAAGCTCGTACTTACCCTTCTCCTTGAGCACCTCGACGTCATGCACCCAGTAATCGTACAGGGTCGGGATCATGTTCTTCGGCATCAGCTCGATCATGTCGCGATTGCTGACGACATATTCCAGGCTTTCCTCATCAAAGGAAAGACCAGCGGCCCACGCCCGCTCCTTGCAGCCTTCCATGATCTTTTTCGTTTTTTGATCTATCAGTTGCATATGGTGGCCATATCCTTCCCCTCCCCTGGAGGGAGGGGATTGAGGGGAGGGGGATGTTCGAGCTTCACCCCCACCCTAACCCTCCCCCCTCAAAGGGGAGGGAATTTTTTAGTTTATTCCGAAACAAGCTTGCGAATCCCCTCGATCACCCGGTCTTCCGAAGAATCCTCACGCATGTTATCCAGTCGCAGCAGATCAGAAGCCTGCTCCAGTAACCCGGAACGCCGGATATACATCTGCACCTCGGTCCCACCCGGAGTCGCGTACTTGTGCTCGGCGATGGTGATGCCAATCCTGCTGGCGTAAGCGAGCATTTTCTTCAGCTCGGGAATGGTTTCACGCCCCTCGCGGTCCCAATCGTCGCCGTCGGTGCCATGGAACACGTAGATGTTATAATCGGTCGCCAGGCTCTCTTCCTCGACGATCTTGTTGATCAAACGGTAACCGGCCGCGACCTGGGTGCCGCCAGCGACTTTCGAGTTGTAGTAGGTGTAAAAATCGTCCGCTTCGATCGCCTCGGTATCGTGCAGCACGAAACGGGTTTCCACTTGGCCGGCATACTGGTAGAGCAACCAGCTATAGATGAGAATATGCTGTGTCGCCACCAACTCGGTCGCCAAGCCAGCCATGGAACCGGAATAATCGCGAATGAAGAAGACCACTGCCTGCGATTCGTAATCCTTCTCGCGCGAGAGAATGCGATAGACTTTGTCCTTCGGCGCAATCAGGAACTTGGTCGGATCGATCTCGTCGATCTTCGGCAGGTTCTCCAGACCGATGTTGGTTTCCAGAATCTGCCGCAGGGTCGCCTTTTTATCCAGGACCTGGCCGAAACCACGGTTCTTGTCGGTCAAATCGTAGGTGTAACGGGTCAGCGAACGCTTTTTGCCCTTCTCCTTTAAATTCGGCAGGTGGAACTTCTCGGTCAGAATTCGGCCGAGATCGTAAGCGTTTGAATCAACATCGTGGGATCCGCCTTTGCCCTGCCCAGCACCGGTGCCTTCACCTTCTCCACCCTGGCGCACCGGCTGCTCACCGATCACCTCACCCTCTTCACCATCACCGTGGCCTCCACCGCCACCGCCACCTTCGCTCTGCTCAAGGAAACGATTGTCGTGAATAAATTTCTCCTCCACCGTGCTCGGCACCACCACGACCTTCTCTTCGTTCCGACGCCCCGGTTTAACCAGTTTGCCGATCTTGATTTTGCGCGGGAAACCATCCTGCTCGCGGATTTTGTCGCGATCAAGCAGGTCATCGATGCTGCGAATGCTGCTGTGTAGTGGACCAAGGCCAGGTTCCATGCCATGCAGCATGACGTAATCGTTACTGCTGTAGAGGTCAGCCAGCGGCGGCAGGTCGGGATCACTTTCCGCTCCGGCTATCAGATGCAGCTGATCATCTTCCAGCTCGGCGCGCACGCTTTCGTCCTGTTCGGACAGACGCCCCTCTTTTTGCAGTTGCTGATAATATTTTTCGCGCTGCGATTTTTTCATGCTCAGGCTCAGCCTTCATCTTCCTGGGTACAGAAATATTCAATGGTCTTCTGCGCGCAGGTTTTGCAGTAACCGAGTTGGTTCAACATGGTGTCGATCATCCGGTCGTAGAGTTTCTGGTTCTCTTCGTTGGTCCGGTTAGCCAATGCGCCGACCAGTGATCCGGCTCCAGCAATATCCGATTTCAAGCGCACATCAGTGACCGCTTTGACCAGCTCCAGGTTGTCCATGAAATCGTAACCAGCATCGACCGAGATTTTCTGGCCGTAAATCTTGCGGATCGAAGTACGGAAGGTCTCGCGCTGCTCCTCGGTTTTCAGGCCCAAGCGCTCCTCGACACTGTGGATGAAGCGCTGATCGATCTTCAGCGCCTTCAGCTCACCATTTTGTGGGTCGCGATATTTCCACATTTTGTCCGGACCGAGGTTTTCTGCATCGGTCCCGATGATCATATTGACGTAGTTCATCACGTCTTTGCGGATCGCCTGCGGCTCATCCATATAAGCATTGAACATCTCGGTCATGATCCGTTCGCGATAGAGCGTCTTAGCCAGTTTCAAATCATCTAGATACTTGGAGCGATCGTTGTTGTCGGAAACATAATCGAGAATCACCCGCTCAATAGACTTAAAAATATCATAGGCGAACATACACTGACCTTCATTGGTCTCGGTTCCTTCGACCAGCAGCTGCACTGCTCGCCCGAGATTCCGGTGACCGAGGCCCTTTTGTCCGAAGCGCTTGGTAATGTCTGGCTCCTGGTTGAGAATATCGATCACCTCGGCCAGGGTTTTGATGCTCTTCTCCCCAGCGACCTCCCCGGCCGCCAGTTTCATCGTTTCGATCGGCGTCAACTTTTCGCTGCGTGGCAAACGAGACAACACAACAGCAACACTGGCCGCGTAGTTAAGGTTCGGATCCTGATGCAGATCCTGTCCGGTCAGGGTGGTTTTGGTTTCGCTGCCGATAGCGTAGTCGGTCAGATCCTTCTGCATCAGGTAGTTAGTGTTGTGGGCGAAATAGCAGATGCGGCAACGGTCGATGATCGGAGCCTCTTCCTTCTCGGCGAGGAAGCGGTTGAATTCGGCGTTGTTACTGGTGGCAATAATCAGGGTGTCGATCGGCCATTTGTAGCCGTCGGTCTCGATCAGCCGGTTCTGGATGACGCCGAGATAAACCTGCACCAGGTCTTTCTTGTTCTTGTAAATCTCATCGGAGAAGTGGATACCACCGCCGGCGACCCGCGCCAGTGCTCCACGACGCAAATCAAAACGGTAGGGATTGTTGGTGTCGGTGATGTGCAGCAACCGCTGAATCGACTCCTCACCGAGCAGGTCGACGGCGCTCGAGGTGATTTTGTCCTTTGCCGCATACTTGCCGGTGACGGTGCCGAGGGATTCTGTCAAAGGTACCGGAATGATTTCAATAGACTTCAGCACATCCTCAACTTTACCACCGGTAAAGCGGCGAAGGTCATCAAGCATGTAAGCGCTACAGGCCCCCAGAGGGCGGTAATTTTCATAAAATTCTTCGATTTGAGCATCAGTGAAACCGTATGTTTTCCTCAGCAGCTGCATGCTCTGCTCTCTGGTTTCACCCAGGTTCATTGCCAGAATCATGGGGTCTTCATAGGTTTGTGATTCGATGGTGCTGATTTTGCCGTAACTGCCCAGCTGATCCATGCCGACAAAACGGAATGTGTATTTGCGATTCTCAGGCTTGAAGAGAAAATCGCGATACTTTGCACACAGATATTCAACGAAGAAAGTTTTACCGTTGCCCGGCTCACCGACCAGCACATAGGCCATCTCTTTGGATGATCCCCCCTCGGCCGCGTCCTTGACGAAGGAAACGAAACTGTTAATTTCGTCGTACATGCCGATAGCGTGTTTACTGCCGGTGCGGAAAATTTCAAAGTCGTAAGTCGAACGACCATTGACCACAACTTTATGAATAGGTTCAGCCAGAATCATCCGCGCCACTGCTTGAAATGCATTCTCAAAACAGCGCTTGCCCTGCTTGACCTCCGCCAAGTGATTCTTAAGTGAAAGGTCCGGTTTCCTGTTTCTTGTCGTTGCCATCATTAACCCTCCCGTGGGTAATTTTCTGAATCTTTCGAGCTGTTTAGAAATTATAACCGGTAATTTAAACTTTTCCGTATACGGGGTATTTTTTGATAAATATTTTATAATCTCATGGCTCAAAAGCGACCTGCCGAATGGCGCAAAAACACAGAGAGCCTGCTATACTAGCTCCTGCTGACAGCTATGAATTTCTGTGAAAAAAATTGCCTTAGTTGCATTCAACGGCGAAGTGATGTGTTTCGTCCACGTTCTGCTGAATGCTCTCGACATGAATGAAAAAGGCTATGATGTGAAGCTCGTCGTTGAAGGAGCAGCAGTCAAAGTCGTCAACGAGCTGAACAACGACAGCCACCCCTTCAGCAAAATGTACCGGGAGGTCTGTGAAAAAGGATTGATCGATTGCGTTTGCCAGGCCTGCGCCGCCAAACTGGGGGCACTTGATGGCGTCAAAGAGCAGGGCTTACCGCTCAATAATGAAATGCTCGGGCATCCAAGCCTGGCCAGTTTTATGGAAGCGGGCTACGAAATCATCACGTTCTGAAAAGGGTCGCTCAGCCGACCCTATCGTACAGGAAAGAACCGCCGACTTTCTCCAGCATGTGGCCCAGCTTCTGCTGCTTGGTCTGCAGGTAGTTGCGGTTGGCAGCCAGCGGCGGGATCTCGATCGCCAGCCGCTCGACAACCTCTAAACCGTAACCTTCAAGGCCACGGATTTTTTTCGGATTATTGGTAAGCAGGCGGATCTGCTGCACACCGAGACTGCGCAAGATCTGCGCGCCGATGCCGTAATCGCGCAGATCAGCCTTGAAACCCAGGGCCTCGTTCGCTTCAACAGTATCTAGCCCCTGGTCCTGCAGGGCGTAGGCTTTGAGCTTGTTGACCAGCCCGATGCCGCGCCCTTCCTGGCGCATGTAGAGTAGCACCCCGCTGCCTTCGTGAGCGATCCGCACCATGGCGGTCTGCAGCTGATCGCCGCAATCGCAACGCTTGGAGCGGAAAACATCGCCGGTCATGCACTCGGAATGGACCCGCACCATTATCGGTTTGCCGCTGTTGATCTCACCTCTGATCAGTGCTATATGCTGATCCTTGCTCTGCATATCCTCAAAGACGCAGAGACGGAACTCGCCGTAACGGGTCGGCAGTTTTGTCTCTGCCGCCAGGGTTATCAGTGATTCTTCACGCAAACGATAAGCAATCAGATCGGCAATGGTGACGATTTTCAGTTCATGCTTAGCAGCGAACAGTTCCAGCTCCGGCCGCCTGGCCATACTGCCGTCGTCATTCATGATCTCGCAAATCACCCCAGCCGGCTTCAGTCCAGCCAAGCGCATCAGGTCGACGGAGCCTTCGGTCTGGCCGGTACGCACCATCACACCACCATCTTTGGCACGTAGAGGAAAGATGTGACCTGGTCTGGCCAGATCATCGGGACCACTGTCATCAGCAACGGCCATCTGGATGGTGTGTGCCCGATCAGCCGCTGAAATCCCGGTAGTCACGCCCTGTTTGGCTTCAATGGAAACGGTGAAAGCGGTGCTGAAAGATGCTGTATTCTCAACCACCATCGGCGGCAGATCCAGTTGGTCAGCACGCTCTTCAGTCAGGGTCAGGCAGATCAGGCCGCGGCCTTCCTTGGCCATGAAGTTGATCGCTTCCGGTGTCGCATATTCCGCCGCCAGAACCAGATCACCTTCGTTCTCCCGGTCCTCATCATCAACCAGGATAATCATTTTCCCCTGGCGCAAATCTCCCAGTGCCGCTTCGATGGTTGCCATTTTCATTACCAAACCCCTTTTCAGGCCCGTGGCTCTTCCAGTTTGTCGATCTCTTCACCAGCGTCACTGACGCCTGCTTTAAAGTTGCGAATACCCTTGCCCAGTGCAGTTCCAACCTGCGGCAATTTGCCTGCGCCAAAGACCACCATCACCAGGGCCAGAATAATGAGAAGCTCCTGCGTACCCAGTCCGAACATTTTTTGCTCCTTAAAATGGTGCAGCCCGGCAGAGTAGGCCGGGCTGCAATTTCTGTTTACTGCTTGAATTTCTTGTACTTGAAGGAGTGACAGCCCTGGCACATGTGCTCCCGCGGCTGGTGCTCACCGTGGCATTCCATACAGGGCACGTCCTTGCCGAAGTGCATGTTGTTATGCGGGTTCTGGCCCATTTCGTCTTTTGCCCGCTCGGTCGCTTTGATCAGATCGTCCAGATCGTGACAGGACAGGCAGGCGTCGTCTGCCGGCAGGTTCAAAGGCTTCTTGCTGTCGTGGCAGGAATCACAGGATTTGCCGTCATAAAAATCGGCATGGTAGCTTCTGCCCTTGATTCCGTCGAATTGCTTGAGCGTCTCTTGCGCCTGAACAGTGCAGGCGATAAAAACGAGCAGCACTGCAAACATCAATTTTTTATATGACATCATTTTTTTCTCCTTATCGACTCTGATCAAGACTTCATCATGTTTTCAGCGGCAGTCATCCCCATGACCATACAATCGGGAATTGAGCAGCTACCGAGACGGCTGACACCGTGCATGCCACCTGCAACTTCGCCGGCGGCATAGAGGCCTGGAATCGGCTTCCATGTGCTGGAATCGATGACACGGGCTTCAACGTCAGTCAGAGCGCCACCCTGGCAGTAGTGGACCTTCGGCCAGTTACGGACGGTAACAAACGGCGCCTTGAGGTACTTGTCCTTGGCTTTGGCCATCGGCTTGCCGAACTGCTCGTCAACACCCTTCTTGACGTAGCCGTTGTACTCTTCGATCTGCTGCTTCAGGGCCTTGACCGGAATGTTGTGATGTTTGGCCAGATCTTCGACGGTGTCGAACTTCCAGCCGACACCATACTTGAGAACCTTCTTCATAGTCGGGTGCTGCTTGGCGTGCTCGTAGCTGGTGATGGTGACCGGCGGCAGCGGGTTGCCGTTATCGTCGCGGCACTGCAGCTGGGCATCGGCGCGGGTCTTACGATCGGCAATCTCGTTCATGAAACGACGGCCGGTTTTCGGGAAGACCGAAATCGAGTGAGCGAAGTTGTAGATCGAGTAATTGGAGACATAACCGAAGCCGTCTTCGTCAGCCGAAGCCCAGGGGCCGGTCTGGATGTGAGCCATGTGCACCGGTACGGCACCAACGTTGAACAGCTCGAGCAAACCTTCGCCGGTCGCGTTCGGCGGGTTGGTCGAACCGACTTCGGCGGTCAGGGTCGGATCCTGAGCGGAGCGCAGACCAACGTTGCGGGCAAAACCACCGGTGGCGATCAGCACACCACGTGCAGCGCGGACATTAACCGGGCTGCCTTCTTTGCCACGGCCGAAATAATAACCTTCGCGGATCTTGGCGCCGACAACCTTGCCTTTGTCGTCGAAGATCAGGCTCTCAAACTTGGTCCGGTTTACCAGGCGAACGCCCAGTTTTTTACACTCGTTAAGCAGCGGCTGGGTAATTCCGGAGCCGACCGCAACGGTGGTCTGGTAGGTCCGAGGGACCGAGTGGCCACCAAGCTGCTGCAGGTAAGGGAAGTATTCAGCACCAGCATCAATGGTCATCTGCAGGGCTTCGTTGGCCCGCTTGGCAACATGCAGAAGCTGTTCTTCATTGGCGATTCCGCGGCCAGCCTTGGCTTGATCTGCGGCCATTCTCTCCGGGGAATCCTTGACCCCTTCTTTTTTCTGCAAAGCGGTATTGGGCGCTGCGAACAGGCCACCATTGACCGCTGAGTTACCACCGAAAACCGCCATCTTTTCAAAAATAACCACACTCTTGGCGCCGAGTCGCTTGGCCTGAATCGCGGCAGCCAGGCCAGCAAAACCGGAGCCGATAATCACCACCTCGTGCTCCTGATCCCACTTTGTTTCGCAACGGTTGCCGGCTACGGCCAAAGCCGGGCTAGCCAGAGTTGCGGTTGCAGCAGCGCCCGCGATACCCATGCCAACCAGAAACTTACGACGATCCGCCTGATGTCCTTTCTCTTCCTTCATTCCTTGCCTCCCATAAGGTCGTTGTCACCCATTGCTGCAGGTGGAAAGAGCCAATTTCGAGAAAACTCTTCGATTTGTGGCCCACTGTTTTTCGCCTGTACCTCCACGGGCAGGGACCGCCCGTTGGCAAAAAACGTAACATTGACTCATCGGGGAGCGTAGGGGAGCTATCGGGGTTTTATCGGGTAAAAGGGCATACCCGACAGTGTCTTCATAGGGAAATTTGTGTTTTAATAGGGGGAGTTAAAATACGAAGCAAGCGAGGGGCATCGATGCCATGAAACCGTTCTGGAAGAAACTTCTGACCCGAAACAAACAGGCTACGACAGAAGATTATCCCCGCAGCATGCTGGATCTGCAAGGGAGCGATCCCTGCTGGTGTGGAAGTGGCAAAGCCTACCGAAAATGCCATCGTCCGGCAGACCGCAAGCGGGCAAAAGAACTGGGTCTCGACCGCAGTAAAGGAACCATCAGCGAAGCTTTCCGATGAAAGCCCCGCTAATTCGGCGCGTTTCGCCGAAAAAAACCTTTCTGGTTATCCACTTCGCTCCAGTTGAGACATTAGCTGTCACGTAGTGGGTACAAACTGGTCTCATCTTAAAGAGGAGGCCAGCCATGATAGAAGATTTTCCAAACAATGAAGTTGAATTTGACCGCAGGTTCCATTCTGAAGAAGCCTGTCTCGACTATCTCCTTCAACTTCGCTGGCCGGATGGATTTAAATGCACCCGCTGCGGCCACGATAAATACTGGATGAGTTCCAGAGGACTTTATCTCTGCAGGCATTGCGAACATCATCACTCAGTGACTGCGGGAACGATCTTTCATGGAA
>NZ_FQZT01000016.1 GCF_900142125.1 Malonomonas rubra DSM 5091
AACCCTGACGCAGCAACGCCGCGTGAAGGATGAAGGCCTTTGGGTCGTAAACTTCTGTCAGTGGGGAAGAAATGCCAGTAATGGTGATGACGGTACCCGCAAAGGAAGCACCGGCTAACTCCGTGCCAGCAGCCGCGGTAATACGGAGGGTGCAAGCGTTGTTCGGAATTATTGGGCGTAAAGAGCATGTAGGCGGACTGTTAAGTCTGATGTGAAAGCCCGGGGCTCAACCCCGGAAGTGCATTGGATACTGGCGGTCTTGAGTATGGGAGAGGAAAGTGGAATTCCGAGTGTAGGAGTGAAATCCGTAGATATTCGGAGGAACACCAGTGGCGAAGGCGGCTTTCTGGACCAATACTGACGCTGAGATGCGAAAGCGTGGGGAGCGAACAGGATTAGATACCCTGGTAGTCCACGCCGTAAACGATGAATACTAGGTGTTGCGGGTAACCACTCCTGCAGTGCCGCAGCTAACGCATTAAGTATTCCGCCTGGGGAGTACGGCCGCAAGGCTAAAACTCAAAGGAATTGACGGGGGCCCGCACAAGCGGTGGAGCATGTGGTTTAATTCGACGCAACGCGAAGAACCTTACCTGGGTTTGACATCCCGATCGTACATTATGGAAACATAGTGGTCAGTTCGGCTGGATCGGTGACAGGTGCTGCATGGCTGTCGTCAGCTCGTGTCGTGAGATGTTGGGTTAAGTCCCGCAACGAGCGCAACCCTTGTCCTTAGTTGCCATCATTTAGTTGGGCACTCTAGGGAGACTGCCGGTGTTAAGCCGGAGGAAGGTGGGGATGACGTCAAGTCCTCATGGCCCTTATATCCAGGGCTACACACGTGCTACAATGGCCGGTACAAAGGGCAGCGATACCGCGAGGTGGAGCTAATCCCAAAAAGCCGGTCTCAGTTCGGATTGGAGTCTGCAACTCGACTCCATGAAGTTGGAATCGCTAGTAATCGCGTATCAGCATGACGCGGTGAATACGTTCCCGGGCCTTGTACACACCGCCCGTCACACCACGGGAGTCTATTGTACCGGAAACCGGTGGGCCAACCTTCGGGAGGCAGCCGTTTATGGTATGATCGGTAACTGGGGTGAAGTCGTAACAAGGTATCCGTACCGGAAGGTGCGGATGGATCACCTCCTTTCTAAGGAGCTTGCTTCGTGGCAACACGAAGGCCAAGCCAAAACGACAGAATCTTTATAAGTTCTTAGTCTGCTATTTAGTTTTGAGAGACCAGGCCTCTTCGGTGGAAGGGGTTTTGTGTTCTTTGAAAACAACGAATAACACGGATATGTGTGGATGTGGGCTAGTAGCTCAGCTGGCTAGAGCACACGACTGATAATCGTGAGGTCGGAGGTTCAAGTCCTCCCTGGCCCACCAGATCAATTCGGGGGTGTAGCTCAGTTGGGAGAGCGCCTGCCTTGCAAGCAGGAGGTCATCGGTTCGATCCCGTTCACCTCCACCATATTACGTAAGATTATTTGTTCTTTGACAATTGCATACGACTGATAGATTTAAGAGACATCATTGTTCTTGTGATGAGGCAATGATGAGCAAGCGATATACAAGTAAAGGTAAAAGCAAAGTAAGTACTTAGTAAAAGACTATTTATGGTCAAGCTACTAAGGGCGTACGGCGGATGCCTTGGTATCGAGAGGCGATGAAGGACGTGGTAAGCTGCGATAAGCTTCGGGGAGCCGCTAAACAGGCTTTGATCCGGAGATGTCCGAATGGGGAAACCCGGCGGGGATTATGCCCCGTCATCATGCACTGAATACATAGGTGTATGAGGCGAACGCAGGGAACTGAAACATCTAAGTACCTGTAGGAGAAGAAATCAATTGAGATTCTGCTAGTAGCGGCGAGCGAACGCGGATTAGCCCAAACCGAAACTACTACGGTGGTTTCGGGGTTGTGGGGCCCCGATGTGGGATTGATGATTGGTAGTTAAAGGCTCTGGAAAGTGCCGCCATAGTGGGTGATAGCCCCGTAAACGAAACCATGATTCACTCTAGGGTGTCCCCGAGTACCACGGAACACGTGAAATTCTGTGGGAATCTGGGAGGACCATCTTCCAAGGCTAAATACTCCTCGATGACCGATAGCGCATAGTACCGTGAGGGAAAGGTGAAAAGAACTCCGATGAGGAGAGTGAAATAGACCCTGAAACCGTATGCCTACAAGCAGTTGGAGCACCATGTATATCAGGTGTGACAGCGTGCCTTTTGCATAATGAGTCAGCGAGTTACGCTCAGTAGCGAGGTTAAGCCGTTAGGTGGAGCCGCAGCGAAAGCGAGTCTGAATAGGGCGCCATAGTTGCTGGGAGTAGACCCGAAACCGAGTGATCTATCCATGTGCAGGTTGAAGCGACGGTAACACGTCGTGGAGGACCGAACCCACTTAGGTTGAAAACTGAGGGGATGACGTGTGGATAGGAGTGAAAGGCTAATCAAACTCGGAGATAGCTGGTTCTCCCCGAAATATATTTAGGTATAGCCTCGTATGAATCGTCCCGGAGGTAGAGCACTGAATGGGCTAGGGCCCTCACCAGGGTACCAAACCTAATCAAACTCCGAATGCCGGGAACGTCTGTACGGGAGTCAGACTGCGGGTGATAAGGTCCGTAGTCGAGAGGGAAACAACCCAGATCGCCAGCTAAGGTCCCTAAATCTGTGCTAAGTGGGAAAGGTTGTGGGAATGCATAAACAACCAGGAGGTTGGCTTAGAAGCAGCCACCCTTTAAAGAAAGCGTAATAGCTCACTGGTCGAGTGGGCCTGCGCCGAAAATGTAACGGGGCTCAAGCACAGTACCGAAGCTGCGGATTTGTACTTTGTACAAGTGGTAGGGGAGCATTGTAGCGACCGCTGAAGGTGTACCGTAAGGAGCGCTGGAGGAACTACAAGAGCTTATGCTGACATGAGTAGCGAAAATGTGGGTGAGAAACCCACACACCGTAAGCCCGAGGTTTCCTTCGTAAAGGTAATCTGCGAAGGGTTAGTCGGCCCCTAAGGCGAGGGCGAAAGCCGTAGTCGATGGGAAACAGGTTAATATTCCTGTACCTCTTATAATTGCGATGGGGGGACGGAGAAGGGTAGGTCATCCGGGTGTTGGACGTCCCGGTTTAAGCGAGTAGGTGGGGAAGGCAGGTAAATCCGCTTTCCTATTAAACATCGAGACGTGATGACGAGAGCTTTAAGCTCATAAAGTGATTGATCCCATGCTTCCAAGAAAAGCCTCTAAGCTTCAGATTATAAGAGACCGTACCGAAAACCGACTCAGGTGGGCGGGCAGAAAATGCCAAGGTGATTGAGATAACTCTGGTTAAGGAACTCGGCAAAATAACACCGTAACTTCGGGAGAAGGTGTGCCTCCATTAGGTGAAGGGATTTACTCCCCGAGCCGAAGGGGGTCGCAGAGAAATGGCGGTAGCGACTGTTTACTAAAAACACAGCACTCTGCAAACTCGTAAGAGGACGTATAGGGTGTGACGCCTGCCCGGTGCCGGAAGGTTAAGGGGATGTGTTAGCGCAAGCGAAGCATTGAACCGAAGCCCCGGTAAACGGCGGCCGTAACTATAACGGTCCTAAGGTAGCGAAATTCCTTGTCGGGTAAGTTCCGACCTGCACGAATGGCGTAACGACTTCCGCACTGTCTCAACCAGGGACTCAGCGAAATTGAATTGGCGGTGAAGATGCCGTCTACCCGCGGCAAGACGGAAAGACCCCGTGAACCTTTACTACAGCTTGGCAGTGATATTCGGGACAGCATGTGTAGGATAGGTGGGAGACTTTGAAGCTGGCACGCTAGTGTCGGTGGAGTCGCCCTTGAAATACCACCCTTGTTCTTCTGGATGTCTAACCTAGGTCCATTATCTGGATCGGGGACACTGCCTGGTGGGTAGTTTGACTGGGGCGGTCGCCTCCTAAACGGTAACGGAGGCGCGCGAAGGTTCCCTCAGGCTGATTGGAAACCAGCCGAAGAGTGCAAAGGCATAAGGGAGCTTGACTGCAAGACATACACGTCGAGCAGGTGCGAAAGCAGGTCTTAGTGATCCGGCGGTTCTGTATGGAAGGGCCGTCGCTCAACGGATAAAAGGTACTCCGGGGATAACAGGCTTATCTCCCCCAAGAGTTCACATCGACGGGGAGGTTTGGCACCTCGATGTCGGCTCATCACATCCTGGGGCTGAAGTCGGTCCCAAGGGTTTGGCTGTTCGCCAATTAAAGTGGTACGCGAGCTGGGTTTAAAACGTCGTGAGACAGTTTGGTCCCTATCTGCCGTGGGCGTAGGAGATTTGAGAGGATCTGTTCCTAGTACGAGAGGACCGGAATGGACGAACCACTAGTGTTCCTGTTGTGGCGCCAGCCGCATCGCAGGGTAGCTACGTTCGGAAAGGATAACCGCTGAAAGCATCTAAGCGGGAAGCCCACCTCAAGACGAGATCTCCCTGGGGTTTACCCCCTGAAGGTCCGTTGGAGACTACAACGTTGATAGGCTGGATGTGTACGCACAGTAATGTGTTTAGCTTACCAGTACTAATTGACCGTGAGGCTTGACCATAATAGTTTTTTGTTGGGATGTGGGGAGAGGTTTTCCTCTCCCCCACCCCCTTTAAAAGTTATCGCAAAGAGTAATCTACAAGTCGTATAGCGATTGAAAACCAGTTTACGGTTTTCGGTGGTTATAGCGTAGGGGTCACACCTGTTCTCATCCCGAACACAGAAGTTAAGTCCTACAGCGCCGATGATACTGCATTGGAGACGATGTGGGAAAGTAGGTCGCCGCCGAAATTATTTTGAAGCCCTCAACCTTACGGTTGGGGGCTTTTTTTGTTTCTATACTGCTAATACTTCCGCCGCCGAAGACAAATAAAAGCTCCGGCACTTATGCACTCGGAGCTTTTTTGTTCTGGCTCTATTTTCCTTTAAGCTTTATTAGGCTCAATTCCGTAGGTCTTGATTTTGCGGTGCAGGTTAGAACGTTCCAAGCCGATCTCTTCAGCCGTTCGGGAAATGTTCCAGTTGTTCTTTTTCAGCTTTTCCAGCAAGAATTGCTTTTCAAAAAGCTCTTTTGCTTCGCGGTATGAATCAGGCATTTCTCCCATGGCATTGGTGCTGGTGGCTTTAACCGGTGCTCCTTTGGTGATGGCATGGGGCAGGTCAGCCATACGGATGATATGCTCCGGTGTCATGATCACCAGCCTTTCAATCAGGTTTTTTAGCTCACGAACGTTACCGGGCCAATTGTAGCTGATCAGACTCTCAAGGGCGCCTTTTTCCATCGATTTGATTTCGCGGCTCTCTTTGCTGCAGAAGTATTGCAGAAAATGTTTTGTGAGCCTCGGAATATCTTCCTTGCGTTCGCGCAGTGGCGGAACGGTAAAAGGAAGGACATTGAGACGGAAGTAAAGGTCTTCGCGGAAATTTCCTTCCTTTATTTCTTCTTCGAGATCTTTGTTCGTCGCCGCAATGACCCGTACATCGACCTCAATGGTACGGTTGCCACCTACACGCTCAAATTTATGCTCCTGTAGAATGCGTAAGATTTTTGCTTGGGTTTTCAGGCTCATATCGCCGATTTCGTCAAGAAACAGGGTTCCCCCGTTGGCTTGGTCAAACTTACCTTTACGGGCAGCTGTCGCTCCGGTAAAGGATCCTTTTTCGTGGCCGAACAGTTCCGATTCGATCAGTTCTTCGGGAATAGCGGCACAGTTGACTTCGACAAACGGTTTCCCATGACGCGTTGACTGGCTATGGATAGCACGGGCGACCAATTCTTTACCGGTACCGTTTTCTCCTGTGATCAATGCCCAGCCGGAACTGGGGGCTGCAATTGCAATCTGCTTTTTCAGTTTGGCGATGGCAGGGCTCTCACCGATCATTTCGTAGTCACGATTAATCTTCTCTTTCAAGGCCTGGTTTTCAGCAACCAGTTGGCCGATTTTCATCGCGTTCTGAATGGACAGTAAGACCTTCTCCAGTGAAAGCGGTTTTTCAATAAAATCGTACGCACCTAGGCGGGTTGCTTTAACAGCCGTTTCAATAGTCCCGTGGCCACTCATCATGATGACCAACTGGTTCGGACGCTGATGTTTAATACGCTTCAGCGTTTCAAGTCCATCAATTCCTGGCATCCAGATATCGAGCAGGACCAGGTCTGGGTCTTCTTCCTGAATCAAATTGATGGCATCTTCGCCAGTTGCGGCGAAAGCCGTTTGAAAGCCTTCGTCCTCAAGTATTCCCTCGAGGCTCTGGCGGATGCTGATTTCGTCGTCAACAATCAGGATACTTTTCATCAGTATCTTTGACTCCTTGTGCAGTCGTTGTGATCAGGAAATATTTGCCGGCAACTCGATAATGAAGCGTGACCCTTTCGGGCTGTTGTCCCTGACACGAATATAGCCGTTATGGTCAGAAATGATAGTCGAAACTATCGCTAAGCCCAATCCGGTCCCGGTTTTCTTAGTGGAAAAATAAGGTTCAAATAAGCGCGGTTTATCTTCATCGCGGATGCCGGTTCCGTTATCTGAAATCGTCAGCGTAATGATTTGAAGTTCCGGGTTATAGATCGATTCAATGCCGATTTTGCCCTTGTCATCAAGGGCTGCGACTGCATTTTCAAGCAGGTTGATAATCACTCGTTTGATCTGCTCGCGGTCGAGGTTTGACGTTGGTAGATTCTTGTCCAGTGACTTGGAGAAGGCGATGTTTTTATGCCCCTCCTGATAGAGAATCAGACACTCGTTGACAATTTCATTCAGGTTATTCGGGGTCGGCTTAGTCGCTGGCATGCGAGCGAAGTTAGAGAATTCGTTGACAAGATTTTTCAGCTCGTCGACCTGTCGACTGATCATCTGAGTACAATCGTCGAAGACGTTGTCTTCACTTTCAAAGCGGGAGAGATAACGTCTGCGTAGCCGCTGTGCAGAGAGCTGGATCGGTGTCAGCGGGTTTTTGATTTCGTGAGCTATGCGCCGGGCAACTTCACGCCACGCAGCCATTCGCTGAGCTTTGAACAGCTGGGTCAGGTCGTCAAACACAGCAACTGTTCCCATGAAATTACCCTGGTCATCTCGCAGGGTTGTCAGGTTGATCAGCAGAGTATACTTTTCGTTGCCAATTGGAATGGTCAATTGTTGACGAATCGTTCCCTTTTCAGAGTAGAACAGCTCTTTCAGGAGTTCCATGATTTGTGGCATGTATGGCGACGGAATAACTTTGCGGAAATCCTCACCGACAATCTTTTCCGCTTTAAAATGGAGCAGATTTTCTGCCGACTTGTTGACGGTTGTCAGGCGGCCATAGCGATCGACGGAAACAACACCTGCAGTGACATTTGCCAGCACGATCTCCATGTAATTACGGCGTTGCTCCAGTTCTGTGTTGGAATTCTGCAGTTCTAGATTTGCCGCTTCAACTTCGATGCGCCCCTGCCGTAAGTCGGTCGTCATGGTGTTGAAGGCCTTCACCAGTGTTCCGATTTCGTCGGTACTGCGGGTTTCCAGCTGAATGTCAAGATCGCCCGAGGCAACCCGGCTGGTCGCTTCGGCCAGTTCTTGAATCGGCACAGTGATCCCGCGTGCAAGGTGAAATCCGAACCAGGTGGCGAGAAAGATGATGATCAGAGCAATCAGCAGCAGGATGATAACGTAGCCTTGCTGGATTTCTCCCTTTATCTGTTTTGTGGTTTTGTACTGATCAACCGAGCTGGCAATCTCCTTGATTTTGTTTATCAGAGAGTAGGGAACATAGTAATTAACCACCACCACCCCGACGATATCCTTGGGATTCCAATTCGATTGGACTGGCACGATACCGCGGATCAAGTCGGCCTGGCCAACTGGTGAAATCTGGGAAAAACGCACACCTTGCAAGCCTTCCCGTACCGGGTCGGAGGTTGCTGAGGTGATTTTGATAATTGGTAGTTTCGGGTTGGCAACACGAACCAGCTCTTCGTGAGTGGCAGAGAAAACTTCGACGATACCCAGATTGTATTCCTGTTGCTTCAGTTTGATCAGCTGCCTGAGTTGCGGCAGATTTTCCTCGTTCAGGAGCTTGCCCTGTTTGATCTGCTGCGCCAGTTGATCGGCATAATAGAGGGCGTTTGCTTCCGAGTTGCGATAAAAAGTTTGGGCGACGTTAAGTGACTCATCAAGGGCGTTCTCGACCTGGGCGTTAAACCAGTTATCGATACTATTGCTGATAAAACCGGCTGAAACGAAGAACAACAGCATCGTTGGAACCAGTGACAGCGCAATAAAGGCGCCGACGAGTTTACTGCGAAGCTTCGCGCCCGGAACTCCCCGTCGTCTTTCCAGCATCAGTTTGAACAGGTTGCGGAAGATCAGGAACAGGAACAACAGAACCAGCAGTATGTTCAGGTTGATCAGTCCAAGTGCAATGATGTTGTTGCTGATCGGCAACTGAGAGGACAGGTCGATCAGCTCGGTTTCCAGCTGTGGTATCAAAACAAGAACCAAAACAATAAGAATCAGCAAAACCCATTCT
This sequence comes from Malonomonas rubra DSM 5091, assembly GCF_900142125.1. Classification (GTDB taxonomy): domain Bacteria; phylum Desulfobacterota; class Desulfuromonadia; order Desulfuromonadales; family Geopsychrobacteraceae; genus Malonomonas; species Malonomonas rubra. The sequence goes on from NZ_FQZT01000016.1 coordinate 8,518, forward strand.
CGGGCTCTGCGGCGCGGTTTTTTCAGTTTCGTGATCTTATCGTTTGCTTGGTTCATCAGATGCTTTCCGCTTAAATCGACAGAGAGCTGATTTTATTGAATACAGGGCGACAACACAAGAGCAGTGTCGGTTCTGCACAGAGATAAAAAAAGGCAGCCGGAAAGGCTGCCTTTGAAATGCTGGTGAAGCTTAGGCTTTACTCCACGCCAGGTCGATGGCAAATGCGCCGGCGTTGGCCCTGCGGGCTTCTCGCACCGCTTGCTCGCTGAACTCCACATAAGTCCAGTGAGATGGATGCTCGAGAATGGTTTGTACCATCTTGGCGTTCAGGTCGTGCCCTGCCTTGAATGCGCGGATGTGTCCAAGAATCGGGTGGCCGATCAGGCTGAAGTCCCCGCACGCATCAAGGATCTTGTGCCGGACGAATTCGTCAGGATAGCGCAGGCCCTCAGGGTTCATGACGCCGTCATTGTCGATAACAACAGCATTTTCCAGGGAGCCCCCGCGCGCCAAACCGTTCGCCTTGAGGTATTCGACTTCTTGCAGGAAACCGAAAGTCCGTGCGGAGGCAATATCTTTACAGAAGTTCTCAGTGGTGAACTTCATGCTGTACTGCTGGACCGATATTGCTTTGTGATCAAAAGCGATATCAAAGGTGATACGAAAGAAGCGGGACGGGATGATGCTGATCCGTTTTTCCCCTTCAATAATTTCCAGCGGCTTGCGAATGGCAATAAACTTGCGGCTTTGTGGCAAAGCTTTGATGCCTGCCTGCTGAATTTCTCGAATAAAGGGAGCTGCACTGCCATCCAGTACCGGAACTTCAGGTCCGTCAATATCGACATTCAGGTTGTCAATACCGAATGCTGACAGGGCCGCCATGAAATGCTCAATCGTAGATACGGTTGCACCTTGGCTGCCGATAACGGTCGCCATGCGGGTATCGACAACATTTTCGTGCGAAGCTTTAATCGCGATGGTCTGTTCGCCGTCGGTACGATAAAACACGATACCGGTATTCGCTTCCGCCGGTCGCAGTTTTAGATTGATACGAGCGCCGGAGTGCAGACCGATTCCCGAAATAGTAATACTTTTTTCAATGGTGCGTTGCAGAATCATCTATCTATCCAATCAAGTTTTTAAAAAATCCAGAATAGTATTTTAGCAAGGAATGTGCCACTAATTCTTAGTTTTTAACTTGTTGGATTTTATGAATTATTCAAAGAGGGCTGGTGGCTGATATTACAGACTGTTGCGTCTGCAACCGCAAAAGAGTTCGAGGAGTGTGCCGAAACCGCCACAACTGCAAGGGCTACATGCGGCCGGAGCGGAGGATAGCTATAGCCAGACCGAAACCGAGAAAGCCGGCGACAGTGTAACCAAACAGGCCAAGCACCGGGAAGCCGAATAGGATTGGACCTTTGTCGGTCTGCATGATCAGCGAAGAGCCGATGATCAGCGCGGCGATCACCATGCTGAACGAGATCCGGTTGGTCGATTTGTCCAGGTCAGTGATCATCCGCTCCAACCCGCGATGCTCCAGGTCGATTTTGAACTTGTTCCGATTGACCCGGTTGATAAATTCCTTGATGTCGCGCGGCAGACTTTTTCCCAGCGACTGGTATGACTGAACTGTTTTTGACAGTTCTTTCGACAGGTTCGCTGGTGAGTAGCGTTCTTTGACGATTCTCTCGGTAAAGGGACGCAGGTGCTCGACCATGTTGAACTCCGGGTCGAGCTGGCGGCCGATCCCTTCCATGGCGATCAGGGAACGGGACAGCAACATCAGGTTGGAAGGGAACTTGATACGGTACTCTGTCAGGATTTCGATAAAGTCGATCAGCATCTTGCCGACTTTCAGATCCTGTAGCAGCACATCGTAATAATCATCAATAAATTCGGCCAGGTCACGCTTCAGGTTCTTGACGTTCGATTCATCGACCAGTTCGCCGGAGTAGAGGAGTTGCGAGATGATGTGGTCGACATCACGTTTCAGCACCGCAAACAGCAACTCGGTCAGCTGGTACTTCAGGTCATCGTCGAGGCGCCCCACCATACCGAAATCAAAAATGCAGATGACATTGCCAGGTAGAATATGCAGGTTCCCGGGGTGGGGATCTGCGTGGAAAAAGCCGTGTTCGAAAACCTGTTCAAGGAAAGTTGTGGCACCATGACGTGCAATCAGCTTCGGGTCATATCCTTCTCGCAACAGTTCATCGACATTGGAGATTTTGATGCCCGACAGGTACTCCATCGTCAGCACGCTACGCCCTGAATACTCCCAGTAAACTTTGGGGATGCGAACATGCTCATTGTCTTCGAGATTGCTTGAGAAGCGATCTATGGTACGGCCTTCACGGGAAAAATCGAGTTCCCGGTAGATCGTGCGACGGAACTCTTTGACCAGCCCGATCGGGTCGTACATTTCGCCGCCCGGCAGGTGTTTGTCGACCAGGTAGGCCAGCCCCATCAGGATATCGACATCTGTCTCGATGACCGATTCGATGTTCGGACGGCGAATTTTCAGCGCCACCTGCTCGCCGGTTTTCAACCTGCCACGGTGAACCTGGGCGATGCTGGCGGTCGCGATCGGGGTTGGTTCAAAGGATTCGAACAGATCCTCGACCGGTTGTCCCAGTTCCAGATGCAGCTGGGCCCGAATCAGATCGCTATCGACTGCCGGCACGCGGTCCTGCAGCTTTTTCAGCTCATCCAGGTATTCAGCAGGGACAACGTCGGGGCGGGTGGAGAGCAGCTGCCCCAGCTTGATAAAGGTTGGCCCTAGTTCTTCCAGGGCCAGTCGCATGCGCTCCGCCTGAGACAAACGCTCCAGTTCGCGAGATGCAGTTCCGAGCGAAACAATCCGCTTGCCCAGCTCAACATAATAATCGATGTTGAGCTGTTCAACGATATGGCCGAAACCGTACTGAATCAGGATTCCGAGAACCTGACGGTAACGTTTCAGCGATCTGATGTTACGGTTGATCCGGGTAATGGGCAGCATGCGGTTCCAGTGATCTATTTGTTCATTGCTTTTAGTTGTTTTTCCAGCTCGGCCACTTTCTTCTTCAGCCCGGCGACGTCCTCTTCAGTGACCACGCCGACGCGCTCACAGGCTTTTTTCACCTCTTCACGGGCCATGTCTTCCAGTTTCTTCTGGCTCTCTTTGGCGGCATCCTGCAGTTTATCCAGCAGCTTTTTGCCTTCGTCTTCAGACAGGTTGAGCTTTTCCTTTAAATCATCAATCAGTTCTTCTGCTTTTTTCTGGGTCAGGGAAACAGCACCGATTCCGGCCAGCAAAGTTTTTTCGACAATCTCCAACATGGCAACCTCCTGTAACGGTAAATTGGAAAACCTGTAAAAATTATAACAGTTTCAGTGTCGTGTTCAATTGCTGCAAGCGTTCTGCGACCTTTGGCTTATTTTTTCTTGCGGTAGTAGCGATCTTTTTCCGAGTAGATGCAACCGCAGTATTGCTGCCGGTACAACCCCATCTCTTTGGATATTTGTATTCCTTCATTCCAGCCACTGCGAAAATCTTCATAGTGAAATGTTAAACCATAAGCCTGCGCCAGCTCGCGTCCGTAATCGATAATTTCCTGGTGTCTTTGGTAGCGCGAGTAGAGCAGGGTGGTGGTGAAGCCTTCAAAGCCCTGCCGCTTGGCTTCTTTGACTGTTGCCAGCAGGCGGGAACGATAACAGTATTCACAGCGGTTTTCCGATTCCTGGGCAACCGCAGCGAGAAACTCCTCCAAGCGATATTCTTCATCGTACGTGACCGGCAGGTCGACTGCGGCAGCATATTCTTTGGTCGTTTCCAGTCGTTTCTTGAATTCTTGGTAGGGATGAATATTGTCGTTGTAGAAGTATCCCGCGAGTTGATGATCCTGTTCGCGCATAACTTTGACGGGGTAAATGGCGCAGTTTGCGCAGCATATGTGTAATAAAATTTGCATTTTATGCTCCATGAAATGCTGCAGCCGAAATCAATCGACCTTGGGCAGATTCAGTTTTTTCCAGACCTTTCTTGCCAGTTTTTTTGCCGCCAGCGGACTTTTTAAGCGGCTGTGGCAAAGACTGTTGAGCTGTTTTTTCAGCTGGCCAAGATCTTTCCAATATTGTTGCTGTAGAACGGCTAACTGGTTTCTGTCTTTGGGAAGCTCGGCTTCCGATTTTCCCAGTTGGGCGCATAGTTGCAGTGCTCCAGCCAGTTCCTCACCGTAAACCTGCAGTTTGCTGCCGTTGGCATCTTCCAGTTCAATCTGCCCCAGCAATTCACTGACAACAGTTAATGGTGGAGAGAAATTGTACGTGACAATCTCCGGCTGTTCCAGAAAATAGAGATATTGCTCAGGGAAGGTTGGAATGCCGATACTTTCCAGCTCCAGAGCCAGTTCGTCTCGCAGCTTTTTGTCGGGTGACTTCTCGGTCGATTTACGTACTTCTCCATCGCGCAAGGATGCCGTCAGGTCTTCCAGCTGGGGCGCATGTAGCAGTTTGGCCAGATGCTGATCCAGGTTCTTCAGTTCATCAGGCTTTGTGCTGATAATATTATCAAGTTCCTGCAGAATCAAAGAGTCAGGACAGGGGATTGGTTCCTGTTTCTCCATGTCCGCATCACGATGAATTTCGATCTGAAGAATTTTATTGAACAGCTGACTCAGTGTGCTTTGCTGGTAAAATTCGAATCCCCTGTTGCTCTCTTTCTCAGCGTGCTCTGCCTGAGTCCAGTGGAGCTTTTCATCCAGCAGTTGATAGAGATCATCTTCTAGTTCCAGCGCCATTAATATCTGGTTGCGCAAAAAGCCGCTGCTGCTTGGCACAGGAATTTTTCTTTTTGCGTAGGCCGTTTTGACACAAATGCTCGTGTCCAGCAGTAACCCCGGTTCTAACTCGAGACGTATTTTATCTGATGACAGTTGTTCGACGCTTGTCAGCTGGTAGCTCTCATATAGCAGTTCCCAGAAAATATCATCAGCCTGACTTTCCAGCAGCTCTTTCGGTAGCTGCAGGCTCAAGCTCCGCTGTGATTTGGCCAGTCCGAGCAGATGCAGCAACTCCCAGTACCAGAAAGGTCTGTCTGCTGGAATGCGGAATCTGCGATTCGGCCAGGAGGTGCGCAGCAGCATGCCGCAGTGTTGCCGTTCTTCCCGCGGAAGCAATTGCTGATTGTGCAAAAAAGCGTGCACCGTGGCATTGTTTTGCCGACTCAAATCGAGCTGAAACAGGTTGCCTGCCTGCAATTCAACCGATGCTTGCTGGAGCAGGGCATTGCGTAGGCAGGCTGCCGCCAGGAGCGAGGGAGAGTCGGACAGGACCAGCCTGGTTTGGGCCGCAAATACTGCTCCTTCAGGATAAAGAAGGATGTCGCTTGGCGGCGCTGGCTGCTGGTTTCTGCTCCATTGCTCAATCAGCAGGCGGATGCTGTCGGTCGCTCTTTCTCCCGGCTGCAACCAGGACAGTTGCCGCAGGCGCAGCAGCAGGTGGTGGAAGCAAACGGCTGCGTCGAGGGGCAGTTCCGGCGGAGATTCGATCGTCTGCTGGGAGAAAACCTGTTGCAGATGAGTTGGTAGCTCCGGCAAAGAGAGGTGAATGGCACGCTCCAGCTTTTCCGGCAGAATGGCCGAGGGGAGCTTCTGGTACCAGGCCAGACCGAGCAACTGCAACAGCAGCAGGCGATTCGCTTCTTCCGCCAGCTGATCGGCGTCATCGGCGACAGTGGTTTCTTTTTCGGCGCGCTGGCGGCGGTAGCTGTCAACCAGTGCTGGCAGAGCATGATCGAGGGTGGTCTGAAACAGGTTGTGCAAATAGTGTGGCGACAGTTCTTCGTTGGTCACGTGGCCGATGACCGCGAGCAGCTTCAGCGCTTCCAGCACATCACCCAACAGGTGCCGGAAGCTGTCCGGGTGGTCACTGTTTTGCAGCGCAAAGCTCTTGTATTGCTCGACATCTTCTTCGCCTAATTGCCAGATGCGAACCTGATCGGTTTCCCAGGTGACGAAATGTTTCAGGCCGAGTGCATCGCAGAAGCTGCGTCCGCGATCGAGTTCCTGTTCCAGATCTTTTTCCGGTAGTAGCAGAATGCCGCCAGCCATCATACTCTGGCGATTGATCCAGAACACCAGCGGCGGGTGCATTGTCCCTTGGTCTGTGTGCACCTGCGGATAGAGATCGACGCGACGGAACGGTGTGCGACCGTTCTCGATGATCAACTCAGTCCAGAGAGCCAGTTGCTGAGCAAATTGTTGCAGGTCGGGGCGGTTCATGGTTACTTAATCGAACAGGTTGCCACTGCTGGACACATCTGCAGTAGTGCGCTGGAAGTGGCGGAAGCAGAGCTCGGTTGCCACCCGACCGCGCGGTGTGCGGTTGAGAAACCCCTGCTGGATCAGGTAGGGCTCGATGACATCTTCAATGGTATCGCGCTCTTCGCCGATCGCCGCCGCAAGAGTGTCGAGGCCGACCGGGCCGCCGGAGAATTTGTCGATGATCGACAGCAGCAGCAGGCGATCCATGTAGTCGAGGCCCTGGTTGTCGACTTCCAGCCGCTTGAGGGAATGATCGGCCAGGTCCTTGGTGATGACGCCGTCACCTTCGATTTCAGCAAAGTCGCGTACCCGGCGGAGCAAGCGATTGACGATCCGGGGTGTGCCACGGCTGCGGCGGGCAATCTCGCCGGCGCCATCGGCATCGATGCTGATGCCGAGAATTCCGGCGCTGCGCTTGACGATGGTGGTCAGCTCCTCGTGCGAATAAAACTCGAGCCGGCTGATAACGCCGAAACGGTCACGCAGGGGCGATGACAACAGTCCGGCGCGGGTGGTGGCGCCGACCAGTGTGAAGCGGGGGATATCGAGCTTGATGGTGCGGGCCGACGGGCCCTGACCGATCATGATGTCGAGCTGGTAATCCTCCATCGCTGGGTAGAGAATTTCCTCCACCACCGGCGAGAGGCGATGGATTTCATCAATGAAAAGGACATCGCCTTCCTCCAGGTTGGTCAGCACTGCCGCCAGATCTCCCGCTTTTTCGATGACCGGACCGGACGTGCTTTTGATGCTGACCCCCATTTCCTGGGCGATGATGTTGGCGAGGGTGGTTTTTCCCAGCCCCGGCGGGCCGAAAAAAAGCACGTGGTCAAGAGCCTCCTGCCGTTTACGCGCGGCATCGATGAAAACCTGCAGGTTCTTTTTGGCTTTGCTTTGGCCGACATATTCCTGCAGGGTGCGCGGTCGCAACCCGGTTTCGTAATTTTCTTCTTCGGGGAAGCTGTCGCCGGTAATCAGACGTTCGTCCATGATCGCTCCCTATTTGACCAGGATTTTGAGCGCCGCTTTGAGAATCTCTTCCAGCGGGGTGCCGGGAGCGATTTTCAGGCTATTGAGTGCTTTGCGCGCTAACGTCTCTTTGTAGCCCAGATTGACCAGCGCTGACAAGGCATCCTCGTGGCTGCCGGCGTTAACCGGCTTGGCCCCATCTTGTGGTGGGACAGTGCCTTCGACGGCGAAACGAGTTGCCTTGTCCTGCAACTCCAGCACCAGACGTTCGGCACTTTTTTTGCCGATTCCCGGAATCGCAGTCAGACGAACCACATCTCCCTGGCTTAGCGCCATGGCCAGTTCATCGGTTGGGATGTGGGAGAGGATGGTGATGGCCAGTTTGGGGCCGACGCCGGAGACTGAAATCAGCAACGCGAACAGGTCCTTTTCCGCATCGGTGAGAAAGCCGAACAGGTGGATGGCATCTTCTTTGACATGAGTGTGCACGCGTAGCTGGATTTTGCCCTTTTCTGGCAGGGCATAAAAGGTCGACAGCGGAATCTGCAGGCGGTAGCCGACGCCGTTGACATCCAGAATGATCTGTTCCGGGCTGCGGAGAGCCAGTTCTCCGGTGAGTTGTGCAATCATCGACGCGTCCTCTGTGCTAAACGGTTGGTTTGATTGACCTGGCCGGTCAAGTGGTGGCTGTGGGCATGACAGATAGCGACAGCGAGAGCATCAGCCGCATCTTCCTGGGCGATCTCCGGCAGGTTGAGCAGGGTGCGGGTCATCTGCTGAACCTGGTTTTTTCCGGCCCGGCCGTAACCGACCACCGCACTTTTAACCTGCAGGGCCGAATATTCAGCGACCGGCAAGCCGGCGTTGATTCCTGCCAGCAAAGCGACGCCGCGGGCATGTCCCAGTTTCAGGGCTGAGGCCGGGTTACGCGCCATGAACACCTGCTCCACGGCCACCGCTTCCGGTCGGTACTGCTCGATCAGGCGGCATAATTCCCGGTAGATCAGTTGCAGTCGTTCAGCCAGAGCATCTTTGCTGCGGGTAAAAATGGCGCCATTGTCGATATGGATCAGCCGGTTTCCCTGCTGCTCGATGAAACCGTAGCCGGTCGCTTTGCTGCCGGGGTCGATGCCGAGAATTCGCATACACAAGAAGAAAGGAAAAAGGACGAAGAGAGACCCCTTCATCCTTTTGCTCTTTCCCATTTCCTTTCAGGCGTTAGCCCATAATCTTCTCCATCTCCTCGTCGGAGATATCGAAGTTGGCGTGAACGTTCTGGACATCGTCGTTGTCTTCCAGTACGTCGATCATCTTCATCAGCGATTCCGCCTGCTTGCCTTCGACCGGGTTCATGTTCTGCGGGATCATGGTGACTTCGGCCGACTGGTATTCCAGCCCCTGTTCGGTCAAGGCGTTGCGGACGGTTTCGAATTCGGACGGGTCGGTCACAACTTCGATGATACCGTCCTCTTCCTTGACGTCTTCTGCGCCAGCTTCAAGGGCGGCTTCGAAGATGGTTTCGAAGTCGTTGCCTTCACCGAAGATAATCTGCCCCTTGCGGTCGAACATGAAAGCAACCGAACCGCTGACGCCAAGGCTGCCGCCGTACTTGTTGAAAGCGTGGCGTACTTCAGCAACAGTACGGGTGCGGTTGTCGGTCATGAACTCGACGATGACGGCGACTCCACCCGGACCGTACCCTTCGAATACGCCTTCTTCGTAGGTGACACCGTCGAGATCGCCGGTTCCTTTTTTGATCGCCCGCTCGATGTTGTCCTTCGGCATGTTGGCCTGCTTGGCTTTATCGATCGCCAGGCGCAGGCGGGCATTCGACTCCAGGTCGCCACCACCGATTCTTGCCGCGATGGTGATCTCTTTGATCAGTTTGGTGAAAATTTTGCCGCGCTTGGCGTCCTGTGCGCCTTTGCGGTGTTTGATGTTGGCCCATTTACTATGTCCAGCCATGGTTTCCTACTCCTTAACTTCTTTGGTCTTGTATGCAAAACGCCGGCAACAGCCGGCGTTTCTGTTTGTTTATCCAGAATCGGTTTTCAGTTGTCGTGTGGATCGTTGCGATAGCCGATGATTTTCAGGTTGTCGGTAACGCCAGTGACACCTTCAGTCTCCTGCACGTTGCCGAGAGCAACTTCACGTTCTGCTTCACTGTAGACATGGCCGGAGAGGGTGACGTGACCTTTTTCAACTTCGATGTTGAACCAGATTTCATCTATCCGCTCGTCGGCCAGCCGTGCAATCTGCAGCTTCTTCTGGATAATCAGATCCCGCAGCTTGGCTTTCCCTGCGGTTTTGCTTTCCAGCAGATTCTGGTCTTTGACTCCCTCGGCGATCAGCTTGACAGCAGTTTCGTTGGATAGGCGGACTGTATTGATGACCAGATCGTAATTGAGCGGGTCTTCCCAGTCCCTGTCGAAGTAGTATTTGATGAAGCCGGCGCGTTGCTGATCGCTTTTGCGCACCAGCGAACGGGCCAGGTCGGGGTCGATCCATTCGCGCTCGGCCCAGCGCTCAACCCGGTCTTCGAACGGAGCGATCACCCGAACGCGAAAGACGTTATTGAGTCCGGGGAGCAAGTCCTGCCCGCCGCGACCATAGATGATGACATTCCCTTTAAGAGCTTCTTCCAACACGATCAACTGGATGCGGTTGGTGCTGAGCTCTATCTGCCGGTCTAGCTTTTCAACGAATGCAGGTGGTTTCTCGTCTGCCTGCAGCAGGTGTTCATCAGTCAAGCCGTATTGCGCTGCGACGTCTTTAATCGCGTCGCCGTCGACCAGTTTATAGCCGAGTTCCTCAGCCACTTGATGAACGATGGGGATGCCGCCGCTACCCATTTCCCGGGAGATAGTAATGATCGCCATATCTTCTCTCTCTCTTGTAATACTTGCCGTAGTTGTTCGGTCGGCTACTTCTTTTTCTTGCCTGCTTTATAACCGGGCTTGTGGTCGAAGTAGTGAATAGTTTCAATGAAGCGGACGGTGCGGCTCTTCGAGCGCATGACCACCGTGTGGGTTTTTGCGCCGCCGGCAAAGTAACGGACGCCGCGGACCAGTTCCCCGTTGGTGACACCGGTTGCGGCAAAGAATACATCGCCTTTGGCCATTTCTTCCGTATTGTAGATCTTGTCAAAGTCGGTGATGCCCATTTTACGTGAGCGGGTACGTTCCTCTTCGCTCATGAAGACCAGCCGCCCCTGCATGAAACCGCCAAGGCATTTGATCGCCGCTGCCGTCAGAACACCCTCCGGAGCGCCGCCAACGCCCATCATCATATCGACTCCGCTGCCTTCGATGGCGGATGCGACTGCTGGAGCGACGTCGCCGTCGGTGATCAGTTGACAACGGGCGCCGGCTTTGCGGATTTCCGCAATCTGCTTGTCGTGGCGCGGGCGGTCGAGCAGGACGACCATCAGGTCCTGCGGTGAGCAGCCTTTGGCCTTAGCCAGGGCGAGAACGTTTTCACCTGCTGTTTTCTGGATGTCGCAAGCGCCAATCCCGGCCGGACCGGTAACCAGCTTGTCCATGTACATGTCGGGAGCGTGCAGAAAACCGCCGCGCGGAGCCATGGCGATGGTGGCGATGGCGCCGTTTATTCCCTTGGAACAGATGGTTGTTCCTTCCAGCGGATCAACGGCAATATCAACTTCGCATTCACCTTCGCCGCCGCTGCCCAGCTCTTCACCGATATAGAGCATCGGCGCTTCGTCCATCTCCCCTTCGCCGATGACGACGAGGCCGTTGATCTCCATGGCGCCGAGAGTACGTCGCATCGCTTCGGTTGCGGCGGCATCAGCGGAAATTTTATCTCCTTTGCCGACCCAGCGACCGGAGTCGAGGGCGGCCGCTTCTGTCACTCGTGCCAGTTCCAGAGCCAGGTTTTTATCCATTCGGCAAATCTCTTTTCACGTCGACTAAAAAGTGCTTCCATGTTGGCGGTAGTGTTAGCGGGTCATAATGGCATGAATTTCGCCCAAGTTCAAGTGGCGCAAAGGGGCTGAGATGGATAAGTTGCGAAAATGGTACGGATCATGTCTTTGTGTCGGCATTGCTTTGATCTTACTTATATTTCCGGGTAATCGAGTCTTGTTTTTAGCAGGGGGGGTGGCTATAATCGCGCCTTTCGAACCTAGCCCGTACGAGTGATGAATCTCATGACGATTTCAGTAGAAGAAAAACCGGAACTGGTCGAGCTGCTGCACAGGCGGATTGAAGAGGCCGGAGGCATCGATTTTGCCGAATTTATGGAGCACTGCCTCTACCACCCTGAATACGGTTATTACACTACGCCGCGGACCCGCATTGGCAAAGAGGGTGATTTTTTTACTTCATCCAGCGTTCACTCGATGTTCGGTCGTCTGATTTCCCGCCAGTTGGTTCAGATGTGGCAGCTGCTCGGTGAGGGCGATTTCACCATCGCCGAACAGGGCGCCGGGGAGGGACATCTCTGCCTCGATATCCTTGACGCGCTGGCGGAGGAGGCCCCGGAGTTTTACCAGCGTCTCAAATACCGTATCGTCGAAATCAGCCCCGATCACCGCTCGGGTCAGAATACCAAGCTTAAGCGGCATGTCGACGCTGGCCGAGTCGAGTGGTGCACTATTGATCAACTGCAGGGGATGGAAGGTTGCTACCTCAGCAATGAACTGGTTGACGCTTTTCCAGTCCACCTGGTTGATAAGAACAACGGTGAGCTGAAAGAGATTTTCGTTGTTAATAGCGAAAAGGGTTTCGTTGAAGATGTTCGGCCGCTGGAAAACAAGGCCATCAGCGATTATTTCGAGCTGGTCGAGCACGGTTTGCTCGAGGGCAACCGGGGTGAGGTGAACCTGCAGGCGCTTAGCTGGATGAAAAGCGTCGCGAGGGTGCTGAAGCGAGGCTTCGTGTTGACCATCGACTATGGCTATCCGGCAAAAGAACTTTATGCCCCTTTCCGCCGAAACGGCACGCTGCTTTGTTATCACAAACACCAGTCGAACGAAAACCCTTACCAGCGGGTCGGCTGCCAGGATATCACCGCACACATCGATTTTACCGCACTGCAGAAAGTCGGCGAACAGAACGGCCTGGATTCCCTCTACCTTGGAGATCAGTGTAACTTCCTGCTCGGAGTCGGTTTTCTTGAAGCGCTGATGGAATTGCAGATGCGCACCAGCGATCCTCAGGAAGCTCAGGCGATCCGCATGACATTGAAAAACCTGATCATGCCGGAGGGAGGAATGGGGGAGAGCTTCAAGGTGTTGGTGCAGGGGAAAGATGTTGGCCAACCGGATCTGCTTTGTGCCCGAAAGATTTCTGATATTCGCCTGCCGCCGGGAGCCTTTTAGGCCGTCGGCTTGCGTGAGAAAAGCAACAAGCGCTATACTGCGCTATATACCTACAACGGAGGAAACTCAAGATGAAAGAACGTGTACAGGAAGTTTTGGATCAGGTTCGTCCCGCTCTGCAAGCTGATGGTGGTGACTGTGAGCTGGTTGATGTCAGTGAAGATGGAATCGTCAGTGTCAAGCTGACCGGCGCCTGCGGTTCCTGCCCGATGTCGACCATGACCCTGAAGATGGGTATCGAAAGAACCCTGATGGAGAACATCCCGGAAGTTAAGGAAGTCGTTCAGGTTCGTTAAGCTGTTTGCGAAACCAGATACGTAGCTTGAAGGGCCGATGCAGATTGCATCGGCCCTTTTTGCGACAGGTGTCAAATGGTGCGAATTTATTAACAGGGAAGGACGGCAAAAAGAGAGGTTGATTTTGTTGTTTCAGTAACAAAAAGCTGGAAATAAGGCCACGAGAATGTTATTTTTACCACTGGTCGAGTTTTGCAGGGGCTGCCCCAATCTTTTTCTGCGAGTTTGCTAACAGGGTTGAAAATGAAATCGACAGAGCGACGTAAGGAATTATTGATCTGGCTGGAGGAGGAGGGGACTTTGAGCCTCTCCGAAATGGTCGAACGTTTCGGTGTTTCGAAGATGACTATCCATCGCGACCTCGATCTGCTGGAACAGCGGCAGGTGCTCAAGCGGATTCACGGTGGTGCGGCCCGTATCGAAAAACTGGTGCGAGATCGGGACGGCCGTTACGAATCGCGGCTGGAACAGGGTAGCTGCCTGGTCTGCTTCCGCCCGCCAACCCAGCAACTGCTTTACACTCTGACACTGAAAAATGGCGAGCAGAAGGTCGCCTGCTGTCCGCACTGTGGTATTTCCGCGCATCTTATGCTCGGAGATCGTATCGCCATGGCGCTGACCGCTGATTATTTGACCGGAAAGCTGCATTCGGCGCAGCACTCATATTTTGTTTTTGGCAGCGTCGCTGTGCCCTGCTGCCGCCCATCGATTCTGACCTTCGAGGATAAAGAAATGGCGGATCGCTTCCAGAAAGGTTTCGGCGGGCAGGTCGGAAGTTTGAGCGACGCCATGACGTTTCTTGAACGGGATATGAGCTTGGATAAGACTGATGGCTGCCCGCATTGCGCAGCGGCGAAAAGTCAGCAGGATGGTTGAGTAGAAAAGTGATAAAGGATAAAAGCGCTGTCGGGTAATCGTCGACAGCGCTTTTTTAATGCTTGAAACCTTGTAGGAAGCTGTGCAGTCGCAGCAGCAGCCCCTGTTGGGTGTGTAACGCGCCGTGCGGGCAGAGTTCCTGGCAGCAGAAGCAGCGGATGCAGCGATCGTAATCGATCAGTAGCTTGTGGTTTTCGATTTTCATCGCTTCAGGTGGACAGTGATTGACGCAGTCGTTGCAGAGTTTGCACTCACTGACTGTGACCACCGGTCTGGCGGTGATCGAATGTTTCAGGCTGTTTTTCAGGAATCCCTTCAGACCGAAATTGACGTCGGTCATTTTGGCTGGGCGAAAGTTGTCGATCTTCAGTTCTGATAGCGGGGCGCCGACCAGTTCTAACTCCTGCAGGTTGGTGAACGGGCGCCCGGTGTCGATTGCTTTCTGCTGGGTCCAGACCTGCTGCGGTTGCATGTCGACTAATTCTGTGGCGACGGTGTCGACTGCCTGCGCATTGCTCCCTGCCAGTAAAGCGCCAATCTGTACCGGATCGCCACTGCCGGGGCCTTCCCCCTCCATGCCGACGACCGCATCGACAATGTTCAACGTCGGCTGCAACTGCTCACACAAGTCCAACAACATCAACGCAAAAAAACTTTTGTCGGTTCCAGCCTGCAGGTGAAGGCGCGGTTTGCGCAGCCCGACCACCGCGCCGAACATGTTTTTCACTGCGCAGGTCAGACCCATCATTTGGTGGGTTTTGAGCTTTGGCAGGTTGATGATGACGTCGGCGTCGAGAATGTCCTGCGCGACTTCCAGTTCGTGAAAGGTGCCGCTGCGGGTTTTGATTTTGACCGACTGCTCGAACGGAGCAAAGCGCACCCCGGTTTCATCAATCACGTCCATAATACCCGATTTACGGGCAACGTTTTCGGGGGTGCCTATACCGGGGGAGTCGCCGACGCTGACGATCCCGCCTGCCTGCTTGGCGAGTTCAATCACTGCGCGGACAATTTCAGGATGAGTGGTTACCGCCCTGTCTGGTGTTTTGCCGGCCAACAGGTTCGGTTTCAGCAAGACTTTCTGACCAGGTTTGACAAACTGCGGCATGCCGCCGAGGGAGGCCAGCAGCTCGGTCAGCCTGTCTTTGACAACATCAGGGTTGTAGCTGTCGAGGGCGACGAGAGAAACGCGGTTGTCGATGTCTTTGCCCACTCGGTCAGCCATCAATCAGCTTGACCATCAGCTTGCGACTGCGTGGGCCATCGAACTCGCAGAAGTAAATTCCCTGCCAGGTGCCGAGCAGCAACTTTCCGCCGCGGAAGATAATTTGTTCTCCGGCGCCGATAAGGCTGCTTTTGATGTGGGCGGCGCTGTTGCCTTCTAGATGGCGATATTGGTTTTTCAACGGAACCAGTTGGTTGAGGCCGTTGATCATGTCATAGGCGACATCGGGGTCGGCGTTTTCGTTGATGGTGACAGCAGCCGTGGTATGAGGAACAAACAGTTGCACCAATCCTTCGCTGATGCCGGATTCTTTCACCAGTGTTTCGATCTGACGTGTGATTTCGACCAGCTCGGTTTGGGCACTGGTCGAAATTTTGAGTTCCTTTAGCATTGAATCAATCCTGCTTTTTCAGTGCGGCATAGACCGCTTCCAGTGCTGGCTTGCGGTAAATCAATCCCGTGTGACCAATGTTGTCGAGTTCAACCTGCTCACACCAGTCAAGCCTGGTGTTGGCATTCGGTAGCACCATGTTGTCTTTTCGTGTGTAGATATTGGTGACCCGGACACCTTCTGGTGGCGGCGCTGAATTCAACCGGCGCAGGAATTCCGATCCGGGAATCAAGACTTTGCCGAGAGAGGTAAAAGAAAGCGGCGCCAGTTTGGACCCATGGTGAGGCGAGCCAAGGATGACGCAGCGGTCAACTTTGCTGGCACCACCGCGAATCTGCATGTAGTTGCGGGCGATGATGCCGCCCATCGAATGGCCGACCAGGTGAACTTTGTTGACACCGAGTTTGTGCCGGAGTTCATCGATTTTTTTTGCGACCAGCTCAGTCAGCACTTCCTCATTGTGCCAGCAGGAAAGATTTATGGTGGCAATATTTTTAAATCCTTGCTGACGCAGTCCGGCTTTCAGGCAAAACCAGCTGGCCCTGTTGTTAAAGAGCCCGTGGAGAAGGAGAACCGGCGTTTCGCCTCTCTCTTTTGGCAGCTTGCGTGATTTCCTCATGCCGAACAGGGTGATCATCAGGGTGAACACGTTGAAGCAGGTTTCCTGTGCGATCAAGGACAGGGCCATGCGTATGTTGCGCGACCTGAACCGATCGTCAAACAGCTTGGGATCGGCGTTAGCGTACTCGTACCAGCACGTGCTATAAGTCAGAATGACAATTGCCAGGTTGGCGAGGATGAAAAGGACGAACAGTGTCGCTAGAATAAGAGTAAAAATGGACCAGAAACACCACATGATGAGGTTTTCTCCTGGGCTGAATGTAGCTATGATTTCAGGGTAGGTTTTTTATTTGCCGACGGGAAGCTAATCGGCGTCATTTCATCAGTTTGAAATTATGCCACGCGGGCTGATGAGCGTCAATCGGAACAGCAGTTTGTTAAGTGTTGGGACTGTAGATGGAAGCGCAGCTGAAAAAATTTGAGCAGCATCTGGCTGTGGAAAGAAACCTCTCGCCGCGAACGGTGGAGGCATATCTGCGTGACCTGAAGGATTTTTGTGCTTTTCTCCAGCAGGTAAAGTTGCCCGGTCCGGAAAATGCCTGGTGCAAGCAGGTTGACCTGCTGCTGTTGCGGCGCTACCTGGCCCAATTGCATGATCGCTGTGGGCGAACCAGCATCGCCCGGAAGCTTTCGTCATTGCGCGTGTTCTTCCGCTACCTTGTACGGGAGGGAGATCTGCAGGCCTCCCCGGTTGACGCTTTGGCGACTCCTAAAAAACAACAGTATCTCCCGCGTGTGCTCAGCGCTGAGCAGGCCGGCCAGCTGCTCGATGCGCCAATGAGTGGAAATCTTCTGTTGGTGATACGTGACCTCGCCATCTTTGAACTGATTTATTCCTGTGGTCTGAGGGTCAGTGAGCTGACCGGTCTTGATGTCGGCGCCATTGATTTTGCAGGTGCTTCCGTGCGAGTGCTGGGAAAGGGGGGCAAGGAACGCCAGCTGCCGATCGGTCGGACCGCCTGCGCCGCTTTACAGCGTTATCTGCAGGAGCGAGCTGACAGTCAGCTTGATGAACCGCTTTTTTTGAATCATCGCGGTGGGCGTTTAACGCCGCGCAGTGTGCAACGCAAGCTGAAAGATCGATTGCGCCAGCTCAACCTGCCGGGAGATGTGACGCCCCACGCACTGCGCCACTCTTTTGCCACCCATCTACTCGATGCCGGAGCCGACCTGCGCGCTATTCAGGAATTGCTCGGGCATGCCTCGCTGTCGACGACGCAGAAATATACCAAGGTCAGTTTTTCCCATCTGACCGATGTTTATGACCGTGCTCATCCGCGCAGCAGGAAAAAGTGACAAAATCGGTAATAATTATCTTGACTCCGCGCTATTAATCGTTAGACTGGCTCGAAGAAAATATAACGATAATCATTTTCATTCGCCAGTTGCCAAACTGAAAGGAGACAAGCCAATGAGCGTTTTGGTTGGAAAGCAAGCCCCTGATTTTACTGCAGCAGCCGTTATGGCTGATGGTTCTATAAAAGAAGATTTCAGTATTTCTGATTACAAGGGCAAGTATATTGTCCTGTTCTTTTACCCCCTTGACTTTACCTTTGTCTGCCCGACCGAGCTGATTGCGTTCAGCCACCGGATCGCCGAGTTTGAAGCGAAAGGCGTTCAGGTTATCGGTTGTTCCATAGACTCCCAGTTTACTCACATTGCCTGGCGCAACACCCCGGTCAGCGAGGGTGGTATCGGTGAAGTGAAGTATCCTCTGGTCGCTGACGTCAAGCATGAGATCTGCAAAGCTTATGATGTTGAATTTGATGCCGCTGGTGTCGCTTTCCGTGGTTCTTTCCTGATCGACCAGGAGGGGACCGTCCGCCATCAAGTTGTCAACGACCTGCCGCTCGGCCGCAATATCGATGAGATGCTGCGCATGGTTGACGCCCTGCAGTTCCACGAAAAGCACGGCGAGGTCTGTCCAGCAGGCTGGAATCAGGGTGACAAGGGCATGGTTGCCGACGGCGCAGGTGTTGCGAATTATCTGGCCGAAGAGGCTGAAAAGCTCTAACTCAAAATATTTCTATACAGCTTTCAGGCTGTTGTTTAGCATCACTTAAAAAAGGCGACCTCATGTGTCGCCTTTTTTTTGTTGATTATTAAGCTATAATAATTGTAAATTTAGTGTAATATTAGTAGTTCCCAAAAAACGGTTTCTCTTTGGAAGCAAAACTGGGCTTCTGGAACAAGAAAAAAAGTAGCAGCGGTGCCATTGCCGCGGTATGTCAGTTCCCATTCGGGACCAGTGTCGCTTCTGTTCAACGCAAGGCACAGAGCATACCGGAGTTGCAGCATGTCAGCTGGGATGCTGCGGTTGCACCGCAAGAGCGCACCGACGCGTTGAGGTCGCTGGTGAAACAGCAATCCTGGCAGGGGCGGTCAGCCGTCTCGGTTCTGCCGCCAGATTTTTATCAGTTGATGCAGATTGAGCTGGCTGCCTTGCCGCTTGAAGAACGTCGTGATGCCGCACGCTGGCAAGTGCGGGAGATGCTTGAGTTTCCGGTTGAACAGGCAGTTGTTGATATCTTCGATGTCGCCCCTTTCGGTGGTGAAAAGATGCCGCTGAGCTATGTTGTTGCTGCAAGGTTAGGGCTTTTGCGTGAACGCTATGAAATGCTCAGCGAAGCCGACCTTGATCTTACGGCAATCGATATCCCAGAGTTTGCCCTGCGCAATCTGACCGACCTGTTCGCCGAGCAGGACGACCGGGGAACGGCGATTCTTTATCTGGAAAAGCAGGGTGGTTTGCTGACCATTGCACGTGATGGAATCCATTACCTGACCCGTTACCTCACGTCAGGCATGGACGATCTAATCCCTTATGCCGATGGCGATTTCGAAGCGCTGACCGAGCAGCTTGATGGGATTGTTCTGGAAGTGCAGCGTTCTTTCGATTATTGCGAGAGCACCTATCACCTGCCCATGGTTTCTCGTCTGCTGGTTGCTCAGAGCGAGCGCGAAATCCCCGCAGTGAATACCTATCTCAATGATTATTTGGCAACCCGGGTTGAATCATTCAGTTTCGATTCGGTCCTGCAGCTCCCGGAAGGGGTCGAGCAGATCGAATTGAACCGGCACCTGCTGGCGATCGGCGGCGCATTACGGCAGGAGGGCGAGTGATGAGACAGCAGATAAACCTGTTTCAGGCGGTCCTGATCGACAAGCCGGAGCCGTTGCAGGCGGCCCAGCTTAAATTGATCCTGCTACTGTTTCTTGCCCTGCTGGGACTGCTGAGTCTGTTCGGTTGGTGGCAGCTGAATTCGGCAGCAGGTGAACTGGCGGGATTGCAGCAACAGCAGCAAGGGTTAGAAAAAAAGGTTCAGCTGCTGGAAGAAAAATACCCCGAACGCCGGAAAAGCTCTTTGCTGGAGGAAGAACTCAGGCGGAGTGAGCAGAGACTGGCCGGGCAGAAGCAGCTGCTCGGATATTTCTCCGATCGCAGTGAGCAAGGTAACCAGATCTATCTAGAAACCCTGTCTGGATTGGCACAGTATCGGACTAAAGGGGTCTGGCTGCGCCGCATTCAGCTGAGTGCTTCCGGGCAGGCCGTTGCCTTGGATGGCAGCGCGCTGAAACCGGACCAGGTGCCGCAGTATTTGCAGCTGCTCGGCAAAGAAAACGTTCTTGGCGGCAAGGTTTTTTCCCGCTTGGCACTGACTCGGCTAAACGAACAGGCCGGGAGTGTCGATTTCAGTCTTGAGTCCTTAACGGAGGAGCAGCAGTGAAAACAGCGTCGATCAAAGATCTGCTTCAGTGGTACGAAAGTCGTCCACTGCGTGAGCGGGTGATGCTGCTGATCTGCCTGTTGGTCGTGCTGTTTTTCATCTGGGATACGCTGGTGATGAATAATCTCAGTGTACGTAGAAAAGATTTGCAAAAACAGAGTCAGCAGTTAAAGAACGAGATAACTCAGCTGGAGGCTCGTCAGCAGATAGCGGAAGGCCGCAAGGGTTATGACCCGGACCGGGAAAATCGTCTCAAACTGGAACAGTTGCAACAGGAGCTGAAAGAAAACAGACAGCAGCTTGAAAGCAATATCGACAGTTTGATTTCGCCACAGGATATGGCCGAGTTGCTAAAAGAACTGTTGCAGAAACAGGCCAAGTTGACTTTGCACAAACTGGAAAATCAACCGGCAGAGGCTTTGTCGCTGGGCGGCGCTACTGCTGACGCTGATGTCGACCTCGGTCCGGTCCTCTATCGGCATCGCCTCCAGCTGGAGTTCTCCGGTGATTATTTGGCGACACTGGAGTACCTGAAAAAGCTTGAACAGCTTCCGCGCAAGTTGGTTTGGGAAGATTTGGAAATCAAAACTCAGACGTATCCTCGCGCCTATGTGCGATTGTCGGTTTACACCCTGAGTATGGACAGGGGGTGGATCGGTGGTTAACAGGTTCTTGCTGATACTTCTACTGTTGGCCCCTGTTTGTGCCGGCGCGGCCAAGCTACAAGACCCGATGCGACCGCTTGGATACCAGGTGCCGGCAGCAAAACAGCAACCTGCTGGCGAGGCTGAGAAAAAGCAGCGTGAATGGCGTTTGGGAGCCGTATTGATAGCTGCCGACCGGAGCGTTGCCGTGATCAACGGGCAGTCATTGCAGCTTGGTGAAAAATTAGAAGGGTTCAAACTGATCAAGGTCGAGCCTGACAGTGCGACGCTGCAGCGCAAAAACAAAAAGATTGTTTTGCACCGGGCAGGTACCGGTTTGAAAAAGGCA
The DNA here is from genome assembly GCF_900142125.1 of Malonomonas rubra DSM 5091. GTDB lineage: Bacteria > Desulfobacterota > Desulfuromonadia > Desulfuromonadales > Geopsychrobacteraceae > Malonomonas > Malonomonas rubra. Next base: position 29,266 of record NZ_FQZT01000016.1, read on the forward strand.
TTCTTGTCACGGGATGTCGGGGAAGGGAGTCAACCGTGAAATTGTCGTTTATAAAACGAATTGGATTGCCGGCGATGCTGTTGGCCGGACTGGTGCTGTTTGCCGGCTGTGCTCCGGCGCCGAGAGGCGGCGAAGCGCTCAACGCGATCAACCAGAGCCTGGCAGAGCCGCAGCAGGTAGAAACGGCAACTGTTCCGCCTCCGCCCCCGGCTGCAGTCCGCTCGGCTTTGATCCCACAGGCGCAGCAACCGGTCGCTGCTTCTCTGCAACCTGCTCCAGAGGCCCGATTCGATATCGCCGCCAGCGAAATACCCGCGCGCGAGTTTTTTATGGGACTGGTTGAAGGCAGTTCCGTCAACATGGTCGTCCATCCCGATGTTCAGGGAGAAATCAGCATCGATCTGAAAAAAACCAGCATCGAAGAGGTGCTGAATGTTGTTCACAATGTTTACGGCTACCCTTATTTCCGCACCGGCAATATTTATCAGGTGATGCCGGCCGACCTGCAGGCACGCACCTTTCAAGTGAACTATCTCAACCTGATACGCAGAGGGTCTTCCGATACTCGCGTCAGTTCCGGCCAGGTGACCCAGGTTGATGGTGGAGATAATGGCGATAACGGCGGTGGCAGCTCACAGACTGAAAATGTCTCGGGTAGCCGTATCGAAACGGAATCGACGGCAGATTTCTGGGGTGAACTGAAGCAGGCGATTGTCGGCTTGGTCGGCAACGAAGGCGGCCGCAAAGTGATTGTCCAACCGCAGGCGAGCGTGGTGGTTGTGGTTGCCATGCCGGATGAACTGCGTTTGGTGGAAAACTACCTGAAAACGATCCAGAGCAACCTGCAGCGGCAGGTCGTGATTGAAGCCAAAGTGATTGAAGTCAGCCTCTCGGATGGTTTCCAAAGTGGCATCAACTGGGGCGCGTTGGGGCAAGACAGTAATGGATACAGTGTTCTGACCGGTCAGACCGGCGGAGGTAGCGCTTTCAGCAACGGGACGGGCAGCAATTTAACCACGGGAATCGCTGGAAACAGCGGCGACCTGACTCCGGGTGAGAGTTTACCTGAAGCCTTGGCGACTTCCGCTTTCGGCGGCATCTTCAGCCTGGCGCTCAATTTCAACGATTTCCAGGCTTTTATCGAGCTGATGGAAAGCCAGGGGGATGTCCAGGTTCTTTCCAGCCCGCGGATTTCCACCGTCAACAATCAGAAGGCGGTGATTAAGGTCGGATCGGATGAATTTTTCGTCACCGATATCTCCAGCGATACGACGACCGGAACTACCACCAGCAGTTCAACCGATGTGACCCTGACGCCGTTTTTCTCAGGCATTGCCCTCGACGTGACACCGCAGATCGACGCCGCAGGCCGGATTACCCTGCATATCCATCCGACAGTCAGCGAGGTCGTTGATCAGACCAAGGAGATAAATATCTTCGGAGTGAACCAGTCAATTCCGGTGGCTTATAGCACGGTGCGCGAGTCGGACAGCGTAGTGCATGCCAGCAGCGGGCAACTGGTGGTGATCGGTGGCCTGATGCAGGACAAAACCGTGACCAATGAGGCGGGCGTTCCGGTGTTGAGCAAAATCCCCGGCCTTGGGGCGTTGTTCCGCCAAAGCCAGACCAGTTCTGCCAAAAGCGAACTGGTGATTCTGCTGCGCCCGCAGGTGATCGGCAGTAACGCCGATTGGTCGCAGCGGATCGATACAACCCGGCAGCGGATCGACCAGCTGGCCCCTCAGTTCCAGCGGGATTGGCTGAGCTACTAGCGAACGTTATCAAGCGGGAACAGCCGATGTATGAGCAGTTTTTCGGCCTTAAAGAGAAACCCTTCTCCCTGACGCCGGACACCGAATATTTTTACCGCTACAGCGGCCACCAGGAAGCGTTGAATGTGCTGTTGGTGGCACTACGCAACGGTGAAGGATTTGTCCGCGTGGTTGGCGAAGTCGGCACCGGCAAAACACTGCTCTGCCGGCAGATGCTCCGTATCCTGCAGGATGATTGCGAGACGGTCTATCTGCCAAATCCTCTGTTGACCCAGCTGGAACTTTACCAGGCGATCGCCAGCGAACTGCAGCTCGATGTTCCGGCGGCAGCCACAGTACAGCATCTGAATCAGCATATTCTGGAAGCCTTGATTCGATTGCGCGAGCAGGACCGGCCACTGGTGGTGCTGATTGACGAAGCGCAGGCAATGCCTTTCGAGAGCCTGGAAGCGTTGCGGTTGCTGAGCAATATCGAGACGGAAAAAGAGAAATTGCTGCATATCTTCTTTTTTGCTCAGCCTGAGTTCGAAGAGCGCCTCGCGGAAAGACAATTACGGCAGCTGCAACAGAGAATTACTTTTTCCTATTGCTTGCCGCCACTCAACGAAGAAGAAACTGCGGGCTACCTGCAGCATCGCCTGCAGGTAGCCGGGCATCCGGATGGACTGCTGTTTAAACCGACCGCTGCAAGTTTGTTGCACAAAGAGAGCCGCGGCTATCCTCGTTTGATCAACCTGCTGGCTCACAAAGCGATGCTGGCAGCTTACGGCAAAGGGCGAAAAAAAATCGACAGGCGTCTTGTGCAGATGGCGATCGACGACAGTCGCAATAAGAAAAATTTCCTCGCTGGCGGGCGTGCGCTTTCAATGGTGTTGGAAGTTGGTACCGTCCTCAGTGTGGCTGCAGTGACCCTGTTTCTGCTGAAGGTGCTGCTATGAGCCTGATCAACCAGATGTTGCGCGATCTTGAAGAACGGCGCCAAGTAGAAAACCGCCAGCAGTCGGGTGGAGAGCCCGCCCCAGTCGTAACTTCTTCGGCTGGTTTTCGGCGCCATCTGCTGCTTTTGCTAGGTGGGGTGTTGTTGGCAGTAGTGATCTGGGGTGGCAGTGAGTTTTTGCGGCAGAAACAAGAGGACGTGCCGGGTGTCGGCCCCCTGTTTGTTGTTGAGCAGAGGTCTTCGGTAGAAAAGGTTTTGCCTGTCAGCAAACAGGAACCGAAATCGGTTCCTGTGCCGGTCCAGCCGAAATCTGAGCCAGTTGTGATCGTGGCTGTCGAAGCTGAAAAAGCCTCTGTGGCTCCTTCTCCTTCTCCTGCGCCAGAGCCTCCGGCAGTAGAGAAGAAAAACGAGAATGTTTCGCTGCCGCAAAAGGAAACGCCTGTTGTTGCTGAGTCAACATCGACAAATGTGGAGGACGCTCGATTCCGCAAGAAAACTGCCCCACTGAGTCCGGAAGAACGGGCACAGGCTCTTTACCTGCAAAGCCTGTCGGTACTACAGCAGGGGGACGACGTTGTTGCAGAAAACAACTTGCTGCAGGCGCTAGAACTGAATCCGAACCATCAGGCTGCGCGTTTACAGCTGATCAATTTGCTGCGACAGAACAACCGTGTGGCGGAAGCGTTTTCTCAGGTTGAAATGGGGCTGCAACTGCATCCGCAGAGCCATATGCTGCGAAAAGATATGGCGCGCCAGCTGCTATCAGCAGGGCGGTTGGATGAAGCTATCGCAACGTTAAATTATACGCCGTTCCCGGCGATGGCACAGGACTTGGAATATCACGCACTGCTTGCAGCCTTGTTGCAGGAGTCTGGCGATTATCAGCATGCGATCCCGATATATCGGGGCTTACTCAGTTATCAACCGCAGGAGTCGATGTGGTGGCTGGGACTGGCGATCTCCCTCGATCAGAGCGGTGATGCCGAACAGGCAAAATCAGCCTATCTGAAGGTGGCCGGGCAACAGGGCCTGCGCGCTGATCTGGCAGATTATGTGGCAAGTCGGTTGCAGGCTCTGTAGCCTGATTTCAAGAGGATAGAGGATGGCAGAACCGAGGAAAAAAATTCGTATCGGCGACCTGATGGTTCGCAACGGGGTTATCACGGAAGAGCAGCTGATGCACGCCCTGTCGGTGCAGAAGAAAACCGGGGCCAAGCTCGGCAACACGCTGATCGAGCTGAACCTGGTCACGTCGCAGCAGTTCCACGAGTTCCTTGCGACCCAGCTCGATCTGCCCTACATCGATCTGAAGCATTACAACTATCAATCCGAAACGGTGCGGATGATGCCGGAGACCGCAGCGCGCCGGTTTCGTGCCATTGCTCTGTCAGTGGAGAACGAGCGGATGCTGGTCGGCTTGGCTGATCCGACCGATCTGCATGCCTACGATGAACTGGCAAAAATTCTCAAACGCCCTGTCGATATTGCGGTGGTCAACGAAGCCGAGCTGCTCAAGGTTCTCGATACCGTTTACCGGCGGACGCAGGAAATTGTCAATATCGCCGAGGAGTTGGGCGAAGAACTGGCGCAGGGTGACAGCAATCTCGACCAGTTGCTGGCTGAGGCCGATGTTGAAGATGCGCCGGTTGTGCGCCTTCTGCGATCGCTGTTCGAAGATGCGATTCAGGTCGGCGCTTCCGATATCCATATCGAGCCGGATGAGAAAGTGTTGCGCATCCGTCAGCGGATCGACGGTATTCTGCATGAGCAGGTGATGAAGGAAAAACGCATCGCTCCGGCGTTGGTATCGCGGCTGAAGCTTGTTTGTGGCCTCGATATTTCCGAACGGCGACTGCCGCAGGACGGACGTTTCAACATCCGTGTCAAAGGCAAGAGTGTCGATATCCGTCTTTCCACCATGCCGCTGCAGTATGGCGAGTCGGTGGTTATGCGTCTGCTGGATCAATCCGGCGGCTTGCTGCGGCTGGAGCAGGTCGGGATGTCGTCGGAACTGCTCAAACGATTCCGTCGGCAGTTGCATCGCCCGAACGGATTAGTGCTGGTCACCGGCCCGACCGGTAGCGGTAAAACGACCACGCTTTATGGCGCGCTGAATGAGTTGAACAAGGAAGAGAAAAAAATCATCACCGTTGAGGATCCAGTCGAATACCGGCTACCACGGATTAACCAGGTGCAGGTTCATCCGAAGATCGGACTCGATTTCGCCCGTGTTCTGCGTGCCGGCTTGCGGCAGGACCCGGACATCGTCATGGTCGGTGAGATGCGTGACAAGGAGACCAGCGATATCGCCCTGCGCGCGGCGATGACCGGCCACCTGGTGCTTTCGACTCTGCACACCAACGACTCGGTCAGTACTGCGCTTCGGCTGGTTGAGATGGGAACAGAAGGTTATGTGGTTGCCAGTTCGCTGCGTGCTGTTCTGGCCCAGCGGTTGGTGCGGCGGATCTGCTCCAGCTGCCAGAAGGCCGATCCCTTGGATGCCGCCAGCCGCAGTTGGCTGGAAGCTTACGATGGTCAAATTGAACTGCCGCTGGATCAGGCTCAATTTATGACCGGAACCGGCTGTCCGTCCTGCAACAACACAGGCTACTCCGGGCGGATCGGTATTTTCGAACTGCTCGAGATCGACTTCGATCTGGCTGATGCCCTGCGCCGTAACGACAGTGCCGACTTTGCCGAAAAGGCACAAAAGCAGCCCGGATTCCGCAGCTTGGCTGAGAGTACCCTGATGCTGGCGTTGAACGGTGTTACCAGCATGGAAGAGGTGCTGCGGATTGCAGGTCAGATTGATGAAACCAGCATGTCGGGGCAGAAATCAGAGGTTGTACGACCGGAAGATGTGGTGACAAGCGAGTAAACGACTGATGCCTTTTTATCGCTACAAAGCCAGGGACAGCAGTGGCAAGCTGCTGGAAGGGCAGCTTGAAGCTGTTTCGGCGGAAGCGCTGGCCAACCAGCTGCAGGCCGGCAATATGTTGCCGATCAATATTGAAGAGACTGTGGGCAAGCAGGATCTGCCGATTGGTCAGTTGCTGAAGCGGCGTAGGACCAAGGTCGGACTGGATGATCTGATCCTTTTCTGTCGTCAGATGTATACGTTGACGGCAGCGGGGGTGCCGATTACACGTGCCCTGCGTGGGCTGGTTGATACGGCGCGGAATCAGACTTTGGGCGACGCGCTCGATGCCGTGGTTGATGACCTCGAATCGGGCATGGAGCTGTCCGGCGCTTTTGCCAACCATCCTAAGGTTTTCCCCGGTCTGCTCTGCCGCCTGGTGCAGGTTGGTGAGGCGACCGGTAAGCTGGACGAAGTCTTTCTTCAGTTGGCGGTTTATTTTGAGCGGGAAAAAGATACCATCAACCGGGTGAAGTCTGCGTTGCGCTACCCGACCTTTGTTGTTATCGCCATATTTTTCGCCATCATGTTTATCAGCCTGTTCGTTATTCCGGCGTTCGAGAAGGTTTTCTCCGGAATGGGTGCAGAGTTGCCACTCGCGACCCGAATATTACTAGGTATTTCAGGGTTCATGCAGGCGAATTGGCCATTCGTTATTGGCGGAGTCGTACTGACGATTGTTGGGATCAAGCAGGGATTGAAAACCGAGCAGGGACTTTATGTCTGGGACCGCTACAAACTGAAAATCCCTTTGGTCGGCGATATTATCCTAAGGTCGACCTTGGTGCGTTTTTCTCGGGCATTCAATATGAGTTTTACTGCCGGGGTGCCGTTGACGCAAGCGCTTGGTTTTACCGCACGCTCTGTCGGAAATGTGTTCGTCGGTGAAAAGATTGAAAGTATCCGCAACGGTGTCGAGCGGGGGGACACTCTGACCCGCAGCGCGACCCAGACCGAGATGTTTACTCCACTGGTTCTGCAGATGCTGGCTGTCGGTGAGGAGACAGGCTCTGTCGATACCATGCTGGAGGATGTCGCCCAATTTTACGAGCGCGAGGTCGATTACGACCTGAAGAACCTTTCCAGCGCCATCGAGCCGATCATGATCGTGATTATTGGTGGGATGGTGCTGGTTCTGGCGCTCGGCGTATTTTTACCGATGTGGAATCTGTCAACTTTAGCAAGATAAAAGTTGATTAATAAACAAATTTAAGAGATACTCATAAGTGAATGTTTATTTTAGCAATTTGACGCAAATACGCGGACAGCGGGGATATACCCTGCTCGAAATTGTCGTTGTCATTGCCATCATCAGCATTCTTGCTGCTTTTGCTCTTGATAAATACGCTCGTCTGCTGGTTGACGTGGAGCGTACGTCAATGCAACACGATCTTGGAGTGATGCGCAGCGCAGTCAGTATGCAGTTCGCCTCACATTTTGTTGCAGGGGATGTGCAAGGACTGAATGCTCTGATTGACACTAACCCGATGGACCTGCTGTCGGAGAAACCGAGCAACTACCTTGGCGTATTTAAAGCAAGCGAAGCAGGTAAGCTTGAGGCGGGCCACTGGTATTTTGACAACGATAACAGAGCCTTGGTTTATCTTGTCAGGCACGTAGAATATTTTGAGACCAAATTGAGACCGAAACAGGCACGATTTAAGATTTTTCCTGTTTATTCCGAAAAGCAGAAAGAGAATAAGAAAAAACTGTTTCTCGCTGGTTTAAGACTTAAAGCGATAGACCCTTACCGTTGGATAAGAGAATAAATTTAACAGACATTTATCCTGCCACAAAAAATGGCAGAGCACTAAAAGGAGCTTATTGATGCGTAACGAAAAAGGTTTCACCTTAATCGAACTGGTTGTCGTTATTGTTATACTCGGCATTCTGGCCGCCGTTGCAGTGCCGAAGTTTGTCGATATGCAGATTGATGCACGCAAGTCAGCAGTTAACGGCCTTTACGGTGCCGTCCAAAGTGCTTCTGCGCTGGCCCATGCTCAGGCGCTAGTTAAAGGGCAGACCGGTGCAGCTGGAGAAATTGATATGGAAGGTGTAACGATTGAATTGATCAACGCTTATCCAGCTTCAAACGATGATGGTGATAAGGGAACGGATATTTCTGATGCTGTCAATATCGATGGTTTCACTTACACTGCTGGTGCAACAGGTACATTTGTCCTTGATGGGTATTCCGGAAGTAACGGTTGCGAGGTGACTTACGCTGCTGCCGGCGCAGGTGGAGTGCCAAGTATTAATGTTGATGATGATTGCGATTAGTTGATCTGTTTTACAAGCAACTTGGTCGTAACTAAAAGGACCCCAAAAGCGAAATCCAAATTTTTGGGTTTCGCTTTTTGTTGGAGCATTCATTTTTTCAAGGAACAAATTTGTAGTGATGAAACAGGAAGCGGGATTCACTCTGGTTGAGCTGGTTGTTATTATTATCCTGCTTGGGATTCTCGCAGCTTTTGCCCTTCCACGTTTTGTCGATATCGAGACTTTTCGCGCCCGCGCTTCTTATGATGAAGTCGCGGGTGCGCTTCGTTATGCCCAGAAGCTTGCTGTTGCCAGCGGTTGTAATGTTCAGTTTGTTGTCTCCGGGAACAACTTCGCGTTGCAACGGCCTGCTGCAGATTGCAGCGATACCTCTTACATTGATATCAGTGGCCATCCGGTCAGTGGCAACAGCGTTGACGTCGGCATGACGTCCAGTCATTCCAGTTTCATCTTCGACCCAATGGGGCGAAGCTCTGAGACGGTCACTCTCACTATCGGCGGCACTGAAACGATCAGGGTCGTTGCTGAAACCGGCTACGTGGATGCGCCATGAGCAGACGAGTTTTGCATAACCAATCGGGGGTGACCCTGATCGAGCTGATCGTGGCGATGATTGTCATTTCGATTGCGGTTGGCGGCGTTCTGCTGGTGATGAATTACACCACTCTGCACTCGGCAGACCCGGTGCTTAGGCACCAGGCTATTGCCATTGCTGAAGCTTATATGGAAGAGATTACTCTGAAAAATTACCGTGATCCGGATGATGGTAGCCTTTGCCCTGCGGCTGAGGCAAGCCGGTCCTTATATGATAATGTCTGTGACTATAATGGATTAAATGATTCAGGGGCCCGGAATCAGACTGGGACGGCGATTGCAACCTTGGCCAGTTATAGCGTGTCGGTTACGGTTGGCTCTTTGAACTACGGACCGGCAGGCAGTCAGGTTGCCGGACTTCAGATCGATATCATAGTAACGGACCCTGCCGGCGAGGACTTTACTCTGACCGGTTATCGTGCTGACTACTGAGGTTGAATTGACGACTCGGCTAATTTCAAATCATCGAGGTTTCACCCTGATCGAATTGATCGTCGTTATCGTGATCGCTGGAATTCTTGCGGCTATGGGCGGCATGCTGATTGTCAAGCCGGTGACCGGTTACGTCGATTTAGCTCGGCGCACGCGTTTGGTCGATCAGGCAGAGATGGCGCTGCGCAGGATGCAGCGCGATATTCGACACGCTTTGCCGAATAGTATACGGATCGATGTCTCCGGGCAGTATCTTGAAGTTTTGAACACGGTCGGCGGGGGGCGCTATCGACGTTACCCGGATCCTGGTGGAGGCAGTGATATCCTCAATTTTGGCTTGGATGACACAAGATTTGATGTTCTCGGCTCACTTAGTCAACCACCTGTGACGGGTGACCAGTTGGTGATTTATAATGTTGCTCCGGCGGGAGCAAGCAGTAATGCCTATGCGGCGACAGCTGACAACAGGGCAGCGATTGCGGCAGGCAGTGATCAGAATAGTATTGTCCTATCTCCAGGGTTTCAGTTTGCTCATATCTCTCCTCAGCAACGTTTCTTCATTGTCGATCAGCCGGTCAGCTATGCCTGTGAAGGGGGAGCCTTGAATCGTTATGACGGCTATGCGATCAGCGCTGTTCAGCCAACCGCTACGCTCTCCAACCCCGACCTTGTGACCGATGGAGTCAGTTCATGCCTGTTCAGCTATGATCCGGGGGCGAGCCAGAGAGCAGGGCTGGTGACATTGCAGTTGTCACTGAGTGAAGCGGGGGAGACAATCACCCTGTTGCATCAGATTCATGTGGTGAACGTGCCATGAAAAATTTTTCCGTTCTGAAAAACGAATCAGGTTTCACGTTGGTTCAAGCTGTTTTCATTCTCGTTGTTCTTGCTGTGCTCGGGGTTGCAATGATGAGGTTGAGCGGAATTCAGAGTTCAACCAGTATTTTTGCTCTTCAGGGAGCGCGTGCTTACCAGGCCGCTCGAAGCGGCCTTGACTGGGGAGCGTCGAGAGCGAGCATAGGGAGTTGCAGTACCGGAAGTAGTTTTGCCATAGGTGGATTCAGTATTTCGGTCGATTGTTCCAGCCAGTCTTTTAACGAGGGGAGTGGTCCTTACGATGTTTACACAATAAAGTCCACGGCAACCTTTGGAAGTTATGGCAGCCCTGATTATGTCTCCCGGCGACTTGAAATGAAAGTTGGCTTTCCATGATTGGCTCATTTTTGAGAAATGCTCTTATTGGCTTTGCGCTGCTGGGTTGTGTTTCCCCTTTTTCTCCCGTTGCCCACGCAGCTTGCTCTCCCTATATTGGGTTGGCGACGATCAACGAGGTTAATGTCCATAACCAAAGTGCCAATGCTGGGCCTTATTTTGTCGAAATAAAAGCGTTGTCTAACAGCATCTTATCAGCGGCTCCTGCTCTTTGGAACGACTGGACATTGAGTATCTGCTCTGCTGAGAGCGGTAACAGTTGTCGAAACGGAATCCCTTTGTCTGCAGGAGTTTTGCAGGGGAACTGGCTGGTAATCGATCAGGATGTTATCCAATGGGATTATCTTGATCTGAATGATGGCAATGGTCACGGGATGGAAATAGTCCTCTACGACGGTAGTGGGCATGCCGTCGATTACCTGTCGGTTGATGGCTACAGCATCATTGGCTCATCCGGGTGCAGCTACCCTTATGATACCAGCTACGGTGGGGGCAACAATTTTAATATTCAACGCCAGCCGGATGGGGTCGGCGACTGGGATTCAAGCGGCGCAGGAAATTCCGGTAGCGAAACTGAAAATGACACGAACGACCAAGCCCCGGTGGACAGCCCTGATATCTCAGTTTCCGATGTGACCGCTGCTGCAGGCACATCAATGCAGTTTACACTCGAGTTGAGCGCACCTTACGATTCAGATATTGTCATTGCGTATGAAACCCTAAACGGTACAGCAATTGCCGGTAATGATTATTGGCAAGAGAGTGGTACTGTGACTATCCCCGCAGGTGAAACGTCTGTTGAGGTTTCGATTATTACCCTGCCTACGGCAACAAATAGCTCATATTTCTACCTGGTGTTAACCGACGTCGTTTCCGAAAACGCAATTATCCTGAATAACCTCGCCAAAGGAACAATCCTGCGGTTAGGGAACGCGGTTACTCATTTTCGGATGGATGAACCGGTTGGCTCTTGGTCCGGCTCTTCAGGAGAGGTCTTGGATAGTGGCGGGACATCGCTACACGGGCAGTTGAATAGCACCAGTAGTGCAGCAGCGCCGGTCGATCCGGACCCTTCTATAGACTCTCAACACTCGAGCGTCATAGGCAGTTTTTGCAATGCCGCACCTTTTGATGGCAACTCTGTCATTGAAGTTGCCGACAGTCCCCTGTTCGATTATACGACGCATCTATCGGCAACCGCCTGGATCTATCCAACAGCGTACCCGGGTAGCGGGCTGTATTCGATTCTTTCGAACGATGTCAATTACGAGTTTCATCTGAACAGCTCCGGTAAACTTTTCTGGTGGTGGCAGGCGTCAACTTTGACTTCGGCAGCGACGATTCCTTTGAACAAGTGGACTCATGTTGCTATTACCCTCGATTCAACACCCGAAGGGCGCAGCCAGAAAATTTATATCAATGGCGTTCAGGATGCGAATACGAATAACTGGCAAGGGACCCTGAGAACCAATGACTGCCAGGTTCATATCGGTGGCGATGTCAATACATCGAACTGCGCCGTGATGACGGAGAGGAATTTTCGGGGCATGATCGATGAGGTCAAATTATACGATTTTGTCTTGAATCAGTCCCAGGTGTTGATTGATATGAACTTTGGGCGATCATGTTCTGGTGCTTTTGACCATATCCGCATTGAACATGATGGTCATGCGTCGGTTTGTGCACCGGAAACGGTCGTTGTCAAAGCTTGCCTGGATGAAGATTGCACGGCGCTTTATCCAGGCTCGGTGACAGTTAACCTGTCACCAGATGGGTGGTTGGATGGGGGAAGTTTTACTTTCTCCGGAGGTATCACAACCCGGCAGTTGAGCATTGGGACTGATGGCAATGTGACTCTCGGAACAACAAGCGTTTCTCCGGTCCCTTCAGCTCCGACCCGTTGTTTTGCATCTGGGACTGAAAGTTGTACCCTTAATTTCGAACTTGCTTCCTGTGACTTCGATGCAGTAGAGTCCGCGGCTTCTCCGTTGACACCTATTTATACAAAACTTTCTGGTGTTCCCTTTTCGATCGATATTCTCGCGCTGGATGACCCGACGACACTAGATACGAAATATAAGGGAACCGTTGTGGTTGACCTTGTCGATGCGTCAGGTGTTTCTTGTCCAAGTGGTCCAGGTTTAATTTCTGCGACAGATGTTGAATTTAAAAATCCTGATAATGGTCGGATGACGGTTGCATTTGACTATCCAAACGCAGCACCAAATGTGAGAGTCCGTATGATTGTCGGTTCATCATTGCCGGCCTGCTCCTCAGATAACTTCGCCATACGCCCACAATCCTTAGCTGTTTCCTCTTCAGATGCAAATAACACTGATTTAGGTGGCTCTCCTACGATCATCGCTGGCGATCCATTTACTTTGGCGGCAACAGCGTTGCCCGGCTATGACGGTACTCCATTATTGGATGCTGCACTGGTCAGTGGGACACCACACGCAGGGAGCCTGTCCGGAGCATTCTCTCCCGCAAGTGCTGCAACCGGGATTGCAACCGGATCTGATTTCAGATACTCAGAAGTCGGTCACTTTGGTCTCGGGTTACATGCCGTGTATGACGACAGCTTTACTCAGGTTGATGCTGTGAAAAACGAGTGCACGTCCGATTTTTCCAATACTTTGAGCGCTGGAATGTATGGTTGCTCATTTGGTAGCCCGGCGATCCCATTTGTTCAAGGGAATACCGGCTTTGGCAGATTTATCCCCGCGCGTTTCAATGTTATGGCAAACAGCCCTTCCTTTGCAGCGGCCTGTAATGGTTTTACATATCTGGAGCAAAGCTTTGGTTTTCTGACAGAGCCTCAACTAACACTGACCGCATTAAACAGGGCGGGAGGTGTGACCCTCAATTATGGCGATGATTACTGGAAAATGACGTCTCTTCTTCTGAGTCGAAGTTATAGCAACAATGTTGCAGCAACAGCATCAATTTTATCGCATTCTGTTGCTGGTACCGTGGCCTGGAGCGGAACAGGTGACAGCGATGGTGTTGGTGTCGTCGATATTTCCGGAGATGGTCTGACCTACAGTAAACCGATCAGCCCCGAAGCTCCTTTTGATGCCGACGTCTCTCTTGATTTCAGCGCGGCGGACCTGACAGATGCAGATGATGTCTGTTACGACCCTGATTCTGATGGAAGCTGCGACAGTTATAGCATCAGCTCCATCAGTGGTACGGAATTGCGCTACGGTCGTCTTCTTCTACAGAATGCTTATGGTCCAGAAACCCTTTCTTTAGCGGTCCCACTTCAGTCGGAATATTACGACGGCTCTGCCTTTACCCTGAATGACCTCGACAACTGCAGCACGTACAATTCGGGAAATCTGGCCCTTGGCCCATATCAGGGAAGCCTGTCCGCTGGTGATACATCCGTATCTGGGAGCGGGACGCTTGCTGCCGGATACGGTCCCGACCTTATATTAAGTGCCCCGGGCGCCGGGAATGATGGGAGTGTCATTTTAACATTTGACCTGACTGCGGCGGGGGCCAATATGCCTTGGCTACAGTACGATTGGGACGGAGACGGAAGTGTCGATAACCCGAGCGGTAAAGCAACCTTTGGTATCTTTGGTGGGAATCAGCAAATGATTTATATGCGTGAGTCGATCTGGTAGCGTGAGCGAGCGCCAGCTGCAGCGCATCTACTGCGTCGATCTTCGATTCCCTCTTTTCTAAGAGCGCAGCTACGCCTGCAGTCTAGTTCTTCATAGCGCCTTGTCGCTTCAGCACTTCAGCGCGTTTGACGCTCGCCCAGAAGTTGTGTGGCAAAGGCGCAAAGTCGCTTTGCTTTTTGCCTTAAATTTATCCGCAAAAAGAAAGCCCCGCCGGAAAACCGGCGGGGCCATTTTATTGCAATCTTTAACTCTTTGCTTATTCGCAGAGATCGATTTTGATGTCCCAGTTCTTGATGCGCATGGTGCCGTTTTCGGCCAGGTTCTGCTGCATCTTGAAGGCACGGTCGAACAGCTGCGGCTCGTGACCAACGCCACGCTCGAGGCAGTCTTTTGCAGCCATTTCGAAGTAGTCTTCGAGGATTGGCTTGTACTCTGGGTGAGCACACTTCTCGATGATGAGCTTAGCACGCTCCTTTGGAGCAACGCCACGCAAGTCGGCCAAGCCCTGCTCGGTGACCAGCACGTCGAGGTCGTGCTCAGTGTGGTCGATGTGCGGAGCCTTCGGCACGACGCAGGTGATACCCAATGGATCGGTCTTGCTCGGGCGAACCGACGGGCTGTGCATCATCTTGATGTAACCGTTACGCAGGAAGTCACCGGAACCGCCGAGGCCGTTGATCATCCGGGTACCACCGACCAGAGTTGAGTTGGCGTGTGCGTAGATGTCGAATTCGACCGGGGTGTTCATGGCGATACAACCGAGACGACGGATCGGCTCAGGTGCGTTCGAGATCGACAGCGGACGCAGAACGATCTTGTCGAAGTATTTTTCCCAGTTGTCAAAGAAGCGCGGGAAACCCGGATCTTCTGACAGAGACAGCGAACATGCAGAGGCGTAGTTCAGGTTGCCACCGTCAAAGAAGTCGAGCATGGTGTCCTGCAGGACCTCGGTGTAAACTGAAAGGTCATGGAAAGGACCCTTGGCCAGACCGCCGACAACGGCATTCGCGATGGAACCAACACCCGACTGCAGCGGCAGCAGGTTCTCCGGCAGACGACCCATCTTGATCTCATGGCTGAAGAACTCCATGATGTGGCCTGCGATGGCTTCGGAGGTGTCGTCCATGTCGGCGAAAGCGCGACCTTTGTCACGACGCTTCGACTCGACCACGGCGATGATCTTGTCCGGGTCACAAGGGACGTACGGAGTACCGATGCGGGTGTGAGCTTCGGTGATCAGGAACGGAGCACGATGCGGCGGCTTTTGCTGCATGGCGATGTCGTGCATGCCTTCGAAAGAGGGCTGCCCGGTGTTAACCTCGATGATGATCTTGTCGCACAGATTCAAGGCTTCGGCGACGATACCACAGGAGGTGGTCAGGGCCAGACCGCAGTCTTCGGTGATAGCGGAGACTTCGACGATACCGATGTCGTAGCGACCGTTCTCGGTGTAGAAGCCATAGCCGGCGTCCTGAGCGAACAGGCCGAGGTGCTTGTCACCCATGCGGATACGACCGGCATTGATGCCTTTGGCGATGTTCTTACCGGTCTGGTAAGGCCAGCGGCGGTCGATCATGTCCAGAGTTGCCCAGCGGTCTTCAGTTTCCGCACCGACGGAAGCGCCGATGAACAGGTTGAACTTCATCTTGCCCTGCAGGTTGTTGGCTTCTACGTGATCAGCCAGAGCGATAGGCACTTCTTTCGGGTAACCGGCCGGGGTGAAACCGGACCAGAGCAGGTTCTGACCAGCCTGGAAGTACTGGATGGTGTCCTCAGCTTTGCAGACCTTGCTGAGCAGTGACTTGCGACGTACTCGACTTTCAAGTGTTCCGAATTCGGACATTCTCTCTCCTCCTATAATTAGGATAATTGGTGCCATCGGCACCTGTTTAAAAGTGCTGCTAAACAGCGATGAATCGAGATGGCGACTACGTAAATAGTTGTGTTGAAAGAATTCTAGATCCGCCGGGGGGCTTCAGGCAGGGCCGGAAAAAACCACGTGGCAGACCGGGCAATAGCACTAAAAGAACAGCGTTTTTATATAATGTGTATACAATTCAAGTCAAGGGAAAAGATAATTATGAAGATGTAATTATCACTTCTGGTAGGGGCTGTGGTTTTGCATACTGTCGACAAAAAACAGCCGCCGTGCAATTTGCTTCGGCGGCTGTTTTTATCTCTGTTAGAGCAGGAGAGAATTTAGCTGTCTTGGTTTTCTTCGGCGAGAAGTTCCATGGCTTTCAATTGGTATTCGCTGCCTGGGAATTGCTCAGCCAACTGATTGAAAATTTGTTCCGATTTTTCCTTCTGATTAGCTTTCAGGTAGGCTTTGCCCAAATAAAACAAAATTTCATCTTGGTAATAGTAGTTGGGGTATTCCTGTAATGTGCTCTCAAACCTTTTGATAGCGGCTTGATAGCTCTTTCTTTTCAGGTAAAAGTTGCCAACGTAAACTTCATGCTCGGCCAAACGGTTACGGCAGCGCTGAATCAGCATCTCAGCTTCTTCTGCTTGTGGATACTCAGGATAGCGGCGCAGCAATTCTTCAAATGACCGCATGGCGTTCCTGGTGCTGGTCTGGTCGCGGTCAGCGGACAGTATTTGCTGGTAATGGCTTAAACCCAGACGGTACAAAACATCATCCAGCCGATTGTCATTGGGATGCTGTTTTAAAAAATCTTCGTAAGCGGTTGCCGCCTCTTCATAGCGCTCGGCCTGGTAATAGCTTTCAGCAATTTTCAGCTCGGCCAACATGTTCAGAGCAGGAGAGTAGTAGGTGTCGCGCACTTTTTCCCAATGGCCGATCGCATCTTCGTAGAGGCCTGATTCGTACGCTTCTTCACCTTTCTGAAAATATTTTTCAGCAGTATTGTCGTCAGCGTTCTTGGGGCTGCTGCAGGCCGCAATAAAGAGGGTAAAAGCAATCAGAAACAGATATTTATGAGACATTAAGAATTCCTTTGTCAGTGTTGGATGACAAGAAGCTACGGAATCTCTCGAGTTTTGTCAATCACTCTTGTTGGCTGTTGGCGTTCGTGCAGATTTGGCTGTGGGAAAAGGGTGGCAGGGAACGAAATCCTGCATCCGATTGACAGTATAAGGCGGCTCCACGATAATAGAGCGCTTATTGATTTTCCTGTTGCTGCAATTGGGTATTTACATGCAATTGATCTATATTGGCATCTTCGGCGGCCTCGGTTGTATCAGTCGTTTTCTGATGTCCGGCTGGACTTATCAGTTGGCTGGTCGTGGTTTGCCGTACGGCACGTTGCTGGTCAATGTCGCAGGCTCTTTCCTGCTTGGGTTTCTGGCGACTTTCGGCCTGCGCTCGACTTTGCTGTCTGCCGAGTTGCGGGTTGGTCTGAGTGTCGGCTTCATGGGGGGCTTCACGACTTTTTCCACTTTTTCCTACGAGACGATCAAGCTGATAGAAGAGGGCAGTATCTGGCAGGCTGGCGCAAACATTCTGCTGAATGTCGCCCTCTGCTTGGTGTTTGCCCTGCTCGGTGTCTGGTTGGCGAGGCAGCTCTAAGGGGGATTTATGGGACGTTTGGATGGTGAGCAGGTGCTGATGAGAATTTTCATCGGTGAGTCGGATCGCTGGGAGAATCGCCCGCTACATAAGGTTCTGGTTGAATTGTTCCGCCGCGAGGGCTTTGCCGGAGCGACGGTTCTGCGCGGTGTCGCCGGGTTTGGTGCTGCCTCGGTGCTGCATACGGACGGCCTGCTGCGGTTGTCACAGGATTTGCCTTTGGTGATTGAAGTCGTTGATAATGAAGAGAAAATCGAAGCGATCCTGCCACAACTTGATGACATGCTTCAGGGTGGGATGATTACCTTGGAGAAGGCGCGCGTTATCCGTTACTCCAAATAAAGAAAGATAGATTTTAAATGATCAAACACTTACTGAAGGTATTTGCCCCTGCCACAGAGCGGGAAGCGAGAACGCAATTCGACCGGATTCCACTGGCTGCTGCTGTGCTGCTGCTGGAAGTCGCACATGCCGATGGCGATTACCATGTCGAAGAAGAAGCGCTGATCGGCCAACTGCTGAAAGAGCATTTCAATGTCGCTGACGAGCTGCTGGCCGAACTCCTCGAATTAGCCGAAGAAACCCGTAGCGATAGCAGTGACCTGCATCAGTTTACCCGTGATATCAATAAAGCCTATAGCCAGCCGGAAAAAGAGCAGATCATCGAGGCTGTCTGGCAGCTGGTGTATGCCGATGGTCGCCTCGATCACTTCGAGGAGGCGCTCATGCGCCAGCTCGGCACCCTGATTGGCCTGTCGCATCGTCAGTTGATCGATGCGAAATTGCGGGTCAGCAAGGGGTGAGCAAACATCTGACCCGTATTGTCGGCTGGGGGCATGAGCTGCTCGCAGAAAAAATTAGCAATGGTCAATTAGCGGTCGACCTGACCGCCGGAAATGGTTATGATACGCTAATGTTGTGGCGGCAGGTTGGGCCATCCGGGCAGGTGATCGCTTTTGATATCCAGCAGGAGGCGCTGACCTCGACTTGCCTGCGCTTACAGGAGCAGCAGGCCCCGGTTCGACAGTGGGCTGAAGGCTCAGGCGTCTTGGTGGCGCAAGCCGGGGTTGATCTGATCGCCGCTGGACATCAGGATCTGGCCACTTATTTGCCGGGGGCTCCGCAGGCGATTGTTGCCAACCTGGGCTATTTCCCCAGTGGCGATAAAAGCATTACGACTTTGCCGAAGACAACGTTGCAGGCGCTGTCACAATCTGTCGAGGTGCTGGCACCTGGCGGTCGTTTGGCTGTGGTTGTTTATACCGGCCATCCCGGTGGTGAAGAAGAGGGAAGGGCGGTCGATCGATTTTTTTCCGAGCTGGATGAAGTGAATTTTCAGGTGTTGCAGTTGCGGGTGCTGAATCGCCCCGATGCACCATACCTGCTGGTCGCAGAAAAACGCGAGCGGAAATAGTTGAGTATGAGTGGAGGGATGATGCTACGAAAAAACGACAAAAAAACAGGGGCGGTGCGGGTTCTGGCTGCGGTGCTTCTGGTTCTGAGCCTGACCGTGAGCAGTCTCTGGGCTGCTGACAAAGGTGGAGTGAAAACACAAGTTATTCCGGCGGGGCAGATCAACGATCAGTTCGATGCGGACTTCGCGGATGATTTTGATAATGAATTCGACGATGCTGGCGATGTGGAAGAGATCCTTATCAGCGATCCTCTGGAGCCACTGAACCGAGGCTTTTTCTGGTTTAATGACAAGCTCTACTTTTACCTGATGAAGCCAGTAGCCAGAGGCTATCGTCTGATTCTTCCTCAGTCGGCGAGGATAGCCGTCGGCAATGCCTTTTACAATGTTGCTACTCCGGTTCGTGCAGCGAACGACGTGATGCAGTTCAAGTTTAAGTCGCTGGCGACTGAGCTCTATCGTTTTATCGTCAACAGTACGGTTGGACTTGGCGGCCTGTTCGATCCGGCCGCAAAGCTGGCCGGCGTTGAAAAAGTGGATGATGAAGATTTTGGCCAGACCCTCGGTTATTATGGCACGGGGCATGGCTTTTACCTGGTGCTGCCGGTTATTGGCCCTTCCAGCGCTCGTGATGCCGTTGGCAGCCTGGTCGATACCTTCGCAGATCCGATCCGCTATGCGAATATCACCACTTTGGAATACTACGGGGTGAAATCCTTTCGCGTTGTGAACAGTTTGTCACTGGATCGGGACACCTATGAAGGCATCGTACGCGACTCCCTCGACCCCTACCTGTTTGTCCGCGCCGCCTATGCCCAGCGTCGAACAGCGCAAATTGGCAAGGTTGATTACAATCTCTATGATATACTCACGTTCGAAGATGATTTCTGGGATGAAGACTTTAATCCATTCAAGTGGCTAGGAAATTAATGATGAAGAAAGTTCTATTCGCTTTTAGTTTGTTGTTGCTGTTTGCCCCCATGGCCTTGGCGATTCCTCAACCGCAAGCCGAGGTTGAGATGATGGTCAGCTCTGTTCTTGATGTCCTGCAGCAGGAAAAGCTTTCGCTGGAAGAGAAAAAGGCCCAGGTAAGCGGCAAGGTTCAGGAGTTCCTCAATGTTTCTTCCATGTCGCAACGGACCCTCGGTGCACACTGGCAGGGTGCGACGAATGAACAGCGCCAGCGTTTCTCTGAATTGTTCGTCAAAGTTCTGGAAGGGACCTATCTGAACCGGATCGGAGACTACACCGATGGCGAAGTACAATACCTGAAGCAGCGAGTCAAAGGTGATAAGGCCATTATCGACACAAAAATCGTCACCGGGGAAATGTCTATTCCCGTGCAATACAAGATGATTTATGTCAATGAGCGTTGGCAGGTTTTCGATGTTATCATCGAAGGCGTCAGCCTGATTCGCAACTATCGTGCAAGTTATGGCGAGATCATCCGTAAAGAGGGTTACGAAGGCCTGTTTGCTTTGATGGAACAGAAGGTGATTGCCATGCAGGGGACTGCAGGAGAATAACAAGATCTAGCTTTTAGGAAAATATATGCCGCCCCGTGCTCGGGGCGGCTTTTTTGTTAGAAATTCCTTCGTCCGGTTAACTGCTTTGTTCGCCGGCTTTCAGTTCGTGTTTTCAGCGATAACCTTCCCCTGGCTGACAAACGAGATTCCCTGGCCTGATCGAGCCCCGATCATTACGCTTTCAATGATAGGTGCATTGATTGCTTTGGAGGCCGCCCACCTGACAATGAAGTTCGCTCCGAAGCCACCTGCTTCGTCACTTTCTTTTATGGAAAAGTGATGAGATGCAAGGGGAGCAAGAGCTATTGGTTTGGGGGCATATTCCTTCAAAGAGTGGCCACTATTATCAAAATATTCTGCTGAGAGAATCGTTATCGGGTTATGCAGGTCGGTATTTCTGATACTTAGCATTGCCGCCAGGTTGAACGGGTGCTCTTTGGGGCCGGTAAAAACGTGTGAATAAATAGCGACATAAACGGTTTGCCCGGAAGATAGACTTATTTCTTCTGCCGAAAAAGCAGGAGCTGCGAACATCAACACAAGAGAAATTAGCGCGGCGAGCTTTTTCATTTTTAGATCCTTTGTCGTTTTAATTCTCTAACCACCGGTATGCTTCGTCGGAGCATTTAAATACCTGAACTTCAAAACCATCTTTCTCGGCGAGGGTTTGATACATTCGAGCAATCCCAAATTCTAATAACGACTCAACAACAATTGCTTTGCGTACTGGCAGGTAGTGATCAATAAATTCATCAAGGTGTTTTTCAAGAAGAGAAACAGAATTGTAATTTGCGCCTTTGAGATCGGCATCGGTAATATCTGTATAAATTCTTAAATCAGGCTTGATGTTGAACTTTCTCATTTCTTTAAAAATTGACGCGAGATCAGGGATGCTGCAGGCGCCATGCAGAATTTGCCGCATAAGGTTTCTTTTGCTGTCAAAATTTAGATCTAAATTCATTTCCTAGCCTGTTTGTTAAATTTAACACAAACGCATTTTCTGAAGGGGTGATTGGTTTGTTAAAGTTTTTTTGTCGTGTTTGATCCATTTTCTAATTTACTTGAAATCCAGCCTGTATGAGGCTCATTGTTTTTACAATATTTAATTTCATACCAGACTGTCCCGAATCCGAAAATACCAGCACTTTTTGAACGTATAATTTCAAATTTTTCCCCTTCAGATATAGAGTCTATTTTAGGTGCAAAACTATTGAGGGTCGGGGCATCTTCACGGACATTGATTGAGGCTACGATAATTTTATGAGATGACTCTATTTGGCATTCAGCCGATTTTTTTGTATCGTTTTGATCAGTTTTGGGGGCTGAAGATTGAGTTAGGAAATTGTTTCTTTTGGCAAGACTCACCAGTTCTCTTTGAACTTTAAGCTGCTCCTCCTGGGTTTCGATTAATTTGGTGAGTCTGTTCAGCTGCTCTCTATTGGGATCGATTTGAGTTTTGTCATATACAACAAAAGCAAAACCAACTATAGAAGTAATTGAGGCTATTATTCCTATTGCTTTGCCAAAGCCTAATTTCACCACTGTCCCCCAAATATATAATTGAGCTTTAACGGTTCACGATAAGCGGGTGGCGACGAACTGCCTGCCGACCACCACAATTTTAGATTTTGTTTTTCAATTTAGCACAGACGTATTTTTCGTCCGGTTGATTTAGTTTATTAGGGCGTGTTATTGTGTACCGAAAGGCAGTACATAATAGGAGGTGCCCTATGGAAACTGTTAGCGTAAACCAGTTTCGTTCAAACATGAAAAATTATGTCGAACAAGCAGCCAATGAGCATGAGCCGATTAAAGTGACCCGCCGTAGCGGGGGCGACTTTATTGTTATTAGCGCGGAAGATTGGGAACGTGACCAGGAAACCCTTTACGTTCTCCAAAATTCCAGTTTGATGAAGCAAATTTCCGAATCTGCTCGTACGCATGTAGAGCGTTCCGGTTATACACCAACGGATGGAGAAATGGATGAGATCCTTGGTGTTTGAAGGTAGCACATGGGCTACCTATGAAGAGCTTAGAACAAAAGACAAGCGCTTGCATAAAGCACTTTGTTCAATTTTGAAAGAAATGCTTCGGGGGGACCCGACAACTGGCACGGGAAAGCCCGAAGCGCTTCGCCACAATCTTACCGGCTTTTGGTCACGCAGACTGAGCCAAAAAGATCGTGTCGTTTATAAATTTGACGACAACTACATCTACATTTTCGCCATTGGCGGGCATTACGAACAATTTTGAGCCCTAAAGGTTTGTGATAACCGGCGGCGACTCGAAGGTTCTGCCACCACCGCAATTTTAGGTTTTGCTTTTCCATTCTGCACAGACGTATTTTTCGCCCGCGTTGATTAGTTTGTTATGTGCTTCTTTTTGTGGTACAGTAATTTGTACATGTACCGAAAGGAGGTCAGCACATGGAGGCTATTTCGTACACTAACGCAAGAAGTAACTTAGCAAAAACAATGGAAAAGGTCTGTGAAGACCATGATCCTGTCATTATTACGCGTCGTAACGAGAGTTCGGTTGTAATGATGTCTCTTGAAGATTACCAGGCCCTTGAAGAGACCGCATATTTGCTGAGAAGTCCGAAAAATGCTCGACGGCTTTTAGAGTCTATTGCTCAGCTGGAATCTGGCGACGGCACTGAGCGGGAGCTTTCTCTGTGAAGCTCATATTTTCTGAAAATGCTTGGGATGATTACCAGTATTGGATAAAGACTGATAAGAAAATCCTCAAGCGGGTGAACGCTTTGATACAGGATATTCAGCGTTCACCTTTTTCCGGAATCGGGAAACCCGAACCCTTGAAACATGGCCTGTCCGGATATTGGTCCCGACGAATCAATGACGAGCATCGAATCGTTTATAAAGTCACGGAAGATTCCATTCTTTTTGCTCAAATTCGCTACCACTACTAATTTTTGCACATAACGGTTCATGATAACCGGCGGCGACGTGCTGCTTGCCAACCACCGTAATTTTAGATTTTGCTTTTTGGATTAGCAGCTTGTGTTTTCTGTCCGGTTGATTATGTTGTTAGGATGATATTTTGAATATCAATAGTGCCCATCCCGTCAATATGATTATAAAAACAAGTATTTGGACTGTAAGTAAACCATGGGCCTGTTTGTACAAAAAACCTTGATTCTTATAGAAACATAAATTTTTTTCAATGCCCCACTTTTCCTCAAGAGCTATCAATGCTTCTCTTGAACATTTTGTAGGAAGACTATAGTAATAAATTATGTAAGCCCAAACTGAATAAAATATTATAGATCCAACTGCAAAGAACCAAACATATTCATGATTTTTAATTGCAAGTGCAAAACAACCAAGAGATAGTGGAATAAATATTCCTGATAATGTCCAAGCTAGAGTATTTGCCATACGCAACCAATTGCTTGCGTGCTCATAAACTTTTAATTCTTTTTCTTCCATTGTTAATCCTAACGGTTCATGATAACCGGCGGCGACGCGAAGCTTCACCCACCACCGCAATTTTAGATTTTGCTTTTTCGTTTAGCACAGACGTATTTACCGTCCGCGTTGATTGGTTTGTTAGGCTTTGTCTGTGCTTTTTATATTATTTTCTCAATGTATTTCTTGTGAACTTTTTCAAAGTCAAAAGAGTGCAAAAGAATTGGAATGCTTAGAAATATTATCATTCCTGCTTCTGCGGCACCGAAGTCCTTAAAAAGTGAAAAGTTTTCAAAAGCTATAAATGATAGGATTATGCTTGATAGAAACAATAGCTGAATTGTAATAATTACACGATAAACTATATAATTAAAATTAGGTAAATATTCTTTTAGTGGTTTGAATCTTGGGTCAAAATGGTCGTCTCCGAAAATATCTTTATATCTTGAATTTAGATTTGACTTTCTTATTTTAAAATTAACATTTTGATCTCTTCTGAAGCCATATCCTATATTTATATTTATTAAACCTAAAAGACACAAGATTGATTGAGCAGCAAGGTATGAAAGTAGCAGGTGGATTATGCTGTAAACCTTTTGACCGCTAACTTTGCCAATGATTACATTGAATAATTCTGATTCACTGGAGATGTTGGAATATACGATTGCATATCCTGTTATTACTATTGCAAGAGAAGATACTACTTGAATAAGTAATTTCTGGTGATGATTTTGATTTTCTGCGAATTGCCTATGGAAAGACCCAAGAAGGTCATCTTCAAGGGTAGTTAAGCAATGCTTCTGTTTGACAACTCTTCTCATGTAGTTGGCCTTTTTGATTGCCTAACGGTTCATGATAACCGGCGGCGACGAACTGCTTGCCAACCACCGCAATTTTAGATTTTGCTTTTCAATTTTGCACAGACGTATTTTCCGTCCGGTTGATTGCTTTGTTAGATGCCTTTTCTGGCCAGACATAGATGAAAAAGAAAAATGGGAAAGCGAGCACATTCCCCATGAATAAAACGATGCCCCATAATGATTTTTTTTCTTGTGGTACTCGGTCACTTTTAAAAAGAAACCAAATATAAAAACCAATAAGCGCCCAGCCCATAAGGATTGTAATTAAATGTAGATTGAAAAAAGTGTCAAAGTTGTTGTGGAGAATATTTCCTTTTGATTCATCTGAAACGGAGAACATTGCAAACATGAAAAATATGAAATAAATAATTGGCCATGCGGTGAGTAAGCCAATTATGATTTTTATTGGTTTTTTCAGGTTTTGCATTTATTCCTCTTTTGGCATCTAACGGTTCATGATAACCGGCGGCGACGTGAAGCTTAGGCCACCACCGCAATTTAGATTTTGTTTTTTGGCCAAAAGCAGACGCATTTTCCGTCCGCGTTGATTAGTTTGTTATACGCCCATTCGGATACCGAGCCGGTTCAAAAAATTGTCTACGGTTTCGTCTTCCATTGAATAAAAATGTTTTTCTGCACTTTCTTGAAGTGCTTTTTTTAGCTCTTCATTGGTTTCCGATTCTTCCACAAATTTAGCCATTCCTAAACGAAATGCTTGATGTAGGTCTTCGATGTGTAGAGCGATAATGTTTTTCTCACCAGTTTTTTGTAGGGCGGCATGTAGCTCTTCGTGAGTGGCTGCACCCCAACAATAAGCAACTCTTTGTGCTTTTCCTGCTTTGCTTAAATTTGATTCGCTTGTCATTGTGTGGAGGATCGCACAACGAGCAGAATAAATGTCTTCTGCGGTACACGGGAGCTTTTTTTCCGGAAGCATATATTTTTCAACCCACGAAATGAATCGTGTACGGCCATTATTGCTTTTGTCCATTGATGCAGCCCAGCTGAAAGAATCAATGCCTGAGTAGATGAGCATTAAAGCTGGCATTTGCAACCGATTGGCTATGCACCAGTCAATAGCTGTGACCGCTTGAATGAAATTTTGGTAGAAAGCTTTGTTTGCCAAGATCCCCTCCATTTCTTGGCGTATAACGGTTCATGATAACCGGCGGCGAAGAAAGTTTTCGAGTGCCACCTAAGTTTACAAAATTTTGCAGAAGCATTTTCCGTCCGGTTGATTAGTTTGTTAGGTGACCTTTTTCACCATTCTACATTTTGGATATTCTGAGCAGCCCCAGAATTTGTTGCCTGCTTTTGCCCCTTTTTTTGCTGTCCGTAAAACCATACTGCTTCCGCATTTTGGGCATATTTGTTCACTGTTTGGGTTTGACCGAGCTTTTAGTTGTTGCACATGGTTCCGATTCGTTTCGCGAGATGGGGCAAGCCGACCTGATTGGATTTGTGAAATTACCTTATTTACTTCTGCGTCAGAAAGAACCGGTTCGTTGAAGGATTTGATGTATTTACAGTAGCCACCGCCATTAAATACATTGGCAGGCATTGGGGTTTTGAAAGTACAGTCTCCGGCGAAAACGACAACTGAATGTATGATTTCCGAAGATATATTAAGTGCGGCTTCCAATGCTTTTACGTGCT
Source organism: Malonomonas rubra DSM 5091 (assembly GCF_900142125.1). Lineage (GTDB taxonomy): Bacteria > Desulfobacterota > Desulfuromonadia > Desulfuromonadales > Geopsychrobacteraceae > Malonomonas > Malonomonas rubra. The sequence continues at coordinate 55,458 of NZ_FQZT01000016.1, forward strand.
TGTAGTTTTGATGCAGTGGGTTTTGAAACTTGTAAGTTTTTTTATAAATCGTTTGTGTCCACTGCTTTTGTTTCTCCCCGCCGAAAATCCAACCTTTCATGTTTTTAGTTTCAACAACGAAAATGCCAAATTGTGAAACGAAAATATGGTCTATTTGTGTTGTGCCATCCAGGGTTGGCAAGGTGACATTATGAATCGGGTGGTAAATATTTTCTGGCAGTAGAGATTTGGCCGAATACTTGACCGTTGCTTCACCCACCATTCCCTTAAACCAAGGGGATTTGATGATGATTACAGCTATGGCCAAAAGTAGAAGTATGATGATTGAAATGTAATTCATGTTTTTCAGTCACCTAACGGTTCATGATAACCGGCGGCGACGTGAAGATTCGGCCACCACCGCAATTTGGTTTTGCTTTTCAGAAAAGTCGGCTGCCATTTTCCGACCGGTTGATTAGTTTGTTAGCAGGCTTTTCAGTGCCGCGCTTTACAAAACTTTACGCAAGCTTCGCAACAGTTAACATTTTGAAGTTTTTTTCTGTTGTATATTGCATGTATCGGAATTGTCACTTTCGCACCCCATTTAACCAAGACAAAAGGAGTAGGTCCAATGCATATGAATTCATTCGGTAGCTGGTTCTGTGGACCCAACGGCTTTTTTTCTGGGTTTCATTTTGGTGGTTTTATGCCTCTTTTGTTTTGGGGCATTATTCTTTTTCTGCTGTACAAAATTGCTCAGAGCATCATTTCGGCGAATAAAGCCAATAACATAAATATGGAACACCCCGATTCGCCAATTTCTATTCTTGAAAAGCGGTACGCCTCTGGAGAAATTGATCAGGAAGAATTTCTCCAGAGGAAAAAAGATCTGAACGGTTAGTGCCACCACTCCTTTTTTTATTCTTGCCTGCTAACGGTTCATGATAACCGGCGGCGACGAACTGCTTGCCAACCACCGCAATTATAGATTTTGCTTTTCAATTTAGCACAGACGTATTTTCCGTCCGGTTGATTAGTTTGTTAGGGCTTTTTTCCTTTACAGGGCGACATTTCGCTACCGTCTGCGATGGTTAAACCGCAGTCATAATAGGAAATTTCAGCTTCACCTTCACCGTTAGGGCCATAAAGCCCCTCAAATGACCTTGTACTTAGTGGGGCATTGCATTGTGGACATACAAGCGCAGAATCTTCAATCAGCTCAGCAAGTGCATACACTTGCGCTCTTGTTTCTTTAAGTTCTTTTTCTTTTTTAAATATTTCTTTCTTGTGATTACCGCCATCAAGGCTTAGACGCTCAATTTCTTTAAGGGCTATTTCGACTCGTTCAGACAATTGCCTTGATAACACATCTGGTGATTGGTTCTGCAATTCTAGGATCTTGTTTTCTTGTTGCCTCGATTGTTCTCGAAGAAGCTCGATTACGCTATCTTTTTGCGATACGAGGGATCGATAGATCCCAAATAGAGTTAAAACGAAAACAATTATTGAGGCTATTTGAGTACCAAATATAAATTCGTTGCTCATATTGATTGCCCTAACGGTTCATGATAACCGGCGGCGA
>NZ_FQZT01000008.1 GCF_900142125.1 Malonomonas rubra DSM 5091
ACAGTACCACGACCGGAGATCGAGAAAACGTCCTCGACCGGCATCAGGAACGGCTTATCAATAGCACGCTCCGGCTCCGGGATGTACTCGTCAACCTGAGCCATCAGTTCCATGATCTTGTCTTTACCGATCTCGTCATCGCGACCCTCAAGGGCAGCCAGAGCAGAACCGGCAATGATCGGAATATCGTCGCCCGGGAAGTCGTAGCTGGAAAGCAGCTCGCGAATCTCCATGTCGACCAGCTCGAGCAGCTCTTCGTCGTCAACCATGTCTGCCTTGTTCAGGAAGACAACCATGGCCGGAACACCAACCTGACGAGCGAGCAGGATGTGCTCACGGGTCTGCGGCATCGGGCCATCGGCAGCGGAGACAACCAGGATAGCGCCGTCCATCTGCGCAGCACCGGTAATCATGTTCTTAACGTAGTCAGCGTGACCCGGGCAGTCAACGTGTGCATAGTGACGTGCTTCGGTCTCATACTCAACGTGAGCGGTGGCGATGGTGATACCGCGCTCGCGCTCTTCCGGAGCGTTGTCGATCTGATCGAAGGCCTTGACTTCACCAGAACCGGAAGCTTCTGCCAGTACCTTGGTGATTGCTGCAGTCAGAGTGGTCTTGCCGTGGTCAACGTGACCAATGGTCCCGATGTTGACGTGCGGCTTTGTCCTCTCAAATTTCTCCTTGGACATGATGATCCTCCCTTTGGATTTTTGTCTTTGTAGCGACAGCTGTTATTTTGTTTCTTTTTTTCGTGACCCAAGCCACTAAGTATAAACGCAAAAACCCCCGCAGAAAAGACTGGAGCCCTCAACCAGATTTGAACTGGTGACCTCATCCTTACCAAGGATGCGCTCTACCGACTGAGCTATGAGGGCTTAACTTGCCTCTTTACTGCGGAGCAGATAAATGGAGCGGGAAACGGGATTCGAACCCGCGACCCTTAGCTTGGAAGGCTAATGCTCTAGCCAGCTGAGCTACTCCCGCCCAAACTCTACTCTTTCATGTGCGGATAAGGAGTCCACGCGGCTCTGCCCCAGTACCTCCGACTTAACGTCTCCTGGCGCACAGCAACCGGGCTTCATCCGGCATGTTTTTAAATGGTGGAGGGGGGAGGATTCGAACCTCCGAAGTCTCTGACGTCAGATTTACAGTCTGATCCCTTTGGCCGCTCGGGAACCCCTCCAGGGGATTTCTCTATTTTCTTGTCAGGCTTTACAGCCGCTTGCTTTTCAGTGGAGCTGGCGAGAGGAATCGAACCCCCAACCTACTGATTACAAGTCAGTTGCTCTGCCTATTGAGCTACGCCAGCACAAGGCGGGATTTATACCCTAGAGCCAAACCGATTGCAAGAAAAAAATCGATATTTTCTGGCTTGCCGCATGCGTGTTTCGCAGCGTGGGTTTTATAGTGCATCGATTCGGGGTTGTCAAGCATTACCGAAGGAAAAGTTTGCGGCAGGATCAACCCTCGGAAAAGCGGTCATCATCACGCAACTCAGCAGCGATATCCGCATCAGGGAAAAATAGACCAAGATGCCTGTCGCAGATCACGACCCACAACAGCAGGGGAAGCAGCAGATCACGGAACAAGTTCCAGACCAAGCCGTACACAAATTGAACGAATGTCTCTTCACCGACAGGCTCCAGCGGTAAAGATGCCGGCCATAAGTAAATTCCAGCCAGGTCGATGGCAACAAAGACACTCAAGCCGATCACCAACATTAACGCGCGCCGGGCCCAATTGATCTTCGGGGTAACAATAACAAAAGACAGATAAACGATCAGCCGAAGGGAACACGCCTCTCCACAGGCAAAGTCTTCTATCTTTGCGACAGACAGCAAACTACCGATCACCTCAAGCAGCAATCGGTAGCCAGCCACCAGCACCTCCTGAAAGAGAGCCAGCAGCAATAAACAGAAGAGTAATTTCAGCAATAAAAAGAGTCTAGGCTTCATGCTTTATGCTGCGTTCAATACCCACAAACCAGACCAATCCGACCAGCAGCACAAAGGTAACCAGCCCAACGTAGTCATAGAAAAAGTTGGTTTTCCACATCAGCAGATCACCTGCCCAGAGCAACCCCCACCAGCGAATCAGGTTAGCCACCAGCAACAGCGGCACGCCGAACAGCAGCGCATTACGCTTTGCTGTCGCAGTCGAAGGGAAAACAAGCACAAAGACGACAAACACCAGTCCAGCAGAGATCACCGCGCACTCAGGAGTAATCGGCCAACCGGACGAAGCCAGATAGAACTCGGCATGATCAATCACCATCTGCACTCCGCCAACGCTCAACATCCACTGTGGCAACTTGTCGCTGAGAACCTTAAGTTGTCCCAGGATGGTTTCAGGCGGGACCAACCAAAGCAACAGGTTAAACAGCAGCGCCAAACCTGCCAGCACCAGTATTCCCTTGGTGAGAGTGATTGGCTTATGTTCTTTTGCAACCTCGATTTTGATTCGTTGTTTATTGCGCAGCAGTTTCTTATCGATCGCCATTGACTTCACCCCTTGCTCTTTGCAGTAACTTTTTATTGCTAACGAAAGCAAAGGTTTGCAAGCGACAAGCCAATATCTGAACAAAAGCCTGCACAATAAAAGACACACAGGGCTCCTCATTAAGCTGACCGGGAGAAACCCCTGAACTCACAGCTTTTTTTGGCTGACTGTTTAATCGGCAGGAAGGAATCGAAAAGTTTCCCGGGACACCGGGAAAAATCTCAAATAAGCGCAACGCCAAAAAACAAAAAGGGCATTTCCCCAAATCGGATGGAAAAATGCCCAGAAGTTCAACCATCATTTTTTCGTATCGGCCCGATCGATAGTGTTCCTAGCTTTCGCGTTCGTCCAGCTGTGATTTTAACGGCAGACGAATGCTGAAAGTTGTTCCTTCCCCGAGAACACTGCGAACCTTGATACTACCTCCATGATTTTCAATGATACCGTAAGAAATCGACAGCCCCAAACCGGTCCCGTCACGTTCCTTGGTCGTAAAGAACGGATCAAAAATCTGTTTCAGTTGCTCTTCTTCAATACCGAAACCGGTGTCGCCAACCTCCACCAGCACATCATGCTCCTCCAACACACTCTGAATTGTCAGAGTGCCTCCGGACGGCATCGCCTGGCAGGCATTCATCACCAGGTTCATAAAAACTTGGCGGATCTGGCCACGATCGAGTGGAAGAGCAGGCAGTTCAGGGTGATAATTCCTGACGAAATCAACATTCTGTGCAATCGGCTGCTGGGAAATCAGGTTTATGCTTTCATCGATCACCTGATGCAACGAGCAGGACGTCTTCTCTGGAATCGACGAACGGGAGAACTCCAGCAAACCCTGAACAATCTGCGAGCACCTCTGCGTCTCTCGCTTGATCGTTTCCAGATTTTCCTTCAGGTCGGGGTCCACATTTTTATGATTGGCCGCCAGCGATGAAAACAGCAGAATCCCTGAGAGGGGGTTGTTGATTTCATGTGCAATGCCCGCGACCAGTTCGCCCAGCGATGCAAGCTTGGCGGACTGCAGCAACTGCGTCTGGGTTTTCTCAAGTTCTGCGGTGCGCTGGACAACTTTCGTCTCCAGCGTCTGACCCCAGTTTTTCAGCTGCCGCTGGGCCTCTTCGAGATTTTCCGCCATGGCATCAAAGGAGTTCGACAATTTACCCAGCTCATCGCTGCGGCGGCTGCGTATGCGCGCACTCAAGTCCCCACGGGAAAGGCGCCCGGTGTGTTCGAGCATATCCTCAACCGGCTGCCTCACCAGTTTCTGCGTCAGCAGCGACAAGCTGAGGCCAAGCACACAAAGCAGGAAAATTGTAAACGCGACGACACTTTTTTCATAATTCAACAGGGTCGCCTGCATACTGCTGAGCGACACCTGCACATCAAGAATGCCCAGAACCTGCTGCTCCGCAGCATGCACATGGCAGGCAGCAGTTGAGCAACTCGGCAGATTGACGATCTCCCGCGTCACCCCCAGCACCCTGTCGCCCTGCTCGTTCTCGAAGAAACGGCTACGGTTGACCAGCTCCACATGCACGCCATCTTCAGCCTGAACCTGAGAGATTTCAGCATCACAATGACAACCGTTACAGGCCTCAGCACCACGATTGACAGTGCTTCCGACCTCGCGATCCTGGGTAGAAAAAGTAATCAAGCCAGCCTTGTTGAACAGGCGAACCTTCTCGATCCCTTCCTGCCCGGCAATCTCGTTGATCATCTTGTAGGCCTGCTGGCGGTGATCTTCGAGCATCTGATAATGAGTGATATTGATGATGGTTTCGCCGAGAGTATCGACTTCACGCAAGGTGTCCTGCAGCCAGATGCGCTCCAGCATATTGATGTTGTAGAGGCTGAAAGTCACCATGGTGATCAGGATGACCAGACCGGTGACCAGGCTGAATTTTGTCGTCAGCTTTGTCTTCACAAACTACCTAAATCGAGTGGCACAAGCAGCGGGCGGCAAACCCGAAAAAAATTCCACGATTACATCTGTGAGAATCAACCACTTTTCCTATCCCTGTCAAGGTAAATTATCATCGATTTGCCGCAAAAAACCGGGGCTGCAGAATGCGGCCCCGGTTCATATAAGCACATTTACCTGACAGGTGTTGACAATGTTTAACCGTTCTGTCGAACCACCTCAAACAGTGAAACCGCTGCCGCAACAGAAGCATTAAGAGAATTAACCTGCCCCCGCATTGGAATTGCCAGCAGGCCATCACAATGCTTGCGGATGTTTTCACGCAAGCCCTTGCCCTCACTGCCAACCACCAGGGCGATATTGCCACGCAGATCCGATTCGTAAAGATTCTTTGACCCTTCTTCCCCAGCCAGTCCATAACACCAGACACCAGCCTGTTTCAGTTCATCAATGGTACGAGCAAGGTTGGTCACCTGGCAAAGAGGCAGATAAGAAAGGGCCCCAGCGGCAGTTTTTTCGACGACTGGGGTCACAGAACAGGAACGGTCTTTGGCAACGATCACTCCGTGGCAACCAGCGACTTCGGCACTGCGTAAAATGGCACCGAGATTATGCGGATCAGTAATACCGTCGAGCAGGAGAAAAAATGCGCTGTCTCCACGACTCTGCCAACGCTCGAGCAGCACACCGAGATCGGCGTACTTAAAAGGTTCGAGTTTGAGCAACACCCCCTGATGGTGATTGTGCCCAGCGAGGCGATCAAGCTCGCGACGCTCCCGGAAAACGGTCTTCAACCGCAGCTTCTGCGCCAGCGCATGCAGATCTTCCAGCCGCGCCGAACGTTCGCCTTTGGCCAGCAACAACTCCAGCGGCTTGCGCCCGCTGCCGGTTAGCGCTTCCTTGACTGGATTTACACCGTAGAGATAGTCGGCCATCAGCTCAGCGCGACCTCAATCTCTTCAAGGATTTTGCCAGCGGCGTCCAGCGGGTTTGCCGCGGCTGAAATGGGGCGACCGATGACCAGCGCAGTGGCGCCAGCAGCGACTGCGTCAGCCGGGGTGGTGACCCTCTTCTGATCATCGAGGGCGGCAAAGCCGGGCCGCACACCGGGAGTTACGATCTGGAAATCCGGGCCACAAGCCTCACGAACCATCTGCGCTTCCCTCGGCGAGGCAACCACACCATCGAAACCAGCTTCTTTTGCCAGCTTCGCCAAGCGCGTCACCATCTCTTCAACAGGGCGATCGATACCGACACCCCGCAACGTCTCTTCTGTCGATGAGGTAAGAATGGTCACGGCCAGCATAACCGGTCGTTTGTTACCGGTTTCAGCGCACCACGCATCCACCTCCTCGACGGTCTTCTGCATCATCTCCAGGCCACCGAGAGCATGGACATTAAACATCTCCACTCCCAGCTTACAGGCTTCGACCGCTGCCTTGGCAACAGTGTTGGGGATGTCGTGATACTTAAGATCGAGGAACACGCCACCTCCGCGCTCATGCACCATCTGCACAACCTGCGGCCCACACTTGGTAAACAGCTGCTTGCCGATCTTGAACAGACCGACATTTTCATGCAGCTCGCTGACCCATTTTTCAGCGGCAGCGAAGTCATCCACATCCATAGCAAAAATCAGCCGTTGCTTAGCGTCCTGTTTCATAGTGTTACCTCTCAACCAGCGCCCTGACCCGCGTGGTAGTATCCTGTACCCGTGCAATCAGCGGCCGCGCCTGATCGGCGTCCAGCTCGCGGCGCACCAGCATGGTTTGCTGAAAAGCCAATTCACATAATGAATCGGCCAGTAGTTTTTTTCGATCTCCCTCTTCCAGGCCGGCCAGGTTATTGACCAGCTTATTGCCGTCGAAGGTGCCATCCTCCAACAACTCAACCTCACGCATTACGAATGAGTAGGGCTGTTGCAGCTCCCCAAGCAGTGCTTCCACCTGCTGGTGATAATCCTTCACTGGTTTGCGCATCCGCCGAGAGAGAATTTTGAAAAGGTTATTATAGATGGTCAGAATCTCGCCGAGCTCCCCCTCGACCTCATTGGCCGGCGACTCTTCCATCTGCAGCAGTTTCCGCTCGAGCAAACCGTAAAGAGTACGGATACCATCAAACTCGCGCAGTCCCGCTTTGCGAAACAGATCACGTGCAGGGAGCTTACCGGCTTCAGCGAAATGAAGTAGCTTGTTCTCCGCTTGGTTCAGGTTCTCCTGCATATTCCCTGTCGGCACCGGAAAGTAATCGAGAGAGATGACTTTGCGCATGAACAGCGCCTCTTCATCCTGCCGGCGCAACCCTTCCATGATCAGGTTCTGGGTGCTCATCGACAGGCGCAGGATCTCTTCCTGATCAAGAGCCCTCGATTCAAAATGGAAACTGCCGCCTGCCTCGTTAAACAGGCTGTAGACAATCCCTTCAACCTGGCTTCGAGTTGCCTGCCAGAGTTGGCGCGGAGAGACCAAGCCGCGATCGACCAGCAGTTTGCCAAGCGTGACTCGGCCTTTGACCTGCTGACGAATTTCCAGCAAGGCGTCCCGTTCGACCTGTCCCAGAGAAAAAAGGATTTCCCCCAAGTCTTCGTTGGCAAAAGTGCTCGAGGCAAAAACGATTTCACCCTGCTGGAAAAAGATCTGCTTGCTGCCGTTTGCGAGGGAAAAGTGAAGGATGCCGTTTTTGCGGAACATGTTGAAAAACGACAGCAGATCCGGGACAGAGATATCGCCCAGTAATCCGGCCAACAACACCGGGTTTTCCTTCTCCGGCCGCCCCAACAGCAGGTGGCCGGGTGAACTCGAAACCGGCTGCAGAGCCTCCTGTCCCAGTTGATGGCGAATCGCCAACGGCAGCTTGAGGTGGCCGTCGGCGTCGATCTTCAAATCACTCATCGCCGGTCACATCCCAAAAATCAGGCCAGGGCTTCAGCAACCTGCTGCTGAACGGTTTTCGCTGCGGAGGTCAGCGGCATCAAGCTCATTTCACCGGAGGCACGCTGCTTCAGTTCAACATTGCCCTCTTTCAGGTTGCGGGCTCCGACGGTGATACGCAGCGGAATGCCGATCAGATCAGCGTCCTTGAACTTGATGCCAGGGCGCTCGTCGCGATCGTCGAGCAATACCTCAACGCCCATATCGAGCAGCTCCTGATAAAGCTGCTCCGAAGCTTCACGGACAGCATCATCCTTCGGGTTGACCATCGACACCAGCACCTGGAAGGGTGCCAGCGGCATCGGCAAACACATGCCGTGCTCATCGTGGTTCTGCTCGATGGCGGCAGCGACGGTGCGGCCAACGCCGATACCATAGCAACCCATCACCAGGGTGCGGGTTTTGCCCTGATCATCAAGGACAGTAGCGTCCATCGCCTCGGAATACTTGGTACCAAGCTTGAACACGTGGCCAACCTCAATCCCCCGCCAGCTTTCGAACTTGCCGCAATCACAGCGCGGGCAGGGATCGCCGGCCACCGCCTGGCGGATGTCGGCAAACCGGGTCACTTCAAAATCGCGACCGAGGTTGGCGCCGGTGTAATGGACATCGACAGCGTTGCCACCGACGACGAAATCGGCCATGCCCTGAACTTCAGCATCGGCGATAACCCGAATCTTCAACCCGATCGGCCCGGCGAAACCGACTGGCGCACCGGTCGCTTCCTTCACTTGGGATTCTTCGGCAGGCAATGCCCAGTCGACACCGAGCATATTGGCCAGTTTGATCTCGTTCAGCTCGCGGTCACCGCGCAGCAGCACGGCAACGATTTCCTCATCCGCAGTCTGGACAATCAATGTCTTGATGGTCTGGCTCGGTTCAACCTTGAGGAAATTAGCAACCTCTTCGATCGTCTTCTGTCCCGGGGTGTCGACCTTCTGCAGTTCGGCAGTTGCTGCCGGCGTTTTGATGTCGCGGTAGATCAACTCCGCCTTCTCAACGTTGGCAGCATATTCACAGGCATCGCAGGAAACGATACCGTCCTCGCCCGATTCGGCCAACACCATGAACTCGTGAGAGAAGTTGCCACCAATCGCACCACTGTCCGCCTCGACGGCACGAAACTTAAGGCCGCAGCGCTGGAAGATGGTGCGATAGGCCTGGTACATTTTGGCGTAGGCTGCATCCGCTCCTGCATCATCCAGATCGAAGGAATAGGCATCCTTCATGATGAATTCACGACCACGCATCAAACCGAAGCGGGGGCGAATCTCGTCGCGGAACTTGGTCTGAATCTGGTAGAGATTGAGCGGCAGCTGCTTGTACGATTTAACCGTGTTGCGAACGATGTCGGTAATCACTTCTTCGTGGGTCGGCCCCATACAAAAGTCTGTGTCTTTACGATCCTTGAAACGCAGCAGCTCTTTGCCGTACTTCTCCCAGCGTCCCGACTCCTGCCACAGCTCGGCCGGGTTGGCCATTGGCATCAGGCACTCGATGGCACCTGCCTTGTTCAGCTCTTCGCGGATGATCTGCTCCATCTTGCGAATCGAACGCAGGCCAAAAGGCATGTAATTGTAAACGCCGGCGGCAACCTTGCGGATCATGCCGGCACGCATCATCAACTGATGGCTGACAACTTCGGCATCGGCCGGATTTTCTTTCAGGGTCGGCAGTAGGTACTGGGTATAACGCATAAATATCGATCCTGTGGGTTTGAAGTTTGCTGATATATCGAGAAATTAAGTGGTTTCGTAAAAGAAATGAAAACTACCCCGTTTCTTCCTGAAAAGCAAGCCGCTTGACACTAAAGCACCTCCCAGAAAAGATCGCCGAAGCGGGCATCAGCATGCTGTTTATGACGCCGTTGAATTATTCCGGACGGACAGAAGTCCTAAACCGGCACCTCAACGTTTAACGTGTCATTTCGCTGAACAGGTTATCGTAATCGCTCACGATTTGCGACCAGTCGTACCTCTGCACGCAAGACGACAGCTGGCTCGTATCCTTACCGGCAGCAGCCAGCAGCTGACGTAAACGTGCGAAAAAGCTGTCAAAGCCACTGTATAAACACTCTTTATGAAATTCCGGCGGCAGGTGCTCCGGGTAAGCCAGGCGTTTCGGCAGCAAAGGCCGGCAACCGCAGTAAATCGCCTCAACCACGCTGATGCCGAAAAAATCATGGATCGAGGTCACCGGCAGAATATCGGCCTGCCAGAGCCAGCGAGCGTAATCAGCAATACTTTCGGCATAGCCCCAGTGAACAATCTGCCTCTCCAGTCTCTGCTGTGCTTCAGCAAAGATCGCCGGTTGTTTCTGATAGGATTCGCCCAATACAACCAGCTCGAAATCGACGCCCTGCTCCTGTAACAGAAAAAGAGCGCGGAAAAACTCGTCCGGATTTTTGTCGTACTCCCAGCGATGATTCCAGAGGATCAGTGGTGGCTTGCCACACCGCTCATCACCAGCCGGTTTGTAAACATCAAATTTGCGCAAATCAAGGCCCAGATGCAGGGTACTGCTTTTTTCTGCAATCAACCCAATCGAATCGATTTCGTTGTTGTCGGGGAAGGTCTGCAGAAAAGATGGCAATTGCCCAAGGAAAGCTTCGCGATGATAATCGGAGTTGAACAACACCGCATCTGCTGCCAGCGCAGAGCTGTAATTGATGAAGCAGTAGTGGGCATCCCTTTTCAGATCGGGGTCTGCATCACTCGGCGACCAGGGATAGCTGAGCTGGTTTTCGTGCATATAGAGAGCAACCGGGATGTCGGCTGTCACTTCCCGTGTCAGGGCGAGAAAAGTGGTCAGGTCGAGCATATCTGTCGCCAAAAGGAGGGCGGGCCGTAAGCCCAGCGCATGAAACTGCTTCGCCAGCGACACCGCCCCGCCATGCATCCGCCATTTCCAATATTTACCCTCTAGGCCGAGAATTGTGACCTTGTGACGGCTGTGTGCGGCATATCCGTTCGCCCAAGCCGCATGTGAACCAACCAGAAAGGGTTCAAGCAGTACGATTTCCATCGACGTGATCAGCCTATCCCTCAACCATCTTCCAGGCTTCAGCCACCAGCGCATCGGCCAGTTCGTTCTGCGGCACTTTGCGTAGCACCTCGCCCTTGCAGAACAGCAACCCCTGGCCTTTGCCGCCGGCGATACCGAGATCGGCTTCGCGGGCCTCACCGGGGCCGTTGACCACACAGCCCATAACGGCAATGGTCAGCGGTTTTGGCAAGTCCTGCAAGCGTTGCTCAACCTCTTCAGCGATCTCGATCAGGTCGATTTCACAGCGACCGCAGGTTGGACAGCTGACAAACACCGGGCCGTGTTCACGCAACTCCAATGATTTGAGAATTTCGAAACCGACGCGCACTTCTTCCACCGGATCACCGGTCAGGGAAACTCGCAAAGTATCGCCGATCCCTTCGTACAGCAAACTGCCGAGACCGACAGCACTTTTGATGGTACCGCTCCAGGTAGTCCCGGCTTCAGTGATTCCGATATGCAGCGGATAATCGACCTGAGTCGCCAGCCGCCAATAAGCTTCAACTGTACGGCGGACATCAGAGGCTTTGAGGCTGACCTTGATCTCCTGGTAGTTCAGGTCCTCCAAAATACGGATATGACCAAGGGCACTTTCGGCCATCGCTTCAGGGGTCGGGTGACCGTATTTTTCCAGCAGCTCCTTTTCCAGCGAACCACCATTGACTCCGATACGAATCGGCACCTGGCGCTCGCGGCAGGCCGCGACCACCTCTTCTACCTTCCAGCGTTCGCCAATATTGCCAGGATTCAGTCGCAGACAATCAACCCCCTGCTCAACAGCAGTCAGTGCCAGCTTGTAGTCGAAGTGGATATCGGCAACCAGCGGGATATTGCAGCCCTGCCTGATCTCTCCCAGGCAGTCCGCCGCCTGCTGGTCCGGCACCGCGCAGCGGACAATCTCGCAACCAGCCTTTTCCAGATCGGCGATCTGTGCCAGCGTCGCCGGCACATTGCGGGTATCGGTGTTGCACATCGACTGCACCGAAATCGGCGCATCACCCCCGATCGCGAGACCACCAAGTTTTATCTGTCGGGATTTACGTCGCATCTCGTTTCCTGCCTTGTCCGTTTAGCGAATGAAATGGGTAAAGACTTTCTGCGCCTGTGGAGCCATTTCGACTTTACCGGCGCCGTTTTCAACCAGTTTCAGGGTGTAAGCCATGTTCTGCCCCAGCACCTGCATGATCTGCACACCCTCTTGATCCTGCAGCACTTCCCCCGGCGTCAAACCATGGATAACGTTCCAGTAGTTGGATGTGGGCACAAGCATTTCTGCGTAATTGATAAAATGATTCAATTGGTCGAAAGTTGGAATACCACCGGAACGCCGCACCGCGGCAACCGCCGCGCCAACCTTGCCGCGCAGCAAACCACCATTGACCCCGGCGACAAAGAAGGAACGATCGAGGAAACATTTCATCGTCCCGGCGATGCCTGAATAGTAGACCGGTGAACCGATCAGGATACCATCCGCGACTTTCATTTTTTGAATCCAGTCGTTGACCTCATCCTTGATGACGCACTGTTCGTTCTGTTGCTTAACGCACTGACCGCAAGCGAGGCAACCACGAATGTTCTTGTTGCCGACATGGATAATTTCACAATCGATTCCCGCTTTTTCCAGCTCAGCAGTCACCAACTGCAGAGCATGGAAAGTGTTCCCCTCGGCTTTGGGGCTACCGTTAAAAGCAACAACTTTCATAGCTAAAATCTCCCTGATTTTGGTGCTGTATTCACAAGAGTGTCAGTTTTGGCATATTTTCCCATCGGTTTCCAGTGAGAACTCGATCAGCAGCAGAGATAATGATAGACAGCAATTGCCTTCAGGAAGTACCCTGCCTCACCAAGCAAACGACAGGACAGAAATTCGTGAAAAAGAAACCAACAAAAAAACCGCAGCTGCGTCCGACCTTGAAGCTGAACATCGACACCCTCGATAGCGAAGGTATTGGCCAGGCCAGGCACGAAAACAAAATTGCACTGGTGCAGGGAGCCTTTCCAGGCGAGACCGTCATCGCCGAGGTCGAACATGAAGGGCGCACCCACGTTTACACCAAGCTGCGCCGTGTGCTGCGCAACGCACCGCAACGCACTGCTAACAATCCCTGCAAAAAAGAACTGGAGTGCCTGGGCTGCCCCCTGATCGGCATGAAGTATCAGAACCAGCTCGACTACAAACAGCAGCGGGTGGAAAAAGCGCTGGCCGATCAGAGCTTGCTGCGTGAACAACTGGTGCTGCCCACCCTCGCCTCTGAGCCGGCAATCGCCTATCGCGCCAGCGCCAAGCTGGTCTTCGGCCGCAAACGGGAGAAGGTGCTGATCGGCCTCTATAAACGCGGCAGCCACGAGGTGATCGACACTGGTGATTGCCCGGTCCATCACCCCCTGATCAACAAAATCATCAAGGTGGTCAAAGAGGAAGTAGAGCACCAGTCGATCTCGGTTTACAGCAGCCGGCACAAGAACGGCCTGCTACGCTACCTGTTGGTTCGCGTCAGCCCGGAAAACGACAAGGCAATGGTCACCTTCGTTAGCAACTTCCGAGATCTGCAGCAGTTGCCGAAGCTGGGCAAGTGGCTGATGCGCAAAGTTCCGGAGGTGATCGCCGTTCACCAGAACGTCAACAGTTCGACCGGCAACGTCATTTTGGGTCAGGAAACGATCAAGTTACACGGCCTTCCCGACCTGATCGACCAGGTCGGCGACATCAAACTGCGCATCGGACCGGAAGCTTTTTTTCAGGTCAACACCTTGCAGGCAGCCCGGATCTACGCACTGGTTCGGCAATGGGCCAAGTTGACGAAAAGAGACAGCACGATAGACGTCTATTGCGGCATCGGTGGCATCGGCCTGCACCTGGCCAAAGATGCGGGAGACCTGATCGGTATCGAATATGTTGAGCAGGCGGTCCGAAATGCGGCCGACAATGCCAAGCTGAACAGACTGGAAAATTGCCGCTTTGTTGCCGGCGATGCAGCAGAACAGTTATCGAGACAGGCTGCGCAACTCAAAAACCTGCGGCTGGTCACCCTCAATCCACCGCGCAAAGGCTGCGCCGAAGAGTTGTTGCAGGCGCTGTGCGCAATCGCCCCACCACAGATCATTTATGTGTCCTGTGATCCGGCGAGTCTGGCCCGCGACCTGCGAATTCTGGTTAATGCGGGCTATTTAATCGAGCAGGTCCAGCCGGTTGACATGTTTCCGCAGACAGCGCACGTGGAAACGGTGGTTGAGTTGAAATTCAAAGGGGAAGATGCTGAATAAAGCGACGCTGGCGGCACTGTTGCTAATTGTCGCCGGGATTATTCACAATTACAGTTTTATGTGCCGAAAGCTTGCTCCGGGAGAGTTGAAAGCTGTCTACCCGACAACAGCGGTCGGCAAGCTGATTTTAGATCTGAGTTGGGTTGGCTTTGCCGCAGTCGGCCTGTTCCTGACATTCGCACTATCGCTACCGCTCGGCGTACTAGCTACGGTTATGTACTTTCTGCTGCAGCCGCCACTGGCCCGACTGCTCGGGTTCAAGGGGCTGACCGACTACGTTAAGCATATCGACAGGAAAAAACCCTGATCCGTCATGCAAATGGAAGCGGACGCCCCATAACACTGAAGATACAGTTGACAAAGCTCTGCACCAACTGGTCTTCTCCCCGCTCTGCACTGAAAATGACCGTACGGTTACGCCGATGCGTGAAGCCCTTCACCTCATGCGCGAGCATCTGACCGTTTTCGAGATACTCCTTAACCATATCCTTCGACATGAAAGAGACCCCGCCACCAGCCAGAACCGTCTGGCAGGTCAAATGCAGATCGTCAGAGGTGACCACACCGTTAAAATCTTCCAGCTGCTTGCCATAGCTTTCCAACCCGGCTCGGACTAGCTTTTTAGAGCTACAGCCATCTTTTCGCGACAAAAGCCGCATTGTCAGCAACGTATCCAGATCGAGCTTTGGAGATGGCAGATTCAGGCTCGGAGAGCTGACAAATGCCAGTTCGTCATCCGGCAGATCGCAGGTATTGAACTCGCTGATATCGGTTTCGCAGCAATGCTCGACCACAGCCAGATCAAACTCGTGATTACGTACCCCTTCAATCGCTGCATCCGGGCTGTTGAATATAAACTTCAGATCGGTCGACCGGCTGGTCCCCATCATAAATGAATTTAATACTCGTGGTAGAAAAACCGTGCCGAATGTCGGTGTGCAGCAGAGGGATATTCGCTGTTTGTTATGCAGGCGCTGCAGGTCGCGAATCAGGGTATCCTGAATCGCCAGAACGCGCTGTGCGCTCTCCATCACCAGTTCACCAGCCGATGTCAGTGCCAGTTTGGAGCCGGCCCGATCGATTAATTTATGGCCGAAACGCTCTTCGAGAAATTTGACCCTTTGCGACACAGCAGACTGGGTCAGGTGAAGCTTTTCAGCCGCCTTGGAAAAACTGCCACATTTAACGGTTGCGACAAGTGTTTTCAGGTAACGCGTATCCATCAAAAACTCCGAATATTTATATGTAAAACTATAAGCTACACTAATATACACTTGAAAATGTTTGGCTTCAACTCTATTCAAAAACATTATAGCCTGCAGATGAAAACACGGCCACTTATGGTAAAATTTTCGCTTCTAAAAGGGTCGTCCTTTAGGCGACTAAAAGTGGTGTTTAACTTTGACCGCTTACCGACAGAATTTATCGGGGCTCACGAACGTTAGCAGCGCCGCCGGCGCACCCCGAAAACTCCAACAGATCAATCCAAAACGGAGGAAAAGGATGAAAGCAAGGAGGCAGATCGCGAAAGCGAAGTTCCTGATTGCCGTTCTTGTCGTCATGCTGGCCGGCTTTACAGGCTCAGCACTGGCTGCAACGGACCACTCGGGATTCTTCGAAGGAACCCTGGATACCGGGCCTGACGTCACCAAGGCCTGCCTTGAGTGCCATGAGGATGCGGCGGAGCAAGTGATGGGAACCACCCATTGGACCTGGTCGAGCAAGCAGAAAATCGACGGCAAGACGGTTCACCGCGGCAAAGTCAACGCACTCAACAATTTCTGAGTGTCCATAGAGGCTAACTGGCCGCGTTGTACGAGCTGCCATGTTGGCTATGGCTGGCAGTCTGCCAGCTTCGATTTCAAAGACCAAAGCAAAGTTGATTGCCTGGTGTGCCACGACACCACCGGCGAATACAAAAAAACCCCGACCGGTGCCGGCATGCCCGACCCGGTTGTCGATCTTCTCTACGTTGCCCGCAATGTCGGCAAGAGCTCCCGCCAGACCTGTGGTAACTGCCACTTCTTCGGCGGCGGCGGCGATGCCGTCAAGCACGGCGATCTGGACAGCAGCATCGCCAACCCGACCCGTGATATCGACGTTCACATGGCGACCGATGGTGGCAATTTCACCTGTGAAGGCTGCCACGTCACAAAGAATCACGACATCACCGGGAATGCGATGGTCGTCTCCCCGAGCAACCAGAAGCATATCGGCTGCGAAGGCTGCCACCAGGGAACCCCGCATTACGAGTCGATTCTCAACAAACACATGAAGAAGGTCGCTTGTCAGACCTGCCACATTCCGACGTTCGCCAAGAAAGTGCCGACCAAAACCTCTTGGGACTGGTCAACAGCCGGCAGCGATATGAAAGGCGGCAAAGACAAGTACGGCAAACCGACCTTCGCCAAAAAGAAGGGCAGCTTTACCTGGGGCAAGAATATCGTTCCGACCTACGCCTGGTACAACGGTCAGAGTCATGTCTACCAACTGGGCGACAAAATGGACCCGACCAAGGTAACCAAGCTGAACGAGCCGATTGGTAGCAAGGATGACCCCAAATCGAAGCTCTATCCGTTCAAAAACCACAAGGGCAAGCAGCCGTACGACAAGAAGAACAACTACTTCACCACCGTTCACCTGTTCGGCAAAGGCGGCTACTGGAAGACCTTCGATTGGGAAAAATCGATTGCTGCCGGCATGAAGTCAAGTGGTGTTCCCTTCAGCGGTGAGTACGATTTTGCAGAAACCATCATGTTCTGGCCGATCAACCACATGGTCTCCCCGGCAGAACAGGCCCTCGATTGTCTCGACTGCCACGGAGACAAGGGACGGCTTGACTGGAAAGCTCTCGGCTACAAGTCCGATCCGATGAAGAAGTAATTCGCTTCTTTGTTTTGATTTTATTGCCCCCAGCGCAGCAGCGCTGGGGGTTTCTTTTTTCCCCTGCGCTGCTGGACATTTGCCGACACATGCCTTAGTCTTTCAGCTGAAAATCAATAAGGAGAACTGAATATATGATTAATCTTGATTACAGTGAATTTCAGTGTCCCTACCCGGTCGTGGAAACCCGCAAGCAAATGCTGGCGAACCCGGGAGAGACTATTTCTGTCCTTGTCGGTGACCAGACAGCGAAAGAAAACGTCAGCCGATTGGCTGAAAAAATGGGCTACCAGGTCAACTGGCAATCAAAGCAGTTGAAGTACGAGTTGACTCTCACCCCAGCGGGTGAAGAAGCCGCCCCACAACCACAACCCGTGACAACATCCAGCAACGATGGAGACACCGTCATCTACTGCGGAAGCGACACCATGGGCCAGGGCGACCCGGAGCTGGGGCGTATTCTATTGAAAAACTTCCTCGCAACGCTGTTGGAAATGGACCCGCTTCCCGACACCATTTTCTTCGTCAACTCCGGTGTCAACATGGTCTGCAGCGGGTCGGAAGCGCTCGAAGCACTGAACACGTTGGCATGCAAAGGTGTTGATATCGCCTCCTGCGGGCTCTGTCTTGATTTTTACAATCTGCAGGCTGAAGTCCAGGTCGGCCGGGTCACCAACATGTTCGATACGGTCGAAACACAGATGCGTGCCGCACGTGTTATCTGCCCGTAGGCAAAATGTCTGGACGGTCAATAAAATCAGCAGCCCAGTGCTTGTATAACAGAACATCATGAGTTAATATCAATGTTCTTGCAGCAACAGGATTAACATAGCCTCCAGGGGGGGAAGGATTTCTTTTGAAAAAGAAGATTTTAGTTGTAGATGACAGCGAGCCGATCCTTGAGCTTGCGTCGACCATGTTGAAATTGCTCGGCTATGAACCAATCAAAGCAAGTACCGGGGTGGAAGCGCTGAAAGCATTGAAAATGGAAAAACCAGCCATGGCTCTGCTCGATGTTATTCTCCCAGACATGGATGGATTCAAAATTTGCCAGCATATTCGCAGCAACACAGAGTTGGCAGAGATGCCTGTTTTTATGGTCTCTGCAAAAAAAACGACGGAAGATATGGAACGCGGCCAGAAAGCCGGCGCCAATGAATATGTCACCAAACCGTTCAAGTCTGCAGAAATGGCTCAACTGATAAAAAAATATATCGGCGATTGATTTAAGTCGGCAACATCAACAGAAACAGAAAAGCTTTCCGCACTCCGGAAAGCTTTTTTTATCCCTGAAAATCCATAGAAAACTGCTAAACTCCTTAAGTTGATCACGCGGAGGAGTCATGTTCAGTACACGTAAAAGCGGCATTCTGCTTCACCCTACATCTTTGCCAGGCCAGCAACCGATCGGTACTCTGGGCAAGGAAGCTTACGATTTTATCGACTGGCTGGTTGAGGCCAATCAGTCTGTTTGGCAAATCCTGCCGCTTGGACCTATCGGCCATGGAAACTGCCCTTACAGCTGCTATTCTGCATTTGCCGGCAACCCTCTCCTGATCAACTTTGCCAAGCTGGTCGAGGCCGGGGATCTGCTCGACCACGAGGTTCCCAAACCGGCAGCTGCCAGTAATCAAGTCAACTTTACCTCCGCCGTCAACCAGACCAGCCTGTTGCGCATCGCAGCGGAACGTTTCAATAAGACGGCAACGCCACTGCGGCGCCAGCAGTTCGAGCAGTTCTGTCGTGAACAAGCTTTCTGGCTGAACGATTATTGTTTCTTCGAAGCGATGCGGCAACTGCAACAGAACCGCAGCTGGCAGCAGTGGCCAGAAGAGATCCGGCAACGCCAGGAGCATGCCCTGCACAAGTGGGGCATACAACTGCAGGATGAAATTGCCTGGCACAAGTACCTGCAGTTCATCTTTTTCGAGCAGTGGTTTGAACTGAAAAACTACGCCAACAGCAAAGGCATTGAAATTTTCGGCGACCTGCCGATTTTTGTCGCAGAGAATTCTGCCGATGTCTGGACCAACCGCCACCTATTCCATCTGGATGAAAAAGATCAGCCCACCATGGTTGCCGGGGTGCCGCCTGACTATTTCAGCAAAACGGGTCAACGCTGGGGGAATCCACTCTACAATTGGCAACGCATGGCAGAAGACAACTACTCCTGGTGGCTTGCTCGCTTCCGCTGGAATCTGCAGCTGTTTGACCTGATCCGCGTCGATCACTTCCGCGGTTTTGCTGCCTGTTGGGCAATACCAGCCGAAGAAGAAACGGCGGTCAATGGCAACTGGCAAAAGGTGCCCGGTGAACAACTCTTCAGCCTGTTGCGCGAAGAATTCAACCCTCTGCCGATTGTCGCCGAAGACCTTGGCGTCATCACTCCGGATGTCGAAAAGCTACGCGATAATTACGAATTGCCCGGGATGAAGATATTGCAGTTCGCCTTCGACTCGGGACCGAAAAACCCGTATCTGCCCCACAATCATCTGCCGAATTCCGTGATCTACACAGGGACCCACGACAACGACACCAGTGCGGGCTGGTGGAGTTCGCTCGACAGTCAAAGCAAGCAGCAGGTGCGCAACTATTTAAAGCGACCCTGTGACGACATGCCCTGGGCACTGATCGAAGCGGCTCTTGTCAGCGTGGCCAAACTAGCCATCATTCCCCTGCAGGACATCCTTGAACTGGACTCCTCCGCACGCATGAATCGCCCCGGGATTGCCCACGACAACTGGCTGTGGCGCAACCTGCCACAGCAGCCTGACGCAAGAATAACCAAGCGATTACAAGAGGTTTCTCTTTTATACGGAAGGGCACTGTGCAATCCCACAGAAACGCAGTAATCCCCCGCTAAGCGCTTGAACAAGCTTTCCCTGCTATGCTATCTTTTGCCGACCTGATAAACGTAGAGCCGCAAACGGCTATCTATTCTGGAGGATACTGTCGTGAAAAAAACACTGAATCTGATCGCAATCTCTCTCGCTGCCCTTGTCCTTGTCGCTTGCAGCCAAGACAAGCCAGCCCAAACAGCCAGCCAAACCCCTGGCTCGGCAACGCCTCCGGCAATGAGCGCCCCAGCCGAACAAGCCCCCAAAGCGGGTGGCACCAGCGGCACCGTCGTAGAAACAATGAACGCAGCTGGATATACTTACGTGCAAGTTGATAGCGGCACCGAAAAGATCTGGGCCGCGGCACCGGCTTTCGAAGTGAAGGTTGGCGACTCTGTCGTTGTGCCTGACGGCATGGCGATGAACAACTATCACAGCAAAACCCTGAACCGTGATTTCCCGGTCGTTTACTTCGTCGACTCAGTTCTCAACGCCAGCGCACCGGCAGCCCCCACTGTTGCAAGTACCGACATGCCTGCTGGTCACCCTGCCACCAACACTGCAGCCCCGGCACCGGATGTTGACCTGAGCAACATCAGCAAAGCAGACGGCGGTCTGACCGTCGGTGAAGTCTACGGCGACAAAGCCAACCTCTCCGGCAAGGACATCGTTCTGCGCGGCAAAGTCGTCAAGTACAGCCCGCAGATCATGGGCAAGAATTGGCTGCACGTTCAGGACGGCAGCGGCGATCAAGCCGCCGGCACCCACGACCTGACTGTCACCACCAACATCACGGCCCAAATCGGTGACACAGTGCTGGTGCAGGGCCCCCTGACAGTCGACAAGGACTTCGGCTACGGCTACCAGTATGATGTCATCATCGAAGACGCTAAGGTCACGGTCGAGTAAAAACTATCCTGTTTAAACAGATGAACTGCAAAAGCCCCAGAATTTTTCTGGGGCTTTTTTTTGAGAAGTGAAATTAAAAAACACACATTACATCTTGACAACTTGCAGACCTAGCATTAACATCTTCTATATATATTTTAATCTCTTTTTCACAGCCCCCTTTAACCACTTTCCACCCCGCAAACACAACAAACAACATGCTTCAGATACGGGGATTTAGAGTTTCTAGAAAAGGAAAAACCATGCAGCTATTCAAAAATCTAAGTATCGGGAAAAAGATATTTGCAGTCACTTCAATCATCATCCTGATTTTTCTGTGCAGCCTGGTTTGGCTCTATACCGGCTATCGTGGACAGATCTACCAGGTCGCGGAAAAAAAACTCACCACGGCAACAGAAACGGCTTGGGGTGTTATCGACCACTACAGCAAGCTCGCTGGCAATGAACTGACGCTCGAAGAAGCCCAGACACAAGCCAAAAACACCATCCGCAGACTCCGCTTCGAAGGGGATAAAATCTATTTCTGGATCAACGACACCCAGCCCAAAATGATCATGCACCCGATCAAACCGGCACTGGACGGCCAGGATCTCTCCAATTCCAAAGACCCGGATGGTCTGCGTCTGTTTGTAGAAATGGTCAAAGTAACCGACAAATCCGGCGCTGGTTTTGTCGAATACCAGTGGCCGAAGCCGGGTGCTGACAAACCCCAACCGAAACTCTCCTTCGTCAAAAAACACCCGCAATGGAACTGGATTATCGGTAGCGGCGTCTACATTGATGATCTCAATGCAAAAGTCAGCCAGGTTTTCTATACCATTATAGCGGCATGTCTCGTGAGCTTGGTGATCTCGATTCTACTTGTTTTCTGGCTCGCTAGATCCATAGCCAGCCCGATGAAACAAACTGTCGACATGATCAACGAGCTGGAGAAAGGCCATTTAACCAGTCGTCTGGGAATGGACCAGACGGATGAAATCGGTCAAATGGCTCAGACAATGGATCGCTTTGCAAACAGCTTGCAACACGAAATAGTTGATAGCCTGCAGAAACTGGCAGCAGGAAACCTGCAATTCGATATTAATGTCCACGACAGCAAAGATGAAATTCGTGGCGCTTTGAAAAAGCTCGAAGTCGACCTGAACAACATCATGGGAATGATTCAATCAGCTGGTCATCAGATTGCCGCTGGCAGTACGAACGTCGCCGACTTTTCACAAGCGCTCTCGCAAGGAGCTACTGAATCTGCAGCATCGCTGGAAGAGATTTCCAGCTCGCTCAACCAGATGTCAGGCCAAACCAATCTGAACGCCGACAACGCCAATCAGGTCAATCAACTTTCCAGCGAAGCGCAAAAAGCTGCTGAAGACGGTAATCAGCGGATGGGTCAGATGGTTGCGGCGATGGAAGATATCAGTGAAGCCGGACAAAACATTAACAAGATCATCAAAGTCATCGACGAGATCGCGTTCCAGACCAATCTGCTAGCACTCAATGCTGCGGTTGAAGCCGCGCGTGCCGGTCAACACGGTAAAGGGTTTGCCGTTGTTGCAGAAGAGGTTCGCAACCTCGCAGCCCGTAGCGCCAAAGCTGCCCAGGAGACTGCCGACCTGATCGCCGGCTCTGTGGAAAAAACCAACCGCGGCGCTGAAATTGCGCAACACACTGCAGGGGCTCTGGAGTCGATCAACGAACATATTTCGAAGGTCTCTGACTTGGCCGAAGAGATTGCAGCTGCGTCGAAAGAGCAGGCCGAAGGCATCTCCCAGATCAACGAGGGACTTGGTCAAATTGACCAGGTGATCCAGCAAAACACGGCAACTGCCGAGGAAAGCGCTTCGGCAGCAGAAGAGCTCTCCAGCCAGGCGGATGAGCTTCTGAATATGTTGACACGCTTCAAGCTGAAGGGACAAGCAGTCAGCCAGTCTTTACCGGCAGCAGCCAGTGCCCCGCCCCCTCGATCTTCAGCGACACCACCAGCTGTCGGCTGGGGCGGAACACCAAGCTCCTCCGGCCCAAAGATTTCGCTGGACGATGATGAGTTCGGCAAATTCTAGCTTTCTTCAGCGATCAAAGTCAGCCCGGTTCCACAAGGAACCGGGCTTTCTTTTTTCATGTGGCCTTGAAGCCGAATTTTTAGCAAAGACAATGGCCATACAAAGTCAGTTCGCTCAAGCTATTAAACTGTAGCATCAGCCAGTCGCAATCCTCTGGAGTGATGCCAAGTGCAGCAAAAGGCAGGATCTGCCAGTAGCAGAGATAATCTTGATTGTTTCGCTGGAGGAACAAGCATCAGTCTTGGCGAGCAATAGACCAACATCCCAAGAAGAGTTGACTGCCTCTGTCGTTTTCTTTGCGATCCGGGCCAGTTATCGGCTATCGGCGTACTGGCCAATTACGGCTACCCCGGCTATCAGAACGCCATCTTCCCCTTCGCTACCGGTTGTCAGGCGATAGTTCTCTACGTGTAGCAACAATGCGATTCGCCAAAAGCGTTCGCCGGTCCAATGGAGCTTTCAGCACATCTTTACCTACGTGAGCAGTACGGTGAAAACAACATGGGCATGCCGTTTCCCTGGAAGATGTTTATGACGATGGAAGCAAAGGTTGCGAGTTCATTTCTGTAGTACGCACCTAGAATAAGTTGGCCAAAACTAAACACTAGCAATGAACACAAACGAAAAAAGGGCTGCCCTGACAGGCAGCCCTTTTTTTCGTTCAGATCAGCTCGAATTACTTCTTGCGAGCCCATTTCGGATTTTTCATCGGATCGCCCTGGTAACCAAGAGCTTTCCAATCCATACGACCTTCATCACCATGACAGTCAAGGCAGTTGAGTGACTCGCCAGCCTCGGATACCATGTGATTGATGCGCCAGAACATCTGGGTTTCAACGAAGTCAACTTTGCCGCTAAACGGCAGTCCGGCTGCCTTCATACCCATCTCGGCCGACTTCTTCCAGTCGAAAGTATGCCAGTACCCGTCATCATCGATCTGATGAACAACCAGCAGGGTTTTGTATTCCGGGTCGTAGGCCTGCTTACCACGCATAACTTTGAACGGATAGATACGTGCACCTTTATCTTTGAGCGAGGAAGTCGGACCGGCAATCGTCAGCACTTTCTTCGGATCTTCAATTTTCTGGCCACGCACATAGTTGACAGCTTTACCGGTTTCGAACCAAGCATACTCAGGCGGAACCATCTTGCCGTACTTCATGTCGCCCTTCTTCTTTACGTAAAGAGGCTTGCCATGCTTGTCCTTGGTCACATTGCGCTCCGAGTCACCGGAAGTGGACCAATCCCACCAGGTTTTGGTCGGAATTTCCTTGGAGTAATAAGGAATGTGGCAGGTCTGGCAAGCAATAGAGGCAACGTGCTCGTTCAAACGGGACTCTTCATGCGGAGCTGCCGTGTGGCAATCTTCACAGCTGAGCTGGCTTTCTGCGCCCGGCGAAACGCCGAGGGAGTTACCAGGAATAACATGCTCTTTGGTCACGTGGCAGGCCTGGCAGGCAAAGTCCTGGCCGTCGAGGCCCATGTGGACATCAGTCTTTTTCTCCGGGTAGGACATGGAGGAGTCGAGGTCACCGTGCTTGACGGCGTCGCCACCACCGCCATAGAAGTGGCAGGTACCACAGTTATCGCGTACCGGCTGACCAACGTTCTGAGCAATCCGCAGCAGGTTGAGGCCATTGAAAACCCGGCCGCCACGAGCTTTTAGATAGGTACCTGTCGTATCGTGACACACCAGGCAATCGACCTTGGTCTTGTCACTGAAATCGAAACTGTCATCTTCCCAGCCATAACCAGCGTGGCAGCGGTTACAGGATGGCTCATTGGTTCTGATCTGCGTACAATAGTTGTTGAAAGTGTTCTTCTTGCCGGCTTTCACTTTTTTGCCATCGATCACCTGCTCCAGGTTCCAGGTCCAGTGACTCGTCAACATGAAAGCATCGGCCTGCTCCTCATGGCATTCAAGGCAGACTTTTGTGACATCGGGACCGGTTTTGAAGTCGCCCTGAACATATTCTTTGTGCGGGTTAGCAGCCACCGCCGGCACTGCCAGCATGGCCACTGCGAAAAGGGCTAGAAGTACATTCTTGGTCTGTTGCATGCTTTTGCCTCCGTATGCAAACAAAGCTGTTCACCGCAGGATTCCCCTGCAGTTTTGGTTCAGTGTCGCGTTGCGATCACCTTGTGAATTTAAAACCTTACCATTAATTCCGACAAACGATATCACAAGAGGAAAAAATATACATTAATTTTTTACAACAAAAAAAGGGCCCCCGAATCGGGAGCCCTTCAACAAGACAACTAAAATCTTACTTGATATTACTTGGTACGCGCTGCTGACTTATCTTTCATCGGATCAGCGCTGTAACCGAGTGCAGCCCAGTCAAGGCGGCCATTATCACCGTGGCAGTCGAGGCAGGAAAGCGCCTGCTCAGCCGGTGAAACCATGTGGTTCTGGCGCCAGTACATTTCAGTGGCGACGAAATCGTACTTACCGCTGTACTTCACTCCGCCAGCTTCGCTACCGAGGCGGGCAGCCTTGTCCCAGTCAAAATCGTTCCAGTAGCCACCCTCGTTGGCAACCTTTGCAGTCAGCAGATAGTTGTACTCGGTATCGTAAATCTGCTTGCCGCGCATAATCTTGAACGGCGCAATCTTAGCGGTCATATCGTTACGATCACCCAGAGGGTAGGCAATTTTAACCACTTTGTTCGGATCGATTTTCTGACCTGGCAGATAGGGCTTACCTTGACCATTGGACCAGAAGTACTCTGGAACCAGTTTCTTGACGTACTCCATCTTGCCCTTCTTTTTGACATAAGTCGTGTGACCATGCTCTTTCTCAGGGCCACGATTCGGATCGCCAGCTTGCGACCAATCCCAGCTTGTCTTTGTCGCAATGTCCTTTGCAACAACAGGGATGTGACATGTCTGGCAGGCAACCGTATCGATGTGAGCATTCAGGATGCTCTCCGAGTGAACCTCTTCACCGTGACACTGAGTACAGGTGGTGTGATTCTTGCCGCTCGGACCAACATACAGGGAGTGCCCTGAAATCTGGTGGTCCTCAGTCGTGTGACACTCGATACAGGCAAAGTCATTCCCCTCGACATCCATGTGAACATCGATTTCTTTTGTCGGGTAAGACATGCTGCTGTCGAGGTCGCCGTGCTTAACGGCATCACCGCCACCACCGAAGAAGTGACAGGAACCACATTGATCACGTCCTGGTTTACCAACGTTCTGAGCAACGTCAAGCAACGGAACAACTTTACTCGGCATGCCGGCACCATTACCCATTTTCCCGTAGCGACCGGTGGTATCGTGGCAGACCAGGCAGTCGATATTTTCCGGGTTGTCAAAATCGAAAGTGTCAACATCAGTCATACCGTAACCGGCGTGACACTTGGCGCAGAACTGCTCGTTACCACCATTGACGGCAGTACAGTAATTGTTAATCAGGTTCTTTTTACCGATGAAAACTTTTTTGCCGTCAACTTCCTGCTCTTGTGCCCACTGCCAGTGGACGGTCTTCATGAAATCTTTTGCCGCGCCCTTGTGGCATTTCAGGCATTGACGGGTGACATCCTGCGGCTCGTTGATCGGCCCCTTGATCCGGTTTTTGTGGCTGCCAGCAATCGCGGGTACAGCAATCAAGCCGATCAGCAACAGCATCAGACCAATCTGAGACATACGGGTAATCATTTTCTGCATTGATTCACTATCCTTTCCTGTTTGATATCCACATACTGCTATATTAGATAAATCAGATATAGTGTTTTATGGTAATTTCCCGACAGAGTCAATTGGAAAATTATGCGATTTACCTGAGCATTTTAATAAGCTGTGAGTTCTCAGATAGTTATGCAAAGCTCATGAAAAAAAATAATTGTATACAGACGTTCTCTAGGTTTTTTCAGGAATGAAGGGTACGATAGATTTTTTCCGCCAGCGCCACCGGCAAGCCAGGCATCTCTTGCAGTTCTTGCAATGACGCAGCCTTGATCTGTTTCAGGCTGCCGAAATATTTCAACATAGCCTTGCGTCGCGCCGGCCCGACACCGGGGATATCTTCCAGCGATGACCGCAAATTCGCCTTGCTGCGCAGTTGCCGATGGTAGGTAATAGCGAAACGATGGGCTTCATCACGCAAACGCTCCAGCAGAAAAAGGGTCGGTGAACCGCTACGGAAACTGACCGGATTTTTCCGCCCCGGAAGAAAGAAACGCTCTTCACTGCGCTCTACCGCCTTGCCCCGCACGTTGGCAACAACCCTGCTTTTGGCAATACCAACAGCCCCGATTTTGCCATTCAGTTTAAATTCAGCCAGCACTTCGTTCAACACGCCAAGTTGTCCTTTGCCGCCGTCAATCAGAATCATCTGCGGCAGCTTTTCTTCCTCAACCCCGCGCGTCAAACGTCGCCGCAACACTTCCGCGAGCGAGGCATAATCGTCCGCACCTTCCACGGTCTTTATTTTAAAACGTCTATATTCAGCGTTTGCCGCTTCACCATCGAGCAACACCACCATGCTGCCAACGGCGTTGGTTCCCTGCACGTTAGAAATATCGTAACACTCGATCCGGCGCGGCAAAGCCGGCAGATGAAACTTCGCCTGCAGCTCCTCCAGCAAACGTTC
The DNA here is from genome assembly GCF_900142125.1 of Malonomonas rubra DSM 5091. Taxonomy (GTDB): domain Bacteria; phylum Desulfobacterota; class Desulfuromonadia; order Desulfuromonadales; family Geopsychrobacteraceae; genus Malonomonas; species Malonomonas rubra. The sequence goes on from NZ_FQZT01000008.1 coordinate 26,943, forward strand.
ACGGGCATCGCGCTGGCTGCCTCGCTGCTTGAAAGACTCTTCAGCGTTTCGCTGTGCCAGTTGGCAAAGCCGCTTTTTTTCTCCCCGCTGGGGTGCCAGCAGCATTACTTTCCGCCCCCGCTTTTCACTCAGCCAATCAGCAAGCAGGTCGCTGTCCTCCAAGGCAAACGGCAGCAGCAACTGATCCGGCAGGATGACATCGCGGGAATAATACTCCCGCAGGAAGGCAGAGAGCAGTTCCGGCAGATCGAGAATCCACTGCAGTGGATAACTGCGCCGTCCGAGCAGTTTGCCCTGGCGGATAAACAGCAAGGTTAATTCCACCTCACCCCCGTCACGATGCAGTCCGATGACATCCTGGTTGCCGCCACCATAATCGGCGACCTTCTGTTTCTCCACACTCTTCTCGATCGAGCTAATCTGATCGCGCACGCGCGCTGCTTCCTCAAACTTCATTTCAGCAGAAGCAGCCAACATCTGTTCACGCAGGCGTTCGACCACCAGCGATTCACGTCCTTCCAGCAGGTCGATAACCCCATCAACCAGTTTGCGGTATTCAGCTTTGCTGATTTTCCCGTGACAGGGCGCGCTGCATTGGCCAATCTGGTGAAACAGGCAGGGGCGACCTCGGCTTTCACAGCGTTTGATCGACGAATGTCGCAGCGGGAAAATACGGTAGATTTCCTTCAGTGTCTGCCTGATCGCTCCAGCGGACGAATAGGGGCCGAAGTAGAGAGCGCCATCCGCTTTGACCTGCCGCACAATCTGCAGAGCCGGGAAATCCTCGCGCAGATCGATACGCACCGAAACGTACGTCTTATCGTCGCGCAGGTCGATGTTGTAGCGCGGCCGATGTTTTTTGATCAGGGTATTTTCCAGCAGCAGAGCTTCTTTTTCCGTGTCAGTAACGATCACCTCAACCCGCTGAACTTTCTGCAGTAACAGCGGGATATGCGCCCGGCCATCGCCACCGGCGACAAAATAGCTGCGCAGCCGATTGCGTAAATGCTTGGCTTTACCGACATAGAGGATTTCATCGTCGGCGCCAATCATCTGGTAAACACCACATGAGGTCGGATATTTCGACAAGTCGATTTCGATCATAGTCATCGCAGGATAAAGGAAAAATCTCGCAGGATAAAGGTCAGCGCGACAACCTTTTTACTTCTTCTTGAGCAACATATTGGTATAATAATGTTTTTCCGCAACGGAATTGAAATTATCTTCCTTTATGAATAAAGAGGGTTTTCTGTGAATCCATTCTGGAGCAACATCTTCCGCGGCAGCAGCGATCAGGATTCGCTCGCTTATTTTCTTGGTACCGTGGCCATTTTCAGCAAGCTGAAAAGACGTGAGCTGAATTTCCTGGAAAATATTGTTCACGTTCGCAACTACAAAGCCGATGAAATCGTTTTTGAAGAAGGCGATATCGGCTCCGGTATGTACGCTATCCGCTCCGGACAAGTCAAAATTTACACCCGCGATGAGAATGGCAATGAAATTGAAGAGGCCATGCTGGAAGCGGGAGACTTTTTCGGTGAGGCCGCGCTGACGGCATCACGCCCCCGGATTGCATCAGCCCGTACGACAGAATCCTGCGTTTTAGTCGGGCTGTTCCGCTCCGATCTGCTCGACACAGTAAAAAAATATCCGGCCATATCATCGAGAATCCTGCTCGGTCTGGCTCGGGTTATCAGCGATCGGCTGCACCAGAACACCCTGATGCTGAACGATTTAAAGCGTCAGGTGGATAGATCATGACAGAGCAGAGCGGCCTGAGCCGCGCACAGGTAATCCTGCTCTATTTCGTCCTGACAGCATCGATCGCTTCAGGCATTGCGATCTTCTCTTCGGCCTCAACCATCACCAACATGTTTCGAACAGCCACCGACGGGCTGTTCCTGCCAATCCTGCTGTCGTTAATCGCGGCTTTTCTGCTCGACCCCCTGGTGCAATTTTTCGAACGCGAAAGAATCGGCCGCACAGCGAGTATTTTCATCGTCTATTTCCTTGTTTCGATTACCATCCTCACCCTGCTGATGCTGATCGGACCACCGAACTGGAAAGGGATGATGCAAGCGCTTAAAGCTGATTTTCCGCGCTATTTCGGTAGTGCTGTAGACTACTTCAATATTAAATTGAGCTCGGTACAGACCCATTTCCCCTTTGTCAAAAGTTACGATCTTGTCGACAAGCTGCGCAGTTCGACGGAAGAATTGCTGGCGCTGATACTGGCGCAGACGCCGAAATCAGCGATGCGTATCGGCAGCCTGTTCCTGCTGGTCCCGCTATTTTCTTTCTTCTTCCTGCGCGACAGCCGCCGCATCATGCGCGGTTTTATTTCGCTGACACCGAACCGCTACTTCGAGATGGTGCTCGATATCTACGACCACGTCAGCTGGCAGCTGGCTCACTTTATCCGCGGTCGCATCCTCGAAGCGCTGATTATCGGCATTGTTGTCTGGATGGGCTTATCACTTACCGACATCCGTTACGCACCTATCCTCGGCATCATCGCCGGGGTGACCAACCTGGTTCCTTACATCGGCCCGATCGTCGGCATGATCCCGGGGCTGGTGATTGCCCTGGTCGACCTCGGCATGGGCGGCCAGTTCTGGTGGATTCTCTGTGTTTACCTGCTGATAGCCCAGATCATCCTCGACAATTTCATTCTCATCCCTATCCTGATTTCACGGGTCTCCAACCTCCACCCGCTGCTGGTGATCCTAGCCATCATCATGGGGGGCAAAATCTACGGGGTGCTTGGCATGATCATCGGTGTGCCGATCGCCAGTATTATCAATATTATCATTATCGAGATCCGTCAGTACCATACGACCTACGCCCCACACTCCCAGATCGTCAGCCAAAGGGACATGTACGATTAGATGATCGATACGCAGTTGCTCAAGCATGTCCGCAAGCTGGTTACAGAGGTCGGGGCTTACCAACTCAGTAGATTCCGCTCCCTGCCGCCGGGTGGCGGCGAGGAGAAAAGTGCACGCGAATTCGTCTCTGAAGTCGATCGTCATTCCGAAGATCTGTTGCTTAAAGGGCTCGGCAACCTGCTCCCGGAAGCAGGATTTTACGGGGAAGAAACCGGCATCAGCGGAAGCAGCAAGCTACGCTGGGTCATCGACCCTCTCGACGGAACCAGCAATTTCCTCAGCGGTCTTGACCAGTTCTGTATTTCCGTCGCGCTTGAAGTTGAAGGTCAAACTGAGCTCGGTGTCGTCCTGCGTCCGGCATCCAAGGAATGTTTCACTGCTTTGCGCGGCCAGGGACTTTTCCGCAACGATCATCGCTGTCCCCAGGTCACCGACCTGCCTCTGCAACAGGCACTTATCGGGACCGGGTTTCCTTTTCGCTCCAGAGACCTGTCTGCAGAGTTCTTCGCCTGCGCAGAAGAGGTCCTCTACGCCAGCCGCGGATTACGTCGCTTTGGTGCCGCGGCCCTTGATCTGTCGTATGTTGCTGCCGGATTCCTGCAAGGGTTCTGGGAATCCGACCTGGAACCTTACGATGTCGCCGCGGCCCTGATCTTTCTGCGCGAAAGCGGATGCATTGTTACAAACCGGTCCGGCAAAGAATATTCCCCCTACCGCGACCGCCTTCTGGTCTGCGGGCCTCCGCAAATCCATGCCTCGCTAGTGGCCCTGGTGAAAGACCATTACAGCGTCGATTGATTTACCGACCAACATTTTAGCTCCCCATTCCACTTACATAAAACGCAGAAAGTACGGCATATGCCACATCCTCTGCGTTATATGACGAAATTTTTTTTAAAATTTACTCACATAAATTCTTGAAAAAAAATTAAATTTCTTTATAATCTCGTCATTAACGTATTCTTAGGTAATTGCGCGCTGCGAATATTTTTAAGGCACGGAACCTGCTTAAACCTAAACGCAGCTTAATGTTTGGATAGGAAGGAGCAAAGAAACCATGGCGAAAATTCTTGTTGCAGAAGACAGCGAAACTGAATTGGCTTTATTGAAGGAAGTTCTCGGATCGACCTCGCACGAAGTTGTCACCACCGTCGACGGTTTGGCTGCGGAAGCGGAGGCACGCAAAGGCGGTTACGACCTGATCATTCTCGACGTCATCATGCCGGGCAAAAATGGCTTCCAGGTCTGTCGCGCTCTGAAAACTGATCCAAATCTCAAAAGCACGCCGATCATACTGCTCACTTCCAAGTCGGAAGCCAGCGATAAATTCTGGGGCAAGAAGCAGGGTGCAGACGCCTACATCACCAAGCCTTATGAGCCGATGGAGCTTTTGCTCGAGATTAAAAAGCAGTTGGGAGGTGCCTAATGACTTTGGCTCAAGCCTTTAGTGAGCACCTGGTTGCAGGGCAGCAAGGGCAACTTGTCGTCAAATTCGTGGGTGACGTTCATCTGTGCAAGATTCTCGTTGAAGACGGCCGCGCCGTACACATTTCTCATGGCCGCGTCTCTCCTGAAGAAATTCTCGGGACGCTGGCAAGCAAAACCGTTGAGTGGGTCAACTTTATCGCCGGCTACCCCGTGCGCAAAAAGCTTGACTTCCCACTACATGAGAACCTGATTGCAACCGTCTCCGGAGCAGCCGCACCAGCGGCTCCTGCTGCACCAGCAGCTCCTACTCCGGCAGCGGAAGAAGCAGCTCCACAACCGGCCGCACCAGCAGCGGAGGGACCGCAAGTCGCAGCCGACAAAGTTGCTGCAGCTGTCGATGGCTTCGTTGATCGCGTTGGCCCCCTGGGAACCATCCTGGCGGAGAACGCTGCAGGCGCTCTCGGCTATGTTTCCGGCAACCCGATGCCGATGTCACATTACACAAACTTTATCGACGCGCTGAGTCAGGAAGTTCCGGAAGACGAGCGTGGCGACTTTATTGAGCAGTTCAAGCTCTAGTCTCGATACGAGAGACCTTCAGGGGAGTAAAACATGTTTAAAAGTATGAGTATCCGTAAGCGGGTTTTCACCATTCTGGCACTGGTCTACATCTTCTCCATGGCAGTGGTTGTCGGTACCGGCTACTACTTCCTCACCGAAGATACCCGCCGGGAGGCCGCAGAGAAAACCGAACTGTTCCTGCGCTCGATGAACGCGAACCAGAAATACATGCGCGCCTTCGTACGGCCGAAACTGAAAGAAATCACAGGCGGCGCATATTTCCCGGAAGCATCGGTTGGTGCCGTTATGCTGGCAAAATCCGCGAAAATTTTGGCCAGTGCTTACCCGGAATACGTCTTAAAAATCAGCTCACCCAACCCACTGAACCAGGAAAACCTCTCCACGCCTTTTGAGGAGAAACTGATCGCCGGCTTCGACAATGGCGATTTCGAAGAGTGGGAAGGCTTCACCGAGCGGAACGGCGAGCAGCATTATGCCTCCGCAGTTCCGATTGAGGCACGTAAAGGCTGCATCTGGTGTCACGACACCCCGGAAGTCGCCCATCCTGACATGGTTGCCGAATACGGTAGCACCTCAGGCTATGGTTACAAAGAAGGTGACATCGTCGGCACCCGGATCGTTTATGTTTCGACCGAGGAGATCAAGCAACTGACCTGGAAAAAGCTGGCATTCCTGAGCGCGGCAGTTTCCATCCTGTTCCTCGTTGCCCTGATCGTCATCGACCTGATTATCAACCGTAGCGTCGTCAAACCGATCGAGAACATTGTTGACGTGGCGGGCGATATCAGCCGCGGCAAGATGGACCGCTCCTTCGATGTCGACACCAAGGACGAAATCAAGTCGCTGGCGGACGCCTTCAACCGGATGAAGGTTTCGCTCGAAAAAGCGATGGACATTCTCAGGAAATAATCCCTAGACCTAAGGAGTCTGTATGAAGAAACGTCTTCTCCTTCTCCTTCTCGTTACCGCGGTGCTGGCCCAGGTGGCCAGCGCCGCAAACGCGAATCCTCGAGTCGGCAAGAAGCTGTTTGACCGTGTTTGCAGGATCTGCCATATGCCTGGATCAGAAGCCGGCGAACTTAAGCCGTCGAGTAAAACCCAGGAAGAGTGGCAGCAGCTTATCGGTAAGAACAAGCACCGCTGTGACCCGAAAGTTTTACATAACTTAACCCCAGAGGACAAAAGCTCTCTGGTCGCATTTTTGAAAGCTTACGCTGCAGATTCCGTTGAATAGGAATCGACCAAGTATGTCACGGCGATATTCGATCCGTTCCAGCGTCTGGAATGATTTGGGATCGCCCACGCCAAGGAGTTTAGTATGAAGCGTTTCATCGTATTGTTGATCATCTTTTCCATGGTCCTTGCATTAACCAGTGTTGCCTACGCTGCCAGTTCACGCCGTGGCAAAAAAGTCTTCGCCAAGGTTTGCGAAACCTGCCATATCAAAGGGAGTGACGCTGGCAAGCTGAAACCATCGAAGAAGACCATGTCCCAGTGGAAGCGCTTCGTTGAAAAAAACAAGCACGATGCCGACCCGAATGTTCTGAAGAACCTCTCCAGTAAGGACCGTAAAAACCTGCTGAAGTTCCTGCAGGAATATGCCCTTGATGCCGATACCATCGAGACCTGCGGTTAAACCAGAACCAGAACCAATTTTAAAACAGGGGTCGCTGAAGTCAGCGGCCCCTGTTTTTTTGAGTACTCCCGGATTGATCCATTGGCAGCAAAACTGCTAGGCTATGGCGATCAATCAGCCAGGGAACCCTGATGACTCAAAACTGCCGAAGCTGCCAATTCACAAGCTTTACCGAAAGCCTGCCACCACTACTCGACAGCATAAATGCGGCTGAAATCTTCTCACAGCAGACACAAATCCTGTTGAAGCCGAACCTGGTCAACACGTCATCGCCACCGATCACGTTACCGGTGGAGGCGATGCGGGTACTGGTTGAATATATCCGCCGATGCAGCAAAGCTAGTTTGATTATCGCTGAAGGGACAGGAGAACCGCACATCAATACGTTCGATGTCTTCACTGCTCTGCGATACGACGAATTGGCGGTGGAGTATGATCTGAAACTGCTCGACCTGAACGAAGCGGAGAACATCAAGCTAAGCGATAAGCGGTGTAAAGTATTCCCGGAAATGTATCTGCCGAAAATCGCTTTCGACAGCTTCATCGTTTCCTTTCCGGTGCTTAAAGCCCACAGCCTTGCCGATGTCACCCTGGCAATGAAAAACATGATGGGCTTCCCCTCGCATCACCATTATCAAAGTGGGGGGTACTGGCGCAAAGCGGCCTTCCACGCCAGCATGCATCGTTCAATCTTTGAACTCAATTGTTATCGCAAACCTGATCTTTCGATCATCGATGCCAGCATCGGCATGGCTGAATATCATCTCGGCGGGCCAACCTGCAATCCACCGGTCGGCAAACTTGTCGCAGGACTCGATCCGGTCGCAGTCGATGCGGTTGGAGCGGAATTACTCGGTTTCGCCTGGCAGAATGTCGAGCACATTCGGCTGGCAAATGGGGTGCTGGGGTGCGCAGAAGCTTTGTCAGGCAGCTAATTCAGCGGTCGAAGGCGAGCTTGAATCCGAATAACAGCATGATGCTGCCAGTCAAACCGTCGAGTGTGCGCCGAACAGCTGGAGCGCGCAACCAGCGGCCAGCCTTTCCCACCAGGGTCGCCAGCAGCGACTGATAAATCATCGCGATTACGAAATGCAGGCCAGCAATCAGGAGCGATTGCTGCAGCGCAGACGCTGCCGGATCAATAAATTGTGGCAGAAAGGCCATGTAGAAGACGATAGTCTTCGGGTTAAGCACATTCGAGAGCAGGCCCTCACGGAAAGAACGAGAAAAACGGAAACCGGAAGCAGCGGTTTTCGCCGCTGACATGTCCCCATGTTGATGACAAGCTGAACGCAAACTGGTTGCGCCGAGCCATATCAGGTAACCGGCACCTATAAGCTTCAACGTATTAAATGCAAGGGCAGATTGCAGCAGGATCAGGGATATCCCGACAGCAGAAACGAATGCGTGCACGAACAACCCACTGCAAATGCCGAAGCTGCTGACAACCCCATCGCGCCAACCACCACGATGACTGTTGCGGATCACCAGCAGGGTGTCGACGCCAGGCGTGATGGTGAGCAGGGTAAGCGGGATGAGGCTGGTCAGTAACATAGTTGTCCGTTTCTTTGTCCCTGCAGAAAAGTCAAAAACAAGAGCAAGGAAGAAAAAATCTATTCGCCCAACTCCCGTGACCGGTTCGCCGCAGCAGAAACGGCCTCCATCAGCGTTGTTCTCAAGCCCTTCTTCTCCAGCGTACTGACGCCGGTAATTGCCGTTCCCCCTGGCGAGCAGACCCGATCGCGAAGAATTGCCGGATGTTCTCCCGTTTCGCGCACCATCAACGCGGCACCAACAACCGTCTGCACTGCCAGCGCATGGGCGACATCACGGCGCAGACCTTCGCGCACACCACCATCAGCCAAGGCTTCAACCACGGTATAAATGTATGCCGGTCCGGAACCGGAAAGACCGGTCGCAGCATCCATCTGCCGCTCGTCGATCACCTGCACCTTACCGACCGATTCAAACAACTGCTTGACCATATCCAAGTCTTCCTTGGTCGAGTTGTGCCCGCGGCAGATTGCACTGGCTCCCTCGCTGACCAACGCCGGCGTATTCGGCATAACACGAACGACCCGCGGCTTGCCAACCAGGTGTTTTTCGATCTGCTTGCAGGAAACACCGGCCAAAATCGAGACCAGAAGTTTTTCGTTAGTATAAGCAGAACTGATCTCCTGCAGGACTTCGTCTGCGATCTGCGGCTTGATCGAGAGAACAACAATCTCGCATTTTTCCAGCAGCTCGACATTATCTGCAGTCAGTTCGATTCCATATTCCTCGCTTAAATGGTCACGGCGATACTCGCTCGGCTCCGATGCCATAATTCGATCGACAGGAAAACCACCAGCAATCAACCCCTTGATCAAGGCTTCTGCCATATTTCCACCACCAATAAAACCGATTTTATGCACGTTGGTCATCTTTTATGCGTCCTTTCGCAAAAGCCTCGTTGCAAAACTTCCGCATCTGTTTATCACAGCAACAGAAAAAAAACACCATTTGTGACAAAAAAACGGCTTGATTCAGTGCGTTAACAGGTATATTTACGGCTGGTTCAATTTAAACCTGAAGCTCGAAGGATGACATTATGGATCTCTGGTACACGGAAAAACACAGCGACAACGTCGGCATCACCATGAAAACGACCGGGACACTATTTTCCGGCAAAAGCGAATTTCAACAACTCGACATCATCGACACCCTCGAGTACGGCAAAATGATGCTGCTTGACGGCCTGGTGATGGTGACCGAGCGGGACGAATTTGTTTACCATGACATGATCGCTCACCCGGCGCTGTTCGTTCACCCCGAGCCGAAACAAGTCCTGGTTATCGGCGGTGGAGATGGTGGAAGCATCCGTGAAATCATGAAGCACAAAGGGGTCGAGCTTGCAACATTATGTGAAATTGACGGCCTTGTGATCGAAAAATCTATCGAGCTTCTCCCGAGCATGGCTTGCGAGATCGATGGCAGCAATCCCCGTGTAAAGCTGCATGTCGATGACGGACTGGCTTACATCCGTGAACACCAGAACGAGTTTGATATCATCCTGGTGGATTCCACCGACCCGATCGGCCCGGCGGTCGGCCTGTTCGAAGAGGATTTCTATCGCCTGGTGTTCGGTGCACTGAAAGAAGACGGAATCATGGTCGCGCAGAGCGAGTCCCCCTTCTATCATGCGGAAATCCAAAAAAACATGTACAAAAATCTCCGTGCGGTCTTCCCGATCGTTGAGATGTACCAGGCATTTATCCCAACCTACCCGAGCGGATTCTGGAGCTTCGCCTTTGCCAGCAAGAAATATCATCCGGTCAAAGATTTTGATCGCGAACGTGCTGCTTCGCGGGACTTTTATACCAAGTACTATAACGAAGACCTCCACCTCGGTGCCTTCATGCTGCCGACCTTCGCGAAAGAAAACATTGCCGATTAAGTGCAGGATAAGTGAATGAAGCAAGGCAACAAAACAAACTGGACAGTCGCAGATTCAGCTGAGCTTTACGGAATCAAACATTGGGGTGCAGACAGTTTCACCCTTTCTGATGACGGTCGCGTAACGATTCAGGCAGAATTTCCCCAAGGGCCGGTCGCTGTTTCGTTAAGTGAGATCGTTGCTGGAGCGAAAGCGCGTGGCCATGATTGTCCTCTGCTACTGCGGATTGAAAACCTGCTAGCGGCTCGAGTCAGATTGCTCAACGACAGCTTTGCTACGGCAATCAAACATACTGGTTACAAAAACCGCTACAAAGGCGTGTTTCCAGTTAAAGTCAATCAGCAGGCAGAGGTCATCCACGAAATTTGTCGCTTTGGCAAAGAGTACAACCACGGACTTGAAGCGGGCAGCAAAGCCGAGTTGCTGCTGGCATTAGCCAACCTGAACAAAGACAGCCTGCTGATCTGCAACGGCTACAAAGACCGTGAGTTCATCGATCTCGGCCTGCTCAGCCGCAAGCTCGGAATTGATTGTATTTTCGTCATTGAATCTCCATCTGAGCTTCCAATAATTATCGAGAGGAGTCGGGCTTTTAATATAAAGCCCTTGATCGGTCTTCGGATCAAGGTTTCGGCTAAGGTGGGCGGACTCTGGACCGAAACCAGCGGCGACCGTAGCAGTTTCGGCCTGAGTACGGCACAACTGGTCGAAGTTGTCGACCAGTTACGGAAAGAGCAGATGCTTGATTGCCTGCAGTTACTGCACTGCCATCTCGGTTCCCAGATCCCAGATATTGAGGAAATCGGCGCCGGAGTCCGCGAAGCGGCCCGCTTTTACACAGATCTAAGCCGTGAAGGAGTGCCGCTGCGCTACCTTGACCTGGGCGGCGGCCTGGCGGTCGACTACATCGGCAACCAGACAAAGCACAGTCACTCACGCAATTACAACCTGAACGACTACTGCCGCACCATCGTTGAAACGGTTGCGGAAGTGACTGACGCAAAGCAGGTCGCGCATCCGATCATCGTCACTGAATCAGGCCGCGCCACTGTCGCCCACACAACCCTGTTGCTGTTCAACATCCTCGACGTGCTGCAGTTCGAACCCCTGTCCCTACCGCAGCAATGCCCGGACAACATGCCTGAACTTGTCGCCGAACAATTCGACCTCTACCTGCAATCAGAACAGCCCTCTGTAGCAACCTACCAACAGGCGCTGCGTAACCGGGATACAATCCGTAACCTTTTCCGCAGAGGGGATATCGACCTGCGGCAGCGCTCTTTATCTGAAAATCTTTTTCTTGCCATTGCCCGCCGCACTTTAGACTGGCTTGACAGCAATCCGACTGAAGAAAGTAAGCTGCCGCAACTTCGCCATCTGATGGCCGATATTTATTACGGCAATTTCAGTGTTTTCCAGTCGCTGCCCGACACCTGGGCTATCGGTCAAGTCTATCCGGTCATGCCGATCGAGCGGCTGGACGAAGTCCCCTGCCGTGACGCCATCATCTCGGATCTGACCTGCGATTGCGATGGCCGCCTGGCCGGATTCATTATCGGCAATGGTGAAAGCCCGACCCTTCCGCTTCACAATTTAAAGGACGGTGAAGAGTACATCCTTGGTGTTTTCCTAATCGGTGCTTACCAGGAAACTCTTGGCGATCTGCATAATCTGTTCGGTGACACCAACGTTTTAAGTGTTAAGATTAATCAGAATGGCAGCTTTGATGTGGTGCGCGAAGTTCCTGCAGACTCAATCGCTGATGTCCTGCAAATAACTGAGCACAGCCCACAACAGTTGTTTGAAAAGTTGCGCGTCCGCGCGGAAGCTGCTGTGCGCAGGGGTGATATCGACCTGACTGAACGGCAACAACTGCTCGGCGAGTTTTCCGCCCGGCTGCAAGGTTCAACCTATTTCAATCGTGATGCAGGAGGAGAAAAATGACCAAAGAAGAGTTGGCAACATTCAACGGCCAGAACGGGCAACCGACCTACGTGGCCGTCAGCGGCACCATTTACGATGTCAGCGAGAGCAAGATGTGGGTTGATGGAAACCACGTCAATGCGCACAGCGCAGGACAGGATTTGACAGACGAACTGAAAAGTGCCCCCCATGTCCGCACCGTGGTTGAGCGCTTCCCGGTCGTCGGCAAACTGGAAAATGAACCTGAAAAGAAAAAAAAGCGTTTCGGACTGTTCTGATCCCGCATTTATCCGAGAAACAAAAAAGCCGCTTCCCTGTACAAGAAGCGGCTTTTATTATTTTCTGTTCGGGTGTACCTAAAGGTGCTTTTCCAAAAGGTCGGGAAGTTTGGCACAGACATCGGTCTTCAACAGCACTTCGACGATGTTGGTCTTATCCATCCCCTCTTCCTCGTTGGAAAGCAGATGGCCGGAACAGATAAAGACCGGTACCTGCGGGGCAACTTCATAAATTTTCTGCGCCAACTCAATCCCGCTAATCCCGGGCATCGACTCGTCGGTGACGATCAGATCGAAGGGAGGATCAGCTTGCCCGAAAGCAGCGAATGCCTCCTCTCCACCAAAGGCGGCTGTCACCTGGTATCCCAAATCACCGAGAAACTCTTCGCCCAGCAATGCCAGGCCCTGTTCGTCATCAACGTAAAGAATTTTTTTACCGTCTTCAGCCATAATCGATTCCACAAACCCCTGTCTGCCAAGGTCTGATACCAGACCTGAGATCTCCTTATCGCGTTTCTAATCTCTTCTTTTCTAGGGAAAGTAGCTTTAAGATTCTAGCATACTTATTAGGAATTACTATAACTACTTATCGATGATTGTCAGTTTTCATTGTTTGCTCTAAACTCGGCCACACGGAAAGGACTTCAAAATGTCGAAAACAAACGAGGAAATCATCTACCGGGGACGCATCCTCGACCTTGCGCGTGAAACCCACCGCATGCCGGATGATCGGGAAGCATGCTTCGAAATTGTCCAGCATCCGGGTGGCTCTGCAGCTCTACCTGTTCTGGCAGACGGTCGCGTTATCCTGATCCGACAATTTCGTCCTGCGGCAGCCAGCTATGTTCTGGAAATTCCGGCCGGTCGCCTGGAAACGGGAGAGAATGCCGACGAATGCATCAAGCGCGAACTGCAGGAAGAGATCGGTTATAGTGCTGAAAAGGTCGAAGATCTCGGTTACGTTTACAGCAGCATGGGTTTCTGTACTGAAAAGATTCATCTTTTCATCGCCACAGGGTTACACAAAACAGAAACCGCTCTTGAACCGGACGAGTTCATCGAACCAATCGTCATGACTATCGAAAAAGCACTGGAGAAGATCGAAGACGGCAGCATCGTCGATGCGAAAACTCAGCTTGCACTGATGCGCTACGCGCTGAAATCAAAAGGCTAACCCTGATGACACTTGGCTACCCCGACAGTTTCCCCTCCACCGACGCCCTGCCTTTTAACAGTGAGGCGATGGACGCTGAATTTGAACTCGCCACGCCAGGCCAAGACCCGGGAGGCGAAGGCTTCTGGCTCCCCCTGCAAGGAGCAAAAGTTTTCACCTGCGGAGACGCCATCGACCCACAATTGCCCTTCGGCAAGCAGCCGGGCGACCTCGCTTTGCCTTCTCTTTATATCGGCCAGTGGCTGGGAAAACCCTGTCGAATGATAATTCTGGACGAACCGCTGCCAGAAGATAAATTTGCCGCCCATTCGTTGCATGCAGCCAACCCGCAAGCACCAATTTCACTGCTCAGCTTGGCCGGCCTCGGACTGATGATCCAGCACTGGGAAGAGAGCAGCCGCCACTGCGGGTACTGCGGAACCGAACTGCAACGAATCCACCAGGAATGGGGCAAGCGCTGCCCGAACTGCAACAAGCAACACTATCCACGCATCCACCCTTGCGTCATCGGCCTGGTCGTCAAAGAGGATGAAATTCTGCTGGTACGGAAACCGGAGTGGGTTCCACAACGTTTCGGCCTGGTCGCCGGTTTTGTCGAGTTCGGTGAATCACTCGAACAAGCAATGGCACGCGAGATTCTGGAGGAGACCGGCATCATTGTCGACAATTTACGCTACGTCGGCAGCCAGAGTTGGCCCTTTCCCAGCCAGATCATGAACGGCTTCGTCGCTGATTACGTCAGCGGTGAAATCAAACTGCAGGAAACCGAACTGGAAGAAGGCGGCTGGTACAAGCTCGACCAGCTTCCCACCCTGCCCCCCCGTCGCAGCATTGCCCGTTACCTGATCGACATGGCAGAAAATTACATCGCCTAAACCTTTCCCCGTCTCGTTTTTCCGCGACGGGGAAAAAGTTTGTCAACCGATTCTCAACCTCTGCGTTCTAAGTATTGATCAGCATATTCATGCCCTTAGGCACAATTGATTAGAAAATCGGCGACAGGTGCGACCCCGAATTTTCGGGTTTGATAAATAAATGAAAATGAATCGAAAGGAAAAGAAAATGAAAAGAATTGCTTATTTTTTGATGATTGCAGCTTTGATGTTCAGTTTTACCAATTATGCCGCTGCCGGCGAAGAAAAACAGGCCAGCAAACAGCTTCAGGAGCAAACCTCGCCAGCACCGAACGCAGATAAACAAATGGCCGAGGGCAGCGGTTCAGGCAAAGACGCAAGCGAGCAGGCAAAAAAAATTGCCGCCAACGCTGACGTTGCTGCCTCTAAAGGGAGCGGAAATTAACTAGAATCGATATAAATGAAAAGTTGCCTGACGATCGGGGTCGCACTTTGGTCGTCCAGCTAACACAAAAGGGCCCACCGGACATTTGTCGGGTGGGCCCTTTTGTGTTCAATAAAGGCGAAAAGGTTTAGCTGACCGTCGTCTCGAATTCCGGCGGGTAAGTCAGTGCTTTTTTCACCGAGCAAAGTTCCGCCGCTTTTTGCACCGCTTTGTGATATTTGCTCGGGAAGCCTTCCGGCATTTTGATATCGAGGATCACTTTAAGCAGTTTGCGGGTTTCCATATCACGCTCGATATCGAGGCTCATCTCCAGACCTTCTGTCGGCAGATCACGTTCCTGGCAAAAGCGCATAACATAAAACCCGGCGCAGGTTCCAATCGAAGCGAGGAAAAGATCGTAGGGCGCCGGTGCGCTGCCTTCGCCACCATCTTCTGCTGGCTGGTCGGTCACAATTTCGAAACCATCAACCTGGGCGGCCACCTTGACGCCACCTGGAAAACTTATACTGACTGGCATAACATCTCCTTTTAAATCATAAAATGCATTGTTTTAGTCGCCAAGCAACTGACTGATACCGCTAAAAAAGTTACTGGCGTTCTGCTTCTTGTCTTCTTCACTGGTAGCAACCATCTTATTCCCATCGCTGCGGCGAAGCAACGTCTGCGGGATTTCAACCAGAAAGCGACTCGGTTCGCGCTGCTCAAGTTGACCATACTTCCGCCGCCGCTGCGCGCCGAGCAGAACCAACTGCTTTTCCGCCCGGGTGATGCCAACGTAGCAAAGGCGCCTTTCCTCATCGATATCGAAAGTTTCGTAGATCGATTTCTTGTGTGGCAATACGCCCTCTTCCATACCGACCAGAAAAACGACCGGGAACTCAAGCCCTTTGCTCGAATGTAGACTCATCAGCGTGACGGCATTCTGGGCCAGTTTGCTCTCCTTGTCATTTTTCCCCGGGCCTTCGTCATCGAGCAGCGAGACTTTTTCCAGAAAACCTGCCAGCGAGGGAACCGCGTCCCTCTCCAGATACGTCGCCATGGCGTTTACCACCTCTTCCTGGTTTTCCACCCGTCGACGCGCTTTCTGCGCATCATTCTCCTGTCGATAAATCTCTTCCGCCAGTTTCAAGTCAGCCAGCAGTTCGCGCAAGGTCTCGACCAATCGCAGCGACTGCTGAAAACGGTGCCGAAAGGTCTCTAACAGGCCAACGAATTCGCTGATGGCGTCGAGGGTCCGCTGATTGAGGTCCTCAACCTGCTCAGGCTGCTTCAGCACGTTCCAGAGCGGTTCCTCGGCTTCGGCGGAAAAACGGATCAGCTTGTCGGCACTGCCGGTACCGATGCCCCGTTTGGGATAGTTCAGGATGCGCAGAAGGTTGACCTCATCGAAAGGATTCAACAGCACTTTGAGATAGGCGATAACGTCCTTGACCTCTTTGCGGTCGAAAAACTGCTGCCCACCGATCAGCACGTAAGGGATGTTGGCATAACGCAGCTGTTCCTCAAATGAACGAGACTGGGTGTTGGTGCGATAGAGAATGGCGAAATCTTCATAGTCGAAATCCTGCCGGGTCATCTCGGCAAAAATCCGCTCGACCACCTGGCAGGCTTCATCCTCATCATCGGCGCAGAGCAGGTAATCGATGGCTTTGCCGTCGCCGTCCGCGGTCCAGAGGGCTTTCTCTTTGCGCTTGTCGTTGTTCTTGATTACCGCGTTGGCGGCAGCGAGGATATTACCGGTGGAGCGGTAATTCTGTTCCAGCTTGATGACGCGGGTGCCGGAAAAATCGCTTTCGAAATTGAGGATGGTCTCGACATCGGCGCCGCGAAAACCATAGATCGACTGGTCATCGTCGCCGACCACGCAAAGGTTGCCATGCCCTGCGGCCAACAGGCGCAACAAGCGGTACTGAACCGGGTTGGTATCCTGGTATTCGTCGACCATCTGATAGCGGAACTGTTGCTGGTAGCGCTCCAACAGGTCGGGATTCTGCTCCAGCAACTTCACCGTGAGCACCAGCAGATCGTCGAAATCAACAGCGTTGTAAGCTTTCAGCTCTTTCTGGTATTTCGGATAAATCAGCGAAGTCAAGCAGGAGACCGGATCGCGGCTATCGGAAGCGAACTGCTCCGGGTCGATCATGCGGTTTTTTGCATCGGAGATCTGCCAGAGCACCTGGTCGGCGTCTTTGCCGGTTGCGTCCGCCACTTCGTCACGCAGCAGGCGGCGTACCAGCTGTTGCTGGTCAGAAGCTGCATAGATGGAAAAATTCTTCTTGTAGCCAAGGCGCTCGATATGTGCCTTGAGAATGCGCACGCAGAGGGAGTGAAAAGTGGCGATCACCATCCCCTTGCAGGCCTTTTTGCCAGCCATTTCCTCGACCCGCTCGCGCATCTCCTTGGCAGCCTTGTTAGTGAAAGTCACCGCCAGAATCTGCTCGGGCGCGACCGCGCACTGCTGCAGCAGGTAAACGATGCGACAGGTGATCACCCGGGTCTTGCCGGAGCCTGCCCCGGCGAGCAACAGCAAAGGCCCATCGAGGTGTTCGACCGCAGCTCGCTGCTGAGGATTTAAACTATTTAAATCAAACACTTAAACTACCAAACTGTTCTTTTAGTGCGTTTGCAGAAAAGGCGAAAAACGGACAATATCACGACTGCGAAAGCGGCGACAAGGGGGCTGGAATAATGAAAATTCCAAAACGAAAATAGGCTATTGATTCTACCAATTTACTCTGTTAGATTACGCGCCATGTTCAGAATTGCTATTATCTTTATCAGCTTGGTCTGGGCGTCTTTGCTGCTGATTTCCTGGGGAGGGAACATCCCCACCGAGGTCAACGCGCAGCAAGTCGTCATCTCCGACCAACAGTAGTTTCCCCGCCTTTGCTGCCGGGGCATCCTCTTCTCAGAGGCGTACGGGGAGATTGTCTCCATCGCCGCCCCTTTTTATCCCCGATATTTTTCCCCTTGTACCGTTCCGCGGCGCGCCAGCTCATCATCGATGGCGTTGAGGACTTCCCACTTGTTCATCGACCAGAGTGGTGCCAGCAGAATATGACGTGGACCATCGCCTGTCAGCCTCTGAATCAAAGTATCGGGCGATAACCGCTCAATCACATCGACCGCCAGTTCGACATACTCCTGCATCTCGAACATCTCGATCTGCCCCTGTTTGTAGAGATCGCCCAGCGGCGTTCCTTCCAATACATGCAACAGATGCAATTTTACGCCGTCGATCTTCAGCCGCGCCATTTCCTCCGCGGTCGCCAGCATGTCTTCGCGTGATTCGCCCGGTAGCCCGAGAATCAGGTGAACGCAGACCTTTATCCCACGCTCTTTCGCCTGCTGGTAAGCCTCGAGGAAACACTGGTAATCGTGACCACGGTTGAGAAAATCGAGGCTTTTGTTGTGGATCGACTGCAGACCCAGCTCCAGCCAGAAATAGGTTTTGCGATGATATTCGGCCAGCAGGTCGAGGACATCGACCGGCAAACAATCGGGCCGGGTACCAACGGCCAACCCGACCACATCCTCCACAGCCAGCGCCTGATCGTAACAATCGCGAAGCACATCGACCGGCGCAAAGGTGTTGGAAAAAGGCTGAAAATAGGCAATGAAATATTTCGCCCGATACTTCCGCCGCATGATCTCTTTTGCCTGTTCGACCTGAACGGAAATTGGCTTGCTCCGTTCAATGCCGACAGCACCGGAACCACCGGGATCGCAAAACAGGCAACCGTGGGAATCTCGCCCGCCATCACGATTGGGACAACCGAAGCCGGCATCGATGGAAATCTTATGGACCCGTCCGCCAAACTGCTGTTTCAGGTAGGTCGAATAAAGTCGAAAAGCTTTTTTGCGCATGGCGGCGATAATGCCAGCTTGCCCTGTTTCGAGCAAGTCCTTAAATTCTCACCCTTTATATGTATACAGCGTTGCCAAGCAACATGCGGCTGCTATACTTTTCTAATCTTTGATTTTAACCATGAATTGTCACGAGAGAGGAATCAAGAATGGCAAAAATTCTGGTGGTTGACGACGAGCCCGGGCTGCGTTTGCTCTACTCCGCCGAGTTGGAAGATGAAGGCTACCAGGTGATCAGCGCCGCCGATTGCACTGAAGCTTCCAACGCCCTGAAAAAGGAGCAGATCGACCTGGTTGTTCTCGATATCCAGATAAAACAGGAAAGCGGCCTGGAAATGCTGCAGAAGATCGTCAAAGAGCACAAGGGGCTGCCGGTCATCCTCTGCAGTGCTTACAACTGCTACAAAGACGAGTTCGCATCTTGGCTGGCTGACTCCTATGTCGTCAAAAGCTCCAACCTTGACGAACTGAAAACAGAGATAAAGCGCCTGCTGAAAAAATAAAGGGATCTAGCTAACAAACCACCTGACAAAAGACTAACAATATTAGTTTATTTCTCTCCCTGACATGACATTGAATCAGCAATCAACCCATCAAGGCAACTTATCAGGAGTCCCAATGAAAGCTGTTATCATGGCTGGTGGTTTCGGCACCCGCCTGCATCCTCTCTCCATCAACCTGCCCAAGCCGATGGTGCCGCTGTGTAATCGCCCGATCATGCTGCACATCGTCGACCTGTTGAAAAAACACGGCATCACCGAACTGGTGATGCTGCTCTATTTTCAGCCGGACACAGTGAAAAAATTCTTCGGCGATGGCAGTGAATATGGTGTCAATATTACCTATGTGACCCCACTGGAAGATCTTGGTACAGCGGGCGCCGTCAAAGCGGCAGCTCGCCATCTGGACGAGCGTTTTCTCATTATCAGCGGTGACCTGCTGACCGATTTCGACCTGACTGCTGCGATCAAGTTCCACGAAGCCAAAAACGCCAAGGCGACCCTCACCCTGACGTCAGTCCCAGACCCGCTGCAGTTCGGTGTCGTCATCACCAACCAGAAAGGCGAGATCACAAAGTTCCTGGAAAAGCCCGACTGGGGCGAGGTCTTTTCCGACACCATCAATACCGGAATCTATATCCTCGAACCGGAAGTGCTCGACCTGATCCCGGAAGGAGAGAACCGCGACTGGTCAAAGGATATCTTTCCGCAGTTGCTGCAGCAAAAAGATCGCCTCTACGGCTGTACGCTCAAAGGGTACTGGCAGGATATCGGCAACACCGACGCCTACCTCGAAACCTGCAAAGACATCATGGCTGGCAAGGTTGAGATTGAAATCGACGAAACCCTGACAGAAAAGAAAAAAGTCTTTTTCGGCGCTGAAACCAGCGTCAGCGAGGATACCCAGAAGGCTTTGCGCGGAATGGTCGTGCTCGGCGACAACACCCGCCTGGTCGGCAAACCGAAGCTGAAAAACTGCCTGATCGGCCGCAACTGCACCATCGAAGACGGTGCAGAGCTGGAAGACTGCATCCTCTGGGACAATGTTTACGTCAAGGCGAACAGCAAGATCAAAGGGACCGTCCTCGGACAGAATGTCCGGGTTGGCGTCAGCGCCATCATCAATCAAGGTGTTGTCGTCGGCGACAATTCCAAGGTCGGCAAGGAATCGACCATCAACGCCGATGTCAAAATCTGGCCGAGCAAGAACATTGAAAACAGCGCGATTGTCACCCACAACCTGATCTGGGGAGAAATCTGGCGCAAGAGCCTGTTTGAAGGAGCGCTGGTAAAAGGCTTGACCAACATTGAACTGACGCCCGAATTTGCCGCAAAACTGGGCGCCGCTTATGGTTCAACCCTGCCGAAAGACTCCTTCGTTCTGACCGGCCGGGACTCGATCCGCTCCTCGCGGATGCTCAAGCGCGCCTTTGTCGGCGGATTGCTTTCAGCCGGCGTCAACGTGCGTGACGTCAAACGGCTGTCGCTCCCGGTGCTGCGCTACAAGCTGACCACTTTCGGCGAAGTCGGTGGCGTCCACTTCCGCCAGTCACCACGAGATGCCGCAGTGACGGAAATCATTTTCTTCGATGAGCACGGCCTCGAACTTTCCTCGGCAGCGGCCAAGTCGATCGAACGGATCTACTACAAGGAAAATTTCCGCCGCGTTCACTACAGCGAGCCAGGCAGCATCTCCGAGCTGCCGAACCTCTACAGCTATTATCGCGATGGTTTCTTGCGTACCCTCGACCGGGATGCTATCAGCAAAGCCAAACCGCGGGTCGTCGTCGACCTCAACCACTCCCCGGCGGCCGAAGTACTGCCGGCACTGCTGACCGAGCTCGGCTGTGATGTTATCGAGCTGAACTCACATATCGATGAAAGCTACATGGCTTCGGCGCTGGAGGATCAGATCGAATCTTTCGAGCGGGTCGGCCAGATCGTTACCGCTCTCGGTGCGACCGCCGGTTTCTGGCTCGGCCCCTCGGGCGAAAAAGCGGTCTACATCGACGGCAGAGGAAAGATTTTCAGCCAGACCGACACCCTGGCACTGGCGGCAGCACTGATCACCAAAAGCATGAAGGATGGCTCTATCGCCGTACCTATCGCCGCCCCGCACACCATCGAAGAGATTACCCGCGAGCAGCGGGTTCAGGTCATCCGCACCAAAGGGGACGGCCGTTCCCTCGGCACGGCAGCCCAGGACAAAGAGGTCCACCTTTGCGGCGACATCGAGGGCCGATTGGCCTATACTGGTTTCCAACCGCATTTCGATGCCCTTTACGCCGTCGCCAAGACCATCGAACTGTTGACCAAAACCGGAGAAACTCTCGACGGCCTGCACCAGCGCATCCCCAAGCGACCTTACCGGCAGATTCAATTGCCTTGCAGCTGGGAATACAAGGGTGGCATCATGCGCCTGATGAACGAGGCCACGATCGAATTGCAGACCACCTTTGTCGACGGCGTCAAGGTTCATTTCGGCGATGACTGGGTGCTGGTGATTCCTGATCCGTACCGGCCACTGGTGCATATCCTGGCGGAAGCCAATACAAAAAAGAAGGCTGACAGCCTGATCAAAGAGTACCGGGAGAAAGTAGAAGAATGGCTCCAACTGCTGCAAAATCCGGCCTAGCGAAACCGCTGAAGGTCTGTATCCTCTGGCACATGCATCAGCCCGATTACCGGGATCCTATCAGCGGCCAGACCCTGCTGCCCTGGACCTGGCTGCACGGGCTCAAGGATTACGGCGAGATGCTGGAGACCATTGCCGAAACCGGCGCACGTGTCACGGTCAACCTGGTCCCGACCCTGCTGGAGCAGCTTGAACGTTACGCCGATGGCAGCGACCGGGATAGCTGGCTGGAACTGGCAACCCGCCAGCCCAACCAACTCAGCGAAAACGAACGACAATTTATCGTTCAACATTTTTTCTCCGTCAACCAGGAGACCCAGGTCCTGCCGAACCGTCGCTACCACCAGCTTTTCCGGCTGCGCGGAACCGGTAGCATAACGTCAGCAGTAGAGTTCGACGAGCAGGATCTGCGTGACTTGCAGGTCTGGTTCCTGCTCGCCTGGACCGGTTCACACCTGCGCCGCAAACAAGCGGTTGTCAAAGACCTGCTGCAGCAGGGCGAAAACTTCTCCGAAGAGCAGAAACAACGTCTGCTGGAGGTCTGCCACGCTGAAGTCGGCCGCACCATCGAACTGCACCGGCAACTTGAAGAGCAAGGGCTGATTGAAATTTCGGTCACCCCTTACGCCCATCCGATCCTGCCGTTGCTCTGCGACCTGCACATGGCGCAGGCCCCCAGCCCTGGACTGCCTTTACCCGGCGTCGATTTCCGTCACCCGGAAGATAGCAGGCTGCAGGTGCGCGAAGGGCTGGCAACGGCCAACCGCATCCTCGGAGCTCGACCACGCGGGATGTGGCCGGCGGAAGGCTCGGTCAGCGAAGACGCTGCCAAACTGCTGAAAGAAGAAGGGGCGCTCTGGGCCGCCACCGATGAGGATATCCTCGCCCGCAGTCTCGACGGCGGAATGCAGGACCGCAATAGACTTTACCGCATCTACCAGTATGGCGACCTGCCACTGATTTTCCGCGACCGGGAACTCTCCGATCGCATCGGTTTCCTCTACGCAGGCTGGGATACGGGCGAAGCGGTCGGTGATGTGCTTAATAAGCTACGCAAAATTGCGACACAGAACCCAGGCGAAACCGTGCCGATCATCCTCGACGGTGAGAACTGCTGGGAACGCTACCCCGACAACGGCTACCCCTTCCTGCGTGAGCTCTACACTTCGATCCAGCAGGATCCGCAACTACAGCTCTGCACGGTGAAAGAAGCGATCGCCGCGAGCAAACCGATCCCGCTGAAGAAACTTGCCGCTGGTTCCTGGATCCGCTCCGACTTCACCACCTGGATCGGCCACCCGGAAGAAAACCTGGCCTGGGAACTGCTGGCGAAAACCCGTGAAGAGATCATCAGCGATGAAATCGAGCAGGCACTGGCCAATCCCGAGCAGCCATTATCCGAGCTGGTACGCGAGCTGCTGCGCGCCGAAGGCAGTGACTGGTTCTGGTGGTTCGGTGACGAGCATGTCACCGCCCAGGCCGATATTTTCGACCGGCTTTTTCGCCTGCACCTTGAGTCGCTCTATCACCTGAAAGGACTGCCGGTTCCAGCCCGCTTGCATCAATGGATCAAGCCGCCATCAACCCAACTCGAAGGGGTTGAACCGAGCGCCTGCTTCACCCCGCAGATCGACGGCCGCATCGGTGATTATTTCGAATGGCTGGCCGCAGGGAAAATCGACCTCGCAGCCGGTGGCGCCATGTACGCCAGCCGAGAAAGCCTGCAAGAGATTCATTACGGCTACAACAGCGACCAGCTGTTTTTCCGCATCGACGAGCCCGAGCTGCTGCGCAAGCTCTGTGGCGACCAAGGGTGCTTTGAGCTGCGCCTCACGGGCAAGCAGCAGTTTCACATCTACTTCTCTTTGGCAGATTCTTCCCTGCAGGTTGCCGTGGAGGGCAAAACCCTTGGCAGTGGAAGCGCCGCATGCGAGCAGGTATTGGAAATTGCGGTCCCGATCAAGCTGCTGGCACTGGCAAACGGTGACAAGTTTGGTTTAAGCTGTCATGCTCACCAGGACGGGCGTGAGAATGGCCGCTGGCCAACTGAGGGGAGTGCGAGTTTCTGTTACCTCGGCAGTGACCTTGACGATGAGAACTGGTCTGTCTGAAAGAAAGGAATACCCGTGTCTGAATTACGCTGGGATCCATTGAAAAATAACTGGACTATCATGACCAAGGGGCGCGGTCGACGCCCGCAGGATTTCCTGCAGAAACGTGAGCAGGTGAAGATGGCCGCCTGCCCTTTTTGCAACGGCAACGAAACGAAAACACCCCCGGAGATCTACGCCTATCGCCCCGATGGCAGCAGAGCGAATCAGCCCGGCTGGCAGGTGCGGGTGATCCCCAACAAGTTTCCGGCGCTGGGCATTGAAGGCGAACTGGATAACCGTGCCGAAGGCCTGTATGACCGCATGAACGGCATCGGTGCCCATGAAGTGATCATAGAGCACCCGGATCACGACAAGTCAATGGCCGACTTGACGACCGATGAGCTGGCTGAAGTTCTCAAAGCCTACCGGGCGCGGATGCTCGATTTGCATCGCGATGGCCGCTTCCGCTACATTTTTGTCTTTAAAAACTTCGGCATCGAAGCTGCGGCCAATGTGCCTCATTCACATTCTCAGTTGATCGCTGTACCGCTGGTACCGCCTTTGATTGCCACCGAACTCGAGAGTTGCCGCGAACACTTCGCTCGCAAAGAGCGGTGCCTGATCTGCGACCTGATACGGCAGGAGCGGGAAACGAAAACACGGGTGGTGAGGGATGACGGCAACTTTATTTCCTACGCACCCTATGCCTCAAAGTTCCCCTTCGAGCTGATGATCGCACCGCTGCAACACAGTCACGACTTCACCCTTTGCACGGACCAACAGTTGCTGCTGCTGGCTGACACTCTGGGTGACAGTCTGCGGAGACTTCGCTCGATTCTGCGCGATCCTCCCTACTCTTTCATTTTGCACAACGCGCCGCCACTGCACCTTCGCCGCGGCCGCCCCGATTACTGGGGCTCATTGCCGGTCGATTACCACTGGCACATCGAAATCGCCCCCAAACTTACAAATGTCGCCGGCTTCGAGTGGGGATCCGGCTTCCAGATGAACCCGACACCGCCGGAGGAGGCTGCAGAGTTCCTGCGCCAGGCCGACCCGACAGTCCGTTACCAAGATTGAGAAACAGATGCCTTCACTGATACGTGAAAAACTTTATCCGCTGGGGGTCCACTGTGGCCACAGCTTCTGGCACCATATTCGACTGACCGACCAGTTTCGGCAAGTTCCGCCACCACCACGCACTTTTTTCCGTCAACTTATCGCTGAAGAGCTGCGCCGCAGCCAGTCTGACAGCCTGAGCGCGGCGGAACTGGAATTGCTGGCGACCATCAATCAGGTTCTGCTGGAGATTGGTCGTCACTTTCTCCGCGGCCGCAACTGCAAAGTGACCCGGCACCAGATTCTGGTAGACAAGGCCGTTACACCGCTTCCCCAGTTCGAAAAAATCCTGCTCAGCTTCCTGCAGTTGTTTCCCAACCTGCCGGTCGAATTGAACCAAAAAACGCTAACCAAGCTGCTGCAAGACTGTGAAGAAAAACAGCAACTGGACGAACTGTTGCTGGAACTGTTTCTGCTCTATACCCAGAGCCATAACCGGGCAATCCGTTCAGCCGATCGCCTGTTTCTGAACGAAGAAAGGCAATTGCAGCAGCAGAGCAGATATCAGCAACAGCTGCAGCAGATCGACAGCGCTCTACCGGAGTTGGATGATGGTTTCGCCCGGCGACCACAATCGCTGCTGGAACGCCTGCGCGAACCGCTGCAGCAGGGCGGCACACTAGAATCCCAGTTGCAGTGGCTGCAACAGCAGTGGAGCGAAATTCTCCCTGAGGAACTGCGTTTTCGTATCGACAGTGCAATCACCATCTTTCAGCGCGAAGGGATCACCCCCGATTTTCCCGGGGAACCACAGCTGGATGCCCTCAATCCGGCAAGCCAACTCGACCAGGAATACGCCAACTTCACCGCTGACCTGGACTGGATGCCACGGACCGTGTTGCTGGCCAAATCGACCTATGTCTGGTTGCAACAACTGTCACGTAAATATCACTGGCACATCCACCGTCTTGACCAGATCCCGGATCAGGAGCTGGATGAGCTGGCAAGCTTTGGCTTTACCAGCCTCTGGCTGATCGGTATCTGGCACCGTTCCAAAGCATCACTGAAGATCAAAAACCTCACGGGTCAGCAACAGGTCGCCGCATCGGCCTATGCTATCGATGATTACCGGGTTGCGGACGACCTCGGCGGTGACGGGGCGTTGGACAACCTGCGCCACCGCTGCCAGCAGCGCGGTATTGATCTGGCCTGCGACGTCGTCACCAATCACACAGGGATCGAGTCGGCCTGGCTGCAGCAACATCCCGACTGGTTCATTCAGGCGCAGCATCCACCATACCCCGGCTATCAATTCAGCGGCATCGACCTGAGCGAAAATCCGGACTATTCGATGCAGATCGAAGACGGCTATTACGATCACAGCGAGGCAGCCGTGGTCTGCCGTTATCAACATCGTCATACCGGAGAAGTGCGCTACATTTACCACGGCAATGATGGCACCCATCTGCCCTGGAACGACACAGTGCAGCTCAACTACCTGCTGCCTCAGGTCCGTGAAGCAATGATCGCGTTGATCATCCGGGTAGCAAAACAGTTCCGCGTCATCCGCTTCGACGCTGCCATGACCTTGGCCAAGCGCCACTTCCAGCGGCTCTGGTTTCCACTGCCGGGAGGGGGCGAAGGCGTTCCTTCACGTAGTGATTACGCCATGAGCAAGCAAGAGTTCGACAGCCTGTTCCCGGTCGAGTTCTGGCGCGAACTGGTCGACCGGGTTAACCAGGAAGTCCCGGACACCCTGCTGGTCGCAGAAGCCTTCTGGCTGATGGAAGGTTATTTCGTCCGTACACTCGGTATGCATCGGGTCTACAACAGCGCTTTTATGAACATGCTGAAAAGGGAGGAAAACGAAAAGTACCGGCAGACGGTCAAAAACATTCTCGCCTTTGATCCTGCCATCCTGCAGCGCTTCGTCAACTTCATGAGTAACCCGGATGAAGAACCGGCGATTGAGCAGTTCGGTCGTGACGACAAGTACTTCTGCATTGCGACCATGCTGGCGACCATGCCTGGCCTGCCGATGTTTGGCCACGGCCAGATTGAAGGCTATACCGAAAAGTACGGCATGGAATACATCTCACCACGCTGGCAGGAAGAACCGGACCAGCATCTGATCGAGCGCCATCGCCGGCAGATTTTCCCCCTGCTGCGGCAACGGGCGCTGTTCAGCGGTGCTGAAGACTTCCAGCTCTACGATTTCGCATCAGAATATGGCGTAGAAGAGCATGTATATGTATACAGCAATCGATTAGGCGACCAGAACACATTGGTGATCTGCAACAATTCACCTCACCAGATCAAAGGTCGAATCGGCAATCAGGCACATCGAGCCGACAATCGACAGACAAATCTGACCAGCGCCTGTCACATCGATCTGACTGCCGATTTCATCATCTTTACCGATATCGCTCTGCAGCAACAGTACCTGCTCCCAACTGGGCATATGACCAGCGGCGGCGAATTTGAACTACAGCCTTATGCCGCGCGCGTGCTCAGCCACTTCACCGCGGTTCACGATCATGACGGCCGCTGGCAGCAGATATGGCAGAGATATGGCCTCAGTCCTCGTGCCGACCTGTACACCGATTATGAAGCAATTCTGCTAGAGTCTGTGCTTGAGGTTAATGCGAAAATATTTGCCCTGGAAAATGTCGAGCACATACAGGCCGAAGTTGTCGAGCTTATAACTCAACTGCTCGCGGAACTCAGCAAACCGGAGCTACAGCAACGTTCCAGTGAAGACATGCTGCAGCTGTTGATACGGGTTCTCTTCCGCTCGCCTCAAACGTTAAATGAAAAACTCATTAACGAGTTCGTTGCCTTTGTTGACGACCAGCTGAATCTGCAAGAAAAAACTCATTATAATTGGCTTGATCGGTTATTTAACCAAGCGGAATGGCGAAAACTCCTGAAGTGTAACTATTATAATGAAGAAGACTACTGTAATCAGGAGGCCTTCGAGACCCTGCTGACAACTTTTTTCCTTTGTTCAATCCACCACTCACGAGAATCTACATCCAATAATATTAATGGCTTAGACAAAACCGCATTCCCTTTATTAATTAACATCTTAAAGCTTCGGAGCAAAGCCGAAATCTCCGGTTATCAGGTGGACAACTTCTTGCAAAGCCTCGACAGTGGGCCGGAACCTTCACCGGTTCTACCAGCTGCCACAGGAGGCAAGTACAGCATGAAGATTTTATTTGTTGCATCTGAAGCCACACCATTCGCCAAAACCGGGGGACTTGCCGATGTTGTCGGTTCATTGCCACGCGCCTTACGCCAACTCGGGCACGATGTGCGCGTTGTCCTGCCCTGCTACCGCTCAGCCGAACGCTGCGGCGTGACCCTGCGCAAAGGACGCAAAAGCGTCGAAATTGCTCTCGACGGCAAAAATTACCGCGGCAGCCTGAAACAGACGTCGCACGACGGCGTTCCCTTCTGGTTCATCGACTGCCCGCAGCTGTTTGACCGTCCGGAACTTTACGGCAACGTTGACGGTGACTACCCCGACAACAGTCTGCGTTTTGGCTTTTTCAGCCGCGCTGTCCTCGAAATGATCAGGCGACTCGATTTCCGCCCTGACGTCATCCACCTGCACGACTGGCAGACCAGCTTTATTCCGGCGCTGCTGCGCACCGAGTATCGCCACAACCCGTTCTACGGAAATATCGCCACCCTGCTGACTATTCATAATCTCGGCTACCAGGGACGCTTCTCACCGAGCATAATTCAACAGCTCGGATTGCACGAATCTGTCGGCACACCGAAAGGGATGGAATATTTCGGTGAGATGTCGGTTCTCAAGGGTGGCATCAATTACTCCGATGTCATCAACACTGTCTCACCGACCTACTGCGAGGAAATCAAGGGGCAAGAGCAGGGCCACGGTTTTGACGGCATCCTGCGAGAACGTGAGGAAGATCTGCACGGCATCATCAACGGTCTTGATCGCCGTTCCTGGGACCCCGCTCTCGATCCGGCATTGCCAACGCCGTTCAACGCCGAAAACCTGAACGGTAAACGTGCCTGCAAACGTCTGGTGCAAAAGCAGCTGGGGCTGGAGATCCGCCACGACGTCCCGATCGTCGCCCTGATCAGTCGCCTTGATCGGCAAAAAGGAATCAACCTGGTCGAACAGGCCTGGCCGCAGTTGATGGAGAAAGACATCCAGTTCGTTCTGCTCGGTTCCGGTGACCGCAACGCCATGGCTTTCTGGCGCGAACAGCAGAAACAGCGCCCGGGCAAGGTTTCAATCAATCTGACCTTTGATGAAGGCCTGTCACGCCGCATTTTCGCCGCCAGCGACCTATTACTGGTACCGAGCCTTTATGAGCCCTGTGGCCTGACCCAGATGATCGCCCTGCACTACGGCGCCCTGCCAGTCGTCCGCCGCACCGGCGGCCTGGCTGATACCGTCATTGACGCAACCGAACATTCCCGCAGCGGCTACGGTTTCGTTTTCGACAATTTCGACAGCAATGAAATGCTGGCCGCCATCGACCGTGCGCTTGAAATCTACCCGCAACGCAGTCGCTGGCTGACTCTGGTGAAGCGTGGCATGACCCGCGATTTCAGCTGGAACAAATCGGCCATCGAGTACCACGAGCTTTACACCAAGGCGCGCGACTACCGGCAGATGCCTGCAGCCTGAAGGTGATCCGCAGCAAGAAGCTAAAAAAAGGCTGTCATCCATATCGGATGACAGCCTTTTTTAGTTTGAAGGAAATAGACGCCTACTGCTTCTGCAGCCGCTTCAGATGTTCTTCCCACTCCAGCGGTAGCAGGTTCTTCTTTTTATTGTTGCAATCCTTACAGGCCGGTACACAATTTCCTTTGGTGCTCTTTCCACCGCGTGCCAGTGGCACCAGGTGGTCAAGTGTCAACTCTTTCGGCGGCACCTGCTGGCCGCAGTAGTGGCAGATCCCCTTGGAAATTTTCGCCTGCCACCAGTTCTGCTTCCGCAGGGCGCGGGCCTTTTCCCGCTCTCGGCGGATCGTCGCGTCATCGACCGGCAAATCAAAATCGATCATCATTTCCCCTTCTATCATTTCAAGCTGCTGATTATTGCACAATTTGTCATTTTATGCGATCTTGCTAAATTGTTTCTAACCACAAAAAAGTGATATTCAGAAGTCAACTATATGAAAATACTTATCATCGGTGCCGGCCAAGTCGGTTATTTCCTCTGCGACCGTCTCTCCCGCGAAGGACATGCCGTCACCCTGGTCGATCAGGATGAAGAGACCATCGAACGGGCACAGGACCGGCTTAACGTCCTCGGTGTTTGTGGCAACGGCGCCAGTGCCGAAATACTGGAACAAGCAGGGATAAAAGATACCGATATCTTCATTGCCGTAACCAATATGGATGAGGTCAACATCCTCGCCTGCCTGCTGGCCCGAGAATACAAGGTCAAAACCCGCGTTGCCCGCACGAAAAGCATCGAGTACACGGGCCAGAAAGCAGTTCTCTCCAAGGAAAAGCTCGGCATCGACCTGCTGATCAACCCGGAAGATGCCGTTGCCGAAGAATTGTTCAAGCTGGCCTGCACTTCGCGCGCCTTCGACGTTGCTGAGTTTGTTGAGGGGCAGATCCACTTCCAGGGTTTCCGCATCACCGAAGACAGTCCGATCTGTAACCTCACCCTGGCCGATCTCGGTGAGCTGCGCGGCATCTACCGTTTTGTTGTCGTCGCCATCCACCGCGGCAAAAACACTATCATCCCGCGCGGGGAAGATTCGATCCAGGCCGGTGACCGCATCTATATATTTGCCCACCAGGACGAATTACCGGCGATCAACTACATGCTGCATGCGCAGAATAAAGAAAAAAAAGGCAGCATGCGCGCCTTCATCCTCGGCGGCAGCAGTATCGGCCTGCAGATTGCTCAGAACATGGAACGGCACGGGATTATCTCCAAGCTGATCGAAAAGAATGAAGAACGCTGCTACAAGCTGGCAGAGGAGTTGAGCAAAGCGGTCGTCATCAACGCCGAAGGGCTGGACCTGCAAACCCTGCTTGATGAGGGGATAGAAGATGCCGACGTTTTCGTTGCCGTCACCGAGAACGATCAGACCAACATCCTCACCTGCTTGCTGGCCAAGCAGCATTCTGTCAAGCGGACACTGGCCCTGGTCAGCCAACCGGAACTGATCGACCTGGCGTCCGAACTGGGGATTGATGCCTGTGTCTCGCCGCGAATGGCGGCAGCGAGCACGATTCTCAAATTTGTCCGTCGCGGCGAAATCATATCCATTACCGCGGTCGAGGACAGTGACTCAGAGGTTCTCGAATTCGAAATCAAGGCGGATAGCGGCCTGGTTGGTGTCCCGCTGAGTGAGCTTCACTTCCCTCGCGGTGCTATTATCGGTGCTATTGTCCGCGGAAATGGCTACGAAATCCCGACTGGCGAGAGTCGCCTGGAAGATGGTGACCGGGTTGTCATCTTCGCCCTGCCGGACGCGCTGCAAAAGGTCGAGAGGTTTTTTTCCTAAATGAACCTGATCCTCACCATGCGGATCCTCGGCGCGCTGCTGCTTTATCTCGGCGGCACCCTGCTGGTCCCGATCCCCTTTTCCCTTTACTATCACGACGGTGCCTGGGTGGCCTTCCTCTACTCGGCGCTGATCTGTTTCAGCAGCGGCGGCATGCTGTTCACCTGTTGCCGCAGCAATAAAGACCTGTCGGTCCGCGAAGGCTTCGCCGTGGTCACCTTCGGCTGGACGTTCTTCGCCCTGTTCGGCGCGCTGCCCTATATCTTCTCCGGCGCTATCCCTTCTCCGCTCGATGCGTTCTTTGAGACCATGAGCGGCTTCACCACCACCGGGTCGACCATCCTCACTGAGATCGAATCACTGCCGAAAAGCCTGTTGTTCTGGCGTTCGCTGACCCACTGGCTGGGCGGTATGGGGATTATCGTGCTGTCGCTGGCGATCCTGCCGATGCTTGGTGTCGGCGGCATGCAGCTGTTCAAAGCGGAAGTGCCGGGTCCGACAGCGGACCGGCTGCGGCCGCGGATTCAGGATACCGCCAAGCTGCTCTGGGGCGTTTACCTGATGCTGACGGCGATGGAAGCGATGCTGTTGATGTTCGGCGGCATGGGCTTTTTCGATGCCGTCTGTCATTCCTTCGCAACGCTGGCAACCGGCGGTTTCTCCACCCGGAACGCTTCAGTTGCCGCTTACGACAGCAGCTACATCGATGGCGTTATCACTCTATTCATGATCTTGGCAGGAATCAACTTCACCCTGCACTTCCAGCTGCTGCGCGGCCGTTTGAGCGAGTTCCACCGCAACGAGGAGTTCCGTTGTTACCTCGGCCTGATCGTCGCTGCGACGGCAATAATCGTCGGCTTCAACTGGTACCACGGCACTTACGGTGAACTGGGAGAAAACTTCCGTTACTCGGTCTTTCAGGTTGCTTCGATTATCACCACCACAGGCTTCGGCACGGCCGACTACGAAACCTGGTCGGTATTGCCACAATACATTCTGGTGATGCTGATGTTCGTCGGTGGCTGCGCCGGCTCAACCGGCGGCGGCATGAAAGTCGCACGTATCCTGCTGCTCTTCAAGCACGCCCAGGTACAGGTTTTCCGCCTGATTCACCCCCGTGCTGTCCGGTTGGTGAAACTTGGCAACCGGCCGGTCGACAAAGAAGTACTGCAATCGATTCTCGGTTTCTTCGCGCTTTTTATCGGGATTTTCGTCTTCGCTTCGCTACTGATGGCGAGCTGCGGTATGGACCTGGTTTCCGGCGGAGCTGCGGTCATCGCTTGCCTCGCCAACATCGGCCCTGGCCTGGGAAGCGTCGGCCCGGTCGACAATTTCGCTCATATCCCCGCATTCGGCAAATCGGTCCTGATTATCTGTATGCTGATGGGGCGCCTCGAACTTTTCACCGTCATGGTGCTGTTCTTCCCATCCTTCTGGCGTAAATAGAGACATTTCCCGCAGAGACATCGGAAAGGCCCGATCAGCTGTTCGCCGATCGGGCCTTCCCCCCTCCGTAACTGGTGTGAGTCACGTTTATTTGTAAGCTTTTCTGAAGTATAGCTGCAGCCTCTGACAAAAACCTGATTTGGTAGAAAAAATTCAAAAATCGATATAAAAAAATCTCAGCATTAGAGATAGGAAAAATCATTTATCAACAATACCGGACAGATAGGAAGAAAGGACAAACTCAGAAAATTCGTATTTATTTCAGCAGAACCAGCTTCAACTGTTCTCCTCCCAGGGTGGTACGCAATAAACGCTGCGACTGGCGGCTGGAAAAGTGGACGAGATGACTCGGGCAGCGGCAATCGCTGGACCCGAAACCGGGAAGCGGATAACTGCCCCCCGGCAAATTATGCAGAGCTGCCGACCAGTGGTGCTCATTATTGACAGCTTGCACGTACCAGAGCATGCGCAGCTCAGCGCAGGAGCGCAGGTAATCGATATGCCAGTGGTAACGATTGACAGGCTTCAAGTGGTGAGAGAGGCGCGCCTTAAGGCCGCCCGGACCGAAGGCGGAGCCAGCATAAAAATACCAGCCGCGGGGAAAAGAGCATGAGCCAAGCTGCCCGACCTGGATCGTCGTACGCCGCCGCAGATAAAGAACCAGCAGATAACTGCCTGGCCCTGGGCAGATACGTTTGCTGAGACCAGGCATTATCGGGCAGTCTTTGTTGCAGGCTGCTCCAGCGGCAACCAGATATCAAACCGGCAACCTTTCCCGGGTTCGGAATCGACCTCAATGCTGCCACGATGGAAATCGTTGATGATAAAATAAACGACCGACATGCCCAGACCTGCCCCCAGCCCAACGTCTCTGGTACTGAAGAAAGGCTCGAAAATACGTTGGCGAACCGCCTCCGCCATGCCCGGACCGTTATCGGCTATCGATAACTTAAGCTGACTGCCATCCTGCTGCAGATCAATGGCGATACAGGCATCCACTTTAGGCGGATCCTCCTGGCCGAGCATCTGGGCACAATTTTTCAGAATATTGAAAAGCGCTTGCTGGATCAGTGCAGGGTCACAATAAATCTGCGGCAGAGGCGTGGCGAAGTTTCTCGTTATCGCGATCTTGCGGAAATCGTAGCCATGGCGAAGGTCGTAATCACTGCTCATCAGCGAAAGCGTATCTTCCAGCAACACCGCGATATCGGCCCGCTCTAAACTCAATTCTGCTAAGCCGGAACTCCCCCGCCCGAACATCTGCAGTTTTTTGACAATCTGCGCAGTTTGATCAGCACCAGCAAGAATGCTGCCTAACACTTTTTGTATCCCACGTTCTTCAAGATAACTTTCCAGCGCCGAAAATTGAAAACCACATTCCTCAGCAACCTTCTGGTTACGAGGCAGCGATGAGCTCAGGCGGTTCTTCAGCACCTGAGTGTTTTGCATGATTCCTGCCAGCGGGTTGTTGATTTCATGGGCGACACCAGCAGCCAGGCTCCCGACTGAAAGAATCTTCTCCGATTGCGCGATCGCTTTTTCAAGGCGCAGGCGCTCCGTAACCTCTTCAAGGCGCAGCACAGCTCCAGGCGAGAGAGTATCGATCGATGGATTGCAGCTCAATTCGAAAACCTGCTGCTCCCCGTCGCGCTCAGCCTGAATGTTTTTCAGCAAAAGATGGTCGCCCTTGGCAACAGCCTGTTTCACTTGCTCCATTTCGATTGGCAACCAGTCTAGAGCCGCAATAGCAGCACAACCAAAACGCAATTTCTCCGCGTCAAACCATTGCTTCGCCCGCAGGTTCCACAACTGCAAGGTACAGTTCTGGTCAACGGCAAGAAGGGCGGAATCGAGCGAATCGATGACATTTCGCAGCAGCATATGCAGATGCTGCAACTCGCGGTCACGGTGGCCGATACGCTCGCTCATCCGCTCGAAAATCATCGATAATTCCTGGATTTCCTGCACCCCGGTTTGTGGCGGGATAACATCCTCTCTCCCCTGCTCAAAAGCCTGAACTGCTTCGGACAACATCACAAGAGGTCGCGCCATTCGTCGATGACCGAAATACCAGACAAACAGAGCAGCTATCGCCAGTGTCGAGAACACGACGACAACCATATCCCTTTTGCGTCCATCGATTTTTTCCAGTGCAACCTGACGGACCCGTTCGATCTGCTCCCCGGAGTCTTTGACGATGACAGTTGTCAACAGCCTGAACTGGGCGCTCAGTTGCGAGCTGGCTGCAACCAGAGAGTCGACTTCGCCTCTGATCTCAAGCATTTCTGCCTGCAATGTCAAAAAGCTCCCTGGCTGCCAACCATATTCATGCAGGGCCTGCCGCAACGGGTTATTAAGAGAGAGAGCATCGATCTGGCTGAACAGGCGCTTCCTGGTGGTATTGATTTTCCTGGCTTCGCCCAGCAGAAGGTCAATCTCGCGCAGTGACTTGCCATACCCCGCCCTGCTCACCATTCTTTCTGCTTCGAGCATCAGCGCCATGAGGTTGTGCATCAACTGAAGTTTTTGCGGATCACCCTCTGCGGCCAACTGCAGGATCTCTTTTTCAACCCCTCCGGTGGCCGTTATCAGTGCCTGGCGAAACCCTTGCCTTTTCTTCTCCTGTTCTACCAGCAGATCGAGGTGCCGCTTCACGGCAAGACTGAGGCGCCCCAGTGCATCGGCAATCTGCCGGTTGATCTGTGTAAGAATCTGAAATTGACCGGGGTCGAGAAAGCCGCTCGCCTCTTCCAACACTTGTTGCAAACGTTCCGATGCCAAAAGGCCAAACTGGGCCTGCCGTTCCAGTTCTTCCCTGCTCCGGGCCTGGGCCATTTTCCCAGCGAGTCCGGCAAGGCTGTTGCTGGCCATCGCCAGGTTACGTGATTTGGCAACACGGGGAATCAGCTCGGTCGACATCTGCTCCATGTCGGAACCCAGTTCATCGTACGAGAGCCAGGCCAGCAAGCAGATCAACAGGGTCAGGCCGAGCAAAACGCCGAAAGCAAGCGACAGGCCTCGGCGGATCGTCAGGTGCTCGACGGGCCGAGGGGCCTTATTGATTGCCGGAGAAGCTGTTTTTATGCCTTGAGTATCATTCATCGTGGAGAGGCAGCATCCTTTTTCCGGGCACGTAGAACGGGGCCGACCAGAGAATCGGTATTGCGCAGCAACTGCTGATAATTTTGCGGATCAGCGAGAAAGTTAGAAAACAGCATCAGCCCCTGCTCAGCAGCTGGTGGGGTGGTTGCTAGGTCGTAATTGAAGACAAAAGATTCTGCATTTTCTACTTCCGCAGCCACCTTTCGCAAGACCGGATTATAGATTTCAGCAGAAACCTTTATGTTCGGAGAGAGTGCCCCTTGCGCCAGCGCCCATTGTTGCTGGCTTTCGAGGTCGGTCAACAGGAATTCAATCAACTGCGCCGCCTCTTCCCTGTGCGGCGCATTCGCCCCCATCACCAGGCCATCAACAGGGCCAACTACGGCTTTTGGCTGTTGTGGATCGATCACCGGAAAGGGGAAAAAATCGTAGTCAGCCTCCGCCGCCAGACCTTTATCGGCCCAGTAGCCGGAAACCCAGGTTCCCATCAAAACCATTCCTGCCCGACCAGCAGCAACCCGGTCGGCGGAGTCCCCCCAATCGTCGACTTTGTAGCCAGATGCAAAGTAGCCCTTCTGCAACAATTCCGCCCATATCCGCATAACCTTTTCGACTTGCCCTGCAGTATAAAGCTCATCCCCGCTCATCAGCTTTTTTCGGAATTCCGGGCCCGCAGTTCGAAGCAGCAGGTAATCGAACCAGAATTGAGCCGGCCAGCGGTTTCGGGCACCGAGGGCCAGAGGAGGGATTCCTGCCTGCTGCAAACGCTGACAGGTCTCGAGGAACTGATCCCAGGTCTCCGGGGGATGGTCGATTCCCGCTTTTTTAAAAACATGAGGGTTATAAAAGAAACCAGCGGCGTGATAGCCGAAAGGAATCAGGTATCGCTGCCCGTTATAGAGGGTGGCCTCGTCTGCCAGAGAAGAATTCACGAGTGCGCTGAAATTGCCCCGCTGCCACAAATCGTCCAGCGGCTCAAGCACGCCGCTATCAACCAGAAACTGGGTCCGCGCGCCTCCCCAATAGCTGACCACACCGGGCAACTGCCCTTCCGCAGCCATCTGCAAAGAAACAGTCTTAAACTCTTCGTGGCCAACAGGGTTATCGACAACTGCAATCTTCCGCTGTTCTGAAAAACGCTCAAAGATCGTCTTGATCCCTGCCCGCCCCATATCGTCGGCAAAGTAGTGTAAAACGGAAACTTGTTCCTTCTGCGCGAAAGCAACTCCCCCGCCACAGAAACTAAGGAAAACAACCAGCAGAAAAACTTTCATTCCAGATGGCAACGTCAAACCTCCGTGATTTCGAGAGGGCTTAAATACAGCTGTGTAAGATTTACAGCCGAGCGACAACACTACATTTTAACAGAAGGATTCCGACGCAAATCGCCTGCAGCAAAAAAATCAGAGTTCTATTCCGGTCAACCGCTGCAGTTCAGCCTTACTGGTGTCGATATCACGATGCCAGATGCCGTGCCAGCCACAGGCGACCGCACCACGCACGTTATCCTCGATATCGTCAATGAACACGGTTGTTTCGGGGTGCAGATCGAAACGGTTGCAAGCTGCCGAGAAAATCGCTGGCGCCGGCTTCATCACCCCAACCTCAAAGGATGCGAGTCGATCATGACAAACCTTATCCAGGCCAAAAGCATCCTGCAGATACTGCCAGTGCAGTTCGCTGGTATTG
Organism: Malonomonas rubra DSM 5091; assembly: GCF_900142125.1. Lineage (GTDB taxonomy): Bacteria > Desulfobacterota > Desulfuromonadia > Desulfuromonadales > Geopsychrobacteraceae > Malonomonas > Malonomonas rubra. Next base: position 64,493 of record NZ_FQZT01000008.1, read on the forward strand.
GAAAGCAGGTAAACACCGCAGTGCTTTTTCAGTACGCCAGCGACTGCCAGCATTTCACGGATTGGTGAAAACAGGTTATTCCAGGCGTTTTTAAGTTCGTCGAACGGCATGGGTTCAGCAAGAAGGCTGTTGATCTGTTGAAGAAAGGCTTCTGTGCTGATTTCGCCATGTTCGTAAGCGATCAGGTCGACATGTTCCAGAAAATCTTCCGGGCCTTTGCAGGACAAACCATGCTGGCGCAAGGTCTCTGCAAAATTATCGTAGCTGAAATCGATCAGCACGCGACCGACATCGAAGACCACATCGGAAACCTGCGCCATGCGTCACCTCACTTTGCTGGAGCACTTACGGTAAAAAACGAAACCCGCAGAGAAGATTCTAACATCTCTGCGGGTTTCGCGCATTTTATGTCAGAAAGACTTACTTGATTGCCCGGCATTCCAGGTAAAAACGTTTCTCGTCCGCTTCGCCCATGGAGAAGGTTTTGCGCGGCAGGGCACCGTCGAAGACGATCGTCTTGAACAGATCGTGCTTGGAAATCGACGGCAGATAAAAACCGGCGCCATCAGCTGCGCTGCCGAGGTCGGTAACCGGCTGGGTGCCGTGGATGTAGTCAACTTTTGCAGCACTGTTTTCAGCCAGGAACTTATCGAGGAAGGCCTGCAGGGTGGCAACCACCAGGGTGAATTCCGGCTTGGCGACCGAGCAGACGCCGAACTGGCCGGAAAAAACAACCGGGAAAGCATGGGCATTGTTCGCTTTATCTGCCACCGCTTCAGCTTCCGCCAGGTCGGCACAGGCGGTGAAAGTCATCGGCGTGCCACGCTCGGCGAAGAAGCTTTCCATTTCGGCTTTAAGCTGTTCGACATCAACATTGAACAGCACCCGGTGGATTGCTTCGAACTCCAGCCCCGGATCATGCACATTCACCAGTTCGACCAGCGCATAACGGGCCGGATGCTGCATGATCGCCTCTTTGTCTACGGCCTCTTCCTTCAACCGCTCCCAGATCGCTTTGGCGGTTGCGAAGGAGTGATTACCGTCGCCCATAGCGTAGAGCATGACGGCATCGTCGACATTGTACTTGGCTTTGTAGGCGCCCGGATCTGCCAGATTTTCCAGCGCAGCGGCGATCTTGTTGATCAGTTCCGGCTGATCGATGCGATAGCCTTTCAGATGCCCGCCGTTCTCCAGCAACTCGAAGTCGTAAACCGTCTCCAGATCTTCGTTGAACAGCGGCTCGATGACGGTGCGCTGGGGATCATCAATCAGCACCATGATGTGCGGCAGTTCGATCGGCGCATTCTCGCGCACCTTGATACGCGGCGGCAGACGGTCGAGAATTGTCCCCTCGGTGGCACGAATCAGGCTCTGTGCCCCCTTGTTGTAATCATATTGATCAAGATCAAGAGCAACGATCAGCCCTTTGCGCGATTCGACTTCGCAGGTTTTTCGATCGATCAGGATAAAACCCTCCTGCTGCTCGACCAGGCTGCCGTCTGCCAGGTAGGCGTCCATTTGCTGGTTGATCGATTTTATCCGCGCCTCGGCATCATCATCTTCCAGGTAAACCTCAGGGAAGATCAGCGGCAGGGTCGATAGCGAACCCTTGGTCTGCTCTTCCAGCCGCTGCCAGTAGGTCCGGTCGGAGGTGTACTGATCGCAGGCGATAACCGCCCACTTCTGCATATCAGTCCCGGGTTTCGGCAACAGAATTTTTGGTACCTGCAGGCCAATCTTCTCAAAATTCATCGCTTTGATCCTTTCAACAGGAAAATAACCAGCGCTAAAAGCAGTTTTTTTCGCGCACATTGGTAACATGTTTCAGACAATTTGAGAACCGGGGAAACCGACTGTGCCGGGCATTTTTTCGCCCGTTTGTGTCTGGGTTTTTCCATCTGGCCGGTGTCGAATTGAACCTGGCGGACAAACAGCAAAGGAGCCGGAAGCTAGATGTAAAAAAAATTCAGCAGCGGATGCGCGAGGAGCTAGCAAAAAAAAGTATCTTCGAGCAGGCCAAAGATTAGCTTCGACTATATCGATTCGGTCTGCAAACGCCCAATTTAACCGGGCGATGAGGCCCTGAAGCAGCTCCGTTTCCAACGAGCCGATGCCGCAAAATCTACAAACAGGCAAAGAGATTCTTCACCGTCTGCACAGCTACGGCTTCCCGGCAGAGAACTGCTGAGAAAAACAGCTGAAACGTTTCGCTGGGCCAAACTTTGTTTTTATTTTTTCAAAACCAATAGCACACCCTCCTTTTCCTGGCTAGTAATCGCGCAACTGCAAACACACACAGCACTCAGGCACAACTCCTGTTTGACAAACAGGAGGCTGCTGCCGTATACCTAATTAGTCAGCATTAGATTGTTGAGCAGACAAGTTTTTATTTTTATCAACCCCTCTAAAATAATGATCTTTCGACGATAACGCGTTCCTCAGGGTTACTGAACGAACGCCTTTACCTGACGTTGCATGCATTTTTCTCAAGATGTATTAAACTTAGTGCTTGTGCGTCAAACAGATTTGATTTTTCTGCCGGAACGCCGGCTTAAATGATGTACCAATGTTCTATTGCTTCAACCACCAACACTCAAGTCAAGAGGAGGAAACAGAATGAAATTTGTCAAATTGATGGCAGTTGCAGTCTGTGCAACCATGCTGATGGTCGGTTTCGCCCATGCGGGTAAGGACCTGGATGCGGTCAAGAAGAAGGGCTATATTCAAGCCGGTGTTAACGGCGGCGTTTTCGGCTTCGGCATGCCGGATGAAAAAGGTGTCTGGAAAGGTCTGGACGTCGATACCGCCCGCGCTGTCGCCGCAGCAATCTTCGGCGATGCCGACAAGGTCAAGTACACTCCACTGACCGCTCAGCAGCGCTTCACTGCCCTGCAGTCGGGCGAGATCGATCTGCTGACCCGTAACGCCACCCGCACCCTGAGCCGCGAAACCCAGCTCGGTCTCAACTTTGTTCAGGTCAACTACTACGATGGCCAAGGCTTCATGGTGCCGAAAAATCTCGGCGTCAAGAGTGCAAAAGAGTTGGATGGTGCAACCGTCTGTGTCCTTCCCGGAACCACCACCGAGCAGAATGCTGCCGACTTCTTCCGCACCAACAACATGAAGATGAACCCGGTTGTCATCGAGTCAACCTCCGAGCTGGCCAAAACCTTCTTTGCCGGCCGCTGCGACGTCATCACCTCCGATGCTTCCCAGCTGGCAGGTACCCGTGCCATCGCTCCGAAGCCGAGCGATTACGAAATTCTACCTGAACTGATCTCCAAAGAGCCGCTGGCTCCAGCCGTCCGTCATGGCGACGACCAGTTCTTCGATATCGTCAACTTCACTGTTCTGGCGCTGATCAACGCTGAAGAACTGGGGATCACCTCGAAAAACGTTGATGAGATGCTCAAGAGCAAGAACCCGGTTATCCAACGCTTCCTCGGTGTCACCGAAGGTAACGGCAAAGCCCTCGGCCTGGACGAGAAGTGGGCTTACAACGTGATCAAGCAAGTCGGTAACTACGGTGAAGTTTTCGAGCGCAATGTTGGTGTCAACACCAAGCTCGGCCTCGAGCGCGGCCTGAACGCTCTCTGGACCGACGGCGGCCTGATGTACGCACCGCCTTTCAAGTAATCTGAATAAACACTCTCGGCCGCCGGAAGCTTGCTCTTCCGGCGGCCGAATATTTTCAGGATTGTTTTTATGTCGGATAATTTGCCACCTAGCACAGAAGCACCCATGCCTTCCAAGCCCCCCTTCTGGCGGGATGAGGAAAAGCGCGCCATCGTCTTTCAGGTGGTCGCCCTGCTGGTTGTCGGCCTGGTAAGCTACTATCTCTATTCCAATACACAGGCCAACCTGGAACGCCAGTCAATCGCAACCGGTTTTGGTTTCCTCGACAAGGAAGCCTCTTTCGAAATCGGCGAATCGATCATCGAGTATTCGGCGGCCGACACCTACCTGCGCGCCTTAGCCGTTGGTGCCCTGAATACGTTGAAAGTCTCACTTATCGGTGTTGTTCTGACCATCATCCTCGGCACCCTGATCGGCATCGCCCGACTCTCCAGCAACTGGCTGATCTCCAGACTTTCCGCGCTCTATATCGAGGTGATGCAGAACATCCCGGTCCTGCTGCAGCTGTTCTTCTGGTACGCCATCTTCTACGAGGCCTTCCCGCCACCGCGTCAGGCACTTAACCCGATCGACGGAGTTTTCCTCTGCAACCGGGGAATGATCTTTGGGGTGCCGGAGGCACATGCAGCCCACCCGGTGATGGGCTGGGTCTTTCTGGTGGTATTGATCGCCGGCTACTTCCTTAACCGCTGGGGGCACAAACGCCAAGACCTGACAGGCCAGTCGTTCCCGGCATTGCGGATTACAGCTGCTGCCGCGATCCTGTTACCAGGGCTTGTCTGGCTGCTCTACGGTGCACCAACGGCAATGGACATTCCCGCACTACGTGGTTTCAACTTCCAGGGCGGCGTAACCGTCAGCCCGGAATTCAGCGCTCTGCTGCTCGGCCTGGTGATCTACACCTCGGCCTTCGTTGCCGAAATCGTCCGCGCCGGTATCCAGTCGGTCGGCAAAGGCCAGATCGAAGCTGCCATGGCGATCGGTCTGCGGCCAGGTAAAGTCCTGCAACTGGTGGTCCTGCCGCAGGCGTTGCGGGTCATCATTCCGCCGCTGACCAGTCAGATGCTGAACCTGACCAAAAACAGTTCCCTGGCGATCGCCATCGGCTACGCCGACTTTGTCGCGGTCACCAATACCATGATCAACCAGACCGGTCAGGCGATCGAAGGGGTCGCTCTGATCATGCTTGTGTTCCTGTTCTTCAGCCTGTCGACCTCGCTGTTCATGAACTGGTACAACAAGAAGATGAAACTGGTGGAGAGGTGATGCCATGAATCAACCTGAAAATCCCACCAGAGAATATCTGGCCGCGCCGGTCAAGAAAGTTGGCGCAGCAGCCTGGTTGAAGGACAACCTGTTCAACAGCTGGTACAACTCGCTGCTGACAGTACTGACCCTGCTGGCGCTCGGCTACATTGTGCCGCCCTTTTTCAAGTGGGCCTTTATCGACAGTCTCTGGAACAGCAGCGCCGATGCCTGTCGTGATATCGAGGGCGCCTGCTGGTCAATCGTGCCGCAGAACATCAAGTTCATCATCCTCGGCTTCTTCCCTGAAGGGCAGGAGTGGCGACCGATCCTGGCGATGATCCTGCTGCTGGCGCTGGTCATCTACTCGAAAGAGAAAAGCCGCTGGAACAAACTGCTGGCCTGGATGTGGCCGGTCGGCCTGATCATCATGGGCACCCTGATGTACGGCGGGATCTTCGGTATGCCGGTGGTCGAAACAGACCAATGGAGCGGTCTGCCACTGACCATGATGCTCTCCTTCTTCGGCATGGTCATGGCCTATCCGCTTGGCGTGCTGCTGGCGCTGGGTCGCCAGTCGAAAATGCCGGCGATCAAAACCCTCTGCGTCGTCTATATCGAGATGATCCGGGGAGTTCCGCTGATCAGCCTGCTGTTCATGTCGTCGATCATGTTTCCGCTGTTTTTGCCGGATGGCATGACCATCGACAAGGTGCTGCGGGCGCAGGTGGCAATCATCCTGTTTACTGCCGCCTATATTGCCGAGGTCGTCCGCGGCGGCCTGCAGGCGATGCCACGCGGGCAATACGAAGCTGCCGATTCGCTGGGCCTGACCTACTCGCAGACGATGCGGCTGATCATTCTGCCACAGGCACTGAAGATCGTCATTCCGCCGACTGTCGGGATTCTGCTCTCCGCCTTCAAGGACACCTCGCTGGTCGTCATCATCGCCCTTTACGATGTGCTCAAGACCACCAAGGTCACCCTACAGAACCCGCAGTGGACCGGCTACTCAACTGAGGCCTACGTCTTCCTGGCGGTGCTCTACTTCATCTGCTGCTACGCTATGTCGAGTTACAGCCGCCGGCTGGAAAAAGAACTGCACACCGGCCACTGATCCGGTGCCATTTATAGATGTGAGACTGATATGACCGATACACAACCGAACAAATCATCCGAGCCGATCATCAAGATTGTCGGCATGCATAAATGGTACGGCGACTTCCACGTACTCAGCGATATCAATCTGGAAGTGCAGGAAGGCGAACGGATCGTTATCTGCGGCCCGTCCGGCTCTGGCAAGTCGACCATGATCCGCTGTATCAACCGGCTTGAAGAACATCAGCAAGGACAAATCATCGTCAACGGCACTGAGCTGACCAACGATATCAAAAACATCGAGACGGTCCGCGCTGAAGTCGGCATGGTCTTCCAGCACTTCAATCTTTTCCCGCACCTGACAATCCTCGAGAACCTGACACTTGGCCAGATCTGGGTCCGCAAAACACCGAAGAAGCAGGCCGAAGAAACAGCGATGATGTATCTGGAAAAGGTTAAAATTGCTGAGCAGGCCAAAAAGTTTCCGGGCCAACTCTCCGGAGGTCAGCAACAGCGGGTGGCAATCGCGCGTAGCCTCTGTATGGCACCGGAAGTCATGTTGTTCGACGAGCCGACTTCGGCCCTCGACCCGGAGATGATCAAAGAGGTTCTCGATGTTATGATCGATCTGGCCGAAGAAGGCATGACCATGCTGGTCGTCACACATGAGATGGGCTTTGCCAAGAGCGTCGCCGACAGGGTCATGTTCATGGACGCCGGCCAGATCGTCGAGCAGAACAACCCGCACGACTTTTTCGACAACCCGCAACATGAGCGAACCAAGCTGTTTCTCAGTCAAATCTTGTAGGTTGACGACAGGGAGTTAAAACAAAAAAGCGGAGTCCGATCGGACCCCGCTTTTTTGTTTGGTCGCTAAATTTTTGAATCAGCCAGCAAACAACCAGGGTGCCTGTTGCCTGCGCTGCATCTCGTAGGTCTCAATCTTGTCAGTTTTCTCCAGAGTCAAACCGATATCGTCCAGCCCATTCAATAAACAGTGCTTGCGGAAGGGATCGATCTCAAACGGAATCGAGATACCATCCGGCAGACCGATTAATTGCTGTTCCAGATCGATTTGCAGTTGGTAGCTGGGGGCTTTTTCCACCGCGCGGAACAGGCTGTCAACCTGACTGCTTTCCAGTTTGATCGGCAGAATACCGTTTTTGAAACAGTTGTTGTAGAAGATGTCGGCGAAGCTGGGTGCGATCAGAACCTTGATGCCGAAATCGAGCAGCGCCCAGGGCGCGTGTTCGCGCGAGGATCCGCAGCCAAAATTATCGCGCGTCAGCAGAATCTGTGCGCCCTGGTAACGCTCCTGGTTGAGGACGAACTCTGTGTTGCGCGGCCGATCGCTGCAATCCATCCCCGGTTCACCGTGATCCAGGTAGCGCCATTCGTCGAACAGATAGGGACCGAAACCGGTCCGTTCGATCGACTTGAGAAACTGCTTTGGAATGATCGCGTCGGTGTCGACATTGGCACGATCGAGCGGTGCAACCAGGCCGGAAAACGTGATAAACTTTTCCATTATTTCACCTCCAGCGAACGAACATCGACAAAATGACCAGTGACAGCAGCCGCAGCTGCCATCGCCGGACTGACCAGATGAGTGCGTCCGCCCTGCCCCTGGCGGCCTTCAAAGTTGCGGTTGCTGGTCGAGGCACATCGCTCACCCGGCTTGAGCCGGTCATTGTTCATCGCCAGGCACATTGAACATCCCGGCTCGCGCCATTCGAAACCGGCGTCGATGAAAATCTTGTCCAGCCCTTCCTTTTCAGCCTGCTGCTTCACCAGTCCGGAGCCGGGGACGATCAGTGCTTGTTTGATGTTATCAGCCACCTTGCGCCCCTTGGCGACAGCGGCGACCGCACGCAGGTCCTCGATCCGACCATTTGTGCAAGAACCGATAAAAACGATATCCGGCTTGATCTGGTTGATCGGCGTGCCCGGTTCCAGCCCCATATATTTGAGCGCAGCCTGCATTCCTTCCTGCTTGACCGGATCGGCTTCCTCTGCCGGAGAAGGCACGCGGTCGGCGATACTGACAACCATCTCCGGCGATGTTCCCCAGGTCACCTGCGGGTTCAGATCGCGGGCATCAATGCGGACAATTTTATCAAATTCGGCATCGGGATCACTTTTCAACTGCCTCCAACTCGCGACAGCCAGTTCCCAATCAGCACCTTGGGGTGCAAAAGGGCGCCCTTCAACGTAGTCGATAGTCTTTTGATCGACGGCAATCAATCCGGCACGGGCACCCGCTTCGATCGCCATATTGCAAACCGTCATCCGGCCTTCCATCGACAGTGCACGGATAGCATCGCCGCCAAACTCGACACAGTACCCTGTTCCGCCTGCGGTGCCGATCCGGCCGATGATAGCAAGGACGATATCCTTGGCGGTCAGCCCTGATGGCAACTCACCGTTGACCTCGATCAGCATGGTTTTCGATTTTTTCTGAATCAGGCACTGGGTCGCCAGCACATGTTCAACCTCCGAAGTGCCGATACCAAAAGCGAGGGCACCGAAGGCACCATGTGTGGCGGTGTGCGAATCACCACAAACCACCGTCATCCCCGGCAGGGTCGCGCCCTGTTCCGGGCCAATAACATGGACAATCCCCTGTCGCGGATCGTTCATAGCGAACATGGTGATGCCGAACTCTTTACAGTTCTTCTCCAGGGTTTCGACCTGCAGACGCGATACCGGATCGGCAATCTCGCTGCTGCGATCATCAGTCGGCACGTTGTGATCAGGCACCGCCAGGTTGGCGTCGATCCGCCGCGGCTTGCGCCCGGCCAGCCTTAAACCTTCGAAAGCCTGTGGCGATGTGACTTCATGCAACAATTGGCGATCAATGTAAAGCAACGCTGTGCCGTCATCATCCTGGTGAACCAGGTGGGCATCCCATAATTTGTCGTAGAGCGTTTTAGCCATTAGCAACTCCTGTAGTTATATTTCCAAGTCAGTGTAAAACAAAAGCACCCACGGAGTCTTTAGCAGAAGAGATTTTTTTACTGTCGTCCCTTGCCGTTTTGCCTGTTAATATTCCCAGCTGAAAACTCTTCTTCTCAACGATGCAACCACATGGAATTTCGAAGAATATCCTAAAGGGGTAACCAGAAAACAATGCAGAGGTGTTTGACTCCACCAAACTTTTGTATACACTTCTTTTATTGTCTTTTTTGATTTTTCAATTTTTATCAGATCGCACATGCGCAGAAATTTTGCGCCTTCCGGACAGATTCAACGTTGACAAAAAACAAGGAGGAGAGATGAAAAGAAGAGCTTTGAGTGTTCTGCTGGCTGTCGCCTTTGTTGCTGTGTCCGTCCTCGCCGCCAACGCTGCGACCAAGATCGGGTTTACCTACATCATGTCGGGGCCCTTCTCAGCTTATGGTCAGTTTGCCAAACAGGGCGCCGAACTGGCGATTGACGAAATCAATGCTGCTGGTGGCATCAATGGCCAGCAGGTGGAAGGATTCTTCGAGGACTCCACCGGCAAGGCCGACGTCGCCCTGCGGGCGATCCGCAAGTTGGTTTACCAGGATAAGGTCGATATGTTGATCGGCCTCGATTCGAGCGGCGTGGCAAAGACCGTCGTCCCCTCGATCGAGCAAATGAAGACCCCGCTGATCATCACCCACGCCGCGACTCCTGACGTGACCGGCAGCGTCTGTAACAAGTACACCTTCCGCATCTCGGTCAACATCGCGCAGAACATCAAGGCCGCCGCACTGCTGGCCCAGGAAACCGGCGCCAAGAAGTGGACCACGGTCGGTCCTGACTACGCATTCGGTCATCAGTCATGGGAGTATTTTGAAAAATACCTCTCCAAATTAAACCCCGAGGCGACCTTTATGGCGAAGGATCAGGTCGCCTTCCCGCCGTTTAAAACCACAGATTTCTCAGCCTACATCACCAAGGTGATGAGCAGCAAGCCGGACGGCGTGGTTATCTCCCTGTGGGGCGGCAACCTGATCGACTTTATCCGCCAGGCCAGCAGCATGGGCTTTTTTGACGCCGACTTCGAAGTGCTCTTCACTCTCGGCGCGGCAACTGAAGTCCTGACCGCTTTGGGCGACAAGATGCCGGAAGGTCTCTGGGTTGGTACCCGCTACTGGTTCCTGGCCAACGACTCAGCAATGAACAAGAAGTTCGCCGCTGACTACGTCAAAAAGTACGGTGCCTACCCCTCCTACAACGCCCACGGTGCTTACAGCGCGGTCTACGCTTACAAGGCTGCAGTGGAAAAAGCCGGTTCGACTGACAAGGATAAAGTCGCCATGGCGCTCGAAGGTCTGAAGCTGGAGATTCCGACCGGGATGATCGAATTCCGCAAGGAAGACCACCAGGCGATTACCGATGCCCATTGGGGTAAAACCGCGGCAGACCCGGCCTATAAGCACCGCATTCTCAAACCGATCAAGATATTCAAAGGCGTGGACGTCACCCCGCCAGTCGCCGAAACCGGCTGCAGCATGTAATAGCATCTCCCCGGCAGCGGTTCACTCCGCTGCCGGGCCATTTATCCGTAAATCAGCTTTTCCACTTACGGAGTTCACATGGAAATATTTCTTCTGAACACCCTTAACGGTCTCAGTTGGGGAATGTTGTTGTTTTTGATCGCCGTCGGCCTGACCACTGTCTTCGGCGTGCTCGGCGTGCTCAACTTCGCCCACGGTTCGCTGTTCATGCTCGGCGCCTACCTCTGCATGCAGACGATGCAGTTCTTCGATTCCTTCTGGCTCGGCCTGCTGATCGGCCCGCTGTGTGCAGTGGTGGTCGGCCTGCTGATCGAGAAGTACCTGTTAAAGAAAGTCTACGACCGGGATGTCTCCTACCAGCTGCTATTGACCTTTGCCGTGCTGCTGATCCTGGATGACGCGGTGCGGATGATCTGGGGCTCCGGCTACCATGTCGTTGAACCGCCGGAGATTCTCAGCGGCATCGTCGCCATCGCCGGACAGGATTATCCGGTTTACCGGCTGTTCCTGATCCTGATCGGCCCGGTGATTGGCGGCCTGCTCTGGGCCTTCTTCCATTACACCAAGTGGGGCAAGATTATCCGCGCCGCTTCCTTCGATAACATCATGGCCGAAGGGGTCGGCATCAACGTCCCGCTGATCTACACCTCCGTTTTCGCCCTCGGTACCTGGCTGGCTGCCGTCGGCGGCGCCCTGGCCGCGCCGCAACAGAGTCTGATCCCGTCGATGGGCGAGAAGATCATCATCGAAAGCTTCATTGTCGTCGTGGTCGGCGGCATGGGCAGCTTCCCCGGTGCCTTCGTCGGTGCGCTGCTGCTCGGTCTTCTCGAGTCCTTCGGCACCGTCTTCGCCGGGCGGATGCAGATGGCGATCCCCTACATCTTGCTGGCGGTAATCCTACTGGTGAAACCAAACGGCCTGTTCCGGAAGGGGGTGTAGCATGAAACTCCTGCGTAACAGATGGTTCGGTCCGGCAGTGCTGACAGTTTTGCTGCTGCTTGCGCCCCTGTTGATCTCCACCTACTCGACCATGATTTTGTCCGAAATCCTGATCATGGGCCTGATGGCGATCAGCTTCAACCTGCTGCTCGGCTACACCGGTTTGCTCTCTTTCGGCCAGGGCGCCTTCTTCGGTCTCGGCGGTTACTGCGCCGCACTGATGCTGCAAGCCGGTTATCAGAACCTGTTTCTCCTGTTGCTGGTCGGGATGCTGATTTCGCTGCTGGCTGCGCTGGTGGTCGGTTTCTTTTCCGTGCGGCTGGACGAGATCTTCTTCGCCATGATTACCCTCGGCTTCGGCATGCTGTTCTTCTCAGTCGCTCACAACTGGCTCGACGTCACCGGGGGCAGCGACGGGCTGCCAGTCTTCGTGCTACCGAGCCTGAACCTGTTCGGCACTGAACTGACCTTTTACGATCCGCTCAACATGTACTACCTGGTGTTCAGCATTGTGCTGGTCGGCGTGGTGTTGCTCTGGCTGATCGTCCACTCACCCTTCGGCCTGATTCTCAAGGCGATGCGCGAGAATAAGCAACGGGTCTCCTTCGTCGGCGGCAACGTCCAGTTGTTGCGGATCGTCGCCTTCGCCATTTCCGGCGCCTTTACCGGGCTGGCCGGTGTGCTGTTCTGCTTGTTCAACAGCATGGCGACGCCGGAGTTCATGCACTGGAGCTTCTCCGCCAAACCGGTCATCATGTCGATCATCGGCGGCACCGGGGTGTTCCTCGGACCGCTGTTCGGCGCCGGTATTTTCTTCCTGCTGGAGCAGGTGATTATCCTGTTCACGGAAAACTGGATGCTGTTCCTCGGCATCGTACTGGTACCGATCGTCATCTTCTTCCCGCAAGGTGTCTTCGGCACTCTGCGTAATAAAATTTTCAGGGAGGGAGCCAAATGAGCGATGTCCTGAGAATCGAAAATCTGGGCCACTCCTACGGTAAGTTCAAGGTGATCGAGGATATTTCTTTAAGCATCGGTAAAGGCGAAATGTCGGCGTTGATCGGCCCCAACGGTGCTGGAAAAACCACCTTTTACAATGCCATTTCCGGGCATTTTCCACCGACCAAAGGCAAGGTATTCCTCAACGGTGAGGAGATCACCGGCTTGACCTCGCACAAGGTGGTCGATAAAGGGATGTGCCGCTCTTTCCAGATCACCAATATTTTCTCCGAGCTGACGGTGCTGGAAAACGTCATCGCACCCTTGATCATCCAGCGGGGAAAGCACTTCAAAATCTACGGCAACATTTTCAAGGACAAACAGATTGTCGACAGCGCCATGCAAACGCTGGAGCAGGTCGGCCTTAGCGACCGCGCCGATCAGGTGGTGGCCAACCTGGCTTACGGCGATAAACGACTTGTGGAGATGGCAATCGTGCTGGCCCGCAAACCGAGCGTGGTGCTCTTGGACGAACCAACCGCCGGGATGAACCCGGAGGAAACCGAGAACATGATCGCGCTGATCAAAAAGCTGGCGACTGGCTCCGGTACCACCTTCTTCATCACCGAGCACGATATGAAAGTCGTTTTCTCGCTGGCGGAAAAAATCTATGTGCTGCACCAGGGACACCTTCTGGCTCAGGGCAGCCCGGAACAGATTCGCAGCAACGAGCAGGTGCAGGAAGCCTACCTGGGGAGAAAAGTCCATGCTTAAAGTCGACAACATCCACACCTATTACGACGACAGCTACATCCTGCAGGGGGTCGACCTGGCGGTCAATGCTGGCGAGATCGTCTGCCTGCTGGGACGCAACGGCGCGGGAAAGTCGACCACCATGAAAAGCATCATGGGCTACAACCATCCGCGCAAAGGCACAATTACATTTCTTGAAAAGGACATCTCCAAACAAGCGGTGTTCAAGAACGTCCGCCTCGGCCTTGGCTATGTGCCAGAGGACCGCCGCATTTTCTCCGAACTGACGGTGCACGAAAACTTTGAAGTTTCCTTCAACGACAAGACTGAGACCCGCTGGAGCATCGACGACCTGTTCGACACTTTCCCCCTGCTCGACAAGTTCCGCCACCGCAAAGGGGGCGAATTGAGCGGCGGCGAACAACAGATGGTTGCCATCGCCCGGGCCCTGGCTGGGCAACCAAAGCTATTACTGCTGGATGAACCCTGCGAAGGGCTGGCGCCAGTGATCGTTGAACAGCTGGGAGAAATTATCCTCAAGCTGAAAAAGCATTTCCCGATCCTGCTGGCCGAGCAGAATGCCCATTTTGCGTTGGAGATTTCTGACCGCGGCTACGTCATCGACAAGGGACTGATCCGCTTCTCCGGCAGCAGGCAAGAGTTGCAGGAAAATGATGAAATCAAGAAACGTTATTTATCGGTTTGAGAGGACACCATGAGCAAACTGTTCACCCCCATCGCGTTGCGGTCGCTGAAAATCCGCAACCGGATCTTCGTTTCCCCCATGTGCCAATATTCCTGCGTCGACGGCATCGCGACCAACTGGCACCTGGTGCATTACGGCAGCCGAGCTGTCGGTGGCTCCGGGATGGTGATGGTGGAGGCAACCGCCGTTCTCCCCGAAGGCAGAATCAGCCCGAGCGACTGCGGTTTGTGGAATGATCAGCAGGCTGAAGCGTTCAAACCGATCACCCAATTTATCAGCGAACACGGAGCCATTCCAGGCGTACAACTGGCGCATGCCGGACGCAAAGCCTCGACCGAGCCTCCCTGGCTGGGTGGCAAAGTGGTCGCTCTCAAAAATGGTGGTTGGCAACCTGTAGCGCCCAGTTCGCTCGCCTTTTCTGCCGGCATGCCGAAGCCGAAGGCGTTAGACGAAAAGGATATGGAGAAAATCTGTGCTGCCTTTGTCGCTGCGGCCGAACGCGCGTTTTGCGCCGGATTTCAAGTTGTTGAAGTGCACATGGCACATGGCTACCTGCTGCATCAATTCCTTTCACCACTGAGCAACCAGCGCTCTGATCAATACGGTGGTAGTTTGGAAAACCGGATGCGCTTCCCGCTAAAGGTGGCAGAAAAAGTGAGAGATTTCTGGCCGGACGATTTGCCGGTGCTGGTGCGAATTTCAGCGACCGACTGGACGGAAAAGGGGTGGGACCTGGAGCAATCGCTTGAGCTGTGCAGCAAATTGAAGGAGATTGGCATCGACCTGATCGACTGCTCGACCGGCGGGTTGATTCCGGATGCCGTTATTCCGGTAGCACCCGGTTTCCAAGTGCCAATGGCGGCGGAAATCAAAAAAGAAGTGGGAATCCCGACCGGCACTGTTGGCCTGATCACCAAACCGGAGCAGGCGGAACAGATTATCGTCACCGGGCAGGCGGATGCGGTTTTCCTTGCGCGCGAGCTGCTGCGCGATCCGCAATGGCCACTCAAAGCAGCGAAAGCATTGACGTTTGATTACCCCTGGCCGTTACAATACGAGCGGGCAAAGATCTGAATTTTGAATTAACGTTCGAGCAACTGCCAGCAGGTCACCTGGGAGATGCTGTGGCGGTAGCTGCGCGCTGTCTCGCGGATAACAAATTCAAGCTCACACGGCTCACCGATCAATTGAAAATGCCTGTTTAACCGCTGGCGCAGACCGTTCAACGAATCGACCGGCCTGCCGAAACGGAAGTGCCCACCGAGCCAATATTTTTTTGCCGTGTACTCTTCCAGCCAGTTGTAGGGTGAAGCAAGCACCAGGATCCCACCGGAAACCAGGTGGCGGTGAATATTGACAAGAAAACGGGCCGGATGAGGCAAACGGTCGATCAGGTTAGCGGCGAGAATCAAATCGTAAGGACCGAGCTCAGGATCCAGAGCCTGTGCATCTCCCTGGCAAAAGGAGACCCTTTGTGCAGTTTCGGCCAGGCCGAGGTCGGCCAGATAGACCTTGTGATCAGAGAGGATGTCCCCCTCTTCCAGCAAGCTGTAACAAACCCGAGCGCGCTTTTGAATACGCCGGGCAACGTCGATGAACCTGCGCGAGGAATCGATTGCCGTGACCTGCTTGAAAAATCTGGCTAGTTCAAAACTGCTTCGACCGACAGCGCAACCGAGATCAAGAGCGCGAAGCGGCGCTCTGCCGTCTAATACCTGGCAACAAAGAAAGACCATCTCCCGGGAAAAATTACCAATCCCGAAACGATCAGGGCCATAGTGAGCATCACAATATTGGGCAACAGCGAGGTCGGTCTGGTAGTAGGGGGCGTTGACAGCTGCAGCGAAGCGCTCAGGATCCTGCTGCGACTTTGTTCGCTCAATCATCTCGCGCCCCTCGGTTGAAGCATTAAATATTGCAGCAGATCCTGTGGTAAAATAAAGCTTAGCAAAACAGCAACAGATTGAAACTGCGGGTATTTTTTAACCAAGATGGGAAATAGCTTCAGCTTTCAATTAGACGCAATATGGATTACAATGTGTTAAAATTTATCACTTTTAGCACAAACCAGATTCTACAGACTTGCTGCCGGCAGAAACATTTACCTCAGTCTGCGAGGGCTCAAAATGCTTCATGCGTTTCCCAGTCACAGGCAAAAAAGTAAATTTGTCACCAGAGGCTCCAGCCTCCTGCGTTATCTCTGTATTATCTTCGCATTACTCCTTCTCGTCAGCCTGGCTCACAGTCACCCTGCACCTCCCGTCAAAATAGGCGTTCTCGCCAAACGCAGTATTTTTGCCGACTTTCAAAAATGGGCTGCCACAGCGTCCTACCTCTCCGGCACAATCCATGATCGGCGCTTTGAAATCATTCCGCTTGACTTCGAAAACGTGCGGCTGGCAGTAATGGCCGGCGACATAGATTTCCTGATCACCAACAGCAGCTACTATGTGACTCTGGAGGCAGACCACGGTTTACAGCGTATTGCCACCTTGGTGAACTTGCATGACAAAGAGCCACGACAGATGTTTGGCGGGGTTGTTTTTACCCGTGCAGACCGGTCCGACATCAGCACCTTTAAAGATCTGATCGGTAAGCACTTCTGGGCCGTCGATCAGAACTCTTTAGGTGGCTGGCTCGCAGCCTGGCGCGAATTTCATGCTCAAGGGATAAATCCCGAACGTGATTTCGGCCTGCTCAAATTTTCCGGTACTCACGATGAGGTGGTTCATGCGGTTTTTAACGGTGAGGCAGACGCCGGAACGGTACGGACCGACACCCTGGAAAGAATGGCCTTTGAAGGGGAAATCTCGCTCGATGAGGTCAAGGTTCTCAATCAGCAAGCGGGAGATTCAAAATTTGATTACCTGTGCAGCACTCGCTTTTACCCGGAGTGGCCGTTCGCAGCCCTCAAACACACTCCTAAAAGGCTCGTAGAACAAGTCACCCTCGCCCTGATGGCAATGCCGACATCAAGTCATGCAGCCCAAACAGCGAACATCGCGGGCTGGACGGCACCGCTCGATTATCAGTCGATTCATGAGCTGCTCAAAGACCGCCACCTGTTCCTGCATGAAAAGTATGTCGGCAAACCAACCCTGAGCACTTTTTTAAAGCAGCATTGGCAGGCAGGGGTTCTGGTCATCATTTGCATTTGCCTGCTGTCCTATGTCGCTGTCTACAAATCCCGCTTGAACCGGCAGCTGGAATCACGCATTGCAAACCGGACGCAAGCCCTGAACCGGCTTGCCTCTGCGGTCGAACAATCCGGAGAAACTATCGTTATCACTGATGCGGAAGCAAAGATCGAGTACGTCAATTCAGCCTTCACAACCGTCACCGGCTATCGGCGGGACGAAGTCATCGGTAAGAATCCCAGAATTCTGAACAGCGGTGAGCAGGACGATGCGGTTTATGCAGATCTCTGGCAGACAATCAGTCATGGAAAATCGTGGAAAGGGCGATTCGCCAACAAAAAAAAGGACGGGAGCCGCTTTGTCGAAGATGTCAATATCTCTCCCATTATCAATTCCGAAGGCGAAATTGTGAACTATGTTGCGGTCAAACGTGACATCACCGAGCAGCTGCAGATTGAAGAACAATATCGTCAATCACAAAAGCTTGACGCAATTGGCAAGCTTGCCGGCGGCGTTGCCCATGATTTCAATAACATGCTGGCGATTATTCTCGGGCAGGTCGAGCTTTTACTGATGAAAACCGAAGCCGACAATCCACTGCGGCAACGCCTTCTGGAAATTAAAAACGCCTCTACCCGTTCATCTGAACTGACACAGCAATTACTCGGCTTTGCCCGCAAACAACCACACACACCCCGCATTTTGAATCTCAATGAAGCGGTCACAACAACCCTTAATATGCTAAAACGCCTGATCGGAAAACATATTGATGTCCGCTGGCGAGCGGAAACCGAAAAGGCTTTCGTGAAGATCGACACCGGCCATCTCAACCAGATACTGACCAACCTGATCATTAATGCCAGGGATGCTATAGATGGCAACGGCAGCATATCGATCAGAACAGCTCATGCTTCGCTGGATGAAAAATTCTGCCAGGAGCACCTCGGGACCAAGCCTGGGGAATTTATTTTGGTGGAAATCAGCGACACCGGCTGCGGCATGAATAAAGAGGTCCTGAGCAAAATATTCGATCCCTTCTTTACGACAAAAGATCCAAGCAAAGGAACCGGTCTGGGATTATCGATGGTTTTTGGTTTAGTCAAACAGAACAACGGTTATATCTACGTTCAAAGCAGCGAGGGGCAAGGAGCAACTTTCAGCCTGTATTTCCCCGCTGTTGCCTCAGAGATAAAAGATCCGGCCCTGATTGAAAATCATGAATTAGTCCATGGCAGCGAAACGATCCTGGTTGTCGAAGATGAAGCCAGCATCCTTGAAATCGCCCGTTCCTTTTTGACCGAAGCCGGCTATAACGTTCTATCTGCACAGGTCCCTGAAGAAGCAATCAAGCTGGCAAACAACCATCTGGGAACCATCGAGCTTCTGTTGACAGACATCATTATGCCGAAAATGAGTGGAGTCGAACTCGGAGAAGCCCTGTTAAAAAAACATCCCCATTTAAAAATTCTTTATATGTCAGGCTATTCTGGTGAACACCTCATCCCCAAAAGTGATGCTGCCACTGAACCAGATGTTCTGCTGAAACCCTTTTCCGCCCATAGCTTGACAAAGAAGATCAGAGCTATCCTTGATTCAAAAACGTCAACAGAGCGAATCTAAATGAAAGTATTCAGAAAAGACTCTGCCGACCGCTGTACGTCCTCGCCGATAAAAACCAGGAAGCGCTGACCTGAATCCTCTTCCGGTGCCGGGCTCAGGGTTTGTGAGCCGGGAACATACTGGTAGACCAGCGGATCGCCTTCGTTTTCGAACTGCAGCACCCCTTTCACCCGCAGCACCTGCTCCGGTAGTTTGGCAGTGGCAGCAAGGAACTGTTCGCGGCCGATCGATTGCGGCAGGTCGAGCAGCAGGCTGGAAATGCCATGTTCGGCGTGAGTGTGGCCGTGGATACCATGCTTTTCCCTGTCGTTCGGCAGGCGCATCTGTCCGGCGAAATTGACACCGTAAATCTGCGCCGGTGAACACTCACCGTGACAGGTTTCATAGATGGATGCGACCGGGTTGAGTAACTGAATTTTCGCTGTCAGTTGCGCCAGTTGTTCCTCGGAGCTCTGATCAATTTTATTGAGAATAACGGCATCAGCCAGCATCAACTGTTCGCGGGCAACGCCGTATTTCTCAAGCGGTGCAGCCCCTTGGGCTGCATCGACCAGAGTCGTAATCGAACAGAAGTCGAGCTGATCCTCCAGCTCGCTGATTTCACTCAAAAAATTAGCAGGGTTAGCCAGGCCAGTGGTTTCGACGACGACGAAATCTGGCTGAAAGCCGGCAAGGATTTCAGCGAGGGCCAACTTCAGGTTGCCGGAGAGGGTACAGCAAACGCATCCTTCATCCATTTCTGTCACGGCATAGTGCTGGCCGAGCAGTTTGGTGTCCAACCCCTGCGCGCCGATTTCGTTCTGAATAATGGCGACAAAGGCGTTTTTTCTCGCCTGGTACTCGATAAAGTGGTTGAGAAAGCTTGTTTTCCCGGCGCCGAGAAAACCGGTCAGGATGATCAACTTCGGCTTCTCGCTGATGCCCATTGTATTTTTATCAACACTGAAACGAGCTCCCGGCACCTGTTTCTGCCACCAGGGTTCATCGGCATATTCGCATGGTTTTTCCTCCGGATCACGCCAGTTCAGTTCCAGTTTGGGGAATTCGCTATCGTCGATACTCAAGCCGCGTTGCTCACCCCAGACCAGTGACAGCAGCCGTTCTTTGCTGTCGTAGCAGAACTCGGACTCAAAACGATTCTGTTGATAATAGATAATTTTCCGGCCAGGTCGGCTGAGCTGCAGCAGCGCGTTCGGTGCAGCAGCGAAACAGAAGCTGAAGGACGCTGCAAGCGCGCGGAAAAAGGGGAACATGACCGTCTGCGCTGCCAGGTCCTGATCAACGCCTCCAGGCTCGACCGCCTGCTGCAGACCATCAATGCCGGAAATCATCACCCCCTCGGCACTGATCAGCAACTGACGCTCAGCGGCCATGAAAGAAACAGCGACGGCCCCGGTATTACCGTTGTAGCTCAATTGCAAGGTTGCCAATTTGAAAAGGGCCTGCAGTTGCTCATCTCCGGCAAATTCACGCACCCGATCGAGAAAATCATCCTGCAGGACGGTAATGCCCGCGGCAATGGAGAAGGATTCCACTAAGTCCTCCTCCGGGGCGGGAAAATAATACAAATCGAACAGCGCTCGCCCCTGCTCTCCATCCATGTCGGACGCCTGCGGACAGATGGCAAACACACCGGGGGCATCGACAACCTTCAGCGTCAGCGCACCGGGGTTGCCGGTGCACTCCTTCACCCCGCGCCAACCGAGCCGTTGCCGCACTCCGGGAATAAAGTTGACCCGCATCAGCACCGCACGGGGTAGTTCCAACGCGGTCAGCTGCGGATCAGCGGTGACGGCAGGCGGCAACAAGGCAGAGAAGTCGATCATGCGTCCTCCAACGAAATTCGGAGCTGCCCATTACGGGCAGCTCCATCATCACGACAGTGATCAGCCAAAGGAAATCTTGTCCCCGTTACCGAGGTAAACCTTGTCCTTGGAACGGTGCTGGGCTGTTCCCTCGATAACATTGTAGCCTGCGGCGACAAATTTCTTGGCGCAGAGGACACCGGTGCAGTGGTTGCAGCCAATCTGCTCGAAGCCGTAGTTCTTCAACGAGATGACCAGGTCATCGTACTTAGGATCCCAGTCGTCGAACGGCGAGATATGCAGGCCGCCGTAAATGCCGTAGAAGTTGTCGTTCTCGTACTTGATCTCGTTGTAAGCGGTCTCGGCGAAACGGATGATGCCCTGGTGGCAGCAACCGGTAACGCTGACCAGTCCCTTATCCTTGACGTTGAAATACATCGACTGCTCACCGTAAACCCGGCAGATGATCGGAATACCGAAGACGTAGGTTGCCATGCCGGGAATATGTGGGTTCAAGCCCTTCGGCACGGTAACAACCTTGCCTTTGTGGCCGGAATCCTTGATGTACTGCAACCCTTCCGGATAGAAACCTTCTGGGATGTAAATGGTGATGGTCGGGTCATACTTGAGGGTGACCGGCAGTCCCCAGAAATGATCGAAGTGTTCGTGGGAAAAGAACAGTGCTTCGATCTCACGATTGGCGAGCATTTTGTCGATGCCCTCCCGCTTGAAGCATTCATCAGTCCAGGCGTAGCCCCAACCGGAATCGAGCAGGAACTTGCGGTGTTTGCCCGACATCTCTTCGACATCGATCAGTGCTGCATAACCGCCAGCGTTTTCCGGATGCACGCAGTTCTCGACACAGACCTGCCAGGCTTCATCGATTTTATCCGGCAGCAGATGCTTGATTTTTGCCATCCCGTCATCGTAGCTGCCCTTGCCCAGCCCCTTGCCGTTGCCGAAGGGGGGCCAGTTATAATCGTACTGGTTAACCAACAACCCACCGGCCCCCTTGATATCGCCCATCAGGGTGGCATTTTCAAACCAGCTGGTTTCGCTGATATTGGTGACATTGACGCTTTTACAGACGCCGATATCGGTCATTTTGCGCGCAACTTCTGGAAAGTGCTGCTTGCGCAGTGGCGAATAGGAGTAGATTCCCATCGCTCCGAGCATCCCCAGACCGACCCCGGTGGTTGCTCCCTTGAGAAAATCGCGGCGCTTCATATTGTCAGACATATCAACCTCCTCCCTTACTTGATCAGGTCAATCGACGCATAGAACAACGGCAGCGCCCAGACGGTGATGAAGAAGAACGCCACCCCCATGACCGCTCCGGCCCCGAGTCCGATACCGAACTGCGGCGTCGGCTTGATTTCCTCGATCTGTGCCTGGTGAGAGGCATGATCGGCTGCGATCTCTTCTTCGGTCTTGGCGACCAGTTTCCAGCCGGGCCAGTTGTCCATGAACCAGTGCTGGACCAGCATCAGGTTGACCAGCCAGATCATCGGAATCATCGGGAACTGCTGTGGGTGCGATATGCCCTTCTGAGTACCGAGGAACAGGTGAGAAGTACGATAGTAGACGATGTAAAGCAGAACTGCCGCAACGATGGTGATCAGGGTGCGAACCATGACGTTGACCGGCATGCTGAACTTGCGCGGCCAGTTACCGAAGTAGAAGTTGAGGAACAGAGCCGGCACCAGCAGGAAGATCGCCATCTCGCCGACGTGCAGCCAACGCCAGTCGGGTGCGAAGCCCCGGCGGGTGCCACGGATCGCTTCACCGAAGGTCAGCTCCTGGGCGAAGTAGAAGAAGAAGTGCATTGCCAGGGCGATGAGGATAATGCCGAAGAAACAGGCGAAACGACGACCCCAGTCGTTTTTGATCAGGTTGAAGGGGTAGCGCTCCCATATCGTCTCAACCAGCCAGACCACCACGGTACAGCACATGATCCAGCCGACATGGAAGTTGCCGGAGACGGTATCGGCGAACTGCTCCCAGTAAGGCGGTGCGATCGAGGTGAAGTACTGCCAGGGATCGTAAAGGATACCCATGTGCGGGTGCATGGTGACGAAGTAGACCAGGGTCGAAAGGAAGAAGGTAATCATAAGAATCGAGAAGCCTTTGGCCGGTTGCTTCAGTTTTTGCCAGGGGGCTTCTTCAAAAGCGACCACCCAGGCCGGTGACAGCCAGGAGGCGATGGCTGCAAACATCAGGATGGCCAGCGAAGCATACTCGATCGCAAAAAAGCTGGTGATACCAGGCAGTTTCTCAAGTTGCTCAGGGTTGAAGTAAGCGAGGCCAAAGTTGCCGAGGAAACCCTCGAAGAAGCCTTTAATCAGGACAAGCAGAATAGCAACTGAAGCCAACGTCAGCACCGCGCCCTTGTAGAGCGGGTTGGCATTTTCCAGCCAGCTGCGTTTAAACGGCCAGTAGTTGAAGATGTAGACCATCCAGATCATCATGATCAGCCACCAGCGGCAGTACATATAGCCGACATATGGCGTGTACATCCTCATGTAGCCGCGCGGATCCTGGAAGATCCACCAGGTGGCATAGAAAACGGCAAACAGAACCGCGATGCTGACCAGAGCCGGAACCGGCCCCGACCACCGCTTCTCCAGTTTGCGTTCCTCAAGGAAACCTGCACCGTACCTTTCCATACTGACCTCCTCAAAATTTTGGGTTCCCCTCCCAACAAACAAAAGATCACATGGTCATCGGCATTTCAGTATTGTGGTGGCTGCATCCTTTCCGCGATAGCAGCCATGACGGCAGCCTTGTCTTCGGGGTCAACCCCCAGTCGTTCGGCTTCTGCTGCAAGCAGTTCCGGTGGCAGATCGGCGCCAAAGTCGTAATCGGTCGGCGCGAGGCGGGCTTGTCTGGCGGGTTGAAATGCGTCGAGCAATTCGGCTGAGAATCTGGCGCTGTTTACAAACGCCTGACGGAAAAACTGTTTCCTGCTGATCGGTTCGGCCATGGCTGGCTCCTTCAGCGTTAAAGCATTTCCTGTCTCGCCTGCTCAATGGAGAACGGCAACGCCACCCCTTTAAGCTCGGAAAAAGCAACACAGGTGTTGATCACTTTTATTTTCACGCAACGGGAAGATTCTTCGCTGTCACGTTTTTTCAAGGCATTGAAAATCAGGACATAATCTGCAAACAACTTTTGCTGTTGCGCCTCTTCAAAGGAGGAGAATCCGGGAAACATCAGCGACGAGCTGGCACAGAAAGAGGACACCATCTCATCAATGATCTGGTTTTTTGTTCCGCCAGCGATGATCTTGAAAAAACGCCGGGCCTGGGCTTTAAACTCACTGATATCTTTGCTGAAAACAGCCTTGCTCAAATTGGCGGTACATTCTTCCAGCTCAGCCAGTTGAACGTCGGTAATTTTGCAGGCGGCCATTGCAACCACTCCCGGTAAAAACAGGTAAGCTGCTTCAAGGCGCGCCATGATCCGTTCGTCCGACTCTTCGGCAGGAGAGACATTCGAGCTGGTCATCAGGCAGGTCGACTGCAGATAGTAACCACTTCCCTGCCGGGCTTCAATCAAACCACGGGCTTCCAGCCGCCGCAACGCACCACGCAGGGTATTGCGACTAACGTCAAGTTCGGCTGCCATCTTGCGTTCCGCCGGCAATCTTTCACCGACGGCCCAATAGCCGGCAGAAATGCGTCGCAGCAGCAAACTCTCCAACCATTCTTCCTTGCTGTAGACGTATTTTTCAGCACTTTTTGCTGCTGCGTCACCCATCTCAACCCTGCCAATCTGCTGCTGCAAGCGTTAACACCCTACATTTTGAGTCATATTTATTTTATTTTGGCTCACCAATTTGTCAACAAAAGGTCAAATTAAACAGTTTTGGTTCTACCAAATTTAAAGGCAAGCCACTGTAATGACACCCATTTTGTCACACGAAAAATCGGTAAATATTTCAAAAAAAAGTAAAAAACCCTACAAAACCATAGAAATTTCAATCAAAATGGAGATAAATAAATGGCAAGGAGAAACTGGACAGAAGGATAAGCAGGAGGTAAAATTATCGCACTAATTAGGTTGGTTTAAATATCGACGGGAAAGAAGCATGCCCTCACAAGAAGTTAAATCGCTGCTACCGGCACTACAAAAAATGAAGCTGCTGCTCTGGCAACTTGACCTGGCAAAGCGGACCTTTACCAACCTCAACAGTTGCCCCGAGCTTATCCTCAGCGCCGAAGATTATCGATTTTTCAAGGATAAGGATTATCGTTTCAGGCAGCTTCACCCGGATGACCGGGGTGACCTTGAACAGGCGATCAAATGCTTCAAGGAACGCCAGCCGGTGCAGTTGGTCTTTCGCGTGCAAAACGAGGATAAAATTCACTGGTTCAGGATGTCTGGCTGGCCGGCTGAGGATTTCCGATTATACGAGGGAAGTGTCGAGGAAATAACGGGTCAGATACATCAGCTGAAAAATATCTTTGAGGACCAGAACCGAATGCTGCTGGAAGATGCTGTTCCCTACCCGGTCGCCCTGTTTCTCTGGCCGTGTCTCACCCTGCAGAAAGCCAACCTGGCATTTGTTGACCGTCTCGACCTGAATGCGGCTAAAAATCGCAAAACACAGCTGAAAGACCTGCTGATTGGCGACATCAACCTGCCTCTGCTACTGGAAAGCCTGATGTCCGAGCGCCACCTGACAACCGAGTTGACCCTGACGACAGGTCTGCAGCCGACCCACAAAGTTCTCTGCCGACTTGAATATTTCAGCCACGCTGGCCAAGCATACCTGCGCCTGGCCATGTTGGACGACAACAGCATCTCAAAACCAGCGGAGCAGAACCCTCAAACCACGACTCAGGACATCAGCCAACTTTGCAGCAGCTTGGCCGACTGCTGGTCGATCGAAGCGATGCTGGCCCGGATCTACCAATCTCGTGAGCTGTTTCCGGGGCTGGATGCTGTCATGTATTCTGATATTTATGCGCGCAAAGACCGGGTCGTTGTCTACTCTCATGGCGAACTGAAAGAACCCCTGACCCCCGGGAGCAGATTCCCCTACACGGGAACGATTGCCGAGAACATCGCCAAAGAAAATCTTGAATATCTCATCGTTGACAACACTCAAAGCAGCATCAAGGCAATCGACTGGATGTTGTTCGTGCCGAAAGGGCTGTACTCTTATATTGCCAAAGCTTGCTACGAACGAGGCGCCATGCGCACCGTACTGATCTTCTGTTCACAACAGAAAAACAGCTTTTCCGAACGCCAGGTCGAGGCAATCACAGCCATTGCAGAGGCATTCCATAAGCAGCTGAAAAAGATCCGCCGGCGAGAAAAAACGGAATAATCAGAGGTTCACGCCGCAGGTACCGTCACAAAACGGCTGTTTCCCGCTTTGCCCGCAGCTACAGATGTACACTTTCTTCTTTTCCTTGATTTCAAACCGTAGCGGACAGCCTTCGCCCGGCTGGTGGCTACCGTCGCAGAACGGCAGGTTCTGCGAGTTGCCGCAGGTGCAGCGGAAATACGTGCCCGGTTCCAGAGTGATGGCGATCGGCATTCCGGCGTCACTATTCATTTTAGACATTTTATCCCTCCTCAAACGGTTTCGAAGCGGTTCATCTCAACATTTTTGCGCGATCTCAGCGGATCGAAAATCTGCCCGTTCATGGCGATATAAACGCCGGCCGGCAACGTCTGCGCCGCAGTAATCGCGCTGGCGACGTTGTAGATCGCATCGGTAAAACGGAAACGTGCCGGTTGCATGGCCCCGGTCATAACGATCGTCTTTCCGGCAAGACCCTGCAGTGCCAGTCCGGTGGAAATCATGGTGTCGGTGCCATGAGTGATAACGACATTTCCCGCCTCACTCTTTTCAACTGCTGCACGTATCAGCTGCCTGTCATCATCCGTCAACTCCAGGCTGTCTTTCCGCAACAGAGAGGTTACCTTGTAATCAACCGTCAGGTTGGCATCGCGCAGCAGTTCCACAATCTGCGGTTCGCCAATCTCATAATTGCTTTTGGCATCGAAGTAGATTTTATCGATTGTGCCGCCGGTGGTAAAAATTTCGATCTGCACAAAAACTCTCCTGCAACAAACCTTATGGCCGATAGTCGTTCAAATCCCAATCATAATCAAGATAGTCGAGCGGGGTATCCCCTGCTTTTATCCGCAGCTGTAACGCCTTATCATCGGTCAGCAGTTCCGCATAATCGCTTAAAAATGCAGAAACTGAAGGATGCCCACGAAAGCCGATAAAATCATCTCCGTACCAGTCGAAAATCTTTGAGATTTCCAGTTCGTCTGTTGCAGGATTATAGCGGTTGCGCGCCCGGTCGGAAAGGAAACGACGCATACTATCTTCTAACTGGCCATCGATTTTTTTAGCGACGAAAGCCTCATCTCGAATCCCGGGGCAACCGATCGAGGCGCAGACCACGGCCGCATGAATGCGCGGATCGCCGAAAACACCCGGCTGACGGATCATATCATGCTCAATTTCATCAAGGTGCCGTTCTTTCCCGAGAAGGCTGAAAAAGCGTTTTTTCCACGGCGACGTGAAGAGTGACCCAAGATCCTTGATCGATTCCAGGTCGGGATATTTACCGAGTATCAACTTGATGGTAAAGGCGTTGTAAGCATTGATCAGAAAAGCCAGCTGCTGCTGTTTTTGCCAGTCATTGTAGTCTTCCTCTGTTACAGCTGACAGCCCTGCGAGATACTGATCCAGTTCTGCCTGCCGCTTTGCAAGGGACTGGTAATCGACTGTCGAGGCGACCCCGCTGCTGTTCCAGTAAACATTTTCACGCAGCAAACGGTTCCAGGCGGTATGCTTGTGATCAAAAGCCTGGGCGGCAGCAGTCAGCAAAAAACAACAGCCGAGCAGCAAGAAGGTTATTTTCTTCATATTTTCCCCTTCGGACACAAAGCCGACAAGAGCCACTCCACCGGCTATTACAGTCTACACCAGAGGAAGAATTTGCGGTACCTTTCGCTGCCCCAATCCATCTGGTTGAAGTCAGTGCAAAGGTTAAAGACCCATGCGATAAGCGTCAGAAATCAAGGCGAGAAAGAACTCCTGATTCTCACCTGAGTGAGTTGAAAATAACGTTGACATTCGATTTTATGAATAATACGATATTATCGCTTTTGTAACATTTGATGGTTGATTAATCGACAATTTACCAAGAAATGGTTTTTACGCAATCAAAGCGTTAGGCGAATACAAAGGACATATCATGGAAACTGTAAGTATCTACAGAAATTGCACGGAAAAATCTTTGGCAGATTTTGTTGCTGACCTGAGCAAAGAAGTTGAAAAACGGGGATTCGGCTTCTACCATTTAGACAAATCTGATCTTGGCGATTTTTACCGATCCTTTGGTGTTGAGTGGCCGGAAGACTACGAGCACCGGGTCCTGCAGTTATGCAAACCGGAGAATTCCGGCAAGGCCCTCCAGGTTAACCCTGAGCGCTCCCTGCTGGTACAAAAGTTCTTTTTTATTTTCAATCGGGGCGGCAAAACCGAAATCCGCTTTTTAAGATATTCTCAGCAACTGATGGCTGACCTGCTGGGACACAATGAATACGAGCAAGGCTTCAGCGATGACGTTTTTGCCGAGCGCATGGCAGGAATTTTTTCGGCCATGCAAGCCAGCGTCGAAGCTGCCGTTTAAGTCAGAGTTCAGGAAAAAGGAGAATAAGCCGTGTCTGAACAATTCAAAGCAACTCCAAGTGCAATTACAGAGCACTTTAACCCGGCCTGGTTTGCCTCAGTGATGGGAACTGCTGTTATCCCTCTGGCCATTTCATTTATCAAAGCATCCTGGGTTCAACCGCTGGCGATGGTTTTCCTGATCTTCTCAGCGATTCTGTTTTTCGCTTTTTTAATGCCCTGGACAGCAAAACTGTTTCTCTACCAGGCGAGTGTTAAAAAAGACCTGAATCATCCGATCGCGGCCAACTTTTTCCCGACCATGCCGATTTCGCTGATTCTGTTTTCGCTGAACCTGATGAAGTTTCCGACCATGTTTTTCAGCAAGGAAACCTCTCTGATCCTGGCTTACTATCTCTGGTTATTCGGATCACTTGGCATTTACCTGATGGGCTTTATCATCCTGACGCATATTTTCCGCCATCAGGAAATCAAGTTGAATCACGCCAACTTCGGCTGGTACATCCCACCGGTCTCGAAACTGATCATACCGATTGCCGGTTTCGAGCTGGCAGCAAAATTGGCAGATAAAGCAGAATTCGCCATTACCCTGTCGATGATCAGCCTCGGTGTCGGTTTCTTCCTGTTTCTGTTTGTCGGAGCGGCCGTTTACCACCGCTACATCTACCATGAGCTGCCGATGGCGCGATTTGCCGCAACCTTTTTTATCGGCATAGCTCCGACTGCTATTATCTCGGTCATCCTGTTCAAGATGATCCACCTGTTTGAACATCACGCCTATTTCGGCATCAGCGGCGAAGTTTTTACTCCGATCGCCAAAATCGGCATTTTAACAACCTGGGGGTTTTCCGCCTGGTGGTTCATCATGGCTGTTATCGTTATCAGCTATTACCTGAAAGTTCTGCAGCTGCCCTATGCCCTTTCCTGGTGGGCTTTCACCTTCCCTTCCGGCGCTCTCTGCGTATCCTCCGGTGTCGCCTGGAAAATCACCAATGTCGGGCTGATTCAGAACTTCTACTACCTGGCCGTCATTTTCCTGCTGGTTGTCTGGACCCTGGTCCTGCTCCGCACGGCCAAAGGGGTTATTTCCGGAAAGATTTTTGCGCCGACCCACTAAACGCAAAAGGTAACCCAACAAAAAGGTCCCGCTCAATATTCTGGCGGGACCTTTTTCATTTCATCTCGGTTGCAAGCTACGGCTTTGGCAACATTTTCTGTAGCGACTCTACTGCCAGGCGTGTGAAAGGAGGATGGGAAGGGCTAATACCCACACAGGCCGCTAAAAATGGCTCGAAGCGTCTCGTCGTCGAGTTTTGAAGAAAGATAGGCTTCATACTCGGCTTCTGCCTGCAAAAGCTCTTCGGGCAGATCCGTTTCAGCAACTTGGTCTTGATTCACGCACACCGATTTCAAATGTGACCGATTCAGGGTTACCCCTTCGGCCCGACGATTATTCAGCCAACGATCACATGCATCATGGGTCCCGACAAAGGCGAAGCATAAACTGTTTTCTTCGCGCAGACTGATCAGTCTGTAACCGCTGCCAAGATCAAATTTTCTGCAGTTGCTCAAACGCAGCTCACCATTTTTTGTCAGCTTGGAAAGCATCTCTTCTTCGCTTAACTGCCCGCTGGCGATGGAGCTTATCAAACTTTCAGCTCTTATTGCAGCAGCAGCCCCCTTCTTGTCACTGCGTTGCAGTGTTTTAAGCTGGCGCTCAAACAAAGTGGTCTGAAATATTTTATCGGCGTATAGAGGCATGCTGACCTGTTTCTGAAAGATGAAGATATATGTCAGGAATAAAGCAGTTGCAGTAACAGGTCAAACAGATATATTCAATTTTACAAATACCTTCCATCGGTAAAATCAATAGCCGTGGCAATAGAAAAAAACGGCTCTTTCCCGAAAGCTGCTGATGAATCTTCGAACAAATGGACAAACGAAACTAAAATCCCAATATTTACCGGAGACTAATCATCTCCAAGTGAGGGGATACCCGCGTTGCCGATTGCCAAACCCGCCTGTTGCCGGTTACAGTTGGCTCAAATATTGTTGAAAATGAAGGGACCTAGGCCATGAGCTGGTCAATTTGGGGGATACTTCAGCTCCTGCTGCTTCTGCACGCGCTGACAATTCCACTGCTGGTATTTAAAATCGTCCTTCAGCGACGAGAATCGGGTGCGACACTGGCCTGGATTCTGGTTGTCATTTTTCTGCCTTTTTTGGGGCTGCTGCTTTTCTGGCTGCTCGGGTCGACACGGATCAAGCTGCTGCGTCGTAAAAGGCACCGCGCAGAAGCACGGCTGACACCATCGCTGGAGAGACTCAGGAGCCAAGAGCAACTGACAGGGGATGACGACCTGGTGGCGGGCTCGCTCTATTCCCTTGCGACGCGACTGGACGAGTGCGGTCCACAGCCGGGCTGCAGAGTCGAGATGTGCCGTGATGCCGAGCAGATTTTCAACAGCCTGGAGAGCGCAATCGACGCAGCAGAGCATCACATCCACCTGATGTTTTACATCTGGGAAGCGGATACCACCGGCCAGCGTTTCTGCCAGGCTTTGACCCGGGCAGCCCAGCGGGGCGTTGAAGTGCGCCTGCTGGTGGACGATGTCGGGTCATATTTAACCAAGACCGATTTCTTCCACGAGCTTGTTGTGGCAGGAGGAGAGGTCGCCCGTTTTCTGCCGCTGAACCTGCTTAGCCGGCAGGTTTCCGTGAACAATCGCAATCATCGTAAAATTATCGTGATTGATGGCACAACCGCCTTTACCGGCAGCATGAATATTGGTGACCTGTACGCTGGTCTGTCACATTCCTGGAGTGATCTGCTGATAAAAGTTGAGGGACTGGTGGTCAATGAGCTGCAAAGCGTTTTCTGCCAGGATTGGCATCACTCTACAGGCAAAGATCTTGCCACTGAACAATATTTCCCCTCGACCCACATCAGCGGAGATGTCTGTGCTCACTTTTTGGCCAGCGGCCCATCAGATGACGGCTGGCGGGCGATCTACACCTTACTGTTTGTAGCAATCAACAGCGCCCAGGAGCGCGTCTGGATCGAAACGCCCTACTTTGTCCCTGACCCGCCGATTCTTATGTCATTGCAGTCTGCAGCTCTGCGTGGCCTCGATGTTCGCTTGCTGTTGCCACAACGCTCAGACCATATCTGGGTCGACTATGCCGGACGCTCTTTCTTTGATGAACTGCTGCATGCAGGAGTCCGGCTTTTTACTCTGGATGGAACCATTTCCCATGCCAAAACGGTCATTGTCGACCGGGTCTTTGCTTCAGCCGGATCGGCGAATATGGATCAGCGCAGCTTTCGCCTGAACTTTGAAGGCAACCTGATGTTCTTCGGCAAGAAGATTGCCACAGAATTGGCTGACGATTTTCTGAGTCAGAGCCAGCCGGCACAGGAAATTGATCTTGCCAGTCGGGCCGGCCTGTCCCATCGTGAACGCCTGAAGGAAGGGTTTGCACGCATTCTAGCGCCGCTTCTCTGAGGTTTCTTTTCTTTAGCTGCATTGTAAAAATAATATATTTATATATTTATGTTTAAAAGTCTTCCCTGATGAGATATAAATGATGCAGTGCCTAACAAGATGGGCGCTCCCGTCCAGAATAGGGGTGGCTTGTTATGAAGCAAACGGGCATCAGGTGGATTTTCCCCTTGGGAATAGTCCTGCTGATCGGCAGCTTTATTTATTTCGATCTTGCACAGTATCTGTCTCTTGACGAGCTACGGACTCGCCACGCCATCTACCAAGAATTTTGCCGGCAATATCCCATCCTCTCTCTGCTCATCTATTTTTTCATGTTCCTCACCTTGACGGCTCTTTCGCTTCCCGGGGTATCGATCCTGATTCTGGTTGGTGGGTCCCTGTTCGGCTTTATCCCCACCCTGCTCGTGACATCCTGCGCCGATGTGCTCGGTTCGACACTGGCTTTTCTCGGCTCCCGTCACCTGTTTGGCAACTATTTGCAAGAACGTTACCCTGCCCGTTTTCGAGCTGTTAATGCCGGCATTGACCGCAAGGGATGGTTTTACCTACTCTACCTGCGACTGATGCCGATCTTCCCCTGTATCCTCATCAACCTGCTGATGGGATTGACACGAATCCGGGTAACAACCTTTTACTGGGGGACTCAGCTTGGCAAGCTTCCTCATAATATGATTTATTCAAATGCAGGGACCCAGCTGAACAAGCTGGATTCAGTTTGGGGGGCGCTGTCCCCCGGTGTTGTTTCTTCATTCCTGCTGATTGCACTGTTTCCGATGCTGGTAAAGCTTTGGCTGAAGAAGCTGGAAGCACGCCAACCAGAGCCGGTTTTTGAGCAATCCTGCCCGGTCACAGTCATGCAAAGAAGACACTAGGGTGATGTGAACCTGCCCTGCAAGCACACCGACAATGCTCCAGGGGAAGGAAGCGGCTCACAAAAACATACCCTACCCGCGAACCAGTGACTTTGGATGCTGTAACAACTGGGCTCAAAGAATTAATTACCGAAATCAGAACGTGACAGCCTGGAGCTTCCTAAAAATTGAACTGCTCGCCAGGCTTTAAAACTGCAACCTTGCTATCGGTCTCAGTCTCCACCCGCGCGGCCCAAGCGCTGGCGTCCTGCTTGATCAGATCAAACGTATTGTAGTGGATGGGAATTACTGTCTGCGGTTGGAGCATTTTCACCGCCCTCAAAGCGTCGCCAGGTCCCATGGTGTAATTGTCGCCAATGGGGAGCACCGCAACATCTATCCCTTCCTCGCCGATCAATTTCATGTCACCGAACAACCCGGTATCCTGGGCCAGGTAGATTTTCTTTCCATCGTTGGCCGTCAACAGAAATCCACATGGATTGCCGCCATCTGAACCATCTGGTAACTGAGAGCCATGCAGGGCCAATGTCAGTTTCAAGTAGCCAAACGTGTGCCTGTAGCCACCGCCAATATGCTGTCCATGAACCTTTTCAAGCCCATTTTTTTGCAGCCAGATGGCTATCTCGTGATTACTGATCACGACGGCTCCAGTGCGTTTGGCAATCCTTACCGTGTCACCGATGTGATCACCATGGCCATGACTGACAAGGATAAAATCGGCCTCGACCTGATCCGCCGTTGTTGAGGCAACTGGATTTCCCTCGAAGAAGGGGTCTATCACCAAATGGTGCCCATCCGTTTCCAGGCCAAGGGTTGCGTGGCCGTACCATGTTAGTCTGTTCATTTCAGTTCCCTTCCAAATCCGATACAAAACGAACCGGCGCGCTAAAAGTAATATCGTAGATAGAGGTAGACCATCGACAGAGCTATGGTCAAAAACATAACGGGCAGCCCGTACTTGAGAAACTGAACAAAGCTGATCTTGTGTCCCGCTTTGTCACTCAGCCCGACAACAATGACGTTGGCTGAAGCACCAATCGGCGAGCCGTTACCACCGAGACAGGCACCAAGAGCCAAGGCCCACCAGACCGGCATCATCGCTGGGTTCTGAATATGATCGATAGTCGCCATTCCTGCCTCGACACCGTAGACCTTGTGAGCCATATCGATCAGCAATGGGTTCATCGTAGCCACAAAAGGAATATTATCGACTACAGCAGAGCTTATTGCTGAAAACCAGAGCATAACCATGCTGAGTAAAGTCATATCCTGCGGCTGTGGGTTGGTAACGTTGATCATAGCGCGGGACATGTCCTCTACCAGTCCAACTTTGACGATTCCTCCGATAATAATGAACAGGCCAATGAAGAAAAAGATCGTTGGCCATTCCACTTCTGCCAGTATTGTGTGCGGATCCTCGCCAGAAATGAAGAACAGAGTTGTTGCCCCCATCAGCGCAACAGTGGCCGGTTCGTAATGGAAAAGGCCATGGAGGATAAAGCCGAGGATAGTCAAGCCAAGAACCAGTAGCGATTTTTTTAACAGCCCCGCATCATTGATCTGTTCCCTTTCATCCAGGGACATGATCCGCTCCTTCAACTCCGCCTTGACCTTTAGGCGATTACCGAAAAGCAGCTTCCACGCCAGCATCCAACAGAGAAAAATAATGATGATTGCCGGGCTCAGGTTGTAAATAAAATCCATGAAGTTGAGGCCGGCTTTGGATGCAATCATGATGTTCGGAGGATCGCCGATCAGTGTTGCGGTGCCACCGATATTGGAGGCCAGCGCTTCGGTGATCAGGTAGGGTATCGGATCAATCTCCAGTTGTTCAGCGATCAACAGAGTGACCGGAGCAAGCAAAAGAACCGTGGTGACGTTGTCCAGAAAAGCGGACCCGATCGCGGTAATGACTGCGAACAAGGCCATGATGCGGAACGGTTCCCCCTTGGCAACCTTGGCACATTTGATCGCCACGTACTGGAATACCCCGGTTTTTGTCATGATGTTGATGATGACCATCATTGAGATCAGCAGGAAAATAACATTCCAGTCGACCCCCAGTTCGATGTCGTTGAACGCTTCCTCCTGGAGCAGCACTTTGGTGATCATCACCAAGGCAGCGCCAAAGAGGGCAACTTTTGTTT
Source organism: Malonomonas rubra DSM 5091 (assembly GCF_900142125.1). Lineage (GTDB taxonomy): Bacteria > Desulfobacterota > Desulfuromonadia > Desulfuromonadales > Geopsychrobacteraceae > Malonomonas > Malonomonas rubra. The sequence goes on from NZ_FQZT01000008.1 coordinate 99,049, forward strand.
TATGGACTTTTTCCGAAATGATCAGCACGTAGGATACAAAGAAAATAGCTGTGGCGATCCAGAACATCACAGTCTCCAAATTGAGAATTGCCAGTGTGGCAGCATGCCGATACCCGTTACAACTTAGCCAGATCAACCAATTGATTCTTCTCTGCCCCCCAGTCGGGGCAAGAATGGACCAGTCGGATTAAAATATCCCGCCGGCTGACCTCACCTAAAAGTCGCCCCTGCGCATCAATGACCGGCAAAGTATTACAGCCTTTTTCAGCGATTAACGCATCGGCTTCAAGGAGTTGGTGATGTGGATGAACGTAAACAAACCGCGTGACCATAATCTCTTCGGCCGTTTTGTTTTTAACCTTCTCAACCCGCTTCAGCAAAAAATCCGCCTCGTCGGTAAAAGAACGCGCCAAGTCCGCGTTCAGGTATGAAGGGATAATCTCCCGTAATAAATCCATCGACGTCACCAACCCCAGCAGTTTGTATTTTTCATCAACAACATAAACCTGACGTGGGTTTGAAGAAGTAATCTTGCAAAGCAGCATCTTGAAATCACAGTCTTTTCCCGCAAGGAGAACTTCTGTTCTCATGCATTCTGAAACCTTCATTCCAATTTCCTTCCTCTAGCAACAGGTCCACAATGACACTAAAAAGCCATCCAGCAGTCAGTTAAAAACTTATCTTAAAAACAGGATAAAACAAGTGATATTAAAAACTTCTAGACTGTCTCTCGTGATAATCGCAACACTGCCAGAGTGTGTTAAAATTTGCGATTATAGAAGGAGGACTTTATGCAATTCCTGTTGAAGCTTTTCAGAGCGCTCAACTCGGCGCAGACTCCCTGGCAGGTCACTCTGGCAATAACACTGGGGATGATTGCAGGTCTCACACCCATCTCGGGAATCCAGTCTATCCTCATCCTTTTCCTCGTTTTTTTGCTTAACATTCATTTGGGGCTATTCTTTGTCGCTTCGGCGGTATTCGCCGGAGTCGGCTATCTCTTCGACCCCTGGTTCGAGCAGATTGGCTACGCAATCTTGAGCAGTGAAGGGCTCAAGGGAATCTGGACCACATGGTACAACAGTGGCCTGATGCGCATGACCCACTTCAACAACACCCTGGTCGCCGGGTCCACGGTTGTGGCACTGGCATTGGCAGTCCCTCTCTACTTTGCGCTGGGATGGGCGATCAACCATTACCGCACGGCGCTGTCTGCCCTGCTGGAAAAAGCCCCGAAGCTTGGGCTCTTCGGCATCCTTAAGAGCACTGAAAAGCGCGATCCGTTACTGCGCTGGTGGGGAGCAGCCATCTTCGTCGTGCTGGGAGGGCTGGTTGCTTTTATCGCTATTGTGCTGGTAGACCCCTTGGCAAAATGGAGCCTCGAGGCAGGAGGCAGCGCCCTGCTGCAGCGCGACCTGCGTGTTGGCGGGGTCAACGTCAGCTTCTCTGAAGGTTCCGTAACCATCGATCGGCTCGAAATCGCGAGCGAGCAGGAGGGAGTCGATGCGGTTTCGTTTGACCGGGCCGCCATCGATATCGATTTGAACGCCCTGCTGCTAAACCGCACCCATATCGAGCATATCACCATCAGTGGAATGGGGTTTGAGACTCCGGCAACGATGAAAAAAGATCCTGCCCCGCCTGCGAAAGAAAAAAATGCCAACGCAGGTTCCGGTGGCTTCGGCTTACCGAGCTTCGAGCTCCCCACTCCCGAATCCCTGCTGGCCAAGGCGGACCTGAAAATAGTCACAGCCTATAACCAGGCGCAAGAGGAGATCAAAGCGATCATCGCCAAATGGGGAGAGGTTGCCAAGGGCGACGATTTATCGACCGCAAAGCTTGATGAACTAAAAAACGAGCTAGACGCGCTGAAACAAAACAGCAAGAGCAAAGATCCGGCACAGTTGATCGCGCTGGCGAAAGATGTGAAAGCTTTTCAGGAAAAGGTCAATACCTACAAAACACGGCTCGAAACGGTCAAAACCGATTTCAGCAAAGACCGCAAGCGGATCGAAGAGCTCTACGCGCTCATGCGAAAGGCATCAGCAGAAGATTTCAACAAGCTTAAATCGGCCTACGACCTCTCCAGTGGTGGAGCTATGAACATCATCGGGGCGATTTTCGAAGATCAGATCAAGACCTATATCGCGCAGGCACGGCGTTACTACACGATGGCCGAACCCTATCTGCAAAGTGAACCAAAACCGCCGGTTCCGCCGCGAGGAGAAGGGCGTTGGATGAAATATCCGCTGACCCAGCCGGACCCAGATCTCTGGATCGCCAAAATGGTCGTCGACGGGATTTTGAAAGGACAGACCTTCTCAGCGCAGGTCAATGATATCACCGACCAGCAAAAGCAGCTTGGTCGCCCGCTGACTTTCACAATGAACAGTGATGGGCCGAAGGTCAGCAAGCTGGTCATCAGCGGCGAGGATAATCGCCTGGGCGAGCCCGTCACCAACCGCATCCGGTTCGCCTCAGCCGGGCTGCCTCTTGAACCGATGAAGTTCGAAACGCTCGAACTCGGCAAAAGTATGCTCGCCTTCAACGGCGAAGTCTCTCTGGAGGGCATGAAAGCGCTCGCGGGAGCCAGTAGCCTGGCTTTCAGTGACACTGTCATCGACCTCAAAGGCGAAGGCAAGATGATGAATCTGGCAGCGGGGATACTGAAAGGGATCAACGCCTTTAAAACGAATGTCGATCTCGGGGGGACATTACTGCAGCCGACGGTTTCAGTCGCGACCGACCTCGATGGCAAGATCGCCAAAGGCCTTGGCGAGAGCTTCTCCAAAGAAGCGTTGGTCTACAAGCAGCAACTTAAATCAAAGCTCGACGGGCAGATGGGCGACAAGCTCAGCACTCTCAAGGGAACTGCGGGCAACTTGGTCGATATCGAGGGATTGCTGGGCGACCGCAGCAAGGCGCTCACGGACCTGAGCGGCAGTGCCGGCTCGTTGGGAAAAACGACCGGAGGATCAAAGATACAAAAGATGTTCGGGTTCTAAAGACGGTTCATTCTACAAACAGTCAACACAAAACAGCCCTTTTGCCGTGCGAACATTTCAGCGAGGTAAAAGGGCTGTTGTTTCGAATCTATTTCGATGTGTCTCTTCAGCAGCCTGGTTCCTCGTCCGCGTCAGTTTCGGGAATGTGAATTTCCAGCGCTTTGCCCTGCAAAATAGCCTCGACGATTTTTCTCCGCCCGTTCGTCACCAGCCGCTGTACGGTCCCCCGGGAGATGCCCATCTTCTCACCGGCTTCCTGTTGCGTCAGACCCTCGCCATCACACAGGCTGATCGCTTCCAGCTCATCAACCGCCAGGGATAAAATTTCGAGTTTACTCATCGGGGTCCCTGCCGGTTTAAAAACCAGATCCTCCGGCTGACGGCTGGGGCAACAGTTGCGAAGTTTTTTAGGACGTGGAGACATTTAATCCCTCATGTAAAACAGAATGAGCTTTAAAGGTTGGTCAACAGAAAATAACCGAAGAGAGTCGATGAAACAATGGATGATCCGTTTCGGATAAAAAAAGCAGCTGTCGGAACAACAGCTGCTTTTCATTACACGACAGAATAACGATCAGAGAGCCTCTTCTATCATGGCAATAATCGTGTTGAAACTTTCAACAACCGAATTCGGGAATTCAGCATCATCGATCAATTCAGCAACTCGTTCAGCACTGAAACGCAGCATTCGTACAGCGGTGGTTCCGTCCTTGGTGAAAACAAAAACAAATTTCGGCAGCAGAACGCAGCGTTCCGGGTTTTTGCTCAGGGTCATGGCTGCTTTATTCGGCTTACAAACCTGAACCATGTGCATGTCGAACCCTTCGGCAACTTCGACACCGTGCTTGCCAAAAGTATGCGCCATTTCCATCTTGTCTTCGTTGTGGATCAGAAAGCCCCGCTTGTCTGCCGCAACCGCAAAATCCTTGATAAATTGATCGACTGGTTTACTGGTCTCTGCATGATAGATTGATGCTGACATTTTTCATTCCCTCAGTTTTATTCAAGTAGAAAGGAGGCCTCAGCCTCCGAAACCCATTCCATTACGGCCACGGCCCATGCCACGCCCCATACCTGGTTCGGCAATCTCAGATTCTGCGGTCTGCATGCGGAAGCCCTGCCCTTGGCCACGTCCTGCCCCACAAGCCTGGCCACGACCCTGACCTTGCATACGCCCCAAACCCCGGCCTTGCCCATTAGCACGACAATTCATTCCACGGCCTTGGCCTTTACCTTGTCCCATTCCTCTACCTTGTCCACGCATATAAAATCTCCATTTCTGATGGTTTTGAGGGGCTCACGCATTTCAACTCGTTTAAAACGCGGAGCAGCACCCTCCAAGTTTCGTGCATATGCACAAAATAGAGCAAAGGCATTCAGATGTCAATATGTATAAACAGAAAATTCACACAAAAAAATGTGGATTATGATCACTAGCGGGAAAAGCTTTTATTGTGCAGCAACGACCCGGCAGATCGCTGATGATAAAAAAGCCAGGTCTGAATCTGTCATAACAAAGGGAGGCATCACGTAAACCAGCTTACCAAAAGGGCGCACCCAGACACCTTCATCAACAAACATCGGTTGGATTCTACGCATATCGACCGGCTGCTTCATTTCGACCACACCAATGGCGCCCAGGACGCGGACATCGGCCACAGCTGCCAAGCCGCGACAGGGAGCCAGCCCTTTTTCCAGCCCGGCTTCGACACGGGTGACCTGCTTCTGCCAATCGCCCTCCAACAGAAGTTCAATGCTGGCACAGGCGACAGCACAGGCAAGAGGGTTTCCCATAAAAGTGGGGCCATGCATGAAAACTCCGGGGTCTCCAGAGGAGAGAACTTCGGCCACGGTTGTCGTCGCCAATGTCGCTGCCAAGGTCATGTAGCCACCGGTGATCGCCTTACCGAGGCAAAGGATATCGGGCGAGATTCCCGCATGTTCACAGGCAAACAATTTGCCACTCCGGCCGAAACCGGTGGCTATTTCATCGGCAATCAGCAGGATATCGTACCGGTCGCAGAGCTGACGAACTTGCCTCAGATACTCCGGTGCGTAAAAACGCATTCCCCCGGCGCCCTGTACAATCGGCTCTAAAATCACCGCGGCAATCTCGCCATGATGCTGTTCGACCAAAGCTTTAAAGCCAGCAATATCCTCATCCTGCCAGTCGTTATCGGTCCGGCAGGTCGGGGCATCGGCGAACAGGTGCTCCGGCAACAGATGACTGAAAATATGATGCATCCCGGTCACCGGGTCGCAAACCGACATCGCCCCGAAAGTATCACCGTGATAACCGTTGCGGATGGTTAACAGCCTCGATTTCTCCGGTTTTCCCGAGACGTGCCAGTACTGAATCGCCATCTTGATCGCAACTTCAACCGACACCGACCCGGAGTCGCAGAAGAAAACATGCTGTAACGGGTCCGGAGTGAGATCAACCAGCAGCTTGCCCAGCTTGGCAGCAGCAGGATGAGTCAAACCACCGAACATCACATGCGACACTTTTTCCAGCTGTTCTTTCGCTGCAGCATTCAAGCGCGGGTGATTGTAGCCGTGGATCGTCGACCACCAGGAGGACATGCCATCGATCAGCTCCCGCCCATCCTCCAGGGTTAAGCGCACCCCGCTGGCTGAGACGACCGGAAAAACCGGCATCGGATCGGTCATCGAGGTGTACGGGTGCCAGAGGTGGTTGCGGTCGAAATCGATCCAGTTTTCAGCGTTGTCACTCATCAGCAGATCCTCGCAAAAGCTGCGGCAAAGGGTTTAAAGAAGTGATTGTATAAAGGTTCCGGAAAAAATGAATGGGAAAAAAAAAGAATGTGAGCATGAAAACAGATAAATTCAAATCTCGCGAACTGCTGTGATATGTGGAACGAAAATCGCTGGCCAGTACTCAGCGTTTCAGTTCCACCCGGTTGCGTCCACCCTCTTTCGCGCGACAAAGAGCCTCTTCAGCCCGACCGACAATGGCCCGTTTGTCATCTCCCTGGTGAAATAATGAAATCCCGAAACTGGCCGTTCTCTTCTCGATGGTCGGAAAATCGTAGCTTTCGATAATGCCCCTGAGCTTTTCCGCGAATCGCAGCAGTCCCGTTTCCTCAGTTTCCGAGCAAATGATGATGAACTCCTCCCCTCCCCAGCGACCGGCCGTATCGGTCAGGCGGGTATTGCAAGCGAGCAGTTCAGCGATTTCCTGCAAAACCCGATCACCAACATCGGGCCCATAAGTGTCATTGACCTGCCTGAATAGATCAATATCGAACAACACCACACCAAACATCAGCTTATAACGCTCAGCTCGATCAAGCTCACTCTGCAGGCTCTCTTCCAGTTTGGGACGATTATACAGCCCGGTGAGGAAATCAACGGTGGCAAGCTGCTGCAGTTCCAAAGTTTTCTGTTCCAGTTCTGCTTTAACGACATCCAGTTCTGCGCGTACATCTTCAGTACGGGCGCGCTCAACCGAGAGCTTGCGTTGCCAATAAAAACCGGCAGCAAAAACCACCGCCGCTAACAGAAAGACCGACCAGCCCGAAAGATTCATGGGGCCGGAGGCGAGCACTGTCACCTGATCTCCGTCCTGCTGGGCGAAGATGACCCCGATAAAAAATTGCAATAGCAGCAGAAGAGAAAAAATTATAGGTTTCATAATGTACCGTTGAGCGAGAAGGTGCTTCCAGACATATTGAACCATTCTTAACAGATCGAACAAGCGGCTGTCCTGTCTTTTTCACTTCTGCACCAATCGTTGCAGGCCACATGAACTGTCAGCTGCTCTGAAAACGTGAAATCATCTGCCACCCCTGCTATATTGGAGTAAAATAGTTACAGTTACCCAACAGAAATCAGGAGAAAGCTTATGGCAAAAGTTCTCATCTGGCTCGCTTCCGGCGACCTTGAAAAACTGCAACCTGGCATTCTGTATGGCACCAACGCCCGCAAATTCGGCTGGCTGGATGATGTGCAGTTTGTCATTTTCGGTGAAAGTGAACGTCTGCTGCTAGAACACCCCGAGACATTTGAGCTGCTGCAGCAGAATGAGGCCGCCTACTGCAAATTTGTCGCGGACGACATGCAGATTACCGAGGAACTGAAAGCAAAGGGAGCTAACATCATCTACGTTGGCGAATACATTTCGAACTTCATCAAGCAGGGTTACGAGGTCATAACCTTCTGATCTTTTCAGCCTGGTGACGCACGGCCAAATCACCGCTCGCGTTGCCAGGCACTTCCCACCCAGAATGCTGCCCCCACCTTTTATTTTATGGTAATTTTTCACACAACAGTGATAATATTCATTGACAGGCCCCCGCTGGCTTCAACTCTACAATGCTGCTTACTCCTTTGAAGTTGTAACGCCTGGGTCTGTTTCCAGTGAAACATCAAGTATCAGCTTCAGGTAGAGAAAGGATTTTTCAGATGGCAGCACCGACCCAAATTGAAAAAATGATGAAAAAAGCTCGTATCGCCCAGAGATCATTTGAATCTTTTGATCAGGCAGGTGTCGATGCGATCGTCAAAGTCATCGCAAAAGTTGTTTACGACCACGCCCATGAGCTTGCTTACGAGGCCGTCGTAGAAACCGGAATGGGAGTCTACGAAGACAAAGTTGCCAAGTGCCTAGGCAAATCGAAGGTCATCTGGAATCATTTAAAAGACAAAAAATCGGTCGGCGTCATCGGTCGCGACCTGACCAGCGGTATCGTCTATGTCGCCAAACCGAAGGGGGTTGTCGGTGCGATCATGCCGACAACAAACCCGGTCGTCACCCTGATGTGCAATGCAATGTATGCGCTCAAAGGACGCAATTCCATCATTATCGCACCTCACCCCCGGGCCAAAAAAATTACCGGAAAAACAGCCCGCCTGATGCAGCAAAAACTCGACAAACTGGGCGCCCCCGCCAACCTGCTGCAGTACATTAAAGAGCCCTCCCTAGCACTGACCCAGGAATTGATGAAAACAGTCGATGTTCTGGTAGCAACCGGTGGCCCGGAAATGGTGAAGGCAGCGTATAGTAGCGGCAAACCTTCGTACGGTGTCGGGCCGGGCAATGTACAGGTCTTACTGGATCGAGATATCGACTACAACGATGCGGCGCAGAAAGTGATTTACGGCCGGAAGTTCGACAACGGCATTATCTGCTCCGGCGAGCAAACAATCATCGCCCCGAAAGAAAAATATACCGAGGTGATAGAAGCTTTCACGGCCAACGGAGCTTTTTATATTGAAGAACAGGCGACCGTCGATAAGTTTCGCCAAGCGCTGTTTGAAGAAGGCCACTTATCACTGAACGCGGTTGGTCAGAGCGTTGCCAGGATCGCCGAACTGGCAGGCGTCGAGGTTCCGGAAGAGGCCAAAGTGATTCTGCTGCGCTCAAACGACCGGGATGATGACATTCTACGTAAAGAGAAGATGTTTCCTGTCATAACCACCTTCCAGTACGATTCATTCAGTGAAGCACTCGCCATTGCGAAGAAGAACCTGACCATCGAGGGTGCCGGCCATTCGGCGGCGATCCACTCGAATAACGACGAACATATCGAAAGCGCCGGCATCGAACTGCCGATCAGTCGCCTTGTTGTCAACGAGCCCAGTTCTACCACCGCGGGAGGGAGCCTCTATAACGGTTTCGCGCCGACGACAACTCTTGGTTGCGGCTCATGGGGCAACAATTCGATCTCGGAAAACCTCGACTACAAGCATTTGATCAATGTCTCCCAAGTCGGGTACCCACAAAGAGACAAACTGATCCCGAGCGACGACGAAATCTGGGCATAAACCACGATTCCCTTCTCCTGCCTGGCGGCTGCTCCCCTAACCCCGCCGCCAGGCATGAAACTTCTCCACCCACTGCAACAGCTTCTCTGGCGCGTGCTCTTTCTTCCAGATTCCGGCCGTCATCTTGTTCGCCTCTGCCAACGTCGGATAGGTGTGAATAGTGCCGAGGATTTTGTTCAGGCCCAAGTTGTGCTTCATCGCCAGCACGTACTCGGCCAGTAAGTCACCGGCGTGGGTGCCGACAATCGTCACACCGAGAATTTTATCCGTGCCCGGCCTGGTCAACACCTTGACCCAGCCATGGTCCTCGCTGTCGGCGATCGCCCGGTCGAGATCATCAATACCGTAACGGGTGACCTCAAAAGGAACTTTCTGTTCTGTCGCTTCGAATTCATTCAGCCCGACCCGCGCCACTTCAGCATCGGTGAAGGTTGCCCAGGGGATGACCCGGTAGTCGACCTTGAAGCTCTTGAAACCGCTGAACAGGGCATTGACAGATGCGTACCAGGCCTGGTGGCTGGCGGTGTGGGTAAACTGGTAAGGTCCGGCGACATCACCGGCACAATAAATATTCGGGTAGTTGGTCGCCAACAGCAAATCGACGGCAACCGTGCCGTTTTTATTGAGTTCCACCCCCAGCTCTTCCAGTCCAAAACCGGTCACGTTCGCTTTGCGACCGACCGCGACCAGCAGATGGCTGAACTCGATTTCAACCGTTTCTCCCCGATGCTCGCAAACCAGGACCTGTCTGCCCTCAGCAACCTGCACCTCTTTAGCCGCGTGGCCAGTCAGAACGGTTATGCCTTCACTGACAAACTTCTCCTGCACGAACGCGCTAACCTCGGGATCTTCACGGCTCAAAATCCGTGGCAACATCTCTACCTGGGTCACTTGGCTCCCGAGTCGGGCAAAGGCCTGGGTGAGTTCGCTACCGATCGGGCCACCACCAAGAACAACCAGTTTTTCCGGCAATTCGCGCAACCCCCAGAGGTTATCGGAGGTCAGATACTCAACCTGATCCAGGCCTTTAATCGGCGGAACAAAAGGGCGCGCCCCGGTGGCGATGATGATGCTGCGGCTCGTTAACACCTGTCCGTTGACTTCAACCGTCCAGGGCGAGGTGATTTTCGCTTCGCCCGCGATGACCTCAACACCGAGCCCGGTATAACGCTCCACCGAATCATGTGGCTCAACCTTTTCCACCACCTGCTGCACCCGCTCCATCACGCGGGCAAAATCGAACTCGACCTCGGCTTTTTCGAAACCGAACTCTTTGGCCCGTTTGGCGTAAGAGAGCATCTTGGCGCTGCGGATCAACGCTTTACTCGGCACACAACCGGTATTCAGGCAATCGCCGCCCATCTTGTGTTTTTCAATCAGCGCCACTTTCGCTTTGACTGCTGCGGCAATATAACTGCTCACAAGTCCGGCACTGCCGGCACCAAGCACGACCAGGTTATAGTCAAATTTTTGCGGCCGCTGATAACCAGCGTAAACCTTTCGCGCCTGAAAAATGCCGAGAATTTTTTTCGTCACCAGCGGGAAGATCCCGAGCAGAACAAAAGAGAAGATGATACCGGGCGATAGAATGCCCGCAGCGCTCTCCAGTTGGCCAAGCTGGGTTCCGGCGTTGACGTAAACCACCGTCCCGGCGAACATGCCGATCTGACTGACGATGTAGAAAAGAGAGGTTTTAAGCGGCGTCAACCCCATCACCAGGTTGATGACGAAGAACGGGAAGAGCGGCACCAGCCGTAGCGAAAAGAGATAAAACGCGCCCTCTTTTTCCACCCCCCGGTTGATCGCCTGCAGCTTGTCTCCAAATTTGCCCTGCACCCAGTCCCGCAGTAAAAAACGGGAAACCAGAAACGCCAATGTCGCACCGATACTGCTGGCGAAACTCACTACGATCAGCGCCGCCCAGAAACCGAACAGCGCACCGCCAGCCAGCGTCATCACAGCTGCACCCGGCAGAGAGAGGGCTGTCACCGCAACATAAATGAAAAAATAGATACCGAGGGTTAACAGCTTGTTCTGCAGATAAAAATCGTTGAAACCCTGCTGCTGGCTTTTCAGGTACTCCAGGGTGAAATACTGCCCCAGGTCGAAAAGAAAAAAGGCCATGACCAACAGGCCAATAACAGCAAGCAGGATCATTTTCATCGTACGATTTTTCATTTTTCTCCTCTATTGGCTCACCATGGCTGTTTTCTTTGCCAAGTATTGTGCTATAAAATTTGTTGAGTAGATTAGTCATCTAAAGGATAGCTGTTTTTTTCCTTTTGTGGGATGTCTTAGCGTGAATTTTATTCCGCAGCATCGCTGTAGCTCCTTTAAAAAACAAAGTTCATCGCGGCTAAACTAATTTTCACAAAATTTGTTGCATTTTTTCCAAAGATGAAAAATGATACGTCTTCATGACATAGAGTTTTACTCGACTTTACACAGGAGGAGCCAACGCCGGTTATCCGGGTGTGCAACGATGCCGCCAAAAGTCTGGACAGAAAGAGCCGACTGGGCGGCTTTTTATTTTTGCTGCGTTTGCATCTGCAACTGCGGTTTTCATCACCACTTGATACGGAGGAATTTTATGAGAAGAGTTCTGACTACACTGCTGATGACCACTATCGCCATGATGCTGGCTATTCCGGCAATGGCAGCCGACACCATCAAAATCGGCTTCAACATCCCGATGACCGGTGATATCCCGGAAGTCGGTGAAGGCTCCAAAAACGCTGCCGAAATGTACCTGGCCGATATCAACGGTGCCGGCGGCGTCGAAGTCGGTGGCAAAAAATACATGCTCGAGTTCGTCTACATGGACAACGAGTCGAAAGCCGAATCTGCTGTTACCGCAGCCCTGAAGCTGATCGAGCAGGAAGAAGTTGTTGCCATTATTGGCCCGAACTCTTCCAAGCAGGCTGTTCCAGGCGGTGGTACCGCCAACGACAACCGCGTTCCGATGATCAGCCCCTGGTCGACCAACCCGAACACCACCCTGGATCGTCCCTGGGTTTTCCGCGCTGCTTTCCTCGACCCCTTCCAAGGCCCAGTTGCAGCCAACTTTGCAGCAAAAAAATATAACGCTAAAACTGCTGCGGTTCTCTTCGACATTTCCAACGATTATTCCGTCGGCCTGGCAGAAGCGTTCAAAGCTGCCTGGGACGCAAAAGGTCTCGGTCCGGTTGTCGCTTACGAATCTCACGGCACCAAGGACCAGGACTTCTCGGCTCAACTGACCACCATTATCAAAGCAAACCCGGACTTCATCTTTGTCCCGGACAACTACAACCAGGTTGCCCTGATCATCCCGCAGGCACGTGACCTCGGCTACAAGGGCCCCTTCATGGGCGGTGATGCCTGGGGTACTCCTGACCTGGTCAAGCTTTGTGGCGAAGAGTGCTACGGCCAATATTTCTCCACCCATTATGCTGCCGCTGGTGCCACCGGCGCCACCAAGGTTTTCATCGACCGCTACAAGGCAAAGTATGGTGCTGAGCCGGCTGATTACGCTGCTCTGACCTGGGATTCCATCGGCTTGCTGGTTGAAGGCATCAAGAATGCCGGCAAGGTTGAGAAGAACCCACGTAAAATGCGCCAAGCAATCCGCGACGGTCTGGCCGCCATCAAGTCGTTTGACGGCATCACCGGTTCGTCAAAATTCGACGAGCAGGGAGACCCGATCAAGTGCGCTGTCGTTGTTAAGGTGGCCAACGACGGTAGCTTCCAGTTTGAGGAATCTGTCTGCCCCGAGTAATAAAAAAAGAACATAAGTATTGTACTGTGCGGGGGTCTTCGGACCCCCGCTTTACTGCGTCAATTATGGCCGTTGCACGCTTTAAAGAATTACCCAAGGAAAAAGTTCAGTGGATTTTATTTTTCAGAATGTCTTGAACGCCTTGCAGTGGGGGAGCTTTTACGCTCTCATTGCCCTCGGCTACACCCTGGTCTACGGGGTTCTGCGTCTGATCAACTTCGCCCATGGCGATATTTTCATGGTCGGCGCCTACATTTCTTTTTTTGTCGCCGGGTTCCTGCTCGGCCCGCTCGCCGGGCTCTCGCCGATGATGACCTTCCTGCTCACCGTGCCGCTGACCATGATTTTAACAGCCTGCGTCGGCGTCACCCTGGAGCGGATCGCCTATCGCCCGCTGCGAAGGAAAGGCGCTCACCGGCTGTACGTGGTCATCACGGCCCTGATGTGCGGACTGATCCTCGAATACTCCAACCTGGCGGTCTTGGGTGCCAGTCGGTTGAAATTTCCGGAACTGGTTGACAAGCAGATCTGGAACGTCGGCGGAGTCGCCATCACCAACCTGAAGGTACTGGTTATCGTCGCTGCCATAGCCGTTTTCCTGTTCCTGCAGTGGGTGGTCACCCGCACCCGGGTCGGCATGGCAATGCGAGCCATCTCCTACGACAAGTTCGCCATCCCGCTAATGGGCATTCCGATGGATAACATCATCGTTATTACTTTTATCCTCGGATCCGGATTTGCCGGACTGGCCGGTCTACTGTTTGCCATGAGCTACCCGGTGTTGGAGCCGTTCATGGGCATGCTGATTGGCTGGAAGGCCTTTATCGCCGCCGTCGTCGGTGGTATCGGCGATATCAAAGGCGCGTTCGTCGGCGGCTTTCTACTCGGCGCGATCGAGGTAGCGGTGGTCACGGTTTTCCCGTCTACATACCGCGACCTGTTCGCCTTTACCATTCTGCTGTTGATCCTGTGGATGAAACCGACCGGTCTGTTCGGTATCCCGCAGTCGACCAAGATTTAGTTGGGAGAGATATCTATGAGACAGTATTCTCTCAACGTTCTGATGGCCTTCGTTGCCATGCTGCTATTGGTCGCGGCCCATTTCGGCTGGATCGACAACTACATCCAGATTGTCGTTATGACCATCGGCATCAACATCATCATGTCGACCAGTTTGAACCTGGTCAACGGCAACATGGGCGAATTTACCTGCGGCCACGCTGGTTTCATGTGCGTCGGCGCTTACGTTTCGTCGGTCATTTCGGTCTTTTGTTTCGGCACCAAGCTCGGCGATCCGATGCTGCCCGCCAGCTCGGTGCTGCTTGTTTTCCCGTTCATTCTGCTGATCGGTGGTGCAGTCGCTGCCGTCTCCTCGCTGCTGGTGTCGATCCCATCGTTTAAAACCCGCGATGACTATCTGGCGATCATCTCGATTGCTGTCAACTACATGATCATCTCGGCGCTGGAGAACATGGATTTCATCGGCGGCTCACGCGGTTTCCAGGGGATGAAAGACACCTACTGGGCGATGATCGATATCTTCGACGGTCCCTGGATGCTGTTCTGGGTGATCCTGTTCACCGCCTTCAACGTCTGGGTGATCCGACGCTTCATCAGCTCGACCTACGGCAAAGGCGTCAACGCCATCTGCCAGGACGAAGTCGCCGCCGAGATCATGAGCGTCAACACCAACAAGATCAAAATCATCAATTTTATGGTCGCTGCCGGCCTTGCTGGCTGCGCTGGCGGCCTTTACGCGCACATCATCGGTTACGTCAACCCGCAGTCGTTCAACATCCTCAAATCGACTGAAGCGATGGTCATGGTCTACCTCGGCGGTATGGGCTCGCTCTCCGGCGCCATCATCTCGGCGATCCTGTTCACCGGACTGATGGAGATCCTGCGCTCACAAGCGATCATCGACGGCCTGGTGTCACCGATAACCTTCATGTTCCCCGACTGGGAACCCTCTGCAGGTGTCATCAAGTGGGTGATGATCCCGCTGCTGCTGGTCATCGTTATGCAGTTCCGCCCGGAAGGGATCATGGGTAACCGCGAGCTGAGCGACGTGTTCCCGAAGTTGAAGAAGTTTTACAGGTTTAAATGATGGCACAGACACAAATACAAACAGACACCACACCGGTTCTCGAAGTCCGCGGCATGACCCAGCAGTTCGGCGGCTTGCGCGCCGTGTCCGACTTCAACGTCAAGCTGATGCCGGGAGAGTTGACCGGACTAATCGGCCCGAACGGTGCCGGCAAGACCACCGTCTTCAACCTGGTCAGCGGCTTTTACCAGCCGACCGTCGGCGAGATCTTCATCAACGGCCAGCCAACGGCGGGCCTCAAGCCACACAAGGTCACTTCGCTCGGTGTCGCCCGGACGTTTCAGAACATTCGCCTCTGGAACGACATGACGGTGCTCGACAACATCCGCGTGGCCCAACACTACTGGCTCAACTACGGCTTTTTCAGCAGCGTCTTCCGCACCAAACAGTACAAGCAGCGCGAGGCACAGATTTCCGAAGAAGCCTATGAGCTGCTGGAAGTCTTCGACCTGATGCAATTCGCCGACGAGTTCCCGAAGAACCTGCCCTACGGAACCCAGCGCAAACTGGAGATCGCTCGCGCTCTGTCAACCCACCCGAAGCTGCTCCTGCTGGATGAGCCGGCTGCCGGGCTCAACTCGGCCGATGCGAAAGACCTGATCCGACTGGTGCGCTGGATCCATGAGAAGTTCGACGTCACCATCTGGATGATTGAGCACCATATGGACGTCATGATGGAACTCTGCGAACAGATCAAGGTCATTGATTTCGGTGAAACCATCGCCGAGGGCGATCCCGAAGAAATCCGCAACCACCCCGCGGTTATCACCGCGTACCTGGGAGATGATAATATCTGATGCTGCTGCAAGTCGAAAATCTCGAAGTCAAGTACGGTAATATTCAGGCGCTGCACGGGATCAGCTTTCATGTTAACGAAGGCGAGATCGTCACCCTGATCGGTGCCAACGGTGCCGGCAAGACCACCAGCCTCTATACCATCACCCGTCTGCCGCCGCCGGAAGCACCGCGCGTTGTCGGTGGCGATATCAAGTTTATGGGCGAATCGATCCTCAAAACCCGCCCGAGCGACGTGGTG
Organism: Malonomonas rubra DSM 5091; assembly: GCF_900142125.1. Lineage (GTDB taxonomy): Bacteria > Desulfobacterota > Desulfuromonadia > Desulfuromonadales > Geopsychrobacteraceae > Malonomonas > Malonomonas rubra. Next base: position 114,741 of record NZ_FQZT01000008.1, read on the forward strand.
AAAAAACTGCACCTCGCCCTCTCCCCCGAGGGACGGCGGATCTTCGGTAATCTGACGGTCATGGAAAACCTGAAGCTGGCGACCTACGCCCGCGAAAAAGGTGCCGATCTGGATTCTGAGTACGAGCGAATATTCGAGCTGTTCCCTCGCCTGAAAGAACGTCGAAACCAGCGCAGCGAATCTCTCTCCGGTGGTGAACAGCAGATGCTCGCCGTCGGCCGCGCCCTGATGACCGGCTGTAAAATCCTGCTGCTCGACGAGCCCTCAATGGGTCTGGCGCCGGTGCTCAAATACGAGCTGTTTCGCAAACTGAAGCAACTCAATGAAGAAGGGATGACCATACTGCTGGTTGAGCAAAATGCGAATCTGGCACTCCACCTGGCACATCGGGGTTATGTACTCGACACCGGCAATATTGTCGCCGAGGGGACTAGCGAGGAATTGCTGGGGAACCCGGAGGTGAAAAAAGCTTACTTGGGGGGATAAAATTTACACTTCTGATTTTGGTTCTATTCTGACAAAAAGCCACTGTTGTTAGTTACAGCAGTGGCTTTTTGTCAGAAAGAATTAAAAGAGAGGAACATGAAAGGTCAAATACAGATCTCTTTGCGAACTGTCATCATCTTGAATTGCTTGCTGGAGCACCTGTCCCATCGAACTTGTCATCACCATCTCCTTCTGGAAAACAACGCGAACGACAGAAAAAATCGCCCCTCTAAAAATGGGTGGTTATGAAAGTTCGACAAAACGCATTCTGCTGGAACATCAACTCTGCCACAGGGTCCAGGCCAGATCATTTTTATTGTTACTTTGGGTAAATTTAGCTGCGCAAGTCTGACACTGGTAATCCTGCTCTTCAAACCTTCTGGACTTAACACCTTTGAATATCCGCTGTTCACCAACTTTGCTCAATTGTTCATGCGGTTTGCTCCTGCTGTTTTTCTTGCCCTGTTCTTTACATTGCTCACAAATACTCATTATGTTCTCTTTTCATGGGTTAGTTTCCGGTATGACACAATCGCGCAGAGGGTTTATTTACAACGCATGATTTTTCTGCCTGTTGAGAAAAGTACCTCAATTTTTCGCGAACCGGCATTACCCTGTACCAATCCGAGACCGAAAACCGGGTGACTGATCAGGGCATTAGGCTTATAAGGTGCGGCCATTGAATACTCAATGACTTTACTTTGATCAGCGACAGCAAGCTGATTCTCCCACTTCTTCTGCTCGCTTTCGACCTTTCGCGGCGCTTGTTTGGTGTAGGCCCTTTTGGGCGCAATAGGCGGCCTGTACTTATGCTTGCGGCTACAAAGGGTGCACTCGACTTTTTCCGGCACATTGTCCACAAGACTAACAATTATCGATTCGGTATTCAGTTTGCACTTGGTACAACGGGCCTGAATCTGGTCACCAGGGGCGAGGATCGTATCGGGCATTATAAACTCCCATTGGCTGAGCCAAGTTATGGCCTCTAAAGCCCAGGGAGACAGCTGGAATAAAAGAGTCGCTTGACAGGTTAATTCTATACAGACAGCGTATTGTTCTTTTCAGTCCTTATCGTACATCTCCATACGGATGGAAGGGTTGGCGTCGTATTAGAAAGGAACGGCTGTCAGCAGATTTTTAAGCTTACTCCTTTAGACACAATAAAGATAGTCAGGAGAAAAAAAGGGGCAGGCACCTTTTACGCCTGCACTTTCCCACTAACTATCCTGTTAAGAAGCCTCCATCACATCAGCCGCCAAGGGTGAAGAAAGCTTACTTGGGGTTGCAGGTTTGCCCTTATGCTCTCGATTCGTTAGGATGTTTGATTGAGACAAAAAGTCACTGTTAGTTTAAACTACGGTGACTTTTTAATTCACAGGTTGTTTCATTGCTGCTAGATAGCAAAAATTGTGCGTGAAAGGAAAAGTATATGAGCGAAAAAATTACTGAGAAAGAACTGTTTGATATGGCCGATAAGTTTATCTCTGTCGCAAACCAATTAGTTCAAAATAACGACCAAAACCTGCCGAAAGTCGGGGCGGCGTTTCGCTATGCCGCTGCAAGGTTCAGTGCCCACGAAGCATCCCTTAGCACTGCGAATCTGGCTGAAGAGAGAGTAAACGCATTGGCCTGGTTTACAGAGCAGTACAACACTATGCTGCAAAAAAATTTGGACCAGTACGTTGCCCTTCAGCAAAAGGAAAATAAATAAACAGGGTTCATGACTCGTTAAGCATTAAAGGATGGAGCCAGAAAAGGTGAATTCAATAGTTACAATAATTCTTTCGCTAATTCCATTTGTCGTGGTGGGAGGCTGGCTTGTCTACAAAGCAACAAAATCGAAGCATTCTTTCCTGGCAAAGCCTGGAGGCTCACCGCAAAAGATAAGAGTCGGGGATAAAAACTACATTGTCAGAAAAAAGTCCAGGATTCTGGCGGTTGAAAAGAAAACAGGAAAAGAAGTCATTGTCACGACCTGCGGGTTTGAAAACGAACAGACTCAGCTGGATGAAGAGCTCAAAACCCTGCCTGAAGGGGTAAAAATTCGCTACAAGCTGGACAACGGAATTTTCTCTCCAGAGGAATCTGACTGGTTAGCGGGCGAAGACTTTAGTTTTTCAGGGGTAACCCAGGTTGAAGAATATGAACAGGAATAAAAACTAGCAGACTATCGCAGCCGGCAAACTCATCGTCTCCCCTCACAGCAAACACCACAAGCAAAGGGCAACAATGGAAACCAACGTCTTCGAACGCACTCACACCACTGCAACTGAAATCAGTGCACACCTTTACAACGCCATTATCGGCATCACCCTGCTGGTCGGTTTCGCCATCAATTACGCGATGGTTAAATACATCCCGGTTGAAGCGATCCTGTCGATCAACACCTGGGTGTTTTTCATCGGCTACTTTGTCTGCTGCATGGCCGGAGTAGCCCTGTTCTCGAGATCAGACAACCCTGCGGTCAGTTTTCTCGGCTACCTGCTGGTAGTCACACCGTTCGGACTGGTGATCAACCTGGTGGTCAGCCGCTATAATCCAGCCATCGTGATCGATGCGATCCAGGCGACAGCGTTGATTACCACCATCATGATGATCCTCGGCACCATGTACCCGGCTTTTTTCCGCGGCATCGCCCGTGGGCTCTTCGTAGCGCTGCTCTGCACCATCGTTGTCGAGCTGGTGGCGATCTTTATTTTCAAAACCCATCACACCATCATCGACTGGATCGTGGTGCTGATCTTCAGTGGTTATATCGGCGTTGACTGGGGTCGCGCCAACAGTATCCCGCGCACCGTCGATAACGCTATCGATTCGGCAGCAGCGCTTTACATGGATATCATCAACCTGTTCCTGCGCCTGGTGAGAATTCTGGGACGGCGCTAGGTTCAGCAAAAACACCGAGGAAGGCCAACTCAATCATCTGCATTGCGCTTTCGCTTGGCCCTTTTATTCAGATTGAAGAGCGCTGATCGCTACTACCACTTCTCTTTTTTTGGTTCCAGCTTTACCAGTTCGTATGTGCGGCTTCCCAAACCGACCTTTTCTGCGTGTTCCAAGGTCACCTCCCAATCGATGGCTGGATGCACGCCGCGGAACTTGTCACCACCCGGCTCATGACCAGTGGCGAGGGCGGTTCCCGGTAAACCCTGCGCCTGGTTGACCAGGTCGGCGCAAGCCTGATCAATGGCAACCGGGTCCTGGCTGACGAGGATGCCGATATCGGCAACAATCGCGGCATCGGAATGACCGTAGCAGTCGCAGGCCGGGCTGACCTGGGTGATGAAATTGACATAGAGCTGCTTACCCTGCTTTCCGGTTACCGCGCCGAGTGCGTATTCGGCCATTTTGCGCATGACGTTATCGGCCGCTTCGTTCCACTGAATCTGGATGGCCTGTTGCTCGCAAACAGTGATGCAGCGGCTGCAACCGGCGCAGCGCTCCGGGTCGATGACAGCGGTGGTGTTACTGAAACTGATAGCACCATGAGCGCAGGAGCGCAGGCAGGCGCGACAGAGATTGCAGCGTTTTCCATCAACAACCGGGGCAACGCTCGAGTGCTGCTCCAGTTTTCCTTCCCGGCTGGAGCAACCCATCCCCAGATTTTTGATCGCGCCGCCGAAACCGGTCAGTTCGTGGCATTTGAAATGGCTGACTGTCAGCAGCATATCAGCTTCAAGAATTTCCAGACCGATATCGGTCGACTGCAACACCTCACCCGAAATCGGCACCCGCTTTGCCGAAGAGCCACGTAAACCGTCAGACATGATCAGCGGAGCATCAACCACGGCATAAGCGAAGCCGTTCTGGATACCGCATGCCAGCGCCGAAACGGCCTCTTTACGCTGCCCCGGGTAAAGGGTGTTGGAATCGGTCAAAAATGGCTTGCCGCCAGCGGCCTTGACCCGCTCAACGATTTCCCGGATAAAAACCGGCCGGACATAAGCGTGTCCGCCCTTTTCTCCGAAATGCAACTTGATAGCGCTCAGGTCGCCCTCGGCAACCAGTTCCTGTAAACCAGCAGCCTCAAGCAAGCGACGGAGTTTAACAAACAGGTTTTCCCGGCTTCCGGCACGCAAATCAGCAAACCAAACGGGTACTGACATCTTCTTTCCTCCTGGAAAATAGAATATTTATTCGCGTAATCTGGCAAGCTGGCCATGATCAGCGCTTACTTTTTTCTCCAAACACAGCCGCATCCATCGCCCGGCTCAATCGATTCTGCCGATCCTCTTTGTCGGGTTCCGGCTCTTTCGTTTCCGGCAATTCACGCTCTTCAAAAACAATCGATGCCGGCTTTGTGACCCTCGGTGCAGCCAGTTCTTCTTCGACATTTCCAATCGTGACCCGTTCTTTTGCCGGAAAAATTTCGTCAGCTTGCCCTGCAAGAGGAACCTCTGCACTTCCGTCCGATTCTCGTGCCAGCAGTTCTGAAGCATCACTCACGCAGGGTTCTATTGCTTCCAGTGTTTCGATTGTCTCTTCTTCAGTGATCGCCGCACTTGAAGCATCAAGCTGATCAATGCCCGTTTCAGCGTTCTCTGGCGAAACCGGATCCTCGCTGATGACCTGCTGTTCGAAATTCTCTACTTTTTTCTTTTTTAAAGTACGGATGCAAAGTAACGCACCAAGGAGCAGCAAGAGCGAGGCAAAAGCGATGGTCAGGCTGGATGGTAAAAAGTTGTCGACATCAATTTTTTTTCCGGCAACGGCCGTTGCAATTTCAGGTGGCTTTGTCCGCTCCGGCTGTTCTGCGTGTTCAATTGCAGGCATCTTTTCCGTAGCCTCGATCTCGACCGGCAGTGCAGTCTCCGTTTCTGCACTTGCCGATTGATCCACATCTGCAACGGGCAAAGCTGCTTCTACAGAACTGACCGGAACAGAGTTCATCGCTTCCGCGTCGGCCTCAACGGGTACAGACTGCTCAGGCGCAACAGTCACCTCTTCAGGGACGTCCACAGGCTCACTGCTCAAATCGATATCTTGAGCGGTTACAGAGGGCTCTTCGACAGGCACAACATTCGCCGCCGTCACCTCTGGCGCAGCAACTGCAGTCTCTTCGACGCTGTCGGATATGACCGCCGACGCAGCAAGCTCGTCAGAAACAGGTTCGGCCTGCTCGAGCATCGGGGCCTCTTCCAACTCGACCGCAGTTGGAAGGGCAGCCGTTTCAACCTCTTCAGGCTGGTACATTTTGACCAGCCGGTTGCGGCTGATGTAGACATTCATCATCATCGCATCGGGATAGACCTGCCGAACTCTGGCCAACAGCTCTTCAGCTGTTGCAAGATCCGCAAATCCCCCAACCCGCACGACGTAATAATCATCGAGATTCTCGATCCGCAGGTTCTCCAAGTCTGCGTCTTGGAGCTTAGAGCGAACCTGATCAAACTGCCGCAAAGCCCGTTCTTCGGTCAGGTGGCTGCCAATCTGGACAGAGTTGACCAGGTCTGCCGCAAGTACAGATCCTGCAAAAGCGATCAGGAACAGGACAATCCAGACCATTAGTCCTTTGTGTAAAACTGGCATTTTTTTACGCTTCCACATAACTCCCCCCGATTCCGTTTCGCATTATCTCCAGATGCGAGCAGGATTCTAAATTTCCAAAGTATGTGAAAGTATCAAGTATTCTCTCTCCGTTCAACCAAGAGACAACAGTACTCGCAAATTCAGGGGCAAATTTGTTAAGGTTGGCAAATAGACTGAAGTCCTGCGTCCAAACGAAGAACAAAGGTTCACTGCCATGCCAGTTACAATCATCCACAGTTACCAATTAACCAAAGACCTCTGGCGCCAGTTTTACGAGGCCCATTACAGCTGCGACCGCGGGTTGAAAATGCGTTACCTGTGGGGAGCGGTCTGTATTTTCATCGGCTCGCTCGGATTCGGTGGTTATTACGAATCGAAGCTTGTCGCCGGGCTGCTGCTGGCAACCGGTTTCTTCGGTGTTTTGTCAAAGCACCTGCTGATCTATAAATCGCTGCGGGCTGCCAGCGAGCACCCTTTTTTCGGCAAAGAGCTGACCGTTTCCGTATCCCCGGAAGAACTTTCGGTCCGCAGTGAAAACTCAGGCTACAGCCAGCCGTGGGACAACTTTATCGGCTATCGCAGGCTGAACCCCGGCTTTCTGCTTTACCACGACCGCAACTCTTTCTTTTTCATCCCGACAGCCGAACTGACCGCTGGTGATATCAACCGGATTCTACGAATTTTAACTGACTCCCAAGTGCCTGAGGTTCAGGATTTCAGGCGTAAATAAAGGCGCAAAGAATTTCTTTGAAATGCAATCCAATCAAAAGGACGAGAACATGAACAACACGGAAAAAGGAAAACAGATGCTGGAAGAAGTTGCGCTTCGTTACGCCGAAGGTCACGGCCTGCGCCCCACAGTTGAGTGGGTTGACCAGGGCTACGAATGGCTGTTGCGGCTCAACACCGATGAGCACACGGTACGGGTCGGTTTTTCCATCGACGAAATCGAGTTTTTTGTCGATGGCAGCGCGGAAGAGAACAGAGATACCAAGATGAAAATACGCAACGCTTTTGCCAGCTTGTCGATGTAGCAACCGGCCCGGGTGACGCTAAGTCCGGCTCAATTCTTTCACGTTCAACATTTTGCCAAGCGTCGAACGAGATCAACCTCGGCATAGCGACCGAGCGTTTCCAACGCATCCACCCCACTGTCGAGATGCTCTTTTGCGTCACCGGAAAGATATGCGGACAAAAAAGCGGCCAGCTCGGCTTGTGCTGCGGCCTGCTTTTCCTCCGGCGTACGCTTCTTCCCAGCTTCCAGCCACAAGTTCTCGGAGCGATTCTGGTGAAAGCTGCGGGCCTCCGCAAGCAGGCTCAGCCGTGTTTCCAATGACTCATCGCCGCCGGTCCGAAAAGCCTCCAGCAAATCATCGCTGAAACCATCCTGAATCAATTCCACGAGTCTGATCAGTTTATTCTTCATATCACCTCAATTTCGCTCCATCCCTGGAAAGAGAGACACCGGCCGCTGCTGCAAAAGCAGCAACCAATTGCCGTTTTTCAGTCGCCGGCATCCGTTTGATTTCAATCTCCCTGCGGCTTGCGCTGCTGCGATCATGACCATCTTCACGGTAAACGACGCGCAAGGGCAAACGACCGCGAAAATATTTGGCTCCGCCGCCGTCCCGGTGCTGCCGAAACCTGCGTTCAACATCGGTGCTGATGCCTGTATAAAGGGAATCATCGGAGCAAAGAATTATGTAGACCTGCCAATTCATATCGCCCTTCTTTCGAGATCGTTACGGTAGCACAGCACTCATGGACAGGCCAGCCGCCAAGGGACAAAATCTTTTGCATCAGCGTATTGAATTTTGAAGAGAAATGGCTATTATTAAGTGTTGCTTAAGAAAAGGAAGCTAATTTTTCTCTTCTGCATTGTGCTAAGGATGTCCGATGAAAAATTTATCCCTGAGAACAAAACTGGTTGCCGGAGGCGTTCTGCTGCCGGCCATGCTCCTTTGTGCCCTGTTCATCTCTTTTGCCGTCCATGAGAAAAACCGGGTGCTGGAAGACTATGTCGGCAAGTCTCGAATTCTGGCCACAACTGTAGAATCGACCAGAATGGAAGAGGAGCTTAAGTGGGAAACAGGGATGTTCAACGTTTCCATGCTCAAAGAATGGGGCAATAATGGCGAGCTGAACAAAGTACTGGCCGCAGTTCCGGTCGTGACTGCCTGGAATTCTGCGATGCGCAAGGCAGAAGAAGGCGGTTACACTTTCAAGGTTCCAAAGTTCAACCCTCGCAACAGCAGTAATACTCCAGACGCACTGGAAAGTGAAATCCTCAAAAAAATGAAACGTGAGCGGCTGGATGAGTATCACGTTATCGATAAGGAAGGGAACAACGTTCACTATTTCCGCGCAGTCTATCTGACTGAATCCTGCCTCTACTGCCATGGCGATCCGGCCAAATCAGAAGAATATTGGGGGAACTCGCGCGGGGTCGATCCAACAGGCGCCCAGATGGAGAACTGGAAAGTTGGCGAAATGCATGGTGCTTTCGAAATCATTCATTCCCTCGATGCCGCTGATGCCGCCCTCGCCTCTTCCCTCGGTTGGGCCAGCGGGCTCTTTATTGTCCTGCTGATTCTTGTTGGCGTTGCGATCTCTTGGTTTGCCACTCGCGCAGTCGTTAATCCTGTCCGCGAGTCGATGGAGATGATCGAAGGTTTGGAACGGGGTGAGCTGGACCGGCGTATCAGGACGAACAGGCAGGATGAACTGGGCCGATTGGCGACCGCCATGAACGGTTTCGCCGACAACCTCAAAGACGAGGTTCTGGAAGCTTTCAACCGACTGGCTGCTGGTGATTTCACTTTCCAGGCCAAAGGTCTGATCTCGGCACCGCTGCGTAAAGCCTGCCTGGGCCTGACCGAAGTCATGCATACCGTTCAATGTGCCGGCGAACAGATTACAACAGGATCACAACAGGTTGCCGAGCAGGGCGCAGATTTGGCAAACGGTGCGACCAAGCAGGCTGCGGCGTTGGAAGAAATCGCCGCTTCCATGACCGAAATGAATGAACAGACCCGGAACAACGCCGAAAATGCGGCAGAGGTCAACAAAATCTCGAACGTAGCAAAATCGGCCGCGGATGAAGGCAGTCGCCAGATGCAGGGGATGATCAGCGCAATGGAAGAGATCAACGCCTCGGCGCAGGACATCAGCAAGATCATCAAGGTCATTGACGAGATCGCTTTCCAGACCAACCTGCTGGCGCTGAACGCTGCTGTCGAAGCAGCACGAGCCGGGCAGCACGGCAAAGGCTTTGCCGTTGTCGCCGAAGAGGTGCGCAACCTCGCCAGCCGCAGCGCCAAGGCGGCCCAGGAGACCTCCACCCTGATCGCCGGCTCGGTGGAAAAAGCAGACAACGGAGCGCAAATTGCCAACCAGACCGCCGAATCACTGGCACGCATTGTCGAAAATGTGACCAAGGTCTCCGACCTAGTTGAAGAAATCGCCGCTGCCAGCCACGAGCAATCGATGGGCATTTCGCAGGTCAACGAAGGCCTGCAGCAGCTGGATGACGTCAACCAGAACACCACCTCGACGGCCGAAGAAAGCGCCTCAATTGCCGAAGAGCTGTCGGCACAGACCGCCGACATGCATCGCATGCTGCAACAGTTCAAACTGGCGAATATGGCGGCTCCGGCGCAGCCGCTACCGCGTCCTCCAGTATCTTCTCCAGCGAGCAGGGCTCCAAAACCCTCGGCTCCGCCAACAAATTCGGCAACAGGGGGTTGGGGAGATATCGAGTCGACGCAACAGATCAAACTGGATGATGACGATTTCGGCAGATACTGATCCAACAACGCACCCTGTACCTCAAAGACGCCGGGAAGTTTTCCGGCGTCTTTTTTGTTCGCCTTGACCGCAACCGTGATTTCAGCTACATCAGGCAACCATGCACAGTGACTTCCCCGACATCATCAGAGCCGCGGGCAAGGCGGAAAAGATTGAACTGCTCGAAGTGATTCAAGAGCTCTGGAGCGGCTACGGAACAATCCGGCGCTATCGTTTGCATGGCTCTGAGCTGCCATCTCTGGTGGTCAAGCATGTCGACTTCGGCGGCGATCGGGAGCATCCACGTGGCTGGAACAGCAATCTCTCCCATCAGCGCAAGCTTCGCTCCTACCAGGTCGAAACCACATGGTACGAAAGCTGGAGTACAGCATGTGACGACACCTGCCCTGTTCCACATTGCCTGGCATTAGAGAGCCGGGAGCAAGAGGTTCTGATCGTGCTGGAAGATCTGGACGCCAGTGGTTTCCCTGCCCGGCGCGAGAGCGTCAGCTGGCAAGAGATCAGAGTCTGTCTGCGCTGGCTAGCCAACTTTCACGCCACGTTTTTCGGCCGCAACCCGCAAGGACTCTGGCCGCAAGGCACCTACTGGCACCTTGCCACCCGACCGGATGAACTGGCGGCGCTCGAAGATATCCCACTGAAAAACGCGGCGGCGAAGATTGATCAGCGGCTGGATCAGTCACCCTTTCAGACCATCGTCCATGGCGACGCCAAACTTGCGAATTTCTGCTTTTCCCCGACTGGTGACCGTGTTGCAGCTGTCGATTTTCAGTATGTCGGCGGCGGATGCGGCATGAAAGATGTTGCGTATTTCATCGGCAGCTGCCTGCATGAAGAGGATTGCCGTCGTTATGAAGACAAGCTGCTCGACTGCTATTTCGCCGAGTTAAAAAAAAGCCTGCAGAAACATCATCCGACCGTCGACAGAAAAACATTGGAAGCTGACTGGCGACAGCTCTATCCATTTGCCTGGGCTGATTTCCACCGTTTCCTTAAAGGCTGGAGCCCCGGTCACTGGAAATTGAGCGATTACAGTGAACAGATGACCTGCAAAGTGATTGCCCAGCTGGCAGCTAAAAATTAATTTTCTTCCCCTGCAATCTGCAAGCTGTTAAACTCAACACCCGTTAACCAAAACTAATCTTCAATTGATAACGGACTCAGATGCAACTAAACAACGACACCGACTGGAAGCTGGCCACCGCTGAAGATATCGATAAAGCCGTCAACGGTTCGATCTCTTCCGGCAAGCTGGTAAAAACTGCCGCGACCAAGGCGATCCTCAATCGCCTGCTGTTCGCCCTTGACCGGTCCTGGCAGATAAATGAAGCCAATTCCCTGATCTGCGAAATCATCTACAACCTGCACCGGGAAATGGATGGGCAGCCCCCCGTTCAGCCTGATAGCAATCACAAGGTTCAGGTTTTCAACATTTTTGTTCCACGCGGCGAAAGCGCCCACGGCGCAACAGCTAACGAGCTGTACATCATTGAAGATGGTAAAATCGTCCGCCTGGCGGAGCTGAACATCGACAATGACCTGTTCACCAACCGGCTGAAAGAATATCTGATGGAACTCAGTCAGGAGCCGGCCAGAGAATTCTGAAGGGCGGGAGGGGCAACTCATGGCTGAACATGTCGCATGCCCGTTGTGCTTTTGTACCGACACGACCCCCTACTTCGAGAATAAGCACAGACCCTACCTGCTGTGTTCCGCTTGCAGGCTGGTCTTCGTTCCACCACGATTTCACCTTTCCTCTTCAGCTGAAAAAGCTGAATATGATCTACATCACAATGACCCGGCCGATAGCGGTTATCGTAAATTTCTCTCCCGCTTGACAGATCCGCTGCAGGAGCGAATCGCAGCGGGATCATCCGGGCTCGATTTCGGTTGCGGCCCCGGCCCGGCACTGGCGGAAATGCTGACGGAAGCGGGACACAAGGTTGCGCTCTACGATCCCTATTATCAGCCTGATACATCCGTGCTGGAGCAGGACTACGATTTCATCTGCGCCACCGAAGTGGTTGAACATCTGCGCACCCCGGCAGATGAATTCAGGCAACTGTTTTCGCTGCTGCGACCGGGCGGGATTCTCGCCATAATGACCAAACTGGTGCGCAACCAGCAGGCCTTCGCAGGCTGGCATTATATCCGCGATCTGACCCATATCTGCTTTTACAGCCGGGATAGCTTCCGTTGGCTGGCCCAACATTATGCGGCCGAGGTTGAATTTATCGGCGCAGATGTCATTCTTTTGCGTAACCCGTTACCGCCGCAGAAGGTTTAATTCCATGGCACTGCATTCTTTCACCAGCTTCAGCCCGGAAAACCGCCGCCTCATCTACCTGCTGAGCGGTTGCCACCTGCTCTGGTGCGCTGCAGTATTTCTTCTCTATCTGCTGGGCGACATGTTGCCTGTGCAGTCGATCCTGTTAAACGGGGTTTTCCTGCTGCTGCAGCTGTTTGCTGCGGCCCAGCTCCTTTTGCCGGTTCTGCTGCTGCACCCGGAAGACCGCAGCCGCGGCTTTTATATTTTCTGGGGATTCATCCTCAGTGCCGCTATCTGGCTGCTGCACCAGTTCCCGGCAACAACCTGGCTGGCAACGTTGCAATCGGGACTTTTGCTGCTGACCGGAACATTAGTCGGCGCGGCGCTTGCGCGTTATGTTAAACGCCTGTGGGAACTCATCCCGGTCTGCCTGGCGATGACGCTGGCCGATTTCGCCAGCTGGAGTGTTGGCCCGACAGCGATCTTTTCCGAGCAGATCAAGCAACACTATCTCGACCCGACCGGCCCGCCACCGCTGATCGATATGATCCTGGTCAAGTTAGCGTTTCCGGGCGCAACCGGAGTCACCCCGGTGTTCGGCATTTCCGATTGGATCATGGTGGTCTTTTTCGCCATCGTCGCGCATCGCCATAAAATCAATGACAACCTGCTCGGACCGGAGGGAGAAAAACTTGCGCGACGCCGGCAGATCGGCCGCTACCTGCCGGTGTCGCTACTCGCTCTCACTGGCGCCATCCTGTTGGCACAGACCAGTGGACTCTTTCTGCCAGCCCTGCCGCTGATCGCGCTGGTCATGCTACTCTGGTACGGACTGCGCCATATCCGCGTGAAAAGATTCAGTTGAAACTGAAAAGGGAAAAGCATGGATTACCAAATGATCACCGATTGGCTGTTCGACCTCTACAGCGCCTCCCCGATCCCCTTCTATATCGCTGCAGGAATCCTGGCGGCGCTGACCCTGTGGCAGCCGCTCAAAATGCTCAAACGCGCGCTGCTGGTGCTAGTGCTGCTTGTGGTACTCTCTGTCTGCTTTTACCTGATTGACTCCATGATGTCCGGGGTGGATATCAAGCAAAAAGCAAGCAACCGCAGCATAGAACAGATTGAAAAATAAACAACATGAGCGAGTTGCAAATCTCAAACCGGCTGAGTATTCCTCTTGGCGAAATCGAATTGACGGCAGTTCGTGCGCAGGGAGCGGGCGGGCAAAATGTCAACAAGGTTGCGACCTGTATCCATCTGCGCTTCGATATTCGCAACTCATCCCTTCCGCAGGAAGTGCAGGAACGGCTGCTCAATTTGCAGGATCACCGCATCAGCAAAGATGGCATCATTGTCATCAAGTCTCAGCAGAGTCGCAGTCAGGAGCAGAACAAGTTCCTCGCTTTTGAACAGCTGAAAAATCTGATCGCAAAAACCTTTATTCAAAAGAAGAAACGCCGGGCTACCAAACCAACCAAAGCAGCCAAAGAGAAACGGTTGCAGAAGAAGAACAAACGAGGCCAATTGAAATCGCTGCGGCGCAAGGTCAGCGAATAAAGTCTTTTCTGCAGATAAAACCAGCCATACCTCTTGCCTCGATCGGTGTTAGCGGGTAAGTTATTAAAATCCTCAAACTTTCTATTAATGGCAAATGAGCGCAATGACATACCTGATCGTTGAGCAACAGCAACAACCGCCCGACAATCTGCCTGAACTACTCAAGCAGCTCAGCGGCAAGTACGGTCTGGATATCTACCAGTCTCGCCAGCGTCTGGTCGGCCGCGGTCTGTCGTTACTGCATAAAGGTGAGCGCAAAGCACTGGAGGAGATTTCTCCGCTGCTGACAGCGAACAATTTTGTTCACTATCTGGTCGATCCACGCAAACCGGAATTTGTTCCGCTCCGGCTACGCTCGCTCAGCATTGAAAACGAAAAAATCGTCTTCACCACCCAGAAACGTGAAGTGGTCATCCCCAAGGGCGCAAATCTGCTGGTGCTCTTCGCCGAGATGTCAGGGGCACTGGCGGAAAAAAGTGTATCCCAGCTGCTCTCCAGCCATGCATATCGCGGCCGCGACAATGTTCGCCACATAGCAGAGCATAAAGTTTTCCGTACTATCCTGCAGGGCAAGCCGATACTCGACATTTACCTGCTCGATGCAGACAACACTGTTATCGACGCAGTACGAATCTTTCCCGGCAAATTCGACCCGAAAGGGCTGGGCGAACGGGCAACAGTCAGCGCGACGCAAAACCTCGACCGCATTCTTAAACTGGTCGAGGAATACGCAGGGGAATTCACCCTGGCAACCGATTTTGGTCTGGTCAACCTGCCCGGCTGCAACCTGCGCCGGGAAACCCCGGACGAACCCGATACACAGAGGCAAAATCAGCTCAGCCTGGCACGTTACGGCTGGCTGCGCGCCGACATTCTGCGAGCTGGTCCGGTTCTGACATCAGCCCCTGAAAAAGAGAGCGAACTGCGCGACAGCATCGCAGCCGCCATGTTGACACAGAACCCGGCTCTGGCGGCAGGATCGCAGGTCGAAGAGATCCTGCCGATAGCAGAACAAATTGCCAAGGAGATCGAGCGGGACGACCCAGTAAAAGAAAAGAAGCCACCGGTCACCGCGGAAGAAGGCTTACCGGCGCCCCCACCGATTCGCCCCACCTGTAACTGGAGCAAGCCGAGTTTCTGGTTCGGCAGTGCGGGGGCTGCCATTGCTATCGCCATTGTAGCCTTGTTTGAACTCGACAGCAGTGACTCTTTCGGTGATCTGGCGGCCAAAGCCTTTCAGTCCGGGTTCATCTTCCTGCTCCTTTCGGCGTTGCTGGTCTGGTCCGGTTTCTCCTTCATCCGACTGAAGCGGCAGATCGAAAACACGCCCACCAGCAAAGCACGCTCGATCGCCATGGGCATGGTCGAGGTCAAAGGGCGGGCAATCCGGCAATACGCGCTGATTTCGCCGATGAGCCAGATTCCCTGCGTTTTCTACCGGCTGACCAAGTTCCGGCGGGAAAACAACCAGTGGCAGGTCACCAGTAGCAGCACCAGTGATTCGGTTCCTTTTCTGCTGGAAGACGACACCGGTAAAGTCGAAATCGACCCTGCTGGCTGCCGGGTCAGCGCCGGCACCAAGTATGAAGGGCGGCCCGGGACAACAGGCATGTTTGACATGCACCACCCCGCGGACTCGGATGAAAAGTGGGTCGAAGAAGTCGTCATCGAAGGAACTCTGCTCTACGTGCTTGGCTTTGCATCGGTAAAACGCTCAAATGAACCGACCATGGCGCAGAAGAAAGTCGAAGCGCTGCGTGAGCTGAAGCGCAACCCGCAGGCGATTGAGCAATTTGACGCCGATGGCGACGGCCGTATCAGTGAACAGGAGTGGGACAGCGCCCGGCAGGCAGTGGCCGACAAGGTGCTGCGGGAAGAACTGCAGAAGAAAAAACAGAGAAAAAAGCAGGAAGAACATATCGTTATCGGCAAAAAGAAAGGTCGACCGATGGTGATCGCAGAAACCCATTCAGAAGAGCGCCTGACCGGCCGATACGCCATTTATGCCAGTCTTATGCTGGCAGCTGCAGTCGGCCTGGCAGCCTGGGGCATCAATAACCTGTTGAACTTTTTCACCTGAAGCGGATAAAGGAGAGACTATGACTGGCTGGATTGTTTTGGGAGTTATTTTATTGTTGCTGGCGGCGGTGGTGCTTTACGTCATCATCATCTACAACGGCTTCGTCGCCCTGAAAAACAACATCAATCAGGATTGGAGCAATATCGATGTGCTGTTAAAGCAGCGCTACGACGAACTGCCGAAACTGATCAAGGTCTGCGAAGGCTACATGCAGCACGAGCAGAAAACCCTGGAGGCAGTGATCAAGGCGCGCTCGGCGATCAACACAGCCAACAATGATCACGACCGCATGCAGGCTCAGAACATGCTGACCGACACCCTGAAGTCACTGTTCATGGTCGTCGAACGCTATCCGGAGCTAAAGGCGGATACCGGCTTCCACCAGCTTTCAGCCAGGATCACCGAACTGGAGGACCAGATCGCCGACCGCCGCGAACTGTTCAACGCTTCGGTCACCATCTATAACACCCGGCTCGATCAGTTCCCGGATGTGATTGTCGCACGGCTGTTCAACTTTGCCGCCCGCGAGTTGTGGAAGATCGATCCGGCCCACCGCCAGGATGTCGATGTCAGCTTCCAGCATACGTAAAAAAGATTAAAATCGGCCGCGCCGGTTACCGATAAGAGGGTAGTGCTCTGTTGTTATTTTCGGCAGAGCCTGCCCGACTCCATGGATGGGGTCCAAATGTATGAGGACGTTCATTCATGAAGATCAGCCATTATCAGATTCTCGGCATCCCGGAAAATGCCGATTTAAGACAGGTTAAAGCTGCTTATCGCAGTATGGCCAAACGCTTCCACCCCGACACCAACAGCGGCTCGGAAGCGGCGGCCGAACTGTTCCGCCAACTCAGTGAAGCCTACCGGGTTCTCAGCGATGAACAACTGCGCAAGGCTTATGATCGAACGCTGACGCCACCCCAGCCTGCACCTGCAAAAGAAAAAGCACAAACAGGGAAAAAAGCGGCGCCAAAACAGGACCCGCAACAAAAATTCAATAAATTTCTCCATTCGCTCCTCGATGCTATTTTCGAAGAACCGGACCCACCTCCGGGCAGGCCCGCGCAGGCCCGCGCTTCGCCACACAAGAGAGGGCAACACAAGCCGCGCGATAAACCGGATTTCAACTTCTACTACTACCTGGAGATCGAGCGCAGCAACAGTCCCTACAGCTGCGGAGAGGATGGCATCTACCGCCGTTCCAAACCACAGGCAAAAAACAAACCGAAGTTCAGCAGGGTTCCCGGCAGCAGCTTTGTCTGCCTTTTGCTGTTGGTCCTTTTGCAGTTCTTCAAACATTGAAACGGGTCGTCTTGAATCGAGGCGGCCCGTTTTCTGTTTCCAGCTAAAGGCTGTGGGCTTTCGATTTATCTTGACTCGGGCTATCATTCAACTATCTTCGTACTTCTTCTGCAGGAGTTGAAAAATGGCCGAGAAAACAGATGATTTGAAAATGTGCCAGCTCAAGGCACAAGGGCTGATGGAAGAGATCGATCGCCGCTCCGACAAACCAGAGTTTGTTTGCGGAAAGTGCCGCGCCAAAGCAAATCGAGCCGAGGACCTGCACAACCCTCGTCCCCTGGGCAAGAACAAGCTTGACAGCTTCTGGAGTTGAGCCCCTAAAGCACAAAGGATAAAACCGTGGAGAACAAACTCGACTTTTTCCGCCAGAACGACCAGTTTGCCAAACATTGCGGCATCGAACTGCTTGATGGCCGCCCCGGTTGGGCCAAAGCAAAGATGGAGATCAAACCGATCCATCTCAACGGAGCCAAAACTGTTCATGGCGGAGCAATCTTCACCCTGGCCGACTTCACCTTCGCCGTCGCGTCCAACAGCCACGGCCAACTGGCGCTGGCAATCAATACCAGCATGTCCTTCGTCAAAGCAGCCTATGACGGCGTTCTTTTCGCCGAGGCGAAAGAACTGTCGCTGAACAGGAAGCTGGGAACTTACGAGGTTCGCATCAGCGACGAAGAGGATAGGTTGATCGCCCAGTTCCAGGGCACAGCTTTTCGCAAAGAAGAAAACCTCATCACCACCGATTCGTAAAACAAGGAGATCGACATGATTAACGCCGGCGACCTGAAACGCGGCACCGTAATGCAACTGGATGACGCGCCCTGCATCGTGCTCGACGTCACCCAGCAGTCCCCGACAGCCCGAGGCGGCAACACCCTGATAAAAACCAAGTACCGCAACCTGATCAGCGGCCAGGTGCTGCAGAAAACCTTCAAATCGGGCGACCGCATCGATGAGGCCGATTTCAACCGCCGCAAAGGCCAGTTCCTTTACGCCTCCGGCGACGGCGGCGTCTTTATGGACCAGGAATCTTACGAACAGTACGAAATCGAAGGCGACATGTACGACGATATCAAAGGCTACCTGCTGGAAGGCGGCGAAGTCTCACTTGGCGTTTTCAACGACCAGGTTGTCAGCCTCGAAGTCCCGCAGGTGGTCGAGCTGGAAGTGACCGAAACCGCCCCGGCAATCAAAAATGCGACTGCTACAGCGCAGACCAAGGAAGCGATTCTGGAAACCGGAATTTCGGTGCAAGTTCCCGGCTATCTGGAAGCAGGGGAACGGATTAAAGTCGACACCCGTGAATGCCGGTTTGTTTCACGCGCTCAATAAACGGGGACGGAAAAGCCTCTTTACTGATAGCAAAAAAACATTTTATCGGCGCGATCCTTGATTTTTTCTAACCCTATTTATAGAATGCACAAATTAGCCTCTTCTAGTTTTCATAGAGTGGGAGTGTTGCATGGCTAGAAAAATCCTCACCGGTGCTTTGCTTATATTGCTATTTTCCCCTTTCGGTGGTTGGGCACAACAAGCCGAAATGATTGCCGGTGCGGCTGCATCGACGGAAATCACTCAGCTGTTTTTTGAGCATTTCCGGCACAACTTCGCCTGTGCAGAATACGATTTCAAAGTTATGGCGACCCCAATCCGCCATAAAAGTGGTGTCCTGACCACCAACAAGTTTATCTTCGGTCGGATTGCCAACCCGCTGGAGCAGGATGAAAAATCGATGGGCAAGGAGGAGATCCTGCTCGGCAACGTTCCTGTGATCGCTGTTGTCGGCCTGGAAACTGAAGCCAACGGGATCACCCTGAAACAGCTGGAGCAGATTTACACGCGAAAAATTACCAACTGGAAAGAAGTGGGTGGCAACGACGCGCCGATCATGCTGATCGGCAAAAGCAGTGATGATGCCCTGCTCAAAACCCTGCGAAGGGAGTATCCTTTTTTCCAGACCGCCAGGTTCGACAAGATCATCAAATACGATGATGAAACTTCGAAGTTTCTGCAATCACCCGCAGGTGCTCACGCTATCGCTTTCGGCGCCATGCCGAATTTCCAACTCTACAATCATCTCCCGGTCGATGGCTTCAACGCTGCGATTTCCGTTGGCTTGGCTTACGACAAAAAAAACGCACACCTGCCGGTGGTCAAAGCAGCCAAAATGTTTGCTGCCAGCCCGGAATGGCGTGAATTACTGAAAACGATTGATGCCTTGCCGATCAATTGATTTTCCCCTTATACTCACAAGCAAGGGCGGGCTTTTTGTCCGCCCTTTTTTTATTGGCGCCAACAGAAACCAGAGAAAACCGATGACACTTGAGCAGATCATAACCCGCCTGCAGAAGTATCAACCCACGATTATTGAAAATGTCGATAAACGTCAGGCAGCGGTCGCCATGCTACTGACAGCAAATAACGGTGTTCCCGAGGTACTGTTTATCCGCCGGGCAGAATATGACGGCGATCCCTGGTCGGGCGATATCGCCTTCCCGGGCGGTGGGATTGAAGCACAGGATGCCAATGCGCAAGCGGCTGCAGAGCGGGAGACCCGGGAAGAGATCGGTCTGAGGTTACAGCGGAATACTTACCTGGGGCGGTTGGATGATTTAAAAGGGGCCTACCTGCCGGTGCAGATTTCCTGCTTTGTCTATCTGCTGGACAAAAAGCCTCAATTCAAACTGAATGGCGAAGTCGTCGACACCTTCTGGATGCCGCTAGAAGAACTACTCAGCCCGCAACGCCGCCACGAAAAAACCTTCGAATTCCGCGGCACCATGCGCACCAACCCGATTATCGAAATGGACGGTTACTGCGACCACTTCCTCTGGGGCATCACCTACCGATTGCTGGAAAACTTTTTCAATCTGCTCGGCTGCCAGCCTCAATCGCTCAGCAAAGAAGCTTTGGGGTAACTCGTAAGCAACATTCCCGTTCAATCCAGACCTGCCATAAATTCGGCGATCAAGGCGAAATACTCACGTGCGTTGACAAACATGATGTCATTATGGTTGCCCTGCGGGAAAATCTTCAGATTTTTTTTGCCGATCGCCCATTGATAAAGCCGCTGCCCATGGCTGACATCGACCAACCCGTCGTTCTGCGTGTGCATAACCAGTAGTGGCCCCGGATAGGCAGAGAGCTTCTGCTGGTGATCCAGGCGTTCGGCAACCTCGGCTTTCAATTCTTCTGCGCTGCAACCCAGTTCCTGCGGGTGCACCCGCAACAGCAGGCGCTCAAGCACGTCAGCCACACCACTTTCGATGATAAGTCCCGCCGCCTGAGGGAAACGGGCTGCAGCCTCGATAGCAAAAATGGAACCGACACTGCGGCCGAAGAAAATCAATTCAGAGGCAGGCCTGCCGAGCGCCTCAATCGTCGGCACTACGTCATCGAGCATTTTTCCCAACTGGGGCTGTCCACTCGACTGGCCGTAGCCCCGCAGCTCAGCGAGTAGAACATTGCACCCCATCTGCTGGAGGATCGCGACGAAATCACCCTGCCAGTCATCGACAATCTCGCCGTTGCCGTGAAAATGAACCAGCGTCTTTGCCTGCGGATCTATTTCATGGTAGCTGCAGGCGAGCTTGGCATCGCCACAGTCAACCCAGAAAGGGTCGGAAAAAGACCCTTGGCGAGGGAAAAAATAGCGCTCGCTGATGAACCTGTGGTTAAGCAAATCCGCCATCATTTTTCTCCTTTTATCTTCGCCCGAAGATCGAACCGAGTACACCCCGGATGATCTGTCGTCCGAGCTGGCTGCCGATAGAGCGGGCGGCGCTTTTGACCAGTGCTTCAGCTGTGCTCTGGCGGCGGGAACCGCCCCGGCTGCTGGAGCGACGCGCCATCTGCCGTTCGGCTTTTTCCTCTTCCAGTCGCGCCTTTTCCGCCGCGTCCAGTTTCTCCTGCTCGGCAGTTTTCTGCTTCAACAGTTCATAGGCCGACTCGCGGTCAACCGACTGTTCGTAAGCACTGCCTACGGGTGAACGCTGCATCATTGTCAGCCGTTCAGCTTCCGTCAAAGGACCTATCTGGCCTTCCGGCGGGGAGATCAGTGTCCGTGCGACCGGCGTCGGGCTGCCATCGTCATCAAGCACCGAAATCAGAGCCTCACCGATGCCAAGCTGGGTCACCGCAGACTCCGTATCGATATTGGGGTTGGCACGGAAAGACTGGGCGACCGCCTTGACCGTTTTCCGATCCTTCGGTGTGAATGCGCGCAGTGCGTGCTGAATTTTCATCCCCAGCTGGCCGAGGATATCCTCCGGAATATCGAGGGGACTCTGGCTGATAAAATAGATACCGACACCTTTAGAGCGGATCAGCCGCACCACTTGTTCGATTTTGTCGAGTAGGCTTTTCGGTGCATCTTCGAACAGCAGGTGAGCCTCGTCAAAAAACAGCACCAGCTTCGGCCGATCAGCGTCACCAGCCTCTGGCAGTTGCTCGAACAGCTCCGCCAGCAGCCAGAGCAGGAAAGCGGCATAGACCCGCGGGGAGCGGTGAATCAGCGTGCTGGCATCGAGCAGGCTGATAACGCCCCGACCGGAAAAATCACAATGCATCAGGTCTTTCAACTGAAGCGCCGGTTCACCAAAGAACTGTTCCGCCCCCTGTTCTTCCAGCACCAGTAAGCGCCGTTGAATTGCGCCGAGGCTACTGCCGGCGATGTTGCCATATTCGTTCCGCAACTCCTTGGCATTATCTCCCATCCAGTTGAGCATCGAACGCAGATCTTTCAGGTCGAGCAACAACATTCCTTCATCATCCGCAATATCGAAGGCGGCGTAGAGAATACCGGTCTGAGCCTCGTTCAGCTCGAGCAGGTTCGCCAGCAGCAATGGCCCCATCTCCGTGATGGTCGTTCGCACCGGGTGTCCCTGGTCATTATCGATACTCCAGAAAAGCGTCGGGCAGGGCTGTTGCCGGTACTCAGGCAGCGGAATCTTTGCCAGGCGCTCATCGATCTTCGGATGTGGTTTGCCGCTTGCGGCCAGCCCGGACAAGTCCCCTTTTACATCTGCGGCAAAAACCGGCACCCCCAGGCGTGAAAAGCCCTCAGCCAGCATCTGTAACGTTACCGTTTTTCCAGTTCCGGTGGCACCAGCGATCAGGCCATGCCTGTTGCTCATGCGCGCGAGCTGTTGTATCAGCTTCCCTTCGCTGCCCCCCAGATTGATAACCGATTCAGCCATGTCCAACTCCTCGTGAAAAATTCCCAGCTACATCCGCTCACTGATTCAGGAAAGTATAGCCGAGTTTTCTCGGTTTGAACTGCGCAACAAAAAACGGGGCAGATAATACCTGCCCCCGTTCATTACGATCCCGTTCTCGTCAGAGAACCCCCTCGTTTTCCCACTAATCCGCGTCGAAAACCATCTGCGTCGCATCACTGCCAGGCAGAACCATCGGGAACGAGTAGGTATCGGGATGAATCGGCACCTCGACGACGACAGGGCCTGGAATATCCATCGCCTGCTGCAGAACCGACTGCAGATCTTCCTGCCTTTTGACATACAGGGCTTTCACGCCAAACCCCTCGGAGACCTTACAGAAGTCGACATGGTTGCCAAGGTCGGTCGAAGCATAGCGGCTGTCCAGCAGAAGGCGTTGAAATTGGCGCACCATGCCCAATTTTCCATTATTGAGGATGATACATTTCACCGGGATATTGTATTGCGCACAGGTTGCCAGTTCCTGGCAATTCATCTGGAAAGCACCGTCACCGTTGATGGCGAAAACAGCCCGCTCGGGGCATCCCATCGCAGCCCCCATTGCCGCCGGCAGGGCATAACCCATGGTCCCGAGTCCGCCGCTGGTAATGTACTGACGCGGGCCGGCAAACGGCAGATAGTTGGCTGTCCACATCTGCGACAAACCGACATCGGATGCAACCACCGGCTGATCTCCAGCAATGGCATGGATCGCTTCCATAACTTCGTGAGGAACAATGTGATCCCGTTCGGGGCGAGGCAGCGGCGCTTTTTCCTTGTAGGACGCGATATCTTCAAACCAGCTGCTACGATCTTTCGGCTCGATCAATTCGGTCAGAGGCTCCAGGGCTTCGGCGGCATCGCAAACGATCGGCAAGCCGCCCTGCACCACTTTACGGATACTGGTCGGATCGATATCAAAATGGATGATTTTTGCTTTGGGTGCAAAACTTTCCACGTTGCCGGTCACCCGGTCGTCAAAGCGAGCGCCGATGGCAATCAGGCAATCACACTCACTGACCGCCATATTCGCATACCAGGCGCCGTACATACCGAGCATCCCGATCGACAGGGGGGAGTCCGGGTCCATGATACCGACCCCCATCAGGGTGTGGGTGACTGGAAGGTTCCCCTTTTCGGCCAGCGCCCGCAACTTGTCGGTCGAATTCGACAGGGTGATGCCACCACCAGCGTAGATCAGCGGCCGCTTGGCCTTATTGATCATCGCGGCAGCTTTCTGGATCTGTTTCAGGTTTAAGGAAGGCTTTTCCTGGTAACCCCGTCGCTTGGCCGGTTCTGACTCCACCGGTTTGATCTTTGCTCCGATCACATCACTCGGCAGGTCGACCAGTACCGGCCCCGGGCGTCGCGTGCGGGCGATATAAAAGGCTTCGTGAATGATTTTTGCCAAATCATTGATATCGGTGACAACATAGTTGTGCTTGGTGATCGGCCGGGTAATCCCGACCATATCGGCTTCCTGAAAAGCATCGTTGCCGATTGCAGCGGTCGGGACCTGGCAGGTCAGAGCAACCATCGGGACAGAATCCATGTAAGCAGTGGCTATCCCGGTGACCAGGTTGGTAGCGCCCGGTCCGGAGGTCGACAAGCAGACACCAACCTGCCCGGTGGTCCGTGCATAACCGTCAGCCGCATGTGCAGCCCCCTGCTCATGGCGAACCAGGATATGCTTGATATCCGGATCGTCCATCAACTCATCGTGAACCAGCAGGGAACGCCCACCCGGATAGCCGAAAATGGTACTTACCCCTTCTTTCTTCAGGCATTCAAGTAGAATCTGTGCTCCAGTCTTCATCTCAATCTCCTCAAATAAAAAAACAGGCCGCGGTTGCTTGCCCCGCGGCCTGTTCAATCTATGTGAACAAAGAGCGCCAGGCTTGCTGACCCGCGCTCCCTTTCGATTCTCAACCGAACCAAGGTCACCGCGAGCCGTCAGTTGACGACCACCACTACGACGACCAGCAGCAGGTTTATGTTCAAAAAAGCTCGAAACATTGTTTTAACTCCTTGGCCGCTGAATTTAACTGAGGCACTCATGAGTGTCAACAGAAAAGATCGCCTTTTCAGTCAACAATTGGTCTGACCAAACAAGACTCAAATCAACGCAGCCAATTGCGGGAAATCAGCGTAAACCTTCGCCGCAGTTTCCGGCAGATCTTTCAGCATGCAAAAGTCACTGAAATCGAAACCGGGTGCCACGGTGCAACCTACCAGCGTATAATCGCCACAACTTTCTCCAGCCTGCCAATAGTTGGCTGGAACAAGGTGCTTAAAACAGCCGACCTCGGCATCAAGCTGATGACTGCTGCAGGTCGACAAGTCAGGGCTGAGCTGATGCAATTTCAGCGGTGCCCCTTCGTACAGGTTCCAGAGTTCATCGTGGGCCACCCGGTGCCAGCGGCTGATTTGCCCTGCTGATAGCAGAAAATAGATATCGGTCATCGCGGCACGGAGTTCTTTAACGCTCTCGGACTGCACCTGCAGCCCGCTACGGTAGACTTCACGATAGTAGCCGCCCTCTGGGTGAGGTTGCAGTCCAAGCTGATCGATCAGTTGTTGTGCGCGGAGATGCATGGTAAAACTCCTGGGAATTTTATTGGAGAATTCCTTTGACCATATCAGAACAACAGCTTGTCTGCACCCGTCCTTTCGAGTGGTTTGAAATCCACCCGGACGGCAGCGTCTTTCTCTGCTGCCCGGCCTGGCTGAAACGACCGATCGGTAACCTGCTGCGACAGAGCATCGATGATATCTGGAACGGACCGGTCGCACAGGAAATTCGTAAAAGCGTCAGTAACGGCAGCTTCCACAACTGCAGCGCAAAACGCTGCCCGCATTTGCTCAACAGAACAGCCCCGGTCAAGTGCATTGATGAGGTCGCAGATGACGAGCTCAAAGTGGCTATCGCCGCTAAAAAAGGAAAAGTCTCATTTTTACCACGCCAACTCAACCTCTGCTTCGACCACAGCTGCAATCTTGCCTGCCCCAGCTGTCGCAATAAAATTCAACAAGCCAGCGGACTCGAGTTGCAACGCGCGCAGCGCATCAGCCAGATTCTGCAGCAGAAGCTGATCCCTCACGCTCACCACATCACGTTGAGCGGATTCGGTGATCCTTTTGCCAGTCCAACCTATTACAATCTTTTGCGAACCTTTAATCAGCGTGATTTCCCCGAATTGCAGCAGGTACGATTGCACACAAACGGCCAACTCCTGACAAAGCAAATGTGGCAGAGCCTGCCCGACCTGCCGCCCCTCGTCAGTGAGATTGAAATCTCTCTCGATGCCGCGACCGAGCAAAGCTATCGGCTTAACCGGCCGGGAGGGGATTTCCAACGGCTGCTGCAAAATCTCGACTTCCTGAAAACAACGGGTTGTCGATTGACCCTGAGTATGGTCGTACAACAGAACAACCGTCATGAAATCAGCCTTCTCGGCAACCTTGCGGAAAAGCTGGGAGCAACTCTCTATTTGAGCAAATTGGTCAACTGGGGAACGTTCAGCCGACAGGAATATCAGCGTCGTGCCGTTCATCTCAGCAACCACCCGGAGCACGCCGACTTTGTCATCCAGCTGCAGCAACTGGACAAATCAGCAACCCGTTTCGGCAATCTTTCCCCTTTGCTGAAACCCTAAAAACTGTTGCTATAATTACATTAATATTTTCCGGAACCATTCAGAGGGATGAAACCGAGGCCAGGTATGTATGAATATCGATAAAACACGAGAAGAGTTGCGAGCCAGCCGGGAGCAACTGGAATTTGCCCTGCGTGGAGCCAACAGCGGTATCTGGGACTGGTTCCCGCAGGAAAATAAAATTTATTTTGATGACAATTACTACAAAATCTCCGGCTATACCCCGCATGAATTTCCCTGTGCCTATGAAGAATGGCAAAACCGAGTTCATCCGGAGGATATTGATCAGGTTCTCGAAGCGATTTCACAAACCATAGACGGTAAAAACGAAGGATTCACAACCAAGTTTCGGTTTAAGAAAAAAAATGGTGACTGGATGTGGATTCTCGGCCAGGGCAAAGTCATTACTTACGATGCTGACGGCGCGCCGGTCCGCATCGCAGGAATGCACACCGATATTGACGAAAGTAAAAAGGGCGAGCTCGCTCTTAAAAACAGTGAAGCACGCTTAGCCAGTATTTTGCGGGTCGCTCCGACCGGAATCGGCGTCACTTTAGACCGTGTTATCCACAGGCCTAATCGCAGGTTTTGCGAGATGACAGGATACAACGCGGAAGAGCTGGAAGGGCTGCCGGCTCGCAAACTCTACCTGACAGAAGAAGTGTTTGAGTGGGTCGGTCGAGAAAAGTATCGTCAGATTAGTCACCATGGAACCGGCACCGTCGAAACCCAGATGGTGCGAAAAGACGGAAGCTTGTTCGACGTGCTGCTCAGTTCTACGCCGATAAACCCTGACAATCTGGGCGAAGGCATAACGTTTACAGCTCTCGACATCACCGACCGAAAACAGGCTGAAAGAAACCTGCGGGAGAGCGAAGAACATTTACGCACCATTCTTAACTCAATCGGCGACGCCGTTATCGCCACCGATTTCCAGCAGAAGATCATCAACCTCAACCGGGTGGCGGAAAAATTAACCGGCTGGTCAGAGAATGAAGCGCTGGAGCAAAATCTCAAAGATGTTTTCCAACTCGCTGATCCGGAAGACGGCAAACCGATAAAGAATTTTGTCCATCACCTTCAGACCTCGGACGCACATACGGCCAAACTGCGCCATGCGCAGTTGAAAATGAAAAACGGCGGCGAACACCAGGTCGCCTGCTCTGCTTCACCGATCAAAGATACCGAAGGGAGCGTAAAAGGGACTGTCCTGGTTTTCCGCGACATCGGCGAAGAACTGCGCCTTCACAGCGATTTACAAAGAATACAAACCCTGGAGAGTATCGGCATCCTTGCCGGGGGGATTGCCCACGATTTCAACAATATTCTCATGGGGTTATTCGGCAACATCACCATGGCCAAGCGCAAGCTGGACACGGAGCATCCTGCATTCAAGAATCTGGAAAAAGCTGAAAACAGTGCGGAACGGGCTAAAAACCTGACCGGAAAGCTTCTCACCTTTGCCAAAGGCGGTGAGCCGATTCGTGATCATGTCAGCCTGACAGAGCTGATGAAAGATGTCGTGCTCTTCGACCTGACCGGCAGTAACGTTAAAGCGATCTTTGACATACCTTCAGATCTCTGGACCGCTGACGTGGACAAAGGCCAGATCCAGCAGGTTTTTTCCAACCTGACCACCAACGCCAACCAGGCGATGCCGGACGGCGGAAAGCTCTTCATCAACCTGCAGAACTACGACAACACTGACGGTAAAATTAAAAACCTGTCTCCCGGAAAATATCTGAAAGTATCAGTTAGAGACACGGGAACAGGTATAAACAAACAAGACCTCGGAAAAATTTTCGATCCATATTTCAGCACAAAACAAACCGGCAGCGGTTTGGGTCTGGCAACGGTTTACTCGATTATCCATCGCCACAAAGGTCAAATAGAGGTCGATTCGAGCCCTGGCCAAGGCACCACTTTCACCCTATTGATTCCTGCGAGCGACAAAACTCCGGTAGAAGGAGATAACAAGCCAAAAGCAACCCGCCGAAACAGCGTTGACAGTGCTCGTATTCTGGTGATGGATGACGAATTGGTTATCCTTGATCTGGTTTCCGAGATGCTGGAAAGCTTGGGCCACAAAGTAGAAACAGCAACCGATTGTGAAAAAACTTTACGCAGATACCGGCAGAATGAGTTTGACCTGCTGATCCTCGATCTGACCATTCCTGGTGGGCCTGGTGGATTAGAGACGCTGAAAGAAATCCATGCTATCAATTCGCAGGCCAAAGCATTGGTCGCCAGCGGATACGCCGAAGACCCGGTAATGTCCCGCTACGAAGAGTACGGTTTCAAAGGGGTGGTCTGCAAACCCTACAGCATTGAAGAACTGCAGCATGCGATCGAAACAGCGCTGACTGGCTAGCAAGCTAAATTACAGACGATTCGCCAGTGGCACCAACCTCTGGTAATCAGAATATTGCAAGCTCGTCTCCCAGTGCCCACTCATCATCCCGATCAATACGCCACCCGAAAAGAGGAAGAGTACCAGCAAGGCAAAGCTCCAGCCTGGCAATGGACGTTTCCAGAAGGCGATATTCAATGTCTCTTTTTCCGGGCAATGAGTGACACAGGTGAGACACCCGGTGCACTCTACAGAGCAAACGTATTTTTTATTTTGCACATCGATCTGCGCCGGGCAAGCCCGACTGCAGGCGCCACAATTGGTACAGCTCTGTTGATTCCGAACTATCCGCAGCGGGCTGAAAAAGCTGAAAAGGCCATGCAGCGCACCATAAGGGCAAAGATAACGACACCAGAAATTCTGATAAAAGACCGACAACACGGTCAATACGGCAATCACTGCCAGGCTTGTTGGTGACATACGGGTGAAGAAGTGTAGCATTTTGATGTCTGCCATTGACCAGTAAGGAGCTTGCAGAAAGCCTTTCAGCGCCATGCTCGGCATATCGAGCAGCACCAGTTTGATGAAAAAAAACAATAGCCCGTATTTCGCCACGCGGAATAGCAAATCAAGCCAGCGCCAGATGCGGAAGTTTTTACCAAAAACTTTTCGCCCCAGCTTCCACAATCCCTCAGACAAGGTTCCGACCGGACAGAGCCAGGAACAAAATGATTTTCGTGCAAACAGTGCCATAGCGAGAAAGGTGAGAAACAGCACCAGCGCGGCCGGATGGACATGATCGAAATAACCACTGGTGAGCCAGGCTTTCAAACTGACGAGGGCTCCGATCGGCAGAAAACCTTCAACCCCGGGCGGACGCGGATAATAAGCGGTCTGGCCAAGCAGTTCAAAATGACGCACGAAGAGCGCAAACTGCACACCAAGAAAGAGACACCAACCAAGAAAAGCCCACTGAACGAGCAAGCGCCAGCGGACCACATTGTTCCAACCAGTCAAAAATTTCATGATTCTGTTATCAATCAACCTTATCTGAATATTCTACCAACTCGCCGCTGGCTGCCCGTATCAGCAGGCGATCACCTTCACGAACAACGTCGTCCGGTACCAACGGCACCTTCCCTTTCCCTCCAGGGAGATCTATAACATAATAAGGGTTTGCCAAGCCCGACACTGGGCCACGCAGATTTTTTATGATATTGAGGCCAGTATTAATGGAAGTCCTAAAATGTTCACCGCCCCGCACCAGATCCATCTGGTGCAAGTAATACGGACGTACCCGCATTTTCAGCAAGCCACGAAAAAGATCAGCGATAATCTGCGGGCGATCATTCACCCCACGCAACAGGACCGTCTGGTTACCGAGGACAATTCCGGCATCGGCCAGCCTGGAACAGGCCGCAGCAGATTCAACAGTCAACTCACGTGGGTGGTTGAAGTGTGTATTCAGATAGATCGGCGCAAAACGCTGCAATATTTGACAGAGCTTACCGGTAATCCGCTCCGGCAAAGTTACCGGTACCCGGCTGCCTATGCGAATCATCTCAACATGAGGGATCGCATGTACTCTTGCCAACAGGTCAGCCAGCACAGGATCTGGTAACAAAAGGGGATCTCCTCCGGAAAAAATGACATCGCGAATTTCCGGTGTTGCCGCAATATAGTCGATGCCGTCGCGCAACTCCTTGAAACTGAGTGACAACTCGCGGCAGCCGACTTTACGTTTGCGGGTACAAAAGCGACAGTAGGTGGCACAACTGCTGGAGACAAGAAAAATGACCCGATCCGGATAGCGATGAATCACTGCCGGGACAGGAGACAGATCCTCCTCCCCGAGGGGATCGACCAGACCGGCATCATCCAACTCACGCAGATCAGGGACAGACTGCAGCCAGATAGGATCCCCCGGCTGTTCAATTAGGCGTAGATAGTGAGGAGAAATGCGCATTGGATAGCGCTCTGCAACCTGCCGCAACGGGGCCGGATCGAGACGAAAATATTCCGCTAACTGCTCCGGTGTGCTGATGCTGTCTTTCAGACTTTGCTGCCAGTTTTCCGTCGCCATCAATCCTCGCGATCTTCCGGCAACGACTGGCGGTAACGCAGCATCCAGGTGGAAATCATCAACAGCATCAGCCCGGCATCGCGCCAGAGTGCGTGCAGCGGCTTGGTCTTGCTCTCCGCATCGGGGTTAAAGCAGCCACAATCAATATCAAGCCCGCGAGCAATAGTGTAACTGAGCAAAAGCATAAAAATCAGATTCAACCCGAACAAAACCAGCACTGCCGGCCGCACCCGCTGATTCAGCAGCAGCATGGCACCACATAAAAACTCGATGTAAGGCAGTGTGGCGGCAACAACGAAATTCCATGCGTAGGGTAAAATCTGGTAGTTGGCCACCTGGCCGGCAAAAGCGACCGGGTCAGCCCCCTTGATGTAACCCGCATAAATAAATGTACCTGCCAGCACCAGGCGACTGACATGATAGATAACCGCTGAAAGCTTTTCCTTCATAGTCCCTTCTCCAGCGGCCGCCCAGCGTCCCGCCATTCGGGATAACCACCTTCGTAGGCGAGAACATCCTGATAGCCAGCGTTCAGAAGAAAAACACCGAGATCGAAAGAGTCAGGACAACCGAAGCCATTGCAATACAGGATCAGCGTTCGATCTTTGGGTACTTGTTGCATAAAGTCTTCAAGCTTGGTTTCGGCATCCCCAATCGGATACGAAATAGCACTCTTCAGGTGCCCGGCTTTGTAATCTTCATTATTTCTAGCATCGACCAGCAAAGCCCCCTCAGCTAACAGGTCATCGATCTCCTCCATATCGACCGGGTCGGGGTAAAGCAGATCAGTCACTGCACCACCGGTAGAATTACCGTCAGCGGTCTTCTCGACAGAGGTAGAAACCGACTTACCTGCAAAGGAGTTCATCACCATCTGGTAATTGACCATCAGCCCAAAGGCGAAAGCGACCGTGGTGATAATACAGGCCTCCAGCAGGATGCGTTTCATCGTCGGCGAGAGGTGAAGGTCACTCATCCGGCGACTCCAGCATTTCCGGTGACAGGCTCTTCACCATCTCCCGCAGTATCCGGTTTTCTTTCTGCAGCTGATCGATACGCAGGTTGCAATCGGTGACCACTTCGTTCAACTCATCAATCAGTTGTGCCTGATGGCTGAAACGGATTTCCAGCTCGGTTATACGTTCTTCGACTTCTTCCAACATGACAATCTCCAGACGGAAAATTCTGTCAAGTTATAACGCCGCGGCCCCCTTCTTGCCAACTCTCTTTTATTTCTCTAATCATGCCCTTTGCAAATCCTTACTGATTCGCTAAACTTAGCAGCAACGTATGTTCGTAGTTCCTTTTTACGCACCACTCCTCACAGGCAAGAGAGAATCAATTTTGGTACGGCTATTTCTGCTGAACATAATCCTGCTCTGTCTTTTTACAAGCTCTGCTGTTTCTGCTCCACGAATAGAACTGGTCGAGCAACTTGGCGAAAAAATCCCCCTTGATCTGAGCTTTGTAAATTCAGCTGGCGAAAATGTCCAGCTACGCCAACTGATCGATCGACCGACACTAATCGTTCCTGTCTACTACGAATGTCGCAGCGTCTGCAATTTCATGCTGGGTGGCTTGTCGCAAGTGCTTCCTGACGTCAAGCTGGTGCCGGGGGAAGATTACGAAATCATCGCCTTAAGCTTCGACCCCGAAGAAACAGTGGAGCTTGCCAAACACAATAAGAAAACCTACCTGACAGCAATACAGGAACCTTTCCCGGAAGGCGCCTGGCATTTTCTGACCGGTACACAGGAAAATATTTTGCAGCTGACAGACGCCGCCGGGTATTATTTTGCGAAGGAAGGCAAGGAGTTCCTGCACCCCGTAGCCACCTTTGTGGTAACTCCGGACGGAACCATCGTCCGCTACCTTATCGGGCAACGATTCATGCCCCTCGACCTGACCATGGCCCTCTACGAGGCGAGTGAAGGCCGCATCGGCACACCGATCCGCAAGGCCCTGGAATACTGCTTTACTTACGACCCGGAAGGGCGTCGTTATGTTTTTAACCTGCTGCGAGTCAGTGGCACTGTCATCCTGCTGACTCTCGGTTCCTTTATGCTGTTCCTTATCCTCAGCGGTAGAAAGAAGAAGAAATGAGTCAGACCTCAACATATACCGGTTTCTGGAAGGAAAGCCCACGTTCCGGCATTCTCGGCTGGCTGCTGTCGACCGATCACAAGCGGATCGGCATCATGTACCTGGGCTGCATCGTCACCATGTTCCTGGTCGCTGTCTGCCTGGGGCTGGCGATTCGACTGGAGCTGATCGCACCGGGACCGACGATCATGGGACCACAGACTTACAACGCAACATTCACGGTCCACGGCATCATCATGATCTTCCTCTTCATCATCCCGAGCATTCCGGCGGCTTTTGGTAACCTGATCATGCCGATCCAGATCGGTGCGCGGGATGTCAGCTTTCCCAAGCTGAACCTGCTCTCCTGGTATTTTTACGTCATCGGCGCGATTCTGGCCCTGCTTGCTATTTTCTCTGGCGGCGGCGCACCTGATACCGGCTGGACCTTCTACGTCCCCTTCAGCACCCAGACCACGACCAACGTCAACCTGGCGGCCTTCGCAGCATTCATGCTCGGCTTTTCCTCGATCCTGACCGGGATCAACTTTGTCACCACCATCCACCGGTTGCGCGCTGAAGGAATGGGCTGGGGACGGCTACCACTGTTCGTCTGGACCCTCTACGCTACAGCCTGGATTCAGGTGCTGGCAACGCCGATGCTGGGAATCACCCTGGTACTGGTGATTCTCGAGCGGACCTTTGGCGCAGGCTTATTCGATGCCGCGCGGGGCGGCGATCCGATCCTGTTTCAGCATCTATTCTGGATCTATTCACACCCGGCGGTTTACATCATGATCCTGCCGGGAATGGGGGTCATTTCGGAGGTTATTCCGACGTTTGCCCGTAAGCCACTGTTCGGCTACTGGGCGATGGCGCTCTCCTCGCTGGCGATCGCTTTCGCCGGATCACTGGTCTGGGCACACCACATGTACGCCAGCGGCATGAGCGACTTTGCCGTTCTGGTGTTCTCCTTTTTGACTTTCATCGTCGCGATTCCAAGCGCGATCAAGATATTCAACTGGATTTCCACCCTCTACAAAGGCTCTATCCAGCTGGCACCACCGATGCTTCACTCCCTCGCCTTTATTTTCAACTTTGCCATCGGCGGCCTCGGCGGCCTGGCGCTGGGAGCGGCAGCAGCCGATATCCACCTGCACGACACCACCTTCGTCGTCGGCCACTTCCACTACACCATGTTCGGCGGCACCGGTTTCGCTTTTTTCGCCGCCCTGCACTACTGGCTGCCGAAATTCACCGGCCGCATGTATCAGCACAAACCGGCGCTGGTGGCCTGGGCGCTGCTCTTTGTCGGCTTCAATATCACCTACATGTCGATGCAGGCGGTCGGCATCCAGGGCATGCCACGACGCTATTACGATTACCTGCCAGAGTTCACGACGCTTAACCAAGTAGCAACTTTCGGTTCCTGGATACTGGCTGTCGGCCTGGTGATGATGTTCGTCAACCTGTTTCTCGGATGTCGTGCCGGTGACCCGGTCGGTAAAAACCCCTGGGGCGCAGCGACGCTCGAATGGGATATCCCTTCACCGCCACCGATGGACAACTTCGGCCCGAAAGATCCGGTCGTCAGCAAAGGCCCTTATGACTACAAAGGAGTGGTAGCCGATGAGTATTGAGCATCGCGACGACACCGGCGCCCGCTTCGGCATGTGGCTGTTCCTCTATACCGAAGTGATCCTGTTCAGCGGGCTGTTTATCATTTACGCGGTTTCACTGACCAATTACCCGGCCGAGTTCAGCCAGGCCAGCAACAAGCTGAACGTTTACTTCGGCGGGGCCAATACCATTGTGCTGCTGACCAGCAGTTTAACGATCGCGCTGGCGATCAGCGCCATCCAGATGGGGCGTAAGAAGCAGTGCCTGCAGCTTTGCTGGGTCACTATTGCCCTGGCGATCGTCTTTCTGATCAACAAGTATTTCGAGTGGTCGGCAGAAATCAGTCACGGCATTTACCCCGGTTCGGAGCATCTGGCCGAGATGGGGGCAGGAATCACCGTTTTTTTCAACCTCTATTATTTCACTGCCGGCCTGCATGGGTTGCACGTTCTCATCGGCGCCACCCTGATTGCAGTGGTTGCGGTGATGACGGCAAAAGACAAGGTGACCAGCGATCGTTACACCCTGCTGGAAAACAGCGCTCTCTACTGGCACCTGGTCGACCTGGTATGGATTTTCCTGTTCCCGCTCTATTACCTGATCCTATGAGGTGAACCCATGTCCGAAGAAAAACACGCACCGGTTCCCTACCGGACATTCATCAACATATGGCTCGCACTGATCGGGCTGACAGTCGTAACAGTCGTGGTCTCACGCTTCGATCTGGGCGCCCTGAACATCTGGGTCGCGCTGCTGGTTGCTTCGGTCAAGTCGAGTCTGGTCATTTTCTTTTTCATGCACCTGCGGCAGGAATCGAAACTCTTTAAAATCGGCCTGTTGGTGATGCTGACGATACTGGCGATTTTTATCGGCATGACCTTCTTTGATGTGCTCTATCGTTAGGAGAGATCGTGAACGCACTGGCGAATAATCCGACGGCCCAGGCTGTCGATAACGTTCTGATTTACATTTTCGGTTTTTCGCTGATTCTGCTGCTCGGAATCACCGTCGTCACCGTCTGGCTAGTGATCAAATATCATCGCTCGAAGCACCCGGAACCAACCTCCGAGGTTTCCCACAGCATCTTGCTGGAAACCATCTGGACCCTGCTGCCAACATTGATCGTGCTGACCATGTTCTGGTACGGCTGGACCAACTATACCGGCCTGCGCGAGGTGCCGGAAGGCGCACTTGAGGTTAAAGCGACGGCGCGGATGTGGTCCTGGACCTTCGAATACCCGGACGGCCAGCGGGCCAGCAAGCTTTATGTGCCGGTCGGCAAACCGATAAAAGTGCAGCTGATTTCAACTGATGTGCTGCATAGCTTCTTCGCCCCGGCCTTCCGCATCAAGCGGGACACGGTCCCCGGCATGGAGACCTACATCTGGTTCGAAGCAACAGAACCAGGCAGCTACGATATCTTCTGCGCTGAATATTGCGGGGTCGGGCATGCAGATATGACGACTAGTATCGAGGCTTTGAACGAAGCAGATTTCGCCGCCTGGCAGCAGCCGAAAGCAACGGGCGGAGAAGCGCGTGGCCTGGCAGTGATGAACGAACTCGGCTGCGTCGGCTGCCACAGCCTCGATGGTAGCGAGGGGATTGCACCCAGCCTCTTCCAGCTGGCCGGGCAGAAGAGAAATCTCGCCAGCGGCGGAGAAATCACCATCAACGCCGAGTACCTGAAACGTGCGATCCGCGACCCGAATGCGGAAGTGGTGGCAGGATACGACCCGATGATGCCGGCCTACGATGAAAACACAATGAACGATGCAGATCTGCAGGCCGTGGTCGATTACCTGCTCGGCAAGGTGCAGAAACCGGTTGCGCCGAAAATCGACGCCCGTGCACTGCTGGAAAACAACGGCTGCATCGGCTGCCACTCAAACGACGGTAGTGAGTCGATCGCGCCGACCTTCAAAGGACTCGGCAGCCGGCAGGTGACAATTATCCGCGACAACGAAGAGAAAACCATTAAAGTCGATGCGGCCTACCTGCGGCAGGCGCTGCTCAACCCAAACAAAGAGCTGGTCAAAGGTTTCCCGGCGATTATGCCCTCGGCCGATTACCTGTCGGACGAAGAGATCGATGCGCTGGTGCAGTACCTGCTGCAGCAATAGAGACAAAGCACTATGGCAAAACTGCAAACTACGACAATTCCGCTCAACCAGCTGCTGCTGCGACTGAATGATCTGCGCCTTCTGACCCGCGCTGAACTCTCCGGAATGGTGGCCTTCGCGGCACTGACCGGGAACCTGTTCGGCGCTCAGCGCTGGTCGCTGGAAAGCTTTCAGGTGTGCTTTGCTGTGCTGCTTTTAGCCGCTGGATGCTCGGCACTGAACCAGTGGCAGGAGCGGGATCTTGACGCTCGCATGCAGCGGACCCGTAACCGGCCTCTCCCCGCGGGCACCCTGCCCCCTTCAGCCGCCCTTTTCTTGACCGCTGTTTTGCTCGTTTGCGGTCTGCTTTTGCTGGCCTTTTTGCCATCACAACTGCCACTGCTGCTCGGTCTTTTGGCAATCATCTGGTACAACGCCATCTACACGCCGCTTAAGCGAGTGACGGCATTTGCTGCCCTTCCGGGGGCGATCTGCGGCGCGCTACCACCATTAATCGGCTGGACGGCTGCCGGCGAATCGCTGCTTGATGTCAAAATCATCAGCCTGTTTATTACCCTGTTCCTCTGGCAGGTTCCCCACAGCTGGCTGCTGCTCTGCCATTACCGCAAAGATCTGCAACTGAGCGGCCTGCCAAACCTGTTTACGACCTTTTCAACGCAACGGTTGATGCGCATCAATAGCTACTGGTTGCTGGCGCTGCTGTTCTGCTATCTGCAGTTTCCACTTTTCGGCTACCTCGGTTCTGCTTCTTTCCGCGCAGTTTTTCTCGCCGGGCTGGCAGCGATCGGTCTGGCAATTTTCAGCGAGAGTCGACAAAAACAACCGAAAGCCAAAAAACTCTTCCACCTGACCAACTTATCGATGACCCTCCTGCTTCTTTTACTGTTACTCGACAACAGCTTTGCGGGGTTTTAAGATACGTATTCCCTTGACAGTAAAACCAGCAAATTTTAGCTTGTAAAATTAATCGATTACCTGACTTAAATATTCACTGCTGGGGTTTCTTCCAATGCGTTTCGCGACTTTACTCGCAGGACTCCTTTTCACACTGACATGTGCGAATGCCCCACTGGCCGACGACACCAAACAGATGGTCGCCGGGGCCGGGCCTTCAACGGCAGTCGCCCAGCTGTTTTTTCAGTTTTTAAGCAAAAAGCCGGAAGCAGCCGACTACCACTTCTACGTCCCGGCCACATCGGCAAAGCATGCAGGTGGCATAAAAAACAGTGATGACTACCTGTTTGGAAGGATCGGGCGCCCGTTCAACGCGGAAGAAAAGAAACTGGGCAAAATTGAACTGTTTCTTGCCAAAGTTCCCTTTGTCTTTGTCATTGGACCGAAAGTCGGCCTGAACAGGTTAACCCTCGACCAGGTTGCAGCGATCTTTCTCGGCAGGATCGAAAACTGGAAAGACCTGGGAGGCCCGGACACCGCTATCAAAGTGATCGGCCGCGAATCGTCTGAAGCCTTCTTTGCCGCGCTGAAGGCAGCGTACCCCCAATTCAGCAACTCCAGTTTCGACCTGATCCTGAAGAGAGACAACGAAGTTGTTGATTACCTGAAAACCGATGATGGGGCCTACTCCATCGCTTTTGGCTCCAAACCGAACTTTTCTTTCATCAACATCCTCGATGTCACCGACTTTGAGATCGGTGTCAACATCGGGCTGACTTACGATCAGAAAAATGCAGACCACAAAGTTGTCAAAGCTGCCCGGCGTTTCGCGGAATCAACGGAATGGCGAGGTGGTTTATCAATGCTTGGCCTGCTGCCGGCTGATTTGTAACAAGATTCTTTTTTCATTCGATAAATTTGGCGGGCTTGCCCGCCTTACCCGTTTTGGAGGTAGATTATGCAATACTTCGCACTGACCATTATCGGGCGCGATCGCCCCGGGATCGTCTCCCAGGTCACGGAAATTCTCTATCGTGACGGCTTCAATATTGCCGACTCAAGCTGCTCGATTCTCGGTGGTCAATTCTCCATGATCCTGATCATCTCCAACCCGAAAATCACCAGTAAAGAACAGTTTGCCGACGACTTTGCCAAGCTGGAAGAGAGCAACCTGTCGGTTTTCATCCGCACCCTGAAGCCGGGTGGCGAAGAACGCCCTGAGCTTGAAGGCCATCTCTGCATGATTTCGGTTTACGGCGCTGACAAACCAGGAATTGTCTACCAAGTGGCAAAGGAACTGGGTGACCGTCAGATCAACATCACCGACCTCAACACCAAACTGATTGGCGATGAAAAGCGCCCGGTCTACGTCATGATGATCGAAGCCATCCTGCCGGACGAGGTCGAGATCGAAACGGTCGAGAGTTGGATGGTGGAACTGAAACAGAAGCTGCAGGTCGATATTTCAGTCCGCTCACTGCTGGCCGTGGAGTTATAAAAGAACGATGGCTGTTAAAGAAGTACTGGTTTATCCCGACCCGCGCCTGAAAGAAATGTGCGCGCCGGTTGATGATTTTGACGATTCAGTCCGCCAACTGCTGCAAGACCTGGTCGATACCATGATTGACGCCGGCCACTCGGTTGGTGTTGCCGCACCGCAAATCGGCGACTTGCGCCGCGCCGTGGTGGTCGATGTCTCGAAAAGCAAGCTGGGGAAAAAGCAGGTGAACCACGGGCTGATGCAGATGGTCAACCCGAAGATCATAGAAACCGAGGGCAGCCAGGTCGTCCGCGAGGGCTGCATGTCTGTCCCGGACTACACCGGCAACGTCACCCGCGCTGAAAAGATCGTCGTGCAGTATCTGGATGAGAACGGTGATTTCAAAGTCGTTCCGTCTGAAGGGTTTGAAGCGATCGCCATTCAGCATGAACTGGACCACTTGGACGGCCACCTTTTTCTCGACCGGGTCTCAAGCTTGAAAACCGACCTGTTTCGCCGTAAGCAGAAAAAATAGCGGCAGCACAGGCAGGCAGCTAATACGTTTGTATTAATATCGAAAGTTGATAGAATAATCGAAGAACCCATTCCTACTATGATCTAAACGTAAACATCAAAATTATCGGGGCTGTATGGAAGAAACCTTAACGGCAGCGACAATTCAGGCGAAGGAAGAGCGGAGGAAGCTCAAGCTCGCCCAATTGATCTTTCGAATTGCCGTTATCTTCCTGTTCCCAATGGCAGCGATTGCCTACGCTCAAGGAAACCTCCGGCTGGCCATCGCTGACATCATCTGCCTGGCGATCATGGCATCGCTATTGATATTGCAGACGAAGGGGAAGGATCCGCGACTGATTGTCTACTCTGGCTCTGTCTTCTTTTCCCTGTTTTGCCTTTTCCTTTTCTTTACCGGTGGCGTGGATAACAGCGCCTATGTCTGGTTTTACGTATTCCCGCTGATTTCATCTTTTCTGCTGGGTGCGAAACGAGGCGCGATTACAGCATCGGCCTTGCTGGCAATCGCCTTGCTCTACACACTTTTCCCCGCTGCAATGCCAGAAGGTTTCGCCACCTACTCGAGCTCCCTGATGCTACGGTTTTTCCCGTCCATGCTGGTGGTTATCTTTTTTGCTTACCTGGCAGAGAAATCGCGTGAGCAATCCTATGCGGAATTGATGCAGATGGCGGATCAGCTGGTGGCAGAAAAACAAAAGGCAGAGCAGGCGACAACTGCAAAATCTGCTTTTCTGGCAAACATGAGCCATGAAATCAGAAATCCAATGGCTGCGATCATCGGTATGAACGAAATTCTTCTCAAAACCGACCTGACGGAGAGGCAACGCAAATTGCTCGATGTCGTGAAAAAGTCCTCTGACAGCCTTCTCGCCCTGCTGAATGACATTCTCGATCTGTCAAAGATCGAGGCAGGCCAGCTTGCCATCGACAAGCATGATTTCCGGCTGTCCGAGTTACTCAGTTCACTCTATGAGACAACTGAGCTGTCTGCCCGTGAAAAAGGCCTGACTTTGCACATACAGCATAACCTGCAAGGGCTGCCCGACAAGCTCTGCGGCGATGAATTGAGATTACGCCAGGTGTTACTGAACCTCATCAGCAACGCTATCAAGTTTACCCATCATGGAAGTGTCGACCTGCTTGTTCGCGAGCTGACGGCCTCTGAAAAACAGATCAGGCTAGAATTCAGCGTGACCGACACAGGTATCGGCATTCCTCCTGAGAACCAGGATCTTATTTTTGCCAGTTTCAACCAGTCTGATTCCTCGACCGTACGGCGCTATGGTGGTTCAGGTCTTGGATTGACAATCTGCAAGCAACTGGTCACGCTTATGGGGGGAAAGATATCTCTGACAAGTGAAAAGGACAAAGGCTCGACCTTCACTTTCGACATACTGCTGGAGCAAGCGAGCCAGGATGAGTCCGAAACGCATACCGACAGTGTCAGCAAAACCGATCAGGCTTTCAACTTCCTGGTTGCGGAAGATAACCTGATCAATCAGGAGCTGATCAAAACGATCCTGGCAGAAAGGGGACATCGGGTTCGAACGGCTATTAACGGTGAGAACTGCCTGGAGAAGCTGGCCGAAAACCCCTGCGATATCCTCCTGATGGATATCCAGATGCCGGGCATGGACGGGCTCAGTGCCTGCCGTATCATAAGAGATGCCGAGCGCGGGCAACTGGCACACCCCTCACTACCGAGCGACCTGCAAGCACAGCTCAATCAGCAGCTCGCAAACAGGCGGACCCCCATCAGCGCCATTACCGCCAATGCCATGAAAGGGGATCAGGAAGAATGCCTGCAGGCCGGGATGGATGAATACCTGACCAAACCCTTCACCAGCAAACAGCTGTACAGGCTGCTGGACAAAATCATGATCGATTTCAGTTCTTCGCTGCCGGGTAAGCTTCCTGCAGCAGCCGCGACAGAGCAATCGCTGCAGGGGACAGGGAGCGGCCACGCAGGCTAGCCAGCCAGAACTTCCTTTCAACCCGCATACCACCAACAGAAACCTGCCACAGGTCACCAGCTTCCAGCTCGTGGCGCACAGACAATTCTGAAACAAATGCACAACCGAAACCGGAGAGGACGACTTGTCGAACGCCCTCATTACTGCCAAGTCGAGCTGCTATCTGCAACTGCCCCGTATCAAAATTAATCCGCTGCAGCTCCCGTAATAATGCCTGTTCACTACCGGAACTTTTCTCCCGGACCACCATTGGCTGCTGCGTCAGATCGTTTAAAGAGATCATCCCTTTGCCATACCAGGGATGCTTTCTGCCGACAATCAGGACCAGGACATCACTGCCAAGCGGCAGGAATTCGAGCTTTTTGTTATCCGAGCGACCACCGACGACGGCGAGCTCCACTTCCGCACTCAGCAGGCTCTGCAGAACCGTCTGGCTGTCGCCGCTCTGCATATTCAAAGAGACGCCAGGATAAGTTTGGGCCAGGCGGGGGAGAATCTCTGGTATCAGGTGATTTGCAGGGATGTTGCTTGCCCCGATCAACAAATCTCCTTCCGACAGACCATTGAAATTTGCCATCCCCTGATAAAGTTGATCGCGCTCCGCCAGAATCCGCCGAGCGTGACGCAGAAACACCTCGCCGCCCGGCGTCAGCAACGCTCCCTGCTGGGTTCGGTCAAACAATCTGGTGTCGACCTCATCCTCGAGGGCCGCAATGTGTTGGCTGACTGTTGATTGGGTCAGGCAGATAATTTCAGCACCGCGGGAAAAACTCCCGGTTTCGGCAACAGCAACAAAAAGATCAAGCTGGCGCAGATTCATAGTTCCTCCATCGATAAAAACGATCAACATGATCGTTTTTATAAAAAATATCCATTTGACCAAATCTGGTCAAGCCACATATATATCTGTACCCGTTCATAATCTATTTTCACAGCCACATGAGAGGAAAGAAAAATGAAAAAATCTTTTTTGCTGCTTTTAATCGTCCTGTTCTGCCTTCTTTCGCCAGCCTGGGCCGGATCCTACCAGTACATCTCTTCTGCCGACACGCGAGATAACTTGAACAACAAGGTGCCGATGGCTTTAATCGATATTCAGGTTGAAGAAGAATTCAACCAACACCATCTACCGAACGCGTTGGCAACCTATGCCTACCCGGTCAAATCTGACGCAGACAAAAGCAGGATTGACGCGTTTCTGCCTCAACTGAAGGAATCTTCAGAGATCGTCGTCGTTGTCTGCCCGCGCGGCGGTGGTGGAGCCAAACGCGCCTATGATCATCTGGAGAAGCAGGGGATCGCATCTGAACGCCTATTCATCCTCGAAAAAGGGCAGCAAGGCTGGCCTTACCCGGAGCTGCTTGCACAGAAATAGAACTACCGGCGCAGGCTTTTTTTTGAGAACAGTTGCTGTCACGTCCTAAAATACGTTGACAGTTTTTTCCTAAGCCACCTCCCCCATGGAGGTGGCTTTCTTATGTACTTCTTCCGGTGTTTGCATATTCAAACTAAGGTGTGGCCGTAAGCGGTTGTAAATAGCGACCGATTCTCGAACCAGGCCTTTCAGCTCTTGCAAATTACGGCATTTGTGGAGCAGAAACTCTTGCTTCAATATGCCGTTCACCCTTTCAGCCAAAGCATTCTGATAACAATCGTAACCATCTGTCATTGATGGCGTTATGCCATGACGCTTCAGTTCTTGCTGATAGACCCCTGAGCAATACTGT
>NZ_FQZT01000013.1 GCF_900142125.1 Malonomonas rubra DSM 5091
GCAAGTTCGCGCTCAAGTCGCTTGATTTTCTGGGCGGGAGTCTCTTTGTCTTTGGGTGATTGGGGCATAACGTGCCTCACAGGCTGGGTCCAGTCCATCTTTCCATGCTTTCTCAACCATGTTAGCACGGTTGAACGCCCCTGAATGCCATAGATCTTCTGAGCTTGCTTGTAGCTCATGTCGCCTTTTTCTACGGCATCAACCACCTTCAACTTAAAGCCCATGGTGTAATCACGCTGAGTACGTCTCTTTCGCTGTCTGTCTGACTTGTCCATCATAAGCCTCCAAGGTGTAAACTTATTTCAGGACGGGACATGCTATTAAAAGAGGGCGCATCGGAAGATGTGCCCTCTTTTAATTTACGAGCAAAGGATCAGTTTAGAATTGCTTTGAGCTCCTGCTCCATTTCCCCAATCTGCACATTATTGATAAACGCCAGTGTTCCCCAGTTCGTCTGTTTGTCTTTAACCGATCGATAAATCTCCGGAGCTGGCTCTCCTGTTCTTTTCGCTAAAAAGAAACAGAGGATCGCTTCTCGGTTGTCGGCTCCGGCCTGGCGAACCGTTGTCAGCTGTTCACTGTCAACACGCATCAGGTAGAGTAATGCTTCATCCACCACGGCGGTCGCAAGCTGCTCATCGTCAGCTTTTTCGAGGGCTGCGCCGATTGCAGACGACAGCTGTTCCTCCAACAACCCGGCTTCCTTCAGTGCCCCACGCCAACTGCCTTTGATTTGTCGCATGGTCATCACGGATTTCGTATCGAGCCCGGAACGAGCGGCGACATAATGGCTGATCCAAAGCTGTTCGGACGGCACTCCACTCATCAGATCTTTGACCAGACGAAATTTTTGCGCGTTAAATGCAACGGCAAGAAAGGAATTCTGCGTGGTCGCAAGCAGGTACGGCACCACTTTTTCCGGATTCTGATGGTCGAAAGTCCGATCAGTAAAACAGTGACAGTTGATGGTCGATTCTTCTGCAACCGCACTATGGGCCAGCAGAACAAAAACTATGAAAAACAAGACAGTCAGTTTGCGCACGGGTCACCTCTTCAGAAGGATTGATTTCCTCTCAACTTAGCAGAAGTTTCCCGTTACGCTTTGACCTAAGTCAACTTCAGTCAAGTGGATCAAACTGATCTTTAGTCGCATAGCACAATGGGCAGACCCAGCTATCCGGCAGATCGTCAAACTCGACGCCCGGCGCGACCTGGTTCATTTCATCCCCCTTGGCGGGGTCGTACGTGTAGCCACAGCAGGTACAGATGTAACGCATCGCTGATCCTTTACTTAAACGGCAAAATACTTGGCTTGTGGATGATGAACGACAATTGCAGAAGTGCTCATCTCCGGCACCATCTCGAAAGATTCGGTCAATCCGACGCCGATCTGCTGCGCCTTGACCAGTTCAAACAGCGGCAGGTGCGCTTCCAGATCGGGACAGGCGGGGTAACCGAACCCGTAACGCGACCCTTGGTATCCCTGAGCCACATAAGCTGCGACATCGGCCTGAGCCTGTTGCTGAAGCCCCATTTCAATGCGCATCTGTTCGTGCCAGTACTCAGCCAGGCCGTCCGTTAATTCAACCCCCAGCCCATGCAGCATCAGGTAATCGTGATAGCTGTCCGATGCGTACAGTTCGCTGGTC
This sequence comes from Malonomonas rubra DSM 5091, assembly GCF_900142125.1. Lineage (GTDB taxonomy): Bacteria > Desulfobacterota > Desulfuromonadia > Desulfuromonadales > Geopsychrobacteraceae > Malonomonas > Malonomonas rubra. Next base: position 1,650 of record NZ_FQZT01000013.1, read on the forward strand.
ATTTCCGCCAAGCGATCACCAATGGTGACGACGAAAAAGCCGACCTTGTCACCGCCCTCTTCCGCACTGCGGAAATAGTCGGCAATACAGAGGTGCGGTGGAGCAGGCTGGCGTGGGAAGTCGAATCGTTTTTCACCACTCGTGGAGTGTACCAGCAGGCTGTCACCCTCGCTGCAGCAGTCAAAATACCCGTAAGCGACTTTCGGCTGCAGCCAGTTCTCGCTCAGGGCCTGATCTTTCAAACGGGCGTACAGCGGCAGTACCGTCTTATCCGTGAGCTCGGCATATTCCTCTTTCGACATTTTCCCACGCCGATAGCCCCAGCGGCCACGGAACAGGGCCGCCTGATTGAGATAGTTGAACAACGGCTCTGCCGGCAGGTCTTCGATAATTTTCTCGCCTAAAAAAGGAACGCTCGGGGGAATCTGTGAACGATCAATCCCTTCCTGCTGTGGTCCCGGTTTATTTGCCGCAACAGCCGCTGATTCCCAACGGGTCGATTGGAGCGATCCCGATTCAAAGTCCCGGATCGCTTTCAACCCGGCAAAAGCATCTGCACAGTAGACCACTTGATTTTCATAGCCGGGGACACAATCCTCGGCGACGAACTTCGGTGTCAGCGCCGCGCCACCGAGCAGCACCGGCTGGGTCAGTCCGGCAGCCTGAAACTGCAGCATATTCTCTTTCATCAGCAGCGCCGATTTGACCAGCAAACCGGAAAGACCGACGACATCAACCTGCAACTCTTTCGCCTTGGCGATAATTTCTTCCGCCGGAACCTTGATGCCGATATTATGCACCTTGTAACCATTATTGGAGAGGATGATATCGACCAGGTTTTTGCCGATATCATGCACATCCCCGGCAACCGTCGCGAGCAGAATACTGGTTCGCCCTTCATCAGAGAGTTTTTCCATGTATGGTTCGAGCAGGTTGACCGACTGTTTCATTACTTCAGCCGACTGCAATACGAACGGCAGCAGCAACTCGCCGCGACCGAACAGCTCACCAACCTCACGCATCGCCGGCACCAGCAGACCGTTGATGATATCGAGCGGCTGCCAGCGACCACGCAACTCGGTCAACAGATCTTCCAGCCCCTCTTTATCACCCTTCAAAACCTTTTGTCGCAGCTGTTCCTCCAGCAACGTATCGCTCTCTTCTTCGTCGCTTTCTTCAACCGCCTGTTCGAAATGCTCGATGAAATTCATCAGCGCATCGTCGCTGCGGTTGAAAAGCAGATCGAGACAAAGCTGCCGATCTTCATCACTGATCGCGACATAAGGCAACACTTTGGCCGCATCGACAATCGCCGTATTCAGACCCGCAGCGACCGCTTCGTGCAGAAACACAGAATTCAACACCTTGCGTGCGGCCGGGCGCAGACCGAAACTGATGTTGCTGACGCCGAGAGTAAAGCCGACGCCGGGCAACTCTTTTTTAACCTGCTTGATGGCATCGAGGGTCTGAATCGCGGCATCGCGCATTTTTTCGTCGCCGGAACCGACAGTGAAGGTCAGCAGATCGAAAAGGATGTCCTGCGCGCGCAAACCATGCTTTTCGACTGCCAGGCGATAAATTTCCTTCGCTGCGGCGACCTTCTTTTCACAGGTCAGCGCCATACCCTCTTCGGTGATCGTCAACGCGACCACGGCAGCACCGTATTTTTTCGCCAGCGCACAGATTTTGTCCAGATTGGCGCCACCGTCTTCTAAATTTATCGAGTTGATAATCGCCCGCCCCGGGTAGAGCGGCAGCACCGCTGACAGCGTTTCCGGGCTGGTTGAGTCGAGCATCAGCGGTGCTTTACAGGAACCGGCGAACAGTTTGACCAGCGTGTTCATGTCGCTCAGTTCGTCACGTCCGGCATAAGCGACGCAAAGATCGAGCACCTGTGCACCCCGTGCTTCCTGATCGAGAGCCATTTTCAGGCAACTATCCCAGTCCTCGGCCAGCAACGCTTCGCGGAAGGCTTTCGAGCCATTCGGGTTGCAACGCTCACCGATCAGCAGCGGAGGAATTTCCTGGTTCAGTTCGACGGCCTGGTAAAGACTGGAGACAGAGACTTTCATCGGCTCACCTCCCGCTGCAACGGCTTAATACCGACCAGCTTTTCTGCCAACGCTTTAATGTGCGCCGGGCTGGTCCCGCAACAGCCACCGACCACGCTGACGCCCTGCTCGGTGACGAATTGATACATCTGCTCGGCAAACTCGTCCGGCGTCATCGGATAGACCGTCTGCCCATCGACCACCTCCGGCAATCCCTGGTTCGGGATACAGGAAATTCTCTGCGGCCAGTGCTGACTAAGATAGTGGATGTGGGAGCGCATATCCTGCGGACCGGTAGCGCAGTTGAGGCCGAGAGAGAAAAGCGGGTACGGCTCCAGTGTTGCCAGCACGGCTCCGATATCGGAACCGACCAGCATGGTGCCCTGCTGCTCGATAGTCACCGAGGCCAGCACCGGCAGCTCCATTTTTGCCGACTCAAGCACTTCAAACACACTGATCAGCGCTGTTTTGGTCTGTAACAGGTCCTGGCAGGTTTCGACAATCAGGCAGTCAACGCCCGCTTCAAGCAGAGCATCAGCCTGTTGACGGGTTGAATCCGCCAATTCGTCGACGTTGATATGTCCGAGCGAGGGCAACTTGGTACCAGGTCCGATGGAACCGGCGACGTAACGACCGGACTGGTCCCCCGCCGCTTTGCGGGCATTTTCTACCGCACGCTGGTTGATCTCTTTGACCTTACCTTGCAAACCGTACTCGCCCAGCACAACACTGCTGGCACCGAAGGTATCGGTTTCGACCACCATCGCTCCAGCATCGTACATGCTCTTGTGCAGTTCCACAATAATCTCGGGCGCGGTTATGTTCAGTACCTCGTTGCAGCCTTCGCAACCGTCCCAGGCCTGCAGGGGAATGTCCATCAACTGCAGGTTAGTGCCACAGGCTCCATCGAAGATCAGTAGTTCATTTTCAGTTAAAGTCATTTATCAACCTTTCTGTCTTAACAGCCTGTCTTTTATCAATATATTAAGCCGACAACTGCGCCTGTCATACAGGTCGCAAAAACTCCGGCAACAATTGATTTCATTCCCAGCGAAATAATTTCATCTCTCCGATCAGGAGCCATGGCCCCCAGTCCACCGATCATGATGCCGAGACTACCGAAATTGGCGAAGCCACACAAAGCATACACCATGATCAATCGACTGCGTTCGCCGAGTTGCTCAACGGGAGTTGCGACCAGCTGCAGGTAAGCGACGAATTCATTGAGGATGGTCTTGGTGCCGAGCAGGCTCCCGGCGACAAAGGCTTCATCCCAGGGGACGCCAAGCAGCCAGACAACCGGGGCAGCAACAACACCCAGAACCCTTTGCAACGTCAGTGGTTCACCAGCCACGTCGGGCAACAGTCCTAGCAGCTGGTTACAGAAGCTGACCATCGCCAGCAAGACGATCAGCATGGCGATAACATTCAGCAACAGCTTGATACCATCCGCGGTTCCCCGGGTGATCGCATCCATCGCACCTGTCGCTTCGCTTCGCTCCATCTCACGGCCGACGGTTGCTTCTCCGACATGCGGCACCATCACCCCGGCGATAACGAGCGCAGCAGGTGCGCTGATGATCGATGCCGTCAAAATATGGCCCAGGGAATCGGGCAGGGTCTCGCGCAGGATGCTGGCGTACAGCACCAGAACTGTGCCGGCGATCGTGCTCATACCACAGACCATCAGCGCAAACAGCTCGCCCCGCGACATCTTCTTCAGGTAGGGGCGGACCAGCAAAGGCGCTTCAACCATGCCGACGAAGATGTTGGCCGCCGCGGAAATACCGACCGCTCCACCAACCTGCAGGCTCTTTTCCAACAGCAACGAGCAGCCTTTCACCAGCAAAGGGAGGATCCGCCAGTAAAACAGCAATGACGATAACGCACTGACCACCAGTATGATCGGTAAAGCACGAAAAGCAAAAACAAAGGATGCCCCCGGAGCCGTTTCGGCGAAAGGCAGGTTCCCACCGCCGAGAAAGCCAAACACCATACTGGTCCCTTCTGTCGTGGCTTTTTCCAGCGCGAGAGTCAACGTGTTCAGCAACAGGAACAGATCCTTGATCGGCGGAAATTTCAGTAGCAATGCTGCCACCAGAAACTGCAGCACGACTCCCGTCACCACCAGCCGCCAGTTGACTTTGCGCCGCTGTTCACTGGCAAGCCAGGCCAGCAGGAGCAGCAGGAGAACACCAAGAACACCTCGATACGCCATCAGTACTCCATCATCAGGTCATGGAAAGAAAAACAGGCACCACTTTACGCAGATGCAGGTTTTCTGTCCAGCACAAGGAAGTGATGTAAACGGGTAAAATAATAAGACTTATGTTCCAACCAAAGATATTTTTTGATAGGCTTACATGATCTGCCACAATGAGTGAACGGTCTTTCCACTGCCTCATTCGAAACAGATGTTGCCAGTATCAAATGAAAAGAGGGGATTATGAGCCAATCTGAACATCGTGTTCGCGAAAGACAGCTGCAAAAGCGACTGGGAGATTACCTGCTATCCAAAGGAACAATTTCAGCTGAACAGCTCGAAGAAGCGATCGAGAATCAATGCATCTATGGCGGCCGTCTCGGCACCAGCCTGATTGAACTCGGGCTGGTTGGGGAAGATGAGCTTGCAAGAATCCTCAGCCAGCAGTTGAAGCTGCACTACATCAAGCCGGAAGCATTGATGAACGTGCAAAGCAATGTCATCAAACTGGTTCCGCGGAAACTCGCCCTGCAGTACCAGATCGTCCCCTACCATAAAGACAAGGGCAAGCTTTATATCGCTATAAGCGATACTTCAGACCTGAAAACCATCGACGAACTCTCGTTCCAGCTTGGACATATCCTCGTCCCCCTGGCGGTACCAGAGTTCCGCCTGATGTTGGCGCTCCACAAACACTATGGCCAGAATCTGACCCCACGCTACGAAAACCTGGCTCTTCAGCTTAAGGTACGCAGCAAAGCAGAAGAAAAAATAAAAAGATCCCAGAGCTTGAAAAAAGAAGCTGTGTCAACAAACACAAATTCTGACGAGGAGGCCTGGCCGCTGCTTGGAGATGACAACTTTGAAGACCTTGGCGGCCCCGCTCCTGATGACGAAACGTACTTCAGCCTGCCAAGCAGTCAACAGAACAAAAACCAGCCTGATTTCAATCATCGCCTGGTCGCGGCCAACGAGCGCAATGAAATCGGCAACGCTCTGATCGAGTTCCTTGCTGAGAAATTTCAGGGCTGTGCTTTAATGCTGGTACGCGACAACCTGGCGACTGGCTGGCTTGGACGACATCAAAATCAGGAACTGTCAACCTTGGCGCAGCTTCAGATCCCATTGCGGGAAGCTTCGATTTTCAATCAGGTGGTCGTCAACCAAGGTCACTACATTGGCATTGTCGGGGATCTCCCTCATAACAGAAGCCTGCTGAGCCACTTCTCATGCAGTCCACCACAAACTGCCCTGGCTCTTCCGCTGATGGTCAGAGAACGCCTGGTCAGCATTCTTTACGTTCAGGACAGCCTTGAGCAACTGGAAAAGAATTTTCACCTCTTGATCAACGCGGCAAGGAAAACTGAAATGGCCTTTTCCATGCTGATTCTCAAGAACAAGATTCTGGCAACCTGATAAAGACAATGGCAACAAACCCGGATCATATTGATCACCAACTGGCTGAACTGCTACAACAGGCTCTCACGGCAAGTGAAGAAGAACTGTTTCAGACTGTCCTTCATAGTGACTTAAGAATTGTCTCAGCGGCACTGAAGAATCGATCCTGTCACGAAGACCACTTACTCGCGCTGCTAAAAAGACGTGATCTGAACGAACAGATCTGTGACAGAATTTACAAGCGGCACAAAAAATCTCTCAGCCATCGGCTATTGCTGGCCCTGGTCAAGTGCAACGCCTGTAGCGATATCACCTTCAGAACGTTGCTACCCTACTTACGCCTGTTCGAATTAGTCGATTTCTGCTTTTTACCGGGCGCCTCCATTGATCGCAAAGTTGCTGCAGAAAGAAATATCCTGCAACGCCTGCCGACGACACCCCTCGGCAATAAAATGACTCTGGCACGCAGAGCCTCTGCACCGATCGTCGCTGAACTGCTGAAGGAAGCGAATCCCAGCCTGACCGAAGCCTGCCTGGGGAGCCCACGGGTTAAAGAAGCGGCAATCTTCCAACTGTTGAACAGCTCACGGGCAACAGCTGATATCATTTCCATGATCGCGCGTCACAGTCGCTGGAAAAACCGCCCTAACCTGCAGCTGGCAATCCTGAAAAATTCACGCACCCCGGCAGTCTGGTTCACTCTCTGGCTTCCCAAACTGTCCCTGCCTGTGCTTAAACAATTGGCGGCTGGGCAGCGACTTAACCCGCAGCAAAAGCAGTTAGTAAAGAAGGAATTAAAAAAACGTGGCGGACATTAGCGTTTGATCGTTTTTTTTGCTTTCATTTCCAAGTACCTGCTCTATAATTAGACATCACAAATCTTCTTCCCCATAGAAAACTGAAATGAATAATACTGATATGGCACTAAAGATCAGAGAAATGATCGAAGAGCAGATAAACCTTCCATCGCCACCGGCTGTCGCAGTGCAAATTCTTAATGCCGTGCAAAAGCAGGATACTTCCCTGCACGAACTGGCCCGGATTATTACTGCCGACCCAGCACTGACAGGGAAGATGCTGAGCATCGCCAATTCCGGTTTCTATGCGTTACCCAACGAGGTTACCAGCATAGAGCGTGCTCTTTCCGTCCTCGGCACCAACCTGATCAAAAACATCGCGCTTTCATTTGTCATTGCCGCGGAGCTACGGGGCGACAAAGCGTCCAGCTTCGATTTTGAATATTTCTGGAAACGCTCTGTCACTTCTGCCGTTGCCGCAGAGTTGCTTGCAAAGCTTCTCAATGCAAATAATGAGGATATCTTCGTAACCGGCCTGCTGCATGACATCGGTGTACTGGTGATGTACCTGAGCAAAGGCGATGAATACACTGCCTTGCTACACGAGCGAAAAAGAATGGTAGCCTCACTCACCGAGCTCGAAAAGCAGAAATTCGGTTTTGACCACCAGCAACTTGGCTTCACTCTCGTCTGTGACTGGGGCCTGCCGGACAAAATAGCGGAACCTATTCGCTATCATCACCTTGCGAGCGAAGCGCCTGAACAGCATCGACAAACCACACAGATCCTTTGGTTTGCCGACTTGCTGTCATCCATCTATACGGAGTCGGACTCAGGGGAAAAAGTCCGCGATCTGCAAAATAAAATGTCGGAAACATTCAATCTTGACGAGGATGCTATCCGTGAATTGCTCGATGATGTCGCAACCAAAAGCATCAGGATTCTAAAAACTTTTGAAATTGACCCCGGTGATTTGAAACCCTACTCGCAGATGCTGCAGGAAGCCAACGCTGAGCTTGGCAAGCTGAATCTTTCTTATGAGCAGTTGGTGATGGAGCTCAAAGATGCAAAGGAAAAAGCCGAATCGCTGGCAAGTGAATTGCGCGATGCTAACTCTCGACTGAAAGAGCTCGTCTCCCGAGATGGGCTGACCGGGCTCTACAATCACCGCTACTTTCAGGAGATCCTCGACAAAGAGATGGCCCGGGCACAGCGCTATCAGTCATCGCTCTCCCTGATTATGTTCGACATCGACTTTTTCAAGGACGTCAACGACAGTTTCGGCCACCCGGCAGGTGATCTTGTCCTGATGAATCTGGCCCGGGTTGTAGAAGGTGCGGTGCGCCCGAGCGACATTGTCGCCCGCTACGGTGGAGAAGAATTCGCCGTGATTCTGCCTGAAACCAACAAGGCAGGGATGCGTGTCTTCAGCGAACGTCTGCGCCGTTGCGTTGAGGGGGTAACCACGCTGGCAGATAATCAACAGATCCAGGTGACGATCAGTGTCGGCGGCACATCGATCGTCCCTGAACAAACCAATCTGGACAAACAGGACTTAATCGACGCGGCCGATCGAGCCCTTTACGAATCGAAACGCAACGGGCGCAACCGCGTGACAATCGTCAATGCGACCGATTAAAACTGAATCGCTCTAGAAAGAAGAGTTCGGCTGCTGCAGGAATTCAAGTTCTTCCTGAGTCGATTCCCTGCCGAGGATCGCGTTGCGATGAGGGTAGCGGCCAAAGCGAGTGATAATCTCCTGATGTCTCAGGGCATAATCGTAAAAACCGGCAAACACCGATCTCCATCGATCCGGCACTTCATCCAGCAAGGCAGCAAACAGCTCTACTGATCGTTGCTGCCGCTTGTTGTCTTCGCTATGCTCGAGCGGCAGATAAACGAAAACCTTTTCCACTGGTCGCAATTTTTCGACCAGCCCCCTTTCCAGCAGCTCTTCTGCCAACTTCAACGCCAAGTGATCGTAAGCAAAGGCCTGTGCCTGGTTGCGAAAAATATTGCGCGGGAACTGATCGAACAGCAGAATCGTTGCCAGGAAGCACCTCTCTTCGGCCGATTTGCCGGCCAGAACTCCGGACGCAGCTGCTTGTGCCAGAACGTGACTGAATCTTTTCTCGATGTCCCGGTCGATTTTTGCATCCTTACCGAACCACAATTTTCCCTGTTGCTGCACAACGTGAAGATCGTCTTTACTGTTTCCAAACCAGAAATGCAGAATCTCTTCAGCAACTTCCATCGTCACCTCCCCTCTCTTCTCACAGCTGCCTAACAGTCTAACGCTAAAAACGGCTTTTCCCACTGATCAGTTTGTTAATCCACTGGCTAGAGTGCCAAACGCATGCTAACCTTTCAGGCATAAACTGTAACAAACTCCAAAGGTTCCAGATGCCTCAGCCAACCCAGGATGTCAAATATCAGCTTGACAGCGGTAACTCGACCGCTGTTCTTTCTCTTTGCGGTGACTGGTGCTTCGATGCCGGCATACCGCAATCGGAGCCGCTGTTTGCGGACTTAAGCCGACAGCAAAAAAATTCTACATTGCAGATCAACTGCGAGCAGCTCGGCAAATGGGACAGCGGCCTGATGACTTTCCTGCTGGCACTGCTCGACACCTGCCGCCAGCACAAAATAGCTGTCGACACATCGCAGCTCCCGGTCGGCGCACAAAAGTTACTGGATCTGGCGACCCGAGTACCGGAACGAAAAGGTGCCCGACGGGCTGTCCTCGGCTTGCCGGTTTTGACGCGGATCGGCAACGTCACCATTGAAATGCACCGCAACTGGGAAGACTTACTCTCATTTCTCGGTGAAACCGTTTATGCCGTCGGCAACATGCTGCGCGGCAAAGCACGTTTTCGGACTTCCGACCTGTTCTACCAGATCGAAGGTGCCGGCCCATCGGCACTGGCAATCATCACCCTGATCAGCACACTTGTCGGTCTGATCCTCGCTTTCGTCGGAGCGGTACAGCTGCGCCTGTTCGGCGCGCAGATTTTCATTGCGGACCTGGTTGGACTGGGAATGGCGCGGGAGATGGGGGCGATGATGACAGCGATTATCATGGCCGGTCGAACCGGTGCCGCCTACGCTGCCCAGCTCGGCACCATGCAGGTCAACGAAGAGATCGACGCGCTCAAAACCATGGGCATCTCGCCAATCGAATTTCTTGTTTTACCCCGCCTGATGGCGCTCTGCCTGATGATGCCGCTGCTATGCATTTATGCCGATTTCATGGGAATTTTTGGAGGAGCTATCGTCAGTGCCTTAATGCTTGATATCTCCTTTTTCGAGTATTACCAGCAACTGCAGTCTTCAGTTGCACTGAAGCATTTCCTGATCGGCCTGATCAAGGCAGCGATCTTCGGTGTTATCGTCGCGACCTCTGGCTGTTTCCGTGGCATGCAATGTGGTCGCAGCGCATCAGCGGTCGGCTTTGCCGCAACCAACGCTGTTGTCACGTCGATTGTACTGATCGTCGTTGCCGATGCCATCGTTACAATAATTTGCCAGATTCTGGGGTATTGATATGGCAACGCAAGCGCATCTCGATATCCGCAACCTGACCATGGCCTATGGTGATGCTGTGATTCAGGAAAATCTCAACTTCACCGTAAAGCGCGGGGAAATTTTCGTCATTATGGGCGGCAGCGGTTGCGGCAAAAGCACCCTGCTGCGCCACCTGATCGGCCTGATGACTCCGTACGAGGGGCAGATTCTGCTCGACGGAACGGATCTCTGGCAAGCAAGCCAGGAGGAACGCAACCAGTTGATCAGCCGCTGTGGTGTCCTTTACCAGGGCGGAGCGCTCTGGAGTTCCATGACATTGGCGGAAAATCTTGAGGTTCCGTTGAAAGAATACACGACTCTTTCGAATAAGCAGATCAGCGAAGTCATCTCCTACAAACTGGCGTTGGTTGGCCTGGCCGGTTTTGAAGATTATTACCCTTCCGAGATCAGCGGGGGCATGCAGAAACGGGCCGGGCTGGCGCGGGCAATCGCCCTTGACCCGGACATCCTGTTTTTTGATGAACCATCTGCCGGCCTCGACCCGATCAGTTCGCGCCTGCTGGATGACCTGATTCTGCAACTGCGTGACAGCCTCGGTGCAACAGTCGTCATCGTCACCCATGAACTGGCGAGCATTTTCACCGTTGGTGACAATTCGATTTTCCTCGATCCCGATGCAAAAACAAGTATCGCCAGCGGTGCACCGAAAGAGCTGCTGGAAACATCGACAGATCCACGGGTCAGAAAATTTTTGACCCGAACGACATAAACGCTTTTTAGCGATCAGCAATAGAGGGTTTTATGCAACGACGCAAACGAATAGATCCACGCGTTATCGGCAGTTTTGTCGTCGGCGCCATCCTGCTCGGCATGGCCGGTTTGATCTTTTTCGGCCCCGGTGGCCTGGTTTCTGAAACCGAAATGTACGTCCTTCACTTCGACAGTTCGGTCAAAGGTCTCACCGTCGGCTCCCCGGTCCGTTTTCGCGGGGTAAAAATTGGCCAGGTCAAGGACATCAACGTCCGGCTGCGGCCATCAGATCTTGAGTTTCACATCCCGGTCATCATTGAGATTGAGCCTTCACGAATCAAGGCCGAAGGTAGCGAGCAGGGATTTATCGATGCCATGAAAGCAACGTTAAAAGGTGGCAACCCGATCGATCGACTGGTCGAGAAAGGCCTGCGCGGGCAGTTACAGCTCGACAGCCTGGTGACTGGTCGCCTCTATGTCAATTTCGACATGTACCCGGATGAACCTGTCTACAATGTCGATTACCCGTCAGAATACCCGCCCCTACCGACCATCAGTTCCAGTCTCGGTGAGCTGACGAAGACATTTGAAGACTTGCCACTACGTGAACTGGCAGACAAGCTGATCCGCTCTGCAGACGGCTTCGAGCGACTTGTCACCTCCCCCAGCCTGCACAGTGGACTGGCCAAGTTCGATGAATTGGCAACCAACATGAACGAGCTGCTGGAGGAAATGAAAAAAGATCTTTCAGGAATCACCGCGGAGCTTTCGGCTACGATGCAGCAGACTCAGAAAACACTGAGCAATATCGACGACAAACTCGGCCCGGCAAGCAGCGAACTCAGTGATACCCTGCAAGCTTTCGCAGCAGCGTCGAAAAAAACTGAACAAACCATGCAGGCGTTCGCTGCTGCGTCCCAACAAACCGAGCAGGCCATGCAGAGTATCGAGCAAATGACCTCTGCAGATTCACAGCTGCAACAACAATTGAGCCAAACACTGCAGGAACTGTCACGCACGGCCCGCTCTGTCCGCTACCTGGCAAATGAGCTGGAGCATGATCCGCAAATTCTGCTGCGTGGCCGTAGCACAGGAGAGAAAAAATGAAAAAAGAGATCATCGCCATTCTCACCCTGCTGCTGTGCCAAGGGTGCATTCAACTTGGCAGCGACACCCAACCGACCCGCTACTACCTGCTTGAACCCTTGGCGGAACCTGTTGTCGCAACAGGCTCTGAACCGCTAAATATCAAACTCGGTCCGATCGAATTTCCCGGCTACCTGGATCGTCTGCAAATCATCACCCGAGGTGCAGACAACGCTATTATCACAGCACCACTCGATCGCTGGGCAGAGCCGCTGTCGGAAAATTTTCAACGCACGCTGCAGGAAAACCTTCACCGTCGCCTCGGCAATGCGGAAATCCAACTTGCCCCCTGGAACCTGAACAGTAAACCCGGCTACCAAATCCTTTTGACAATCAATAGGTTCGATGCAACTTTAGGGAAGCAGCTTAACGTCGATATCCGCTGGGATATTATTTCTTTGTCAACAAACGGTAAAAAAACTAGAGGCCATTTCCTGAGTCAGACAGAAATCGGCAAAAACTACGGGGAAATGGTCAAACAACTGAGTTCTGCATTAGCAAACTTCAGTCATGAATTGGCTGCAAACCTTTGAGAATTGGTCGCAAAGCATCTCTGACCTCTCGACGGATATAAGTGTTAAGGAGCAAACCTGCATGTCAAGAATGCTGGGATATCTTTTTGCAATGTTAACTGCCCCTACCATCTGTTTCAGCGAGCCGGCTAACATCTCTCCTTTACCTGAAGCTGGCAACAACCTGACAATCCATTTCATGGATGTCGGCCAGGGCGACGCAACTTTAATCAATTGTCCTGACGGCAACTCAATCCTTATAGATGCCGGCTCCAGCTCGGGGTTTCCGGGAGGGAAGCTTCGCTACTATCTCCTCAAGCAGGGAGGCATAGCGGGAAAACCCCTTGAGGCTCTCATCATAACTCGCCCGGACGCCAGCAAATACAATCTCGTAACAAGAGCCCTCGACAAGGTGCCTGTTAAAAATGTCTACCTTGCTGGTTCAGAAGCTGAATACAGAGGTATAAAATTCAGCAAATGGCTCAAAGAGATTGACGAAAACCACAAACATTTTCTGCAAGGGAATGAGATCAGTACTTATGAAATTCCAACTTCAGAAATTTCTTGCGGAGATGTACGGCTCTCTTTTCTGACAGCTTCCTCCATTTTGGGCCGTTCTGACCAAAATACGCAGAGCATGGGAGTAATGATCAGCTATGGCGATTTCACAGCCATCCTTACAAGCGACATATCAACCGTAACAGAAATCGATACCCTTGATCGCTACTCCACGCCACAACTGAACGCAGATGTCGTCAAGATAGGCAGCAACAGCAGTTTGGCATCAGCAGTAACTGACCAGTTGTTCGAAACGCTCAAGCCAAAAGCTGTCATTGTAAGCACTGGACAAAAAGACAACGCCAGGGAAAAACCTTTAGCTGCGCTCAGCAATGGCTCCAAAGCCATTTATTCGACAGTGACAGATGGCAACTTGGTTTTAAAAACTGACGGCCGTCACTTTCAGATTTTCATACCTTAAAATACCTACGCCCCGGCCGACCGATTGTGCCGCACTCTAAAGAACAGTGTGTTCTGGTAGCAATGAATTCAGGTATTTAATTACCAAGATAATGTTTTGACCTTTGGGTCGAAAAGAATACCAAGAACCAAATCTTCATTCCCCATAGTAACACCATCGATAAAATCATCTTTCTTTAGGCCAGCAGCTTTCGAGCAGGCCTGACAAGCTATAACCTGTCCGCCATCTTTGATAAAGGCGGTAAGCATATCTTGTATCGATTCGCCTTTTTCTTTCATCAGTCCATGGACATGAGAAGCCCGCTTTTTATCAGCCAGGTATATGCCACGAACATTCAACCAGACGGCTACTGGTTTGTAACCGTTCTTCAGAGCTTTCTGGTGGGCAAAGAGAATCGCTTTTGCGGCGGACCACGTATCATCCGTGGTTAAGTTGACGAAAAGACCACCTTTTGCATCGTGCTCCTCCATGTGACCAGATGCCAGAGATTGAGCCGCAAAGATAATTAAACTAGCAACAAGTATCATTGTAACCATAGAGCCGAATCGTGCCGTTCTCATCAGAAGTCTCCTTTGGAAAAGTTGATTGCAAAGATAGAGCAATACTAACCAGAGTCGTCTACTCATCAAGAAACCTTTTCTATTATGTGATAGTTCGACAACATGAAAACTTCTGAAAGTAGGCATTTCAACCAAACTGGAGGAAGATCACGAACACCGTGACATATGAAAAAGCTGTGGGACAATTCTGTATCTGGTACGCGTAATCATTGACTGACCTAGCGGCTTTTACCTTTCACTGTTTACGAAATCGACTTCTAACCTCAAATAGTCTTGACAACACACCTTTTTCTGTTGCATTCAATTTACGGAATATCTCCTTAAAATGAGAAGCTTTGTAAATGAATGCGATCTGGAAATCGACATCTGCACAACTGAAAAAACGCCGCCGCAATCGCTGCCTGCTTTTGCTTGCCCTGGTCACGTTTTCTTTCTGCACCGGGCTGTATTTTCTCTGGAAGCCAACCTCGCCTGAAGTTTCATCTCCTGCGGTGACTGCCGCTGTTGATAATACGACTACGACCATATCCTCCCGTCCTGCTGAAAAAATTAAAGACAACGTGGATGATACTGTACGTGTTCGTACAATTCAGTCTGGCGACAACCTGAGTATATTGTTTGACAGTGTTAAAATCGGCCAGACAACCATGTTTCAGATCCTGGATGCCGACGAATCCCTGCTGGCTCTCGATATCCTTCGCCCTGGCAATACGTTGACCTTCACTGTCGATGAGGAAAACGGCAAGCTGCAAACCCTTGAACTTTTCATTCATCCTGGGCACCGGGTCATCTATCGGCGCGTTGCAGAGGATAGTTTCGAATACGAGGAGGTTATCCGTGAGGGGCAATGGACCGAACAACTGCTAAGCGGTGAGATTGAAGGGAGCTTCTATCTTTCTGCGTTATCTGCTGGCTTGACTGAACAGGAAACCGGCAATATCACCGAACTGTTTGATAGCCATCTGAATTTCGCCCGCGACATTCACGCCGGGGACCACTTCCAGGTCATCCGCAAGCAGCAGTTGATCGATGGCAGTCTGACAGGTCAAAGCTACATCAAAGGAGTGCGCATTTTTGCTCGCAAGCATTATTACAATGCGTTTCTCTTCGAGGACGGTAACTATTACGATGAACAGGGCGAGAGCCTTGCCAGTGCCTTCAGGCGCTATCCTTACAAAGGGAAATACCGGGTCAGTTCTTCGTTCAACCCTCGCCGCCTTCACCCTGTTACTGGCAGAATCAGCCCACACAAAGGAGTCGATTTCGCCATGCCAACGGGCACTCTCGTGCTGGCGACAGGAGACGGTGAGATCACCAGGGTCAAGAACCATCCTTTTGCCGGGAAATATGTCGAAATACGGCATGACGGCCGCTATATATCGCGCTATTTGCACTTGAGCAGAATAAAGGTCAAACGCGGACAGAGGGTCAAGCGTGGCGAATTCATCGCCCTTTCTGGCAACACCGGTCGCTCAACCGGCCCTCATCTCCATTATGAGCTGCACATCAATGGTCGGGCTGTTAACCCGTTGACCGCCAAAATACCAATGGCCGCGGCAATTCCCAAAAACAAGTTGGCCTCGTTCAAAAGTCAGATAACCACAGATATTGCTTTCATGGAACAGCCCCGCCCCAGCCTTCCTGGTTCCTGAGGCACAAGTAAACTACGCACTTTCCCTGCTTTCAGCGGAAAAGTGCAGCGAGATTGTACTGACCAAGAACGCGTTTAACTAAATCGCGAACCAGGTTTTCATGTTCCAGCAATAAAGCTTCCTGAAGGGTCTGCTCAGCGACTTCTGCTGGTAAGGTCCGTATAAGCCATTTAATTTTCGGCAAGCTGTAAGCGCTCATACTCAAGGCCTCAATCCGCATTCCCAGAAGCAGCACAACCGCTAAAGGGTCGGCCGCCATTTCCCCACAGAGACTTAGCGGTAGATCGAACTTCCGACATTCAGTAACAATCCGATAAACTTCACGCAACATGGCCGGGTGCAAGTTATCGAACATGTGTGATACCCGGGAATTGTTGCGGTCGAGCGCTAACAGGTATTGAGCAAGATCGTTGGAACCGATAGAAACGAAATCGATGCGTTTGGCCAGAAAAGGCAACAGGTTTACAGCGGCTGGCACTTCGACCATTATGCCGACCGGCGGCTTCTCGATATCAATCCCTTCCCCGTCCAGCTGCGCACAGGCATCATCAAGCAGCTGCATAAACGCTTCGAGTTCGTCCACCCGGCTGACCATCGGCAAAAGAATTTTCAGGTTGTGTAGCCCTTCAGCGGCACGCAGAAACGCACGGAGTTGCGTCATGAAGATCGGCCGGTTATCGAGGGTAAAGCGGATTCCCCTCCATCCCAGGTAAGGGTTTTCCTCGCTGAAGCGGAAATAAGGCAAGAGCTTGTCGCCGCCAATATCAAGGGTGCGGATCGTAACAGGTTTCCCGGCATAAGCCTTAAGGACCTGGCGATAGGTCTGCAGCTGCTGCTCCTCAGTCGGGAAGTGATCATGCTCCATGAATGGGATTTCCGAGCGATACAACCCGACACCCTCTGCCCCATGTTTCAGCCCCGGGGAGATATCGGCCATCAGGCCAGTATTGGCGTACAGCTTAATCCGAAAACCGTCAGGGGTCAGGGCCGGAAGATCTCTCAATTCTTCAAGCCCGGCAAACAGGTTGCGCTCCCTGTCTGCGAGATTCCGATATTCAGCCAGGACCTGTGGACTCGGGTTGAGGATGACTTCTCCCTGGTGTCCATCAACAATCGCCAAAGCTCCCTGCTGCCATCTCTTCAACTTACCGCCCCCCATGACGGCCGGCAAACCGAGGGCATTGGCAAGTACCGCTGTGTGGGAAAGCGCCGATCCGGCACGACATATGATTCCAGCTAACTGCCCAGGCTTAAAACGGGCTATATCGGCGATACTGATCAGGTCTCCAGCCAAAATAAGGTTTTGCTGTTCGGAAACGGCTGGCTCCGCACCATTCATACTGGCGTAGATCTTGTTGCCAATATTACGCACATCTTCAGCACGTAAGCGCAGGTATGGGTCATCCATTTGCTCGAAACGGGTAGAAAGATCGGTAACTGTTTCCCTTAAAGCCCCCGGAGCCCAGCTTCCATTCCGTACAGCCGCCTCGACGCTGGAAATTAATTCACGACTGTTCAGAAGCATATGGTAAACGGAAAAGATCGAAGCAACCTCACCCGAAAGTTGATCCCCGAAAGAGAGGGAACCCTGTTCAAGCTGATCACGGCACTGTTGCAAAGCAGTATGAAATCTTTCCAGCTCTAAACTGCTGTCCGAACATTCCTTGTCTGCAACCTCGGAAAGGTCGTTTCCGGAAATCAGGTAAATAGACCCGATTGCAATCCCGGGAGCACCTTTGACACCCTTCAGCCGCTGCATGTCGTCAGGCTGCAGATCAGGTTCGTCTGCCGGATGTCGGTCCCTTTCCAGAAACAAAGTCGCCGCCAGTTGAGCGGCCACGGTCACCAGGAAAGCTTCTTCATCAGAACTGAAGATCCGCTTTTCCTGCTCCTGGATAACCAGCACCCCGATCAGTTGGCGCAGATGGACCAGCGGGACACCAAGAAATGCCTGGTATTGTTCCTCCCCTGTTTCCGGGAAATAGCGATACGCCGGATGTTCCGCCGCATTATCGGTACTTACCGGATGGCTGCTGCTCGCAACAAGTCCGACCAGACCTTCCCCGGCCGATAGTTTTACATTGCCAACAGCTACAGAGGCGAGTCCATCTGTTGCAGCCAAAACAAGGCCTCCATCGGTGTCTGCAATGTAGAGGCTGCAGACGCTGACCTTCATCGCTGAACGGACAGCGCTTACGATATAGGTCATCTGCGTCTCGACAGACTCAGCAGAGGCCGCTTTCTGAACGATCTCTTTCAATATAGACAGAGAATTCTCCATCACTCACCTCCAGTGCAGACAACCAGAAAACTCTGCGCATATTCTAGACGTTTTATTTTTGAACCTCCAAACAAAAGAGCACGCGGACAGGTTCGCTTGTAGGCAACACTTAAAATGAAGAGAAATAATGCGATTTATACAAACAGCCTTATAATTAAAAGACCATTTCAACATGAACAAGGATACGCATAGACTCTGGAGCCCCTGATGGCAAACCTCCCCCCCCTGCCAAATCTGCACGCAATAGCAGTCCTTTTTCTTGCTGTTTTCGCACTGCTGCTGTTTACCCGAAAAAACCTGCCGCTGGAAACCTCAAGCTTTATTATCCTGATATTGCTGGCCATAGGTTTCGAAATTTACCCTTTCCAGGTCGATGGTAAAACCCTGCATGCCGTCGATTTTTTTCAGGGTTTCGGTCACGAAGCACTGGTCGCCGTTTGTGCCCTGATGATTGCTGGTCAGGGCATCGTTCGCACTGGTGGGCTTGAGCCGCTCGGACGAGGCCTTGCCCGTTTATGGAAAATCAGCCCGAGTGTTTCCTTGCTGCTGACATTAATTCTGGCCGCATTCATAAGCGCTTTTGTCAATAATGTTCCTATTGTTGTCCTGCTGCTTCCCATTTTGATCAGCGTTTCAATCAGGACAAAAATAAAAACCTCCTCTGTCCTTATGCCAATGGGATTCGCGACCCTGCTTGGAGGAACCTGCACCACCATCGGAACATCGACCAATCTCCTGGTTGTTTCAGTTGCGGCGGACATGGGAGCGGGGCGCCTGGAAATGTTTGACTTTCTGCTCCCTGGAGTCATTGCCGCCGGAATCGGAATCAGCTATCTCTGGCTGATCGTCCCACGGATCATGCCGGAACGTAAAATCGCCCTGACCGACACCTCCCCGAGAATTTTCACCGCTCACCTGGCGATCCCGGAAGAGAGTTCCAGTGTTGGCAAAACGCTCGCAGAGATCATGCAAAAAGTCGACGATGGCTTGAAGATAAAAGGGATCAGGCGTGGCATCGACAGCTTTACGACACCTCTTCCCAGTGTGGTTTTAAAAGCAGGAGACCAACTGATCATCAGTGACACACCAGAACGGCTAAAAGAGATTGAAGATCTGCTGGATGGAACTCTTTACCAGGATGAAACGCTGGGGAGTCCGGTCGATGAAGACCACCCGCTAAAAGCAGACGACCAGCAGGTTGCCGAAATCGCCGTCGTCCATGGGTCTCATCTGCAGGGAAGAACACTGGGTGGAATCCGCTTTGCAGAACGTTACGGCGTGATTATTCTGGCGATTCACCGTGCAGGTAAAGAGCTGAAAAGAAGAGTCGATTCTATCAATAAAACCCGACTTCAGATCGGTGACATTCTCCTGGTGCAGGGCCCACGCGAACAGATTACCAGTTTAAAAAAAGAAAAAAACATTCTGGTCCTCGATGCCACGATGGATCTGCCCTTCACCAAAAAAGCACCCTTGGCGCTTGGCATCATGCTGGCGATTATATTAACAACCGCTTTCGGATTCCTGCCGATAGCGATCAGCGCATCATGTGGCGCCTTACTGATGATCATGTTCGGCTGTCTTGGCTGGCGTGACGCCACCAAGGCATTAAGCACACAGGTCATCATGATTGTTGTCTCCAGCCTGGCCCTTGGGTCGGCCCTGCTGAAAACAGGAGGAGCTGAATACCTGGCACAACTATTCCTGGCCGTTGGCGGGGACGCATCGCCGCTTGTCATGCTCAGTGGACTCATGTTGTTGATGGCTGTCCTAACCAATATTGTCTCCAACAATGCGACCGCCGTCATGGGCACCCCCATTGCGATCTCGATAGCAACCCAGATGGGTCAACCTCTCGAGCCGTTTGTCCTTGCAGTACTCTTCGGCGCGAATATGAGTTTTGCCACGCCCATGGCCTACAAAACCAACCTCCTGGTCATGAATGCCGGGGAGTACACATTTAACGATTTTCTGCGTATTGGTATTCCGTTGGTTCTTCTTTTGTGGATCACATTGTCCTGGGTTCTTCCAGCGATCTATGGCATTTCGTAATGCCTCCAAAAACTGGCTCGCTTCATCCAAAACTAAACAGCCACTTCCTACGCGGAAGTGGCTGTTTTGTGGCGTACCAAGCTAACATGTCAGCACTTTTTCTGTGACAAAAGGCTCGCTGGCAGAATCAGCCCTTCATACCCAATGAATCCGCCTGAAAATCATCACCTGTCCGGCGACTATGCCAAGTAACATCAAGCAAACGATGATGAAAGCAAAAGGATTTTCGCTGCCGGGAATTCCTCCGACATTGATGCCTAACAGGCCGGTAATAAGGCCCAGGGGTAAAAAGATTGCCGTGATGATTGACAGGATGTAGAGGGTCTTGTTCATCTGTGAGGCGATTCGATTTTCCAACTCTTCCTGGCAGACAGCAGCCCTGTCTTTTGCCGAGTCGAGATCTTCGACATAGCGCGTAATCTGGTCGGCAACTTCGCGCAACAAAATCCTGTCCATCTCCGACAGAAGTTGTGTTTTCTCCGTCTGTAACCGGGTCATCACCTCACGTTGGGGAGACAGGTAACGACGTATGCGAATGATCTGTCGCCGCAGACTGCTCAGCTTGCTGCGCTGCTCGAATGAGCCCCGTTCAAGCACCTCATCCTCCAGCAGGTCGACTTCATCATCAATCTGGTTCAGAACATCTCCGATGCGATACGCAAGGCCCCGCGTCAAGCGAAAGAGGAAATCACCCACATCGGTCGGCCCATTCCCGTCAACAACACTCTTACGAATGTCGTCGACTGCCATAACCTTGCGGTGGCGAATTGAAATGATTCGGTGAGGCTCCAGCCAAACCCGCAGTGAGATCATATCATCGGGGTCTGCCCCCGGGTTCAGGTTGACGCCTCGCAGTATCACCAGCATGCCACAGGGATAAGCAAGGCAGCGCGGCCTGGTATCTTCAGCCAGCAGGGCCTCAAACACAACCTGATCAAGCCCGCTTTCCTCTTTTAACCATTGGTGTGTTTCATCTTCTTTATAGTCTAGATGCAACCAGAGCAAACCATGATCAGAATCCCAATTCCGTATGCCCGGCCAGTCCAGCTCTTTTCCGCCACCTTTTCCGTTCAGCAAAAACGATGCGATCAATGCTGATTCCATAAAACCACCTCAACACTAAGTTAACTCTTGGACGATGCTGGTGTCAGGGTCAAGTCGTTCACCAGTCAAACCTTTGTCGGAATAGTTTACCTTACTGAGGACATAACGCATCGCTTCCAATCGTGCCATATCCTTGTCGTTTCCCTTGATCACAACCCAGGGATTTTTAGGAGTACTGGTTTTGCTGAACATCATCTCTTTGTAGAGCGTGTATTCCTGCCATTTTTCCTGGGCCTTGGCGTCAACTGTACTCAGTTTCCACTGTTTCAGCGGGTTCTGCCGTCGCTCTTCCAGCCGTTCCTTCTGCTCAGACGAATCGATGGAGAACCAGAATTTGATGATGCGAAGACCATCTTCGTGCAGCATCTCTTCCAGCAGAACCACCTGATTGATAAACCTGTCATACTGATCACTGGTACAGAAATTCATAACCGGTTCGACTACGGCACGATTATACCAGCTACGATCGAACAGGACGATTTCCCCGGGGTTCGGCAACTCTTTAATGTAGCGCTGAAAGTACCACTGCCCCATCTCCATGTCCGTCGGTTTCGGCAATGCCACGATCCGGTAATAACGAGGGTTGATGTAGCGCACAAAGCGCATGATCGCACCTCCTTTGCCGGCAGTATCCCGCCCTTCAAAAATGATCAGAAGGCGCTTCTGGTTATCGATGATCGAGCGCTGCAGCGCAACCATTTCCGTCTGCAGGCGAAGATATTCCGGGTCATTTTCAAGTGAAAAAAAATCCATAAGCTCTCTCTATCAGCAGATGACTTTTAGTTGACACCAATGCGATACCTGAACGCTCAAAGAGTAGCCGAAAACCGCCAAGGCACAAGGCCAAGTATGCCACTATTCATCATGCCTCCGCTTGAATTCGGATTATTTCACAAAGCAAACAAAAAAGGCTTAACAACCAGAACGAAACTTTATTTTCATGCCCTGTCAGTTAGACTTGAATTTTAGAAGCTATTCGTTCATATACCCATCACTGTCCAACAAAGAAAAGAATATTTCTGATGATGACAAACGATTTACTGACATATTTTCTTGGCCCACTGCTGGTCGTCTCGTTACTGCTAGTTGTGTTGATTTTATTGAACAAAGCCTTCAACCGTTATCTGCAACAGCAGCCTAAGAGAAAACTGCAGAAGCAGGTCACCATGCTGATTGCGACTCTGTTGCTAATCATCATTACCGTTGTCCTGTTACCTATTGATGAAACCCTGCGTGGCCAGATTCTCAGCCTGTTGGGAATCCTGCTCAGTGCAGCAATCGCCCTGAGTGCAACAACCTTTCTCGGAAATGCACTGGCAGGAATTTTATTGCGCAATCTGCGCAGTTTCAGAACCGGCGATTTTATCTATATCAACGAATATTTCGGTCGGGTTTCGGGGCGTGGTCTCTTCCACCTGGAAGTACAAACCGAAGACCGTGACTTGTTGACCCTCCCCAACCTTTACGTCACCAACAACCCGGTTAAGGTGATACGCGATTCGGGAACTATCGTATCTACAGAGGTGTCCCTCGGCTATGACATACCACGTGGGCAGGTCGAAGAAGTCCTCTTGCAGGCAGCGAAGTCGGCAGGGCTTGCTGACCCCTTTGTGTATCTGGTCAAATTGGGAGATTTCTCCGTTGTTTACCAGGTCAAGGGGTTACTGTCAGACGTCAAACTCCTGCTCTCAGCACGCTCCCAATTAAACGGACAAGTTCTTGATGCGCTTCATCACGCGGGAATCGAAATTGTTTCCCCCAACTTCATGAACACGCGAAATGTCGAACAGACCACCTTTGTTCCCAAGGTGTTGGTGGAAGCGGACGGTTCTACAATAGACAGAAACCCGGAAGATATTATCTTCGACCGGGCGGATCAGGCGGAAACCCTGGAAGAACAAAAGGCTGCTTTGGCAGAAATTGAGCAGCAGATACAAAAATTGGACAAAGCAGAACCGCAAGAGGGTGTCGAAAAGGCGAAACAAAGACGAGAAGAAAAATTGAAACAACAGCACAGCATACTGAAAGAAAAGATCGAGCAGGCGACAGAAGAATTAGCCGCCGAGAAAGAATCGGGAAAACAAGCCTGAGCGAAAGAGACGAGCAAAACAGAGGAAAAAACAATGATTTCGCACGGGCACCGCCAAACTGGTGGATAGAAGGCACAACGGGGCTATTATGACAACAGAAGACGCAACATTATCATCTTCGAACTGGTGGGGAGACTTTCAACTGTCAGTCAATGAGTCGTTACGCTGGACAATCGGCCATTTTTCACTTCAAGTCCTGCATCGTGAAAAGGAGTGGCTGATCTGGCACAAGACGACCACCGACACCCTTGCAGATGACGCGCTCTGGCAGATTGAAAAGAATCAGGAACTCAACCTGGACGAGGGAGACGTTCAGCGCCACGTTTTCAGCAACACAGAAAACCTGTTCTCTATCTCCCCCAAGCTGGCAGACCGCCCTGTCGTTGTCAAAACAGCGAAGCCACTGCATATCCAGACGAAACAGCAGATAGACCTTTATGTCAGCTTACCGCTCTGGTTTGCGGTTTCGGCACATAAAAGCAAAATCGATTTACAGGAAGTGCCAATCATCCGCCCATCGGACACTTGGTTTGGCGCTTCGACCCGGTCCGGCGAACTCAGCTATGCCAGCACCACTCAGGGACGCCTTTATCTGAGCGATCTACCCCAGCGTCCGCACCGTGCCATCTCTCAAGTCAAAATTAAAAATCAGGCGGACAAACCGCTGCTTCTGACCCAATTCAGTTTGCCGGCCCCTTACCTCTCATTGTTTGATACTGGTCACGGGGGACTGTGGACCGAAGCGATCACTTTACTGAACGACGATGACACTGATATGGCGAAGGTTTCTTTTTCCGAGGCTCCTCCCTCCCCATATGCCAAGGCGAAGAAGATTACCAAGGCGCGTGAGAAAAAGGACCGTAGCATGCTGCTGAACACATTCAGCACACTGTTCAGTTGAGAGAGGACACATCGTGGATTTACTGGAATATTTTGGAGATTTGAGTAATTTCATTGAGAAAGAAACGCTTTTCAACGCTGCCCAGGCGCTGGTTATTCTTCTGGTCGGCTATGGAGTCGCTAAAATTGCATCAAAGTCAATTGGCAAGGTGTTTAAAAAGCACGCATCGACCCATCAGCACATTCTTCTGCAAAGAGCTGTTTTCTATTTTCTGTTTGTCTTTTTCCTGATTGCCGCCCTTAAAGAGATGGGCTTCGAACTGTCGGTGCTGCTCGGTGCGGCGGGTATTCTCTCCGTCGCTATCGGTTTTGCCTCGCAGACATCTGCTTCGAACCTGATCAGTGGCCTGTTTTTGCTTGGTGAACGACCTTTTGGCGTCGGGGATATTATCAAGGTCGGTGGAACAACAGGAGAAGTCCTGTCAATTGATCTGCTGGCAGTCAAAATTCGCACCTTCGATAATCTTTTTGTGCGGATTCCGAATGAAACGATGCTCAAGTCGGAAGTCACCACCCTGACGCGCTTTCCAATTCGCCGTCTCGACCTGCAAATCGGTGTCGCCTACAAAGAGAATATTGAAAGAGTTCGCGAGGTATTATTCGCCGTTGCCGACAAAAATCCGCTGAGCCTGGAAGAACCGAAACCACTTTTTATCTTCCAGGGATTCGGCGACTCGGCGCTGAACCTGCAGTTTTCGGTCTGGGCCAAGCGGGAAAACTTTCTTGATCTGAAGAACAGCATCCAGTACGAAATCAAGCTTGCTTTCGACGAACATCAGATCGAAATCCCCTTCCCCCACATGACTCTTTACACCGGCAGCATCACCGAGCCTTTCCCGATCCGTCTGGTGGCAGACAACGAGGGGCAAGTCAAAGCCGAGAACGACAAAACAGGTGTATAACGTTGACACTGACAGCTCGATTTATGGTTTACAACCTACTGCAGAGATGCTGGGTCCAAGTTAAGAATTTAACGCTCCTTCACTCGGCAGAGGGTTAAATAGTGATTTCTATAATCGCAATTATTCTTGGCCTGCTTCTTTTACTCTGGAGCGCTGATCGTTTCGTTGAAGGGTCAGCCGCTGTTGCCAGCCACTATGGCATGCCGCCGCTGCTGATAGGTATGCTGGTTGTCGGTTTCGGCACATCTGCCCCGGAAATGATCGTGTCTGCCCTGTCGGCCTTCCAGGGTTCTCCCGGCATCGCTTTAGGCAATGCCTATGGTTCAAACATTACCAACATTGCCTTGATCCTTGGTTTAACAGCCATCATCAGCCCGATTACTGTTCACTCCCAAGTCCTAAAGAAAGAACTGCCAATTCTGGCTCTGGTAACTGCGTTAACGGTGGGACTGTTGCTGGACAAGCAATTAGGACGGCTTGATGCTTTCATCTTGCTGGCTGTTTTTTCTTTGCTGATGTCCTGGTCCATCTGGCAGGGCACGAGAAAGAAAAGCGATTCTCTGGCGCAGCAGATGGAACAGGAACTGGATCAACGCAGCATGTCACTCGGGCGGGCGACATTCTGGCTGTTTCTCGGCCTGATATTGTTGATTATCAGCTCCCGTGTCCTTGTCTGGGGAGCAGTCGATCTGGCCCATAAATTCGGCGTCAGCGACCTGGTTATCGGATTGACGATTGTCGCTATCGGCACATCGCTACCGGAGCTTGCATCTTCGATTATCGCGACGCGGCGCGGTGAGCACGATATTGCACTCGGCAACGTGCTGGGGTCGAACTTGTTCAACACTCTGGCAGTCGTCGGAATTGCTGGTGTGATTAAGCCGCTGAAAGTTCCCCCGGAGATTCTTTTCCGCGACTTGCTGACTATGGGACTGCTAACAGTCTCCTTGTTTGTGATCTGTTACGGGTTCAAAGGTCGGACCGGTAAAGTTAATCGTGTGGAAGGACTGCTTCTACTGATTGCCTATGCGGCTTATTCGACTTATCTTCTGACAGGCATTGCGAACCCCTGATTCTATGGAAACATTGAATATTTTCTGGAGCTGACATGGATGCTTTGATCTGGTTGGGTATTTTATTTTGCGTCAGTCAATCTGCGATGTTTTCAGGTTTGAACCTCGCTTTCTTCGGTATCAGTCGTCTGCGCCTGGAAATAGAAAAAAACCATGGGAACGAAGCAGCCAAAAAAGTTTTGCGCCTACGGGAGGATTCAAACTTTCTACTGGTGACAATCCTTTGGGGCAATGTCAGCATCAACGTCTTACTGACACTACTATCTAATTCGGTCATGACCGGAGTTGCCGGCTTTCTTTTTTCAACCTTTGTCATTACCCTGGCTGGCGAGATTACCCCACAAGCCTATTTTTCCCGTCACGCTTTGCGTATGGCATCCCTGCTCAGCCCAGCGCTGGTGTTCTATCAGAAACTTCTTTACCCCGTAACCAAACCATCAGCAATGCTTCTGGACGCTTGGCTGGGAAAGGAAAGCATTCAGTATTTTCGTGAAAAGGATATCCGGGAGATCCTTCGCCAGCACATGGCAGCCGAGGAAACAGATGTCGATCACCTTGAAGGCACAGGTGCAATGAACTTTCTCGCAATTGATGATTTGCTCGTCATTGATGAAGGGGGCGATATTCTGCCTGAAAGCATTATCCCCTTGGATAACCAGCAGGGGAAACTGGCATTCCCAGCTTTCGCACGCGACAAAAACGATCCATTCCTCCAAGCGATAACCTGTTCAAATAAAAAATGGGCAATTTTAACTGATGCCAATGGCTTTCCCATTTACGCACTTGATACCGATAAGTTTTTGCGCGGAGCCCTGTTGTCTTCGGAAAATTTCAATCCATGGTCCTGCTGCCATATTCCCATCATTGTTAATGATCTGAAGTTACCTCTCGGTGAGGTGATAATGAAGCTCAAAGGAACCTATAGCCGCACCAGTGACGACCCGATCGATAAAGATGTTGTGCTCGTTTGGGGTGAAAAAAAGCGCATTATCACCGGCGCGGATATTCTTGGCCGGTTACTCAAAGGAATTACGAAACTGGGCGCAGCGACCGCGAAATAGGTTCACACTGAAAAAGCAGAAAGACCTGAAAACAAAAAGCACCTGACAATGAATTGCCAGGTGCTTGATTATAATGGAGCGGGAAACGGGACTCGAACCCGCGACCCTCAGCTTGGGAAGCTGATACTCTACCAACTGAGTTATTCCCGCATGCGTGGCGCAGTATAGAAACTGGCAAACGTCTTTGTCAATCTGATAATTGTTGCTGCAGCCATCTACTGGCGCTTTCCGCTGAGTTGACTTGCCCGTCCAGTTCAGCTTGCTTTATCCGCGTCTGCCATTCTCCAATACTGCTATCCGGTTGATCGTGCAGCAGTTCCCTGAGCTGATGTCCGTCAAGCAGGTCCGGCACTCGGCCAAGCTTCTGCTCCTGATAAAAAGAACCGAGCAGATTATATACTTTATCGAGGCTTATTTTCTGTTCGTAAATTGCCCAGTAAAGCAGCTGTTCGTCAGGAAAATAGCCGAGCTGTTCAACCAGCAGGGCTTTTTTTCGGCTATCGTTCAAAGTTGCTGCCAACCGGTACCAATCGACAGATGGCGCCTGTTGAAGGCTGATTATAACTCTTTCCTGCTGGCGACTGAGACGAAGGGTTTTGTGTAACAGTTCATCAAGCTTTTCAGGGCGGTAAAAACGCAGCAAAGTTGCCAGAAAAAAGATCGCCCTGCTGTTAAAGGGGTCTGTCTGACCTTCATTGTCTGCAATACCTGCCTCTATCTTTTCGATTGACTGCTGCAGCGACGTCAGTGCAGAGACCGCTAAATCCCTTTGATAATCAGGCTGGCTTTGACCAAGGAGCACCTGCAGCAGGCCACTGCTTTCCAACAGAGTGAAGCCCTCAACAGCATCCGGAGAAGAAAATATTTTCCCGAGTTCATCCCGGATTCTCTCTCCTGCAACGTTTTTCAGCAACTCGGCATGCTCTTTTATCAGCGTGAAACTCGCATCATCCAGTTTCACTGGCAGGGTCACTGCGTGGCGGATCCCTTTAAGCATGCGTAAAGGATCATCCTGCAGACTTCGCTCAGAGCAAAAGCGCAGGCACTTGCTGTGTAAATCATCCTGCCCCGAAAGCGGATCAAGCAGGCTAGGCTGATTCAACTCGCCGTCCAAAGGTAGCGCCATTGCGTTGATGCGAAAATCGCGTAATGACAAATCACCTTCGATCGTTGGTGCCCGCAACGGTGTAAAATCGACGGTTAGCCGGGATGACGTCAATACCCTGCTCTGAGATCTCTCTTCATCAAGCCAGAACCAGCGTCCGGCGACCTTGCGTGCCCACTTCTGCGCAGCGGCACTCGGATCACCCACCGTTGCGATATCGATATCGACAATCTCTTTCTGCAGCAGCAGATCACGTAGAGTCCCGCCAACCAGCCAGGCAGAAATCCCCTCTTCAGCAAGTATCTGCCGAAGCACTTCTAAATCCGGATGGCTGACAAAGAGTCGGTCGACTCTCTGGTTGAAATTTGTCATCTAAACCCCCTTCATGCCAACTCACAACCAAAACCGAGAAAAAGAAAAGACCTGCAGAGCAAGCCTTTTCCAAACTTAATGATCAATCAGATTTTTTCTTACCACGATTCACCAGCATCAGGATCAGGTAGATAATTGTGCTGATGACCAGAATCAAAAGCGTGTCGGCAAAAAACTCACTTCTCATCATGCCTCCTTGGCAGCGATTTCGTCCTGAGCTGCCTTATGCTGTGGATCAATTTCCAGCGTTCTGGCAAATGCCTGCGCCGCGTCATCCTGGCGACCGTCCTGCTTGCGGCATAGACCGAGGAAATAAAAGAATTCAGCATTCGGCAGTTCCTGCGGCAAGCGACCATCGGCGGCGACTTCTTCCATTATAGCGCAGGCATCAGCATATTTTTCATTGCTGTAGCAGCTCATCGCAACACCAACCTGCTCCAAGCGATCCAACAATGGCTGTCCTGGAAGATCTTCACTTTCGATCCTGTCTATCCGCGACCGCAACTCATCCTTAGCTTCGCCCTCTTCCAACGCATCAGAAATAATCCGCCAGTACAGTTTCGCCTGTGGATAGCCCCCGCTGAAATAGCAGATCTGTGCCAGGTAATTGAGGTTCTGCAAATCGTCGTTGCAAACCCTGCGGGCTTTTTCAAGCCAGAGCCGAGCTTGTCCCATCAGCTGTCTCACATCGCCCAGTTCGCTGTAAACCATTGCCAGTTCGTAGTAAGCCATGCCAATGTTCTGCAGCACGCCGAAGTTTTCAGGCTCCATCAGTGCCAGCACTTTGAGCATATTGATTTTTTCACGAACAAATTCAGGTTCGACCTCTTTAACATCAAGAATGATGATTTCAGAACCAAGGTCAGAGACATGAAAGGGATAAGCTTCTTTGAGAATACGAGCGTAATCCGGGGCATGCGGGCAATCAGGGAAACTCCGCAGGTAGGTGTTCAGGCCTTCACCGATAGCTCGTTCTGAAGGTTGTTTTCCTTCTTCCATATCCTTTAAATGAATCGGCAATGGAATTTGTGGAACATCGATTTCAGCATCTTCACCGATCGTCAGGGTCATTCCTTCCGGTGGCATCCAGAAGTCGAACTCATTCTGCTCAAATGTTTTTACGGTTTTATTCATTGGTTCCCTCGTGATAGATAAAATTCGAAAAATTGAATCTAGCTGAAAAAACCACTCGGAAGCAACTCATCTAGACAGATTTGTGTAATTTTCATGGCAGGAAAACAAAAAGGATGAAGCCGAAGCTTCATCCTTTTTGCTGTTATCCCTCAGGATAACTATCTTTATCTGTATCAGGCGTTAGCCTGTATCTATAGTGGCTGGGGCACCAGGATTCGAACCTGGGAATGCCGGAATCAAAATCCGGTGCCTTACCGCTTGGCGATGCCCCAACGCAACGAGACCGAATTTTTAACAAAGTTCATTTCCAGCGTCAAGTAGAAAACTTTCTTAAAGAACGGCTTTGATCGCATCGCAAAGACGATCCATGTTATCGGGGGTCATACCAGCAACATTGATACGACCGGAACCGACAATATAGATAGAAAACTCTTCACGCAGACGGTCAACTTGATCCTTGGTCAAACCAGAGAAGCTGAACATCCCGCGCTGCTCGATAATGGTAGAGAAGTCTTGGGTGACGCCCTTGTCTTTCAGGGTCTTAACAAACAGGTGACGCATTTCGTTAATGCGGTTACGGATGTCAGCAACTTCCTCGATCCACTTCGCCTTCAACTCGGGATCGCTGAGAACAGTCGCAACGATCTGGCCTCCGTGAGAGGGCGGATTCGAATAATTGTAACGGATCCGCAATTTGACCTGGCTCATCACGGTTCCAGCCTGTTCAGCGTTATCAGCGACGAGGGTCAAAGCTCCGGTTCTCTCGCGATAGAGACCGAAATTTTTGGAGAAGCTGGAGCAGATAAACATCTGCTTAACCTTTTTGACCAGTTCCAGCAGACCCAGACGATCCTGCTCAAGACCATCGGCAAGGCCATGATAGGCGAAGTCGACCAAAGGAGTTACGCCTTGGGCAGCCAGCAGGTCACCAATGATGGCCCACTGTTCCGGGGTGGGATCGATACCGGTCGGGTTGTGGCAGCAGCCATGCAGCAGGATGACATCGCCAGCCGGGATGGTTTTAATCGATGCGCACATGGCGTCGAAATCGAGGCCGTTCGTTGCTGCGTCGCGATATGCATATTGCTTGCACTCGACACCGGCCGCTTCGAAGATAGTGTTGTGATTGGCCCAGGTCGGGTTGCTCAGCCAGATTTTCGCACCCGGATGGACGATATTCAGATAATCGCCGGCAACCCGCAGAGCACCGGTCCCGCCAGGACACTGAGCAGTCGCAGCACGCTTGCTGGTGATAATCTCATGCCCTTCACCAAACAGCAGCTTCTGCACTTCGGCACAATAGGCAGGTTCACCGGTCATCGGCAGATAGCCTTTGGAGTTTTCCTGTTCAAGAATACGTTTTTCCGCCTCTTTCACAGTTTCCAGAACCGGGGTCTTGCCGGTCGCGTCCTGATAAACGCCAACGGAAAGATTAATTTTTTCAGGGTTCGGGTCGGCCTTGAACAGCTCGGTCAGACCGAGAATCGGATCGGCAGGTGCGGTTTGAACATTCTCGAACATACGGGTTAACCTTTCATCTATTTAGGTTTGATGGAGCCTTCCAGGCAAGGAAGCGAGAGCTCCAAATTATTATCTCTCTCCATAAATAAATCGAATTGAATAGCAGCATTTTCTACCGTAAGCACCTGCCCTTGTCAATCGCGAGTTGGCTTTATTCCAGCAATAATTGTGCGTATAGCAACATGCAAAAAATACGGGCTATTCAACCACCTTACTGCGCCAGAAATTTCGCCGCGCCGACTCAGCCAAAGAGTAAAGCACCGGGACCACAACCAGGGTCAGTAAAGTGGCAAATGCCAGCCCGAAAATAACCGCCACTGCCATCGGTCCCCACCAGTCAGCCGACTCGCCGCCAATTTCCCAGGTAAAGGTTTTGAAATCAAAGCTGACACCAATCGCCATCGGCAGCAGGCCAAGGATGGTGGTAACAGCCGTCAGCAACACCGGCCGAAAACGCACGGTGCCTGCACGAACCAGTGCAGCATTCAGCTCCATTCCTTCTTTGACGAGCTGATTAATGTAATCGATCAGCACGATGGCGTTGTTGACGACAACCCCGGCCAGCGAGATCACGCCGATCCCCGTCATGATAATACCGAATGGTGTCACTGTAATCATCAAGCCGAGGAAGACACCTGTCAGCGACAGGACGATGGATGTCATCACGATCAAGGTCTGCAGTACTGAGTTGAACTGGGTGATCAGCACCAGCATGATCAGCAGGATAGCACCGACAAACGCCTTCGACAAAAAGGCACTCGCCTTCTGCTGCTCTTCCTGCTCACCGGAATAATCGATGTTGTAGCCGGACGGCAGTTCCAGCGCTGACAGTCGTTGCTGAACCTCTTTGAGCACTTCGTTGCTGTTGCGGCCAAAGGTGTCGGCAGAGATGGTCACCACCCGTTTCTGGTCGATGTGTCGGATCGAACCGAAACCGGTACTCAAGCGGATATCTGCGATAGTCGACAGCGGCACCGGCGAACCGTCGAGAGCCGGAACCAACAGGTTCTCGATATCGGCCACCGAGGTCCTCCGCTCGGCAGGCATGCGGGCGATAATGTCGTACTCGTCCTCGCCTTCGCGGTAGACGCCCAGCTTGGTGCCGCTGATCGCTGCCTTGACCATATTGGAGATCTCCGAGGTGGAAAGATTCATCAGGCTCGCCTTTTCCCGGTCAACATCAACCCGGATCTCCGGTTTGGCTTTGGCGAAATCATCTTTCAGGTCGACCAGTCCCGGCACATCTTTAATCAGGCTGCGAGCGTCTGCCACGAGCCTGTCGAGGACATCGATCTCCTCGCCACTGATTTCCACGCTGACCGGCGGCCCGGTCGGTGGTCCCTCTTCCTGCTTCTCTGTTTTAAACTCAGCGCCTGAAAGCGGCGCGATCAGGTTGCGCAACCGGTCGATAACGTCACGCGAATCCTCGGCGCGGTCTTCACGGTCGAGGAAATCGAGAGTAATCTTGCTGAGATTCGACTGAACGCTGTCACCACCTCCCTGATCACTGCTCGATACACCAACCTCACTGACAACATAGCGAATATCCTGCTCCTGCAACACGAAGTCCTCGACCTTCAAAGCCAGCTGGTCACTTGCCTCCAGGTTGGTTCCTTCCGGTGCCTTGATTTCCACGAAGGCCCGGTTCGGTTCGATATCGGGGAAGAGTTCGACACCATGCCCCAACACAGCGTAAGTGAGAATAATGCCGATCAGCAGCACGAATGACCCCATGACGACCAACAGCCGATGCTGCAGCGCCCAGACAAGAGAGCTCCCGTAAATCTGGATGATCTTTGCCGGTTCACGTTCGGTCAAATCGGCATTTTTACCCAGCGACATGAAGTGACCGCAAAGAGTCGGGTTGATCACCAGTGCGACAAAGAGCGACGCACTCAGAGTGATGATCAGGGTGATGGGCAGATATTTCATGAACTCGCCCATGATACCGGGCCAGAAGGTCATCGGGAAAAAAGCACAGAGCGTAGTCAGGGTCGAGCTGATAATCGGCCAGCCGACCTCGGCAGCGGCAATCTTGGCAGCACGAATACCGGAATTGCCTTCCTGCATATGGCGGTAGATGTTCTCGACGATAACAATCGCGTTATCGACCAGCATCCCCAGCGCCAGGATCAGGCTGAACAGTACGACCATGTTCAGAGTAATACCGAGAAGTTGCAGCACACCGAAAGAAAGCAGCATCGAAAAGGGGATCGCCAGCGCGGCAAAGATCGAGTTGCGCAGGCCGAGAAAGAGAAAGAGGACCGTGACCACCAGGATCAGCCCGGTGATGATGTTATTCTCCAGCTCAGAGACCATGCGACGGATATCCTTCGACTGGTTCAGCGTCACCGACAACTCGATACCTGGCGGCGTCTGGGTATCGGCATACTGCAGCAGCGCGAACACCTGGTCGGCAACCTCGATGATATTAGCACCGGTTCGCTTCTTGATCGCCAGTGTCACGCTTTGCTCACCATCCAGTCGGGCGCTACTGTTACGATCCTCAAAAGAATCGACAATATTGGCGACATCTTTAAAATAGATGACCCGACCGTCTCGCTCAGTCAGCACCAGGTTGTCGATCTCGGCGGGGTCAGTAAACTCTCCCGGTATCCGCAATAAGTATTTCCCCTGACCGATATCGATACTGCCGCCGGGAATATTGACGTTCTCCTGTTGAATGGCGCGGATGACTTCACTGAGAGAGATACGGTAAGCGAACAGCCGGTCGGGATCGAACTCAACGCGGATTTCACGTTCGCGACCACCGGTAATGACGACATCGAGTACTCCGGAGATCTGTTCGATGCGATCTTCCAGTTCTTCGCCAACCGTCTTCAGCACCGTCTCGTCGACCGGGCCGGAGACGGCAACCATCAGGATCGGGAATTCCGACATGTTGATTTCCAGGATCGACGGATCATTCTCCAGGTCGGTCGGCAGGTCGCCTTTCGCCTGATCAACCTTGTCACGCACCCACTGCAGAGCGTTGTCAATATCGACATCCGGCGTGAACTCGATGGTGATCATCGAAGACCCTTCCGCACTGACCGAACGGATCTCCTCAACATTTTTCAGGCCCTTGAGCTTCCTCTCAATGGGATGAGTGATCAGGCTCTCGATATCTCCGGACGCCACTCCTTCATAAGGCGTCACAACCAGCACATAGGGAATCGTAATGTCAGGCGTCGATTCACGCGGCAGGACAATATAGCTGTAGATACCGACAACAAGAATTATCAGCATCAACGCAAAAACAGTGCTGCGCCGATCGATGGCAACGTCGGAAATCAGCATCGATCTAATTCTCCTGCAGGGCGACTTTTGCCCCGTCAATCAAAAGCTGCTGCCCTTTGACAATCAGTCTCTGGCCGGGCTCCAACCCGGACCGAATGACGATCCGCTGATCAACCGAGCTACCAGTTTCCACGTTTTGTCGCTTGGCAATACCGTTCTCCTCAACAAAAACCAGTTTTTCTCCATCACGATCAAGCACGGCAAAAAGTGGTGCCGAGACAACCTGCGACAACTGCTGACGAACAAATCGCGCCCGCACGATCATCCCCGGTCGTAATTCGCCCTTTTTATTGTCGATGGAAATTTTCGTCCGATAAGTCCGGGTCGTGGCATCGGCAGAAAAAGCGATGTGTTCGATACGCCCGGTGAGGGTCTGTGCCTGCCGGTTATTAATAATGGCCGGGATAACCTCGACCTGCTGATCAACCTGCAGAAAAGGAACATCCTTTTCAGGCACGTCGGCAATCGCTTTTAGCTTGTCCACCTGCACCAGGCGCAGCAGTGGCTTGCCCGGGTCGACGTATTCGCCACGATCGACATAGTGCAGATCGACAACACCACTGACCGGCGCTTTCGGGTAACATTTAGCCAGCTGCAAACGGGTTGCTTTCAACGCCATATCAGCAGCAGTCAGAGCATTCTCCAGATCCTCAACCTCCTGCTCGCTGACCAGACCTTCCCTCGCAAGATCACGAAACCGCTTCAGCTTGCGCTGTGTTGTGGCAAAATTCTGCTCTTCCCGCTCGAGACTACTCTTCAATGTATCGGGGTCGATTTCCAACAAAGTAGCCCCGGATTTTACTCTATCCCCTTCCTGGTAATTGAATTTGCGCACTGGCCCGGCGATCTCGGCAGAGATCACCAGATCCTCCCAGGCTTCCAGTCCGGCTGGCAGGGTAAAAGTTTCTTCCAGATCCACCGGCTGCACCCGCTCGACGGATACCGAAACCACCTTTTCCGGGGATTCGATTCTGGCATCCGCATTTTCTTCCGGGCCACCGCAACCAGGCAAAAACAGGAGCAGCAGAGAAAACAACAGGATGTATTTGAGATTACATGATTTCACGGCTGCTCTCCTCCGTTGCGGGTACCAGTGTGATACTGTGTTTTTCGAGAATAATCCCGCGGCTGTAGTCGAATTGAGCGAGGCTGATAAAGTATTGCGCCAAGGCGTTGATTCGGCCGATCCGGGCGTTGATCATATTGTCCTGAAAGGAGATGATACGAAAGCTGTCGGACAATCCTTCATCCAGCCGCCGTTGCTCTTGCTGGAGGGAGAGTTGCGCCAATTGCTCGAAACGCTCTGCCAGGCGGACCTGCTCGTATGCCCGCAGTAGGTTGACCTGTTGTTGCTTCAACTCGGTTTTCAGCAAGGCCTCCTGATCCATCTGGCGATACCTGGCCTGTTCGTTCTGCAGCTTGGCCTGTTGTACGCGTGACTTGGCCGCCCGATTTTCCCATGGCATCGAAAACTCTAAACCGACCGACCACTGGTAACCATCAGTGTCGGCGGCACTGGTTATCGATTGTTCCCAGGATCCGGAATAAATACTGCTGTTGCCGCTGCGCTCATTCCCGGACAGTCCGTTGATACCTGCCTGCATGTTAAGGTCGAGCTGAGGCTTGAGCTGGTTGCGGAAATAATCCTGCTGCAGCGAAGCGTTTCGTACATCATAATCTGCCAGTTGCAGGGCAATGCTTTTGTCCATAGCAGCAGCAAACAAGTCGCTGAATGCCGGCAGCTCCGGCTCCCGCAGATCGGTCGAAAAGGGATAGAGCGAAGCTGCATTGAACTTTTCCGGTAACGCATGGTTCAGCTGCCGGTTCAAGTCCTCAAAAGTCAGTTCCATCTCCTGCCGGGAAAGCGACAGGTTCAGCTCCCGGTTGGCCAGCGCGGTTTCCGCCTCCTGAACCTCGGAGACCGGGATGACCCCGGTAACGAAGCGTCGACGGTTGGCGTTGTACAGTTCCTCCGCAAGGACCACGGCCTCGGTGCGCAGATCAACCACCTCACGACCGGCTGCAAGTTGCACCGCAAATACCTCGACCTGCAGAGCAAGAACCTGCGCCTGTAGTTGATATTGCAGTTCAGCCTGACTCATGCGGTTGCGGGCAATTTTGATATCGGTCGCATTGGCTTCGCTGCCGTAATTGCGCAGCAGCGGTTGAATCAGGCTCAGGTTCAAGCCCGTGCGATATTCCGGATCGAGTTGGCTGGTCGAATCGTTGTCATCTTCCCATTCCGAAAAGAGTGATAACGATGCCAGCAGGCCAGTACTGAACTTTTTGCGCACACCAAGCTCGCCGTTCAGGACATCACTGTCGCTGGTCGAGTCGTAACCGGTGATAGAAACAGGGGTAGATGTTTCAACCAGGCCGAACGTTGCAAAAACTTCGCTATCGAAAACTGCGAGATTCTGAGTCAGTGCTTCAACAGTGACCTGAGTATTCAGCTGTTCCACTTGCAACCCGATATTCTGCTCAACCCCGAGAACGATCAGATCACGCAAAGTCTTCGTTTCCGTCGTCGCAGCGCCAGCCTGAAACGGCAAAAACAGGACAAGGATTGGCAGTATTTTTCGCAAAATAGGCGTCATGGCTTTATCCCATCGATAAATTGTCTGAAAAATATGCTCAGCCCATTCTCAACGTCTTCGGCAGTTTCCGAATAGCCTCCGTAAAAACCTGCAAGAGCAGCGAAATAAAGGGAGAAAACATGTGCCGACAGATAATAATAATCCTGGCCCGTGGCGATCTCTCCCCGCTGCGCTGCAGAACGGAAGATATTTTCAAGAAAATCAAAATAATACTTGTTATGTTCTTTCAGCGCCGGATTCGCTTCTTCAGGGAAAGAGGTTGCTCGCATGAGCTGACGCCCGAACTCCCGATCCCTGGTGACAAACCTGAACATAATCATGAAAAATTCAAGCAACTGCTCATGCAGGTCAGAAGCGCGGCTCTGCTTCGTTGCCAGCTCACTGAAAGCTCCTTCCAGCTCATCGTCGCAGTAAGTCAAAAAGATATCGACCTTCGCGGAAAAGTACGTATAAACAGTAGCTTTGCCAATTCCGGCAACAGTTGCAATATCTTCGATGCTGGTTTTTTCAAAACCTTTATTTGAAAATAACTGCACCGCGGCATCGATAATTGCTTTTCTGGTTTCTGCTTTTTTCTGTTCCCTCAGGCCCGCCATTTCTCCTCCAGTTAAAATCTCGAATGCGGTCGAGTTTAGCAGGGAATTACAGAAAATCAAGAAAAAGTCGAACAGGGTCGAGTTTCGCCAATAAGAGCTATTTTATTTAAGGTTTGCAATCATTTGGCCGATGAAATATCATATTTAGTAACATGATGAAAAATAAGAGGAAATGATGAATACTGCGACTGCTGAAGAAAATGGCACCCCGTCCGCCGATTTAAGACAAAATCTGCGCGCACCGCTGATCGTACAGAAGATTCGCATCGACTCGGACCGGCCGGTTTTTTTCGGCTACAGTAAAAACATCAGTCGCAGCGGTCTTTTCATCGCCACTACGAATCCAGCCGAACCTGGAGATCAGCTCGACCTGGAGATCCCCCTCCCCGGCTCGCTCGAAGGAACAATCCGCTGCCGCTGCGAAGTGGTCTGGCGGCGCCCCTTCGGCAATCACCTTCCCTTTGAACTTGGTATGGGAATCAGATTCATTGACCTGCCGAGCGAACTGTCAAAACAGATTGATGACTGGATTCACGAACAGCACAGACTTGAAGCAGAAAAAGAAAGCCCGACCTGATTGGCCGGGCTTTCTTGCATCTAGCTTTCCTGCGATTTGCTTTACAGCGTTGCGAGTGCCTGTTCAATTCTCGCCAATGCTCGCTCTTTCCCCAACACCTGCAACACCTCATAAATGCTCGGGCTGGCGGTTCCGCCGGTCAGGGCAACGCGCAACGGCTGGGCGACCTTGCCGAACTTCAACTCAGTCTGATCCATGATTTTGGCGAAAGCCGCTTCAAGCTGTTCTTCGTTGAACAGCTCGCAGGTGCCGAGCTCGCTCAGGATCGCTTCGAACACCGGTTTCTGCTCAGCTTTGAGAAACTTGTTTTTTGCCTTCTCTTCGTACTCAACGGTATCAACAAAGTAGAAAGCGGCGCCGTCGGCCATTTCGGCCATGGTGGATGCGCGCTCCTGCAGGCTTTTGACCGCTTCAACCAGGTCAGGACCCTGCTCGGTCGCAATTCCTTTCGCGGACAGGAAAGGTTTGAGCAGTTCGGCCAAACGAACCGGGTCTCCGGTTTTAATGTAGTGTGCATTCAGCCAGAGCAGCTTTTCCGGATTGAAAACACCGGCCGAACGACCAACGTTATCGAGGCTGAACTTCTCGATCAGGTCATCCATACTGAAGATCTCTTCATCTCCGTAAGACCAACCGAGGCGCACCAGGTAGTTGACCATCGCTTCCGGCAGGAATCCTTCTTCCTGGTAAGCCATAACAGAAGTGGCGCCATGACGCTTGGAAAGACGCTTTTTGTCAGAACCGAGGATCATCGGAACGTGGGCAAACTCCGGCACAGCATAGCCGAGCGCTTCGTACAGCAGAATCTGGCGCGGCGTATTGTTAACGTGGTCGTCGCCACGAATCACCAGGTTGATACCCATTTCGGCATCGTCAATGACCACAACCAGGTTGTAGGTCGGAGTGCCGTCGGTGCGGGCAACGATCAAATCGTCCAGCTCTTCCAGTCGCACAGAAATTCTGCCCTTGATTCTGTCATCAAAGGCAACCTCTTCCTTGCCTTCCGGCAGTTTAAAACGAATAACATAAGGAGCATCCGGGTGATCAGTACGGTTGCGACAGGTACCATCATACTTCGGTTTGCGACCTTCTTTCATCGCCGCTTCACGCTTGGCATCCAGTTCTTCCTGGGTGCAGTAACAGCGATAAGCCTTACCCTCATCAATCAACTGCTGAACTTTTTCTTTATACAGACCAAAACGCTCCGACTGGTAAAAGGGACCTTCGTCACAGGAGAGTCCGAGCCAGTTCATCGCATCGAGAATGGCATCAACCGATTCCTGGGTCGAACGGGCAACGTCGGTATCTTCGATCCGCAGAACATATGTCCCGCCCTGCTGTTTTGCCAGCAGGTAGTTGAACAGTGCCGTACGGGCGCCGCCAATATGCAGGTAACCGGTCGGACTGGGGGCAAAACGAACTCGCAAGTCTGACATTTGAACTCCTTGTTTTCTGAACATAAAAAAGACCGCAACAGCGGCCTTTTATACTGTTTTTATCTGGCTGAAGGCAAGTTTTAATCGATGCTCAGCGCGGCGTAACCGACCACCCGACTGTT
Organism: Malonomonas rubra DSM 5091; assembly: GCF_900142125.1. GTDB lineage: Bacteria > Desulfobacterota > Desulfuromonadia > Desulfuromonadales > Geopsychrobacteraceae > Malonomonas > Malonomonas rubra. Next base: position 41,446 of record NZ_FQZT01000013.1, read on the forward strand.
GTCGCCGTTGACCTGACCTGAGTGAGCGTAGCGTACCAGCTTGCACTCGCCAGCCCCCAGTTCTTTGGCGGCAACCATCGCCACCACGGCAGGCAGAACACCGCACATGCTGATGCGATTCTCCACCACCGTTCGATATAGCGCTTGAGGGTTGAGCTCGGTCATCGCCGAGATCGCCATGAAATCAAGCTGTTCAGTCGTATCGGCATCAAGGAAATGATTCATGTCGCTGCTCGCCAGCAACAGCACATCTGCTGCGACCTGATTCAAAACTGCAGCGATATTGCAGCCAAGCTGCACAGCATCCTGATAGCTTAACGCGCGTAACGAGATCGGTAAAATCTGCAAATCAGGCTGCCGGCGCTGAAGAAACGGTAGCATCACTTCCAGAGAGTGTTCATTCTGGTGGGCACGATCATCGACTGCAAGCTGCGGAATCTGCGCGCACATCATTTCGCGGAGCGCTGCTGCAATCGGCACCTCTCCCAGAGGCGTCGCCCAGCTTTGTGCGCCGGTGACAGCAACATCCCGCCCGGCACCCTGATGATTCGGGCCGATCAGAACCACGGTGCGAGGAATTTCTGTCGCGGCAATCACCTCGCCAGCAACAGCGCCTGAGTAGATATAACCAGCATGGGGAACAATAATCGCTTTGGCAGGCTGGGGAACAATGTCGGCAGGCAGCAGGTGGTCGAGTTCGCGGTTCAGGCCACGTGCATCACCCGGATAAAAACTTCCGGCCACGGCAGGCTGACGGATCATAGCGCCTCCTTTATCCGCTGAGCAGAATTTTTGCGCCGATAAATACCAGTAACAGGGCGAACACCTTGATCAGGTTTTTCTGGCTGGTGCGGCTCGCCAACTTCACACCCAGACGTGCAAACCCCATCGAAACAGGCGCGACAACGGTTGCAACTAAAACATTAACATATCCGAGCGACAACGGCGCCGTTTCCGGCAGTTGCAGACCATGAAAAACATAGCCGAGGGTTCCGGCAAAAGAAGAGACAACGATCAGCGCACTTGAATTTCCGACTGCCAGATGAATCGGCAGCTGCAGAACAATCATCATCAGCGGCACAGCGATAATTCCGCCACCGATACCAAAAAAAGCAGAAAACAATCCCCCGGCCAGACCGACCAGCGCCAGCTGTTTACTCGGTGGTTTATCATCTCTTTCAGGGGGCATGTGCGGATGATAGAACACCAGCTTGTAAGCAATGACAAATTGCAGCAGGCCAAAACCAAGCTTCAGATGTTTTCCAGGCAGGAAAGCTGCCGCCGTTGAGCCGATGATCGCACCGACAATTCCTCCAAGCGCCAGCCAGCCGACCATATGCCAATCGACATTGCCTCTTTTGCGGTGTCCGAGCATACTGCTGAAAGCTGTCGGTATGATAATCGCCAGACTGGTGCCGAAAGCGGTATGGACAATCAGATGGTCAGGAAAACCGGCCAGGGGGAACAGCCAGAGAAAGAGCGGAACCAGGATCACGCCGCCGCCGATGCCGAGCAGACCGGCAAGAAATCCGGCAAAAGCGCCGAACCCGAGAGTCAAGGCGATGATCTGTGCTGAGAACAGTTCCATAAGCCCGCGCGAAAAAAAAGAGTGCCAGCCGTTAGCGACTGGCACTCTGGATTTTTTGGAGGCCCCGACCAGATTCGAACTGGTGATAAAGGTGTTGCAGACCTCTGCCTTACCACTTGGCGACGGGGCCGTTCATGCCGATTTGGCGTGCGCATTGAAGTACCAAATCGACCAAGGGGTGTCAAGAGAAATTAGTCGGCTGGGTCAATTCTAATTTCCAGTCGTTTGTCCGACTCACCATCGCTACTGCGCCAGCGGATGATTGCCCGGCTGACTTTATCCCTGTGCATGAGCTGGTTGCCGAGCGGGTACCATTCTCCGAGAGGCACCTGCAAACGGGTACGAAGCTGGGCAAAGTCGATTTGTGGTGGCTGAGTACCACTCTGTTCTGCGTTGCCGATATAGGGCTCAACATCGACCAGCACCTTGTCTTCAACTATTTTTTCCGGGTAAATCCAGAAACCGGTTGCAACTTTTTTATAAGCCGTACTTGCCGCATAACCACTGTTTTCACCGCTAAACGCCGCCCACTGTTGAGTGTACGGGATATCGCGACCGACCTCGATCAGCCCCCTGCCCCCCTCAACCAGCAACAGGCTCTGCTCACTGCTTTGTTTCGAATTGCCCAGATGCGTACTGATTTTCGCTGAAGTGGTCACTCCTGCTTTAGTGTTGTAACGAACAGTTCCGGCACTCTCTTCGCCTGCAACCTGCCGGTTCTCACTCTGCCGTACTCGAATCAGCAGGTTACGCTGCACAACATCGAGTAACTCTATCAGTTTGACAGCGGCCTGCAGTGACTCTCCATCGGCAACCAGAATCAGATGCGACCCTGCAGCCTGCACCTTTTCATCATTGTCCAATATTTCTCGGACCTGGCTTTCAAGGGATGACGCGGCCCGATGCTTCACCTCGATAATTTTCACCTCGGCGAATGCGCAAAGGGGTAAAGTTGACAGCAGAATCAGCAGCAGAATTTTTTTCACAGGTCACTCCTGTTGCGGCCAAGTTATGCGGTAGATTGCGTTGGCCCTGTCATCGCTTAAATAGAGACTCCCGTCCGGTCCGACCAGGGGAGCCACGGGACGCCCCCACGCCGTCGTTCCCTGCAACCAGCCGAAAAGAAATTCTTTCGGCTTATCCGGTCTGCCGTTAGTGAACGGAATGCGCACCAGCTTGTAGCCGGTCGGTTGGCTGCGGTTCCAGGAACCGTGAAAAGCAACGTACATGCTCTGCCGGAAGCCTTCTGGTGCATTCAACCCGTCACCGAATGCAATCCCCAGAGGAGCCGAGTGCGCCGGCAGATCCACCGCGGCGGCAATTGTGTCGGAGCAATTGCCATTCGGAAAAAGTTCAGGGTCGGCGACCTGATCGCCAAAACAGCGCGGCCAGCCGTAATCAGCACCGGCAAAAATTTTATTGATTTCATCCGGCGGCAGGTTGTCGCCCAACATGTCGCGGCCGTTATCACTGCCCCAGAGCGCCTTGCCATCACCTGAAAACGCCAAGCCAACCGTGTTACGCAGCCCTTTGGCGTAAATACTCGACTCTCCGGTTTCGGGATCAACCTGCAGCACTGTCGCCCGCCTTTTATCTGCTTCGTCACAAGCGTTGCAGCGCGAGCCGACCGACAGGTAAAGTTTGCCGTCGTTGCCCACGGCCAGTGAACGGGTCCAATGACCACCATCATCCGGCAAGTTTTCAAGCAGAACAGTTATCTCATCGACCTGATTATCCTGATCTTTATCCCGCAACCGTAGCAATCGCGATGTTTCTGCGACATAAAGCGTGTTTCCGGACCAGATCAGACCATGAGGTCGGTCGAGATCGACATGATAGAGCAACGGCTGCTCAGCAAAACCGTCTTTGTCGCTGTCTGTAAGCTGATAAATCGCATCGAGCTCCGGGATGGACACATAAAGCCGGCCAAGCGGATCAAAAGCCATCATTCGCGTCCCACCGGGCAAACGCGCATACAACTGCACCCGCAGGTCGGTGACTCCTGCCAGTTTACGTTCTTCTGCAAAGACGCCTTTTCGATCCTCTTCACGCACCTCCAGAATCACAGGTTTTCCCTTTTGCACCTCTTTTTCCATCCGCTGCAGAAAATCGATAACGGATATCTTGCCATCAGGGTAAACCTGATTAACTGTTGCGATCGACAACGCTGCCATGACGAACACAGCCAATGCCGTGCGCATGGCGTTCAGCTGCTTCCGCACAATTCCGATACCGACACCGAGCAGCAACGCGGGAACCAGGTAGTAAAAATCGCTTTGCAATGGGATGGCCTGAGAAAAGAATGCGCTCAGCCAACCAGCGAACACCATGAGACAGCCGCCAAAAATTATCAGTGATCGTGACATCGTCAATTTCCGGTGAAGAGGTTTAAATTATTAGAATAGCACAGGAATGGCGGGGGAGCGACTGGGGCTGGAGAGAAATCAGCTGAAATCGTATTTGTTGATGATTGCAACCGGGGCAGAAAAAGTGACCGCGGCGGCATACCCCCTGGTCAGATAAAAATGTCTGCTGAATTCATCGGCCCCGGTTGTTTGCCCGGCGCTAGAGAAGCCCCCCCCCTGCATTTTCAACCAAGCCTCTTTCTGAGTCCACAGCCGGTAGAAGATTCTGAGCTGTCGTATCAGGCTGGCAGCCTCCAGAAGAGTTCGTTCAGTAGAGGAAAAGTAGCGTTGCGCCAGTAAATGGTAATCGAGAGTGTGATCAAGACCTTCAATATCGACACCAACCTGGCCTTGGCCTACTGCCAGTACCCCCCAGCGACCGGAATGCGCCAAGTTGAAATCAACACCTGCAACGCCCCGCAATCCCGGTTTGCCTTGCTCAGCATAGACAAAAGCGATCGCTGAGGGCTCGCAATGAAGGTAACGGCTCAGGATTTGGCGTATCCGGGCGCGGGCACAGATGAACTGCTGCTGTTTCTCTTTGAGCAGCAAGCGCCCGGCACGAGCAATTTCATCATCAGTTAAAAGAGATTTTAGCTGGTCGGTCTGGACTTCGGGCAAGGCAAGCGAAAAGCGCCAAAGGTCGATTTTATCGGGAGAAACAACAGGACGCTCAGGTGCAGTACGCCAACAACCAACAGCAATACCCATCTGTCAACCTTTTGCCAGCCAGTCCTGCAGGCGCCGCATTCCTTCATCAATAGAGACCTTCGGCTGATAACCGAAATCTTCCTTGGCGTTGCTCAAGTCGAACCAGTGGGAAGTCGATAATTCACGAGCAACGAAACGGGTCATGCGTGGTTCCCCCTTCAATTTGAAAGTGGAGTAGATTTTTTCCAGCACTGCCCCGGCAAAATATGCCAGGTCAGGAGAGATGCTCCTGGTGACCGGCGGTAGATTGCCTGCGGCCAGAATCCTGTTGACAACATCCCAGAGAGGCAATGGCTCGTCGTTGGAGAGAAAATAGGCTTTGCCAGCCACCTCACTGCCGATCGCGAGCTTTTCAGCTGCCTGCAAGTGGGCTTCGGCCGCGTTATCGATGTAAATCGTATCGACCAGGCAATCGCGCTTACCGATCTTAAGCAAGGCCCCTTTACGCCCTCTCTCCAGAATACGCGGCACAAGATGGTTATCTTCCGGCCCCCAGATCAAGTGCGGCCGTAGCGCCACGGTGGCCAGATTCTCATCATTCGCCATCAGTACCAGTTTCTCGGCTTGCGCTTTGGTTTGCGGATAGTAAGCGTGGAAATGACCCGGATAGGGGATCGACTCGTCAACACCTTCCATGTCGGTGCCATCAAAAACAACACTCGGTGAACTGGTATAAACCAGGCGCTCGATACCATGCTCGCGGCAGGCCTGGATCACATTTTGGGTGCCAACCACGTTGGCAAGATAATAATCTTCGTAATCACCCCAGACCCCAGCTTTAGCCGCAACATGAAAAACGATATCGCAATCGACGGCAGCAGCACGCACAGCAGCATAATCATTAAGAGCACCCGAAAAGTGGTTCACTCCAAGAAGCGAAAGCTCCGGGTACTCACTTCTCGAAAAAGAATTAACTTTCCAACTCTTAGCGAGCAATAGTTTAACTATTGCCTTACCTAAAAAACCACCACCGCCAGTAACCAGAGCTCTCATCTGATTTGCCCCTTAGCCCAGACCGCCAGTTTCTCGCGGAAGATTTTTGCATTGTGCCTGATATCGACCGGGAAAGCAGGATGGATCAAAATATGCCCGATCGGCTGAATCAGTTCATGCTTCTGCGTCAGTAATTTCAGTTCACGGATGATCTGGGCATGTTCATTTTTATCGATCCCCGGCTCAAGTTCGATACAGATCACAGGTTTCATGTTTCCGGGCTTGCCAACACCGACCAGTGCCGAACGAAAGACTTTCGGGTGAGTATTGAAGATCGCTTCGCAGGGGATCGTGTACAACGTCTTATCAGTGCAGGTCACCCGATGTGCCTTACGACCACAAAACCAGATCCGACCATAGTTATCACGATAACCGAGATCGCCCATACGATGGTAAAAGGTCGCATTCGGCGGATCGAGTATTTTTGCCAGATCAGTCGATTTCTTCCGATTGAAATAGCGCCGGGTGACCTGCGCTCCGGAAACAACAATTTCTCCGATTTCATTGGCCGGTACTTTCAAGTCATCGTTCCACCAGTCGATCGGTTCATCGGTCGTGCTGATGATCTCAAGCTTGATGCCGGGAACCGGCATGCCAACACAAACACCGAAGCCGTTATCTGTCGCTTTCCGGGTATCTTGCAGAATTTCTCGACTGCCGATGGAGCAGACTGGCAATGATTCGGTCGCACCGTAGGGAGTAAAAACCTCAACGCCCTCTCCCAGCATTTTCGTAAAACGCTCCAACACAGATGCCGGGACCGGGGCACCGGCCGAAATTGCCCGTTTCAGTGATGGCAGCTTTATCCCATTCTCTTCACCGTAGCGGCCAACACGGTTGATCAGTGCCGGGGACCCGAACATGGTGGTGATATTGAATTTTTTGATTGGATCGATAATGTTCTTCGGGTCAACCGAACCGGGGCGGGTAAAATCCATCACCGGCACGACCGAGCTCATCCCCAAAGCCGGGGCAAACAGGGCAAAGAGCGGGAACGTCGGCAGGTCAATTTCGCCCGGTTGAATATCGTAAACAGCTTTGAGCTGCTCAACCTGGGCGATAAAATTTCCGTGGGTATAAACGACGCCCTTCGGCACTCCAGTACTGCCACTGGTAAAAAGAATGGCCGCCGTTTCTCCGCTCTCGGTTTCCACCACGCGATAGGGTTTATCGGCGGGTGCTTTACGTTTAATGCCACGCAGGGTTGAACCGCCCCAGAACAGCTTACCGCCGACGGTCAACAAAGTCTTCAAGGTCGGCTTACCCCAGCCGAACAACAGCCGCGCAACGTGCGCTTTCGGAATACCGACAAAGGCTTCCGGTTCTGCTTCTGCAAGACAGATCTTGAGATTTTTGATGCCGATACCTGGATCGATCATGATTGGCACTGCACCGACCTTGAACAGGGCAAAGGTCAGGGCAAAGAATTCAAGTCCCGGGGTCACCATCAGCGCGGTATGAACGCCACGACCGATACCGATCTCCTCGAGGCCATGGGCAATCCGGTCGCTCTCCCGATCAAGCTGCTTAAAGCTGAAGGTTTTGTACTTCTGCCCTTTTCCGGTCGGAATATGGATGGCGGGGGTATCCGGCTGCCGACGCGCCATCGCCGGCAGATGCGCCGCGATGTTGGTCAACATGCCGGAACTCATAAGGTTTGTCCCGGAAGCGGATTCTCAGCAAGGAAATCGCGAATGATCGGAATCACATCCTCTTTGGCGTCTTCCAGGATGTAATGGCCGCAGTCAGCAAAGCTGTGCACTTCTGCCTTCGGCAAGCGCTGCTTCCACTCCTTGAGAAAGTTGACGTCGAAAACGAAATCCTTTTCGCCCCAGCAAATACAGATCGGCAGGTCGGCAAACTGCTGCAGATTCTCATCCACTTCACTGACAATATCGTAACCAGGATCGCCCTCTTCCAGCGGAATGTCCTGCACAAAACGCAGCGTTGCAACCCGGCTCTGCCAGCTATCGTAAGGTGCGCAATAGGCTTTGCGTAGCTCCACCGGCATCGATTTGCGTTTGCAGCCGATAAAAGCTGCGCCCCGAGCGAAAAGATTGAACCCCTGCACCAGAAAAGCACCGAGCTGGGTATCGCGACAGATACGCAGTGCAACCGGGAAGGTTTTGCTCTTCGGCAAATGGAACGCGGCAGTATTCATGAACACCAGTCGCGCGATCCGCTCGGGATACCGGGTGGCGTAAGCCATGCCGATCATGCCACCCCAATCGTGCAGCACCAGGGTAATGTTCGATTGAATATCGAGATGATCAAGCAACGCTTCGAGATCATCAACCCGTTGCTTGAGAGTAAATGAATACATCGAATCTACCGGCTTGTCCGACAGGCCGCAACCGATGTGATCCGGTACGATAACGCGATAATCATCACGCAACTCTTTGACCAGGTTGCGATAATAAAACGACCAGGAAGGATTCCCGTGCAGCATCACCACCGGGTCGCCTTTGCCTTCGTCAAGGTAGTGATATTTCAGCTGACCGAGTTGAAGAAAATTTCCATCGAAGGGGTATTCTTTTTTCATCAAAGGAGTATCGAGCATCACCACTGAATCCCCATCATCAAACAATTCAAGCCGCTGCCGATGCCGAGAAAACCGACAAAATCACCCGGCAGCAGAACATCACGCTCTTTGGCGATCGCCGCGGTAATCGGCAGGGAAACAGTTCCCATATTGCCGAGGAATTCAAAAGTCGTAAAATCCTTCTGCGGCGAGATACCGATCGTCTGCAGTATCAATTTCTGGTGCGCTTCCCCGACTTGATGGCAAATAACCTTATCGACCTTATCCGGTGAGATATCGAGCTCAGACGCAAAAGCATCCCAGGTCCGCTTACCCAGTTCAACGCCATGCTTCATAACGGCGACGGCATCAGTCGACATGTAAGGGATATGATTTTCCGGCGAATCGACACGGATCCCCCAGCGGCAAAGTTCGTGGAATTCCGGTTCGGCGACATTAACGCCACCAAGCAGCTTCGGCCGTCGAGAAGGGGTGAAGGAGCCATCGGTCAGCAGGACAGCCGCGGCACCAGAACCGCCGGTCATGGTTGCCAGCGACTTGGTGAACAGCTCCATCGATGGATGGCTGTTCATCTGCTTGATCATAATTTCGTTGATTTCGCGCGAACTTTCACAGGCAACAACCAGGCCGGCACGAATCTGTCCCAACTCAATCCGGTTGGCGATATCGAGCACGCCATTAAGCACGCCGAGACAGGCATTGGATAGATCGTAAACCGCGGCATTCCCCTTAACCCCCAGCGCCGCAGCAACCTGGCAAGCCGTGGCCGGTTCAAAATGCTCGCGGCAAACCCCGGCGTAAACCACGGCACCGATATCCTCCGGCGAGATATTCCTCTCCTGCAGCGATTTTTTCGCCGCGGCAATGGCTCCATGAGAAATCGGCGTATTCGGTTTCCACCAGCGCCGCTCACGGATGCCGGTTAAGGCTTCGAGCTGGCCCGGAGCAATATGCAAGGCTTCGTAGGTTGGCTGTAAACGGCTTTCCAGTTCGGTGGATGTAACCACGATCGGTGCCAGTTCGTAGCCGACCGATTCAACGTAGACGCGAGAATATTTCATCAACTCACCAGAGATTCATTGTCTGTTCTGAACAATCAAGAAGCAAAATAATCGGAGTAGGTTTTTAACATGGAAAGAGCCGCGAATAGAAGGGAAAATGCAATCCCACCATTCACGGCTCTTTATTTGCGCATCGGTGTTTCGATTAGACGGCTGAAATCAGGGGTGCAACCGCAGGGAAAAATCATGCAGTTGATAAATCACCTTGCCATCAACCGAGAGGAAACCGTCAGCTTTGAGCAGCTTCTGCTGATCATCAGCGAAAGTGATAACCGCTTCAACTTTGACTTGGTCATTACTCGGGACAATCTGCCCGCGATAATTCCAGCTGTGCTTCTCGTTCAGCGCGATTGTTTCAAATTTACTGCTCGCACTAACGCCCCAACGCTTCGCCGCTGCCACCTTGAGCAATTGCAGGAAAGATTCTAGCCCCAAAGATCCAGGACAGACAGGATCCTGATAGAAATGTGCCTTGAAAAACCACTCATCGGGATCGATCTGTTTGAGTCCACGAATATATCCGAGTTTGTTCGGCCCGCCGCCAGCAACAAATAGATCGATCTCATCGATCATGCGCATTTTCTTTTCCGGAAATGGCGCATCGGTCGGGAAAGCAAAGCGTTCTCCCCTGCCCTCATCTTCGGCGGTCGGCTGATAAAGTTGGGCTCCGCGCACGCCGACCTGCTGGGCCAGAGACTCAGCGGAGAAAAAACCAAATACGGTGTCGCCGGTGTAGACCGGACCGTGCTTGTCATAGATTTCGAAATCGTAACTCTGAATGATCATGCCACCGCTGCTGGCAACCCGGGTGATTTTGACATTGGTGGTCAAGGTTCCGGACTCCGGAGTCACCGGACGATGCTGTAGCGCGTTGCCGTCAAGGTTGCGGAACGACAGATCGGTATCGCTGGTCAGTGCCGAACCAAGATAAGCCGCCAGCCATCCACAAGGCTGCAGGCCGGTTTCGAGCAGCACGCTGAATGGCATTTCCGGTTGACGCCCGGCAGCGAAATACCAGGCATCGGGTGGCACATCGTATTCAGCCTCGACAGTCACCCCTTCAACAAGTTTCCAGGGTTCGCCGTTGATCGCAACGATCCGGTCGAGGAACTGGAATGGTGGTCCCGGCAGACGCGCGATCTTCCGCTCGTTGTCGAACACCTTATAGGGTTCACCGAAGGCGTCAGAGGGGTTGCCGATGGCGAATGCAGTGATGCGATCGGTATCGTAAAGAACCTGTTTCTGTTTCGGTACGACGGGAGCAGCAACCTGCCCAGACCATAGCGCTTCAACCTGCTGTCGATCCAGACCGGTCAAACGACAGGTCATATTCGGGATTTCGACAATCGGCTTCCCGTCGGCAAACATCAACGCATCGACAATGGCATAGGGTTCCGGCCGGTAGCCGAGCTCCTTGATACTGACCTGGTAGGTCACCGTTTTGGTCGACTCGATTACCTGTCCACGGCACTTGAGGCCGCTATCTACTCCGGGAACCGGCTCACACCAGGCTTGACCCCCTTCACCGATCCAGCCCATGCGTAGCAGGAAGATGCGCAGGGTGTGCATACAGCATTCGTACATCAGGGTACCAGGCATGACCCGATCATCGACAAAATGACAGGTCAGGAACCAATCCTTTGGATCGATATCCATCTCGGCGTTGATCTGGCCAAGTCCGTAACGCCCACCTTTTGGATCGAGCTTGACCACCCGGTCGACCAGTTTCAAGTGGCCACCCGGCATGGTGTACGGCTGCTGCAGGCCGAGATTGGCGAATTGTGCACCGAAACAGCTTGCCAGATCACCACGGTACAAGGCATCGATCTGCGCTTCGTTGTAACTTTCCACCTGCATCGGCACCAGTTCGCGCCAATCATCAGGCAGTTTGCCCGGCTGTGGCATCAGGTCGAGCTTGGTGTGGACAATCCCCTGACCTGCTGCCAATTCCTCCTCGGTAAAGAACCCGGCACAACCGTTCTGCATCGACATCAGTGGCTCGCCGTTGACCGTTGCCTCAAAATTGAAACGGAACAGGTAGGTCTGGTCCTGGCGAAAGAAATGATCGATTTTGATATCGTAGTGGATAGTGTCGCCAACCACCGGCAATCCGCGATGGAAGGTAACCACCGCATCTAGCAGACGGTAGACCGCTTTGCCTTTATGAATAAAATCGATGCCGAGGTAGCCGGACAGAAAAAGATCCGCCTGTCCCGCTTCGACCGCCACGCAGGTCGGAATCCGGCCACCGTCGAGATACCAGCGATCCGCAGTGACGTCATGCTCGGTCACCACCCGGCCACTGGTCATGGAACGTGGTTCACCCTCGACAGTAAGAATCCGGTCGACCAACATCAAGGGTTCATCCGGCAGACGTACGCGGGTCGGGTAAGTATCGACTTCAGCAAACTCGGGGCCGAGCATTTTCGCAACCGAACCGATGGCGAATTCCATACACATATCGCGGTCGAAGGCGACTTTCGGTATCGGCTTTACCGGGCTCCTTGCAAACACCGGAGCCGAAGCAGCTTGTTCAACAGGCAAAGGTGAGATCTGCGGAATCGGCTCGCCATTGGCCGCCATCTGCTGCAGCAACGACATCTGCAGACTGATATTCTCAGCCAGCGTCTGCTCCATGGTTCTGGCAAACTGCAGATAGGTTTCGTGCGCCTGAGCACTGGCCGCTGCCGATTCAGTCAACTGCTGCAGAAACGGATTCTGCAATTCAGCTGCAGGCGGCATTTCCTGTTGAGTCTTTTCAATCTGTTTAACCGCTTGCGCAGCAGCAGGCGCAGTCGCCGCTTTCAATCGGGTCTGCACTGTCGGCTTCGTTACCACCGGTTTCGGCGGTGCAAACGGCTGCCCACCGATCTGGGTGTGAATCAGAGCCTTTGGCGCAGCTTCCTCTTTTGCCACTACGCCATAAAGTGCAGATAAATCAACATCAACCCCTTCAGACAGGCACTGTGCCAGCAAGCGTAAAATCATCGAAGCCTGATCCTGATTAGCAACACAGGTCGGGCGGGCGAGATGCGGTCGTTCTTCAAGAATACTGTGAATCATCCGGCTGCAGGAATTGCCGGGGCCAACTTCGATAAAAATTCGCACACCATCGGCATACGCCTGTTCGATGACACGCGGATAATCGATAGTATCAAGGGCTTGCTCAAGGATGGTATCGGCACAATTGTCGCGTGAGAGCTGGTATTTTGCGCCGCGTGCGCAACTGTAATAATCGATCCCTTCCGGCGGGGTCGTATCGAACAGGTGCAACTCGCGATAGGGTGTCGCGACAGGCCTGGTCACTTCACAGTGGACGGTTGTCACGCCGCGAAGCTGGATCATGTGGCAGCCGATCTCCTGCACAAGTTGTTCAACCTGCTGGCGATCCCCGCCGATGACACATTCTTTGTAAGTGTTGATAATCAACAGGTAGGCGCGATCTTTACCCTGCAGGTGCCGGCGTACTTTATCCGCGGGAGCGTCGATAATACCGAGAATCCAGTCAACCTTTTTTCCTGGCGGCAGATTCCAGGTTTTCGCTGCAGCTTTGCAGGCCCCGCCCAGATCCTCGGTAAACAAGGTCGACTTGCTCAGGCGTCGCAGCATGCCGTCCCGTTCCAGCCACGCATTGGATGAAAACAGGCCGGAAGATTCGCCGAGACTATAACCGCTGATGGCATCCGGCTCGAGACCGAAGCTGCGAACTAGGTCGCTGATTGCGGTGCAAAGCGCTACATGTGAGATCACCAGCGCGTTGTGATCCTCATAGATCGGGTCACTCAGCTGTTTGCCCCAGAAATGTTGAGGCTGATATTGGTCGGCCAGATAATCGCTATTCCTGTCTTGCGCGGCATAAACTTTCGGCCATTGTGCCGACAGTTCGCGACCCATCCCGGCAAAGTGGTTACCGGACCCGGGAAAAACAAAAGCCAATTTGCCTGCATCGGCCAGAGGCTGTGGGCTAAAGAACACGCGATCCCGAGCAACTGCCGACAGATTTGGTTGACCGTTTCCTCCCAAAGCTTTATCCGGCTGCTCACTAAGCGATTTTATCGCGAAATCGATCTGTTCAGACAATTCCTGGGCAGAACCGGCAACGAAAGTCAGACAAAGCTTGCCGACCGATTTATTGCTCTTATGCCAATGAGCTGCAAGCCTATCAATGGCCGACATCCTGCTCTGGGCAGCAAATGCTTTGAGCTCGCCTGCTCCGGAAATAAGCTCCGCAACAGCATCGGCCCGTAATGCAAACAATCCTTCAGCCAGTTCCCCCAGCGGTCGCACGGAATCTTCGACCGTTGACCCCTCGTAGGCTTCCAGTAAAGCATGCGAACAGCTGCCATCGACACTGATCGAGCTCACCAGCGCCTGGCTGCGCCCATCGGCCCGGTTGCGCAACCAGTACTGTGGACCTGCGGGCAAGTTGAACTTGCGTTTACCGCGAATCCATTCATAGCGCAGGTTATCGACATTACGCAGCGGCGGCAGAATCTGCCTGTTCAGGCAGAGTGCGGTCTTAACCAGTGATGCCAAGCCGGCAGCCGAACCTGCATGGCCAATATCGGCTTTGACGCTGCCAACATAACAGGGAATATTACTCTCCTGCCTACCGAAATACTCACCCAGCACCTGGGCTTCAGTCTGATCTTCCGAGGTAACGCCACTTCCGGAGGTTTCCAGGTAGCCGACCTGAGACGGGCTGCTTCCCGTGTCGCTGTATAATTTCTGCAATGCAGACAAGTAAGTTGCGGAATGAACCTGCGCTTTTTCGGACGAACCACCGACAGCAGTCCCGATACCCTTGATTACAGCATAGATCCGGTCACCATCCTGCTGGGCATCTTCAAGCCGTTTCAGAACCACGGCGGCAGCGCCTTCACCAACCAGGGTTCCATCAGCACTCTGATCAAAAGGTTTGATTTCCCCTTTGGCAGAAAACGGCATACCTGAGTGCTGGCCGAGCACCGAACGCAGGTCTCCCGCCATATCAACGGCGCCGACAATCGCCCGGTTGATCGCCCCCTCCTGCAGCGCCCGTACTCCAACTTCAAGCGCCCGCAAACCGGAATTCTCTTCGCTCGACAGGGTAAAACTGGGACCGCCGACTTTGAACTCTTTGGCGAGACGGCTGGCAACGATACTGCCGAGGGCACCCATGACGCGATTCGCCGACAAGGCAGGCCCGGCAGCCCGGCGCAATTCAGCGATCCACCCCTCCAAGTCAGTATCGCTTAAGTTCAGGTCAAGCTCGTTTGCCCAAGCTTTAGCCAATTTCTGGATGCTCCAGCGAAAGGTGAAGTTGGTCGCGTTAAGATCGAGCCCTGTGCCGATAAAAACACCTGTGAAAAGCTGATCTTCGTTGCGCAAACCGGCATCCTGCAACGCTTGGTCAGCGACATCGAGCATCAGCAACTGACGCGGTAGCATCTCGATCAGTTCGGTAGGCGGAATACGGAATTTACCCGGGCTGACGGAAGCATCCGGCACAAAAAAGCCCTTGAAGGATTTTTTCAGCCCAGCGACGTCCCGGATCCATTCGCTCTCCTCAGCTCCCCACCAGTTTTCCGGTGCCGTCGGTTCAATCTGTGCGTCGCCGCCGAAAACCCGCTGTAGAAATTTCTCCAGCGAATCCCAGGGGCCGAAATGCGCCCCCATGCCGACGATAGCTATCGGTTGGGATTTTTTCCGGCTGGCAGGCAAATAAGCGACTGAACTTTTTGCAGATTGCTGAGGCAGCCACTCTTCGACCAGCAAATGAGCGTTGATACCACCGAAGCCGAATGCGCTGACCGCTGCCCGCCGCGCACGTCCAGACTTAGGCTGCTGCCAGTTTTTCGTTTGATTCAGGATACTGAAGGGACTGTTCTGCATGGCCATTCCGTCGGCCGGCTGTGCGAAGTTAGCCGTCGGTGGCAGAGTCTGATGTTTAAATGCCAACAGGGTCTTCATCAGAGCGGCAGAACCGGCCGCCGTGAGCAGGTGGCCGATATTCGATTTGACCGACCCGATAACACACTGCTGTCGTTGCCAGCCCTGATCGCCCCACAAAGCTTTCAAACTGGCAAACTCGACAGCATCACCAACCGGAGTCCCGGTGGCGTGACACTCGATCAGGTCAACATCGCTCGGTTGCCAGCCGGCGGCTTTGTAGGCGGAGCGCATCGCCCGCAGCTGGCCTTCGGAAACTGGGGCTAGCAGGCTGCCACCGATATCGTTCGACAGGCCGATACCGCGAATCACCGCGTAAATATGATCACCATCGCGAACCGCATCTTCGGTCCGTTTCAGCACAAAGATACCGCAACCCTCACCAACCACCAGGCCGTTGCCATTCTGATCGAAAGGCGAACAGGTTCCGGTCGGCGACAACGCCCGTAATTGTGAAAATCCCATTTGCGTATAAAGGGAATCGGGACGCGAAAGTCCACCGGTAAGCATGGCATCGGCGCGGCCGGAGAGCAGTTCATCGACCGCCAGTTTGATGGCGTAAAGGGATGAAGCGCAGGCGGCATCAAGAGTAAAACAGGTGCCACCGAGGCCAAGAGCTTTCGCCAGCATCCCGGCCGGGAGTCCGGCAACGTAGCGGTTCAGGGGGTTGATCGGACCTTCGATGGAATCGACCGATTTGCCAAGCAGTTTTTCAGCAAAGGTACGCCCCAAGTATTCGCGCGCCATGGCCGAGGATTTCTCAGACGGCAACGCAAGGTTGCCGATGATGATGCCGGTGCGGCTGCGGTCTAGCTTATCAGTTTTGGCATCGGCGAACGCCTGTGAACCGGTGCGCAGCAGCAAACGAAACATCGGGTCGAGCCCGGCAAGAAAATCGGCATCGATATCGATGCCGGGGATATTTCGCGTATCGTCTTCGTCAGCCAGAAAACAGGCTTTTTTTGAATAAACCTTGTCGGCCGCCCCCACCAGCGGGTCGTAGACCTCATCGACATCGAGCAGCCAGCGCCCTTGCGGTGGCTCCGTTGCGGTATCAACCCGCTCAACGATGTTCTGCCAGAACTGATCAAGGGTCGGTGATTGTGGGAAGGAACCACCGACCCCGACTATAGCAACAGACTTTCCGTGCTTCATGCTCAGGCGACTCCCTGCAGCTTATTCCGCTGGAAGCTCTCATTCAGGGAGGCATCGATAACGCACTCGTAATCTTCAATCCGGGCGATCAGCACACCTGTCAGCGGATCTACAAAATCAACCTCTGCTGTCGCCTTGCTGGCGCTCTGCTCTGTCACTCGGACTCGGACTTCGGCTCCCGAGGTCGGGAAACTGTCCTGGTACTGGCGGTAACGGCCGGTGAAGACCGGCAATGAACCGGCTTTGTACTGCTCGAAGCTCCAGAGGATCATCATCTGGAAGCTGCTGTCGAGCACCAATGGATCGGCCAGCCAGCTGTTGCGCAGTGGTTGGCTGATCCAACTGTTCGGTTGTGGTGCGGGAGAGACCAGCGTGCTGATCCCTTCCGCCGCGCAGCCGAGCACTTCTCGGATACCATGGAAGTCCGGGCCGTGAAAGAGGCGATCAGGCTGATAGATTTCGCTGATGGAACGTGCATAATCTGCCAATTCCAATTTTGCCTCAGCCGGCTTGGATTCCGGCAACTTGCCTGCCAGAACAATCTTCGCCCGGGCGTGAACAACCTGCGTTCCTTTGGCGGTCACACCAGACAGCTCGACCGGGACCACATGCATGCCATCACTCTTGATCGCTTTACCGGTCATGACTTGAAGATTGTGGCTTTCACCGTTTTCAATCTTAACGCCGTTGAGAATGCGCAGATCGTTGAAGCCGTGGAAACGCAAGCCTGGATTATTGTGAATCGCACCATGCGCCATCCACTCAACGATCACCGCCATCGGCAGCACCGCTTTTCCATCGATGACATGCGATTTAAGAAACGGGTACTGCTCAACCGACAGGTCGAGATCGAAGGCCTTGGAAACATAGATGTTCTGATGCGATTGCCCCTCTTCTTCAACAGCGTCCGCTTCACCACCCACAATCACCAGCTCGACCGGTCCACCCGGCGGCGTTGAAATTTCCTGCACCAGGTAGTCTGCACCGGCTTGCAGGTCGATCACTTCAATTCCTTCCTGCTCGAACACTTTCTTCAATGCCGGCGTCACCATGCCTCCATCCCAAGGACCCCAATTGAGGGAAAGTACGCGGCAATCAGGCCGCTGCAGCGCCTGTTGCTGGGCAACCTTATTCAGGATTTCGTTGGCAACAGCGTAATCAATCTGACCGGTCCGACCGAAACGACCAGTTGAGGACGAGAACATGACCATAAATTTCAGCGCGTCCTCTGCAACCGCTGCCAGCAGTGCGTTCAATCCCTCGATTTTAGTTGAATAAACACTGGCAAACTGCTCGATTGTCTTATCTTTTATCAAACGGTCTGCGAGAACTCCGGCACCATGAATCAACCCCTTGACCTGGCCGTGCTGGTTGCGAATTTCGGCGACTGCCTGCGTCACACTATCAGCATTGCGCAGATCAACTGAGCGGTAAATCGCTTTGCCGCCGACCGCCTCTATCCGCTGCAAAGTGCTGACAACTTCGCGGTTGCTGCTGATCTGTTGATAGCGTTCAGCAACATCACGCGGTTTCAGCGGAGTAACGGCATTGGTAACCAGCGCTTTTTTGATCTGCGCTTCATCAGTCAATCCACTGAGCCAATCAGGCTCGGCTTCCGGCAGCGGGCTGCGACCAAGCAGCAGCAGCGTTGCCTTGCTCGCTTCCGCCAGCTTGATGGCGACTTCAGCAGTCACACCACGAGCACCGCCACTGACAACCACAAGGTCTCCGGCGGCAACCGGCAATTCAAGTGCATCTTTGGAAATCCTGGTTTCAGTCAGTTTGAGACCGTGCAGCCCCTGCGCCGAGAGACCGATTTCTTGCGGACCATCGGTCAGGAGTGCATTGACAATTTCAGCAGCGGCTTTTTCTGTCGATTCCAAATCAGTCGCCAGATCGATTGCCTTGCAGGACACTTTCGGCCATTCGTGGCCCGCAGTTTTACTCAATCCGGCCAGACCACCTGAATTAACGTCGGTAATTTCATCGCCCGGCTGCAAACCAAAGTGGCCGTTGAGGCGCGAAATGGTGGCAAAGACAGCTGCCGTCTCCTCAGCAGTTGCATTCAACCCCGCTTCGGCTTTCTGCAGCAAACGAAATGCTGTCTGAATGAAGCTGTCATCAGTTCCGCCTTGCGGTGCCAGAACCAGCAGTCCAGCCAAATTATCCGGCACATCCAAATGATCACAATCGGCTGGCTTGATTTTCACCGGTTGCAGATTTTTTGCAGACAATTGACTACAGATAGCATCGGTCAGTTCAGAGCCATCATCTGTCACAAGCACCTTCCCAGCTACCGGCATCGGCAGAAGATTGCGATCCGACTTCATCTGTAAAGGAACGACTTTAAGCACTTGACGGCTTATTCCTGCTGCTGCACCCGGTTCCTCGGTTAAAGCATTCGTTTTTGCGGCAGCGGTTCCGCTTACGCTGGCAAGAAAATCAACAATCTGGCCAACGGTCTGCAAGGTTCCGAGATGTTCCGGCTTAATCGCCGGTGCGCCCGGCAATTTCTCTTGCAGTGCAGAGAGAATTTCGACCCGCTTGATCGAGTCGATGCCAAGATCAGTGTCGAGAGCCATCTCAAGCTCCAGCATCTCGACCGGATAACCAGTCTTCTCAGAAATCACCGACAACAGCGTCGTCGCCACCGTGTCCCGATCGATCTGACCCAGCTGGGGTGCCACCGGTGCAGTCGTTGTTTTTTTCGGTTGTCCGACTGCCGCCAGATGTTCGACGATCTGCCCAAGAGTCTGCAGCACGCCGAGATCTTCCGGCTTGACCGCCGGGGCGTCCGGCAGTTTTTCCTGCAGGGCGGAAAGGATTTCGACCCGTTTGATCGAATCGATACCTAGATCGGTATCAAGGGCCATTCCCATTTCCAGCATCTCCTGCGGATAGCCGGTTTTCTCGGCAATCACTTCGAGCAGCACAGAGGCGACCTGATCGGCACTGATGCCGGCAGCGGCAACAGGGGCTGCAGCAACTGCGGGCATTGCTGAACTCAGGTGCTCAACGATCTGTCCCAGCGTCTGCAATACGCCAAGGTCCTCCGGCTTGACCGCCGGGGCGTCCGGCAATTTTTCCTGCAAGGCGGAAAGGATTTCGACACGTTTAATCGAATCGATACCTAGATCGGTATCAAGGGCCATTCCCATTTCCAGCATCTCCTGCGGATAGCCGGTTTTCTCGGCAATCACTTCGAGCAGCACAGAGGCGACCTGATCGGCAGCGATGCCGGCAGCGGCAACAGGGGCCGCAGCAACTGCGGGCATCGCTGAACTCAGGTGCTCAACGATCTGCCCCAATGTTTGCAACACGCCAAGATCTTCCGGCTTGACTGCCGGGGCTTCCGGCAGTTTTTCCTGCAGGGCGGAAAGTATTTCGACCCGCTTGATCGAATCAATACCGAGATCGCTGTCGAGAGCCATCTCCATTTCCAGCATCTCAACCGGGTAGCCGGTCTTTTCCGCGATAACATCGAACAGTACCTGAGCCACCATGCCGTCATCGACTGCGGTAGCAGCCGCAGCGACAACGGCTGCAGCTTGCGGCATCCCCGTATTCAAATGCTCGACGATCTGCCCCAGAGTCTGCAGGATGCCGAGATCCTCCGGCTTGACCGCTGGAGCTTCCGGCAACTGTTCTTGCAGCGCGGAAAGAATTTCCACCCGTTTGATCGAATCGATACCGAGGTCGGCATCGAGGCTCATCCCCATCTCCAGCATCTCCTGCGGATAGCCGGTTTTCTCAGCAATCACACTGAGCAGCACATCGGCAACCTTGCCGGAATCAACAGCTGGGACGGCAAAAGTTTCCTGCTGAACAGGCTGCGGAGCCGGAGCTTGTTCAGTAACGACAGGTGCTACTACGGGCGGCTGAGCTAGCGGCTGTGGTGGTACCGCAGCGGTCGGAGCCGCGACAAGCGGCTGAGACGACAGTGGAACACCCTGCATCAGGCTGCGCTGCTGCTCTACCAGGTTGAGGAACGACTTAGTTGCCGATTCCTGCCCTTGGAGGTACTGCTGATGTAAGCGGGAGGTTTGTTCCTGCAGCGACTGCAAAGCCTGCATGCTCTGCTGGGTCATCAATAATGCCTGCTGTAGTGATGAAGAATCTGTCGTAACCACAGCTGGTTGAGCTTGTGTTGCCGGTGTCGAAGCAACAGGCTGAGCTGCCGCAGGTTGCGGGGCTGCAACCTGTTGCGATGCTTGCGGTAGTGGCGGGCGTTTTTCCGGCTTCTTGAAATGATTGATACCAAGCAGCTGAACCGTCATCCCCTTCTTTTTCGGCGGCAGGTTACGTTGTGCCGCAAGATAGCCCGCATCCCAAAGATTGAGGTCGATATTGCAGCCGAGGCTGCTCAGTTGTGCCAACACTCGGGCCAGGTCGGCGATACCGGAGCGCTTGCCGTTGGATGAATCAACCGCCAGCGCATGATAATCACGTTCCCCGAGAATCGCTTTAACCATACCGGTCAGACGTGCACCCGGGCCGACCTCGACAAAGGTGCGAATGCCGGCTTTGTAGATGTTTTCGATCTCGTTAACGAAGTCTACCGGCTTGGCCAGTTGCTCGGCCAGCAACTTTTTGGCTTTTGCCGTGTCGGCCGGATAAATTTTCCCGCTGGTGTTGGCATAGACATTTCCCATCGCCTTGCCGAATTTGACATCCTCCATCTGCTCGCCGAACGGCACAGCAGCAGCAGCCACCAGCTCGCTGTGAAAAGCAGCTGAGACAGCCAGTTGCTTGCCGCGCATCCCTTTTTGCTCCAACAGCGCGGCAGCTTTTTCGATTTCAGCGGTCGTGCCGGAGAGGACGGCCTGCTCCGGAGTGTTGCGGTTGGCCAGCACCAGGTCCAGTTTCTGCTCAGCGAGAAATTTTTCAACATCGGCAAGCGGGGCAGAGACCGCCAGCATCGAGCCACGATCCCCTTCTCCGGCAGCCATCAATTCTCCACGCAGGCGAGAGAGCCGGTGCAGGTCTTGCTGAGACAGCACCCCAGCGGCGCAGAGAGCTGTCAATTCGCCGTAGCTGTGCCCCGCATAAGCGACAGCCGTCACGCCGAACTCAGCCAGTACCGCCCGGGTCGCCAGGCTTACGGCCCCCAGCGCCGGTTGCGCATTCTCGGTTGCGCGCAGATCGATTTCCGTCTGCAGCGCAGCCTCATCGTCATAAGTCGGCAACGGGTAGATTTTATCGATCAGCCGTCCAGCTTTATGGTCAGTTGCCTCAAGGTAGCTGTGATCTGCAACTTCCAGTTCAGCCAAAGCTGAAGGGAACTGCAGCGCCAGGTCTTTGAGCATGCCGGTATACTGTGCTCCCTGTCCCGGAAACAACATCGCCAGGTTACCGGAGGCATCAACCGCGGAGAAGTAGCTGCCATCCGGGGTGCTCCAGCTGTCCTGATCAGATTTCGTTTCTAGCATGGTCAACGCGGTCTTTTGCTGGGCAGCGCGATTGGTTTTGTCTTTTTCGATCACCAGTGCCAGACGCATCGGTTGATTTGCATCGAACTTTTCACGACTTTCAGCTGCAGTAAGACGCAACTGGGCCCAATCACTGTCGACCGGAAAATCACGCAGAGCAGCCGCAAGACCGCTGCGATCCGCAGCGCTGAAAGCGACGATCTGCACATCTCCATTCCAATCCACGACGGGTATTCCTGACGGGTATTCCTCCAGCACGCAGTGGAAGTTGCTGCCGCCGAAACCGAGGGCGCTGACAGCGGCACGACGTGGGTGGCCAGCACGCGGGACCCAAGGTCGCAGTTCGGTGTTGACATAGAACGGGCTGTCTGCCGCCAGCAAAACATCCTGCGGCTTTTTGACCTTGATGGACGGTGGCAAAACTTTGTGGTGCAACGCCAACGCGGCTTTGATAATTCCTGCAGAGCCAGCGGCCGCCTTGGTATGACCGATCTGCGATTTGATCGAACCGATAGCGCAATAAGGAGAGTCAGCACTACCATACACCTCTTTCAGTGCCGAAACCTCGATCGCGTCACCGACCCTGGTACCGGTGCCGTGAGCTTCGATCAGCTCGATGGTGTCGGGAGTAATCCCTGCCTGTTGATAGGCACGCCGCAGCGCCTTGGTCTGACCGGTCGCGCTCGGCTCATAAATCGCTGCCCCGCGCCCGTCACTTGAAGAACCGACACCTTTGATGACGGCGTAAATCTTGTCGCCGTCACGCTCTGCATCCTCCAGACGCTTGAGAACGGTAATCCCCAGACCTTCACCGAGGGTGGTGCCGTCAGACTCGGCATCGAAGGGCCGCGCGTGTCCGGAAGGGGACAGTGCCGGGGTTTTACTGAAGCAGGTGTACATGAAGATGTCGTTGAATGTGTCGATCCCGCCGGTGACGACCATATCAGCCTTACCCGATTCCAGCTCCAACGCAGCCAGATTGATGGCACTGAGGGAACTGCCGCAGGCAGCATCGACAACACAGTTGGTGCCGCCGAAATCGAAATGTTTACTGATTCGACCGGCCACGACGTTGCCCAGCAGACCTGGGAAGGAGTTCTCTTGCCAGGGGACGTAAGAATCAGAAATCCGCTGCATAACGTCTTCAGCAATGTTGTCGGCGATTCCTGCATCTTGCAGCGCTTCGCGCCAGCGTGGGAAACCGAGTCGGGCACCAAGGGGAAGAACCAGCTCCAAAGTACCGGTAACACCAAGGATGACACTGACCTTGTCCTTGTCGAATTCCTTTTCAGCCGAGTAGCCGGCATCACGCAACGCCTGCTCGACAGCAACCAGGCCGAGCAGCTGTGAAGTATCGATCGCTTCAAGCGCATTCGGCAGAATGTTGTATTCCATCGGGTTGAAATCGACCGGAGACAAAAATCCACCGCATTTTGCATAGACGTGATCTGCAGTTTTCGGGTCGCTATCGAAATAGTCATCAGAACGCCAGTGACTCTCCGGGACCTCGGTGATGGCATCGACACCTGCTTTTATGTTCGACCAGAAGACGCCGGTGTCACCAGCCTGGGGAAACAGGCTGCCGATTCCGACAATCGCCAAAGGGGTTGCGGTTGCAGGCTTTTCTACTTTTTCTCCGCTGTTGTTCTTCAACTGAGGAACTCCTTGATTTTTTCGACTTGCAAGGGGGCAACAAGGTTTGCATCATCGATAGCAACACCCTGTTGTTTCAAAAGGTTGATACGCATCATAACGGCCGCACCAAAAAGAATATTGTAAGCGACATCAACGACTTTACGTGCTTCCGGCGCTTCCATAAAGGAGCCTTTGACCCATTCGTTGAAAGCACCCATCGCCGGGCCGCACCAGATCTGATAATCGATTTTCCGGCTTGGTTCTCCCTGGTTGGCCCAAACCGGCGATTGACCGAGATACCAGCGGAACACCAGAGCCATCTTGTATTTCGGATCGGCTTCCGCCTTTTCAACCTGACGCGGATCACGTACGGCAAAATAGTTGCGGGTCTGCTCCCAGATTGTATTGAGCGGGGCGTGGAAAAATGTTTTTTCCAGTTTCTCCCGCTCATCAACCGGCAACGCGTCCATACTGTTATAGGCCTTGTAAAGGTCATAAAGTTTGTGCGCACGAATCGAAAACATGGTGCCACGCTTGACCACCTGAACCTTGACGCCCAGTTCGAACATGTCACCCGACGGTGCCATGGTAATGTCAGCCTGCCGGGTTTCCGCCAGCATCTGTCGAACAGCATCGCAGGTGCCCGATTCAACACAGGCCTGATTGACAGTTCCGGTAACCAGGTAAGCAGCGCCCATCGACAGTGCGGCAACAGCCGAAGCCGGGGTGGCAATCCCCCCACCCAAGCCGACCCGCAACGGTTGGGGGTAATTGAACTGCCCCTGGATAGCGTTGGCTTGCGCCTTGATCGTCGGGAACAACGCAAGCGCCGGGCGGTTGTCAGTATGGCCGCCGGAATCGGCTTCCACGGTGATATCCTGTGCCATGGAAATTTCTTTGGCCAACTCCGCCTGCTCGACAGTCAAATCACCGGAAGCGACCAATTGCTTGAGCATCTTCTCCGGTGGAGGAGACATAAACCGTGCAGCAACCTCTTCACGGGAGACTTTGGCGATGACCCGATTCGGCGCAACGACCCGCCCTGATGAATCACGATAAAGACCCGCCGTACGGTATCTGACGATCGGCAGGCTCAGAGCCATAAAGGCGGAAGCCTCAACTAAACGGACCTGTTTGCGGAGATAAAGGTCAATCAGCGCTTTTTCAAGTTCCGGTTCATTCGGACTGTGAATTAAATTGACACCAAAGGGAAAATCTTTGCCTTCGGACTGAAGTTCATCGATAGCAGACTCGACTTGCTCCAGCGACAGACCGGCAGCACCAAAAAAACCAAGCATCCCGGCATGGCCTAACGCTTTAACCATCGCCACCGAACTGATCCCTTTGGCCATTGAGCCACCAACGTAGGCATAACGAATGGCGTGATCACGGCAGAATGATTGATCGCCAAGGGAATTTAACGCAATAGCGGGAATGATCCCTTTAATGGAAGCAGCAGAATCAGCCGAAGTTAATTGCTCAACCCGCAAAAGCTTGAGACTTTCGGCGTTGATTACAACGTAAAAAGTTTGCTCGACCTGTTTTAATTGCTCAGGGTGAAAGTTCAGATTCAAAAGGCTCAAAAAAGTCTCCTCAACCCGGCGCAAAATGCCAGCTTAAATGAATGTCACAAACTCAGCATTTTCGCACTAAGAAGTCCTGTAAAGCAAGAGCTTTTCACCCTTTTGCGTTGACAAAAGAACAGGCAAATCAGCTCAAACGGCAAGAGTGCAAAGCAGTGAACATTAGTCCAAAAACAAAAAAGCCGATCCCGGTCAGGAATCGACTTTCATGTTAGCAGATAATGGTACGAGAGGCGGGAATCGAACCCGCACAGCCGCAATGGCCGCAGGATTTTAAGTCCTGTGTGTCTACCAGTTCCACCACTCTCGCACAATTTCAGTACATCGCCGGTAGCTTCGGCGAGTGGCCCTTATCTTAGTGAATCTTTGTTAGCTGTCAACCGCTAATCCTCGCAGCACTTATCGAGCTTCAATAAATTCAAGTTCTGGCATTTCTGGTAGCAGTTGATATTTAACACAGAGCTTGAAAAACAAGAGCAACCCGGCCCGGTACTGCTCACTCAAGCGATAATCGATACAGTGCCAGTAATCGACAATCTGCTGTTTCTGCAGGCCACAAGCCTCGGTATATTTTTCAGCAACAGCATCAGGAGCGGCCATCAGCTGACGACAAGAATTGTGCAGTTGCCCGGAGAGCGCTTCGATCTCTGCAGCGTGCCCTTTCAGCGAATCGCGCCGAATCATCCAGAGAGCAAAAACAAAGGGCAAACCGGTATGTTGATGCCAAAGTTCGCCGAGGTCATACACCTGCATACCGGCGGGACAGTTTGCCGCCATCTTCAGGGCGCGATCTCCGATCAGCAACGCTGGTCGCTGCTGTGCGATCAACTCCTCGACCGGAACATCCGGAACCGCATCGCAAACCGATTCGAGCTGGTAAAATTCACGCAGAATAACCCTGAGCAGGTTGATCGATGTCGCCGACTCACCGGTAATGGCGATTTCTGTTTCCGTCAACTCGGAAGGATCGACAGGAGAAAACAGCAGGACACTCAATATCTTGCCAGCAGAAGAGATTGAGTGGTCAGGCAAAAGCAGGTAATCCCGCCAATGCAGGGCGTACTCGAAGGAGGAGGATGGACTTGCATCCAGCTTCCCCTGTTGCAGCAGCGTGTTCAGGGCAGAGGGAACACCGGGGACCAATTCACCCTTGAAGCCGTTTTCCCGCAGGAAATGAAAAAAAGGAACACAGTTCAGGTAATGAATGACCCCAAGCGTCATAACTTCGGTCGGAGACATGCTTCTCTCCATTTTCCAATAAAAGGCGCCAGACTCGAGAAAGCCTGGCGCACATCAATTCAATATTTCAGCAAAAATTAAATTTTATTCCGCTCAAGGAAGTTGGTATCGAAATCACCATCGATAAACTCCTTGTTGTGCATCATTTTCTGATGGAACGGAATTGTGGTCTTGATCCCTTCGATGATGTACTCATCGAGCGCACAGGACATCCGCTTGATCGCTTCCTCACGCGTTTCCGCATGAACAATCAATTTACCGATCATCGAATCATAGTTCGGCAGCACAGTGTACTGATCGTACATGGCGCTTTCGACCCGAACACCCATTCCACCTGGAGTGTGGTAACCGGTGATCTTGCCCGGGAAAGGGGTAAACTTTTCCGGATCTTCGGCGTTGATACGCACCTCGATGGCGTGGCCATTAATCTTGATATCGGACTGCTGGTAGCGCAAAGGCTGACCGGCAGCGGAACGGATCTGCTCCTTGATGATATCGACGCCAGTTACCATCTCTGTGACCGGGTGCTCGACCTGAACGCGGGTGTTCATCTCCATGAAATAGAAACTACCATCTTTATCGAGCAGATACTCGACAGTACCGGCACTGGAATAACCGACGGCTTTAGCCGCAGCAACCGCAGAGGAGCCCATCTTCTCACGCAGTTCCGGGCTCAGAACCGGGCAAGGAGCTTCTTCGATCAACTTCTGGTGGCGCCGCTGGATTGAGCAATCACGCTCTCCAAGGTGGATGACGTTGCCGTGCTTGTCGCCGAGAATCTGGATTTCAACGTGACGCGGATTCTCACAGAATTTCTCAATGTAAACGTCCGCTTTGCCGAAACCGGCTTGTGCTTCAGTACGAGCTGTCGCCAGCGCGTTGGCCAAAGAAGCGGGCGAATGCACAATCTTCATCCCGCGACCGCCACCACCGGCAGATGCCTTGATGATGACCGGGTAGCCGATTTCTTCGGCAATCCGCTGAGCTTCTTCGGTCGTCTCTATGCTTTCGTTGGTACCGGGAAGAATCGGCACACCAGCATCGGTGACGGTCTGACGCGCAGAGATCTTATCACCCATGCGGCGCATGTTGTCAGCCGTCGGGCCGATAAAGGTAATTCCGCATTGTTCGCAGATTTCAGCAAATTCGGCGTTCTCGGAGAGGAAGCCGTAGCCGGGGTGAATCGCATCGACATCAGCAACCTGGGCGGCGCTGATAATCGCCTTCATGTTCAGATAACTGTCGGCGCTGGCCGCCGGACCGATACAGATACTTTCGTCAGCAAGGCTGACATGCAGCGCTTCGCTGTCGACATCGGAGTGGATCGCCACGGTTTTGATATCCAGCTCTTTACAGGCTCGGATAATCCGCAGGGCGATCTCCCCACGATTGGCAATCAGAATTTTATGAAACATCGTCTAGACTCCATGGCAAACCGTTAAACGGTTATGGTTTTAATCGACACAAACGCATGTTAGAGCCGCTCGACGCGGAAGAGCGTTTCACCGTACTCAACCGGTGCCGCATCGTCCTTGACGATCTCGACGATCTTACACTTGAATTCCGCCTCGATCTCGTTAAACAGTTTCATCGCTTCAACCAGGCAGAGAACTTGACCAGCCTCGACGATATCACCCACTTCACAGAAAGCTGCTGCGTCCGGGGACGGCTTGCGGTAAAAGGTTCCGACAATCGGCGAAGGAATGGCATCGTACTTGTCATCTACCGGTGCCGGTGCAGCTGCGGCGGGAGCTGCCGGTGCGGGAGCAGCAGACACTGGGGCTGCAACAGCAGCCGGTGCCGCAGCAACCGGAGCTGCAACTTGGATAATTTCCTTTTCCTGGCCCCGTTTGATCAGGATTTTTTCTTCTTTGTTTTCCATTTTGAATTCGGTGATATCGGTTTCTGTCACCATCTTGATCAGACTTTTCAAGTCTTTGATTTCCATTTTTTCCTCCTGAGAGTGCTTCAAAAAAATTGGCTGCCAATGGCAGCCTGTTGGTACCAATGGTTTTTAAGCTTTTCACTATGGCACATCGATCTGGTAAAACTCTTTCGGGATACTGGTCAACGCCTCATAACCATCCGCGGTGACAACAACGGTATCTTCAATTCTGACGCCGCCGAGTTCGGGAATGTAAATCCCAGGTTCTATCGTGACAACCATACCTTCGACAGCTTGTGCATCGGCTCGTGGCGACAAGGCCGGATATTCGTGGATCTCAAGGCCAACACCATGGCCGAGACCGTGGCCGAAATAATCGCCATAGCCTTGTTTGCGGATATAATCCCGTGCGACAGCATCCAGATCACGCAATTCAATCCCCGGCTGTACAGCAGCAAGAGCCAAATCATGAGCTTTTAACACGATATCAAAAATTTGTCGAAGTTTTCCGTCAACAGGCCCAATAGCTAAGGTAACTGTTTCATCTGAGTGATAACCATCAACCCGGGTTCCAAAATCGATAGTAACCAATTCTCCGGCCTGCAGTAGCTTATCACTGGCAACACCATGAGGGAGTGCTCCACGAGCACCTGATGCGACAATAAAGTCAAAAGCGTTGCATTCACCACCCAGCTTTTTAAGCGCACATTCCAATTCTAACGCGATAGTCCGCTCGCTTACCCCTGGCTTGATTGACGGCAAAACCTGCTCAAAAGCTTTTTGATTAAGTTGCGCAGCCTGTTTCAACGGGACAAGTTCATCAGAATCTTTGCTTGACCGAATAGTTCGTAATGGCTCTCCCAAGGGGAACCATTCGATAGTATCACCTGAAATCAGTTTTATCTCGTCAAAAACAGCGACCGTCAAGCTGGCTGAATCAAAACCGACGCGCTGATAACCCTGAGCCCTAATCTCTTCGACGATGTGTTTAAGTTTATTCGAATAACAGATTTTTTTTTCAGCTGTGACTTCTTGAGCGGATTGGGTCTGGTAACGGGAGTCAGTTAGAAAAGTAGATTGATTTTGGGAAAGCAGCAAAACACCGTCGGTCCCCGTAAAACCGCAAAAGTAACGGATCATCGGCAAACCGAACAGAAGCAGTGCATCAAGTTTCTGCTCGATCAGCAGCTCTGTTACTTTTTTTCTACGCGCAGCATATTGCATCAAGCCCTCTGCAAATGATTGAGCAGCGCCTGAACGGCCAAGCCATAGCCCAAAGAGCCAAATCCAGAGATCTGGCCGACGGCAACAGGTGCAATAAAGGAATGCTGACGAAACTCTTCGCGAGAATGAATATTAGAGAGATGCACTTCAACCGTCGGCAGGTCTACACTCGAAATAGCATCACGCAAAGCGACACTGGTGTGAGTATATGCAGCAGGATTAATAACGATGCCAGCACACCCATCAAGTTTGGCCTGATGAATACGATCAACCAGCGCCCCTTCCGAATTCGACTGGAAATGCTCGATGACACAGTGATCAGAAAACTGATTCACGACTGCCTGAATGATATCATCAAGCGTTTCTCTGCCATAGATATCGGGTTCGCGGGTGCCAAGGAGATTCAGATTAGGCCCGTTGAGGAGAAGAAGCTTCATTATCTAAACCAAAGCCTCACGCAGACTTTCTGCATCACGCATCAAAAGATAACGTCCTTGACCGTAATTCCCATTACGCTCAATCGTCAGAGCAACGAAATATTCATCAGTCAGCGCATGCAGCACAACATAGTACTGCTCTGTCTTAATGGCAACCTCCTGCAACGCTCCTGTTTCGAGCACCTCAGCGGCCTTTTTTATTTCCTTGGTAACATTTGAGTACTCAATTGCAACAAGGTTAAGATCGAGCGTTGCATCTTCGACAACATATTGATCAATGGCAATACCGTCATAACCCATCAAAACGGCCCCAACTCCGCCAGCACAGGAGGTAACTATATTTTCCAGGATTCCTTTAAACATCCTCTCTCCTTTTCTTTATGCTATCGAGCCACCTGTTAAGTGTCTCGAGGACTTTGTCATCGGACGCTTTGGCTAAGCTTGGTTCAGAGGATGAAATTCCACCCTCAATATCAACAGGATCGGCCAAAGTGACATCTGCCTCAACCTCTCGATCACCCTCAACATCGACTGGCTCATTTGATTCTGTCTCGGGCTGAATCTCTGGAACGTCTGGCGCAACAAAAGAAACTTCGTCAGGTTCACCCTCGATATCACGAATCTTCCGGCGATACTCAAGATTATCTGGATTGTCAGCCGACAGCTGCCGATACATATCGAGAGCCTGATCCGTTAATCCCTGCTTCAAATAAAGATCAGCAAGGGTCGACGAGGCTAGTGGGGGAACTGCGGATTCCTCCTCGTCCAAAACCTCTTCAAGCGTTTCAGGCTCTGCTTCTACCTCTGCCTGGTCAGCAGGTTGATCTATCTGCTCTTCAACTGCAGATTCATCTTCTATCTCTGCAACTGGCTCTGGCTCTGATTCAACATCTGGAAGGGAAAGGAGCAATTTATTGATAACAGGATCAGCGGGGCTTAGTTCGCGCGCCTGTAACAAAAGAGATTTTGCATGTACTTCTTCCCCTAACAGAATATGAAGACGAGCGAAACCAACAAGAGCCGCCAAGTTTTCAGAATCATAGGTCAAGGCCTGCTGAAAGGCGGCAGAAGAGGCATCATATTCACCTTGCTGACAAAGAATTCGTGCATAAACAATATGAGCAGGGCTAAAGTCAGGATGAGTCTCCAAACCTTTCTCGACAACCTGACGCGCGTCGTTCAGCATCCCCATTTTGCGGTAGGCTTCACTTAGCGAAACAAAAATCGTAGAACCGGGGTCCTTAGCAAGAATTTCCGTATAAGCTGCGATTTTCCCCAGAAGTGAATTTTGCTGATTCTTTTCAGTCATATTACTCCTCTCACGGGGTTAAAATTGTCGAGAAAACTGATTCAATATCAGGGATTTTAGTCAATTGAACCTTGCCAATTCCTTCATTGAGCACCATCGTCAAAGTCCCTTGTTTCACCTTTTTATCGCGCTGCATAGCAGTGACATAATCCTGAAGTGAATGCTTAGGGGGCTCAACAGGCAGATCAAGTTTGAGCAATAGATCAATAATACGCTGGACATCCTCTACTGAGCACAGGCCTCTCTCTGCAGCTATTTTCGCAGCAACGACCATCCCAACAGAAACAGCTTCTCCATGTTTCCACTGCCCATAGCCAGACAAAGCTTCTACTGCATGGCCGAAAGTATGTCCATAGTTCAAGAAAGCTCTAATGGAACCTTCTTTTTCGTCAACTTCTACAATATCCGCTTTTATTTGACAAGATTTCTTTACCACTTCTATTAATGCCAAAGTATCTCGATTTTGTAGAGCCTTATATTCTTTTTCCAGCCAACTAAAGAAAGTCTTGTCTTTAATCACTCCGTATTTGACAACTTCCGCCATCCCGGCAGATACTTCACGGGGTTCGAGTGAGGAGAGAGTGGCGACATCAATCAAAACAATTTCAGGCTGATAAAACGCACCAATGAGATTCTTTCCTAAAGGGTGATTGACTGCCGTTTTCCCACCAACGGAACTGTCAACCTGAGCCAATAGCGTCGTTGGTACCTGAGCAAAAGGGATACCACGCAAGAACGTAGCGGCAGCAAAACCGACCATATCGCCGATAACCCCACCACCCAACGCTATCAATCCCGTTCCGCGATCGAAATTGTTTTTAATCAACTCGTCATAAATAGATTCGAGCGTTTGGAGGTTTTTATGCTCTTCTCCGTCCGGCAAGTTAATCTCGATAAACTCAAAACCCGCCCGCTGAAGTGATTTACCTATGATTCCGCCATACAGTTTCGCAACAACAGCAGTTGATACAACGGCAACTCTACGGGGGAACTCTATCTCAAGTAAGCGCTCACCGATTGAAGGCAAAACATCCGCTCCGATGATAATTGGATAGCTTCGACTTCCAAGCGGTACTGTTATCTTTTCAACCATATCGTTCCTCAATCACAGCTCACAAAGCCTAATTCTATTTAAAAAAAAAGGGCAGGTCACCCTGCCCTTTTTGAGAAATTCAACATGTTTAGTTCTGCAAAATACGTGGGGTAATAAAAATCAGAAGTTCATCTTTTGAGTTGCTCTGAGAAGTCGCCTTAAACAAATGACCGAGTATCGGAACATCCTTTATGATTGGCACACCTTCATCACTCTCACCTTCACGCTCGACATAGATCCCACCCAAAACTGTGGTTTCTCCATCCTGAACAAGGACTTTCGTTTGGGCTTCTTTTTTCGTCAGGGCGCCATTTCCACCTTCAATCTGTGAATCATTTTTCGCGGCAATCTCTAGGATGATACTGCCATCAGGATTAATAACAGGTGTTACGTTCAACTCAAGCAGGTTGTTGAAAAACAATTAGCTCAACCCCTTGATTTCACTAGGGACGGCTACACGAATTTGTTATAATTACGCGCATAACCATCCGATATTTCAGGAGAAACGTTATGCGCGGTGATGACCAGAACCAACAGGCCATGTTCAGTTATGTCTCACCGGAACAACGGGTTCCCAAGGATCACCCCTTGCGTCCGGTTCGGATCATGGTTGATAACGCGCTGGTCAATCTGGCTCCTTTATTCAAGGAGATGTACTCACATACCGGCAGGCCTTCGATTCCGCCGGAGCAGCTTCTGCGAGCACTGCTACTGCAAATCCTCTACTCCATCCGCAGTGAG
>NZ_FQZT01000019.1 GCF_900142125.1 Malonomonas rubra DSM 5091
CTCACTGCGGATGGAGTAGAGGATTTGCAGTAGCAGTGCTCGCAGAAGCTGCTCCGGCGGAATCGAAGGCCTGCCGGTATGTGAGTACATCTCCTTGAATAAAGGAGCCAGATTGACCAGCGCGTTATCAACCATGATCCGAACCGGACGCAAGGGGTGATCCTTGGGAACCCGTTGTTCCGGTGAGACATAACTGAACATGGCCTGTTGGTTCTGGTCATCACCGCGCATAACGTTTCTCCTGAAATATCGGATGGTTATGCGCGTAATTATAACAAATTCGTGTAGCCGTCCCTAGTGAAATCAAGGGGTTGAGCTAATTGTTTTTCAACAACCTGCTAAAGCAGGCTTTCATACCAAAAAGGATAACAGCAATGAAGAATCTGAAACTGGCTTACAAAATTTTCGCCCTGAGCGCGATCATCATCGTCGCCTTCGTTGTTACCATCGGCTTTGTCTATTCGCAGGCCAAAAGCAACCTGATGGCAGGGAAAAATACGCAGGTAAAGAATGTCGTTGAAGCAGCATGGAGCACGGCTGGTGATTTTGCCAGGCAGGCGGATGAGGGCTTGATCAGCGAGTCGGAAGCGCAGATGCGGGCGAAAGAAGCGATCCGCCAGATGCGTTACGACGGCAAAAACTATT
Source organism: Malonomonas rubra DSM 5091 (assembly GCF_900142125.1). Classification (GTDB taxonomy): domain Bacteria; phylum Desulfobacterota; class Desulfuromonadia; order Desulfuromonadales; family Geopsychrobacteraceae; genus Malonomonas; species Malonomonas rubra. Next base: position 646 of record NZ_FQZT01000019.1, read on the forward strand.
TCTGGATTTCCGACACCGATTCCAACGTGGTGATGCATCCCTTCAAGCCGGAGTGGGAAGGGACAAACCAGGCCGGTTTTGCCGATCCGAACGGGGTGCACATTTATGTTGAACTGGCCAACATCGCCAAAGCCAAGGGCGAAGGTTTCGTCGCCTACGCCTGGCCAAAGCCTGGTGACCCAAAACCGGTGCCGAAGATGTCCTTCACCAAGCTGGTTCCGGGCTGGAACTGGGCGGTCGGTTCCGGACTCTACCTGGACGACGTGCAGAAAGAACTGGACAAGATTTTCTACCAAGTACTCGCCGCAGTTGCGATTGTGGTTCTGATCTCGCTGGCGCTGGTCTTCTTCATTGCTCGTAGTATTACTCGTCCAGTCGGCGAAGCTGTGACGATGATTCAACGGTTGGAGCGCGGGGACTTGACTGTTTCTCTCGATGATAACCGGAAAGATGAAATTGGGGAGATGGCGAAAGCGTTGAACTCGATGTGCGCCAATATTGGTGAGGTCGTCCAGAACGTCAAAGCGGCAGCAGACAACGTAGCCTCCGGCAGCCAGCAGCTCTCCGCCAGCTCGGAAGAGCTGTCCCAGGGGGCGACAGAACAGGCCGCAGCAGCAGAAGAGGCTTCTGCCAGTACCGAGCAGATGAGTGCCAACATCAAGCAGAACGCCGATAACGCCATGCAAACCGAAAAGATCGCGGTGAAGAGCGCCGAGGTTGCCAAGGAAGGTGGCGAGGCGGTTGCGCAGACAGTCAGCGCAATGAAAGACATTGCCGACAAGATTTCGATTATCGAAGAGATCGCCCGGCAGACCAACCTGCTGGCATTGAACGCGGCCATTGAAGCGGCCCGTGCTGGTGAGCACGGTAAAGGCTTCGCCGTGGTTGCTTCTGAAGTGCGCAAACTGGCTGAGCGCAGCCAGAACGCGGCAGCAGAGATCAGCGAATTGTCCAGCAGTAGTGTTGAGGTGGCGGAGAAAGCCGGATCGATGCTCGACGAAATGCTGCCCGACATTCAGCGCACCGCCGAACTGGTACAGGAAATTTCGGCATCGAGCAAAGAGCAGGATTCCGGCGCTGATCAGATCAACAAAGCGATCCAGCAGCTTGATCAGGTCATACAGCAAAATGCATCCGCTTCGGAAGAGATGGCATCGACCTCAGAAGAGCTCAACAGCCAGGCCGAGCAGCTGCAGGAGAGTATCGCCTTCTTCCAGCTCGCCGATCACGCCAGACAGTCGGTCCGTCACGTCATTAATCCTGCCGTCCAACGTCCGGCGAAAAGCAAGCAAAAGGCCCTGCTCCAGTCGCCAGCTGCTGCCGTCAAACCAGCTGTAAATTCAGGTGGAGTTGAATTCGACCTGGGCGCAGACGCTGATGCCGGCGATCAGGAATTCGAACGTTTCTGATCTTTGCTGAAACCGGTGGCCGGGCGGTAAATCGCCCGGCTTTCCCTGAGGGGGAGCATGATAGTAGATATAGCAGGAACAGAAGCGAGCCTTTTTCTTAAACCGGGAGAGCTCGCTGTAACAAATACACCAACGCGGGTATCGACAGTACTGGGTTCCTGTATCGCACTGACTTTATACAACCCGCGTTTGAAGTGTGGTGCCATTTGCCATGCTGTTTTGCCGCAGAGTGGCTGTGAGGGGGGAAACTTTCGCTACGTCGACAGCGCTTTCGGCTACATGCTGGAACGATTTCAGCACATGGGCATCGCTCTGCACGAGATCGATGTCAAGCTGTTCGGTGGATCCGAAGTCCTGCGCAAGCAGTCTCCCAGTCCCGTCATTTCAATTGGTCGCAGCAACATTGAGGCCGCAAAGTCCCTGGTTGCGCAGAAGGGCCTGGCGTTGAAGGTCGAACACGTCGGTGGCCCGGTGGGCCGGAAAATTCACTTTTTCACCCACACCGGGGTTATTTATCTGAGACACTTGCAGGCCGCCTGATCGGAGTCTTGATGAAGGCAAGAAATTTTTACCTGCTGCTTTATCTCTGTCTCTGCCTGGTCACGACGGCCGGTGTCTTTTTTACCTGTCAACTCCAGAAGTTTGCTGTAGCCAGCTACAGTCGTGATCTGCAACAAAAGGCTGATATTGCTGCTGCCGGACTTGACTCCTGGGCGATCAAACGGATGCATCTCGGTGAAGATCGCAGCGGGGTTGACTGTGAGCATATCTGGCAACGGCTCTCTATGGTCCACCAGGCGATTCCTGATCTGGAATATGTTTACCTGATGCATAAAGTCGGTGGTGAGGTTCGTTTTCTTGCCGATACCGATGAGGCCTCCTGCACCGACTATTCCGGTCCGGATGGCATTTATTCTGAGGCTTCGGAACAGCTGAAGCAGTCTTTTGCTGATGGCAGGGGCTTTGTCGAGCTGGGTGTGGCTGACCGCTGGGGAACCTGGGCTTCAGCCCTGTCGCCTGTTTTCGATCCACTCGGCGGACAAGTCGTCGCTGTTTTTGGCATCGATCTTCCGTACAAACATCTCTCCGATCATGTTTCCCTCTTTACCTGGAGTGGTATTGCCATCAGTTTTGCGGTCGGCTCGGCACTGCTGCTTTTCCTGCTGCTGCATCGACGTAATAAGGCCACAGAAGAACAACTGTTGCTTCTGAATGATGAGCTGGAGCAGGGAATCGTCGGGCTTCAACGGGCGGAAAAAGAACAACTGGAATCTTTGAATTTCCTCGAGGTGCTGCTCAATGCGATCCCGGCTTCAGTTATTTACAAGAATGCCGCAGGCCGGTTTCTCGGCAGCAATCGACGATTTGTCGAAGCCTTGGGGCTCGGGTCTGATGAGATCGTCGGCAAAACATCATCGGAACTCTACAGCAGTAAAATTCTGCCGGAGCAATTGGCGGAAATCGAACGGCAGAATAACAAGCTGGCAGGATTGGGCCCATTAGGCGAGCTGACGTATGAATTGACGGTCGATTATGGGCTCGGACAAAAAAGCTCCATTTCCGTGCATAGTGCCAATTTCCCCAACAGTGACGGCGAAATCGGCGGGTCCGTAGCCGTTTTTTTCGATGTCACAGCGAACCATGAGTTGCAGCAAGCCCTCACCGCCAGCGAAAATCGATTCCGCTCCATTTTCAACAGCGCCGCCGCCGGTGTGCTGGTTGTCGACACGGAAGGGCGCCTGATGCAGAGCAACCCGGCGTTCTGTCACCTTGTCGGCTATTCGTATGGCGATCTGCTGCAAATGGACTGCGCTCAACTGGTCCATCCGGAAGATCTAACCGGGGCGTCACTTTTCTGCGAAGACGCGGTCGCTGACCGGGCAGCCCCCTTCAGTGTCCGCAAGCGCCTGCGCCGCAGGGATGGTGGCAGCTGTCATGTCCAGCTCAACGGCAGCTGGGTCTGTGATGGCCAAGGCGAGCCGGAATACGCTGTTGTGCTGGTGGTCGACCTGGATGCCTTACAAAGCGCTGAAGCAGTTGGGAAGGCAGGAAAATAGAGTATGCTTATAGCTGGGATCCCCGCTTACTGAAAGTCCGCAGATGACAATACGCACCAAAATAACCTGCATGGGGCTGCTGCTGGTCCTGTTGACGGCTTTGCCGATCGTCGGTATCGCTATTTTACAGAAGTGGCAGGTGCACAGTGATATCGGCCAGGAAATGAGCGAACTGGCCGAAAACGAGGCGAAGAAAGTCGCGCAGACCGTCTACCGGATGGCCAAAGCGATGGAGCAGTCGATCCATGAATCAATGGTTTATCGGCTGCGGGTTGCAGAAGACGTGGTGCAGCTCGCCGGAGGTATCGAGCAGGGGGAGCAGCGGGTGAACTGGTTGGCGATCAACCAGTATGACAAGATCACGACTCCGATCGGGTTGCCGCAATTGCTGGTTGGAGGACGTTGGCTCGGTCAAAACGACAATTCAGATACTTTCACCCCGGTTGTCGATAAAGTCAGTCAACTGGTCGGGGGCACCTGCACCATATTCCAGCGGATGAATATGCAGGGCGACATGCTGCGGGTCGCCACCAATGTTGAAAAACTTGATGGCAGCCGCGCCATCGGAACCTACATCCCTCGTTACAATCCGGACGGTAAACCGAACCCGGTCCTGGAAAAAGTGCTCGATGGCGGTACTTTCTACGGCCGCGCCTACGTGGTCAACGCCTGGTACGTCACAGCCTATAAGCCGATCTGGGATAAAACCGGAACACGGGTTGTCGGCATTCTGTATGTCGGTGAAAAAGAGAAAGATATCGCCAGCCTGAAGCAGGAAATCCTCGATATCGTGATCGGTAAAACCGGCTATGTCGCCGTGGTCGGCACTGAAGGGGACCAGCGTGGTCGCTACCTGATTTCCAGGCATGGCGCGCGCGATGGCGAAAACCTTTGGAATATCACCGATTCCGAGGGGAACTATTTCGTCCGTCGTATCATCAGCAAAGCACGCAGCCTGCCGGAAAAGCGCCCCGATGGCAGCATTCCAGTCGTTCTTGAACGTTATCAATGGCAGAATCCGGGCGAACAAGCCCCCCGGCAGAAGACCGCAGCCATCACCTACTTCCGCCCCTGGGACTGGATGATTATGGCCAGTCTCTACAACGATGACATCATCGATTCACAGGCACGCATGTCGCGGGCACTTGATGAAATGATCTGGTATGTGGTGGTTGTTGCGGTTCTGGTCGTTTTGTTCGCGTTAGCTGTCGGTTACCTTGTGGCGACAGGGATCAGTACCCCGTTAAATCAGGCCGTCAGAGTTTTTCGCAAGATTGGTCAGGGGGACCTGGAGCAGCGCTTGAATCTCGAGGGCAAAGACGAGCTGGGCCAGCTTTCGAATGCTTTCGACCTGATGATCCAGAATCTGAAGCAGATAACCGCCTCACGTGATGAATTGAACCGTGAAATTTCCGAGCGTTTGCTGGCCGAGAAGGAACTGCGTGAATCTGAACAGCGATTTCGTACAGTCATTTCTGCCAGCAATGATGCCATGGTGGCTGTGGATGAACAGGGCAGTATCACCTTGTTCAACGCGGCCGCAGAAAAAATGTTCGGTTATCGCCAGAGCGAGGTTGTCGGTCATAGTGTGGATTGCCTGATGCCGTCAGCCTATCGCTTGAATCATCATCATTATGTCACGCGTTATTTTAAAGAAGGCAAACCGAATCGGGCGATTCAAGGAGCTGTCGAGTTGGTCGGATTGCGCAACGACGGCGAACAGTTCCCGATTGAGCTGGCACTGTCGCCGGGAGAATCGGCAGGCGAACGATTTGTGCTGGCAACGATCCGTGATATTTCGGAGCGCAAGGCTGCCGAAGAGCGGTTACGTAAAGAGAACGACATCAAGCAGGTCATTTACAGCATTCTGGCGACGGCGATGGAGCCCATTCCGTTGCAGCAGAAACTGCAGAGATCCCTCGACCAAATTCTGACGACCACGAGTTTCACCTTTTTGCGGAGAGGTTGTATCTTTCTTGCTGATGAGACTGCAGAGACTCTTTACCTTGCCGCCGAACAGGGGCTGAGCGAACAGATGCAGCGCGATTGTCGCAAAGTTCCTTTCGGTGATTGCCTGTGCGGTAAGATCGCGGTAACCCATGATATCGCCTTCAGTGAGTGTCACAACGGCCGCCACCGAAGCACTGATGCTGTTCCTGCGCACGGGCATTTCTGCGCACCGATTCTTGCTGCCGGGAAGCTGCTAGGTGTTCTCAACCTCTATATCTCTTCCGGCTACCAGCCGAATGATGATGAACGCCATTTCCTCGCATCGGTTCCGAACAGCCTGGCCAGCATGATAGAGCGGCATCGCAGTGCGAAACAGCTGCTGCAGGCAAAGGAGCAGGCAGAGAGTGCCAACCGCGCCAAGAGTGAATTTCTTGCCAATATGAGCCACGAAATCCGCACGCCGATGAATGGCATCATCGGTATGACCGACCTGCTGGCTGATACCGAGCTCGATGACAATCAGCGTGAGTGTCTCGAAATGGCGCGCTATTCTGCAAGTTCGTTGCTGTGGTTGCTGAACGATATTCTCGATTTCTCCAAAATTGAAGCCGGACGGCTGGAGCTGGAGCAGGTCGCGTTTGACTTGCGCCAAGCGCTGCAGGGACCGATGGCGAACTGGGAGCTGCAGGCACGTAAAAAGGGGTTGACCTTCCGCGTTGTCATGGCGGACGAGATCGACCCCAAGATAAGTGGTGATCCTGGCCGGTTGGTACAGGTGCTGGTCAACCTGGTGAGTAACGCTATCAAGTTTACCGATAGCGGTTCGGTGGAGGTGGAGGTCGCCTTGGTGGAGTCGATGCTGGAGGAAGATGGCCAACAGTTGCGTTTCAGTGTCAGGGACAGCGGCATCGGAATTCCGGAAGAAAAGCTGGAGGCAGTTTTCGACAGTTTTGCCCAGGTTGATGGATCCATTACCCGCAAGTTTGGCGGCACCGGGCTTGGTTTGACCATCTCCCGGCAGCTGGTTGAAATGATGGGAGGGCGGATCTGGGCGGAGAGCGAGTCGGGCAAGGGAAGCCAGTTCCATGTTCAGCTGACTTTCGGGAGTGCTGATGATGAGGCCGAAATCAACTGTGATCTGGCAAAGCCTGAATCTAAGGCTGAGAACAGCTTGAAGGTTCTGGTCGGAGAGGATAATCTGGTCAATCAGCGGTTGATTGAAAAGCTGCTGGAGAAGTGCGGTCACCAGGCCGTTATTGTAGAAAACGGGCAGGAATTACTCAAAACCTTCGCCGAGGATGAATTTGCCCTGATCCTGATGGATGTGCAGATGCCGGTGATGGATGGAGTTGAGGCGACCCGCTTGTTGCGCAATTATTGTAGTGAAAATAATCGACCTCATGTTCCAGTTGTCGCCCTGACCGCCCACGCCATGAGCGGGGACCGTGAGCGGTTCCTCGCCGCCGGGATGGATGATTATCTGGCAAAGCCGATCAACAAGAAAGAATTTGTTGCGATGCTCGGTAAATACGCCCTGGGGGCGAGCTGCTGAGAAGGATTGATTGATGAGGGTACTGGTTGCAGAAGATGACTTTGTCAGCAGCAGGTTGCTGCAGAAAATGCTGGCAGAATTTGCCGATTGCGATATGGCTGTCGACGGTAATGAAGCGGTTGTTGCTTTCGAAAAATCGTTGCGGGAAAAACGCTATTATGACCTTGTCTGCCTCGATATCATGATGCCGAAAATGAACGGTCAAGAGGTGCTGAAAACCATTCGTCGACTGGAACGAGAGCAGAACCTGTCGGCAGAGCACGAAGCGCGAATTCTCATGACCACAGCCCTCGATTCGCCACAGAACGTCGTTGATGCCTACTATCAGGGTGGCTGTGATGGTTACCTGGTGAAACCGATCAAAAAACAACCGATGCTGGAAAAATTGCAGCAATTCGGGTTAATCGATTAAAGCTTCCCCTCTTTTTCCATTTTCACAATCAAGGCTTCCAGGTAGCGTGACTTCATCTGCTGACTTGCCATCACCCGCTTGATCGGCGGCAGTCGCAGCACGGCACCGAGCAGCGCTGCCATCGCCCGGTGACTGTGGAGCACCTGGTTGTCGAAGATCAGATGCTGCAGCTTGCCCCGCTCAACAGCCATTACAACCGCCCGGTGAGTGCCGTTGAGTGGTGTGATCACCCGCTGCGGACGTGATATCATCTCGATGCAGTTGCGGGGCGCCACCCGTGCACAAAGACCGCAGCCGAGGCAGCGGTCCTCCACCAGGTTGGCTCGTTTGCGTTGCGGGTGTTTCGGATCGTTTGCCGAGGCGAGAACAATCGCTTCGACCGGACAGGTAGTGACGCATTTCCCACAGCCGTTACAGTTTTCCAGTTTGATCTGCGGGATGAAGTTGGTGGTATGCACCGGGTTGAGATTGGTGAAACGGCGCGCAGCGATCATCGCCTCGCAGCAGCAGCCGCAACAATTACAGATGAAATTTACGCTTTCGCGGACGTTTTCACCGAACTGCACCAGGTTCTGCTCGTAGGCTTTCTGCAGCAGGTCGAGGCATTCTACTGCGTCGATAGCTCGGGCGTGGCCGTGCTTGGTGAGTGATTCGGCCGATGCGTTGAAGGTCATGCAGATGTCCATCTCCGCTTTGCAGGCCTTGCCCAGATGTTCCATCTTGTGGCGGCAGTAGCACATCCCCACGCCGATGTGGCTGGCGGTTTTGATCACCTCGGTGGCTCGTTCGTAATCAAGCACGTGAGCGGCGTTTTCGTTGCTCAGCACCGGTTCGTGGATAAAGGTGCGGCCGAGCTGGGTTTCACCCTGGGTGAACAGGTCGCGGATGAAATCCTCTTCAACGTTCAGGTACTGGTAGAAAAGTTCGCTGATCAGCTTCTGGTCGATGTCGCCACGGGTGCGCATCAACGAAAACTCGAAGAAGCCGGCCATTGGTGGAGGCAGAATATAGACCGACTCGCCGTTTTGCTCGATGTCGACCAGCACCGCCCGGCTGGCCAGTTCATCCAGCACCTTGCGGGCCTCGGTCAGGTTCATCTTCCAGATCTGCGCCGCTTTTGCTGCGTTGAACGGCTTGATCGGCAGCTGCGCGACCAATTCCGCTTCTTTTTCGCTGAAGAGAATATTCAGAATTCTAAACAGCAGTTCCGTAGGCGGTGCGCCCTGGGGGAAGCGGTTAAGACGTTCGACCAGCTTGGCGTAGCTCGATTTAATAGTGTGATGTGCCATCTTTCCCTCCCTGACCTGCTCAATTTTAATTATTGCCACAGCCTGGAACAAGTCAAGTTGGATAATTCCGTCTGCCCGTATTGCGCTGAAAAGCCCAGCAGTGCGACAATCGAAGTTATGAAGATGGATCAACAGGAACATTTGTACGATGAATTAAGCGCGCTGCAGTTTGATAATGCATATGTTCGCGAATTGCCGGGTGACCCCGATTCAAGCAAGCGAGTCAGGCAGGTGCCGGGTGCCTGCTATTCGCTGTTTGAGCCGACACCGGTGACCCAGCCGCAGACTGTTGCTTTCTCCCGCGAAGTGGCTGAGCAACTTGATCTGTCGCCGAACGCCTGCGAGTCGGAACAGTTCGCCCGCGTTTTCGCCGGCAACGAGCTGTTGCCCGGAATGCAGCCCTTTGCCATGTGCTACGGAGGCCACCAGTTCGGCAATTGGGCCGGGCAGCTGGGCGACGGTCGGGCAATAAACCTGGGTGAGGTGATGAATCGGGGCGGTCAGCGTTCGGTCTTGCAGCTCAAGGGCGCCGGGCGCACACCCTATTCTCGACAGGGTGACGGATTGGCGGTGCTGCGCTCATCGGTACGAGAATTTCTCTGCTCCGAGGCGATGCACCACCTCGGCGTGCCGACCACTCGTGCCCTCAGCCTGGTGCTGACCGGCGAGCAGGTGATGCGTGACATGTTTTACGACGGTCACCCGAAGCTGGAGCTGGGGGCAATCGTCTGCCGGGTGTCGCCGTCGTTCATCCGTTTCGGCAGCTTTCAGGTGCACAGCTGGCGGGGCGAAATCGATATCCTGAAGCAGCTGGTCGATTACTGTATCCGTACCGATTTTCCCCACCTCGGCGAACCCTCGACCGAGGTGTATTTGCAGTGGTTCAACGAAATCTGTCGTACCACCGCCGAACTGATGGTGCACTGGATGCGCGTCGGTTTCGTCCACGGCGTGATGAACACCGACAATATGTCGATCCTCGGACTGACCATCGATTATGGTCCCTACGGCTGGCTGGAGGATTACGATCCCCGCTGGACACCGAACACCACCGATGCGCAGGGACGTCGTTATTGTTTCGGTCAACAGCCACAGATCGCCCTGTGGAACCTGGCTCAGCTGGCCAATGCGATTTATCCGTTGATCGAAGAGGTCGAACCGCTGCAACAGGGTTTGCAAATTTACGGCGATATTTATCAGCAGGATTGGCGACAGATGATGGCCGACAAGCTTGGTCTCGGCAAGTTCAATCCGGCAACAGATGAGGATCTGGTCAAAGAGCTGGAGCAGGTGCTGATGCTGACCGAGACCGATATGACGATCTTCTATCGGCGTCTGGCAACGCTGACTGCCGGTATCGATGCCGATGATGAAGAACTGCTGCAGCCACTGCTTGCTGCCTATTATCAGCCGGATGAACTGGACGCAGACAAAACTGCCCGCATCGCCCACTGGTTACGGACTTACCTGACGCGGGCACGGCGAAGCGGCAGGCCTGATGACGTGCGAGCTGAGAAAATGAACCGGGTCAATCCGAAGTATGTGTTGCGCAACTACCTGGCGCAGCAGGCGATTGACAGGGCGGAAGGGGGCGACTTCAGCATGATCGGCGAACTGCTTGACGTTCTGCGCCAGCCATACGATGAACAGCCAGAAAAAGAAAGGTTTGCTGAAAAACGTCCGGAGTGGGCGCGCAACCGGGCCGGTTGTTCGATGCTGTCCTGCAGCTCCTGAAAGGAGACGCCGATGAAAAAAAACGGTTTGAGCGCCTTTATTGCGCTGTTATTTCTTTTCCCGACACTGGCTTCCGCAGACATCCCTGCTGCCGACCATTCAATCCCGGAACTGGAGACCGCGCTCTTCGCGCTCGGCTGATTCTGGGGTTTTGACTCCCGGTTCGGGAGCTTGCCCGGCGTTTATCGCACCAATGTCGGCTATGCCGGTGGGGAAAAGGCACGGCCAAGTTACTGGTCACTCGGTGATCATACCGAAACCGTGCGAGTCGAGTTCGACCCGAAGCAGATCAGCTATGCTGAGTTGCTGGACATCTTTTGGGAAGCACATGATCCTGCCTACAACACCAGTAATCGGCAGTACCGCAACGCCATCTTTTACCTCAATGATGAACAGAAACAACAGGCGGAGCAGTCTCGTGATGCCATTGCCGCTGAATTGAACCGAGCTGTTCGCACGCACATTGAAGCGGCCGGAAAATACACCCCGGCGGAAGATTACCATCAGAAATACTACCTGCGGCAAAGTAAGCGCCTGTTGGCTGAATTACAGAAAATCTATCCCGATCCGCAGCAGTTGGTCGCTTCGACGGCAGCTGCCAGAATCAACGGTTATCTCGGTTGCAACGGCAGCGTTGAACAATTGCAGGCTGAGATGGGAGCTCTCGGTTTGTCCTGGCCTTCACAGCAGCAGCTGGCCGATCACCTGTCTTCATCCTGTTCGCAGTTCCGAGGCTTTACCTGTCCGGCACCGAAATAAATAGATCAACCAAAAAAATAAAAAAGCACAGCCCCGCCCAGGCCGGTCAGCCCGACCACCAGCCAGGGCGGCAGCTTCCAGCGCGCCAGTAGAGTGAAGGCAGCCAGAGCGAGCAGCAGGTCGGCAAAAGAGAGAATGCCGCTGCTGCAGACAGGGTCGATAAATGCGGCCAGCAGCAGTCCGACCACGGCGGCATTGATACCGAGCAGTGCTGAGCGGACGTGCGGGTTTTTGCGTAGATCGTTCCAGAACGGCAGAATGCCAAACAGCAGCAGAAAAGACGGGGTGAAGATTGCCAACAAGCAAAGCAGACCGCCGACCCAGCCGCTCAGCGCCAGTTGCTGGGCGCTGCCGAGGTAAGCGGAAAAGGTGAACAGTGGCCCCGGAACCGCCTGGGCGGCACCGTAACCAGCGAGGAACAGGTCTTTACCTATCCAGCCGGGATTGACCACTTCGGCCTGCAGCAGAGGCAGCACAACATGACCGCCGCCGAAAACCAGTGCGCCGGAGCGGAAAAAGCTGTCGAATAACTGGATCGGCCCGAAGCCACTCCGGGCCAGCAGAGGCAGGCCGAGCAGCAGAATAAACATCAGGCTGAGACTGATGGCTGCAGTCGTCCGACTGGGAAAGAACAGATGACTGTCTTCAGTTGATGGTTGATCTTGGCGCAGGCAGAACAGCCCGAAGAGGGCCGCGGAGAAAATCGCAGTGAGCTGCCCACTGACACCAGGAAAAGCAAAAACGAACACTGCTGCTAGAATCGACACTATTTTTCGTGTCAAATCAGGGCAAAGTTTTTGCGCCATTCCCCACACCGCCTGGGCAACTACGGCGACAGCGACAACCTTCAATCCATGCAGCCAGCCGCTCTGCACGACCTTTTCATCCAGCAAGGAGACACCGTAAGCAAAAAGAATCAGCAGGATCGCCGAAGGCAGGGTGAACCCGCACCAGGCTGCGAGCCCGCCGCGCAGGCCGGATTGGGAAATCCCGATACCGATGCCGACCTGACTGCTGGCTGGTCCGGGGAGAAACTGGCAAAGTGCGACCAGGTCGGCGTAGCTTGATTCCTGCAACAGCTTTCGCCTGCTGACGAACTCGTCGCGGAAGTAACCCAGGTGCGCAACCGGGCCGCCGAACGAAGTCAGCCCCAGCTTGAGAAATATTCGGAAAACCTGCCATGCAGTCAGCTTTTTCATGCCTCGATTGTATCTGTTGTTATCCCGATTTCAATTGATTGGTTTTCTTCGGTTGCCAGTGCTTGAAGATCGACTAGGCTTAGACTGATTACACCGCTTTTTCAGTTTTCAGATAGCAGGAGGAAGAAATGGCAAAAGCAAAAGGAACGATCGGAATTTTAACTGGTGGCGGCGATGTTCCGGGGCTCAACCCGGCGATCAGGGCGGTGACGGTACGGGCGCTGCGTGAAGGTTACCGGGTCATCGGTTTGCGGCGTGGCTGGGCGGGGATCGTCGACCTGGTGCCGGACAAGAAAGTGGACAACAGTGAACATTTCCAGGAATTGACCGAGGAAATCGTCAACCGTGCCGGGCGCACCGGTGGCACTTTTCTGCATACCTCGCGCACCCGGCCGAGTCATCTGCCAAAGAGCAACGTGCCGCCGCACCTGCGTGACAGATACACTGATGAAATCAACGACGTCACCGAGGACGTGCTGAACAACCTCGATTTTCTCGGTATCGACACCCTGATTCCGATCGGTGGTGACGACACCCTCAGTTACGGGCTGCGGCTGCATCAGGAAGGGATGCGGGTGATCGCCATCCCGAAGACGATGGACAACGACGTGCCGGGTACCGACTACTGCATCGGCTTTTCCACCTGCGTTACCCGTACCATCGAGTTGACCCACCGTTTGCGTACGACCGCCGGTTCGCACGAGCGGTTTCTGGTCCTGGAAGTCTTCGGTCGCTACGCCGGTTATTCGGCGCTGCTGCCGACCATGGCCGGCGCTGCCGACCGCTGCGTGATACCCGAACACCCCTTCGACATGGAGCATCTGGCCGAACTGCTCAGTTTCGATCGCAAGAAGCACCCGAGCAATTATTCGGTGGTGCTGGTCTCTGAAGGCGCGACCATGACCCATCACGACGAGATGTTGTTCGAAGGTGAAGAGGCAGACCAATTCGGCCACAAAAAGCTTGGTGGCATCGGTGATGAGGTGGCGAAGCATTTGAAAGATCTGTCGCCGAAATACAATGAGGGACGGCGGGTCAACGTGGTCAACCAGCGGCTCGGCTACCTGGTGCGCTGCGGCGATCCGGACGCGATGGATTCGATTGTGCCGATGGCTTTCGGAAACCTGGCTCTCGACCTGATTCTGCAAGGGAGCTCAGGCCGACTGGTCAGCCTGCGCAACGGCTGTTACGACAATGTGCCGATCGATGTGGTGACCGGGCGCAAAAAGGTGGTCGATGTCTGCAAGTACTACAGCACGGAACGCCTGCGGCCGATTTACGAATCTTTCCTGCGCCAGCCGCTGTTTATAATGACCAGTGATGTCTGAGAGGTTTTGACCTGTGGATTAGAAGACTCAACCGCTTGAAACCAGGTAGGTTCCGGCGCCGATCATCACCGATCCGGCGGTACGGTTGAGGGTTTTCTGCCCCCGCTCCGAACGAACATAGCGGCGGGCCGAGGACGCGCCCGCAGCAATCAGCATCAGCCCAGCCATCAGGGCGAGGAGGGTCAGCACTGATGCCAGCACAATGTCGCCGCTGGTCAGGATTGTCAGGTCCATAAAGGTCGGCAGGAAGGCGATGTAAAACAGGATAACCTTGGGGTTTGACGCTGAGATGAGAAAACCCTGCAGGAAACTGTAGCGTTTCTTCTCTCGCAGTACGTCACCGCTCGGCAGCTCCTGATGCTGGCGGGCGGCTCGCCACATTTTTATTCCAAGATAAATGAGGTAAATAGCGCCAATAATACGTACAGCCATGAAAGCCGCACCCCAGTGCTCAGCCAAGGCGGCCAGCCCGAAACAGGCAAGAATCAAGTAAATGATGTCACTGATTGTCATGCCGAGGGCAAGAAAAAAACAGCTGCTGGCGCCCGAAACCAGTGCCCGGGCGAGAATGGCAAAAACACCGGGGCCGGGCGTGATGCCGAAAATAAAAATAGCGAGAAAAAAACTGATCGCGCTTTCGATACTCATAAACTGTTTAACCTGTCGATCTTTTTGGTTTGTGAATGGCCAGAGTGTAATGCAGTGCCGGGTGCGGGGCAACACTTAGTTGGCTGGTTGCTGGCATGCTTTTTTCAAGGAAAGGGAGAGTTTGTTTCTCTGCATTTATCCAGCTGTGGTTAACTTGTTGAAATAAAAGCAAGTTGGGAATGCAGATAAAATTTATGGTCCGCCAAATAACCAAGTTGAGGGAGGAAGATTGATGAAATACCTGTTGTTGATCCTGTTTGCCTGCTGTTTGACGTTTTCCAGTTTTGTGCCGACGGCACAGGCGTTCAAAGATACCAATATGGAAGAACTGCAGAAAAAAGCTGATGCAGGTGATGTGGAAGCTTTGACGCAACTCGGAGTCGCTTACATGAAGGGAACCGGGGTCGACGTTGATAAAAAGAAGGGGGCAGAGCTTTACCAGCAGGCAGCCGAGAAAGGCTACGATCAGGCCCAGTGGAACCTGGCTTTTGCTTACCTGAATGGCCGGGGTGTGGAAGAGGATGCGAAAGAGGCTGCGAAGTACATGCAGATGGCGGCCGAACAGGGCTATCCGCCGGCTCAGTACGACCTCGGCATGATGTACCTCCAGGGTGTCGGAGTATCACGCAGTCGGACGACCGCGATCGACTGGATCGTCAAGGCTTCGGATCAGGGGTATAAAGAGGCTGATGCCTTCCTGAAATCTCGCGGCATCGTGAAAAAAAGCGAGATGGAGAAAAAAGAAGGCGAGAAGAAGGAAGAGAAGAAAGACTGATTGCCGTTATTTATAAGGCAAACAAAAGGGCCGAATCCCATTGGAGGGGGGCGGCCCTTTTTTATTCGATCTCGATGATTTCGTATTCTCGCCGAGCCCCGCTTTCAAGCAGGAATGAATCATCAACACCGCGACCAATTAACTCCTGTCCGAGGGGCGAATCGGGGCTGATCAGCATCACATCACGGTTGTGATAATTTACGACCAGTCCACCAGCTGCCGGAGCGAGAAAAACAGCACGTTGATTACCGTCTTCATCTTCCAGCAGCACGAGCGCGCTCATGCGGATCTCGCTGCTATCGCCGAAAGTTCGCATCTGCAGGTTGCGCCAGAGATCGATCGCCTGGCGGATCTCCTGCGCCCGGTTGGCCTGCCCCTGGGCAAGATAAGATGACTCCAGCGCAAAAGTTTCGTATTTGTTGTCAGGGATATTGTCTTCGTGGGTCGCTGTGGCGTGGGCGTGTTTTGCCGCATCGAGCAACAGCTGTCGATCGGTTTCGAGCTTCTGCAGGACCTGCCGGCGAAATTCTTCTTTATCCATCATCAACCTCTTTTGCTCTGAAGATTTTGCAGGATAACAAAAAAGCGTAGATTGATCGATTTTGTTTGTCGTTGTTGCATGCAGGCAGCGCTTTCCGGTAGAGTTTCATCAGGTCATTTCAAACTGTAATTTTATGAGGTGTTTATGATCATCGGATTTGCCGGAAAAGCGGCATCGGGGAAAACCACAGCCGCCAGACATCTGGCTCCTTTGCTCGAAGGAGAAGCACAGATTATCCCGATGGCGATGGTGCTGCGCGACGAGGTGGACGCTTTCCTGCGGGCGATCGGTGCCGAGGAGCATGTGCCGCTGGTTTACGGATGCCAGGAAGATAAGCTGCGGGTTTTTTATATCGATGAAGCCAAGGCGCTGCAACAGTGTCCGCAGTGGGCTGGTTTTGTCGCCGAGCATGGCGATATTCAGGATCGAGCTGGGCAGAGTGCCGTTACTGTGCGCCGGATTCTGCAGTGGTGGGGCACCGAATATCGCCGCGCTCAGGATCCCGACTACTGGACCAAGGCCTGGGCGCGCAAAGTTTCCGGCTACGATCTGGAGAAAGTGCATATCCTGGTCGATGATGTCCGCTTTATGAATGAATTGCGGACTCTACGCGAGTTAGGAGCGAAGATGGTTAAAATAGACCGCCCCGGATTCGCTGCTGGAGGAAATCATGCCAGCGAGACATCGCTTGATGATTATCACGACTGGTGTCTGATTCTGCGCAACACAGGAACATTGGACGAGTTTAAGCAAAAAGTTGAAGATCTGCTAGACTTGTTTGCGAACGAGCAAGTCTAACGACTTACTGCTTTATCCGGAGGACACCAGCAATGCCTGCCATCAGTTCCCAGCTAAGAAAAGCGGTTGAATATGCTACTTTGCACAAGCATTTTCAGCAATTTTTCAAAGTTGTTCCGGCAGTCACCGATGAGCTGATCGCAGAGGCCCAGAGGATTCGCCATAATGTTTACTGCGAGGAGCTTGGCTGGGAACCTGAGAAAAAGGACGGCAGGGAACGGGATGAATACGATCCGCATGCCATCCACTGTTTGCTGCGCAGCCAGTCGCGGGATATGTTCATCGGATGCATTCGCCTGGTTCTGCCGACCGAAAAAGGTGTTGATTTGCATCTGCCGATGCAAAACAGCTGTGGTGACAAGCTCTATCCTGGCCATCCCGACCCGGTCTCCATGGCGAACCGCGAAGTCGCAGAAGTCTGGCGTCTGGCGATCATCAAAGAGTTCCGTCGTCGTCGGCAGGATCAGGGAAGAAACATTCCCTTCCCAGAAGAAAAGCAGGCCTTGTCAGATCGGCGGAAGTTCCCTTACATCCCTGTTGCGCTTTATCTGGGCATGATGGAACTGGCCTCGCAGAATAATATCAATACCCTCTATTTCATGACGGAACCTTTGCTGGCGCGACATTTCAGCCGCCTGGGAGGTGATCTGCAGCTGGTTGGCGAAGGCGTTGAGCATCGCGGCTTGCGCAAGCCCTACCTGATGGATGTGAACCAGGTGCGACGGAAAGCCAGCTTCGCGCTCAAACCGCTGATCAAAGTCATCCGCAACGATATCGAGCATTATAAAAAGCTGAAAGAGAAGAACCAGCCGATTCCTTTTATGGAGGATGGCAAACTAAAAGATTTTCGTGATTTTTAAATCTGTCTCTATTTGCCGGCTTTGCATAGAAAGGGTTCCAGCTCAGTCGCTGGTAGCGGCCTACTGAAAAGGAAGCCTTGGCCGTAGCCGCAGCCCATCTTTTGTAGCAGTTCCTGCTGCTCCTGCCTCTCAACCCCTTCAGCCAGAACATCCATCTGCATCGTCTCGGCCAGTGCGACAATTGATTTGGCGATCGACAGGTCGTTAGCGCTGTGGGTAATGTCGGCGATGAAAGAGCTGTCGATTTTCAGCTTGGAGAGCGGGAATCGCTTCAGATAGCTGAGGGATGAATAGCCGGTGCCGAAGTCGTCGATCGCCAGTGAGATTCCCTGCCTGTGCAGCTGGTTCATGATCTTGATCGTTCCGGATACGTTTTTCATCACGGTGCTTTCGGTGATCTCCAGTTCCAGCCAGCGGGGGGGCAGCCCGGTTTCGTTCAGGATGCGGTTGACGCTGTCGAGGAAACCGCTTTGGCGGAACTGGCGGGCCGAGACATTGACGGCAATTTTCAGATCGATCAGCCCTCCGCTCTGCCAGCTGACCGCCTGCTGGCAGGCTGTCTTCAGTACCCATTCGCCCAGAGGCACAATCAACCCGGTCTCTTCCGCCAGCGGGATGAAGTCGTTCGGCGAAATCAACCCTTTTTCCGGGTGCTGCCAGCGTACCAGCGCTTCGACGCCGACCACCCGGCCGGACGCCAGCTCGTACTGAGGCTGGTAGTGCAGCACCAGTTGGTTCTGCTCAAGGGCTTTGCGCAGGTCGGCTTCCAGTAACAACCTCTCGTGGCTGTGAGCGTTCATGTCGGGGGTGTAGAACTGGTAGCTGTTGCGCCCCTGCTCTTTGGCCCGGTACATGGCAACTTCGGCGCATTTCAGCAGCTCTTCGGCGTTCGACGCATCGCCCGGGTAGGTGCTGATGCCGATACTGACCGTCAGGGGCAGATCCTGGCCACCAATCCTGATCGGCTCAGTCAGTGCTCCCTGAATCTTTTGCGCCAGCGTTGCCGCACCGACAGCATCTTTCAACTCCTCCAGGATGACCAGGAATTCGTCGCCTCCAAGGCGGGCGATGGTATCCGATTCGCGGACCTGCTTGCGCAGGCGCTCTGCCACTTCACAGAGGATCTCGTCCCCGCTGGCGTGGCCGAGGGAATCGTTGAAATTTTTGAAACGGTCAAGGTCAAGAAACAGTAACGCGATCTGGGTCGCAGAACGCCGGGACTTGTCCATCGCATGCCGCAGGCGGTCGTTCGCCCGTAACCGGTTCGGCAGGTTGGTCAAGGGATCGTGGTGAGTCAGGAACTCGAGCTGATCGTCCCGCTCGGCGATATCTTTTTCCATCGACAGGCGATCAGTGATATCGCGTGATGATTCGACAATCCCGAGCAGGCTGCCGTCTTCCGCCAGGTAGGGTGACGCAACCAGTTCGTAGACGCGCAGCTCTCCCGACCTGGTGACATGCTGGTGGGTGACGGTGACCGTCTGCATGCTCCGCCTGACCTCCTGCAGAGGGCAGGGGTGGTCGTTGTCACTGCAGGGCGTTTCACTATGGTGGGAGGCCTGATGACAGGTCAGGCACGACAGCTCGGCGTAGCGGCTGGCAAGGTTGTCCCGGCTCGCTTTGTTCATCAGCAGGACCTGGTAATCGAGACCGATCACCATCAGCGGGTCGCTGACGCCGTCGATGACGGTCTGCAGGAAAGAGCGCTCTTTTTCCAGCGCGGTTTCGACGGCTTTGCGCTCGGTGATGTTGCGGAAGATTCCTCGGGTTGCCGCGGGTTGCCCGTTTTCCAAATGAACGCTGACCATCCCTTCCAGCAGGATTTTCTTTCCGTCTTTGCTCTGGAAGGTTGCCTCGAAACGACCACCGCTGCCCCGAGTCATGATTTCTCTGAAGGCCAGCTGGCAGTGTTCCAGCGATTCCGGGGCGATGACATCGAATATCGTCATCGTTGCCACTTCGTTTTCGCTGTAACCGAGGGTGTCGAGCCAGGCATTATTGACGAACAGCAGCGAACCGTCGATACCGACGCTCTGAATCAGGTCGCTGGCGTTGTCGAACAGGTCGCGCAGGCGCGCTTCGCTTTCGCGCAGCAGGGTTTCAACCGCCTGTCGCTCCGTCATCTCCTGGTTCAGCTCATCCCGTGATGCGGTCACCTCCGCAAGATCGGACGGGTGATGGAACGTGCCATAAGCAAGGCGATCAGTACGCCGGTCAGGCTGACCAGCAACAGGATGCTTGCGGTGGTTTTTTTCAGAAGGTGGATTGTCGACAGAGCTTCTGAAGTGTCGATTTTCGCGACCAGCCCGAGATCGAGGTCGGGCAGGTGACGCCAAACCGCGATCAGCTCTGTGCCGAGGTAGTTGTGAGATAGTCCTGCGCCGTTTTCACCGCTGACCGCTTTCTGCATCGGAGGGATTGGCGGGCTGTCGCTGAAGGGGACGACCTTTTTGGCTTTTTCCCCCGCTTCTCCCTGCATCGGGGTGATCAGGTGGACGAACTTGTCTTCGCCATGCTTGATGCCGAGCACCGTTTTTCCTGTTTTCCCCAGACCGGTGTTGTCGAGAAAGATCGCGCTGGCTTTTTGTAGGTCCATTTCAAAGAGCATCAGGCCGACCGCTTGCTCCTGCTGGCGGATGGCTCCAGCAACCAGAACCCCTTCCCGGTTCTGCTCTTCCGGGGAGAAATAGAAGCGGATCAGTGGGTCCCCCTGGCGGATTCGCTCAAAGAGGGACTGCTCTATGTGACTGAATACGTTGCTAACATGATTCGGTGCATGCTGGCTGTCACTCTGGTAAACAACCCGCCCCTCCAGGTCGGTCAAAACAATCAAATTATGGTTGAGATGTTGCGATTGGAAAATTTTATCCAGCTTGCTGGTTGCGGCCTGGTAGCCCGCATGGTCAGGCTGCTTTATGTGGTTGATCAGGATTGTCAGTTGCTCCGCCAGCAACTCTGCCCGGGCGACAGTGCTGAACTCATGGAGGCTGCGACTGACGAAATCCTCAATCGATTTCAGCTTGATTTCAGAGATCGCTTCGAGTGAGGCGATGCGGTTGGCGATCAACGATTGCTCAGCAGAATGGAATACCAGCAAACCGACCATTAGGGACGGGCAGACGATAAACATCAGCAGTGCAAAAAGAAATTTTTTTCTGATCGACATGCAGAGCCTTCGAGGAGGGTGTATGTGAGAGTGTTAACTTTCTGATTTTGCCTGCTTTATGAGAAGAAGTCAACTTTATGTGGATACTTTTGACTCAATAGTGCTTTTCTAAATATAAAATAGCTAAAAAGAGCAAAATTAAGCATAATTAAATATAGATAGCCAATAGTGGCTATACTTATATTTTGTTAACTTTTCTTACGCCTTTTAACGTATTAAATTATCTTTTTATGTAAAATTATATAAAACTATCATAGCAGGCTGATAATTGCTTTCGCGACCTGTTCCGGAGTGCGGTTGTCGGTGTCTATCTCGTGGTGGGCTGCTGCGCGGTACAGAGGTGTGCGTCGCTGCAAAACTTCCGCGACTTCTTCAGTGAAGGTTTTCCCCTCGACCAGAGCTGGCCGCTGGGTGCCATCCTTGATGCGGGCGACAATGCTTTCGACGGATGCGCGCAGCCAGAAAACGTTGCCATTCTGCTGCAGAATTTCTGTGTTTTCAGTGCGCTCGATGATCCCGCCGCCACAGTCGATAATCAGCTGGTCATGCCCAGCCAGTTTGCGTGCTTCTTCCGTTTCCATCTCGCGGAACCTGTCCCAGCCGAATTTCTCGACAATCTGCGGAATCGGCATGCCGGCAGTTTTGACGATCTCTTCATCCATGCTGACGACCTTTCGGCCGAATTTTTTTCCCAGCAGCTGGCCGACATGGCTTTTACCAGTACCGCGATAACCGATCAGAACGATATTCATACGCCCAGCTCCTTGAGGACGACATTGCGCATCACCTCGGTCGGGGCGTCGATGCCGGTAAATTGTTCGAATTGCAGGATCGCCTGGTTGATGAACATCTCGACGCCGGAGATAGTGATGCAACCGGCCGCTTTGGCTTCTTGCAGCAGGCGGGTTTCCAGCGGGTTGTAGACCACGTCAAAAACAACTTGTCCGGCGCGGAACAGCTCAGCCGGAACCAGGGTGCCATTCTCTTTCGGGTGCATGCCGACCGGAGTACACTGGATGATGATATCGCTCTTTGCCATTGCCGCACCGATGGAGCTTTCCGTCATCACGGCAGAGCTGATCTGCTTGTCGGTTTTCTGTTGCAGATCACTGGTTAACCCCTGCAGAAACTCTTTATCGATATCGAGCATTACCAGCTCCGCCAGCTCGCTGCGGTTGGCCAGGGTGAAGGCGATAGCGCGCGAAGCCCCACCACAGCCAAGCATCAGCACTGTTTTGTCTGTCAGGTCGACTCCGGCATCGGTCAGAGCTTTGAGTGCGCCCGGGCCGTCGGTGCCGAGCCCTCTGAGCTTGCCGTTGTCACAGATGACGGTGTTGATCGAGCCGATGGCGCGATCGGTTTCGCTGATTTCATCGACATGTTGCATGACTTCGATTTTATGCGGGATGGTCACACTCATACCGCGGAAGTTGCCCAGCGCCCGCATCCCGGTCAGGGCACCGGCGACATCTTCAACCTGGCAGGCAACATAGACGAAGTCCTGCCCGGTTGCGGCAAAGGCGGCGTTGTGGATTGCCGGTGACATGCTGTGGCCGACCGGGTTGCCGATCAGGGCACAGAATTGAGTTTTCGGGCTGATGGAACTTTTGTCCTTCATGGCTAAACCTCCGGAATTACGCGATGAAATTTGAGAGTCGCTATCCTAACCCAGAGCTGCGGTCAGCGAAACCGGAAAATTTTCCTGTTTGAGCCTTGAGTAAAAAGGGGGGATTCAGGAGTGATCGAGCTGTTTCTGACAGCCTGCAAAAAAACGTTCAACAGGCTTCTTTCTCGCTTGCAAAGAGGATAAAACAGGTTCAAATTAGCGTGATCAGCAGACCCTTTCGTGGAGGGGGATTATGAGCAGAGAAAAAGTTTCAGGACTGGTTGAAATCCGTGAGATGACGATCGACGATCTCGCAGGTGTGTTCCATCTCGGGGAGCAGCTTTTTACCTCGGATTTTTCTCCCAGCATGTATCGCACCTGGGATGAGTACGAAGTCACGACCCTGTTCAACTCCGACAGCCAACTCTGCCTTGTGGCCGAGCTGGATGATGACCTGGTCGGCTTTGCCCTCGGCACCACGGTGGAAAAGCAGAACTCGGCCTGGAAATACGGTTACCTGGTCTGGATCGGCGTTAAACCCGGATTGCAGAAAGGCGGTGCAGGTCACAAACTGTTTGCCGAGATCCGTCACCGGATGGAGGGGCAGGGAGTGCGGATGATCGTTATCGACACCGATGCCGAAAACGAGGCGGGGATCAACTTTTTCAAAAAACAGGGGTTCGGCAATATACAAAAGCATGTTTACATGACCCTCAACCTGGCCAAACAGCGCCGTCGCCGGAAAGCGAAAAATGGCTGAGCGACTGGAACAGGTGTGGGCGGCGATCGATCCGCAACGGCTCAAGCAGACTCTGCTGGAAATGATCGATATTTATTCCCCCTCTGGCAAAGAAGAGGATATCCAGCTTTACCTCGAAGGAGTGCTTGCGCAGGCCGGTATCCACGTGGTGCGGCAGGAGGTGGAAGAGGAGCGTTACAACCTGCTGGCGACCATGGGTCCGGAGCAACCACCGCTCTGTTTTGTCGGTCATGTTGATACCGTGGCTGCCTGGGATATCGACGACTACGCTGCGAAAGATGAATGGGGCGTTGTCCGTGGCCTCGGCAGCGCCGACATGAAGGGGGGCTGCGCGGCAATGGTCGAGGCTTGGCTGGCTCTGGCGACACTGCCGGAAGACCGGCGCCCGAATATCGGTCTGCTGCTCTGTGTCGGTGAAGAGGAAAACGGCGACGGGAGCACACGTTTTCTCGAAGAACAGCAGCCGGAGTGGGTGGTGATCGGCGAGCCGACCTCGATGCAGCCGGCTTTCAGTCATTACGGCTACCTGGAGATGGAGCTGCAGACACGTGGACGGCGCACGCACTCATCGCTGCCGGAACTGGGGCACAACGCCATCGAGTCGATGTTGCGGGTGTTGCTGGAGCTTGATCGCTCGGCGATTTTCAAGCGCCAGCCGGGCAAGCTGGTCTATTCGATCCGCGAGATGAGTTCGTCGCGTGCCGGCTTTGTTGTGCCTGACAGCTGCGAAGCGATGATCGACTTGCACCTGGCCCCGGATGTCCGTCCGGCCGAGGTGCGTAGCGAACTTGAGGTGATCCTCGAAAAAGCCAGGCAGCGGATTGATGAGCTCGACCTCGAAGTTTCTTTTGCTTACGAGGCGGATGGCTATCAACTGGAGCAGAGTGGCTGGTTGCTGGAGATCTTCGAGGAGGTCTACCCGCGCCTCAATTTGCCTCTGACGCTGCTGCCGTTCCGTTCGCATTCGGATGGCAACCTTTTCTACCAGGCCGGCTGTAAGCCTCTGGTGCTGGGACCCGGCTCGCTGGAGACGGCCCACACCGCCGAGGAGCAGACCAGTCTCGCCGAGGTTGAAGCTGCGGCGCGTATTTACTGTGCCATCGCCCTCGGTTTGCCCACCTCCTGATTTTCCTTTATGATCAGCGCGGGCCTGTTTTAAGGACCGCGCTTCGGTCCTTTTATCCTGCCCTCTGCCGAATGAATTTCGTTGCTACACTGATTTCCGTGGGCAGCTTTTGAAAGGATTGTGACAATGGAACAGCCGAAGCTGGAAGATCCGAAGCTGGACTTCACTGAGCAGGAGAAAACCGAGCTGACAAAACCCTGGCAGGAACTCTCCAGCCTGATGGAGGAGGGCAGCAGCGAACAGCTGCAGGAGTTTCTCGCCGGCATCTCACCGTCCGATACCGCCCTGGCTATTTCGCGCCTGAAGGCGGAAGAGCAGAACCGCCTGGTGACGCTACTCGGCCCGGAGGACGCGGCCGAGATGCTCGAAGATATCTCGGAAGTTCAGGCCGCTGACATTATCGAGGAGCTGCCACCAGAGCAGGCCGCGGCCATCCTTGAGGAGCTGGACAGCGATCACGTCGTTGACCTGCTCGGTGAGATGGATGAGGAGGATGCCGACGCCATCATCGAGCAGATGGCGCCGGAAGATGCCGAGGAGGCGCGCCAGTTTCTAAAGTATGCGCCCGACACCGCCGGTGGCCTGATGATCTCCGAGTATCTCGATTTTCGCAGTAGCCAGTCGGTCAAGGATGTGCTCGACGATTTTCAGAATAACCGTGAAGAGTACGCGTATTACGATGTTCAGTACCTCTACATAACGGACGAGCAGGGACGGCTCGAAGGGGTGCTGCGAATGCGTGATCTGCTGTTTCCGAAGCGCAGCACAGCGCTCGGCGACTTGATGATCGCCAACCCGTTCAAAATCAACGTCGACGCCAGCCTCGAGGAATTGGAGAATTTTTTCGAGGACCACGACCTGTTCGGCGTGCCGGTGGTCGATGGCGAGGGCAGGATGCTCGGCGTGGTCATGCCGGAGGCGGTCGAGAGCGCCGGGCAGGAGCGCAGCGTCAAGCAGTTCCTCGGTTTTTCCGGGATCATCGGTGGCGAGGAGTTTCGCTCTATGCCGCTGCTCTCGCGTTGTGGTCGGCGGCTCTCCTGGCTGTCGCTCAATATTGTCCTCAATATCGCTGCTGCCAGTGTCATTGCCCTTTATACCGATACCTTGGCAGCAGCGATCGCCTTGGCGGTGTTTTTGCCGATGGTCAGCGACATGAGCGGTTGCTCCGGCAATCAGGCGGTGGCAGTCAGCATGCGCGAACTCTCCCTCGGTCTGGTGCGGCCGGCGGAACTGTTCTGGGTGCTTGGCAAAGAGGCCGCGCTCGGGCTAATCAACGGCCTGGCGCTGGGGCTGATCCTTGGCGGTGTCGCTTTCCTTTGGAAGGGGAACATGTTTCTCGGCCTGGTGGTCGGCGGTGCGCTGGCGCTTAACACCTTGGTGGCGGTGTCGATGGGTGGCCTGATTCCGTTGGTTCTAAAACGGCTGAAGCTCGACCCGGCGCTGGTCTCCAGTCCGCTGCTGACGACGGTGACCGATATGTGCGGCTTCTTTTTCGTTCTAAGCTTCGCTTCACTGGTGCTGGACAAGATATGAAATACGACCTGATTGTCATCGGCGGCGGCCCGGCGGGGATGTTCGCTGCGGGTTTTGCCGCTTTGAACGGTGCGCAGGTGCTGTTGCTGGAGAAGAACCGGCGCTGCGGTGCCAAGGTGCTGATTACCGGTAAGGGGCGCTGCAACATCACCAACAGCGAAAATGAGCCGCTGCGCTTTGTCGAACATTTCGGCCGGCAGGGCAAGGCGCTGCTGACGGCTCTTTATGCCTTCAGCGTGGAAGACACGATCGACTTTTTCGAACAGCGCGGCCTGAAACTGCAGATCGAGCGGGGCGGACGGGTTTTCCCGGCCGGGGGAGGGGCAGTCGAGGTGCAGAAGCTGCTGCAGCGATTTGTCGTCGATTCCGGTGTCGAGCTGCTTTGCGACTGCGAGGTCAAAGGGTTTGTCACGACCGGGCAGCAGATCGATGCGGTGCAGACCGATCGCGGCGATTTTGTTGCCGCTCAATATCTGATCGCGACCGGTGGGCTCTCTTATCCGGAGACTGGCTGCACCGGCGATGGCTACGATTGGGCCCAGCAGTTCGGCCATAAACTGGTTGAACCGCAGGCAGCGTTGATGCCTTTGACCCTGGCGGAAGACTGGACCGGCGACTGCTGCGATCTCAACCTGAAAAATGTGAAATTGACGGCCAAACGTGAAGGCAGGTCGATTGCAGAGCGTTTTGGCGAAGCTTTTTTTACCCGCAACGGTATCGGTGGACCGATCGTCCTCGATATGAGTCCCGAAGTGCGTGACGCGTTGAAAAAAGGTGCCGTGACCCTGCATCTCGACCTGAAACCAGCGGTTGAAAACGAGCTGTTCGATAAGCGGCTGCAGCGCGAGTTTGCCGAACTGAGCAATAAGGACTTTCGCAACTCTCTGGGGAAGCTTTTGCCGAAGAGCATGATTCCACTCTTCATCGAACTTTCAGAGATTGATCCGTACAAGAAGTGTCATTCGATCACCAGGGGTGAACGGAAAAAGCTGCTTGATCTGTTCAAAGACTTAACGTTGCATGTGACCGGTCATGAGGGGATGAAAAAGGCGATCGTCACTTCTGGTGGGGTTTCGCTGAAAGATATCGACATGCGGACGATGCGTTCGAAGAAGGTGGACAATCTTTACTTTGCCGGCGAGGTGATTGATCTGGACGGGCCGACCGGTGGCTTCAATCTGCAGGTCTGCTGGTCGACCGGCTATCTGGCCGGAGTCAGCGCTGCGGCGGCTGCAATGGAAGCTTGATGGTGAACGTGGTGCCTTCGCCCGGCACCGAATCGACGCTGATATCGCCGCCGTGGTTGTCGTGGATGATGAAGTAAGAGACGAAAAGCCCCAGCCCGGTTCCACTCCCAACCGCTTTGGTGGTAAAAAATGGGTCAAAAATTCGTTTTTTGACCCCCTCCGGCATCCCGGGGCCGCTATCCTGGATGCGGATGATTGCCATTTCTCCATCCTGCTCTAAATCGATTCCGAAACGCCTTCTCTCCTGCGGAATGTTTGCCAGCGCCATCGCTTGGGTCCCGTTCTTCAGCAGGTTGAAGAACACCTGCTGGATTTTGCTCGCCTCACAATTGACCTTAGGCATACCTTCACTGTAATGGCGACTGATCTGGATCTGCCGGTAATCGTATTTACGCTGAAAGTCGTAATCGTTGGCCAGCAGGTCAAGTGTGTTGTCGAGCAGTTCGGCCAGATCGGTTGGGTGGAAGTCGCTTTGGCCGTCGCGGCTGAAGTTGAGCATGTTTCTGACGATCGTGGCTGCACGCTCGCAGGATGTCATCGCATGGTTGATCTTTTCCTCTATGCCGCATGCCGCCAGGTATTTTTCAAAAGCTACGCAATCGAGGGCAACGTCATCTGCAAGTTGCCGGGATCTCTTGTTCTCTGCAGAAAGTCGATTTTTAATCAGGTGCAGGTTCTGCATGATTGCCGATAGAGGATTGTTGACCTCATGTGCCATGCCAGCGGCCAGACCACCGACGGAAAGCATTTTCTCTGATTGCACCAGGGTTTTTTCCAGCATTTTCCGCTCGGTGACATCATCGACCCGCAAGACGATACTGTGTGGTTCGGGCGAGCCGATCGGATAGGCTGATATCTGCTTGCTGCGGGTAATATCTCCATGCAGATATTCAATCTCCCCGTGGAAAACACGTTGCTTCTGGCAGGTGGTTTTGATGATCTCGTTCAGGTGCGGCTGCAGAAAGGGGAGCAGCAGAGGCAGCTTTTTGTTCAGTGCATCACTCTGCGCGATCCCGGTCGAAGCTGCAGCGAACTTGTTCCACTGGGTCACCAGGCCATCCGGACTGATGGTGACCAGAATTGAGGGCATGAAATCGATAACGTTGCGTAGCTGGTCACGGAACCTGTTCGCTTCCTGCTCGAACCTTTGCCGGTCGGCCAGCATCTGGTTAGCCGATTCTGCCAGCTGGCTGAACTCGGAAAATTTCTGTGACTGAACGTCGATCGGTTCGCTGTGGCGGGCTGCCCGGGCAAAGAAATCCTGAAAGTTTTCAAACCCCGCACTCATCTGCTTGCCGAGCTGGCGAGAAAGGAAGAAGCCGAGGAGCAGGAAGAAAGCCAGTGATGCGCCGATTGCTATCATTTTCTTGTTGATAGCAGCTCTTTGCTCGGCCAGCATCAGCGCGAGTTCATGGTCCAGGTCAGCAACGAAATCGCCGCTGCCGATGTACCATTCCCACTCTGGCAGACCGGTCACGTAGCTGATCTTCGGTTCCGGTCTTTCTCCGCCCAGCGGTGGCATAACGTAGCGCAGGTAACCGTCACCCTGCTTCGCAATTTTGATCATCTCCTGCACTAGCTTCAAGCCGTTACTGTCTTCGACCTCGTACATGTTGCGCCCCTTCGCCGGGTAGGCCAGAGAAACGCCATTGAAGTCCGAGAGGAAGATGTAGCTGCCATCTTTAAATTTGATACTTTCGATGCGTGCAATCATCTCCTGTTGCAGATCGCTGATCAGATCGTCGACATATTCCCCGGTGCCGACAAGCCAGTTAAGGGGAGGGAAGTATTTGATATAGGCGACTTTGCGGTGGTGACCGGTGCTTCCCGGTTTGGTCCAGGTGTATTCGTAAAAACCTTCACCTGTTGTTTGAGCGATCTTGATCATATCGCGAACGACATATTTGCCGTTGCTATCCTGAAGTTTTGAGAAATCGCTTCCCTCAAGTTTCGGGTTTGGGGGAAAAAGTTGTTCAATGCCGTCGAGGCGGGTGGCAAAGTAATAACCGCGGCCATCGTTGTAAGTAATGGCGCGCAGAGAGCTGCGGATCATCGCCGCGATTTGATCTTCCGTGTGGTCCGATATCGAATCGCGGTAAATTTCTTCCATGACGGCATGAGCTTCCAAGGTCCGTTGCTTGACCTGCTCACGCATGCGGTTGTCGAGTTGCTGCCGCTCATGGTTGATCATGTCGACAACGTGCTCAACCCGTTCCCTGAGTTGGTTCATTTGCTGCTGAATGGCTTTGTCTTGCAGGATTTCGGTTTGCTGGACAAGCTCTTGACGGCTGCTGTGCAGCCAGAACAGACCGATTGCGAGAATCGAGCAGATGACCCCGACCATGTAGCGATTAAGAAAACTTCGGACTAGACTGTTTTTGCGTAACATAAAAAAGCCACAGGTTGGAAAGACTTCACCCTTAACCTGTAAATAGTAGCCCAGTCGAGAAATTTGTCAATTCTAATCTTTCTGCGCTTTAGACTTTTCCGACAGGCGCCAGGTAGATGGTGAACTCTTCATCGCCATCAACTTTCAGCAACTCATCCATTTTCTCCTGGTGATAAGCGGCAATAGCGCAACATCCGCAGCCGACCGCTTCACAGGAAAGATAAAGGTTTTGGCACAGATGCCCGACATCCATCAGGATAACGCGGTGGGCAGCAGTATGATAACGCCACTCACTGCGTGCCGGGACGACGCTCCAGATAAAAGTGACTGGTGCAGTTGCGGTAAAGGTTTGATTCAATGTGGCTTGCGTGAGCGCCGCACGCAGTTCTTCCACTTCGATGGCATGTTCCAGCACTAGCGCGTGGTCGACCGGAAGGTAGCGGTAGATACCCGGTTGCAACCCTTCGACATTGGTGATTGCCAGGTAGGTTTCGAAGGGATGACGACAGCCTGCCGAAGGGACCGTACGCAAAGCGGTTCCGGGAGAGATAACTCCGCGGCATCCTTGTGTTGACCAGAGCAAAAAGGAGAACTCGGCAAGGGTGAGGCCCGCTTCGGTGTATCGGCGATGGCTGCGCCTGTTGGTGATCGCGTCGAGCAGGCGGGTCGAAGAGAAGGGCTGCCATTGCTCAGAACTGGGCAACGCGATCATCGTTTGATCTTGCTGTATCGGTTTCTGCACCGGTGGCGGAGCGATCCCCTGATTCTGGTCGGTCAGATGAAAGTTGAGTTGCAGGCGCAGGTTGTCGCGTAAAAACTCCCGATAGTTGCTCAGTTCTGCTTTGTCCATGATCTTCTCCCGAGGAAATTTTTGAAATTATAACCGTTGTTGTCTTGATTTTGCAAACGCTCCATAGTTTTGTACTCATTCTTTTTTCGCCGTTTTGTATCTGTACCCACTGGCGACTTTTTCGCTAAAAGAGAGATAGAATTTAAAAAAGCTTTGGCAACAGGAGCGGACAGTGAAGACAATTGGACTCATCGGGGGCATGAGCTGGGAATCCACGGTTCTCTATTATCAACTTCTCAACGAGGGGGTGCGTCAGCGGTTGGGTGGCTTGCATTCGGCAAAGATTCTTCTGCACAGCGTCGATTTTGCTGAAATTGAGAATATGCAGGTCAACGGCGAATGGCAGCGGGCTGGCGAATCCCTGGCCACTGCCGCTCGGGGGTTACAACAGGTTGGCGCTGATATGGTGTTGATCTGTACCAACCTGATGCACAAAGTCGCACCGATCGTCGAAGCTGCTATCGATGTGCCGTTATTACATATTGCCGATGCGGCCGGTACCGCCATTGAACAGCAGGGAATTAAAAAGGTTGGCCTGCTTGGCACCCGTTACACCATGGAGGAAGATTTTTACCGCGGACGGATTTTCGACAAGTTCGGTATCGAAGTGATAATTCCGGAAGAGGATGAGCGCGACTTGGTCCACCAGGTGATTTTCAATGAACTTTGCATCGGTAAGTTTGCCGATGCGTCACGTGAGCGTTATCTGCAGATTATCGCTAAACTGGGTGATCGCGGGGCAGAAGGGGTGATTCTCGGTTGCACTGAAATTCCCCTGCTGGTAAAGCCGGAACATACCGACTTGCCGTTGTTCAATACGGCCGCTTTGCATGTGGAGATGGCGCTGGAAAAAATGCTGGTTTGAAAAGAGCCTGGCTGAAATTTAAAAAAGGGGACCGACACATTTCGGCCCCCTTTTTTAAATTTCAGTGGGTGTTCTCAGGATTCCAGCAAGCTGCGGTCGAGCAACGAACTTTCCTCCCGCTCCGGTAGCGGCTCTTTATCCGGATCTTCGCGGTTGGCGCGGTACTCGATGACTCCTGCGTGCAGGGCGCTGGCGATCAGGTTAGAGCAATGTTCCTTCTCTGGCGGCAGACCGCCGAGGGCTTTACTGATATCCTCTGCCCGAAATTCGAGCAGCTCGTCCAGGGTTTTGCCTTTGGCCATCACCGACCCCATCGACGAGGTGGCGATGGCGGCACCGCAACCGTAAATCTTGTATTTGACGTCGACGAGGACATCGTTGTCGATCTTCATGAAGATTAGCACTGAATCGCCGCAACCGGGGTCGCCGACCTGAATCAGCATTTCAGCGTCTTCGATCCGGCCCATATTGCGTGGGTTCTGGAAATGATCCATGACAATTTCGTTGTACATCTGGTCACTCATTTTACCGCTCCTTATCTTTAACCTGTGCATAGGCACAATATGATTTGAACTTTCATGAGTCAATAAATTTTCGCCCTTCTTGCGACTGGAATTGGTTTCGGCACTGGTTGTGCAAAATTAGCTGTGACGAACGCTCCAAGGAGGAAACGAATGAAATGTGCTCTGGTTGTTGACGAAGACGCAAACTTACGTCGGCAGGTTGTGAAAACCCTCGTAGATTGTGGCTTTGATCGGGTTGTTGAGGCTGAAAATACCACGATTGGTGCAGCCCTGGCGATTTCGGAAAAGCCGTTGTTGTCGGTTCTTGATCTTTCCCTGACTGCGGAGGATGGAATTTCTGCTGCTGAAAAAATCGGCAGACAAACCACCGGTCCGGTTGTTTTGTTGGCACCGGCTGGGGAAAGCGAATGCCTGGAGACGGCCTGGGAGGTCGGGATCAGCCAGTTCCTGCTCAAGCCGTTCTGCGAGGAACAGCTGAAGATCAGCATCGATACGGCAATTCACCAGTTTGTCGAGATGTCGAGCCTGCAGCAGGAAGTGGATAAGTTGCGCGAAACGATCGAATCTCGCAAGAAGATCGACCGCGCTAAAGGGGTGTTGATCAATCAGGGGATGAGTGAGCAGGACGCCTATCGCAAGATGCAGAAGTTGGCAATGGATAAGCGCAAAACCTTAAAGGAGGTCGCGGACGCCATTTTGCTGATGGAAGGTTGAATCGGCTTAGTCTGCCGCATCCAGCACTTCACGTACGGTGGTGGCCAACTCCGGCAACGGCAGGGGTTTGGCCATCACTTTTTTGATGTTCTCCGGTAGTGGTCCCTGCTCCTGCAGATCCGCGCTGTAG
This sequence comes from Malonomonas rubra DSM 5091, assembly GCF_900142125.1. GTDB lineage: Bacteria > Desulfobacterota > Desulfuromonadia > Desulfuromonadales > Geopsychrobacteraceae > Malonomonas > Malonomonas rubra. Next base: position 32,867 of record NZ_FQZT01000019.1, read on the forward strand.
CCGGTGCAGAGCAGGACAGGAATTGAAGGGTTCAGCTGGCGCAATTCGGCTGCCAACTCCTTTCCTGTGATCTCTGGCATGGTCTGGTCAGAAATCAGCAGGGCATACCGATCAGGGTGCTGACGAAGTTCTTCCAGCGCCCGGCTGCTGTCTTGCATCCCGGTGACCTGGTAGCCCAATTCCTTTAATGTTTCCACAGTGATTTCGGTAATCGCCTCTTCATCATCGACAACCAGAATTTTTTCCGTTCCAGTTGGCAGATAGATTTCTTCATTGTCATGGTCGGTGGTTTCTACCTGGATGTCGGCCTTCGGCAGGTAAATGTCGAAACGTGTTCCTTGGCCCGGTGCACTGTTCACGCGGATAAAACCGCGCAGCTCCCGGACGATGCCATGGACGACGGCCAACCCCAGGCCAGTGCCCTGCTCACCTGTTTTGGTGGTGAAATAAGGATCGAAGATCCGTTCCATGGTTTCACTGTCCATACCACTGCCGGTATCACTGACACTCAGGCAAATAAAATCACCGGGGACGACATCGCTCTCAGTAATCTCTTCCCTCCTGACCTGTTGCTGCTTCAGTTCGATTGTCAGCGTTCCTTTGGCGTTGCCGATGGCCTGGGCGGCGTTGGTGCAGAGGTTCATGATGACCTGATGGATTCGTACCTGGCTGGCTTCGATCCAGCCGCTGTTCGGGTCGACATTACTTTCGATGTTGATCGTTGTCGGGATCGATGAACGCAGCATTTTCGAGACTTCCGCCAGCAGCAGGTGTGGTTGGAACAGTTCTTCGCTGGAGGCATCCTTGCGGCTGAAGGTGAGGATCTGTTTGACCAGGTCGGCTGCCCGGTTGCTCGCTTTCAGGATGCTGTCGAGATCACGTGCCAGACGGCTCCCTTCTTCCTCGCGCATGCGTGCCATGGTGGCGTAGCCGATGATGGCGGAAAGGATGTTGTTGAAATCGTGGGCGATGCCGCCGGCCAGAGTACCGATCGCTTCCATCTTCTGCGCCTGGATCAGGTCATCTTCCAGCTCTTTCTTTTCGGTCACGTCCTGAATGATTTGCACGAAAGAATCTTGTTCTTCGCCACTTTTCTGGATCGGTGCGGCGGTGACCTGGAAAACCCGTTTCAGTTTTTCGCTGTAAATGGTTTTTTGATAGCTTTCACCACGATCGTAGCACTCGTTCTTGGTGCAGCCCGGGCACCTCTGATTTCTGTGATGGAAGAGCTCGTAACAGTGTTTACCGATCAGCTCTTGCTCGGATGCCTGGAAAAAGTCATAGACGGCTTTGTTGGCTGCAGTTATCGCCATGTTTTTATCCTGGATGGTGACCATGTCAGGGATGGCGTTGAACATGGCAACCCATTCATCACGGGACTTCTGCAGTTCCGCGGAGCGTTCTTTGACGCGTTGTTCCAGCGAACGGTTGAGTGTGAAAATTTCCTTGAGCAGGTGGTTGAAGTTCGTGTAAAGCAGGACAAAAATAACCAGCAGGAGCAGGCTTGTGGTGGCGAGGACTGTCCAGAAACGGGCTTTGACGGCTATGTATTCTTCCGAAAGATCGAGTTTAGCAATCAGGTAGCCCGTTGGTTGTTGGTTTAAATCGGGCAGGGCAAGCAGCCGAACCATGGCGAAATGTTTGTCTTGCGTGTCATGCCATGAGCGCTCAATTTCCCAATCGATATTCGGGTTGCCGACCGGGAATGCATCGGGATCTGCCGCGATGATTGCGTAGCCAGTGACTTTTTTGATCGGGTACGGAATATTGTATTGCTTTATGTAACGTGCCTTTTCCTCTTCGATCAGGATTGCAGTTGGTGCCTTAAGGCGCTCCTGAAGCAAATCGACCATTTTGGAAATACCGATGCCCCACTGTACAACGCCGCAGTATTCTCCCTGCCAGTAGACCGGTTGGCTGACATGGTAACCGAGTCCTACGCCTGAAATCGCATAGGCTGAAACCTGTTTCTTTGTGGTGTTTGCAGCGACGATGTCGGGGCGCATTTCGCCGATATCGTCGCCTGTCAACTCTGGCCTGTGCACGCGGAGAAACGCGGTGTTGTCCGGTAAGACCCAGGCGAATGACGTAAAATCCGGGGATTCGTTTCTCAAAACATTGAGAAACGGCTTACTCACCTGAAGAAGTTTCGCTTTGTCACGTTCGTGAAAGGCCTGCACCATCTGTCGGCGGGCTGGGGAGGTTTCCGTATTGACCAGGCTGCGGATTCTTTTCTGGTAGCTGGGGTAGATGCCTGTTTCCATGGTCGCTGCAATGTCGCGAGCGCTGGTAATCCGGGCTTCCACCACCCGGTTCAGATCTTTCTGCCCTTGCTGATAGATAAAGTAGACCAGTGCCGCCCAGATCACCAGAGTGATCGACATGATGCTAAAGATTGCTTTCCACTTAATATTCATTGAAGCGAACCCTGTTTTTTTAGAGAGCGGCAATTTGAAAATATTAACACTTTGTCGTGAGGTTGTCAGAATTTTTTTCTTTATCAAACCTGCTATTCTTATTGGTCATAGCTTTGGTCATAGCTGAAAACAATAAACAAGGAGCCGACCATGGAACCGATCATCCCCGGATATATTCCCCCCGACTTTTCTCTGCCGGAACTGGCGTCAGCCCCAGTGGTGAAAACGGCCCCCGCGCCGAAAGATGGAGTTGTCCCCGCAAACTATCATGGCACGTCCAATTATCCGGAGTATTTGCACCTGGGAGGCGGTGATTGGCTGCTGGCTTCAGAGAGCCGAATGGATTCGGTGCTGGTGCTGAAAGATCGGCAGGTCGATGTGGTCGAGGCGCGCCGGGTGAAGCAGGGCGATGAGGTTGTCATCGGCCGGACCGAGGACGGTGAAGAGGGCATTTACGTTCACACCACCGGTTTCGAACCGCCGTCGATGGCAGAAGGGGATAAGTTTGCCTTCCGCACCCGTGGCACCCGCGAGACACCCTTTTCCCGCAGCTACGACGATCTTTACCATGTGCTGCGGCACGATCGTGACCACGGCTACATCACCTGGGTTCTGGGACCAGCGGTCGCTTTCGACAAGGATAGTCGCGATGCCATGCAGGGCCTGATTGAGAGCGGCTACTGCCATTCACTACTGGCCGGTAACGCGCTGGCGACCCACGATCTGGAAGCGGCCTATTTTCGCACCGGTTTGGGACAGGATATTTACACCCAGCATTTGAAACCGATGGGGCATTACAACCACCTCGACATCATCAATGAGGTGCGTAAGGCGGGATCGATCAAGCAGGCGATCAGCGACCTGCAACTGAAAGACGGCATAATCTACGCTTGTGAAAAAGAGAAGGTGCCGTACGTGTTGGCCGGGTCGATTCGCGACGACGGGCCGTTGCCGGAAGTCATTTCCGATGTCTACGCCGCACAGGATGCGATGCGCACCCACGCTCGCAAAACGACCACGGTGATCGCGCTGGCAACCCAGCTGCACTCGATCGCATTCGGCAACATGGTGCCGAGCTACCGGGTGATGGATGATGGCAGCGTGCGGCCGGTTTTTTTCTACATTGTCGACATGACTGAGTTTTCGGCCGACAAACTGGCGAATCGGGGCTCGGCGCAGGCGGTCGCAATACTGACTAACGCACAGGATTTCATGATGAATCTCTGGAATAACTTGAAGAAATAGTTCCCTCCCCCTTGAAGGGGGGGGTAGGGTGGGGGTGATGTTTCGGAAACCTTACCCCGCCCTCAAGGGGAGGGGATGTCAAAGGTAAAAGTCATGAAACAGAAAAAAATTCGCATCATCGGTATTCAGATCGACCTGGGGCAGAAACAGCGCGGCGTCAACATGGGGCCGAGTGCTATCCGCTATGCCGGGTTGTCAAAAAAACTGAAGCGACTCGGCTTCGAACTGCACGATTCCGGCAACCTGTTTGTGCCGGTGCGCGATTCTCTGGATGACGAGGTGCAGGAGCATTTTCTCCATTCAATCCAGCAGGTTTGCCAGGCGACCTACGAAGCTGGCAAACAGGCGGTTGAGGAAGGCTATATCCCGCTGTTCCTCGGCGGTGATCACTCGCTGGCCATCGGCACCATCGGCGGCGTCACGCACAGCAAACCGAGTGGGGTGATCTGGGTTGATGCCCATGGTGACGCCAACACGCCGGAAAGTTCCCCGTCAGGCAGTATTCACGGTATGCCGGTGGCAGCGTTGCTTGGTGAAGGCTACCCGGAACTGGTCAACGTCGGACGCGCCGGGGCGAAAATTTCCGGTAAGGACATGGTGATGATCGGCATCCGCGATCTTGACGGTAAAGAGCGCGAGTGGTTGCGCAAGAGCGGTATCCGCGTCTACACCATGCGTGAGCTGGATGAGCGGGGCATGAGTATAATTATCCGCGAGGCGCTGCAGATTCTGGAACACTGCGACCGGTTGCATGTCAGCCTCGACATGGACAGTCTCGACCCGAATGTTGCCCCCGGTGTCGGTACGCCGTCACCGGGTGGGTTAAGCTACCGCGAAGCCCAGCTGCTGATGGAGATTATCGCCGACAGCGGCAAGCTGGCTTCGGCAGATCTGGTCGAGATCAACCCGATCCTCGATCACGGCAACAGCACCGCCGAGATCGCCGTCGAGCTAATCGCATCTCTGTTCGGCAAAAGTATTCTGTGATTTAAGAAAAAACGGAGCTATGAATGGCTCCGTTTTTAAAGTTGTTATTGCTTGTAACTAATCAAATTTTTTTCTTTTATGTCTATATAAAGCAAGGCCTGCTAGGCCACTTCCTAAAAGTAGAGCGGTTGTGGGCTCGGGGACAGGCGCAGGTTTAGACGCATTCATAGAAATGCTGGAGCCCTCCGAAACGGGACCTGACCAACCATATGTACCAGATGAGGAGTCATAGTTCCCGCGCATATTGAACCACCACGACCAAGGTCCGGTATAATTACTGCCAATGAAAGTTAATTTGTATTGAGTGTCTGCGAACATATCTAGGCTTGCGAGAGAAGTGACATTGTAACCATCCCCATCTAAAAAAACATTATCTATGAAAATAGAGTGTCCGTCATCACCGCTGGCGGCAAAGTAAATGGTCTGGTTGATCGAAGATGTAATATAGGTTTCAAATACATGAACAGTACGGTAGTCAGATAAACCACCGCTGCTGAAACTATCGTGAGTCGGAGACCAAGGGCCGTAGTCTCCTGTTACATACCCCTGAAAAATAGCATCAGAGTAAGGGTCACTTGCTCGGACATAGTCTGCGGCGCTTGAAATATACGAAGCATTGCTTTGATACGAGTATGCCCATAGATCTTCAGTAGAAGATGGGGCTGTTAGTATCGTTTCCGACCCAACTGTGACTGCTGAGGCAATCGATGACATTACAAGTAGTAGAAATCCTACTAACCAAACAATTAGTTGTTTTTTCATTAGAGGTCCCTCTCTCGTTAAGGTTGAAAATTGATCAAAAACAATGCAAATAGAATGCCTGTAGATTGTGTGTGTATATTTCGCTAGTTACTGCTTGGAAAAGATTCTTTTTTTGTTTTGTAAGGTTTTCTGAACAGTTTAGAAAGTAATATGGGAAATAAAATATTTTCCTTTAAATGCCCCTAAACTTAAAAGGGCATAGATCGGTTCTAAAACACTTGCATCAAACCCGCGGAATAGATATATTCGCAAAACTGAATGTTTAACGTCTGTTCCTTGGAGTTGTTCATGTTGAAAAAATTATTGCTTATCGCTGTTGTTCTGGTTCTGTTCGGGTGCTCTGATGAGGCTCCGGTTGCGCAAAGTGCACAGCCGCAAGAAGCCTCCCCTGCAACAACTGAAACTGCTGCTGCGCCTCAGCAGCAATTTTCTGCCGATCACTTGCTGATTTTCTTCCTCGATCCGAATGGTGGTCCCTGCCGTATGCAGGCGTCGATTCTGCAGGAAATGGGGGATGAGCTCAAAGGCAAGGTTGATGTCCGTTACGTACAGACGACCATCAAGGACGATCTGCAGTACTTCTACGCCTACGGCATCCGCGGGTTGCCGTCGTTGGTTCTTGCTGACACCCAGGGCAAGGAAATCAAGCGGCTGGCTCCCGGTGTCAACCCGGCTGAAAATATCCGTCAACTGCTGCAAGCGATTCCGAACTAAAGCCGATGACCCTCGATTTAACCCTGACATCGATGATGATGGCGATGCTGGCCGGTTTGGCCAGTATCGCTTCGCCCTGTGTGCTGCCGGTGGTACCGATTATCGTTACCGGAACCAAGGAGGATCACTGGTCACGTCCGCTGCTGATCGTGGGGCGACGCCGGTTTTCTTGGACACTGATTTGGGATAATGTTCCCGTGTCCAAGGAGATTAAAAATGACAGTAAAGAACCAGAACGAAACCGCTACAGGACCGCTGGCCGAAGGGCAGCGGTGGAGTGCCGCCCGCAAACGAGAAGTTGTCCTGCGCATGCTACGGGGAGAATCTGTTGATGCTCTGTCCCGTGAGCTGAATATCGAAATCTACCGCCTTGAAGAATGGCGGGAGAAAGCTCTGACCGGAATCGATGAGTCGCTCAAAAAGCGCCAGGGTGATCCGGTTCAGGCTGAACTTAA
>NZ_FQZT01000017.1 GCF_900142125.1 Malonomonas rubra DSM 5091
CGTTGGCCGACTGGATAGTCAGTTCGCGCATCCGCTGCAGGATGTTGGTAATCTCGCCCATGGCGCCTTCAGCAGTTTGTGCCAAAGAGATGCCGTCGTTAGCATTCCGGACCGCCTGGTTGATACCGCGAATCTGCGAGGTCATACGGCTGGAGATGGCCAGACCAGCAGCATCATCTTTAGCGCTGTTGATACGCAGACCAGAAGAGAGGCGCTGCATCGATTTGTTCAGCGAGGATTGAGAGGTACCCAGGTTACGTTGAGCGTTCAGGGAAGCAACATTAGTGTTAATTGTAAGAGCCATGATTTTTCCTCCATGAATTTTGTGGTTTGGGGCGTCCGTGCCCCAGGTTTCAAATTATTTTTCTTTGTTTTTCCGTTTCAGCCGGGAAGCTTAAGCAAACGTTCTTTCACCTCCTTTATCAATATTTTCCCCGCTGTTGGCCTTTTCGGCTTTTCCTTTGAGAAACTTTAATTTTTTTTGCACTAATGACAGTAGCGCAACCTACTAACTTCAAATTTTTTAAAAAGTTTATTTTTTCTAAAAAAAACACCGTCTTTTATCCACTCTCATCTTGAAAATAACGACAAATCAACGAAAAAGGGATCGGCAATACCGATCCCTTCAAGAGCATAAATCAAGGGGGAAAAGCCCCCAGTATGGGCACAATCGACAAAAAACTATTTAAGCGCTGATGCTAAAATTGCTGCTTCGCGACGGAAAACCGGCACGTCCTGCAAAATAGGATATGCAAGCATCGAATACTCACTCCAATAACAATTACCAACCTTTTCCATCGGCAACTTGGTAGCGGGGCAAGCCCAAGGCGATTTTTCTGCCTCTTTCCTACATCCAGCAGGTGGAGTGATAATAAAAGCATAGGTTGGATTCAACGGGTTACTGATATTATCCAGTGGCACGATATCTTCACAGGTAGCCCCACACTCCTTGATAAACTCTGGAAGCCCTTTAATATATCCGAGCCGATCCATTCTCGCCTTTCCATCAGGTGAATTCCCTTCGTAGTACGGCTCGAACAAAATCAATTTTTTCTTTGCTACTCGCAAAAGCTCAGCTAAAGCCAGTTCTTCCCTGCCTCCGTTCGGTTCCAAAGCATGTGAAGTCCATATAACATCTATAGAACTATCAACAAACGGTAAATAAAAGAGGTCAGCGACAAAAGGATTGATTTTTTGAACGAGGTCTTCGGGCAGCTCTTCAGCAACAAATCGCTTTCCTTTAATCAACCTACTTAAACTGATATCGCAAGCATAATACGTAAACGAGCTTTTATAACAACATTTGGCAACCCCAGCCAATGTTGTCATCTCGCCAGTCCCGACATCTAGGACAGATTCTGCTTCAGCACAGTAATGGGACAATATACTAGCAATTTCTCCAGTATACGCCTCCCAGCTGTCTCGATTTTTTTTTACCGAGTCAACATAGGATCCGGCTTGAAGGTCATAAGCAATCTCAATAATCTCAGGACTGTTTTGTTCGAGACCAAAGCGTTCTTTTAAAAGTGACGTAATATTATGACCTTCTTCGTAAGCCGACTTTGCGTAACGCAAATCTCCATAAAACATGAATATTTCCCTTTAAGCACACTCTTGAATGGCCCTTGAGCCCCAAGCCCCTACTCGAGAGCTGAGCAAGTCAGAACATGCGGAAAAAATATTTTCTGACGCATTACCGGATATCAATTGCTTTGAATCGATATGCATCTTCATAAGAGTATTATGATTGGCATGAACCTGCTCAAGATGTTTATTCAAAGAGCCAAGGCTTTCTTCGAACGACTGTCCCAAACACCAGCAAGCATCGTTTTCTACAAGCTCCCGAATAAGAAAATATTTTTCGGATTGATCAATAAGGTTTACAGCGGGCAAGCCGGCAAAAGCAGCTTCATAGGAAGTCACTCCACCAGAAAAAATACCAACAGCGCAGTTTCGTAAAACTTGCCACATACTCTTGTTGGTCCTGGCTAAAATAATTTCATGCCTTTTATTATTTTTGATTTCAGCGATGAGCTCATCATATGAATGACAATAACCTTCGCCAAGCATGACCCAGAAAGTTGCATCCACCGCACAGTGCTTGAGAGTTCGCAATATTTTTAAAGTTTTGTTTGGTGCGTCCCCGCCGCCCATACAGATCGCAATGGGAAAAGTTCCTGATTCGAGAGTTTTTTCATATTCCCCGGCGCCAATTTTGCCACAATCACCCTGAATAATTGCATAATCAGGCCCGGCATAGACTTGGCCTGGGCCAGGCTCCGCGACGGGTTGATAACGGGTTCGACTAAAAAGAAGATCGACCTCTGCCATGCGATTGAAAATCGGGGAAAGGCTTGCAACGCGAGGAGCGCGCTGACGAATCGCGAACATTGTCTCTGCTTTCATCTCAAGCATATCGACAAAAGCCAGATCGTAGCTATTCTGAAGTGCCAGCTCATTTTCACTAGCCAAGGTAATTTTGTTCTGCACGTAGCCGTTAACGAGGGAAATAAGTGAGGCATCCCCGATAAGCACAAAATCGATAACTAAAGCGCCTAAACGATTTAAGCCCGCTGCCAACGTCCGTGACCGGATCAAATGACCCAAACCGATTTCTGTCGATGCTTTACAGACAAAAAGAATTCTCATTCTCTTCTGACATCCTCCAGACTCAAGGCCTGATATTGTTTTACGTCCCGAACCAGCCGGCTCCCGGCCACCAGATCGATCTGATCGGCATCCAAAATACCTTCCGGGCGAACAACCAATAAATCTTTATCGGCAACAAGCTCACCAGACTTTAGGTCTCGAGCGGCATAAATCGAACGTCGTGCTCTTTTGCGGGTGTAAAGTTCGGCTTCGGTCAGTTTATCTGCAACATCTGCCAAAGCAGATTGAGCTTCGTGCAGGTCAGCAACATAACGTCCAAGCCCATCTTCTTCCATCGCATAGGCATGGTCGAAACCGGCTTGGGTCCGATCCTCGGTGTAGTGTTTTTCAAACCAGGTCGCACCTTTTGCCAGAGCCATACAGGCGGCCAGGCTGTCTCCCGTGTGGTCAGAAAAGCCAACCGGATAGCCGAAATTATTCTTCAAGGTTTCGATAAACTGAAGATTGGTTTGTTCAAGTTTCGCTGGGTAGACCGACACGCAATGCAACAGCACCAAGTCGAGGGGGCCGACTTTTTCCAATTCTCGCAGCGTTTTTTCAATGTCGGTGAGTGTTGACATTCCGGTTGAGACAACCATCTTCTTGCCTCTTTCAGCAACTTGGCGCAAAAATCTCAGATTATTCAAATCACAAGAAGCGGTTTTGATGTACGATGGGTCAAACTGCATCAACAGATCGAGGCCGCGCTCGTCAAAAACCGATGCTGACATGGCAACACCTTGGTCCTGGCAGTATGCCGCTAATTCCTCGTATTCCTCGTCTTTAAGCATCCCCTCTTCACGAATGCGGATGACTTCCTTGATATCGTAATGACCATATTCGTATTCACCCGGCAAGTAGAGACCCCATGGATAAATAATCTGGAACTTTACCGAGTCCGCCCCCGCTCGCTTGGCAATATCGACCAGAGATTTCGCTTTAACCAGCTTTCCGTTATGGTTTGTTCCCGCCTCTGCAATGATATGGATTGGCTGAACTTCAGGCATTGGGTTATTTCCTTTCACAAATCATCTCTGCAAACCGTGCGCAATTCGTTACCAGGGTCTGGCGCAAGTCAGCCCACCGACCCTGACGCAAATGCTGGACCATCCCATCCAGATCGCCAAGATTATCGATGCGATTCTCAACTTCTTGCAGAAGGTTATCCGTAAGAAGATTGATATTCCATTGGTCCATCCCCAGAGTATCCAGCATGCTCAACGCGCGCTGATCATAACTGATCTTGATAGCGGGAACACCTAGAGCAACACAAGGGATAAACGAGTGGAGGCGGAACGTCAGATTAAGGCGCGTATTCCTCAAAAAGGAGAGATAAGTAAACACATCTTCCGTATAAAGATAGTCAACCTCGTCAAAAGAAGCGGCAAAAGGAATATCCCGATGATCATGACAAAGAATTTTCACCTTGCGATAACCCTTGGCCCGTAACAACTCTATCAAGGCTGCCATCTGCCCCCGGAGTTCATATTGGTAGCCGACAGGAATACTCATCAACGTCGGTGTGCGGATAGAAATAAGAGCATCTGTCCGATCTTCGTCGGTTATCTGTACCTCATGCTGAGGAACTTCATCCAAAAAGAGTGTTGGGCACCCACCTAAAATGGAGGAGCCACCAAGGTTGTTGACATAGTCGTGGGTTGCATGGTCGCGGGAGAGGGAAATAGCAGCATGCTGATTAATCAAAGCGATATTGCTATCCGTCATCACATCGGTTCGATCGACCAGTTTCAATTCTTTGTTATAAATTTTCCCGCGCGACACACTGAAAATCATCAATGGGCGCTCTAAGGCTTTAAGCGCCGTCGAATTGATTTCCAATTCTCCGTTTTCATAGAGGTTTCCACCTCCGACGATTACACCGTCGCCAAACTGGTTAATCTCATAGACTGTCTGTGAAGACAGTCCGGCTTTTTTCTGTGCTTCGTATTTGCCAGTCGCAGGCAAGGCAATGATATTAAGACCTCCAGGGAATGCCTGCCGGATAAAATGGTTCAGACCGACAAAGATGACATCGTTCCCTACGTTAAACCCTTTTGGCCGAATGGAATAAAGATTGATCATTTAAAACCTCCCCGGGTCTTCTCTGAATCGAGAAGTGTTGATTGATAAAGGTCAACCACATGCTGTAGCGGACAATCAAAAAGCCTTGGTTCTTTTTTCAGTAACTGCTCTACAACATTTAGATCTTCAGGCGTGTCTATGGTTAAGCGAACAGTGCTCAAATCAGCCTCGCCAACAATCGATGCATAGCTAAAATCATCTAAATTTTGATAGAAATAACTGCTGATATGTTCCCTGTGCTCCGAAGTTAAAATCGATTTTTCAGAATTCAAAAAAAACTCACTGCGAAAAATTTCCACACTGACACCATAAGGGAATCTGCGAGGCACCAGATTGGTGACAAAGTCGCAATTCTTCTGATTGAGTAAATTCAGCCCATCATTTAACAAATCAGGCTGGACAAAAGGGCTATCGCCATTAATGCGAGCAAAGGTATCAATCTTGTGTTCCCGGAGACATCCACAAACACGCTGGTAAACGTTCCCCAAATCGCCCCGATAGCAGAGAACCCCTTTTTTCTCAGCAAAATCTGCAAGGGGATCATCTACAGGCCTTGCCGTAGTTGCCAATATGGGGACGAAAGAGTTGGTTCGTTCTACTCCCTTTAGACATCTTTCGATAAGAGGAACACCTGAGACCGGTGTCAACGCTTTTCTGGGGAATCGACTCGAATCCATTCGGGCAAGAATTACCCCGGCAAATTGGATCATTCTACACCCCTCAGGCTGGAAATAAGATTTTGGGCAGTCTGATTCTTAGGGTCCTGCTCAAGCACAAGATCGAAAACTTGCTGAGCAGCTTGGCATTCACCCATGGATTGATAAAGCTGCCCCAATTGAATCAATGCAGTTAAATCTGTCGGAACTTCTTCAAGATAAGCAACATAAGCATCTGCTGCAGCCATCACGTTTCCAGTTATTCTCAAAAGCTCAGCGTACTTGGGCTTATAAACGACAGCAGCATTCGACAAACACTCAAGCGCCAGCAAAGCCATTTCATAGTGCTTTTCTTGTAGTGCTAGAGAGAGTATGCGCTTTAACGCTTCTTCAGTCAGATGATTATAAACATCCCCGACAAGAGCTTGGTAGTGGGTGAGAGCACCATCGATATCTCCTTTAAGCTCTAACTGCAAACCTTTTACTAAGCTGCCAAGATTATCAGCGGCCACTCGATTTTGGTGAATAGACAATCCGTCATCCAAACGCTTTAATGCTTCCTCGTCTTTTGCCCGGAAATACCGCATAGCTCGTTCGCGGACCCCTACCAAGGAACGAAACCTACGCACCTTCTTCATCTGCCCGGTTTCGGTTTCGGCCATAATATCGGAAAATTCAGCCTCCAACTTTTCAAAGAGCTGCCTGTCCGCATTATCCAGTTGCTCAGCGGTCTTGTGGTGCAGCTTCAACCAGACTAAAGCTCGACCAGGCTGCTTGTCTTTTTGCCATTGCTCTGCCAGTCGAGCAAAATCAGGATGAGAGTTCTCTTCGTCCAAGCGACTGTGCAATCTCTCCGCAGCGCTTTGCACTTTTTTCCTCAAATCACTGGAGCCTTCTTTGTAGGCCTGATAATAAGTGTGAATAACCTCTTCCATCTCCTGAGAGCTTTCAGTTCCTTCATAATTTGGACGAACGATTTTAAGAAACTTCCGAATCACGTATTTTTTGACAAACACACTGAGATCGGAGAACGTCTCGTTCAAAGTCTTTTCTATTTTTTCAAACTGCGCCTTAGCTTTTCGCGCATCCTTTTTATTCTTAAAGAGTTTTTCGTTGTATGAAAGTGCTTTTGCTGCCAGTTTTCCAATCTCTTTAAGCTGCTCATCTGCCCTGTTAAGCTCTTCAAGAACGGAAGAGTAATATTCTTGACGGGTCTGATTATCGGCAGAATCTGGCAACAAGACTAATAGTTTGGCGTTGGGGTCACAGTCAAGTGGCTCCAAAACGATTTCATCGAGTGAGACATGCTCTACATTTTCTATCTTTGCAGCCCTCGGGTTTGGATTGATCAATCGACAGCCATGTTGAGTTGCCATCTGCGCTTGGCCGCTTAAAAAGGAGATTGCGGATGCATAACCGACTCCTGTTTCAGCCTGCCCCCCGTCATTGGTAGCAATTGAAAGAGTATCCCCAAGCCGGGGGCCGGCGATGCTTTCGTTGCTCCCGCCAGCGTGGGTTATCCCGTTATCCGCATAGCACAAGTCAACCCCTACGAGAATAACCTGCTTAAATCCCATTGCAATTGCAGCGTTTAAAGCAGTGTTGGTAACAGTTGGAGGACTGACTTTCAGATTAGTCGGGTTCATTTTACTTACCCAGGGAAATCGTTCCCCAACATAGAGGCTTCGCCCACTCCACTGACCAACAAGCTGAGGAGAAGCATGATATGCGTGAACGAAAATTGTCCGATCCCACATTTGCAGCATTTCGCGACTAACATCGAAACTGGTCGACTGTGGATCTACGGAAAAAACAAGGTCAGGAACAAAATCATATTGCAACAATTGCCGACTGATGCGCGACACCGCCAAAACAAAAAATTTGTCACGATTTTCCTCAACCCAAGGCAACATATCATCCAAAGATGGGCCACCAGCCAAAAGTACTGCTGTTTTCCCTTTGAACTGGTCCTTGAGCACAATAGATTCTGTCTGGTTCTCTGCGAGATTCTCTAACTGCCTTTCAGCAAAATAGGCCAGTCCGATTTCAGCAACAACCGCATTTTTTCTACGACCAAGGCTATCCTCAATTTTTAAAGATAGATCACGATATTCTGACAACCGACCATCAACAGCACAAAGCGAATTAACATGGCTGACTGAATCGATATAAAGATAGTCATTCACCTTGAACGTATTCGCTTGAGCCCAAAGGTTCTCCAAAGTTACGACAGAAAAATCGGCAGGAAGATCGGCCAATAGACCTTCCTGCTCTAAACGCTTTTGAACTGAGTCGAGTTCTACAAAAATATAGCGTGAACTGTCTGAGCGCTGCCTATTTTTAAGAAAATCAATAAGCAATCCAGAATCAGTTCCAACAATAATATAGAGTTGAGTTTCTTTTAAGAATGTGTCTCCGAAGTGATTTTCATATAGGGCAGTAGCACCGACTTGGTTGAAAGCGATGCCATTTACCTCATAAAGGTATCTATCTCCGAAAGAATTTTTTAGAAAGACACCAAAACTATCACTGCTCTCCATGACCAGCCCTTATGATTTGCTTTGTTAGCAGACAAAAACTTGGCACCAACATTAAAATATGCAAAAAAAAGGCCATTCCACAGATTCCCCGCAGAATGGCCCTTTCATATCAATTAGCCCGGCACTGTCAAAATGCCGTCTCAAACTTCAGGCAATGGCGTACGAGAACTAAACTGGGTGCCCTCGAGAATCACTTGAAGCGCTCGATTTGTTTTCGGAGCAAACAAAATCGGAGCAGCGAGGTTAAGAGTTATATTATGATCAGGCGGTACCGTCACAACACTGATCACAAGGCATTCGTCACTTTCATTAATACCCAGCTTTTGCCGCTCACTCCTATCCGGAACCACTTTATAGTCGAAATAGAAATCTGTCGGGTTAGTCAGAACAAAAGCAACCTGGGGGTCTTCAACACTCTGGATCCAAAAAAGAGGTCCTTCTTTTTCGTTCGGCATAACAATAAAGTGCCTTAACCCTTCAAAACCGATAAGGCCCTCTGGAAAAAGAAGTGTATTATCAGGATCGTATTCGATCTCACCAAAACGGGAATTTATTTTTTTCATTTTTCTTTCCTCCCCGCATTCAAGAGAGTGCTCAATTCGTTGAGATCGGCAATGTTCCACTGGGTCGCCTCCTTATTTTCCTGCTTTATCTTCTCAAAAACTTCTTGCCGGTGAACTTTCATCTCCCTGGGAGCATCAATGCCGATGCGAACACCGCCGCCTTTCAACTCGACAACAGTGATCTTGATGTCATCACCAATAATAATTCCCTCACCTGCCTTACGGGTAAGTACTAACATAGTGCCTCCTGGCTTTGTGGTCCGCGCAACCTCCGTGCAACGGTCTTCATGGATAGGTTAAATATAGTCGAGGATAGACAACTCTGAAACTTTACCAGTTACATTCAAGGCTGCTTGGAAACTCTGTTGCTGCTGTTCCATGCTTGTGATGGTTTCAAGGATATCAGCATCCTCAAAGCGAGAACGGAATGTCTCCATATCGATCTTGATCTGCTCCATATGATCAAGAGCCGTTTCCAGTCTGCGACCGACATTTCCTTTTATGCTTCTGTGGCGTCGTACCTGATTAGCAGCACTTTCTATATTGTCGAGTTCAGCAACAACAGCATCTGGGTCATTCGCCCTCAACGCTTCCTCAACAGTCGTAATTACTGCGAAAATATCTATTGCACCTGGATCGGTCACACCATCATTATCAGAGTCCCCAAGAAGTAAATCATTTCCTGTCAGGTTGACCTCGATCAACTCATTTGGGGAGATTTCAAACTCAACACTGCCCGCGTCACCGTTGTACAAAACCGGGGCTTCGCCCGGCCCTGGATATGCAGGGTTCGAAACAAAGGGCGTCGTTTTCTCGCTAAATCCCGCGAAAAGATATTTCCCATCGACCTGGGCATTCCCGGCAACCATTAGCTCCTCTTTCAAAGAAGCAACCTCATCCGCATATGTTAACCGGTCAGATGCACTGAGAGCACCATTGCCAGCAGCGATCGCGATCTCTTTAAGCCGGATCAAGGTATTTTCCATCCCATCAAGGTAGCCGTCCATATTATCGACGCGGTCCAGCCCCGACTCGATGGTTTCGATGTAACGGTCAGAGGCCATAATCTGAGTCCGGGCACTCAAAACCGGGCTGATTGCTGTGGGATCGTCTGATGGGCGGTTCAGTTTTTTCCCGGTTGCGGCCTGCAGTTGCAAGCTCGCCAGTTTATCGCTGGTACGGTCCAGAAACGCCTGTAGGCTGCGATATGTTGTGGTTTGCGTTGCTCTCATAGGTCACCTAGCTCTTCAGGGTCAGAAGAGTCCCCATCATCTCGTCAACAGTGGAAAGGAATTTAGCAGAGGCTTCAAACCCTTTCTGGTACTGCATCAGGTTGATCATTTCGTCTTCCAGCGAAACGCCATCAATGCCGTCACGCAGGTTCTGCAGTTGAATCAAAGAGTCTTCATAGCCTTGTGATGCTTGACGGTTACGCGCGGTCTCAACGCCAACAGTTGAAGCAATTTTGCCATAATAGGAGACAAAGGTGTCGTTACCACCGAAGTCCGCCTGCTGCTTCTGCTCAAGTTGTAGGATAGCTAAGGCGTTGGTGTTGTCACCCGGCGCTCCGGTGGTCCCGGCTGCGATCTCGCTGGTCTGCGTGATATTCATTGTCAGCGATGCCGCGCTTCCGGCTACGGCCGCAGGTGCAACGAAAAAATTCTGGCCAGCGGCACCACTCAAATCGGTTCCTGCCGTATGCTGAGCATTCACTTCATTGGCGAAGGTGTAGGCCAACTGGTCGAGACGATTGACAACATCGGGAATCATCACGTCGCGGACTTCATACAACCCACGGAACTCGCCGCCCAGGGCAGTACGGTCCAGCGCCAGGTTTGTTGTCCCGAAATCGAGTTCAAGGTTGACTTCAGTGCCGGAATATACGCCGACGATATGAGTCGCTTCATTCCCCTCAACCAGCGGCATGCCGTTCTTCAGGTGAACCGAAACTGTGCCGTTGGATGTTTCAAAGCTGGATGCGCCGATCATTTCCGAGAGATTTTTGAGCAGCATATCTCGACGATCACGGTCGGAGTTGGCTTCCTGCCCCGCCAGCTCTAAAGAGGAGATCCGATTATTCAGCTGAGCAATTTCATCCAAATGCAGGTTCACACCGTCAATTTTCGAGCTGATGGTGTTGTTGATATTTGTCACTGACTGCTGGGTTTCGTTATAAACATTGACAAAAGCATTGCCAATCAACTCACCACGCTGCAACACCATCTGTCGCTCGACTTCGCCGCCCGGGTTAGTGGAAAGCTGCCGCCAGGCATCGAAGAACTGATCGAATTCGTCCGAAAGGCTGCCGTCACCGATACTAACGACGCGCTCAAGCTCTGCCAACGGGTTTGTCATGCTACTCTCTAAACCAACATCAGCTGATTTGTCTTTGATCTGCCCGTCAAGAAAAACGTCGTGCGAACGCATTACCGAACCGACGGTGACACCGGTACCAATAAAGTAATCACCAAAGCTCAACGCCGGGTATGGCGTCATGTTAGGGGTTTGACGCGAATAGCCCTCGGTGTTGACGTTGGCGATATTCAGACCGGTGATCTCGATCGCCTTCTGGTTGGTCTGCAGAGAGGTTCTGCCTGAATTGAGAGCTGCGTTCAAACCTGCCATGACTTACACCTTCCCCGAGAGCAGCCGGCCACCCTGGCTCAGGGTCTGGGCCTGGCCACCGCCACCGTAAACCTGCGGCATTGCCGCTTTACCGAAAAAGCCCATCATTTCACGAACCATATTCAGGCCGGTCCAGAGCAGGAACGCATTGCGGCGATTTTCATGATCGATCTGCTTCAGCAAGTCCTGTAAGCCTTCCACCTCTTCTGGCTGCGGTTTCAGGTCGGCCAGTAGCGCTTCTTTTTCCGCCACCACCGCCTGCAAACCGGCCATGTCCAGAGCTTTGGCTTTCTCCCGCTCATCAAGCAACAGCTCGAGCAGTTTTTCCAGCCTGGCTTTCAGGTCCATGTTCATCCCTAGCTGTCCTTCATGATGAAAGGAAGAACGCTGGCAGCTACCTTCTCCAGGTCGGGCTGATAGGTTCCACTTTCAATCTGGGCCTTCAAGGCCTGTAGTTTTTCGGCACGAGCACTCTGCTGAGTCGCCTCAGTTGCCTGGGTTTTGCTGGCCTGCTGCAGCGCACTGGAAAAATCGACCCGATCCGCTTTGCCAGCTTCACCTGATTTCTTGGCGACGTCCGGCTTGCCGGTACGGTTGATGCCACCGAGAGGGCCGAATCCCTTACCACCATTAATTTTATCGACCATGATTGACTCCCTATTCCCCTTCTTCTTCAGCTACAC
Organism: Malonomonas rubra DSM 5091; assembly: GCF_900142125.1. Taxonomy (GTDB): domain Bacteria; phylum Desulfobacterota; class Desulfuromonadia; order Desulfuromonadales; family Geopsychrobacteraceae; genus Malonomonas; species Malonomonas rubra. The sequence goes on from NZ_FQZT01000017.1 coordinate 11,799, forward strand.
CTGCAAAATCATCCAGCTTTTGCATAATCGCATCGTAAGTTTGTTGTGATATCTCCGGCAGGGTGCCGCCAAAAGCTTCTTGCGCATCCTTGAAGCCCTTGTCGATCGCCTGCTTCATCTCTTCCAGCTTTGCCGGATCGTTGCCGAAAGCGTTGATAGCAAATTCGACGATCCGGTCGGAGGTTTTCTCGACACCGAAGTAACCGTCTTCGGAGATCAGCTCCTGTGCTTCCTCAACGGTCATCTCGTTCATGTCGATTTCACCGCTGCCGGTGCTGATCAGGAGCGGAATGTTCTGCTCTTCCAAAGTCTTGATCACCAGGCTGCGCAGAACTTCGTAAGGGGTACCGACATTCAGCCCCGACTGGGGGCCGTAGGTCGCTTCCGGCTGCCCGGATTGATTCAGCGAAACCCGATCCTCTGTTTGTGATTTGCCTTGTTCACGTTGACGCCGCTGGATCAGCTCGTCATGCTGGACCGCCTGCATTGGCCGGTTAGCACTTGTGGGATCGATCTTTTCGCTCATTTTATCCTCCATGTAAGCAACCGATGATGCGTCCCTGCACCACCTTTTACAACCTCTTTGGATACTTTATCGACAGCGGAGAATTTTTTCTTTAGGGGAATTTGGAGAAAATTGAAGATGGAATTGAGAAAGGATAGACAGAAAGTTGAAACAAAAGTCCCCTCTCCCCGAGGGAGAGGGCTAGGGTGAGGGGATAACGGCCGGTCAATCCCCCTCATCCGCCCCTACAGGGCACCTTCTCCCTTGGGGAGAAGGAATTCGAGCTACTCCTCAGAACCGGAATTTTCATCCAGCAGCTGCTGCATCATCAGGTCTGCCAAACCGATGCCACCTTTTTCTGCCATAATTTTAGCCGCTTCGGCATCCTGCAGCTGGGTATAGATATCATCGGCGTTACCACGCGGAATCAAACCATCATCGGGAATGGTGTTACGCATCTCTTTGAACATCTGCTGGATGAACACCGCCTCGAACTGCTCGGCGGCTGCGCGCAACTGCTCCGGATCCTTCCCCTTGGCCTGCTTTGGTGCTTGGCTGAGCGCTTGGCTGACCAGCTGTTTTGGATCTACCTTGCTGTCCATAGAGATAAACTCCTAGAGAATCACCAGATCTGCATGCAGGGCACCTGCTGCTTTGATCGCCTGGAAAATGGCAATCAGATCCCGTGGTGACGCGCCGATAGCGTTGAGAGCTGCCGCAACATCACCGATACTGACAGCCTCCTGCATGACCACCAGGTTGCCCTTTTCTTCGGTAATATCGATCAGAGTATCCTCAGTTTCAATCGTATCGCCATCAGTGAAAGGCAGTGGTTGTGAAACCGCGGATGATTCACTGATTACCAGGTTGAGGTTGCCATGCGAAACAGCCACAGTGGAAATACGGACCCGATCTCCCATGACGATAGTGCCGGTCTTCTCGTTGACAACAATCCGCGCCAGTGTGTCGGGAGTAACATCCAGCGTTTCCAGTTCGGCGACGAAATCGACCACCCGGTCAAGATAGCGGTCCGGCACCATAACCTGCATCTGACCGGCGTCGAGCGAACGTGCGATATTGCCGCCAAAGTATTCGTTGACGGCGTCGGTCATACGCGAAATGGTCGTGAAATCAGAATCTTTCAGGCGATATTTCAGGTCACGCTGCTGCCCGAAGACAAAGGGAACCTCACGCTCAACCAGTGCACCGTCCGGAATCCGCCCGGCGGTGGGATGATTTTTCTGTATCTTGGCCGCTTCACCGCCGAAGGCCAGAGAACCAACCACCAGGGGGCCCTGCGCAACCGCATAAATTTTACCGTCAGCTGCTTTCAGGGGCGTCATCAGCAAAGTTCCGCCAGCCAGGTTGACAGCATCGCCAACCGAAGAAACCGAGACATCGATGCTGGTTCCGGCGCGGGCGAAAGGAGGCAGGCCTGCAGTCACGATAACGGCCGCCACGTTGGAAACACTCACCGTGTTCGGATCAACAGTCACGCCGAGCCGCTCCATCATGTTAACCAGCGACTGAATGGTGAACTGGGTCGCAGCGCTGTCACCGGTGCCGTTGAGGCCAACGACCAGACCGTAGCCGACCAGTTGGTTGGAACGAACCCCTTCAAGCTGTGCCAATTCTTTGATGCGCGAAGCATCGGCTGTAGACAGCAGGACAACCGCCCAGAGAAGAAGCAGCAGGATGATGACCTTATCGGAAAAGTTTTTAAGTGTCATGGCTCGGCTCCTGCGACAAGCTAAAACGGCCAGATCTGATCAAGTCCACGGACCAGCCAGCCCTGCTGTTGTTTGTCGCTGATAACACCTTCGCCGACATAGGCGATACGGGCGTTAAGGACATTCTTCGAATCGACGATATTACCTGCCGAAACATCGGCCGGGCGCACAATCCCTGTCAATTTGACAATCTGGGTTTCACTGTTAACGGTCACCGTCTTGGTCCCTTCGAGACGTAAGTTGCCATTCGGCAACACCTCGATCACCTGAGTGGTCAACGTCGCGGTCAGAGTTTCCGTGCGTTCGGTCTTCCCGGTTCCCTCAAATTCGTTGCTGGTACTGGCACTGATCAATGTATCCGTACCATCGGCGCCTGCCAACCGGCCGATGGTTCCCTCCAGTCCGAGCAACCTGGGAATACCTGCTGACATAGTACTGGTACGATCGGTTTCGGTGGTTGCTTCTTTGCTTGCGCTGGCATTTTCGACGATGACCACGGTGATGATATCACCGACAGTACGCGCTTTCATATCCTGGAACAGGCCACCACGGCTCTCTGTCCAGAGCGAACCGGCGGTCTGTGGCGGCAACGGCGGCTGCAGAACCGGCTCAATCGGCTCGGTCGCAGTCAGATCAACATTACGCGCCGGACCGGCACAGCCGGAAAGCTGAATCGTCAAAACTATCAGTGCGAAAAAAATACTTTTCATATTTAATACTCCACTGTCACCAGCCCCGGGCCGAGCACTCTGCAGCGAATTTCTTTGTGCGTGTTGACGTTCAACACCCGGATGGTTTCATCAAGCACACCGTCCTGCTTGGCTTCGCCGGCAGCGGTCAGCAGCAGGCTCCCCCGTTCGACCCGGATCACCACCCGATCACCCCGGTTAACGAGAGGCGGAAACTCGACCTGTTTGCGCAGAATCGGCTGTCCAAGTCGTACCGAACGCTTTAACCGCTTGCCTAATACCTCATCGGCGATGAACAGCGGCTGCTTTAATTTCGCGATATTCTGCTGCTGGAAAATGGCATTGGTTTTGTCAAGAATTTCACCACGTCGCAGGTTATCGGCAGCAACCAGGATCTCGGCCAGCGCTTCAATCTCAACGCGGATCGAACGGTTGCTCACGACCCGATCATCGACCCGGGTCATCAAAGTGACTCGGCGACTACCGATCACGCCCGGTTTAGCAGGAATAACCTGAAAATCGAGGTGGCCAGTGGGAACAGTGAAAGGTTGGGGAAGCCGCATCGCGGTGAATCGGAGTTCGACTCCTGGCAGACGCTCTGACGCGTCAGTCAGGAAATCACTCAAGACCTCGGCCATTTCCTGCTGACTGATCTCTACTCCCTTTTCTTCCGGGGATTGCGCCATTGCCACAAACGGCAGCACCGCCAGAACAATTATCAGCAGCATTTTTTTCATTGATTCAACCTGTTAGCGGACCAGACCGCTGGTCATTTGCAGCATCTCATCGGCTGTCTGAATCGCCTTGGAGTTAACTTCGTAAGCGCGTTGGCCGGCAATCATGTTGACCATCTCTTCCATAATGTTGACGTTGGAACCTTCGAGAAAGCCCTGGGAAAGCGTGCCAAATCCCTCATCACCCGGAGTACCTGTCACCGGCGTACCAGTGGTCGGTGTTTCCGCATAAAGATTGCGGCCCAGGCTCTTCAACCCGGAAGGGTTGGAAAAACGGACCAGTTCCAGCACGCCGACCTCAGTCGGGGTGCTTTCACCATCTAGCAAAACTTCAACGTTGCCAGCTGGCGCAATAGAAATCGAGGTTGCGTTTTCCGGGATAACGATACTCGGAACAATCGCATAACCGTCTGAAGAGACCAGTTGGCCGGTGCTGTCTTTTTTCAAAGCTCCAGAACGGGTGTAGGCATCGGTTCCATCAGGCAGAGCAATCTGGAAAAAACCTGCTCCTTCGATCGCCACATCGAGCTCGTTTTCGGTCTGCTGAAAATCACCAGTGCTGAACACCTTCTGCACCGCAGCAACCCGGGAGCCGAGGCCAACTTGGACACCGGTTGGCACCTGCCCACCTTCGACACCGGTCCCCGCCGCTTTCTGGGTCTGGTAAAGAATATCCTGAAAATCGGCGCGGCTTTTTTTAAACCCGACGCTGTTGACGTTGGCCAGGTTATTGGCGATAACATCCATGTTGGTCTGCTGAGACTGCATGCCGGTGGAAGCTGTCCAAAGTGCCCTGATCATCTTCTTATCTCCTTTTCACCGCAGCCGCGGCGCTTAAATTTTTACTGGACCTGGCCGATTTCGGCGGCCTTGGCGCCCATATCGCTGTAAATCCGCAACACTTTCTGGGTCGCTTCGAAGGTCCGCAGGTTGGAGGTCATCCGCACCATGGTGCGCATCATATCGACGTTCGATGACTCCAGGTTTTTCTGCAACATCTCTGGCTCAAGGTGAAGTTCCGGTTCGGTATTGTCTTTCGGAATAAACAGGCCGTTCGGAGCACGCATCAAAATCGACTTATCCTCAAACTGGTAAAGTCCAATCTGGGCGACAAACTGGTCACCATGATAAATCGAGCCATCAAGGTTGATATTCACGTCCGGGTGCGGCAGGATGATCGGCTCCTCTTCAACACTGAGAACCTGAAGACCTTCTGAAGTCACCATCTCACCGAGAGTATTCATCTGAAACCCGCCGTTGCGGGTGTAGCCCATTTCTCCGTTTTCACGCAGAACCTGGAAAAAACCATCATTGATGATTGCCAAGTGCAAAGGCTTTCCCGTATAGCCGGTTTCCCCCGGAGTAAAGTCGATCTCTTCCTTGGTGGTGCGAGAATAATTGATGCCTTTCGTTGCCATGCCGGAGGCGGCTTCACCCAGTTTGGCCTCGAATGTCATTTTCCCTTTTTTGTAAGCAGTGGTGCGAACCGCGGCCAGATGTTCACTGATGTTGTCCATCATCTGCATCCGTCCGATCAGGCCCGAAATTGCACCGTATTTTCCGCTTCCCATCGATTACTCCTCTGTTGTTCCTGCTTACTTCTCGACCCTTCGGGGGAAAAAGTTTAGTGCCTCACTTCGGTAGCGCCGCGCGCTTCAATTTCGCCAGTTGCATCAGCTGCTCAACCTCGGCAACCGGCATCTGCAGCGCCTCGGAAATCCCTTTTGCATCCAGTCCCTGCTCGGCCAGCGCACCGACGTAACTGTACTTGTCGGTGCTTTTCACCGGAGCTGCCGGTTGGTTCGATTGCAGTTGCTGCCGTTCGACAGCATCGAGACTAGCGGAGAAGTTCGCTGCGGGAGCCTCTTCGGCCGATACCTCTGCCGCCAACTGTTGCTCCAGAGCTGCGACCCGTCGTTTCAGCTTGCGGTTGCCCAGCAGCTGGTAAAAACTCAGCAGCAGGCAGAAACCGACCAGCGCGAAAAGAAGCAACGGGGTGAGCTGGGCGCTAAGCATTACGAGCCCCCGGTTTTCAGCGCGTTGATGCTGCGACGCATCTTGCCCTTCAATTTGCCGAGGGCCTGACTGTGCAGCTGGGAGATGCGACCTTCCGTCAACTCGAGGACCTCAGCAATCTCCTTCTGTGAAAGCTCTTCGTAGTAGAGCAGGGCGATGACCAGCCGCTCTTTTTCCGACAATAGTTCCAGATAACCGGCCAGCTCTTTGGTCAGCTCGTTCGCTTCCAGCTTTTCCTGCACGCTGGTCTGGTTGGTATCTTCCAGATTGTCGATAAAACTCTTGCCGCTATCATCGCTGTCATCCAGCTTTTCATGCAGGCTGACATAACCGAGCTGACTGACCTGCAGCTTCAGCTCGTGAAAATTGTCCAGCTCCAATTCCATCGCCGCTGCAATTTCTGCGTCTTCCGGCTCGCGACCAAGCTGTTTACCGAGTTCGTCGGTGGTTTTGTTCAAACGTGATTGCTTCTCACGCATGGTGCGCGAGAACCAATCCATCCGCCGCACTTCATCAAACACGGCACCGCGAATACGCCGCTCGGCGAAGGTCTTGAACAGCACACCACGCCGTGGATCGAAACGATTGGCCGCATCGAGCAAGCCCATCAGCGCCGCGCTACGGATCTCATCCCGATTTACGAAACCGGGCACCTGAGTCATCATCCGGTCGACGAGAAAATCGACCAATGACAGATGGTTCTCGATCATCTTTTCGCGCTCTGCCGGGCCTGGTGGCCCGTATCCGCCGGGATAACTCATCAGCTCGCCTCCGAACCCACCCCGAGGAACTGCTTCCAGAAAAACTGCAGCGTTCCCTGTGCCTGAGTGTTCATCGGCGTATCGATCAAGTTCTCCGCCAGTTCGACGAACGCTTTGGCAACTTTGTGATCGGGGGCCAAATCGACCATTACCCTCTGTTCGCGCACCGATTCGTGCATTTTGCGGTCGAAGGGGATACAGCCGAGATAATCGAGAGAGATATCGAGGTAACGACCGGAAACCATGGTCAGTTTTTCGAACACGTCGAGCCCTTCATCCGGCTCGCGCACCGAGTTGACCGCCAGCAGGAAATGTTTCTGATGGAACTGAGTCGACAACAGCTTCATCAACGCATAGGCGTCGGTGATCGCCGTCGGCTCCGGGGTAGTGACAACCAGGATATCCTGGGCGGCGACGTTGAAATAGGTGACGTTATCGGAGATGCCGGCTTCGGTATCGATCAAAACCACGTCGAACTGCTCTTCGAGGGCGTCGAGGGATTCGATCAGGCGCATTTTCAGTTGTCCGTCAAGACGGGTAAACTGCTGCACGCCGGAACCAGCCGGGAGAATTTTAAGTCCGTGCGGGCCTTCCACCATCACCTCTTCCAGCGTACGCTCGCCGTTGAAGAAATGGTTCAGGTTGTAAGGCGGAGCCAGGCCAAGCACAACATCGATATTCGCCAGGCCGAGATCGGCGTCGATAATCAGAACTTTCTTGCCAAGCTTGGCCATCGACACCGCGACGTTGGAGACTACGGCGGTTTTACCGACTCCCCCTTTGCCACTGGTGATCGACAGCACACGTGTCATCGGCATATTCAGTTCGGTTGTACTGCTATCACGCTGATCCTGCATACTGCGCAGGGTCCCAGCCTGATCTGCGGCTCCACTTATCATACGGCAATCCTCCGTGATTCCGTTTCGTTCTGCATCACCAGTTCCGCGACCATCTGCGGCTCGGCCAACAGCAGGTCTTCCGGTACCTGCTGTCCGTTGGTCAGGTAAGCCAGCGGCAGATTACTGCGGGTCGGCAGATTGATCAGTGCGCCGCAGCGATCAGTCTCATCCAGCTTGGTGAAGATCAGCTTGGAGATCGGCAGTTGGCTGAAAGCTTCAAGGCTTCTGCGCTGCAAACGCTCGTCGGTTGGTGCGGCCAACACCAGGCAGTTTTCGACATCAGCACCCTGGCCGAGGAATTCGTTCAGCTCTGCAATCCGCTCATCATCACGCGGACTGCGGCCGGCGGTGTCGATCAGGATCAAGTCCTTATCACGATGACGGCGGAAAGCCTCCTGCAGCTGATCAGGACTCAGCACCACTTCAACCGGCAAGCCCATGATCTCGCCGTAAACCTTCAGCTGTTCGACGGCTGCGATACGGTAGGTATCGATGGTCACCAGGGCGACACGAGCACCTTCATTGGTGATCGCTTCGGCGGCCAGCTTGGCGATGGTGGTGGTCTTGCCGACGCCGGTCGGACCGATCAGGGCAACCCGCTTCTGCGCATCGCCACGCTGCCACAACGGGCCGGCAGCATTCACCAGGTTCGCAACGGTCTCAGTCAGAAAGGCGCGGCACAGATGCGGCTCCTGACGCTGACGATCATTCATCTGCTGAGCAGCGAAGCGGGCAATCGTTCCGGCGGCTTCACTTTCGATGCCCTGCTCGACCAGCAGCTCGATCAGGTCATCCAGATCTTTTTCCCGTTTTGCCAGCGGTGTCGGCTGAACCGGACGCGGTGCAGCTGCAACTTGAGGCAACGGCTCCGGCTGGGTCGGCATCTGCGACACCTGCCCGGCCATGGGCAGTGGGGTCTCGACAACATCCTGAGCCTGACGGGTTTGCGCCAGTTCCTGCACCAGATTTTTAAGCTGATCAATTTCGCTTTGCAGCTGGTTCACGTTCTGTGCTTCAAGCTGCGAGCGCAGGCTGCGTACTTCCTCTTCCAGCACGGCGCTTTCGTTCAACTCCACCCGCCTATCACGGCGGGCCGGTTGTGCCGGAGGTGTCGATTCAAATTGTGACAAATCGACCAACTCATCTTCCAGGGTATCGATCCGCTGGCGGTAAGCAGCGGGAATCTGCTGGGGAGCAGGTTTGCTTGCCGCAGCCTGTGGCTGACGTTTGGAGCTCGCTTTCATCGCCGGTGATTCGATTGCTGCGGTCACTTCGATGCTCTGTTTGCCAAGCACGCCCAAACCCTTCTTGCGCAGGGTTTTGGTGGAAAGAATCAGGGCCTCGGCACCAAGAGTCTCTTTAACCTGCTTGAGAGCACTCGCCATATCGTCTGCTTCAAATTTTCTAACCAACATCGACATTCACCGTTCCGACCGACCGGACCTTCAGGTGCGGAGCGATCTCGTTGTGAGAGATGATAGCCAGACTCGGCAGGTAGCGTTCGGTCAACCTTTTGACATGGAGACGGATTGTTGGCGTGCAGAGCAGCACCGGGGTCGCCCCCGCCAAATTCTGCAGTGCCTTGTTCAGGCTGTTGATCAGCGCCTGGGCGAAGCCTGGCTCCAGAGCAAGGTAAGATCCCTGTTCCGTGCTGTGCAGCGCTTCCTGAATCCTTGTTTCGACGTCTCGGTCAAAGGTCATAACTTCCAACACCTGCCCGTCCGGGCTGTAGCTGTTACTGATCGAGCGGGCCAAAATTGCTCGAACATGTTCCGTTAGTTGATCAGGATCTTGCACAACTGGTGCCCAATCTGCCAAAGTTTCTAAAATAGTTCTAAGATCGCGCACAGAAACCTGTTCGCGCAGCAGGTTCTGCAGAACACGCATCACCACACCCAGGCTGAGCAGGTTAGGGACCAATTCCTCGACCAACTTCGGATATTCGTTGGCCAGATTATCGAGCAGGTTCTGGGTTTCCTGGCGACCGAGCAGCTCGTGACCGTGCTGTTTGATCAGCTCGCTGAGGTGAGTGGCGACAACGGTAGTATTGTCGACAACGGTATAGCCAGCAATCTGCGCACGTTCTTTCTTGTCCTCGGAAATCCAGATCGCCGGCAGCTGGAAGGCCGGTTCGACAGTATCGATCCCTTTAATGGTTTCAGTCGCGGTCCCGGGGTTCATGGCCAGGTAGTGGCCGGGCAGCAATTCTCCACCCCCAATTTTGACACCTTTCAAAATAATGGCGTATTCGTTCGGCTTGAGCTGCAGATTGTCCTTGATATGCACTGGCGGCACGATGAAGCCCATGTCGAGGGCGAACTGGCGACGGATCGACTTGATCCGCGGCAACAGTTCGCCATCTTGGGAAGCATCGACCAGCGGGATCAGCCCATAGCCGACCTCCATCTCCAGCAGGTCGACGGAGAGCATCTGCTCGTAATTATCTTCGGTCAGCAGTGGCTGTTGAGGTTCGGCTGCTTCCAGTTCCTCGGTCGCTGCTTCGCGCTCCTTGCTCTTCTGCACCCGGTAGGCAACAAAACCGATAAACATGGAGATGAGGAAAAACGGGATATGCGGCAGACCCGGAATGATGGAAAAACCGAGCAGAATTCCGGAAACAACCCAGAGAGCACGGGGATGGACGGAAAACTGACGCTTCATCTCGTTGCCGAAGTCATCGTCCCCCGCCGTCCGGGTGACCATGATGCCAGCACCAGTCGAAATGATCAGCGCAGGAATCTGGCCAACCAGGCCGTCACCAACTGTCAGAATGGTGTAGTTGGCTGCCGCTTCCGCCATCGGCATACCCTTTTGCGCGACACCGATAACAAAACCGGCGCCGATATTAATCAGGGTAATGATGATGCCGGCAATGGCGTCCCCTTTGACGAACTTGCTGGCACCGTCCATCGCGCCAAAAAAATCGGCTTCCGAAGCTATCTCTTCCCGTCTTTTGCGTGCACCGGCTTCATCGATCAAACCAGCATTGAGATCGGCGTCAATCGCCATCTGCTTACCTGGCATGGCGTCGAGGGTGAAGCGTGCTGAAACTTCCGCAACCCGGCCGGCACCCTTGGTGATAACCATAAAGTTGATCAAAACCAGAATACAGAAGATAACAATACCCACCACGTAGTTACCGCCAACCACGAACTGGCCGAACGACTGGATAACGCTACCTGCAGCGCTCGGCCCCTCGTCTCCATGCAGCAGGATCAAACGAGTCGAAGCCACGTTGAGTGACAGGCGAAACAGGGTGGTGATCAGCAGGATACTGGGGAAAATAGCAAAATCGAGAGCACGAACTGTATAAAGAGAGATAATCAGGATCAACAGACCGACAGTGATATTAAGCGACAGGAAGATGTCGAGCAACATCGGTGGCAACGGTAGAATCATCAGCATCAGGATCAATACCAGTCCTACGGCGACCAGTATATCGCTGCGCATCACTTTTTCTCGCCAGTTTCCTTCCAGAATTCCGTCCAAAGCTGCCATGCCTGCTCCCCGGAGCCTGAATCCCGACAGTCAGCTGTCAAGCTTTTGGCTTGCCCTGACTGTCATCATTAGCTCCTGATAAACCTTTTACTTCTAAAGTGTTAGCGTTTCTTCAGGTTGTAAACATAGGCCAGAATCTCGGCCACAGCGGTGAACATTTCCTCGGAAATCTGCTCACCAACCTCCTGTTGGTACAAAGCCCGTGCCACCGGCTTGTTTTCGACAATAGGAACTTCATTTTCTTTGGCAATTTCCCGAATGCGGAACGCCAGATGATCGCCCCCTTTGGCGACGATGGTCGGTGCATCCATGGTTTCACGATCGTATTTGAGTGCCACGGAAAGGTGGGTCGGGTTGGTGACAACAACATCGGCTTGCGGCACCTCGGCCATCATCCGCTTACGCGCTGCCTGCTGCTGCATGGAGCGGATTCGTCCCTTAACCTGCGGATCGCCTTCGGTATCCTTATACTCTTCCTTGACCTCCTGCTTGGTCATCTTCATTTTCTGCTCCATCTCGTACTTACTGAAAGCGAAATCGATAACCGCCAGAACGATCATAATGCCGCAGGTTTTCGCCAATACGAGATATGAAACCTTGCCAAGAAACAACAGCGTCTGGCTCAAATCGAGGCCAACCAGAGTCAGGGCGGCATCAAACTCATTGGCCACGGTACGATAGGCGACAAAACCGATCAGTGAAACTTTAGCCAAAGATTTGATCAGTTCGACTGCTGAACGCTTGGAGACGAACTTCGCCATCCCCTTGATGGGGTCGAACTTGCTGATATCAGGTTCGAAGGGTTTCAACGTAAAGAGCGGCCCAACCTGCAGGAAAGAAGCGAAGAAACCGACGACAAGGGTGAGGAGGAAAACCGGCCAGAGCAGCTTGGCAAAGATGCCGGCCAAAGACCAGAGCAGGTTGACAGCAGACAGACTTGTCGCTTCGAAAGTGGCCAGCATCTGCAGGACAGAGCGCACCATGCCATCTAATTCCATCCAGAAGCTTTTGGCGTAAAAAATCCAGAGCAAGAGAGAAAACGTCATCAAAGCTGCCGTTCCGACCTCTTTGCTCTGGGCAACCTGGCCTTTTTTCCGGAAATCATCGCGACGCTTGCCCGTCGCGTCTTCTGTACGTTCCTGATCAGAATCTGCCATATTCTTCTCCGGCGGCCGATAAACGCCAATCTGCTGCGTTATGCTCTGACCTCATCACTCGATGTAGCCTCCGGCTACACCTCGTGAATCGTTCTTCGCACGCCTTGCTACTGCACACTTCTCCACAGCCTTGTGCTGGGGGAAGGTTAAAATGCCAAAATTCCGGCAGCTTTATTAAAGCAAATTGAAGAGTTGCAAAAAGCGGTCCGCAAGCAGGGAAAACTCTTTGCTGAGCAGGGAGGCAAAGACCCCGAGGGTCAAACCCATGACGAGAAAAGAGACACCGATGTTAATCGGGAAGGAGAGCATGAAAACATTGAGCTGTGGAAAAACACGGGACATGATTCCCAGCACCAGGCTTGACAGGATCAACAAGGTAAGGATCGGGGTGACCAGTTGAACACTGAGGATAAGCGAATGATTGGCCACATCCATTAGCATGGGCACGGCCCCGCCAGAGAGGTTTAAAGTACCAGGTGGAAGCATCTGAAAGGAACTAACGATCGCTTCGAGGAACAGGTGGTGGACATCTAGGGCAAGGAATAGAAGAATGGCAAAAACTCCCTGAAATTGTGATATCAGGGCAACCTGGCGCTGAGTTGTCGGATCAAAAACGTTGGCAGCGGCAAAACCCATCTGGTAACCGATAACCGATCCGGCAAATTCAGCAGCCATAAAAATCAGTTGAGCCAAAAAACCGACCAGCAGGCCGAGAATCACTTCTTTCGCCAGCAGTACTCCCAGTTCCGGAATCAAAAAAATTTGGCCCGGCAATTCACCTGAGACAGCAGGATAAACAACCAGGGAGATAAGAACAACAATACCGAGTCGAAGCTGTGGCGGCACCTGTCCACCGTTAAAAACTGGAATGGCGGCAACCATTGCGCCGACACGCGCGAGACAGATCAGGTAGCCCTGAATCATCGACAATGTAAAAGTCGGTAATTCCATCAGGGGGCCCTGTGATTACGGCTTGACATGGGGCAAGCGCTCAAAAATCATCAGAATGAAAGCGCTTGCCTTCTGTAGCATCCAAGGAGCGAAAATCAGCATCGTCACGAACACCCCGACGATCTTGGGAATAAAGGTCATGGTCTGTTCGTTGATCTGAGTGGCGGCCTGAAAGATACTGATGATCAGACCTATGGATAGTGCTGCTATCAGCATCGGGCCTGCAACCATCAACACAGTTTCGATCGCTTGACGTGCGATATCTACGACAAATTCGGGGGTCATACCAAATCCTTTAGCCGAAACTCTGCACCAGTGAGCCAATCACCAGTGTCCAGCCATCAACCAGCACGAACAGCAGTATCTTGAACGGCAGAGAAACGATAATCGGTGGCAACATCATCATCCCCATTGCCATCAGGATCGAGGCAACGATCATGTCGATCATCAGAAAAGGAACAAACAGCAGAAAACCCATCTGAAACGCGCGCTTCAACTCCGAAAGCATAAAGGCCGGAATCAAGGTCAGCATGCCGATATCGTCCTGGTTTTCCGGTTGCGGGCTGTTGGAGATATCGACCAGGAGTTGCAGATCTTTTTCCCCAACCTGCGAGAACATGAACGCACGCATCGGTTTGATCGCTTCTCCGAACGCCTGTTCCTGACCGATCTGTTTATCGAGATAGGGCTGTAGGGCGTTGTCGTTGATCTGCTCGAACACCGGTGCCATGACGAAAAATGTGAGGAACAGTGCCAGCCCGATGACGATCTGGTTCGACGGTGCCTGCTGGGTGCCCATCGCCTGGCGGACAAATGACAGAACGATGACAATCCGGGTAAAGCCTGTAGTCATCAGCAGGATCGCCGGGGCAACAGAGAGGATGGTGAGAACGATCAGGATCTGCAGTGCAGTGGAGACCTCACCAGGGTCGGTCGCTTCGCCGATACCGAAGGTGATCGTCGGCAGACCCTGCGCCATCGCAGCAACTGGCAGCAGCAAAATTATCAGCAGCAGGCAGGTTTTCAGCTTCATTTTGCGTCCTCTTCCAGCTGCTGTTGCAGGGTTGCAGAAAAGTCTTCTCGCTTGGAGAACTTGTTCAGGCATTCGATGCGGTCATTGCTCATACCCAGCAGCATCTCTTCGCCGCGCACCGAAACTAGGCAGAGAAACTTCTTGCCACCAAGCGGCTTGGTTTCCAGAATTTTGATCGACCCTTCACGCTGCTTCGGCAGAAAGCCGAACCCCTTACGGCTGGCGGCGTAAATCAGCAGCAGCAGGCCGATGATCACCCCCAGCGCGCCAACCATTTTCAGCGCCGGTGTCAACAAATCGACTTCGTTGCCGTTTTCAGCAGCCAATACCAGCGTCGGCAGCTGCAGCAGAATAAAAGTTATCAGCTGACGTTTCATCCGAGATTTTCAATCCGTTCCGAGGGGCTGACAACATCGGTCAAACGCAGGCCGAATTTCTCATTCACCACCACAGCCTCGCCACGCGCGATCAAGCGGTCGTTAACGTAAAGGTCGAGCGGCTCACCGGCCAGTTTATCCAGTTCGATCAGCGTCCCTTCCTGCATTTGCAGAAGGTCACGCACCAGAATTTTGGAGCGGCCAACCTCGACTGAAACCTGCAACGGAATGTCGAGCAACAGATCGATACCGCGTCCCTCCAGATCCTGTTTACCGGCCGGGGCCATCTGCTGATCATTTTCCTGATTGATGTCGTTCATAATCTATCCTCCGTACGGAATCCGGCCAAGAATCCGGATTGCTTTTTTACTGCCCTGCACTCCTGCCATCGCCTTAAACTTGGGCCGTCCCTCGACCTTGACCTGAAGCGGGGTATCGGGGTCACAATCGAGCTCAATGACATCGCCGGTCTGGAAATTAAGGATGTCCCGTACCCGCAGCGACAGGGTTGCCAGCTGGGCTTCCAGCTCGACACTCATCTGCTCCAGTTCTTCACACACGAGATTGCGCCATTTACTGTTCTGCATCTCGCTGACCGGCACCGACTTGTTACTCTGCTGCCGTTGCAGTGGTTCCAGCGCAGCGTGCGGCAGCACCAGGGTGATATCCCCCTCCAGGCTATCGATCACGACTCTGAAGCGAGCTGTGACCACCCCGGCTTCCGGCATGACAAAATTGAGCAGGCGCAGATTACTGACCACTTTGACCAAGGTAGAGTCGATCTCGATCAACTGGCGGAAACCTTTATTTAATTCCGGACAGGCCGAAACGATGACATCCCGCAGCACGTTCAGCTCAATGGCACTCATCATTCGATTTGGCACCGAGATTGTCGCTTCGGAGGACCCACCCAGAACGATTTCAACCAGCGAGTAAGAAAGCTGCTCATCATAAATCAGCAGGCCGCCGCCGTTCAGCGGTTCAACCTGCAGAATGCCGATGGCACCACGACCGGAAAGACGTTGCAACAGAGCTTCAAAAGTCATCGATTCCATGGCGTCCAGCTTGATGCTGACGGCGCGTTGGAAACGGGTGGAAAGAGCCATGGCATAGTTGTGGGAAAAGCTGTCAAGCACCAGGTCAAAGTTCTGCAGCTTCCAGCCTTCCGGGCCGTCTGCACGGAACAGGTTGCACTCCTCAGCCCTCAGCCGCTTACCGCCGACAGCTGGTGCTACGCCATCGGATTCGCCGAACTCCTGGTCAAGCGAGATGTCACCGTGGCGAACTGCCGATAACAGGTCGGCAATTTCTTCTTTGGAGAGTATCTTTTCCACAAAAAGCCCCTACTGGACCACGAAATCGGTGAAATAGATCCGTTTGACCTTGCCGTTCTGCAGAATACTGTTGATGCGGTTAAGCAGCTCGGCACGCAGTTGAATTTTCCCCTGCAAGTCGCGCAGCTCGCCAAAAGTCTTGTTGCCAACTAACAGCAGGATCGCATCCTTGATCTGCGCCATCCGCTCTGTGACTTCCATCGAAGCTTCCGGGGTGTTCAACTCCAGGGTAATAGCGGCCTTCAGATAGCGGCTCTCTTCATCATCCAGAATATTCACAATGAAGGTATCGATATTGACCATCGGCCCGACCTGTTTCGCCTGCTTCTCCAGCTCGGCCTGCTCCTGCTCCGGCGAAATTTCTTCCTCTTCGCCTCCCATGAACAGGAAAGCACCAACGCCGGCACCGATCAGCAACACCACAACTGCAGCGATAATAATGATCAATTTCTTTTTTGATCCACCTTCTGCCGGCTGCTCTGCGTCATTTTTTGCCATGGTCTATCCTTCCTCACTGCTTGGCGTCAAAATCACGCCACTCTTTATGATCACGATTAAAATGGAGTCTGTTCCCGGGCATCGATCAGGTACGGCAGGTCCTGATCCGGATCCCCCTGGCTTTCCAGAACAAATTCGACCCGTCTGTTCAGCGCCCGCTCCTGCTCGCTGTTGTTGGGAAACAGCGGCTTTTGCGACCCATAACCGGTCGCCGCCAGACGATTGAGCGGGATCAACTGGTTCGCTGCCAGGTAACGCAACACCGAAACGGCACGGGAAACCGACAAGTCCCAGTTGGCCAGCTCGTTCCCCCGGTTGTCAGTATGCCCTTCAACCTTCAACTTAAGCGGCAGCGGCCGCACCAGTTCCGCGACCCGACGCAACACCGGCTCAGCATCAGGATTGAGGGTGCGCTGGCCGGAAGCAAATAAAATCGATTCGTCGATCCGTAGCACCACAGCACCACGATCTTTCACCAGTTTGACCTTTTTGTTCAGTTTCAACTCACGCAGTTTGGTTTTCAGGCGACGGTAAACCTGCGAAGTGAAATCATCGTTCACCGGCGTAAATGAAACCACTTTGGGCGAGGTGACTTCAGTTTTATCGGCGCTCCCGAGTACACCGAAAGCACCAGCCAGCGAGTCGGCAGCCTGGTTGAACTTGATCTGGTCCATATTAGCCATCGATAGCAGCAGAACGAAAAAAGTCAGCAGCAGGGTCACCATATCAGAGAAGGTGACCATCCACATCGGCGCCCCGGCGGGCGGCTTTTTCGCTTTCTTCGCCATGTTTGCGCCTTTACTTGCCGAAGTTGCTCTCGCGTTCCGCAGGGGCCACAAAGGCGTGCAGACGCTGTTCCATCAAACGAGGGTTTTCGCCTTCGAGGATCGAGGTCATACCCTCGGTCACTAACGTCTTGTTCAGCACCTCGCTGGCGGAGCGGATTTTCAATTTTCCGGCCAGCGGCGTCGCCACAATGTTGGCGATAACCGCCCCGTAGAAGGTCGTCAACAAAGCAACCGCCATCGCTGGACCGATGGAGGAAGGATCACTCATATTCTGCAGCATCTGCACCAGGCCGATCAGGGTACCGATCATCCCCATCGCCGGAGAGATCGCAGCGAAGGTGGAAAAAATTTCCGCGCCTTTATCGTGCCTCTCCATGACGTATTCGATCTCTTTTTCCAGCATATCCTTCAGCGCTTCCGGCTCCTGACCATCGACCGCCATCTGCAGGCCTTTGAGGAAGAAATCATCATCGATTTCGTTCATCACCGATTGCAGCGAAAGGATGCCCTCTTTCCGTGCCTTACCTGCATAGGTGATCAGCTTGGTGATGGTATCTGTCGGTGACGTCGCTTTGTGGAAAAAAGCGTTGCGGACAACCTTAAAGGCGCCGACAACGTCACCGAAGGGGAAATTGACAAGTGCGGTACCGATGGTACCGCCGATGACGATGATCATCGATGGCACGTCGATGAAGATCATCAGGGATCCCCCCTGCATAATCGCACTGAGCATCAATCCAAATGCTGCCACTAGACCGACTACTGTCGCTAAATCCATTGCTCACCCTCTATCGTGTTCATCCTGAAGCACGTTATAAACTTAACTCCGCCTAACGAATTAGCAAGTTCTACGCCAGCAGAAAGACCATCCACAAATAAATTTATTCACAAATATTTTCAGCATCTTAGAAAACATAAAAATTCATGATAAACCTCTTTGACAAAAAAATGCCGCCCTAAAATTAGAGCGGCATTTTGTCATGTCATCATTTTGACCGAAATATTTTAACGTTTCAGGTTGATAACTTCGGCCAGCATTTCGTCGGTCGTGGTAATGGTTTTCGAATTCGCCGAGAAACCACGCTGAGTCGTAATCATCTTGACGAATTCCTGCGCCAGGTCGACGTTCGACAATTCCAGCGCGTTGGTAAAGATGTTACCAACACCGGAGCCGACGGTACCGACAATCGGCACACCAGAGCCGTTGCTTTGTGCAAACATGTTGTTACCAGCCTTATCCAGAGCGTTTGGGTTGGTAAACTTGGCCAAGGCAATCTTCATCAGTTTGCGCGGGGTGCCATTGGAGAAGTTACCAACGACATTACCTTCATCGTCAACACTCAACTGGACCAAGGTCCCGGTCCCATAGCCGTCCTGCTCTTGGGAAACAACCACCGAGGGGCTGGAGTACTGAGTAGTCTGCATATCTATTTCAATCAGGTTATTCTGAACGGCGCCGTTGTTCCAATCCAACGCACCCGCCAGCGTTGTCGCAGTCGGCTTGGGGAAAACCGGATCACTGCTGGTATCACCAGCTACAGTATAGAGCTGGTTGACAGTCAAAGTTCCTGTGCCATCGGTACTGTCATCAACACCGATAGCGATCAAGTCACCACTGGCATCAAACTGGAGAGTTCCCTTACCGACAACCTCGAGTTCACCAGACGTACCACCAGCGACCTCACCACCATCGACAACTGAAGTCCACTCCCAGTTCTGATTGGTGTTTTTGGTAAAATAGGTTGTCATCAGGTGAGTGCTACCGAGACTGTCATAGACCTGTATAGACGTGGCATAGTTGGAAGTCCCGGACGCATCGAGCGGATCGAAGGAAGGATAGGCACCAACGACAACCGAATCGGAATCGATGTTGGTATTCAGATCAATAGAGCTGGTAGAGCCTGCTGAGGTAAAAGATTGGGTATTGGCCCAGATCGGCGTCAGGTCACCGATGGTATCTCCATTATCATCCAGCTGATAGCCCATGACGTTATACCCTTCCGGGTTGACCATGTAGCCATCTGCGTCAAAGCGGAAAGCGCCGGCACGGGTGTAGTTATTCACCGAGTTTCCGGTGGACGGGTCGCTGACAATAAAAAAACCGGAGCCTTCGACCGCCAGATCGGTGTTGGTCTCGGTGTTTTCGAAAGTTCCCTGACTGAAGATATTGTCGACTATCGACAGGCCGACACCTCGGCCGACCTGCGAGATACCGCCGGAGCCGGAAATTTCGCTGGAGAGAAGATCTCCGAAAATCGCCCGGCTTGATTTAAAACCAACTGTGTTGGCGTTGGCGATGTTGTTACCGATAACGCTCATGGCGTTACCGTTGGCATTGAGTCCAGATACACCACTGTACAGAGATCCTGATACACCCATGTCGTACTCCTTTCGAGAGCCGCGTCAATCAGTCGGCGGCTCGCGAACCTCCTCAAAGAGGACCGGTTCGGTTTATGCTATAACGGCGCTGTCGATATTGGTAAAAACGTTATTCTTCAACTGACCCTTATCGACAACTGTGACAACGGTTTCATTTTTGACACTCACCACCAGGGCGGTATCATCGAGCATCACCAGGGAGTCTTTTCCTCCCTTCGCCTCAACCTGTGACACGGCCTGTTCCAAACGCTGCATCTGGCTGCTGTTGAAGTTAATTCCCCGGCTATTCATTCTATCGACCGCGTGGCGGGAAAACTTTACGCCTTGTTGGTCGATCTGGCGATTTAAAAGCTGCTCGAAACTCCCGCCCGCCGGGCTCTGCTGCGGTCGTGCGGCAGGCTTACCCCGGTTCGGGGTGATCGGTTGCGGGATGATGGTAATGCGATCGGTCATAGCAGCGCTCCGGCCCGCTCGACCTTGCTCATGGAGAAAATTCCAGCTGAGGTTTCCAGCTGCGAACCATTGCTCATATCGACGCCCATGACCCGCCCTTTGAGCAGGCTTTGCGAAGAAACAACCTTATCGTCTTTATCAAGAGCGCGGACCACCAACTGATAATCACCTGCCTCCAGCGGCATACCGAAATCGCTGGTACCATCCCAGCTGATGAAGTGATCGCCCATCTCGGTTTCGCTTGGTGTAATGGTTGCCAAGGTTGAACCGGTCTGGCTGAGCACATGCAGTTTGACGTCATCAGCCGGCAGTTCAAGGCGATAGCCAAGTTCTACCGGATCACCACTGAAACGGAACGAATTTGACTGAGCGACAACATCCTGACCAATCAGACCGAGTGCCGACATCCGCTCCATCTCGTTGCTCATGGCGGTCATGCCTTCGAGGCTTTCATTCATGTTGGTCAATTGCTCCAACTGGCTGAACTGGGCCAGCTGCGCGGTAAATTCGGTCGGATCAGATGGATTCATCGGGTCCTGATTTTCCAGTTGAGCCACCAGCAGCTTGAGGAAATCCTCTTTACCCATCGACACGTCATCAGGCGATGAACTGGTCGTTGGTGCGACATAGCCGGTGTTGATTCCACTGATTGCTGACATTCATTTACCTCCTTTCTTTAGGATTTTTGTTACACGTGGAGACTGATGCCTCCGCCACCATTCTGCATCAGGTGGGCAAGGGGAACGATCTGTTCTTCAGCGTTCAGATCTTGTTGCCAGCCGGACTGCTGCCGGTTTTGTTGGCGCTGTTGCTGCTCTTGCGCCATCTGCTCGAATTGACCTTGATCCTGATTGCGATCAACATCGACGTTGAATTGATCGATTTTCAATCCCTGTTCGGCCAGAGCGTTGCGCAGTTGCGGCAGGTTGCGTTCGAGAACTTCCTGAACCTGAATGCTTTGCGCGTGCAGGTTGGCACGGACACGATCACCTTCGACCTGCAGTTCGATCTTCAACGAACCGAGTTCAGCCGGTTGCAGACGCAGCACCATACGGCCTGATTCACCATTCTGGCTACCGACAAAGCGGGTCACCACCTGGTCAAAAATCTGACTTTCAGCGACCTGCTGTCCGCTCGGCAACTGGACGGTCGGGGTTTGTACCTGAACCCTGGCAGCCTGCTGCTGCACCGTATTCAGGTTCGGCTGAGCCTGCTGTCCCGCCTGTTGCACCAGGCTTTCAACGTTCTGCTTCGGCTGTTGCGACAACATTTCCGCGAAATCAGCAGTTTCAGTTGTGTCCGCTTGTGCTTCGGCAGTTACCTGCTGAGCATTACCGGCAGTATTCGCCTGCACTTGGGCAGTTTCACCCTGGGCACGTTGACGCAGCCCTTGTTGCGGTTGATTCTGCGGTCTGATCTGCTGTTCGCCACGCGGCTTGAGCAGACCGGCAAAACGGGGATCTACCTCCTCGGCAGTTTCCTCCGAGAACAACATTGCTTCCGCTGTCTCTTCAGTTTCCACGACAACCTGTTCAGCTGTTTCCTGCTTGGCAGTTTGTGCTGTGGCAACACTGTCGATCGCTTTCTGCAGAATCTGACGGGCTTGGGCCAGGTTTTCCACCAGTTTCGGTTCTTTGCCCTGAGTCTCGGTGTTCATCATGCCAGCTGCCAGCTCGGCGTTTTCCAACAGTGATTCATCACCGTTCAGTTCCGCGTCCAGTTCTTCGCTCAGCTCGGCACCCAGTTGTTCCGCCAGTTGAGTCAGCTGTTCGCCATCGGCATTTTCCGTCAGGTTTTGCAGTTGTTCTGCCAACGCGGAGAAATCGATTCCGGCCAGCACCTGCTCGCCCTGCAGATCAGCACCTTCGAGCTGTTGTACCAGCTGCTGCAGCAATTCTTCACTGCTGCCGAACTCCTCGACCAGTTCCGGGGTTTCACCACCGGCGATCACCTTCATCAGGTTGACGACAGTCTGCTGCAGCTTAGCTGCTTTTTCTGTCATCGGCTCAGCGTTCTGCTGACCCTGATCAGCTACCTGCGGCTGTTGCTTTGCTTCCCGTGCGGGCTGCTCCGACGTTTTAGCTTCCTGCTTCGCGGCCTGTTTTTCCACCTGCTTCGGCTTGGTTTCCGCCTGTTCCGGATGTTCCGCACGACGCTGTTCGTTCAATACCTTGCCAAACTCTTTGCTCTGCGGCTCAACCGGCTTGGCCGGAGCCATCATTTCCGACGTCTGAGTACCCATGTCGATCATGGACATTGCTTGCATTCGTTTTCACCTCCTTTCCTTTTTGAATTTTGTTGCTTCAGGCCTAGTAGCCTGATTTATCATTCACCGGTATCTCGGTAAAAGCCCTGCTCAATTCGGTTGCGATATCTGGATCGAGATAGTCAAGGATCTTTCCTGCGGTCTTTTTCTTAATACCAAGCAGAATGTTGATCGCTAAATCCTTATCCAGATCCCTGATCAACCTGGCTGCTTTCTGCGGCGACATCTTCTCGTAAATCTTGCCCAACTCCTCGACGCGAACACCCTCTTCCTGATCTTTGCGGTTCAGCAGTTTTTCCAACTCGTCACGAAGTTCCTGCATCGCCGCGAGTTTCTTATCGACTTCTGCTTCCAGGGTCTTTAGCTGCATTTCGCGACTATCCAGTTTCGCTTCACGCTCGCCAAGTTTGTCGTATTCATCTTCAATCGACACCAGGATGCGTCGCTCCTCCACCGACTCGATCTGCTCTTCATCGATCAGATCCTGGGCGAACAGCGGTGCCGTCAGGCAAAGAAAGGCCATCACGGCCAGGGTGAGGCGACCACTCATGTCAGGTCTCCTTTATTGCGCAGGCTGATTTCATCCAGCATTTCCCGTTCTTTCCGATTCAATTCCTGTAGATATTCCGCGTCCTGTTTTTCTTTGAGTTTTTCGATCACCTGCCGGTCGCGGGCAGCAGCCAGCAGCTCATCCCGCTCACCGACGATCTGACGCTCCAGACGATTCAGCTCCTGCTGCAGCCGTTCGATAATGCGACGACAGTGCTGGATGCCATTCTCAAACAGGTCGATTTCGGCAATCGTCAACCCATCACGTTGGCGCTCTTTGAGTTCGGCGTCCTGCCGCATCAGCTCCTGTTGCTGGCGCTGCAGCTCTTCCTCCAACTCTGTTTTGCGCTGCATGCTGGCTGCCAACAGCTGCTGCGCCTGATTTTCAAGCAGCTGACGGTAGTTAAGCACCGATTGCAATTTGAATTTTTTCGCCACGAACACTCTCCTTAAGAGCTTCGGCTAACAGGAGCTTACCTGGGTTGCTGACGACGATCCTGAACCAATTCACCGAGCGCTTCGACGGTACTGTCAAAATCGACCGCATCATCCATCCCCTGGCGCAGAAACTCGGTCACCGCCTCGATACGGGAGATCGCGTAGTCGATTTTGCCATTGCTGCCCTCGGCGTAGGCACCTATGTTGATCAGGTCTTCCGCTTCTTTGTGGGTTGCCATGATTTCGCGGATCCGACCACTCATCTGCACATGCTCAGGGCTGACGATGTCGCGCATGACCCGGCTGGCCGAGCGGAGAATATCGATGGCGGGGAAGTGGTTGCGCGCCGCCAGATCGCGCGAAAGAACAATGTGGCCGTCAAGAATCGAGCGGACCGCGTCGGCAATCGGCTCGTTCATGTCATCCCCTTCGACCAACACGGTGTAAAGCCCGGTGATACTGCCTTTGCCTTTGAAGCTGCCGGCGCGCTCCAGCAGTTTCGGCAGGGTGGCAAACACCGACGGCGTATATCCCTTGGTGGTCGGTGGCTCACCGATGGCCAACCCGACTTCACGCATCGCCATGGCGAAACGGGTGGCCGAGTCCATCATCAACAGCACGTTCTTGCCCTGGGCACAGAAATACTCGGCAATCGTCGTCGCGACAAAAGCGCCACGCATACGCAGCAACGGCGAAACATCGGAAGTCGCGGTGACCACAACCGTACGGGCCAAACCTTCCGGGCCCAGATCACGCTCGATAAATTCGCGTACTTCACGGCCCCGCTCGCCGATCAGGGCGATAACGTTGACATCGGCACGGGTGTGCTTGGCCATCATGCCGAGCAGCACGCTTTTACCGACACCGGAGCCGGCCATAATCCCCATTCTCTGCCCACGGCCACAGGTCAACATGGCGTTGATCGCCCGCACGCCGAGGTCGAGAGGTTGGGAAATCTGATCGCGTGCCATCGGGCTGGCCGGCAGCGCATAAAGGGGATATTCGGTTTCACAGGGGGCCAGCGGCATCTCGTCGAGGGGTTGACCGAGGGCATCGATAACGCGACCGAGCAGTTGATCGCCGACCGGCAGGGTGGCGCTGTCACGGACCACTTGAATCAGGCTGCCGGGGCCCAAGCCCCGCAACTCACCGAGCGGCATCAGCAGGGCGCGCGATTCACGGAAGCCGACAACCTCGGCCGGAACCGGTTCACCACCACCCAAAGGAATCATCTGGCAGAGGGTACCAACGGTCGCGGACGGACAGTGCCCTTCGACGACCAGGCCGACGATCTGGGTCACTTTGCCACTGACCTTGAGCGGATTGACCGCTTTAATGCGCTCGACCAAATCCTGCATCAACCTTCCGATATCGCTTGGGTGAGTGCTTCGCGGATGCTCTCCAACTGGGTTTCGATGGTCGCATCAACATCGCCAAGCTCGGAATCAAGCCGGCAGCCGCCCTGGCTGATGCTCGGGTCGGCTTCGAAGCTGATGTTCTTCAGACCGCTGATGCTGGCCAGAAACAATGGTTTCTGTGCGGTCACGGCTTCCAAGTCGACTGGATTGACCCGCACCCGATAATTATCGGAGCGAACCGAAGCCTGCAGCGCGTTCTCGATAATGCCGAGCACCACTGCCGGGTCGGCCGCAACCGAAGAACGAATGACCTGCTCGGCAACCGCCATCACCAGCCGCAACATGTCCTGTCGGCCTGCCTGCGCCAGAGACTCGCGCAATCGGCTGACACCTTCCAGCGCCTGCGTCAAAGCCTGCACACTGTTATTGAAACGCTGCTCAGATTCGTTCAGACCGTCCTGACGTCCGCGTGCGTAAGCTTCTTCAATCTGCTGCTGTACCCAAACTTCAGGGGCAGCCGGAGCAGTGGGCTCAGCCTTGGCGGCAGCGGCAGGAGCAGGCGGCGCCTTGGTCACCGAACCATCCTCCTCACTGCCCGGGGCCGCTGCCGGCTCACCGAAAGAACGGAAGCGGAACTCGCGCAGATCACCGGCTTCAGTGCCGCGGTAAACCTTAGACAAGCTCATCTCCACCTCCGCCGCGACCCGGAATCACGATACTGCCATCCTCTTCAAGCTTCAATGCGACTTTAACCACTTCCATCTGCATCGCTTCAACTTCCGACAGCTTACGCGGCCCCATCGCTTCAAGGTCTTCGGCGATCATGTCGGCCGCACGTTCGGAAATGTTACCGAAAATCTTCTGCTTGATCGCATCGGAGGCGGTCTTCAGCGCCAGGGTCAGCATATCTGTGCTGACTTCGCGCAGGATCGCCTGCATGCCACGGTTGTCAATCGTGACCAGATCTTCGAAGGTAAACATCAGCCGGCGGATATCTTCGGCCATATCGGGATCAGCCGCTTCGATACTGGTAAGGATCACCTGGTCGGCGCCCTTTTCCATTTTGCTGAGAATCTCGACGACCTTCTCGATTCCGCCAACCTGTTTGCGATCTGTACCGGACGCAACACCAATCTCGCGCTGCAGGGCGTCTTCGATCTGGTTGATGACTTCGGGCGAGACGTTGTCGATCTTGGCGATACGATACATGATCTCACCGCGGGCATCGTCCGGCAGTTCGGCGAGGATGCGGCTGGTGTGATCTTCCTTCTGGGTCGACAGGATCAGGGCAACGGTCTGCGGGTGCTCGTTTTCGAGCAGACCGGCAACCATCCGCGGGTGCATTTTTGAGATTGTTTCCAGCGGCCGCCCCTCGATACCGGCAGAGACCTGGTCGAGCAGCTGCTGGGCGCGCTCATTGTTGGCCCCACCGAGGATGGCGTGCTTGGCAAACTCTTCACCGCGAATATAAACGCCGATATCGCCATCACGCGCCGTTTTGAACTCTTCCAGGATCTCCCGCGCAACTTTCGGATCGACATGGTCGATGTCCATCATGCAGCGGCTGATCTCTCGGACTTCGCTGTCATCCAGGGCTTCGAAGATCTTGGCCGTGGCCTCTTCGCCCAGACAGAGCAGCAGCAACGCCGCTTTTTTTGCCCCACTTAAATGCTTCGCTTTCAGCACAAATCACTCCAGCTCAAAACAGGTCTGTATCAGGATTCAGCAGGTTCTTCACGCAGCCAGTTCTTCACCACCTGCACCGGCATCATATCGCCACCGAGAACTTCCTGGCGGATCTGTGCCAACGGATCACTCGGGCCACCAAGCAACGGGGTTCCTTCCCCTTCCCGCAGCTCAGCTTCAAGTTCTTCCACCGTTTTCATCGGCTGAGTTTCTTGCTGGGCACCGCGCATCGTCTTGATCATTGGCCGCAGGAACAGCAGGTAACCCATCAGCGCAGCGAAACCGAGCAGACCGTACTTGATAAACGGCATGAAGGGGTAAACTTTGTCGATCAAAGACGGCGCCGGTAAAATTTCTTCCGCATCAAAACCGCTCTCGAACGGCATCGACACAACCGAAATCAGGTCACCGCGCTGATCGTTGATACCAAGAGCGGTTCGCACCATCTTCTCGATTTCTTTCAGCTCTTCTGCGCTGCGGGGTGTCGGGGTCGGCTCATTGCCTTCCGCCCCCGGAGTCAGTTTGTCGGCGACCAGCACAGAAACGGAGATTTTGCTGACGTTACCAACCGCCTGCACAGTTTTACTGACAATCTTGCTCATCTCATAGTTTGCCATCTCTTCGGTACGGCTCGATGGCGTGGTGCTGCGGGTTCGGCCGACGTCTCCATCGTCCATATTGGAAACAACACCCGGAACACCGCCAGTCGTTTCGCTGCTGCCCCGCTCACTGGTTGCGCGCTCGCTGACCACGACCACGCTGTTCGGATCGATCGCTTCCTCAACCCGTTCGCGCTGATCGAAATCGACTTCGGCATTCACGCGGACCAGAGAATTCCCGGCACCAAGGGCACGATCGAGTAACGATTGCGCACTGTTTTCCAAGCGACGCTCCATGGTCAACTGGTATTCCAGCATGCCGGGCGTCATCGGGCCGGCGATCTCATCGGAACGGCTCTTCGACAGCACCTTGCCGCTCGAATCAACGACGGTGACGTTCTCCGCTTCCAGGCCTTCAACACTGCCGGCGACCAGATGGACGATCCCCTGCAGCTGGGCTTCTTTCAAATGCCGGCCAGAGACCAACTTGACGATGACTGATGCGGTCGCCTGCTGCTGCTGTTCGCGGAACAGGCGTTTTTCCGGCAGAGCCAGGTGGATGCGGGCCCCTTCGACCGGGCCGAGCGAGGTGATGGTGCGCATCAGTTCACCCTGCAGGGCGCGCCGATAGTTCACCTTCTGGGCAAAATCGGTCATGCCGAAGCTCTGCTTGTCGAAGATCTCGAAGCCGACACCTCCGTCAGCCAGGCCGGAACCGGCTAGCTCGAGGCGAGCTTCATAAACCTTGTCGGCCGGGATCATGATGTCGCGACCGCCACCATCCAGACGATAGGGAATCTTGCGATCTTTCAACCACTCGACCACCTGGGCGGCATCACGGTTCGGCAGGTTGGCGAACAGCAAACTGTAGTCGGCGACCTTTGATTGCATGATGATGGCGCCAAAAGCCAGCGCGCTTACCAACACAACGCCAATCAAGCTCAGCTTGCGCGCCAGAGACCATTCCATGATCACGGTGAAAACGGTCTTCTTTGCCTGCGTTTCGGGAGCTACTTTTTCCAATGCTTCTTCAGCCATCGCCAGAATCCTTTGCCAGCGTCAAAATTACATTCAAAATCGAACAGAAACAGTCGATCAAACCTGCATGCGCATGATTTCCTGGTAGGCCTCAACCGCCTTGTTGCGCACCTGAACCATCAGCCGCAACGAAATGTCGGCCTCTTCCAGTTTGATCATCGCTTCGTGCAGGTTCTTGGTTTCACCAGCAGCGATCTGCTCAGCGGCACGGTCGGCGCCCAGCTGCGCTTGGTTGACCTGACCGATCGAATCTTTGAGGGCGTCGGCAAACTTGCTGCCGATATTCTGCGCCGCCGGCACTTTGTTGCCGTGCAGGCTCTGCAGATGCGATTTGAGGGTAATATCAGCAATTGAACTCATAGATCACCTCTACTGCCCGATCGACAGGGCTTTAAGCGCCATCCGCTTGGCCGACTTGACCACTGTAACGTTGGCCTCGTAGGCGCGACTGGCCGACATCATATCGGCAGTCTCTTCCACCAGATCGACGTTCGGCATGGCAACATAACCGTTCTCATCAGCGTCGGGGTGCGCTTCGTTGAACACCATCCGCGGTGGCTTGCTGCTGGCCTGGATATGAGACACTTTGACGCCCTGAGCGGCATCACGCAGGCGAGAATCGAGGGTGTCGGCGAAGCCCTGGCTGGTCGCTTGGAAAACCACTTCCCGCTTGCGGTAGGGGCCGCCATCGGGAGTCCGGGTGGTTTCGATATTAGCCAGGTTGGAGCTGATGGCGTTCATCCGCACCCGCTGAGCCTTAAGCGCCGAGGCGCTGATTTTCATGCTGGTAAAAACGTCCATAAAACCTCCTAACGACCGTCACCGGCGACGTACTTGAGCATGCCCATTTTCTTTTTCAACATCTGTGCACCGGCCTCAAACAATAGCTGGTTCTCAGCCAGGTCGAACATTTCGTCGTCGAGCGAAACGGTATTGCCATCGCCAAGCGGGTTGGTGTCGCGTACTTTGCTGATTTCGCCCTGCACACTTGCGATGCTGCTGCCGCCGATCGGAAGATGTTTCGGGTTGCTTGTTTTTCCCTGCAGTTGCGGGCTCTGCATCGCTTGCCGCAAACCTTTCTCGAAATCAAATTTACGCGCTTCGTAACCGGGTGTTTCCGCGTTAGCGATATTGCCGGCGATCACCTGCTGATTCTGCGAACGAAGATCGAGACTCTTCTTCAAAACCATCATGCTGCGATCTGCGATCAAGAAATCTGCCATTTTCAACTCCTGCCTGTTTTCTGACACCTGTCTTAATTTTTTCTATCGCTTTTCCTGAATGAGCAAATCCTGGGCCAATTTTCCCCAGGGGCTGTTACCATCTTCTTCGACCAATTTCGCCAGAAGGTTAAGAGCGCTCCGCTTCTTACCCGCGCGCAGCAGTATTTGCGCCCTGCGGTAACGCGCCTGGCTGGCGTACTCGGGGTCATCCTGCAGATGAAAAAAAGCCTCGTCGGCAGCAGCATTCCTGCGAAGTTGATAGTAGGCCTCGGCCAGCAGTGCCATTTCTTTGACTGGCATCCCTTTTTCCGTTTTCAGCGCTTTTTCCAGGCTACGCACAACCTCTTCGTAACGCTGCTGCTGCCAGTAGATCCAGGCGGCACGTGATTCCAGCTCAGGGCTGCTGGGCCGATTTTTCCGCTCCAGCCAGGCGATCATCTCTTCAGTGCGCCCCTGCTTCTCAAAAGCATCGAGCAACAGGCCGAAAATTGCGCCAGCATCCTTGCCACGGGGGTATTTCTTCAGATAACGATCAGCATAGTCGCTGGCATTGCTGTACTCGCCTCGCTTAAGAAAGGTACGGGCCAAAGGCAGATAGAGCGGCTTGCGCTCCGACTCGCTCTTCGCCCGATCGTACAGATAAAGCAAAACCCGGCCGGCACGGGGATAAAGACCGAGGTTCTCGAAAGATTCCGCCAGATCCTGCAGAAAGTTCTGATCGACACCACCCCGCAGCAATAGCTTGCGATTCTGTTCAACCAGCACAACGGCATCGAAATCATTGCCCTGCTGTAACAGCTTGTTGACCACAATCGGGATCTGCTTGAGCAACAGCAGATCTGCCTCGCGACGCAGCTCGGAACTGCCGAATTCACGCCGGAAGCGCATCAGGTCATTGATGCTTTCACGGTGTTCCGCCAAGAGATAGAGGCTGAGCCCACGCTTGAAAAAGGCCTCTTCCCGCACCTTGCGGAAAGCGGAGTGCTGAGCAAGTTGCGCGTAGCTGGTAGCAGCCTTGGCCAGCTCGAACTCATCGCCACTGATCAGCTTGTGATCAATCAGCCGTAGCTCGGCCCGCTCCCCGCCCTCGGTGCCGGGCCAATCGAGAGTCGCCTTCTGCAGACCGATCACGCCCCAGTCGATATCTCCCGCCTCATAAGCAGAGGAGCCGATAGCGAACTGCACCAGGTCAGCACCGGTCTCCAGCTGCTGTTCACCCAACCTGCCGTAAAAACGGCCGGCGGTAGCATATTCACCGACTTTAAAAGCGCTGGTGGCAGCACGGTTACAGGCTGCCGGATAATACCCATACAGGCCCTCTTCCTCTTCCAGCTCCCGGTAGAGCTCGACCGCTTCTTTCAGCTCACCAAGCCCGGCCCTGGCATCGGCCGTGCGCAAATCGACCAGCGACAGCAGGCTGGTTGGCCAGGGCAGCTTCTCCGTTTTCAGGTAGTCGAGGGCCTGCTGCGGCTTTTTCCCTGCCAACGCAGTCTCCGCCGCCAGCAGGTAGCAGTAAGAAGTCAGCGGAGCAGTCTTGTCGAGGGTCGGCAGCAGTTCCTGCAATTGCAGCTCGGCGACCATCGGCTGGCCTGCGACCGCTTCGGCATAAGCCGTCAAATAATCGACACGAACCGGATCCGCGGTCTGCTGATCCTGCAGTTGCTCCAACCGGTAAAGCGCTGCGGCAACGGCATCTGTCCGCAGCTGCGCTTCACTCAACAGCAGGTCACGGATCTCTTGCTGCTCTACCGTCAGCCCCTGCAACTGACCCGCTTTGCGGATCAGGCTGAGCCATTTGCCTTCATCGGCAAACTGCTGCAATGGCAGCAGTGGACTGGTGCTGTCCATGACCAGCTTCGGCAGTGACGGCAGGCTGTATTTCTGTGGAATAGTAATTTTAAAGTCGCTGCGATATTCGCGGAAAAACGCGTTCCAACGCCCGTCCCAAGGAGATTTTTGCTCAAACTCCTGCGCTTTTTTTCCCGCCTTGCGCACCGGCATGTCAGAGATGCGGAAAGCAACGCCGGGGCGTGCCTGGGTATCACCTTCCCAGAGCAGCTCCATTTCGATTCGAGGTGGAGCGAGCTTCGACTCAGCCCGCACCTCTACAGGAGCACGGCGCAACAGCAGCGAGGTCAATAGCTCTTGCTGTTTTTGGGCAAAGAGAATTTTCACCACTGTTTCATCTTCCGGCAGTTTGCGCATCTGTGCCGAAACCCAGACATTCTGCAGAAGCAGGTCAACCCGCTGCCCCGAGCTCTCGACGGCAAACTCCGGCAGGGAGGTAAAGTTGAAGCTGATCAGCGTACGGCCGACATCTTCCTTCTTTTCGATCCCGGTCAGGGTCACTCTGCTGGCAGCACGAACCGGCAGCACGCTGCTGAGAAAGAACAGCAGCAGAAACAGGGCGATGCCCAATATTTTGATGATCTGAGTTGGATAGCTCATCCATGCCTCCGAAGCCTGGCGATAAAATTCCGCAAATCCTCTATGGCCAGAACCATGCCAAAACCAGAACCATCCAGCCAACCACATGAAATATATAGACATTTTCTTTGAGAACTTTTATCTTCCGACAACTCGATTTTTTTCAGCACATTGGGAAATGCCAGAAGTCGTCTTTTTGACAAGAGGTAACCGCCTGGAAAACTGCTATATTTTCTAGAACACTCTGCAGGAGATCAGCCGATGCCGACAGCATCCAGAACCAGCACCCTGTTCGACACCCTGCTGCACAGCAGCGCCGAATATGCCGAGCGCACGGCTTTTATCTACCGTGCGGCCAACAGCGAGTTCGAAGTCAGCTACCAGAAGCTGTTCGAGGATGCCCTGATCCTTGCCAAGGCGTTTGCTTCGAAAAAAGTACGCAAAGGCAGCAAGGTAATGCTGCTCTCTGACAACCGCTACGGCTGGATTGTCACCGATTTCGCCCTGCTCTCCCTCGGTGCCGTCAGCGTGCCGCGCGGCAGTGACACTCCGACCAAAGAACTGCAGTTCATCCTCGACCACGCCGAGTGCGAATTCCTCGTTATCGAAACCGCGCAGTTGCTCAAAGCGCACGAAGAGATGCTGAAAAAACTGAAGAAACTGCGGGCGATTTTCATCATCGAAGGCGAGAAGACCCACAAATGGTTCGATAGCACTTACAGCTATAACGATATTCTCGACGACCGTCGTATCAGCCAGGGCGACCGGGACGATTTCATCGCCCGCCGCTACGCCGTAACCCTACAGGACCCGTTCACCCTGATTTACACCTCCGGCACCACCGGCACTCCGAAAGGGGTGCTGCTGACCCATCAGAACATCATGCACAACGTCAACACTCTGCCGGAGCTGATCGACCTGCGCGAAGATGACCGCTGGGTTTCCATCCTGCCGAGCTGGCATATTTTCGAGCGGGCGGCCGAGTACCTTGCGCTGTCGCGCGGCTGCTGCACCGTCTACTCCACGATCAAAACCTTCGCCGCCGATCTTGAGAGTTACAAGCCGACCCTGGTCGCCACGGTGCCCCGGCTGTGGGAATCGATGTACAGTAAAATCAATACGACGCTGGAAAAACAGGACCCGAAAAAAGCGCGCATCTTCAAAAAGCTGGTGCAGATCTCCAGCCGCTACCGCTACCATCAGCGCCGTCTGCGCAACCATCTGCCGATCTACCAGAAACCCTTCTTCCTCAAACGGATCGGACAACGCCTGCAATCTCGACTGATACTGATGGCGCTTTTTCCACTCTACAAATTCGCCTTGAAAAAACTGGCGCTGGTGCAGGAGAAGTTCGGCGGCCGTCTGCGCATGGCAATCAGCGGCGGCGGCAGTCTGCCGCCCTACCTGGATGAATGGATCGACGCCATCGGCATCCGCATCGTCAACGCCTACGGCATGACCGAATGCGCCCCGGCCATCGCCGGGCGTGCGCTTAACTGTGAAATTTTCGGCACCCTGGGTCCACCGATCAAAGAGACCGAGCTGCAGATTGTCGATGAAGAGGGCAAGCTGCTACCTGCCGGCGAGGTGGGGGAAATCCAGCTGCGCGGGCCGCAGGTTTTTCCCGGCTACTACAAAAATGACGAGGAGAATGCCAAAGCTTTTACCGAAGACGGGTTCTTTAAAACCGGCGACCTCGGCAAACTGACCCTGACCGGCGAACTGGTCATCACTGGCCGCTCAAAAGAGATCATCGTGCTGGCCAACGGCGAAAATATCGACCCGAGCAACATCGAATCGACCATCACCCAGCTGCCGTTCGTCAAGGACGCCGTTCTTGTGGGGCAGGATAAAAAAGGACTCGGCGCGCTGATCGTGCCCGACTTCGAGCAACTACGCGATTTCGTCGGCAGTAAATTTGAGCGCAACACCGAAAGCGACCAACAGCTGATGGAAAACAAGCAGGTTCTCGACCGGGTAAAAGCGGAGATGAACCGGTTGCTGCATCCGAAAAAAGGCTTTAAACCGTTTGAAAAACTGCAGAACATTCACTTCTTGGACAAAGAATTCAAAGCCGGTGAAGAACTGACCAACACCTTGAAAAAAAAGCGTCACGTGATCGAAACCAAGTACCGGGAAATTATCGGCAAGCTATTGAAGTAATCTGCAAATCAAAAAATGAGCTGTCAGCCGATAACGCCACTACAGATCAGCGTCAGCGTTGCGGCGCTGACCAGTATCCAGAGCAGAAGGCCCATCAGCAGTGGGCGCAGGCCGACCTGTTTGAGGACCTCTCTGGTCAACCCGCTACCGATCAGGAAAAGGGTCATCACCAGAGCCTGCCTGGCAATGCCATAAATTCCGTCCCAGATCGGTGCGTAAGCACTCAGCCAGGAACTGATGCCGGCAGCGGCAATAAAACCGAGGATAAACAGAGGAATACCGGTTTTCTCTGCAGATTTGTAGTAGGCCCCGGCGAGCAGGGCACAGGGCGCGATCCACAGTGCCCGTGTCAGCTTAGCCGTGGTCCCGACTGCTAAAGCCACGCTGCCGAACGCTGCGGCAGCACCAACCACGCTGCTGGTATCGTGAATTGCCAGCGCAGCCCAGAGACCGAACTGTTCCTGGCTTAACCCAAAAAGCTGGCCAAGCGGAGGGAAAAGCAGCAAAGCCAGCGCATTCAGGGTAAAAATCGTGGCCAGCGATACCGCGATCTCCTCGTCCTTCGCCTTGATCACCGGAGCCATTGCTGCAATCGCACTGCCGCCACAAATTGCTGTCCCGAAAGCGATCAACTGACGTGTATTTGCCGGGACCTGCAACCATCGGCCAAGCCCTTGACCGACAAGAATCGTCACCAGAAGGCTGATCAGGGTCAGCAGCAGGGAATCCCTGCCGACCTCCAAGACACTGACAATGTTCACGCCAAACCCGAGCCCGACAACAGAAAGCTTCAAAAGCGTTTTACTGTATTGTCCTGTTTGGCGTGGAAAAGGGTTGCCAAACAGAAAGCTGAAAGCAAAACCTGCGCTCAAAGCAAGGCCAGAGGAAACAAACGGCAACGCTGTCAGCAAAAACAGGCCGACAAAGGCAATTCCAGTAAAGTGGTGTTTCAAATCATTTTCCATGAGTAGAGATAATACAGGGAGGGAGCAGGCACTGAAATTAAGCTTGCTCCTCGTTCAATACCAGGAGATAGCCATCCGGATCGTGCAACCAGATTTCGCTGCGCTGATGTTCACTATCATCCAATTCATAAACCACCGGCCAACCGTAGCGGTCAATGGCCAGACGGATTGCTGACAGGTCCGGGCTACTTAACTCAAGCTGCAGGCCAACACCGAGGGTCTGGCGAATCAGATTCTGCAAAAGGGCAGGATGTTGCGCTTCGAGGATTTGCAGCGGGCGAAAAACGATACTGGTTCCAGTGCAACGCAGCAATAGAAAATCGGGACCATCTGTACCCGCAGGGTTGCGTTCCGGCTTCAGCTGCAGAATCTCGCGGTAGAAATCTTCTGTTCGCTCCAGATCGGCAACCCCGAGGGTCAAACTCAATTGCATGATTAATTGTCCTATCAAATTGATTTTGATTTCTTGTCTGTGTTTTAATCCGGCACGTTATGACAACGGTAAGCAAGAGTCGAGTTTTTATTGCCCTGGGCGGCAATCTGGGAAATCCGCAGCAAGCCTTCCAAGAAGCAATGGACAGTCTGCAACAGCATCCGCAGATTACCCTGAGCGCCTGCTCGTCACTTTATTTAACGCCTCCGGTTGGCGGGCCGAAAGGTCAGCCCGACTACCTGAACGCTGTTGTCGAACTGAGCAGTGACTTGTCCCCTTATGAGCTGCTCAAAGTCTGTCGGCAGATCGAAGATGACGCCGGCCGCACCCGGGAGGTTCTCTGGGGATCACGCACCCTCGACCTCGACCTGCTGTTCTACGGTCAGCAGGTACTGACAACCAAAGAGCTGGAGATTCCCCACCCCCGCCTGCATCAGCGTCACTTTGTTCTGCTGCCGCTGGCGGAACTGGCCGCGGACTTTATCCACCCGCAGAAACACCGCACAGTCGCCGAACTGCTTGCTCAACTGCCACCGGCCACGGGGATAATCCGTTTGCAAGAGAAATGGACAGATCATGATTAAAATTCTGATGCTGATTCTGCTGTGCTTCGTCGGCTATTCGATGCTGCAGGGCATGATCAACCCGAAACCGAAAAAGGAAAAACGTGGCTGGATGTCGCGCCGGCAACCACGCAGCAGTGAAGGCGAGCAGATGGTGGAAGACCCGCAGTGCGGCACCTTTATCCCGCTCGGCGATGCGGTTTCAGCCAATATCAAAGGAAAACAGCACTACTTCTGCTCGAAGAAGTGTCTGAAAGAGTACAAAAAAAACCACAAGTAAACTTATCTTTTTACAGTCCTTAAAAGGAGACATTGATGAAATTCTTTATCGACACCGCAGAAGTAGAAGAGATCCGCGCCGCCCACGAGCTGGGACTGGTTGACGGCGTCACCACCAACCCTTCGCTGATCGCCAAGAGCGGCCGCGATTTCCGTGAAGTCATCATCGAAATCACCGAAATCGTCGACGGCCCGATCTCGGCTGAAGTCATTGCTCTGGATGCCGAAGGCATGCTGGCGGAGGGGCGCGAACTGGCAAAGATCAACAAAAACATCGTCATCAAGGTGCCGATGACCACCGAAGGACTGAAGGCAACCAAGCAATTCACTGCCGAAGGGATCAAGACCAACGTCACCCTGATCTTCTCGCCGCTGCAGGCGCTGCTGGCTGCTAAAGCAGGCGCAACTTATGTTTCCCCCTTCGTCGGCCGCCTCGACGACATCAGCCACGACGGCATGGACGGAGTCGACCAGATCCGCACCATCTTCGACAACTACGGCTATGAAACCGAAATTATCGTCGCCTCAATCCGCAACCCGCTGCACGTTCTCAATTCCGGGCTGATCGGCGCCGACATCTGCACCATCCCCTACAGCGTCATGACTCAACTGGCCAAGCACCCGCTGACCGATGCTGGTATCGAAAAATTTCTCGCCGACTGGGAAAAAACCAAATAACTTAATCTGGTTATCCACCTCGCTCAAGTAGCAGGTTCCAGAACCAGATTCTTCAAAGGAACTGGCGCTGATTGAGCGGCTTGTTGCATGATTCGCCAAAATCGCTTACCAACTGCTCTGCAGCTACGGCGATTGAAGCGAAAGACATATTCATCCAGGTAGCGCTGCAAATACTGCGGGTCAAAGCGCCCCTGGAAGGTGCCGAGCATAACCCGCTTTGCTAGTGACGTTACCAAGTGGACGCCCGGCAGCACGCTTTCTTTTTCGGCGGTCTTGCTCTGAATGATGGCTTTGTGAGAATAGCCTTCAGCCTGCAAGCCGCTG
>NZ_FQZT01000038.1 GCF_900142125.1 Malonomonas rubra DSM 5091
CAGGATGGCGAAACGGTTCCTCTGAAGGTCAGTGCATCCAATTTGCGTGACCGGGAAGGAGATTTGCGTGGGATGGTCTTGATTCTACGCGACCAGCGCGAGATCAAGGCGATGGAAGATGCCTTGGAGCGTTCTCGCCGCCATGCGGCGCTCGGACAGATGGCAGCAGGGGTTGCCCATGAGATCCGCAACCCACTCGGCACTCTCCGGGGCTTCGCCCAGTATTTTTCTCGCAACGCCAAGCAGGATTCTCAGGCGAAGGAATACGCCGACTTGATGGTTGGCGAGGTGGATCGTCTTAATCGCACAGTCTCCGCCCTGCTGCAATTCTCCAGGCCGCGTGACCCCGAAATGATCGAAATTGACCTCGGCACTATCGCCCAGAAGTGTCTGACTTTTGTCCAGGAGGAAGCCGATAATAAGCAGATTGACCTGACGCTGCAACTTCCAGAAACGGGCCTCATGCTGTACGCAGATCCAGACCTGCTTCAACAGGTTCTGCTTAACTTGCTACAGAACAGCATGGCAGCAACCGATGCCGGTGGCAGTATTTTTCTCGGGGGTAAAATAACTGAAGATATTCGCCTGTGGGTACAAGATACCGGTAAGGGCGTTTCCAACGATGAACAGGCGAAAATGTTCGATCCTTTCTATACCACCAAGAAAGATGGCACCGGGCTTGGCCTTGCCGTTGTCCAGCAGATCGTCGAACAACATCATGGCCGCATCGAGGTTGATAGTCAGCCCGGCGAAGGAACCTGCATCATCATTATTCTGCCGCGTCGAAAGGAGCGAGAATGAGCCAAGCTATGAAAACCCTGCTTCTGGTTGACGACGATAATGCTCACCGCACCATGCTGAAAGCCCACCTCGGGAGCGAGGGCTACGAAATTATCGAAGCGGATGATGGCGATGTCGCAGTTCATTTGGCCAGAGAGAGACATATCGACCTGGTACTGCTTGATCTGAAGATGCAGCGGATGGACGGGTTAGAGGCTCTGGCAGAGATCCGCAAACACAAGCCGGAACTACCGGTCATTATCATTACCGCCTTCTCCTCGGTGGAAAATGCCGTCGAAGCGATGAAACAAGGGGCGTTCGACTATGTGACCAAGCCGGTTGACAGCGACGCCTTGAGCATGACCGTCAAGCGGGCTCTCGATTTCACCAGCCTGCAGCAGGAGAACAGCTCCCTGAAGCAACGGCTGGGTGAGAAGTTCGACCTCGGCAACCTGATCGGCAGCAGCCAGCCGATGCAGGAACTGGCCGAAACCCTGGCCCTGGTTGCACCAGCCGATGCCACTGTACTGATCACTGGCGAGTCCGGAACCGGCAAGGAACTGGTTGCCGGAGCGGTTCATCACAACAGCCAGCGTAAGGATGCGCCCTTTATCAAGGTCAACTGTGCTGCTCTACATGAAAATCTCTTGGAAAGTGAACTGTTCGGCCATGAAAAAGGGGCTTTTACCGGTGCTGCCGAGCAACGCAAAGGGCGCTTTGAACTGGCCGACAAAGGAACCCTGTTTCTCGATGAAATAGGCGATATGAGCCTAACTACCCAGGCGAAAATTCTGCGTGTGCTGCAAGAAGGAGAATTCGAACGGCTCGGCGGCGCAAAAACCATCAAGGTCGATGTTCGTCTGCTTGCAGCGACCCACAAGAATTTGGAACAAATGGTTGAAGAAGGACTTTTCCGACAGGATCTCTTTTTCCGCCTCAGCGTAGTTCCGCTCCACCTGCCCCCCTTGCGAAAACGACCGATGGACATACCGGCTCTGGCAGAGCATTTTCTTAAGCGGTACTGCGACAAGAACCGCAAAGACATCCGCAGCTTTAGCTCGGAAGCGATGGAAGCCCTTTTGGCCTATGCCTGGCCGGGAAACATCCGGGAGCTGGAAAATGCCATCGAACGAGCAGTGATCCTCTGCCTGGAGGAACAGATTTCACTTCATCACCTGCCTGTGCAGGTTCGTCAGTCCTATGCAGACAACAGCGAGCGCCCCTTTGCCATCCGTCCCGGACTGACCCTGAAAGAGATGGAGAAAGAGCTGATTCTTTCCACCCTGCGGCAGACCGATAACAACCGCACCCGTGCCGCCGAAATCCTCGCCATCACCCGCCAGACTCTGCAGAACAAACTCAAGGAATACGGCCTGACCTGAAGCTGTCAAAACTTTTGACAATGGTCAGGTTTCGGCCGCAAAAACAGTAAAAATATTTACCGCCCCCATCCATCTCCAAAAGCAACAGCTCTGCATTTACAACAACTTACAGTTTTGGCACCGGCATTGCTCTTTATTTAGGTAACGATCACACAAAGGAGCGCATCATGCTGAAAACTATTCTGTTACTTATCGTTCTGGCGGGAGGCCTGTTCCTGCTGTCTGGCTGTGGTTCTTGGGGACATTGGGGTGGACATGGCCATGGTCACTACTCATCAAACACTGATAATGCGCACTCCCACTACCGTGGTTGCGGACATTCGAGATACTAGGAGGACAAAATATGTTTTGTGGTCCAGGTTCCGCATGGAGCGGATGGCACATGGGCGGTTGGTTTATGCCGGGCTTCTTTATGGTGATCTTTGTTGCGGCCATCATTTGGCTGATTTTCAGACGGCAGCCAACACCAGCGCCTCATGGTCTTAGTTGCCCGAAATGCTCAGGGGCAATTCACGCAACCTACTTCCGTTGTCCGCATTGTGGCGACACCCTGAAACACAATTGTCCGAACTGCAGCCGGATCATCGAACACGACTGGTCATACTGTCCTTACTGCAACGAGAGCCAGTCAACTAATGCTGAATCAACCGGTTCTAGTTAAATCCCATATCAACACTAAAGGAGCAAGATTATGATCAACACAACAGCGAAACAAAAAATCCTCATTTTTACTCTGGTTGTCGGATTTCTAGCTGTCGCTTCGACCAGTTTTGCCTGCTGGAATTGCCGCGGCGAGTATAGCTCGGGTTCGGCCTATTCAAGCACGAATCTAACAACCGAAGAGCAACAACAATTGGATGCAGTGAAAGAAAAGTATTCTGGGCAACTGGATGAGCTACAAGCCACCCTCAACAGCAAGACCGAAGAATATCGCTCTGCCAGTGCAAACGACAGCACCACAGTTGGCGCTTTGCGGAATCTGGAAACAGAAATTGTCGATCTGGAGAAGCAGTACTGGGCCTTGTTGAACAAAGCTAACAAAGAAGCTGGCAGCTTTATTGCTGGTGGAAATGGCTCATGGTTCCGCTGTGGCTACAATGGCTGTGACCATCAAAACCACTGGGGCAGGATGGGCCAAGGTCGCCACATGGGATCGGGACACATGAGCCGGATGGCTGGCCACATGGGTGGTTGCTGGCGTAATTAGTAACCAAGGAATGATTCAATTTTAGAAGCGGCCTCCTGATAGCAGGTGGGCCGCTTTTTTTTGACGAACAGCAATCTCAATTATGTGAAGATCATAGAGGACTAGTAGAGGCTTTGTCCCTTTACAAAAATCGCCAAATTTCTTTTGAAATGGAATTTTAGGCCAGATCGACCGATTTGCTGAAATAGGAAATTGCGTTTTGGTAGGTGCGCTGGTGCCAGTCCACTGATTTCCTAATAGGCCAACACTCAGTCCACTTAGGTGCCCTTGACTGGTCTCC
>NZ_FQZT01000005.1 GCF_900142125.1 Malonomonas rubra DSM 5091
CCTGTCACACCATGAACACTCACTATGCGACTTGGCAACACAGTTCACATCGCGGACGGGCGACCTGTGTCGACTGCCACCTGCCGCGTGATTCCGTTTTCAATAAGTACATGGCTAAGGCAAGGGACGGCTTCAATCATTCGATGGCCATGACCTTCAAAACCTACGGCTATAACCTGCGTGCGACTGATAATGCGGCAAAGCGGATTCAAGACAACTGCATCTCCTGCCACGGCAACATTGTCTCGCAGATGCTGGAGAATGCCAAACTGTACAGTAAGACAGAAAGTCATGTGCAGATGGGCCGCAAATGCTGGGAATGTCATCGCGAAGTCCCGCATGGCATCACCCGCAACCTGACAACGACTCAAGAGAACCTGGTTCTTGACTAAATTATAGAAAACTTCCGGAGGAAACGACTTATGAAGAGATCAACGCTTGTAACTGGACTATGTGTCATCGTCATGGTGCCGATGCTGCTGCTGGCGGTGTCGATCAAGGAAAACAAGGCCGAGCAGGCACAGATCAACGCCACACCGCAAATTAAGAAGTTTGAGCCGCGCAGCGCCGAGTGGGGCAAGTACTACCCTCGTCAGTTTGATTCCTACATGCAGACTAAGAAGAGTGACGACATCAAAGATGTACTGAAGGACAACCCGGCACAAATCGTTATGTGGGCCGGATACGGCTTCTCCAAAGACTACAACGCACCGCGTGGTCATTATTACATCCTGGAAGACAACATCAACACCCTGCGCACCGGCGCACCGGTTGACAAGAAGACCGGTCCGATGCCGACTGCCTGCTGGACCTGTAAATCCCCTGATGTCCCGCGCTTGATCGACAAGATGGGCGAAAACGATTTTTACACCGGAAAGTGGGCGCGTCATGGTGGCGAAATAGTCAACCCGGTCGGTTGTGCTGATTGCCACGACAACGAAACCATGAAGCTGACCGTGACCCGCGATTACATCAAACGTGCACTCGATGCAGAAGGCAGCATGCCGTTCGCTGATGCCACCCATCAAGATATGCGGACCCTGGTTTGCGTGCAGTGCCACTCCGAGTACTACTTTAAAAAGACTAAGTGGACTGATGACGCTGGTCAGGAGCAAACAGCTGCTGTGGTCACCTTCCCGTGGAACAATGGTTTCTCCGCCGAAGATATCGAGCAGTATTACGATGAAAGAAACTTCGTCGACTGGACACATAAAGTCAGCAAGACCCCGATGCTCAAAGCTCAGCATCCTGGTTTTGAAACCTTCATTACCGGCGCGCACGGTAAAGCCGGCCTGGCCTGTGCCGACTGCCACATGCCTTACGTCCGCGAAGGTGGCGTCAAGTACTCCAACCACAACGTTGGCAGCCCGCTCAAGGATATCGCTAACACCTGTCTGAACTGCCACAGCGGCACCGAGGCAGAGTTTAAGAAGACTGTTGAAGACAAGCTGGCACGTAAGGACGAGCTGCACCTGAAGGCCACTCAGGTTATCGCCAGGGCCCATCTGGAGGCTGGTAAAGCAATCGAACTGGGTGCCACTGACGAAGAAATGAAGGCGGCCCAGACCGATATCCGTCATGCCCAGTGGCGCTGGGATTACTCGATCGCTGCTCACGGGTCCTTCTTCCACGCACCGGAAGAGACCCTTCGTGTGCTCGGCAGCGCGATTGAAAAGGGTCAGGAAGCACGTATCAAGCTGCGCACCCTGCTTGCCAAGTACGGTGCTGCTGATTTCGAAGCACCTGACTTCTCAACAAAGGAACAAGCTCAAGCCGTTATCGGCCTGCCGTTCGACAAGCTGGTCGATGAAAAGAACGAGTTCCTCAAGGGCTTGAAGCAGGAGTGGTTCCAGGAAGGTCTGGAAAAGGGAATCTACGATCCAAAGAGCCGTGAAGGCATGGTTCTGAAGGTCTCCTATCCGACCAACTAAAGACTCAACGCTAGCTGATCGTTATCCGGCCCTGTTTGCTATCGGTAAACAGGGCCATTTTTTATAAGTCATTTGA
The DNA here is from genome assembly GCF_900142125.1 of Malonomonas rubra DSM 5091. GTDB lineage: Bacteria > Desulfobacterota > Desulfuromonadia > Desulfuromonadales > Geopsychrobacteraceae > Malonomonas > Malonomonas rubra. Next base: position 2,008 of record NZ_FQZT01000005.1, read on the forward strand.
AATCAATTGTCCGATGATTGGTTAAATCAATATTATGTATAGTAAATCCGATTGTTAAGTGCATGGAAATCCCAAAAACAGTTGTCGGTCACAGGGCATTGAGACTGCATAAACTTAGGATATCTAGCGAGTTGGGATTATCTCCCCAGACGAACTTCTATTACCTACCAAAAATCCTTTCAAAACTCTCTGTCACATGTCTTTTAGAATATTGGCAAAGGCAGGGAGCAAGGCGGTTTGTTTCAGGTTATGACTTTATGATAAGCCGCCACCTCAATATCGGGGTGGCGGCTTTTTCTAATTGGCTGTCGCATTTGGTCAGTTTTTGTACCACACGATTTCAGCTGCCTCCTGGGCTCGGACATAAAAGAAACGCATAGCTAACGCTGCGCCTCCGATAGACCACCAAACCTCTTTATCCAAGAGTGTTTCGAGACCATATCTAGTGAACCCTTGAACTAAAACGACACCCGCGCCGAAAAGGAGAAGCAGGCAAAACGCATCTACAATTGTCACCTCCTGCATATCACCTCTTCTGCGCATATACGCGCCACATGCTCTACATGCTGTCGCGCCTGTATTGATCCTTGTTCTGCAAAATGGACAAACTTCGCTATAAGCCATATGAGCCTCCTTTTTCGCTTTTGGTAGTAATTGTGAGCCTATTTACTGAGCTTTTTTTATGAATTCTATTTTTAGAGGATTGAAATAAATATATGGCTGTTCAAGTTTGGTTGGATTTGTTCTTTATAAGTATGATGATATTTTATTACTTTAGTATAGGTTGATAATATAATTATTTAACTGTATCTGGAAAAATAAAATTAATACTTTTTTGTTAGTAAAAAAATATAACTTCGTCGAACCTTGAAACTCAAAGATAATCAGATTTTCTTATAGAATAATTTTATCAAACAAAGTAAAAATCTGGAACCCGTAAACTGTCCAGAGTAGAAAAAATAAAAAAAATGCTTTTTCTTTATTTTACGGGTTCCGGATTCTTCAGCTAAACCTTATAATGATTTCAGCCTTCCAAGCTACATTTCAAAGATCTTCTCTACATCATCATCATTTTATTTTTTCGCGCACAGAACACTCAAGGATCACTTTTTCGACCATGGGGCGTTTTGTTTGTTCTGACGAGTTTTCTCTGAACAGGAGGCGATATGGACAAAAAGATGGATGCTGTAAGCAGTACGATTTCGAAGGGTTTGAAGGAATGGCTCAAAACACTTCCTCCTGACGGAACATTCAAGATCACTCTGCCACCCAAAAGACTCAGTGCTGCCGAATTTGCCGAGTTGAAATCCCGCATGAAGTCAAGCGGAGTCGATCATCAAAAGACAGCCCGGAAACTTTTGAAAGCTATTGAGAGTGACTCATGCTCTCGCTGAAAGCAACGATTCAGGCAGTGATGACACCTGCCGTTGAAGAGGCTTTCGTTTGCTGGCTCCATAAAAACTCTGATGCCAGTAATGAACTGTATGTCGCTCGTCTGGTAAAGCAACTGCAGAACATGAGTTCGAGCCGCGAACTGGAACTTGAATTCTGTGCATTTGTGGCAGAGCGAGCAGGTTTTGCCGACATCATGGTTGATGATCATTTTATGTCTGCATATACCTGGGATTTTGTCGAGTGGCGTTAAGGCCGCAAGAGGCTTTGGCAGATGAGATTATGGAAAAGAGGGACTTTGCTTCGTTCAAGTAAACGTTTTTTGACATGCTGGAGACCTGAATGAAAGAGATTTTCCTGACAGCCGACCACCATTTTGGCCACGAAAAGATCCTGGAATACGAACCAGAAAAGCGTGGCCGGTTTTCAAGCATCGAAGAGCACGACGAATTCCTGATCGAGCAGTGGAACTCTGTGGTTCGGCCGGTCGATACAGTGATCCATCTTGGCGATATTTCTTTCGGAAAGCAGGGTTTTAATTGTGTTCGCAGATTGAATGGCTACAAAAAACTGATCCTCGGCAATCACGACAATTTGGATACCCAAGAGTACCTTCAGGTCTTCGCCAAGCTGCACGGATCGCTCTTTTTCAAAGGAGCTGCGTTATTGACCCATGTGCCGGTGCATCCGCAACAGTTGAATCATCGTTTTGCCTTCAATATCCATGGGCATTTACACGGCCGTGGAGGCATTGACGATCAAAGGTACATCGATGTCGGTATCGATGCCTGGGATTTTCGCCCGGTTGCGTGGAGCGAATTGAAAAAGATTATTGAGGAGAAATTATGAAGCGCTTGATCGCAGTGGGTGATATTCACGGACAGAGGAAGTTGCTTGCTGACCTCATCAATCAGATCCAGCCAGAAACTGAAGATCAGCTGGTATTTTTGGGCGACTATATCGACCGGGGCCCCGACAGTCCTGGAGTTATCGAAGATTTACTGGATATTCAATTCATTTTCCCGCAAACCGTATTTTTGCGAGGCAACCACGAACAGCTATTTTTGGATTCTCTGATTTCTTGCGGAGTTCTCCAGGGCAAGCGACTCGAAGAAATCTCTGCGACCTGGGGCCGTGAAATGATCAGGGATACCGATGTGGCATGCTTCAAGCGCAACGGCGGCGAAGAGACGCTAAAGAGTTACGGCGTTGAAATGGTTAGAGACAGTTCCCATGACGATAATGTTTTGTGGCCAAAATACATCATGCTGGGTGAACTTCCTCAAGAGCACTTGGGTTTTTTCCAGGCGACTCAACTTTATTATCAGCATGACAATTTTACGTTTGTCCATGCCGGATATCAGACACGGTATACCAACAAAGATATAGCTCAGCAGGCTTCTGACGACCCCTGGATTTTGTTGTGGGAGCGCTATGGCGGCAAAGGAACAGACGGAGAAACAATTGTCGTCGGTCATACCCCGGTACCGGATAAGCCATGCTTTGAGGCAGGTCGAATCAACGTTGATACCGGGGCTGCCTATGGTAAGCCGTTAAGTGCAGTAGACGTGCTGACAAACGATGTTTTCCAAGCATGTCCATGGTCGGACTGAACTGTAAATCTCAGATTTTGGGAGGCAGCGTAGATGCGGAATGATTTACCGAAAATCGACCCAACAGTTCCTGACGAACAAATCCTCGCATGGGTCCATTCGGTTTTCGACAACCTTGATCAATACAAAGCGGAACAGAGTACCTATATGTGGGCTGTCGCGTTGGTCCGTGAAGCACAAAACAGACAAATCCTCGTATGGCACTAATCTTTAGCGAAGAGAGGTAAGATGAAAATCTTTCCCATTGCCGACATGCACATTGAGAGTCATTGGCAACAGCTCGCCACGTATCGCGGCAAAGCAGACGTCATTATTGCCGCCGGCGACATTCACACCAAAACCGATGGTCCCGCCGAACTCCGTAGAATCTTTGGTTCGAGAGAGATTATTTACATCGCAGGCAATCACGAATATTACGGAAGTGTTCTTAAGGACGAAGATGAGCGTTTGCGAACCGCATGCGAGAGAAAAGGAATTCATTTTCTGCAGTGCGATGCAGTGGAGATCAAGGGTGTCACGTTCGTTGGTTGCACTTTTTGGACAGATTTCAATTTGTTTGGTGAGGAGAAAGAGGCTCAGGCACGTTTTCAAGTCGGTCAATATCTCAATGATTATCGCCTGATTCGGCAAAGCCAAAATAACCATAGACGCCTAAGCACGTTGCAGGCTCTGAAGATCCATGAGCAGCACAAAGCCTGGTTGGTCGAACAGTTTGAGATTTACCGAGGGAAACCACTGGTTGTGGTGTCTCACCACGGTCCATCGGCAAAATGTATTCATCCCGATTATACGGAAGATCTGCTCAGTGCCGGCTTTGCCAGTGACCTTGACGATTTAATCCTGCAAAGCGGCGCCAGATACTGGATTTGTGGCCACAGTCATGTTGGTCAGCATTTTAAGGTTGGCGAGACCGAAGTCTGGCAGAACTGCAAAGGGTACGCAAAAGAGCGGATCGAGGGGTTCAACCCCTGGTTGGAGTTGGAGATTTAAAGTGAACCAGGAGCAACACGAAAAGGCCTGCCAAGAGAAATTCGGACGACCTTGGGCAGAGGTCCATATTTTTCTCGACCAGTACTACGAACTGACGCGAAGCATGACGCATCGGGTTGTTCTGCACCACCGGAAAGGAATTGAAATCGTTGTTGAAGCGTTCGGTGAAGAAGCACGCGGCCCCGCTGAGCAGCACATCATGTTGGATCTTGGATTTGTGCCTGATAGCCCGGATGAGATGGAAAGGTTTTTCTGTCCACTCAGCCCAGAAGAGGAAGATCTGATTCTACAGAAGTTGGAAAAGTTATATGGGTAAGCAAATTCGTTTCATTGGCGTGAAAAGAGATTTACTCCCCGCTGGACCAGCCTCCGGCCTCTGGCGGGGTTCACTATAGAATAGGAAGTAGGCGGTTATGAGGATTTTTGTTGATACTGAATTTTCAAGCCTCGAAAAGCCCAAGCTGATCAGCATCGGCATGGTCAGCGAAGATGGGCATGAATTCTACCGAGAATTGACTGATGGCTGGAAACTGGTTGAGTGCACGATGTTCGTGGTGGCCTGGGTGTTGCCCTGGCTCTCTGAAGGGCGGGTTGGCTACAAGCTCTACTCAAAACTCGACAAACATCTCGACTTGCTCCAGTACGAATGCGATGTTGACAACCTTTTTTCGAAGGCCAAGGAGGAAATGCTCGATCAAGCACTGCAAGTAGACACGGAACTGCTGGAGCATCTCGGGTTTTTATCGAAAAACTATGGCACAACGGACCTTCAGGTTCGGCAAAACAAGTTTCTTCTCAAGCGTATTGGCGGGTATCAGCCCAACAACCTTTTGAGCGGAGATCAAGCTAAGCCAAGAGATTTGGTAAAACAGGATCTTTTAGAATGGCTCAGCAGGTTTCAAAATGTCCAAATCTGCTGTGACTACGATGGTGATTACGAACTTCTGAAAAACTTGCTAGAGCAACCGCTCGAATGGCAGTTGATCGAGAATCGTGCGGTCAGGACGCCAGAGTGGCAATTGCACCATGCTCTGTCGGATGCGAGGGCAATGAAGGAGGGATTCCTTAACCAACAAAGGGACAAGAAATGACAAAGACACATACGTTGCCAGATATTAACTCTGAAACTCCTGATGAAGAAATTTGTGATTACCTTCAGCAAGTTGCGGAACGAGCTGATCAGTTTCGTCGGAGTCAGTCCGGATGCAGTTGGGCCGTCGACTTGATTTTAGAGGCTCGGAGACGAGGTATTGAAATTCCTGAGGAGAAGAAGAGTTGATGGATACTTACATTATCTCGGGACGAAGAAGGTACCTTGATTCTCAATAGACACATTTCAAGAATGTTGTGGCGGAAGCGACTCCCCACGTAAAAAACTGAAGCTCGCAAACAGAGCAATACCTTGCGGCGGTAGGTGCGCCCCGCGTTAACAACTGAACGCACCAAGCAGAATGTAGCAGAGATATTTTCTCTAAATAGGGCACGGTCCAGCGGGAGAAACAAGGTAGCCGGAAAGTTTTCCCACACAAGTCGCTACAGAGTTTTAAGAAGAATTTCCCACAACATCTAGACCTCAATAGGAATGTTGCATGGCGATTATCGGTTACGCTCGTGTCAGCACAGCAGATCAACAACTTGATGTTCAAATCGAACAGTTGCAGACGGCCGGGTGTGAAAAAATCTATCGGGAAAAGGTTTCCGGCGCGGATATCTCCCGTCCACAACTTTCGGCTTTGCTCGACTACGCCAGAGAAGGTGACACGGTTGTTTGCTGCAAGCTGGATCGAATTGCTCGATCTACAAAGCATTTGCTGGAAGTCGTTGATCACCTTCAGCAAAAGAACATTGCCTTCAGGGCGCTAAATATCAACCTGGACACAACCACTCCAACTGGCAAACTGATGTTGACAATGCTTGGAGCCATCGCCGAGTTTGAGCGCGAACTGATGCTGGAACGGCAGCGTGAAGGGATCGCTAAAGCCAAAGCTGCCGGTAAATACAAAGGGCGTAAACCGACTGTACTTGCACAGACCAAGCGGATTGTTGAGTTGGCTGAGCAGGGAAAGAAAAAAACAGAAATCGCTGCAGAGCTCAATGTCGGCTTGAGCAGTGTTTACAGGATTTTGTCAGCCGAAATCAAACCTTGAGCACATCAAAAAAGGCGCAATATGGATGAATAAGCAATCTATCCATTTCATCTAAGCTGAGTTTGCGCTTGTCAATATATCCTCTTGCAAAGATCTTTGGTTTTTCAAAAAAATTGCTTTTATTTTCTTTAATGTAGCAACAGGAAATGCATTGAAATCAGATGTTTCTTATTTTTCACTCGCACACTTTTGTGCGAGAAAAGCCTTGTAAAACAGGAGGTTGTGTGGTTTTGCGTGTAGACATGCCATAAGGTTTCTGTCATTATTACGTACAAAGGAGGGAAAACAATGACCGAAATCGAACAGGAAATATTTGAAGCAATTGAAGCGCTGCCAGCAATTTATGGCAAAGCTGACAGAAAAGAAAAGGCTATTGCAGCTGCGAGGCAGGTTTTCGAAAATAGGCTCGGCAGAATTCAACAAATATTTTCTATCGACTCACCTCTCGACCTGGATTCCAGGCTAGAAGAACTCAACGACATTGTTGAATGGATTGGATTTAGCCTCCGCAAATTCCCGCACACAATAAAGTGGCTGTGTGTAAAAGTTGGCAAGGGGCCGTCAGAGAAAAGCAGAAGATGCTCAATCGAAGTTTATAGGGGCGAACCTGGCCCAAATCCTCAATATACTCCCAGTATTGGCAAGTCTACCTTCATTACGGCGGCAAGCATCATTTATAGTGATGCGGAAGGAAACGCTTGGTTACCTGAGTTTGTTGTTAAGGAAGGTTTAGAGGGGGTCAAACAAAGAGCTAAATACCGCTCCCAGCAATATGTCCGAGTGCCAGTTGCTGCACCGACGTGGCCAGGCAAGGAGGAGTATCTATCTAGGCTAACGGCCTTGTTGCCCTCTCAGGAAGAAATCGATAAAAAGCAAGAAAAACGTAAGGTACAGGCAGAAAAGAAGAGGAAAGAAGACAAAGCGAGGCTCGCTGCTCAGAAGCTCGAGCTAGAGAAGAAGAGGAAGCTTGAAGAACAAAAGGCCGCTGAGGAAAAACAGAAAAAAGATGCCCGGCGAGCAAAGATGGAGCAGGTCCATAGTGTGAATGTTACTCGCTCCTATAGCATTCAAGTTAAGGATGGTCGCTACAAACGCTGGCAGCGTTGTGAAGAAGAGTTTCAGGATGTTTCGTTATTTTTCAGCGGCCAGCGAGTCTATATCGTAGAAGAAAACGGAAATGAAACGATCTCAACACGACAAAATGTTCAGATCCAGAACAGTGCGGCATAACTTGCTGAAGGTTGACTAACGGGCTTGCAGGAGCGGGAGTGACCGATGATTTGACAGCGACTGCAAGGTAGCAGTATAAGTTTCAGTGAGAGGGGCTCAGTTCTTCTCTAGAAGCTCCAAGGCGGCATCCCCCCCCCTCCGCTGTCTTGGAGCTTTTTATTAGTGGCTTAGATGTTTCATTGTTATTTTTCTCTCCACTATATTGATCTTACGATAATTGGCATTTTTTGAGCCAATGGCCTCTTCCCTAGAGCCGACAATACCTGCCTTCATTAGAAAGGTCCATAGGTCATTAAGCTTCAATCGACCCAAATCGAACGAAAAAGCCGCAAAAACGGTGTTTTCTGAGCACTTTCAAAAAAAATTATATGGTCCAATAGATCCATGGACCAAGAATTCGAAAAAGATAAATTAAAAAGGACATCTCAAAAAGCCAAGAACGCGCTGGAGAAAGATGGAGTTGCCTTCAAATTTATTGACCACCTAGACCATTACCCCCCGTGTATTTGGCATCAGGAAATCAGTCGATACTTTCCGTTTTTGAGTCCTAAAACTATTCTCAACCGCCGCGCCAAGGGGGCTTCTGTACCAAGGTCTTTTCAGTGTGGAAGAGCAAGGCTGTATTCTACTCGAGATTTTTTGACTTGGCTTGATCAACTATTTGAAATTACAGAGAAAAATAGCAGGCGGGCCAAAGGCTCTAGCCCCAAAAAACGCAAGGGCCGGAAAACAAAACAACAAGAAGTGAAAGAACGCCGAGGGATCAAGTAACGGTTCAAACCGTAACAATACAAGAGAAAGGATCGTGAAATGTCAGACAAAAAAGAAAAGAAAAAATTCTTAATCCCTGAGTGGATTTCTATCGCAAAGAAAGAAGAACTCATCAAGTCGATGACTCTATCTATGGGGTTCGCTCCTGACTTTATTGTTGCGGATTGGACTCTTAGGAAATTTCGCTTCCCCGGAGATGGGTTCCAGACCCCACACGGTGTGTACAAAAACTATTCGTTGCACAGAAAATATCTATCCATTCCCTCTCTGTTAAAGACACGGTTGTTCAATCTTACTTCTCAGTCCGTAATCCTCATAAACCTGATCGATATCTGGAGAGTTAAGTTCAATCACAATTGCAAAATCATCATTGACTATCTCTATATTAAAAATGCTGCTTCCAAAGTAATTCAAGGCGTATACTTCCTCTGTTCCTGATAGTGGAAGCCTAGAAGGTTCCCTTTTTATGTTTGGATCCCCATAATATTTCACTCCAGGGCTGGAGAACGATTTATTTTTTACTATTTCGATAATTCTACTTTTTATTTGGTCTGCAGAAAGATTTTTTTCTTTAATTATGGAGGTCACAAAAAAATACTCATGTGGACTAAACCTGTGTATGTATGCAATACCATCAACAACCGATTTGAAAAGGAGATCCACGTCATCCTTTTTGTGGAGAGTTATGGGGCCTGTAAAAATTAAATTAATGGGCTCCTTGTGGCTGTTTGTGTCTGATGATGGTTGGTTTACATAGATATAGTGATTTTTTAGTGACGCCATAACGTCCTCTCTTTTTGACATAGAAGGTCTCCTTTTGGGGTAATAAATATCTGAAGAGTATTTTAAATGAGTCAAAAATGTTTTTGTGATCAGAAAACACCTGTTTCCCGGCTTTTGTCGTTTTTTTGCATCAGATTATGCTCGGGAAGCACTCGTTGAGATCCAATAAGGAGGAAAAGCTGAAAACCTTTTCCCTTTCAAAGCCCCCCTTGAATCTATATATTTCTGGAGGGGGAGCATGAAGACCGCATGGCATTTCCTCGCGGTCTTTTATTTTGAAAATTTCCAGGAAAACATTGATGAAACCAGTACTATCACAGCCACAAAACATCGACATATCATCCCTGTCAAATCATCTCTGGCATGCAGCCAATATCCTGCGCGGGCCAGTTGATGCGGCGGATTTCAAGACATATATCTTCCCACTGCTCTTTTTTAAGCGGATATCGGATGTCTTTGACGAAGAGCTAGCTGTCGCCTTAGAAGAATCGGATGGCGATTTCGAGTACGCGCACTTCCCGGAGAACCACCGTTTCCAGATCCCAGAAGATAGTCATTGGCAGGATGTTCGTGGCAAAGCAGAAAACATTGGACATGCGCTTCAAAAAGCGATGCGAAGTATCGAGCAGGCTAACCCGGATACGCTTCATGGCATCTTTGGCGATGCCCAGTGGACCAACAAAGACCGATTATCCGATTCTCTACTGAAAGATCTCATCGAGCACTTCTCTCAGTTAAACTTCGGCAACAAAAACTGCCGTGCCGATATCCTGGGACAATCCTACGAATACCTGATTAAGAAGTTCGCCGATCTGACCAACAAAAAGGCTGGTGAGTTTTACACCCCGCGCTCTGTTGTTGCCCTGATGGTGCGAATACTGGCGCCCCAATCAGGGGAAACAATCTACGATCCTGCCTGTGGAACGGGCGGAATGCTTCTCGAAGCCCTTCACTATGTCACCGAGCATGGTGGTGACGAGAAGTTGATGCTTGGCAAGCTTTACGGGCAGGAGAAAAACTTGACCACATCATCCATTGCGCGGATGAACCTCTTTCTACATGCCGCTGAAGATTTCCATGTCGAGCGCGGCGATACCTTGCGCCAACCAGCTTTTCACATTGGTGATAGCCTGGCCCAGTTCGATTGCGTTATTGCCAATCCGCCCTTCTCACTCGACAAGTGGGGAGAAGAAGTCTGGACCAGCGATCCCTATGGACGCAACTTCGCCGGGTTGCCTCCTGCCAAATCGGGCGATTTCGCCTGGGTGCAGCACATGATCAAGTCGATGGCAGCAAAAACCGGACGCATGGCCGTGGTTTTGCCGCACGGCGTGCTGTTCCGCATGTCCAAGGAGGGACAGATCCGCAAAAAGCTGCTGGAAATGGACATCCTCGAAGCGGTCATTGGTCTCGGGCAAAATCTCTTCTATGGAACGGGGCTTGCGGCTTGTGTATTGATTTTCAAGCAGAGCAAATCTAAGGAACACCGGCAGAAGGTTCTTTTTATCGACGCCTCAAAAGAAATGAAGGTCGGTCGGGCACAGAATGAAATGCAGCCTGAACAAGTCGAGCGTATTAATGGCTGGTATGCCGATTATCAGGATGTCGAAGGTCTCTGTAGAGTCGTAACCCTCGATGAGGTCCGCGAGAATGATTACAACCTAAACATCCCACGCTATGTCGAACCTGTCATTGAGGAAGAAACGATAACTGTTGAGCAGGCCATGACGAACCTAAAAGAGTCTCTTGAGTCTGCCTATACCGCTGAGGATCGGCTAAAGGAGCTTCTATCGCGGGAGGGACTTCTGTGACAGTTGGCGACAATACAGACGATACCAATCACCAGTCCGAGGAATATGGGGCTAACAATAAGCTAGTTACTCGTGAGCGCGCAGCCGAACTTAAAAAGCTGCTGAAAAAGAAATTGATGCACGTAGGCTCTAAGCAAATTTCACAATCACAACTTGAATCTTATCTCTGGGGAGCCGCCACCCTTTTGCGTGGCTATATCGATGCCGGAGACTACAAGCAGTTCATCTTTCCCCTGCTTTTCTACAAGCGCCTGTGTGATGTTTATGATGAAGAATTAGCTGAGGCGTTAGCAGAGTCTGATGGTGACACTGAGTATGCCGCTATGCCAGAGCAGCATCGTTTTCAGATTCCCGAAGAAGCCCATTGGTCGGTAACGAGAAACCATGTCAGCAGTGTCGGTAAGGCGATTCAGAATGCTTTGCGGGCAATTGAAAAGGCCAACCCGGACACTTTGTTCGGCGTATTTGGTGATGCACAGTGGACCAACAAGGATCGCCTGCCGGACCGCATGCTACGAGAGCTGGTCGAGCATTTCAGTTCCCAAACGCTTTCATTGGCCAATTGCCCTGAGGATGAGCTTGGTGTTGGTTACGAATTTCTGATCAAGAAGTTTGCCGATGATTCAGGGCATACGGCCGCAGAGTTCTATACCAACCGGACCGTGGTTCACCTGATGACCGAGATGCTTGAGCCGCAGCCAGGTGAGTCGATTTACGATCCTACCTGTGGCTCTGCGGGGATGCTGCTTTCGGCTGTGGCCCACCTCAAACGGCAGGGTAAGGAGTGGCGCAACCTTAAGCTTTTCGGCCAGGAACGCAACCTGCTGACGTCAGCGATCGGCAAGATGAACATTTTTCTGCACGGAATTGAGGATTTCAAAATCGTGCGTGGTGACACCCTTGCCAACCCTGTCTTTGTTGAGGGGGATCAACTTCAGCAGTTCGATCTGGTGCTGGCCAACCCACCCTACTCGATCAAACAGTGGGACCGTGATGCCTGGTCTTCTGATCCTTGGGGGCGAAACATCTATGGAACCCCGCCGCAGGGGCGTGCAGATTATGCTTTCTGGCAACACATCGTCAAAAGCATGAACCCGCAGACGGGGCGCTGCGCCATCCTCTTTCCGCACGGCGTTTTGTTTCGCAATGAAGAATCTGCGATGCGCGAAAAGTTGGTTGCGCATGATGTGGTCGAATGCGTTCTCGGCTTGGGTCCCAACCTCTTCTACAATTCTCCGATGGAAGCCTGTGTTGTCATCTGCCGGATGAATAAGCCCAAGGAGCGCCGAAACAAGGTGCTCTTCATCAATGCGGTAAATGAGGTCACTCGCGAGCGTGCGCAGAGCTTCCTCACTGATGATCACATACAAAGGATTGTCGAAGCCTACCAGTCCTTTTCCGATGTGGAAGGATTTTCCCGGGTCATCAGCAACGATGCAATTCGTGAGAAGAGCAGCAATCTCAGTATTCCACTTTACGTTCGGGCAAACAATTCTTCCGGGCTTACTGTCGCTGAAGAACAGGCCGCTTATGGCGCAAAAGACTTAGAGCAATCGATTGCAGATTGGCAGAACAGCTCGAAAGAGTTACGGACATCAATGGACAATCTTCTGAAAATGTTGGAGGGGGTCAACAAAGGAGCATAAGTCGAGTACTCTTTGACACAAAAATATGCCTTTTTTTGTGTCAGGATAGATATGGGTAAAAAAGAAAAACCAGTTGATAGTAAGGTGCTTAGCAGAATTTATGGTCACGTGAGGGGTTGGGCCTTTCACCCAAGTGCTGATGAAGGATATTCCGCGACCTGTCGGATAAGATGACCTCTGAGTGAAAGAATTTATAAAGATGGTTCGAAGACATTGCGAGATTCCATGGACAAGCTATTTGATGAATTGTAATATTATTAACCCAATGGGTTAATAAAAATGTTGACGGAGGGCGGGGTTGGATATATCATTTAAAAACAAAAAGTTTGAAAAAGAATTCAATGAGGGGGCACAGCTGAACAAAACCCATGGGGCCAAGCGTGCTAAAAAAATTCGCCTGAGAATGGCTGAATTTCGAGCTGCTATAAGTCTGATGGATTTTTGGCCTCCCAAAAGTGGCCCAAGTAGATGCCATGAGTTAAACCAAGGCAAACGCAAGGGTCAGCTTTCAGTCGATCTCGACCATCCTTACCGCTTGATTTTCATTCCCGACCATGATCCTGTGCCCACCCGTGAGGATGGTGGATTAGATTGGTCGCAGGTGACTGCTATAAAGATTATGGGAGTGGAGGATACCCATGAGTAAAGCTCAAGAGAACAGTTTCGTTCCCGACTATTTAATTACTCCTGGTGAAGTGCTAGAAGACTATCTTGACGATATGGGCATGACTCAGGCCGAACTTGCAGACCGGACGGGTTTGTCCAAAAAAACAATCAACGAAATTATCAAGGCCAAGTCACCTATTACGACAGAAACGGCATTAAAGCTAGAGCGAACCCTGGGACGACCCGCGCATTTCTGGAGCAATTTGGAAAGGCAGTACCAAGAAGATCGCTTACGGATAGCTGAGCAGCAGCGAATAAAGTGCGATATGGAATGGTTAGAAAAAGTCCCCGTTGCTGCCATGGCCAAATTGGGTTGGATTCCCAAGCTGAAAAGTCCGGTTGAAAAGCTTGAAGCGGTTCTTCGTTTTTTTGGCATTGCATCTCCCGCTCAATGGGAAACGGTGTGGCGTGAACATCAGGTCGCTTACAGACAGACGGAACGTTTCGAAAATTGTGCGGAATCTGTTTCAGCATGGTTGAGACAAGGTGAAATTCAAGCGCAGCAGATTTCCTGTGCACCATTCGACAAAAAAGCTTTTCAGCATGTTCTTGGCGAAGTTCGTGATTTGACTCGAGAGGAAGCTCCGGATGTTTTTGTCCCCAAGCTTGTTGAGCTTTGTGCTTCTGCTGGTGTTGCTGTCGTTTTTGTCCCTGAACTCCCAAAGACAGGTACTTACGGTGCAACGCGGTGGCTTGGAGACCGAGCAGTGATTCAGCTCAGTTTGCGCTACAAGAGTAATGATCATCTCTGGTTTACCTTTTTCCACGAGGCCGGGCATATCCTCAAACATGGCCGCAAAGATGTCTTTATCGAAGGGAAAAACGGTTTAGACAATGAGAAGGAAGAAGAAGCGAATGTTTTTGCCCGCGACAAGCTGATTCCTCCTCAAGAGTATCGTCGTTTCCTCACTAGTTGGGACGGATGCTCTCTTGCGCCTGTTGTTGCCTTCGCTGAAGAAATCCAAATTGCTCCGGGGATTGTTGTTGGGCGCTTGCAACATGACGGTCGTCTTCCCATAAAAATCGGCAATAAATTGAAAGTTTTTTATCGCTGGGCGGCTAGTAAGGGCGAGAAATGAGTGTGCAACAACCCTTTGATCCTGGAACAATTGAAGCAATATCCAGGGTTCTTGGTGAGGCCGGTTCAGGAACAGATATCAGTCGATATCTTCAAACGAATGGTCTTGTTGATGATTCTGGTGAATCGACCAAATGGCGACGTCTCAATTCGATATTTCTGAGAAGCCAGTCCACGACAAAAAGCGCAAACCAGATTCTTTCTTTTGTTCAGTCGTATCTTGTACCAACCCGTTTTGTCGGGAAGAGAGATGAATTTGAAAACCATCGCGGTGAGCTCAACGCGATTTTGATTCTGCATGGCCTTGAATATGGCAAAGAAGGCCTATTTAGGGAGACTGTTCAGGCAAAAACATTAGATGAAGCAGAGTCACGAGCCCAGGCTGTTCGTAACAAGTTGGCTCCCCGCAATACTCACCCCGAAGTTTATAAATATTGTCAGCCTGAGCTGATGCAGGAGAATTACTTCCACGCCGTTTTTGAGGCCTGCAAAGGATTATTCCAAAGAATTCGTGATCTTTCCGGGGTTGAAGCCGATGGGGCCAATTTGGTTGACCGTGTTTTCTCGGTTGAAAAGCCATTCCTTGCATTTAACACCCTGCAGACGGAAACAGAAAGGTCTGAGCACAAAGGATTTGCGCAGCTTCTGAAGGGATGTGCGGCAGCGATCCGTAACCCGCTTGCCCACGGACCGAAAATTCTGTGGCAAGGTGAAACCGATGCCGCTGATTACCTTACCTTACTTTCCATGCTGCATAGAAAGCTGGATCAATGTGTAAACGTTCCTCAGAACAAAGGAGTGGAAGTCAGCAAATGAACAAATCTGCCTTAAAAACTCCCCTTCAATCAATAGACTTGAGTAGCTATGCAGAAAACATTCTTTCCGCCGAAGACCATCAACTTTTTGGCGATGCTGTTGAGGATGAAGAGTCATGACTTCTCAATTTCTTAATCCCGGCTGGAAGATGGTGAAATTCGGCGAGGTGGTGAAGAACGCCAATCTTGTGGAGCGAGATCCCGGGGCGAATGGAGTTGAAAGAATCGTCGGGCTTGAACACATCGACCCCGAAAACCTGCATATTCGTCGCTGGAACTCTGCCGAAGATAGCACTTCCTTCACTCGCAAGTTCGTTCCAGGGCAGACGCTGTTTGGAAAGCGTCGCGCTTATCAGCGTAAAGTTGCGTATGCAGAATTCGAAGGAATCTGCTCTGGGGATATCCTGACATTCGAATCGAAGGATAAAGCAGTTTTTCTACCCGAGCTATTGCCCTTTATATGTCAGAGCGATGCGTTCTTTGACCATGCGCTTGATACTTCTGCGGGGTCACTTTCGCCAAGAACAAACTGGAAAGCTCTTAAAGGGTATGAATTTCCCCTCCCACCACTGGGAGAACAGATGCGCATCGCCGAGCTACTATGGGCGACTGATGACGCAATTGAAAAACAAAAAATTGCCCATAAAAAAACAACTCAATTGCTCGAATCGATACGCGACCACGAAATATGTTCAAAGGCTTACAAATGGAAAAAACTTGGGTCAGTTTTGAAATCTATAGTTGCCGGAAAAAGCGTTGTTGGGGTCAATACACCGGCAGGTGCGAATGAATTTGGTGTCCTGAAAGTTAGTGCTGTTGGCTCGAACGGGTTTGAAGCAAATGAAAATAAACGTCTTATCGATTCTTCAGCATTTCTTCCTCAATACAGGGTAAATGAAGGTGCGCTGCTCATAACTCGTTGCAACACAACAGATCTAGTAGGGCGAGCGTGTCTCACGCACAAGGGCTATTCCAATCTGATGCTGTGTGACAAAACGCTTCAACTTGTATTGGACGATAGCAAAGCTGATAAGAGATACATATTTGAGGCTTTGCGGGCTCGAAACCTAAGAACTCAAATTATGGGACGTGCGACTGGAACAGGTGGAGCGATGAAGAATATTTCACAACAAGATATACGCTCACTATTAGTGCCGTTTCCACCGCTTGAAGTACAAAAAATGATAGCTGCTAAAGTAGTGGAGGTCAATAAAAGGATTGTTGAACTGGATAATCAAATATACACACTGCGTAGTCTTGCCAAGCGGCTGTCGATTGAATTGATATACGAAAGTAGGATCGACCACGCTTAGGGAAAAAAGCCCTACCAAAAACATGGTTGCGGAAGAACAATTTTTATACGGTGGAGCTCTCAACGATTACACAGTTTATAGATAACTGCCCAAGGGGGGCGCAAAATGGCATTCAAAATACCTTCCAAGTCTTCAATATCCATAAAAGATCCAGAAACGTTATTCCGGGACCTGCGAGATCGTACCGTAGAGGGACTTCTCGCGCAGCAAGCAGATATGCTTCGTAAATACATGGAGCATGTCGACAAAAACGACATAGCACTTGAACTCCCCACCGGTAGCGGTAAGACTTTGGTTGGCCTGCTAATTGCGGAATGGCGGAGAAGAACCAAAAGAGAGCGATGTGTCCTGCTTTGTCCAACCAAGCAACTTGTTCACCAGGTTGTTGAGCAGGCCAAGGAAAAATATGGCATCAATGCACTTGATTTTTCAGGCTCTGCCCGTCAATTTCCCATGGCCGATAAAACAGCCTTCAACAATTGTGAGGCCATTGGAATAGCCACCTATAGCGCGCTATTCAACACGAACCCCTTCTTCGACGGTGCTCACACCATCATTTTTGACGATGCTCATGCCGCTGAAAACTACGTTTCAAGCTTTTGGTCGCTCGAAATCAGTCGTAATGAAGACGAAAAAACCTTCGATGCGATCTGGCAAGTTATTGCGCAATACACGACAGACAATGACCAGCTTCGTTACGATCAGGTCAATGACGGATCTCTTGACACTTCTTTTGTCAACAAAATCCCAACACCTTATCTGTTCACCTGCAAGACAGCATTGACCGTTGCGATTGATAATGCGTGCAATAGAGAAGATAGCCCTGACGAATACGGCTACAGATGGCAAATGATCAAGGATCATTTACATGCATGTCATCTTTACTACACTAGCCAATCAATCCTTATTCGACCTCTTATTTCACCCACGAAAAGTTTTTCACCTTTCCAGAATGCGCGACAGCGCATCTATATGTCAGCTACTCTTGGCGAAGGTGGAGACTTGGAAAGAATCTTTGGTCGTAAGAAAATCGAGAGAATTCCAGCACCAGAGGGGTGGGAAAAACAGGGCATTGGACGCCGATTCTTTGTTTTCCCAATGCGGAAGTGGGATGAAACCACCTCATTACAACAAGCCATTTCTTGGATAGGGAAATTTGACAGATCCCTCATCCTCACACCAAGCAATCGTGCTGCTGATATCGTTAGAGGATTTATCACAGCAAACCCAGCAACCCAAAAGCATTTGCAATTTAATGCCTCGAATCTAGAGGCGTCCAAAAAGTCTTTCACCCAGGCAAAGTCAGCAATTGCGATACTGGCTAACAGATATGACGGTATCGATTTGATCGGAGACGAATGTCGATACTTAATGATTTTTGGTCTGCCCGAGTCAACAAACCTCCAAGAGCGCTTTATTATCAGTCGCCTGGGCGGATCTGTTCTATTCAATGTTCGTATTCGCACAAGAGTCACTCAAGCAGTAGGAAGGTGCACCCGCTCCTCAACCGACTACGCCCTTGTGGTCATCATCGGTGATAAAGTCCATCAGTATTTTCACAGGCCAGAAAATAGAGACACCTTACATCCAGAATTACAAGCGGAAGTCAATTTTGGCGTTGAGCAGTCAAACGTCGATAACCCCCTGGAGTTAAGTAATAATATTGATATTTTTATTGACCACGGGCCCGAGTGGAAGTCAGCCGATGGGCACATATTGGAAACAAGGGATGAACTGACTCAATCACCCCTACCCTCTGCAGAGCCGCTCGGTAACTCTGTTTCCCATGAGGTTAAATTCCAAGATGCTCTCTGGTCTGGGGATTTTGAAAGCGCCCTGTCTTCCGCCAAAGACGTTCTTGCCTGCCTTGCGGGAGGACATGAACTGAAGGGCTATTCTGCTCTTTGGAACTACCTCGCAGGTTCTGCTGCCTATCTCTCAAATCAACCACAGGTCGCCCAAAGCCACTTTTCATCAGCATTTTCATGTGCCAGTACATTGCCATGGCTTAAGCAGATGCAAAAACTAATCTCTGCTCAGTCAACTGAAGTCCCAGTTGAGGTCATTTATGGAGAGCGTATTGAGCGTATTGAAGGCGTGCTGGAAAAGTTTGGCAAGTCCGGAAGTTTGAAGGTTGATAGATATTTACAGGCGATTCGAGATGGACTTGCAAGTTCTGAATCAAAGCCCTTCGAGGAAGCGCAAGTTAAACTTGGACGCATCCTAGGGTTTGAATCTGGCAACACTGAGCGTTCAGGTGACCCAGATCCTTGGTGGATTTTTGGACGACAAGGCATTGTCTTTGAGGACTACACTGCAACTGGGGACAACCCGGTTGTCTCTAAGGATAAAACTCTACAAGCGAAAGCTCACCCAGACACGCTTTCGGAAGAACATCCCGGAGTAAATTTCTCGGTCGTAATGTGTTCGAGTTCTGACAAGTTGCATCATGCCGCTACGCCTCATACTGGCGATGTGTTTTACATAAGCGTTGACGAATTCAAAAAATTCTCTGAAGAATGCATGACAACCATACGTGTTCTCTGGGATGCTTTCCAATCACCAGGAATCATTGAGTGGAGAGAGTTTGCTGCACGAAAGCTTACTGAAACCCAGTTGGGTACAGAAGAGATTCTGGCACGATTAACGAGTACGAAGCTTTCAACTTTGGCGTGAGGGGGATACGAATGGCTTACTTCAACGAAGAAAACACCGTTGAACAATTGATTCTCGATACGCTCTCTCGTAATGAAAATGTGGACATCGTTTCCGAAGAAAACGCTCTTTACGGTAATGAGTTTGAGGGTTGGAAATTCATCCCCGCTGACGATTTGCCCCGTCAATATTCGGACGTCTTCGTTGAAAAACATGTACGTGACGCCCTCATCCGGCTGAACCCTGAAATCAAATACCAGCCTGATCGAGCCGACGAAGTTCTCTACCGAATTCGCACAATTCCTCTGTCTGTGCAAAGCGAAGGCCTGGTTCGGGCCAACGAACTCTTTACCGAATGGCTTCGTGGCGAAAAAACCATGCCCTTCGGTGACAAAGGGGAGCACACCCAAGTCAGGTTGATCGACTTCGATGATCTATCAAAGAACGAGTTCATCATCACCAGCCAGTGGGTTTATCCAACCAAAGAAGGAGGCAGGCGTTTTGACATTGTACTACTGGTCAACGGCCTGCCTCTTGTCATTGGGGAAGCGAAGACACCGGTTCGGCCGGCAGTGACCTGGGTGGATGGTGCCAACGACATCCATAACGGTTACGAAAAGAGCGTTTCGCAGATGTTCGTACCGAATGTTTTCTCCTTCGCTACCGAAGGAAAATGTTTTCGTTACGGTTCGATCCGCATGCCGATTGATATTTGGGGGCCCTGGCACGATCCGGACAACAAATCTGAAGGAACTCTGGCAGATGTACAACGAGTAGCAAAAAACATGCTTCGCCCTGAGATCGTGCTCGACATTCTGCAGAACTTCACTCTCTTTGCCACAGACAAGAAGCACCGGCGAATCAAAATCATTTGTCGATATCAGCAGTATGAAGCTGCAAACCTGATGGTCGATCGGGTTATCAATGGCTATCCGAAGAAAGGTTTGATCTGGCATTTTCAGGGATCGGGCAAGTCGTTATTGATGGTATTTGCGGCCCAGAAGCTCCGAATGCACCAAAAGCTGCGGAATCCGACAGTTATGATCGTTGTTGATCGGATCGATTTGGACACCCAGATCACCGCCACCTTCAATGCTGCCGACATTCCGAACATGATTGGTGCCTCGACTCGACAAGAGTTACAAGCCCTGCTGGGGCAGGATATCCGCAAGATCATTATCACGACCATCCATAAATTTGGCGAAGCGGATGGACAGCTAAACGATCGCTCTAACATCATCGTCATGGTTGACGAAGCCCACCGAACGCAAGAGGGTGACCTGGGGCGTAAAATGCGCGAGGCACTGCCGAATGCCTTCCTCTTCGGTTTAACCGGAACCCCGATCAACAAAAGGGACCGCAATACCTTCTGGGCCTTTGGGGCAGAAGAGGATGACCAGGGTTACTTAAGCCGCTACTCGTTTCAGGATTCGATTCGCGACAAAGCAACCAAGCCTCTTCATTTCGAGGCTGTGGATGTGAAGCTACACGTCGATAAGGTTGCGATCGATGAAGCGTTCGAGAACCTCACCGATCAGCTGGATGAGCAGGACAAGGATGATTTAGCGAAACGTGCCGCCAAAATGGCGATACTTATCAAGTCGCCGGAACGGGTACAAGCGATCTGCCAGCACATCGTTGATCATTATCAGGAAAAGATAGAGCCGAACGGATTCAAGGCACAGGTCGTCACTTTCGACCGGGAATGCTGTGTGCTCTACAAGCGTGCGATGGATGAACTGATCGGGCCGGATGTCAGTGCCATAGTTATGCACACCAAGGGTGGCAAGGGGGACGAGTACGCCGAATGGAAGATTTCAAAGGACGAAGAAGAAAAACTTCTCGACCGCTTTCGTGACCCCAGCGACCCACTGAAGTTCCTGATCGTTACCTCGAAGCTGCTCACTGGCTTCGACGCACCGATTCTGCAATCGATGTATCTCGACAAGCCGATGCGCGACCACAACCTTTTGCAGGCAATCTGCCGAACCAACCGGGTTTACCCTGGCAAGACCCATGGCTTGATCGTTGACTATCTAGGGATCTTCGATGATGTAGCTACCGCCCTCGACTTCGACGAAAAAGCAGTACAGAAGGTCATTACGAATCTCGACGAACTGAAAAAAGAGCTACCGATTTTCATGACGAAGTGCCTGGCTTTCTTCCCTGATGTTGATCGGGCGGTTGGCGGCTACGAAGGGTTGATGGCTGCGCAGGATTGCCTACCGAACAACGAAATTCGTGATAAATTCGCCGCCGAATTTTCCGTTCTCTCTAAAATCTGGGAGGCGCTTTCACCCGATGCTTGCTTAGGCCCTTACAAAGAGGACTACAAATGGCTGACTCAGGTATACGAATCGGTCAAACCGCCAAGCGGCCATGGCAAACTGCTTTGGCACACCCTTGGAGCAAAAACCATCGAACTCGTCCACGAAAATGTTCATATCGACGCAATTCGTGATGACCTCGAAACCTTGGTAATGGATGCCGAAGTTCTCGAAGAGCTACTCAATGCTGCTGACCCGAAAAAGAAGGGCAAGGAGATCGAAATCAAGCTGATCGCCCGTCTGCGTAAACACCAAGGAAACCCAATCTTCGTTAAGCTCGGTGAGCGGCTGGAAAAGATCCGCGAGCGCCACGAGCAAGGTTTGCTCAATAGTCTCGACTTCCTTAAAGAACTGCTGACTTTAGCAAAGGACGTGGTTGAGGCCGAAAAGGATGTCGATACTGAAGACGAACAAGACAAGGCGAAAGCTGCACTTTCGGATTTATTCGCCGAAGTAAAAACCGGTAGCACGCCGGTTGTTGTCGAACGAATTGTAACCGACATTGACGAAATCGTTCGGCTCGTTCGCTTTCCAGGCTGGCAAAATACCAATGCCGGCGAAAGAGAAGTCCAAAAAGCCCTTCGAAGGGTGATTTACGTCAAGTACAAGATCAAAGACCAAGACCTCTTTGATAAGGCCTATAGCTATATCAAACAGTACTATTGAGCATCCGTTGAGGAGGCCTTCGGCGCACCGAAATCGATCTCCATTGGCTTAAGGTGACAATAAACCTTGAACTGTTGAGGTCAATTTTCGCAACTTCGCCTCAATGCCAGTCCGTTTGTTACCGAAGGTTTCGAGATCGGTTTTCGCCAATCGGGTGCGCAGGATTTCAATATTTTTTTGCAATGTAATTGGCGATTTTATTTGGTTGACAGCATGCCGCAAGTCATTGATCGCCATATCCCCCCTTCGGTATCTATTGAAAAGGTCTATCATCTCTTCCGCACTACCAACCCGAGCAATCTGAACCAAAGCGCTACGGGGAATCTTTTTGTCGTTCCGACACACTTCTTTAATGGCTTTAGGTAGCCGATTAAGGCTCAATATTTCGCAGACTGTCGACTCAGCCCTATTGATCAGATCAGCGACTTCAAGTGATTTGAGTCCCCCTTCATTTTTCAGACGCAATAATGCTTCTGCTTCAGCTATTGGGCTCAAGGTTCCGTTATTTAATTGCTTAACCAAAGACATTACGTTCGAAGATAGGCTTGCCATAAAGATTGCTGGAATCTTTTCCAGGCCAGCATCCTGAGCGGCCACAAGACGGTGACTACCGGCGGCTAAAATCAAATATCCTTCGGTATCCATACGAAATCTCACTGGACGCAAGACTCCAGATTTCGCAATAGATAATCTCAACCCATCCAAAACATCTGTTTTAAATGCATTATTTAGCCGATCAGGGTCTGGCAATAAAGACTGGATGGGGACCTGGTATAGTTCACGGTCCACAAGAACTTGTTCCTTATCAAGAAATTCATACTTTTTATCTTCAGCCGGGGTTTTGAGTTCTGCAAGTTTTCCATTTTTCTTCATTTCTGCCCTTTGCATTTTTTTCAGGCGGTTGGCTTCTACAACAAAAGTACAAATTCGTTTTCTGTAAGGAGCCGGATATGGCCTGATGTTTCTCATGTTCCATGCCATGACAGATGAAGTTAGCGGAGAATCATAAAACGCGAAGTTTTCTGTTGCGATTATCCAACCTAAGCCCTTTTTCCCGGCAACATTGAATAGATGGACTTCGCCGTCCAGCGGTAGGTTCTCAGGGTAAACAATTCCGATTTCTCTCAAACACTCAAATAGCTCATAAATCATAAACACACCCTTCTCTTTATGAATAATTAGATATTCCCACGACGTTCTTGCACCTGTTTTAATTTAGTTTTCCTTCCCCTTCTTGGTGTTTTTATTTTAGTATCTGATTTAGAAAGAGGCTCTTTATTTACTTCTTCAGTCAGGCTGTCAAGCCACTCTAAGAAGCTTTTTGTCTCGTAAACGACTGAATTAAGGCATTTAACTGATTTAGGAACAGACATTCCTAGACTTTTTCTGTTTGCTAATGTCTTTTTACTTACAAAAGGAAAATATTTTTCTATATCATTCCTGGCAATAAATGGTGGGAATTCATTTAAATGATCTATGAACTTAAAGGCTGATTTTTTTTCTGTCCTAACAGGCTCCACCGTAAAAACCTTTTGGACTTTTTGCTCTTTTTCGTCAAATCTCCGCATTTCTTAATTTCAACATAGAAAATCTGAAAAAAGTGATCAATAAAGGGCAATTTTGCGGCTTTTGTCGGTTTTTTTGTAAAAATTTGTCTTTTTTCTGCGTTGTCGAGGGAGATGATTTGGCGATGGAGGTTCGAGAAATAGATTTTCGAGAAGCCCGAATCTGACATTAAATTGCAATTTTCTACATAGGATCGATGCCTCCAGATGGAAAGTTTCATCTCGATCAACGGTTCAATGTTTCAAGAAAGTCTCATTCGCGAGAGAGCTTTTCTGGATGGCCTCTCTGCTCCATTGTTGTGACAGTTCAAAAAATAGTTCCCTCTGATTCCCTGGAGTTCCCGCTGCGCCAATTTTGCGGCACTCAATAATTTTTCACGACTTTTCATTCTTTGTAACTAGCTGTTTTTGCAGGGATTATGATCGTCGACAACTATCTGAAAAGGTCTTCAAAACCGATGTGGGGCGTATCCCGTCCCGGGTGGGTTCGATTCCCATCTGCCTCCGCCATTAATAAAAAACAGGGGGTTGCGAACTTTTTCGCAGCTCCCTGTTTTTTTATGCCTAGCACATCCAGCATTGTTGCGACATTATTTAATATCACCTAGAAGCAGACCTTTAGAGATTGGTCACCGAACTTTCGAATTTCAGATGAGCGAATGGAGGAATAGTTGGTTTCAGGAGATCAGAAGCAGACTTCAAAGAAGGCTTGCTGGCGTGTGATATCAGCTCCCCATTCTTGTGATGTGGAAACTGAAGTGGCATGTGGTTTTGGTGTCCGATCGCCGGAGTTTATCTTTGATGAACTCAACCTTAAGGCAGGGGATTGTTTTTTAGACGCTGGTTGCGGGCCGGGGGAGTATGCCATGCTCGCAGCTAAACGGGTCGATACACAGGGGGCAGTCATCGCGTTGGATCGCGATCCCTTCATGATCAGGCAAGTAAAAAGAAAAGCTGAAAGTCTGGGTATTGAAAACATTTCTGCGCAGTTGGGTGAACTTGGAACGCCGTTGGCGTTAGCTGATCAGGGTGTTGACAGTTGCCTGGTGTCTGCGGTTCTCCACATGCCCGGGCTTGATGATCGTTGGGATGTCCTGTTCGGAGAAATATATCGGGTTCTACGCTTTGCCGGAAGGTTGGGTATCGTTGAACGTTGCCAGGAAAATGTTTCTCCAGATCAGCCGTTGCATTTGCGCCTGACACCGGAAACAATCATTGCTGGAATAGAGCAGCATGGTTTTCAAAAGTGCAAGCTGGTTGAGCTGGGCTCTTCTTGTTTTATTGTATTTGAGCGTATCTGAAATTGCGCGTTAAAGAAATTTCTGTTTTCATCTCGACCTTCTTTTTCAGCGACTCGCCATATTAAGTAAAAATCCCTCTAACTCTGCTGAGAAAGAGGGATTTTTAAACAGATGGACCGTCGGCCTGTAACTTT
The DNA here is from genome assembly GCF_900142125.1 of Malonomonas rubra DSM 5091. Taxonomy (GTDB): domain Bacteria; phylum Desulfobacterota; class Desulfuromonadia; order Desulfuromonadales; family Geopsychrobacteraceae; genus Malonomonas; species Malonomonas rubra. The sequence continues at coordinate 26,911 of NZ_FQZT01000005.1, forward strand.
AGCCGGAGACCTTTTGCAATCTAGAGATTTTTCTTTTCAAACCAGGAAAGCATCACCACGCCGAACACAATAAAGACTCCGATGACTGGCCAGGGTGATATCCCCAGAACCTGAGGAAGGGTGATTTTTCCGTAGTTGCCCCAAGCCAAAATGGTTTTTTTCAACACAGGGTAAGCTTCGGCATAAATTGCAGCACCAAGTAGCATGCCGAGGATCGCCCAGACAGCATGGATCCGCCCTTCAGCTAATGCCCCGACCGATGTCCCCGGGCAGTAGCCGGCGAAAGCCCATCCAATACCAAACATTAATCCGCCGATGATTATGGCAGCGACATTGGTTGCTTTCAAACTCAGACTGATAACACCGGCGGCAGAGAAGGCGTAAATGCCAACCATGCCGACCAGGACGGCGGTAAACATGAACTTAATAATGGTCATATCTTTAAGCAGCATGAAGCCGACTTGTTTTTCAAATCGCAGAACTTCGCCTTTCTGCAGCAAAAAACCAAACAGGATACCTGTAATCAAGCCGATGATCTGTTCCATCATTGACCTCCTTGACCATAAACAAACCGGGCCGTTACGATAGCGCCGACAAGAAAGAAAACGAGCGCCATGAGTCCGCTGACCGCCAGCTGCATATTCCCTGAAAGGCCATGGCCGCTGGGGCATCCGCCTGCCAGTCGAGCACCGAACATCAAAACCATCCCGCCGAAGAAGGCACCCACCGCTCGAACTGTTGCGCTGGGTCCAAAGCGTTGTTCCCATATGGGTGGGACCGTTTCGAGTTTGCTTGTCTTACCGAATCTTGCAGCAGCAAATGCCCCGATAAAAACACCGCCAACAAACAGCATCTGCCAATCGACTTTAACTTTTTTCGAATTGAAATAACTGTTCTGTGCGACGTGCTCTTCTGCCACGGTTTTTTCGATAAAGCCAGCCGCCCGGACAAATGTCGTCGAGGCCCCGAGATATTTAGGCTTTTCAAGCACGAGCGTTGTGACGACAACGGAAAGAACGGCTAAAACACCGACCAATGCACCTGCCACATAAGGATTCCAGCGTGCGTTAAAAATGGATAAGTTCATCTTTCCTCCCGATATTCAGTTTTCACCTCTGCAAGAGAAACGGCTAGAAATTCCAGTGAGTAATGTCAATGGCTACAAAATTTCTTCATATCCGCTGAAGTACTTCATGAACTGGACTCTTTCGTAAGTCGCCGGATTAGTGCTCTTGTTCTGACTCATTTTCCCACGGAAATCTTCAAGCTTGCTGTGACCGTGCCGGGTCATCCAGTCTTTAAGCTGATCCAGCATGGTTTGGATGTAGAACGGGCCGTTCTTGTACAGGGTCGAAACGACCTGTACCGCCTGTGCGCCCGCCAGCAATTGTTTGATGACGGCTTCTCCGTCATGAACACCGGTGGACGCGGCAAGGTCACAATCCACCTTCTGCGACATAAGAGCCATCCAACGCAGCGATATGGCCAAATCTCCGGGTGTGCTCAAAATATTGTTCTGCGTCACTTTGAGTTCCTCGATGTCGAAGTCCGGACTGTAGAAGCGGTTGAAGAGGGTTAAGCCCGAGATCCCCTGCGTGGAGAGCTTCTGAATTGTCTGGCCAAGACAGGTGAAGTACGGGCTGATCTTCAATGCTACCGGGATGGAAACTTTATTGAGGACCTTCTCGATAACATTGAAATACGCGCGTTCCATCTCGTCAGCACTGCGTTCCAGGTCTGTAGGCAGAAAAAACATGTTCAATTCAAGGGCATCAGCGCCTGCAGATTCAAGATGCTCTGCGTATTCGATCCAGTCGTATGAGTATGTACAGTTGATACTTGCCACGATCGGAATCGCTACCGCACTTTTTGCATCACTGATTAGGCTCTTATATTTTTTCAGGTTTTCGCTTTTGAGATCCAAATCGAGAGTATCGAAACGTTCCAGGTAGCGACTGGTTTCGGGGAGATCTTTCATGAGATCATTCATCTCGTGAAGAATTTCCTCCTCGAAGATTGACTTGAGCACAATGGCTCCTGCGCCCCCTTCTTCGAGTTTTTTGATGCCGGCTACTGAACTGGAAAGTCCTGAGCTGCCGGCGATAATCGGGTTTTTTAAACTCAGTCCCATAAATTTGGTCGACAAATCTAGCATTTTCGATTTTCTCCTTCCATGTTCAGGGTGATCGTAAATCAAGCTGATTCAACCGGTCGCTTTACAGTCAGAGGCGACCTCAGTTGGCTTGAGAAATCGGCATAAGGCACTCATCTTTGAGTCATTGTACCTTATGCCGATGTTTGGCAAGAAGCCTGCGCAATTATTTAGCGCACCTCATTACAGTATAGCTTGTTACGCAAGAATCTCTTCCAGCGTGATATAGTCACCGACATTACCCGTCATCTGTTCTACATCGGTATTTACAGGGAGGGTTTTCTTCCCTTTACGCCAGTTTGCTGGGCAAACCTCTCCTGTGCTGTAGGCGTGTTGCCATGCTTCAATTTGACGGATCAGCTCAATGACACTTCGGCCGACGGCGTCGGCAACGGTTTCTTCAGCAACGACAACGCCATCTGGGTTGATGATAAAACGCCCGCGCAGTGCAACGCCCTCCTGCTCGATCCAGACGCCAAATTTGCGTGCAACATTGCCGGTGTTGTCGGCGCCCATGGTCAGTTTCAGGTCTTTCAGCAAAGGCTCTGTCTCGGCAAAACGCTTGTGGCTGAACTTGGTGTCTCCTGAAATTGGAACAACAACTACGCCAAGCTCATTCAGCTTGTCGAGCTGGGAATTCATTGCAGCAATTTCCGTTGGGCAGACAAAGGTAAAATCGGCTGGGTAGAAACAAACGACAGCCCATTTGCCTTTCAGCTCTTCACTGGAAATCGTTGTGTAGTGACCTGTTGCGGCATTGTAAGCTTCCATTTCAAATTCCGGCATGCGGCGCATAACTAATGTCGAGCTCATCTTCTTTTTCTCCTGTTCGGGTTGGTTTTCGGTAACAATTGGCTCAGAGTCTTCAATGATTTTTGTTGTGTCACATGGCATGACAGCCCTCCTGAACGAAATTTTTTTGACAAGTCCTTTTGGGATTAAGGGGCGCCCCCTGTATCCGTTTTCTGTTTTTGCTTTGAGCAAGTGGCATGCCACACTATTTATTTTTTCTTTAAGCTCTGTAAAAATAGGTATTTGCGTTCTTTTGCTGGGTCCGGATCAGCCTCTTTGCCTTGACTTTCACCGATATTGCGTTGTTTTATAAACGTTATTTCGGTGTTTATTTGCAGATAACGATATTTCGTTGGATGGAGGATGCATGGATAGGAAGCGTCTTGTCCCTAGCTCGTCTGATAAGATTTTGGAACTGATTCTTACTGCGTTGCGCGATTTGGTTGACTACGAGCTGGCGGTCATTCTGAAATTGACAGAAAGCAACACCCTGACAGTACAAAAAGCTCAGGGCCCTTTGGCTAATGAGCGGATTAAAGATTTCAGCGTCGATCTCAGCCGCCGCAGGGATCTTGCCCGCATTATCCGATTCGATCAGCCCTATCTGTTCGCTGAACAAGAAGAACACGAAGATACCTATGAAGACTTGATGGATCTGCCAGAGGGACATTCATGCCTGGTTGCCCCGCTTTATTTTCAGGATGCTCCCATCGGCCTGATGACCCTGGATCACAGCGTTTGCAATATGTTTTCCCCGGCAATTGTTAAATTTATCGGAACCATCTCACGCCTGATTGCAGTCATTATCGCCCAGAATGAATCTAGCCAGTATCAAGACACCCTCAGACGTGATTTAACCCGGGAGCGTAACCTGCTGCTGACCCGTGAATCTCCACAACTTAAAAATATCCGCGGCGATTCTCCTGCCTGGTCCCGGGTAATTGATCAGGTGAAGATTGTCGCAGAATCCGATCTGCCGGTCCTGATTCATGGCGAAACCGGGACTGGCAAAGAGCAGGTGGCTCGAACCATCCACAAGCTCAGTCCACGGAATGACAAGCCGTTTATCACCCTGAATTGCTCGGCGTTGAATGCCAGTTTGGCGGAAAGCGAACTTTTCGGTCACGAAAAAGGGGCTTTCACCTCGGCGATCGCTCAGCGCAAAGGTCGCTTTGAAATCGCAGATGGAGGCACGTTGTTTCTGGATGAGATTGCCGATTTGCCAATGGAAATTCAGCCGAAGTTGCTCAGAACTCTGCAGGAAGGAACTTTCGAGCGGATTGGCGGTGAAACTACGCGCTCATGCGATGTGCGTATCATTGCAGCCAGCCACATGGATTTGAAGAAAAGGGTCCAAGAAGGACTGTTTCGCGAGGACCTATATTACCGATTGGGGGTCTATCCCCTTGAGCTTCCACCCCTGCGCCAGCGGAAAGAAGACATTATCCCTCTGACCAGGCACTTTGCCCAGCAAGAAGCTCGTAAAGCCAAAATCCGCACACCGGATATCAGCGAAGAAGCACTAGAAGGATTGTTGAGATACCCTTGGCCCGGCAATGTGCGTGAGCTGCAGAACGCTATCAGCCGAGGGGTCCTGCTGGCAAAAGGGAAAGAGATCGGCTGCCATCATTTGGGTCTGTACCCTAGTGCTCTTGTGCCAGAAACAGATCCGTTAGACAGTTTTCAGGTCGCGCCAGCTGAATCTCGGTCGAGGTTTCCAAGCATGGTTGCTGTTGAAAAAAGGCACATTGAAAATGCTCTCAGCCAGACGGCAGGAAAAATCTACGGCGAAAATGGTGCCGCCGCCCTGCTTGGGATGAAACCTACAACTCTGCAAAGCCGCATTAAAAAGCTTAAAATTAAACGCCAGGATTTTTTGACATCCGATGTCAGCATTGTGGACATGCAGAGGTAAAAAACAGGCCCCTGGAAATTCCAGGGGCCGATTGTCTCAAGGTGCCACCTTCTTAATGCCTGATTTCAATCTTTTTCGGTTTCGCTGATTCAGCTTTCGGAATATCCAGTGTCAGGACTCCGTTGTTCAGGTCCGCCGTGGTTTTCTCGGCATCGATCTGCTCCGAAATCTTGAATTGGCGGTAGTAGTTCGCCGCTGAGAATTCACGAAGTACTGGCTTCCCACGTTTTTCTATCGAAACCTCGCCGTTGATCGTGAGCACCCCTTTTTCCAGGTTGATGTCGAGCCCGTTCTTGTCGACGCCAGGCATATCGGCGACCAGAATGATTTTGTCGTCAGATTCAAAAATATCGACTGCCGGTGTCCAGACCCGACCCAGGGTTCTGGTTTCCTCGTGCTGACTTGGAGTTGTTTCCTGCCGCTTGGCCATCTCTTGAGCTGCCATGGTTCTATCCTCCTCTCTTTCAGGTTCTTTAAGTTTTTTCCCGATCAGCTTGCCCGCACCGAGATTTTCTTCGGCTGTTCACTTTGCGGTTTCGGCAGAGTGATCAGGAGCACCCCGTTACGATACTCGGCATCGACCTTGGAACCGTCGATGGAATCTGGAAGCTCGATGGTGCGCATAAATTTGCCTGAGCCGCGTTCATGCCGATGCCAGGTCCGCTCCTTTTGATCATCAGCTTTGCGCTCACCGCTTAGGGTCAGTGCTCCGCGCATCAGGTTCAGGTCCAGATCTTTTGGATTGATGCCGGGGACCAAGGCTTCAACATAATAGTTGTTGTCGTCTTCGCTCAGGTTAATGCGTGGATATTCGCCGGTTCCAATCCCGGGAAGAAACGCTGAGCCCCTGCCGAGGCCCCTGAAAGCATGATCGATTTCTCTGCGCAACATATCCATCTCTTGAAACAGATCTAATCCAGCCATTTTCTCCTCCTTTTAAAAAAGTTTTCTGCTCCGGTTGCCGTGGTTTAACCATCGAAATAACAAATCCCGTGCCAACGGAAAGAGAACTGACAAAAGTTTTTTATTCATAAGTTTCAGGGAGTTGTGGTCCACGAGCGCAAGCTTGAAATGCTCATTTCGGACAAGCTGTCGCAACTATCGTCGCATGCGACATTTCCTGCGACAGCTGTGACGTCGCAACTCTCAGAGCGAAATCACAAAGGCCCTGTTTCTGCGGTTCTACAGTTGGCATGGCCTTTGATTTAACTCTCTATCAGCAGATAAAACCAACGAGCTTGGGGCCCGGTCCCCAAGAGAAAACAAAACGAAGGAGGAAAAGAAAAATGAGCAAGATAATCGGCATCGACCTGGGAACCACTAATTCATGTGTTTCCATTCTGGAAGGGGGAAAACCCAAAGTTATTGAGAACAGCGAGGGGGCGCGGACAACTCCATCTATCGTTGCTTACTCGGCCGATAAAGAAGTTCTGGTCGGACAGACCGCCAAGCGTCAGGCCGTTACCAACCCGGAGAATACTCTGTTTGCCATCAAGCGCCTGATCGGACGTCGCCATGATGATCCGATGGTGGAAAAAGACAAAGGCATGGTGCCATACCAGATTGTTAAAGCGGGTAACGGCGATGCCTGGGTCAAGGTGGCCGGCAAGGAATTGTCGCCACAGGAGATCTCGGCGAAAATTCTGCAGAAAATGAAGAAATCTGCTGAAGATTATTTAGGCACAAGCGTTTCAGAAGCGGTGATTACTGTTCCCGCGTATTTTAACGATTCTCAGCGGCAAGCGACCAAAGATGCCGGCAAGATCGCCGGGCTCGATGTCAAGCGGATCATCAACGAACCGACCGCAGCCGCCCTGGCTTACGGGCTGGATAAAAAAGGTGATCAAACCGTGGTGGTCTACGATCTCGGCGGCGGTACTTTTGATGTTTCGATCATCGAAATTGCCGATGTCGATGGCGAGCAGCAATTCGAAGTGCTGGCAACCAATGGCGATACCTTTCTCGGCGGGGAGGATTTCGATACCAGGCTGATCGAGTTCATCTGCGATGAATTCAAAAAAGAGCAGGGGATTGACCTGCGAGGTGACCAGATGGCCCTGCAGCGGCTGAAAGAGGCGGCCGAGAAAGCCAAAATCGAACTGTCCACAACAGAGCAGACCGATATCAATCTGCCTTTTATCAGTGCTGACGCCAGCGGCCCGAAGCATCTGAATATGAAGATCAGCCGGGCCCGTTTCGAATCACTTGTCAGCGAGCTGGTCGAGAAGACAATCGAACCCTGCCAGCAGGCGCTCAAAGATGCCGGCATGAAGGCAAGCGAGATCGACAGCGTGATTCTGGTCGGCGGCCAGACCCGCATGCCGCTGGTACAGCAGAAGGTGAAGGATTTTTTCGGCAAAGAGCCGCGCAAAGACGTCAACCCTGACGAAGCTGTGGCAATCGGTGCCGCTATTCAGGGTGGTGTGCTCGGCGGCAGTGTCAACGACGTGTTGTTGCTGGATGTCACCCCGCTTTCCCTCGGCATCGAGACCCTTGGTGGCTTGATGACCAGGCTGATCGAAAAGAACACAACCATCCCGGCGCAGGCCAGCCAGGTGTTCTCGACTGCTGAAGATAACCAGTCGGCCGTGACCGTGCATGTGCTGCAGGGAGAGCGGGAGCAGGCGGCCTACAACAAGTCGCTCGGCCAGTTCAACCTGGAAGGGATCAACCCGGCGCCGCGGGGTATACCGCAGATCGAGGTCAAGTTTGATATCGATGCCAACGGTATCCTCAACGTTTCTGCCAAGGACAAGGTGACCGGCAAAGAGCAGTCGGTGGTGATCAAGGCTTCGAGCGGGCTGAGTGAAGAGGAAATCGAGCGGATGGTGAACGAAGCGGAAACCCATGCAGAAGAAGACCGCAAATTCCACGAACTGGTCAGCGCCCGAAATCAGGGTGAAGCCCTGGTACATGCAACCCGCAAGACCCTGGCTGATGTCGGCGACAAGGTTGACAGCAGCAACAGGGCAAGCATCGAGAGCCTGATCAACGAGCTTGAAGCGGCGCTCAAAGGCGATGATAGAAACGCCATCGAGACCAAGAGCCAGGAGCTGAGTGCTGCATCGGCCAAGCTGGCTGAGCAGCTTTATGCTCAGGCTGATCCCGACGCGCAGGAGTCAGCCCCTAGCGGCCATACAGAGGATGGCGTCATCGACGCTGAATTTGAAGACGTAACAAACAAAAAGAACAACGCGGCCTGAGCAGCCTGATGACTGTCCGGGCTGACAGAAAGGAAAAAGCTGATGTTCCGCAGGTCCCCGATCAACAAAAAAGACTGGTTCCGTCACAGTTGGCAGAACCGCGTGCAGACCGCCTTGCTGCTCGTTTTTCTCGGCAGTTACCTGTTCCTGGTCGGCTGGTTGGTCTGGGGATCTGCAATGACTGTCTGGTTGCTGGTGCTGACTACAATTATGTTGTTGTTGGCACCAGCCCAGTCGCCCCACCTGTTTATGAAGCTGTCGGGTGCGCGGCCATTAAGCAGGCGGCAGAATCAGGAGCTTTACAACCTCACGGATGGTTTGTCGCAGGTCGCAGGATTAGAGCGCTCACCGGAGCTCTATCTTCTGCCGACACGTCAGCCGAACGCTCTTGCGAGCGGCAGCCGTCATGAGCCAGTCATCGCCGTGTCGGATGGTTTGCTGCAATTGCTCAACCGGCGCGAGATGGCAGGGGTTATTGCCCACGAGATAAGCCACCTGCGCAATGACGACATTTGCGTCATGCGGCTTGCTGATCTCGCTGCACGTTTGACCGGCAGCTTGTCTCTGTTTGGTCAGGTCCTGTTGTTGCTCAACTTGCCATTAGTTCTTTTCTCCGGAGAGAGTATCAACTGGGGTCTGGTTCTCCTGCTGGTTTTTGCGCCGCAGGTCAGCTCCCTGGCACAGCTTGGTTTGTCACGGGTGCGTGAATTTAGTGCTGACCTTGGGGCTGCAGAGTTGACTGGAGATCCGCACGGCCTGGCCAGTGCCCTGCAGAAGATCGAGCGATCGGTCGGTGGTTTTATGCAGCGATTTTTAAGAAATTACCGGATGCTGCCCGACTGGCTGCGGACCCACCCACCGACCCGCGAACGGATCCGGCGACTGCTGGAGCTGGCAGATCATGCTTCTACCAGCGTTGCAAAGGCGGCACATGCTACGGCTTGGCAACTTAAGCCATGGCCCGATATCGTTGTCAGAGGCTTGCAGCCAAAGGCAATTCCGATTGTTATCTATCCATCGGGGTTGAATCAGCGGCGAGCGATAAGGCGTAAATGGTAAATTCCTGCTGACTGCTTAAAGTTGCCCTTGGTTTTTCATCGCTGCTAAGCCTGCTTGATTTAGAGGTGATGAGATTTCAACCACAATTTTCGGGGAGCCGGGCAATCCGCCGGGGCCGAGGTATCGCAGGAACAGGTGATCCCCCTCGCGGAACCAGTAGGTGGCTTTCCAGAAGGGGGCAGCCAATCCGCTCAGCCTCAGCTCGATCTTCTGCGCCTTGATCTGCTCTCCCTGAATTTCTAATATTTCAATCCCTTTTTTGATCGCCTTCAGCTTGTGTATGCCGAGGGTGTCGGGACGTACAATCCAGAACCTGATTTTTTCATCGCTGCTGTCAAGGAAAGGACGGAAGGAAATCGACATGGTCTGGAACCAGGGAGCTTCGTCGATATTTTTCCAGTGGTCGATCGCCTCCCCCGCAAAAGTGCCGGTCAGGTGAAGATGGTTGAAATGGCGCTCGATCTTCAGCTGAGTTTTCTTCTCTTCATCGCTTACCCGCCAGCTGCGCGTGGCAAGATTTACATCCATTTCGGTTCGATCGACTTCAGCGTTTATTTCGGTAACGATTTGCTCCGGGTCACCGCTCAAGCGCTGCCAGCGCATGGTCGCGGTTTCAGTGCCGAAAGTCCGTGTGTACTGATGTTGTTCGAGCACTGTGGCGGCAAGAAGGCTTTGTGTGCAACAGAGCCAAAACAATAGGGCGCTGCCGATAATTTTAAGCTTTCGCATAAATTTCTTTCTAGCTAGATGGCTTGGGTGCTTGCAGGCGGTGTAGCAGCAGAATTTCCGATGTCGATCGCCTACAGTTCGGTCTCTGAACCAGCGGTGATATCTTGGGCGGAAAAAGGTAGCAGGGATGCCCCTTTCTCTATACTGATACCAAGAGCAGCAAAGCTATCTGCTGGCTTGAGAGGTGTCTTTAAATTTTGATCAGTGCCAAGCACTTTCAGCTTCTGCAAAAAAAAACTCCACTAATGCAATTTTGCCGATCCTGACCGTGTTTTGTTGGGGTTTGATTATCCGAATGTCAGAAAAAGATGTTTTCCGATGAAACCGCTGGTCAAACGCTAACAATGTTCACATCCGTTACAAACGTTCTCTGTTTTATATGTCAGCCGAAAGAATGGAGAATGGATTGAACGAAGTCAGAGTCAACAGCTGGAGCCAGCTGCAAGTTGAGCTGTTCGTAGATTCCTGGAGTGCTGATATCGGGCGTTTTCGCTCGCGTTACGCATTCCGTGGTTTGTCGAACGTGGATTATCGGCTGGACACGACGTTAATACGTCTGGGCGGAGATTTTGTTTCGCTGGAGCGGCACCTGCTGCGCAATTTTAAAAAGTATGCCCGCAGCAACGTGGTCGAGCAGGACTCGGTCTGGCACTGGCTGGCGGTGGCGCAACATTACGGGCTACCGACCCGACTGCTCGACTGGACCTATTCCCCTTACGTCGCCTTGCATTTTGCCACTGCCAATCTGGAGCGGTTCGATACCGACGGTGTTATCTGGGCGGTCAACTATCTGAAGGCGCACCAGCTGCTGCCCCAGCTTTTACGCGATAAATTGGAAGAGGAAGGTGCCAATGTCTTTACCGTTGAGATGTTGTCCGAAACCCTTGCCAGCCTGGCCGAATTCGGAACCCTCGAGCCGAATGATTACAGTCTCTTCTTTGAGCCGCCATCAATCGATGATCGCATCATCAACCAGTTCGGCTTCTTCTCCGTCATGCCCAAAGCCAATTGTTCTCTAAACGACTGGCTGAGCCGACACCCCGATTTCTGGCGAAAAATCATTATTCCCGCCAACCTGAAATGGGAAATCCGCGATAAGCTGGACCAGGCTAACATCACCGAGAGAGTACTGTTTCCCGGCCTCGATGGACTCAGCCACTGGCTCAGAAGACACTATAGCCCGAAAGATGAGCAACCGGTAATACGCCTGGTGGGAAGTTGACCTTTTGTTTTACAGTACGAAAAGGAAAGAGGTTTAAAGATGAAAATTGCCGTTGCCGGTACCGGCTACGTTGGCTTGTCCAACGCCGTGCTGCTCGCTCAACACAACCAGGTTGTCGCTCACGACATTGTTCCGGAGCGGGTGGCTATGCTTAAAAGTCGCCAGGCTCCGATCGAAGATCGGGAGATTGAAGAATACCTGACCTCCCGCTCTCTAGATCTTACAGCGACCCTGTCTGCGAGTGAAGCTTACCGCGCTGCCGATATCGTCATTGTTGCTACTCCGACCGATTACGATTCGGCAACCAATTATTTTAATACCAGTTCGGTCGAAGCGGTTATCCGTGACGTACTCAACTACAATCCATCAGCTCTGATGGTGATCAAATCGACGGTGCCGGTTGGTTATACTGAGCGGGTGCGCAAAGAGTTCGGCATTGACAACCTGATCTTTTCTCCGGAATTCCTGCGCGAAGGCAAAGCGCTTTATGACAACCTTTACCCCGCACGCATTGTTGTTGGCGAGCGCTCGCAGCGGGCACAGAATTTTGCCGATCTACTCAGGCAGGGCGCGTTCAAGCAGGATGTTCAGGTCCTGCTGACCGACAGCACTGAAGCGGAGGCGATCAAGCTTTTCGCCAACACTTACCTGGCGATGCGGGTCGCCTACTTTAACGAGCTCGATACCTACGCTGCGAGTCATGGTTTGGATACCCGTCAGATCATCGATGGTGTCTGCCTTGATCCACGTATTGGTGACCACTACAACAATCCAAGTTTCGGTTACGGTGGTTACTGTCTGCCGAAAGATACCAAACAGCTGCTGGCCAACTACCGCGATGTTCCACAAAACCTGATCAATGCCATCGTCATGGCCAATACCACGCGCAAGGATTTTGTTGCCGATCAGGTTGTCAGCAAAAAACCGGAATGCGTCGGTGTTTATCGATTGGTGATGAAGCAGGGCTCCGACAATTTTCGCTCCAGTTCTATCCAAGGCGTGATGAAGCGGATCAAGGCCAAGGGGATCAAGGTTGTTATTTACGAACCGGTGCTAGAGGTTGATGAGTTTTTCAACTCGCAAGTCGTGCGCGATCTTGAAGAATTCAAACGTTGCTGTGATGTGATCATCGCTAACCGCCCGCATGCGGATCTGGATGATGTTATGGCTAAAGTCTACACGCGCGACCTTTTCGGCAACGACTGATGAAGGGCAACACCGGTATCAAGCGGATCGTCCTGGCCGCCGGTTATTCGGCGCAAGGCTTAAAAGCGGCCTTTGTCAATGAGGCAGCTTTCCGTCAGGAGGTTCTGCTGGCAGTGGTGTTGATTCCGCTGGCCTGCTGGCTGGATGTCAGGGCAATTGAGCGGGTACTGATGATCGCTTCGGTTGTGCTGGTGATGATTGTCGAACTGCTCAACTCGGCGATTGAGGCGGTGGTGGACCGCATCGGTCCGGAAAAGCATGAGTTGTCTGGACGGGCCAAGGACATCGGTTCCGCCGCAGTAATGATTTCGTTGCTGCTGACTCTCTACATCTGGACTGAAGTGCTCTGGCCCAAACTGTTCGGTTAAACGATCGGGATGACGACCATCATTAACAATGTTTTGCCGCTGGTCCTGATCTTTCTGCTTGGGGTGCTGCTGAAACGCTTCGGTGTGTTCGTGCAGGATGACGCCCATCGACTCCTCAAGCTGTTTTTCTATGTTTCGCTGCCGGCGCTGATTCTACGCTCGATCCCGGAGATTGAGCTGAATGCTCAACTGCTGTTCCTGCCGATCAACGCGGCGATGATTATTTTCGCAACCTATCTGGTAGCTTTTTTCTGTGGCAAAAGGCTGCAGCTGGCACGCCCATCTTTCGGTGTATTCCTGGTCGGTGCGATGGTGATGAACGGTGGTTTCGCCTTCCCCTTTGTCCTCTCAGCTTACGGTGAGCCGGGGATGGCGCTGGCGACCCTGTTCGATTTCGGCGGCGGAGTGATGGTTTTTACCTTCGTTTATTACCAGGCCTGTCGTTACGGCAGCGATGGCCGGGGCGGCCTTCATCTGTTGCGAAAATTTCTGCTTTCACCGCCTCTGATGGCTCTTTGCATTGCTCTTTTTCTCAACCTGACCGGGGTGAAGATACCGCAGGTCGGAATGAGCTTCCTCCAGCAATTGGCTTATTTGACCACACCGGTTGTGCTGCTGGCTCTCGGCATCGCATTCAACCCACGACTGGTGCAGCGAACACCGTCGATTGTGGCGATCGGTATCCGCATGTTTGCCGGTTGCCTGTTCGGCCTGCTCTGCTGTGAGCTTTTTCAGTTGCAGGGGCTTGCCCGGCAAGTGACCCTGGTGATGTCGGCGGCCCCGAGCGGAGTGAACACGCTGGTTTTTTCCTCGCTGGAAGATTTGGATAATGAGTTTGCCGCCAGTATCGTCTCTTACGCCACCCTGCTGGGGATGTGCTGGTTGCCACTGCTGATTTACCTGCAGGGATGACTTTATCGCGATGAAACTGATCCCCGAATCCTTCCCTGGCCTGCCGCAAACCAAGACGGTTGTGAATCGCAGCAATGAATCGATCGAGCGTGACCTCTTCATCATCGATGGCTCGGCGCCCTTTTTTGCCCCCTTCGTTGATGGCAAGCGCAAGAACTGGTCGAAAGCACCACTTGCTGAACTGACCACTCATGGCAAGATTTCGGCGAAGATGGCTGATCGCATCTGTGAAGAGCTGACTCTTTATTGCCAGCGGGTTCGTGAGATCGGTTACACGGCGATCACCTTCGATGACCTGGCTCACATCACCCTGTTCGATTTTTATCCCTATATGCTTAGTCGCAGGGTGCATTCCTATCAGAAGCTGTTTCGGCGGGTGTTTAAAATCGCACATGCCGCCGGGCTGAAAATCTTTGTCACCACAGACCTGATGTTTTGGAATTGTTTCATTGAGGAACAGGTGCGGGGAAAAGACGCCCGCATGCGTGATCTGTTTGCCGAGGCGGTCGAGCGGTTGTTTGACCTGTTCCCCAAGGTCGACGGTATCGTTACCCGGATCGGAGAGGCTGACGGTCTGGATGTCGAATCGGCATTCAAGAGCCGACTGGTGATCCGCACACCGAAGCAGTGTAACCGCTGGCTGCAGAGCCTGTTGCCGGTGTTCGAAGCGCACGACAAGCTGCTGATCTTCCGCACCTGGGGACTGGGCGCTTTTCCCATCGGCGACATCAATTGGAACGCTGCTACCCAGCGTCGCGCTTTTGCCAATATCGATTCGCCCGCGTTTATCCTTTCCCACAAGTATGGTGCCGGTGATTTTTTCCGCAATCTGCCACTGAACGATTTTATCCGCAGCTCAGAACATCAGCAGATTATCGAACTGCAGGCGCGGCGCGAGTATGAGGGATTTGGCAGCTTTCCGGCCTACGTCGGCCGTCAGTATCAGGAATATCGCGATGCGCTGAAAAATTCGCCGACCCTGCGCGGTATCTCTGTCTGGTGCCAGACTGGCGGTTGGTCGCATTTCGACCGGCTGACCTTCCTGCCCGGTTCATCCCCCTGGAACGAGCTGAACACAGTCGCTGCGCTGCAACTCTTCTCCAGCGAGAAACCCGCTGATGAGATTCTTGATGATTTCTGTCGTGAACGTTTCGTCAACACCGACCCGGCCAAACTGGTCGAAATGGTCAAGCTGTTCGACAGCCTCATCGATCACCTCTGGTACTTCGCCCCGTTTGCGCAACGTTCGGTCTGGTTCCGGCGGTTGCGGGTGCCGCCGCTGTTATGGATTTTCTGGGATACGGTGCTGGTCAACCGGGCGCTACGACTGGTACTGCATGCTTTTCAGGAGAACCCCAAGGAATTGCGGCAGAAAGATAAGGAACAGCGGGTTGTGCTGCGTGAGCTGAAAAAACTGGTCGCTGAACTGGAGGTTGAGAAGAAGGATCTGGCCATGGCGGTCGATACTTTTTCGCTGCTGATAGTGTTACGGCGCTTTTATTTGGGGAAGGCGGGTAAAAAGCGGGAAAAGAAAATCAAAACCAAGCTGAAAGCTTATCGACAAAAACATCCTCAAGGTTTTGATGTTGAATGTGACTTCGCCCCTTTTCATATCCGTTGGATTACCGCCGGTCTGCTTTTCAGTATCTTTCTGCGGCGCAAGCCGAGCTACCGTGCCTTTGACCGTTTCCTGCTGATCCCGTTGACGGGCTGGATGTTTCCTCTGGTTAAACGCTGGCAGCGGCATCGCATCCCTGATATCGCCGAACGTCAAGCTGCGGGTGTGGAGATTTTCTTTCGCTGAATTTTGCAAAAAGCCCACTCTTTAAATAAGAGTGGGCTCTATGACAGGCTGTTACCTGTGAAGGCGCTTCTGGGTGGCGCTTCCTTTTGATGTAGTTCCAGTTTTCACTTCCCCTTTGCCTTTACTGCTCTTGTTTTGTCCGCCGCCAGCAAAAGCAACCCCGCTGGTCAGAAACACAAAAATCATGATCATGGCAATACTTTTCATTTTTACTCCTTTGCATGTGAGTGGCGGCCCGGACCTGTTCCGGGTCTTTCATTTCCACTCTATTTAAAACGGAGCTATTGCCACTTGGTTGACAGGGAAAGGTAAAAAAATAAACCCCGAAAAGATTTGGGGTTTATTTTTTCTGTTTTTGAAATGTGTTCTACGCTGTGAAATCCTTTACCGGATCAGGCGTAGCCTTCCCTTTGGCCGAGCATTCCCCGGGTGACCAGAACAAGGCCTTTTTCCGTGATCCGGAAGCCGTTTGCTTTGTCCTGTTCGGGATCGAAGCCGATCACCGATCCCTCGGGGATCTCGCAGCCGCGATCGATGATTGTCCGCTTGATTTTACAGTTCCGGTGAATCACGGTTTCCGGAAGGATGACGGTTTCATCTATTTTCGAATAAGAGTGTATCCTGACGTTGGAAAAGAGCAGGGTTTTACGTAACTGTGAACCGGAAATAATACAACCGCCGGAAACGGCAGAGTCGACGGCCATGCCGCGCCTGTGATCCTGGTCGAAAACGAATTTGGCGGGTGGCAGTTGAACCTGGTAGGTCCACATCGGCCACTGCTGGTTGTAAAGGTTCAGTTCCGGTTTTGGAGAGATCAACTCCATGTTGGCTTCCCAGAAAGCATCCAGCGTGCCGACATCCCGCCAATAAGCGCGTTCACCGGTTTCCGTATCCCGGAAGGGAAAGGCGAAAACCTTGTGCTTGTCAATGATCGAGGGGATGATGTCCTTGCCGAAATCGTGCTCCGACGACTTGTCAGCGCCGTCCTGGCAGAGGATGTCGAAGAGGAACTCGGTGTTGAAAATGTAATTTCCCATCGACGCCAGAGTCAGTTCCGGATTGTCGGGAAGCGGTGCTGGGTTTGCGGGTTTTTCCTCGAAACCGATGATGCGCTTATTTTCATCAACCTGCATGACGCCGAAGGCACCGGCAGCCTCCTCGACAGGAACTTCAAGGCAGGACACGGTCATTTCGGCGCCACTTTCAACGTGCTGCAACAGCATATCCCGGTAGTCCATGTGGTAGATGTGATCACCAGAGAGAATCAGGACATATTTGGGCATTTCCGCCCGAATGATATCCAGATTCTGGTAAACCGCATCTGCAGTTCCCTGGTACCAGGATTCGGAAAAGCGTTGAGAGGCCGGAAGGACTTCGACAAATTCGCCGAGTTCTTTTTTGAAATGACTCCAGCCCCGCACCAGGTGGCGGATCAGGGAATGCGATTTGTACTGCGTTAAAACCCCGATACGGCGAATCCCAGAATTGACGCAATTGGAAAGGGGAAAGTCGATGATGCGGTATTTCCCTCCGAAATAGACTGCCGGCTTGGCCCGCCATGATGTCAGTTCATGCAGTCGGCTACCGCGCCCGCCGGCAAGGACCAGGGCGAAGGTGTCTTTAACAAGGTGGCTGACGTAGCGATATACAACACGATTGTCTTTGTCCGGCATGATGTCTCCTAGGTAAATGAATTGTAAGTCTTCCGCTTATTCTAGCAGTAATAATAAGATTTTCTGAGTCGCTTTCGTTCTTTAATGCTCTTCATTTTAAAGAAACGCAGAGGGGCTCGGTGTGAGTGACCCGCAAGGCTAAAAAATAAGGCCTGGATAGTTACTTTGCAACGCTATGTTTTTCCAGCAGGCTTTCATCGGAACCATGTTCTTTTAAGCGTTCGATAATATCGAACGAAACCAGCATAAAGTTCTATTGGATTAATTGCTAAGATTCGCTTAAAACCTGTGTCATAGATTCAAGGAATTGATTTGAACCAACAGGACGCAGCGTATGAAAACGATTTACATGAAATTATGGGCGGAAGACTTGGAGCAGAACCTGTTCTGTCTGCTTGGCAGCCTGGCATTGGCTCTGGGGGTGACGCTTTTCATTCAGCCGAACCAGATTGCAGGCGGTGGTACTCCGGGAATGGCGATTCTGCTCAGCCACCTCAGCGGTTTGACCATCGGCAGCCTGATGCTCATTATCAACATTCCGCTGTTAATTCTGGCGGCATATTTCCTCGGGCAGAAGTTTGTCTGGCGGACTGTCGTTACAGTGGGAATGATTTCCCTGCTGGTCGATTTTTTCAATGAAATCCTTCACGTTTCTGCTCTGACCCAACAACCTGTTCTGGCCGCTTTACTTGGCGGTGCCGCCATCGGTATCGGTGTCGGCCTGATCCTCAAAGGCAACGCCTCTGCCGGTGGCCCGACCATCCTTGCCCGGATTATTGCCGGACGCAGCCGCATCCGCCCGGGGCACTTGATACTGGCCTTCGATGCCATCATCGTCAGCTCTTCCGCGTTTGTTTTCGGTTCCATCGCGTCGGCCCTGCTGAGTCTGCTCAGCGTACTGGTTACCGGCCGCTGCATCGATCTGGTGCTGAGGAAAAACGAACTGAATGATAAGAGAGTTTCAGTGTCGAGCTGTTGAAAAAGGTTTTACCAGCCAAACATTCAGCTAACAAACTATCCAACAGGCAAACAGACTTCTGACAATCGACTCACCTGCGCCTAATCTGGTTATTGATAATCGACAAAAACCAGAGGAGAAAAAAGAGATGGCCAGAGTCGATTTACACGCCCATTCCAAGTATTCCAATCACCCGTCTGAATGGTTTCTGCAGCGCCTTGGGGCTTCCGAGTCCTACACCGAGCCGGAAGCCGTTTATAAAATGGCCCGCAGCCGGGGGATGGATTTCGTTACCGTGACCGACCACAACTGCATGCGTGCATCGTTGGAGCTGGTGCAGAAATATCCGCAGCACTGTTTCACCGGGGTCGAGGTAACAACCTACTTTCCAGAAGATAATTGCAAAATTCACGTGCTGGTCTATGGCCTGAATCAGGACCAGTTCGCGGTGATTCAAGCGTTGCGTAAGAATATCTATCAGCTGCGTGACTACCTGCGCGACCAGGATCTGGCCTGCGTGGTCGCACATGCGACTTACTCAATCAACAACCGTCTGACCCTCGATCACCTGGAAAAGCTGATCCTGCTGTTCAACAACTTCGAGGGGCGCAACGGCAGCCGCAGCACCCTGCACAACGATGTCCTGGCCCGGGTGCTGAAGGGACTGGATGCTGATGATATTGAAAGGCTGCAGGCCAAGCACAAGCTTGAGACCTGGGGCGAAACTCCCTGGCAGAAAGGGCTGACCGGCGGATCTGACGACCATGCCGGTTTTTTTATCGGCAAGACATGCACCGAAACGAACGCCGCCACTCCGCAGGAGTTTATTGCTCAGCTGAAAAATGGGCGGATGCAGCCCTGCGGCCGGCAGAACGATTTCCAGGGGCTGACCTTTGCCATCTACAAGATCGCTTACGATTTTTCCCAGCAGCACAACACCCCGTTTTCGCACTCGACGGTCAGTGAGCTGACCCAGCACCTGTTCTGTGAAAAGCGACTCGGATTCAAAGATCGCCTGAAGCTGAACAAGCTGAAAAGACAGAAAGAAAACCCGATCTACCAGAGCATTATCCAGTTGCTGGAAACCAGCAAAGCTCTCGATCAAGATGATATCGACAGCCGCCTTGACCTGCTCTATGAGTGCATCAGCGATATTTCCGATCAGTATTTCTGCTCGTTGTTGAAATCGCTCAACGCGGATATCGAGGAGATGGACATCATTCGCATGATCCAGGGATTGTCATCGACGATTCCCGGCATTTTCCTCTCGGTGCCCTTTTTCAGTTCGTTCCGCCACATGTTTGGCGACCGCGACCTGATCAACAGCCTTGACACCAGCCTCGGCAAGCATACCGAAGAGCGCCCCAAGCGGATTCTCTGGTTGACCGATACCCTGACCGATCTTAACGGTGTCTCCATGACCCTGCAGACCATCGGCCGTCTGGCCGACGAGAAGGGCTACGACATCAAGATCCTCGCCAGCCTCGATCCGGATCAGGAGCACGGCAACCTGCCGAAATCGACCCTGATGGTGCCGCCGATCCACGAGTTCCAACTGCCGCATTACGAGCAGCTACAGATTAAGATGCCCTCGGTGCTGCGCATGCTGAAAATGGTTTATGCCTACAACCCGGACGAGGTTTACATCTCGACGCCCGGCCCGGTTGGCCTGCTGGGGCTGATGATGGGCAAGATGCTCGGCACCAAGGTGAGCGGTATCTATCACACTGACTTCACCATGGAATCGGCGGAGATTCTCGACGAACCGGCAATTTCGAACATGATCGAATCCTACAACAAGTGGTTTTTCAACCAGTTCGATACCCTGCTGGTACCGACCGAAGAGTACATGCAGCTGCTCAAAGAGCGTGGCTACCGCTACCGTCACATGCAGCGTTTCCAGCGGGGGCTGCGCACCGAACACTTCAAACCGGAAAAAACTGCCAACCGCTTTCACAGTGGTCAGCAGCCGCGCCTGCTTTACTGCGGCCGGATTTCGAAAGACAAGAACCTCGACTTTCTGCTGGCGACTTATCGACAGCTGCTTCGGTCGCATCCGACCGCGGCTTTGACCGTTGTCGGCGATGGCCCCTACCTGGCGGAAATGAAGGAGCAGTGTCGCTACCTGAACAACGTTGAGTTTCTCGGCCGGGTCGATTACCAGCAGCTGCCACAGATTTACAACAGCCATGATCTTTTCCTCTTCCCGAGCATCACCGATACCTTCGGCATGGCGGTGTTGGAAGCCCAGGCCTGCGGTCTGCCGGCGCTGGTTTCCGATGTTGGTGGACCGAAAGAGATTGTTGTCAACGGGCAAACTGGTCATGTGCTGCCGGTCAAAGATCCTGCCGATTGGGCCAAAGCCCTCGATTGCAGGCTGCGCGATCTGAAGGAAGGTGGCGAGTCCTACGCGCTGATGAGTAAAGAAGCGCGCAACCGGGTGGAAAACAATTACAGCTGGGACCGGATACTGCACAACATGGTCAAGGCTGATGCCATAGATGCGCCGCGCCGGCACAGTGTGCGGCAGCGCTCACCCTTTAACCGTTTATTGAAACTCGCGTCCAGCATGATGGTCGGCTAGCCACGACCGTCATTGTTTAGGCTCTGCCTCTATTGCCCGGGTCCTCCGGGCATTTTTTTTGTGCGCAAAAGTCGACGGCTGTGGTGTGAGATCGCTCATTCATTGCTAACATGATTAATTTATAAAGAATAACTTATTGATCGTCCCTGGGAGGCGTTATGGCATCAGTGAAAAATGAACAAATGTTTGCCGCGTTGGAAAAGGAAACCGGCAAAAAGATTCAGCAGGCAGTCAAGCAGGGAGAGGGGAAAAACCTGGTCGCGCAAACCATTGCCCGCGAACAGTTCGAAAAATATTTTGCCGAAAGTGGCGACATGGCAGCGGATGGCAGCAAAATAGCGCGCCGTATTCTGCTCGGCGCTTTCCGGGCGGCTGAAAAGTTGGAATGGTCACTGGAAAAAGCAATTGTGCCACTGGCACAGGGCTTGATGGCCGGGATCTACAAGAACTGTCATGACTACACTGAAAGCTCCATTGTCCTGATCAAAGCCGCAATCCAGAGCAGCACGCTGGTTACGGACGAAGTTGTTCCGCTTGGGACGAAAGTGCTGCAGACAATTATTGAAGGTGGCGAAGAGGTCGAGGCCGATATGCCTGATCTGCTGAAAAAGGTCACACGTGCAGCGACTAAAGCTGCCAAGGGTGCACCGAAAAAAGAAATGAAGGATTTGGAGAATATCCTTATGGGGCTGTTGGAAGGAAAGTGCAGCCTGAGAGCTGATGGTGTGGTGTGGAAGAAAAAGACCAAGTAAGCTCTTAGTTGCTGGATGAAAGAAAGAAAGCGCCCGGATAAAATATTTATTCGGGCGCTTTCTTTTGTGACTTTACGCGAAGTTTCGTTTTAGCCCTTGAACATCTTCATCAGGCGTTCGGTCAAATCTGCTTCTTTCTTGTTGATCTCGAACACTACGGTTTCGCCTGCAGGGCCGGCACCGAGGACAGTCTTGGCGTAAGGCATATGGCCGTGGGCGGCAAATTTTTCGCTGCTTTCTTTGCTACCGACGACGTAGAGGCGGTTCATGTACTTATAGACAGCGTAGTCATCACCCTTGGATTCGACCAGGAATGGGGTGCGCTCGTAGGTGCTCATGAGGCGCTCGGTCAGGTTCGGGTCTTTTTTGGCAATCTCGAAAACCACGGTTTCGCCATGGGGGCCCGCGCCGAGAACAGTTTTGGCGTATGGCATGTGGCCATGGGCGGCAAATTTCTCACTGCTTTCCTCGCTACCGACGACATAGTGGCGATCGAGGTAGTCGTAAACGAAGAAGTTCCCTTCTTTGCTCAGCAGCATTTGCGGGGTGTCAACATCAACCTGCTTGGCAGTGCTGGCACAACCAGTCAAGGCGACAAACATCATTACCATCATGATCCAGATTTTTTGCATCTTTAACTCCTTGTTGGGAAAATTTTGCTCATAAAAATAGATTCGCGTAAGCATTCTGTTTGAGCTTAGTAAGGATTGCGTTAAAAGCGGACGCAGAAGATCTCTCCCCGGCGAAGCTTCTCTGCGAAGGTTGCCGGTAAAAGATTATCGGAGGAAGAGGTTTGTGTGAGGATTCAGTGAGAGAGGGGGTGCGACGCAATAAAAAAGCCGTATCCAGTTTTCAGCATGTGGATACGGCTTTTGCTTGTCGATTTTTTTAGTGGTGTTCCAGGTAGTCTTTCACTTTACGACTGACGAAAATCGGTAAGTAAGTACGAATGCTGGCATCTGCGATCATGGGCTCAAGGTTGGCGAGGTAGTTTTTACGGACCTGATCCTGCTGGCCGGGGAACTGCTCACACAGGCGGTTGATCGCTTCTTCGTGCTGATTCTTCTCGATATCGTCCTGAAAATCTATATGTCCCATAGGAATGTCCTTTCTCCTGAGGATTAGTAAAGTGTCAGAAGATTGTTAGGGGAGTGTTAGCATAAAATTAAAGTTGTCAGCGCTTTGTTCTGGTATTGAAACCTTAGCCTGATTCACACATGTTCTTAACATTGTGAAACCAAGCTGGCTTAACATCCTCAAAAGGAGCCGGCTTTGTCAGAAAAAAAATATCTCCTCGATACCAACGTCCTGTTGCACGATGCTCATTCCCTCCACAACTTTGCCGATAACCAGGTCATTCTGCCGCTGGCCGTAATCGAAGAACTGGATCGCTTTAAAAAAGACGCCAACGAAAACGGTCGCAATGCCCGCCAAGTGTCACGCACCCTTGATCGATTGCGCCTGCAGGGGGTGTTGACCAACGGCGGGGTGTCGTTGGAGAACGGTGGCCTGCTGCGGGTCGTGGTGAGCAAATCGAACAATCTGAAGCTGCTACCGCCTGAATTGCGGCAATATACCGTCGATCACCAGATTCTTGCTCTGGCGTTGGAAGAGCAGCAGCGCAGCGAAGAACCGGTGATCCTGGTCAGCAAAGATATCAACCTGAGAATCAAGGCCCACGCTGTCGGTCTGCAGGCGCAGGATTATGAAACCGACAAAATTTCGCTTGAAACTTTGTATACCGGTGTCGAGCAGCGCAGCTTCAGCCAGGAGCAGATCGATCGTTTTTTTCGCGACCAGTGCCTGCATGAGCTGGAGGAAGACTTCCCGCCGCACCTTTGCCTGAAGCTGGATGCCTTAGAAAATCCACAACAGCAGGCGATCGCTCGTTACGATCAACAGCAGCGTGCACTGTTGCCGCTGCGACCCTTGCCAGTGGAAGGTTATTGGGGAATTACACCGCGAAACGTCGAACAGAAGTTTGCCCTGGAGCTGCTCTCCCATCCTGATATCCACCTGGTGACACTGGTCGGTCGTGCCGGAACCGGGAAAACCCTGCTGGCACTGGCTGCCGGCCTGCAGGCAGTGACCGAAGCCAACCAGTACTCGCGCCTGCTGGTGTCTCGGCCGGTCTTCCCGATGGGGCGGGATCTCGGTTTTCTGCCGGGAGATGTGGAAGAAAAGCTGGCGCCCTGGATGCAGCCAATCAACGACAACCTCGACCTGCTGCTTAACCAGCATGATAATGGGCGGCGCGGCAAACAGCGGCACCAGGAGCTGAAAGATCTGGATATCATTTCTGTCGAACCGCTCACTTACATCCGGGGCCGGTCGATCCCGCGCCAGTACATGATCGTTGACGAGGCACAGAACCTGACCCCGCACGAAGTAAAAACCATTATCAGCCGTGCCGGAGAAGGAACCAAAATCGTTCTCACTGGTGACCCGGAGCAGATCGATAACCCTTACGTTGATTCCTCCAGTAATGGTTTGACCTACGTGGTTGAGCGGTTTCGTAACAATCCGCTGTCGGGGCATATCATGCTGACCCGCGGTGAACGTTCGCCTTTGGCTGATGCTGCGAGCGAGTTGCTGTGAGGAACGTTTTTATGGGGAAAGAGAAAATGAATCGGATAACGAAAAATATACAGGTCGCTAAAACTTTCCTCCAGGGGCGCGTCCCCGGCCAGCTGGTGATCCAGTACACAGATCTTTGCAACGCCCAGTGCCCGCAATGTGGTATGCGTGCGAGCAACGATTTTCCGCGCACGACCTTGGGGGTTGAGCGGACGAAAGAAATCATCGCAACCGCTGCAGAAAAAGGTTTCGCCGCTCTTTCTTTTACAGGTGGCGAGCCTTTCCTGCATCTGGATGAGGTTTGCGCGTTGAGCTGTTACGCTGACCAGCAGGGGATCGATTATATCCGCACCGGCACCAATGGCTACCTTTTCGCCGGCAGTGACAAAGCCGGTTTCAGCGACAAGGTCAAGCGACTGGCGGACAAGCTGGCAGCGACGCCGATCCGCAATATCTGGGTCAGTATCGATTCCAGCGATCCGCAGGTGCATGAACAGATGCGCGGGCTGCCGGGGGTGATAAGGGGAATCGAGAAAGCGTTGCCGCTCTTTGCCGAGCGGGGGATTTATCTTTCTGCCAACCTGGGGATTAATCGCAACTTCGCTGGTCGGCAGGAGCGCGAGGAACTCGATGCCGATTTTTTCCGGGCCGGTTTCGATCGTTTCTATCGTTATGTTGCCGACCTCGGTTTTTCCATCGCCAATGTCTGCTACCCGATGTGGAGCGAGCCGGAGCAAGCCGATACGGAAGCGGTTTATGCTGCGACCACCAGTGACCAGATCACCTATTTCAGTCATGTGGAAAAGCTGGCGTTGTTTTCGGCCCTGTTCGAGACCATCCCGCAGCACCGGCAGCGGTTGCGCATTTTCACGCCGCGCGCAAGTTTGCACGCTCTGCTCAATCAGTATCGCGGTGAAGAACATTTGAGCAGCTCCTGCCGCGGCGGGATCGATTTTTTCTTTGTCGACAGTGCTGATGGTAACACCTACCCCTGTGGTTACCGGGGCGAAGAGAACCTGGGTCCGTTCGAGCAGCTCGAGATGAAAAGCTGTGCCGGGGGAGATGACTGTCGCCGTTGCGACTGGGAATGCTTTCGTGACCCGTCCGAGTTGTTCGCGCCGATGACCGCTCTGCGTACGACACCGCTCAAACTGCTGCAGCGGTTGCGTCAAGACCCTGAGTTCATTCGCCTCTGGTGGGAAGATTTGCGTTACTACCGGGCCTGCCATTATTTCAACGGGCGAATGGCACCGAGCAGCAGCAAGCTACGGGACTGGGAGTTGCAAGGCGCGCCGGTTGCGGCGATCAGCTGAAGCCGAGTTCGAATTGAACTTTGGCGCGCAGGGCGCTGATGCTGCCTTTACAGATGTAGCCATCAGCTTGATACTTTACTGCCGATTCGCGCAGGATATCTTCATCGTTGGAAGAGTAAAGGTAGATCGGCAGGGAGGTCAGTTCCGGTTCATCACGCAGCAGTGAGCAGAGTTGATCCCCCGGCAGCGCCGGCATGTTGACATCGATCAGGAGCATGTCTGGCTTCGTTTTCAGGACAGTTTCGGTGGTGCGGAAAGGGGAGTTGTGCATCACCACGCGAAAGCCGAGTCCTTCGATAATCCCTTTGGCGGTGAGCAGATGGCTTTCGTCATCATCAATAATCAATACTGTTTTTTGTACTGTCATCAACTTGCGACCTTTAGTTTTGGTTTGGTTGTGCAGGGGAGGGAAACGTCGAAGCGGCTGCCAACGCCGTAGGTGCTTTCGACGCTGATTGCCCCACCGAGCAGCTGAATCAACTGACGGGTGATGGTCAAACCCAGTCCGGTTCCCTCAAAGCGTCGTGTTTTTGCGTCCTCGAGCTGATCGAAGGCGGTGAACAGGCGTTCCAGGTTTTCTTTTTTGATGCCGATGCCGGTGTCCTTCACTGCCAGATGCAACTGGTCAGTCACTTCTGCAGAAATCACGATAATGCCGCGATCACTGTACTTGACGGCGTTGCTTGCCAGGTTGAGCAGGATCTGCCTGGTTTTTATCCGGTCAGCCTGCAGTTTGATCGACGGATCGGGGCAGTCGATTTCGATCTGCAGAGGCTTGTCTCCAGCCAGAACCTTGCAGGTTTCCAGCACCTCGGCGAGGAGTTCACAGAGCGAGAACTCTTCGCTGTGGATTTCCATCCGCCCCGCTTCGATTTTTGACAGGTCAAGGATGTTGTTGACGATGGCGCGCAGGTTCTGAGCGTTGGATGAGAGCAGCGAAAGGTATTTCGGGACATCATCCCGTTTCCCATCGTTGTGTCTCATCTGCAGCAGCTCGGAAAAGCCGATAATGGCGCCGATCGGCGAGCGAAGTTCATGGGTAATGTGCGCCATGAAACTTGTTTTGACGGCATCCAGCTTTTCCATCTCTTTCGCTCTGGCGATGGCCAACTCGCGCTGGGCGATACTGCTTGCCAGGTAGTTGCCCTGTTCCACAACCAGGCGCTTCACTGATAGTCGGCCAACGTACTTGTCCTCATCATCGACCACAAGAATTTCATCGTAGATGTCGTTGAAGTCGCGGGCCATCGCTTTGTCCAGGACCCCGTTCAGTGACTCGTCAATATGCACGATCATCGGGGTCATGTCGGCGATAACGCTGATCGGTTTTTTCCCGTAAAGGGCAAAGCCAAAGCGGATAGCGAGTGTTGTCAGGATTTTACTGCGTGTCGCCAGCCCGTACGGGTAACCGTCTTTCACGATTGGTAAAGCGTCCAGTTCCGGCTCGTTATAGAAACGCTCCGACAACACTGATACCAGGGTGTCGGGCGAAATCGCTTCGCCGTAACTGATCAGGTCGCTGATTTTTGGCGTCATCTGTTCTGAATCGTAGGTCATATTTTCCGTTATCCATATCTGTTCGGGCCGTCAGCCGGCTATCAGATATAAGGTTTGTCTGTTAGACCTTCGTGAGAAAAAATTAAAAAATGTTGTTTTAGATTTTTTTCTGAGCAAAAAAATAGCCGGGCAGAACGCCCGGCCGAATAGCACTTTGGGTAAAAGAGTCGATCACGCGCAGTGAGCCGACTCGGGTTGATGGTGGTTTATGTAGCTCTGGTAGCCTTCCCGGCTCATGTAGCGTTGCAACTGTTTGCGCTCGGTCTGGGTCAGGTCGACCAGCAACAGGCCGTCGATAACGTCGCTGAAATCAGGGTCGAGGTTGAAGGCAAGCAATTTGCCACCCAGCCCGAGGTAATGACGGAGCAGCACAGGGATGCCTTTGTTATCGGTCTCCAGATCGGCTACCAGGGCGGAGACTTCTTCCATGTCCTGCAAAAGCGGGTCGGCCTGACCGACAGGCACACCGTTGATCTGCAGGGGTTTCAATGGCACCGGCAGGCGCGGCTGTACCAGCGCAGCAAGGTCGTTTATCAGGAAGTTGCGTGCCAGGGCACTGGTCATCAACTGTCGCGAGGTGCTGCTGTAATCACCGGAGATACTGACCGGGCCGAACAGGTAGCGGTACTGCGGGTTCGCGACCAGGTAGTGACCGATCCCCTTCCACAGCAGTAGCAAAGAAGAATAGGAGCGTTGATATTCGGTGCGAATGAAGGAGCGTCCCAGTTCCAGCGAGTTCTGCAGGCGGTCGAGCAGTTGCGGCTTGAAATCGAACAGGGTCGAGGTGTAGAGGCCATCAACGCCGTTTTTCTCTATTAATTCGTCGACCCGGCCGAGACGGTAAGAGCCGACCAGCTCGCGCTTCTCCCGGTTCCACATGCAGAGATGGGTATAGTCCTGGTCGAAGCGGTCGAGGTCGACGCTTTGCCCGGTGCCCTCACCGACTTGGCGGAAAGTGACTTCTCGCAAGCGGCCGATCTCCTGTAGAAGCGCCGGAGCCTGTGTGGCCGAGAAGGTGAAGATGTCGAATTCGCCGCTCCGCAGCAGGTGCTGCTCTTGCGGTAAGGCGGCAATTTCCGTTTCCAGTAACTGACTATCGAGTGCGGCAATGATCTGCTGCTGTTTGCAGGTCGCTGTGGCTCCAGCAGCTGTTTCTGTCTGTGAGGGTGACAGCTCCAGCGCATATGTGCGCAGGCGCAGATAAGAGTTCATCTCGTTGTCATCGTTGAAGCGCTTCAGCTTTTTGCTCTGCAACAGGTTGCCAATGCGGACTTCCAGTTCTTGCCCGGCTTTATTCAGCAGCATGCGCGGCAGTAGCGCAGTGCGCAGGCACGGGTGGATGCGCCCGGCTAGCTGAAACAGGGGACCGTTTTCACCCGGGAAGAAGACCGGCAGCACCGGGGCTTTGCTCAAGCGAACCAGGCGTGGCAGGGTCGAACTCCAGGTCGGGTCGCAGACCAGTTTCTGCTCTGCCTGGTAGGAGGACACCTCGCCGGCCGGGAATATGACCAGCAGGCCCCCCTGCTTCAGATGATTGAGTGATTGCCGCAGCGGCGCCAGGTTGGTTTTAGCGGCATCTTCACCACCAAAGGGGTCGACGTTGATCAAGCGTTCACGCAACTGTGGAATGCGGCTGAGCATGAAATTGGCCATGACTTTGAAGTCGGGGCGCCGCTTGCTGAGCAGATCGATCAGGATCAGGCCTTCAATGCCGCCGTAGGGATGGTTGGCAATGAGAATACAGGGGCCTGTCTGTGGGATCCGAGCGGCGGCGTGTTCTTCCAACCTGTAACCAACCTCAAGCTTCTCCAGGGCCGCGGCGGGGAAGCGGTCGGCGGCCAGGTCCGGGCCGAGCTGGTCATAAAGTTGCTGACAGCGCCGCAGGCCGAGAAGTTGCTCAATTATTTTCAAGGCGTGCTGTTTCAGCTGTTGTTTTTCTGGTTTAGCGGATCTTAGCAGAAACGGATTGGCTGGTATTTCGCTGATAACATTCATAAGTGTTCTTCTCCTGAATCGAGTTGTCTAACTCAAACGGAGAATTGTTATCAGGCGATTGTCTGTGGGTTAGTTTTTGATTGCCGCTCATAAAGTTATGTTAGAAGAGCTAACGAAATGAACATTAAGGGCTAATTTCTTCGTAACCGGAAAAGGCGAGTGTTTCCCTGTGTAATCTTATTGAACTCTGGAGGGCGAAGATGGAACAGGTGGAAGCGACAGTGACAGATCCCCGGGACGGGCGGCAGGGTGATATCAAGAACCGGGTGTTGCAGATTGTCGGCGAGGACAGCGGCAAGATCCTGGTGGTGGAAGATGAAATTGAACTGGCAGAGGTGCTGGAATTCAACCTGATCCGCAAAGGTTTTGACGTGTTGCTGGCTCATGACGGGTTGGAGGCCTGCCGCCTGATCGGTCGTGAGCAGCCTGACCTGATTCTGCTCGACCTGATGCTGCCGCTGCTCGATGGCTGGGAGGTTTGTCGCATGGTGCGCTCCCATCAGGATCCCGCTTTTCGCAAAACCCCGATTATCATGCTCAGTGCTCTCGGCTCGACAGAAGACCGCATCAAGGGCTACGACCTCGGAGCCGACCTTTACCTGCCGAAGCCTTACGCGATAAAAGAAGTAATAATCAAGTCGCGCCAGCTGATTCAGCAGCATCGTGATTTTCTGCAACTGAACCAGCAGGTCAGTTCGCTGCAAAGTTGGGCCGACATGCAGGACCAGTGGCAGCAGGCGTTGTTCCACGAGCTGCGCAACCAGTTGACAGTTATCTCCGGCATGGCCTTACACCTGCAACAGGACCGGCAGTTGCCGCCGGGTCGCACCGAGCAGTTCGCCGAGCAGATCAGTAGCAGTTCCCATTATCTCGGTGCCTTGGCAGAAAACTACCTGCTGGTTCGCCGGCTTGAGGACAAGCCGGGCCAACTGCAGGGTGAGCCTTTTCTGCTGGCCAACCTGCTGGGTGAATTGCAAGAGCTGTTTCAGCCTCTGGCGGAGCAGAAATCCTGCCAGCTAAAGTTATCTTGCGATTCCTCGGTATTACTGGAACTGCATCCGATAGGTTTGAAAATCGTTCTTTCCAGCCTGATCGACAACGCGCTGAAGTATTCAATGCTTGATGGTCATATTCTCCTCAGTGTGCAGGTGGACACGGAGTGCGTGCGGATTCTGCTGCAGGATGATGGCCCTGGCGTTGATCCGGGCGAGCGGGAAAAGATTTTCACCAAATTCTATCGTGGCCGCGATAACCGGGAAAAACTGGTAGGAAGTGGGCTTGGCCTATACATGGCACGTGCCCTGAGCGAGGCGATGGGGGGCAGCCTGTGCCTGCTCGATAATGATCAGCCCGGCTGTTGTTTCCAGCTCAGCCTGCCTCGGCCATGCTGATTTTGGCCATTTTTACCTACCGAAAGGGAGAACCAATTTCCGACAATTGCTGGAATTGCGAAAAAAAAGCGATAAAATGTCGCTGTTTAGCGAGTGCTCACAAAACCCTAACATTGTTAATAGACCTTGCAGCAAAATATTAGCGAAAAGCCGATTGTGAGGTTAGGACAAATGACAGATAAAAAAACTGTTCTTGTCGTCGAGGACGAGGAAGATATCCTGGCGCTGCTGCATTTCAACCTGGTGAAAGCAGGCTACCAGGTCGAGTGCGCGTCTGACGGCGAAGAGGGCCTGCGCAAGATTGCCGAGAAGCAGCCGGACCTGATACTGCTCGATCTGATGCTGCCCGGTATTGGCGGTCTCGACATCTGCCGGCAGTTGCGCCTGGAGGAGGCGACCGCCAAGTTGCCGATTATCATGCTGACTGCGCGCGGTGAAGAGGCCGACGTGGTGCAGGGGCTGGAGCTTGGTGCTGATGATTACATGACCAAGCCGTTCAGCATCAAGGTGCTGCTGGCACGGATTCAAACGGTTCTTCGCCGCAACAGTGAAGAAGATATCGTCAAACCGGGAGAAGAGATCGTCTGTGGTGAGCTGCAGATCCACCCTGGCCGCAACACGGTGAAAGTTGCTGGCGACAACGTCGATCTGACCTATACCGAGTTCCGCGTTCTGGTCGCCCTGGCCAGCCGGCCCGGCTGGGTTTTCACCCGCTACCAGATTGTCAACGCCGTGCGCGGTGAAGATTATGCCGTTACCGATCGTGCCGTTGATGTGCAGATCGCCGGTTTGCGTAAAAAGCTGGGCGTTTGTGGGTCCTACATAGAAACCGTCCGTGGTGTCGGTTACCGCTTCAGGGAAGCTGCAATATGAAGTTAAGGCGCCGTCGTCTTGTCTGGCAACTTTATCCAAGTTTTCTTTTTCTCATTCTGCTGCTGATTCTGACCGTCAGCTGGTTTGTGCTGGAGGAGGTGCGTGATTTCCACTACCACCAGACCAGTAAAGACCTGCGGGCCCGTACCGCTTTGGTTTCTGAACAGCTGATCGGTGATATCAAGGAAGAGCAACAGCTCTGGTTGATGAACATGGTGGCCCGGTTGAGCGAAAGTTCCGCAACCCGGATCACTATTGTGCTGGCCGATGGCCGGGTCCTCGCTGATTCCGATGAGGATCCGCGCTACATGGATAATCATGGTCAGCGGCCGGAAATTTTGCAGGCTTTTGCCGGTGAGACAGGGGTTTCGACCCGTTTCAGCAACACCCTTGGTCAGACCCTGATGTATGTTGCCTTGCCGATCTATCAAGACGATCAGTTGGCCGGCTGCGTCCGCTCCGCCATGCCGCTTTCCGATATCGACCGCACTTTTCAGGGGATTTACTGGGAACTGCTCGGCGGCGGTGTGTTGATCGCTCTGCTGACGGCGCCGCTTTGCTGGTACCTGGCGCGGCGTATCAGCCGACCGCTGGAACAGATGACCGTTGGAGCACAGCGGTTTGCCCAGGGTGATTTCGCTGTCACCTTGGAAGAGGCCGGCTCGGAAGAGAGTTGCCGTCTGGCGGCGGCGATGAACCGGATGGCTGTACAGCTGTCAGGGCTGATCGAGCGTGAGACTGGTCAGCGTGCCGAGATTGAGGCGATCCTCGGTTGTATGGTGGAAGGTTTGGTTGCCGTCGACAACGATGAACAGGTGATCCGTATGAACAAGGCGGCTGCCGACCTGTTCGAGGTTGCCGTCGATAGCCAGCCTGAGCGGCCGATTCAAGAGGTGATCCGCCAATCGGAGCTGCAGCACTTTGTTCAGCGAGCCCTGGCGCATGAGAAGCCGATTGAAGAAGAGTTGATTCTGCCAGGGCCGAAACAACGCTACCTGCATGCCCAGGCTGCGCCTTTGACCGGTGTGGGCATTGAGCGGATCGGTGTGTTGATTGTTCTGCATGATTTGACCCGTTTGCGCCAGCTCGAGTCGGTGCGGCGTGATTTTGTCGCCAACGTCTCGCACGAGTTGAAAACGCCGATTACCGCCATCCGTGGAGCGGTGGAGACCCTCATTGATGACGATAGCTCCGACCCGGCACTAAAGCGCTTCCTCGAAATTATCTTCAAACAGAACAACCGCCTCAATGCCCTGGTCGAAGATCTGCTCGATCTCTCCAGGATCGAACAGGGCGTCATCGGCAACAGCTGGGAGCTGCAGTGTGTTTCCCTGCTACCGGTCCTGGAGAGCGCCCGAACCGCCTGTGAAAGCCTGCTGGCGGAGAAGAAGATCGAGCTTAAGCTTTTCTGCTCGGCCGATCTCAAGGCACGCATCAATGCGCCTTTGCTGGAGCAGGCTGTGATCAATCTGCTGACCAACGCGATCAAGTACAGCGATGAAGCTGGGCGAATTGTCATTGAAGTGGCGCAGCTGGAAGAGCAGGTCCGTATCCGGGTGCGGGATTTCGGTTGCGGCATTGAGGAAGAGCATCTGCCGCGCTTGTTTGAACGCTTCTACCGGGTCGATCGCGCCCGCAGCCGGAACCTTGGCGGGACCGGTCTTGGTCTGGCCATCGTTAAGCATGTTGCCCATGCGCATCGCGGTGAAGTGACGGTTGCCAGCACGCCGGGCGAGGGCAGCTCATTTACCATTCTGTTACCACGTCGCGGCGAGTAAAGAGTTCCCTCATGTTTTTTTGTTAGAAGAACATGAGGGAGCTTTTCCACTCTTTTAGCGAACTCCTTACTTTGTCCTAACACAAACCTAACATTGTAAAGCCATTCTCCTTCACATCGTTACGAACGAATCAAATCAATTTTAAGGAGAACTACCAAGATGAAAACTGCACTCAAATGTCTGAGCCTGACACTGCTGGCTCTGGTTGTTGCTACCACCGCAATGGCAAGCCCGCTCAAGGTCGATGTCAATATTTCTGATTATGTCAAGGTTCAAGGCGTTGCCGGCAACCTCAACAGTGTCGGTTCCGACACCCTGAACAACATGATGACCTTCTGGGCTGAAGGTTTCCGTAAGCAGTACCCGAACGTCAATGTTCAGATCGAAGGTAAGGGGTCCTCGACTGCTCCTCCAGCGCTGATCGAAGGCACCAGCCAGCTCGGTCCCATGTCCCGCAAGATGAAATCCAAAGAGTCCCAGAAGTTTGAAGCCAAGTACGGTTTCAAGCCCACCACCATCGGTGTTGCTCTCGACTCTCTGGCTGTTTTTATCAATAAGGACAATCCGGTCAACGGCCTCTCCCTGGAAGAAGTTGATGCAATCTTCTCCAAGACTCACAAAGGCGGCATGGCGGATGTTACCACCTGGGGCCAGCTCGGCCTGTCGGGTGAGTGGGCGAACAAGCCGATCAGCCTCTACGGCCGTAACTCCGCGTCCGGCACCTATGGCTACTTCAAGAGCAAGGCCCTGTTCAAAGGCGACTACAAGGACAGCGTCAAAGAGCAGCCGGGCAGTGCTTCGGTTGTCCTCGGAGTAACCGAAGACAAGGCTGGCATCGGTTACTCCGGTATCGGTTACAAGACCTCCGGTGTTAAAGCAATCTCTCTCGGTAAGAAAAAGGGTGATACCCAGTACGAGCCGACTTATGCCAACGTTATGAACGGAAAATACCCGCTCGGTCGTATGCTCTACATCAACGTCGTCAAAGAGCCGAACAAGCCGCTGCCGACTCTGGTCAAGGAGTTCCTGAAGTTCGCCCTGTCGAAAGAGGGCCAGGAAATCGTTATCAAGGACGGTTACCTGCCGCTGACCGCTGACCTGGTCAAAAAAGAACTGGCAAAGCTTGACTGATAGCTGCTCCACAGCCTGATAAATGAAAAGGCTCTGCCCCGGTTGTATGGGGCAGAGCCTGTTTGCATGTCTGGAAGAGAAAAAATATGAACCCAGCGTTCCGCAAAAAAATAAAACGCAACGACCGCATCGCTTACTGGGTGATCACGCTAGGCGGTATGGCGATTATCTTCAGCGTTATCTTCATCCTGATCCTGATTGCAGAAGTTTCTCTGCCGCTGTTTTTGTCTCCCGATGCCGAACTGCATGCCAGCAACCGGATAGAGAACGCCGAAAAAATGATGGCCGTGGGGATGGACGAGTACATGGAGACGGGTTACACCATCGATGAGGACGGGGAAATTCATTTCTTCAACATCGTCGACGGCTCCGAACTCGATCGCAGTCAGCTGGCCCGCGAAGCGGGGAGAAAGAAGCTGATCGACGTCGACAGCTATGGGCGTTTGAACCACTCCCTGCTGTGGGAAGATGGCTCCCTCACCATCGAGCAGGTTGTTTTCAGGCCCTTCTTCGATGAAGCGAATGACAATAAACGCAGCATCCTGCATCAGGTCGATCGGCTTGCCGAGTTCCCGGCACCGCCTGTTTTGCCGCAGCAGTCACTGGCGCGCGCAGATGATGAGGGCCGCAAGGTCCGGGTCGATCTTTTTGCGGATAACCGGTTGCAACTGCAGCTGCTTGAAGTCACGGAAGACTTTCTCGGCAACGAGGAAGTGACCGAAGCGGAACATCTGCTGGAAGTTCATTTTAAAGGGAAAATTTCTGCCCTCGAGCTGAGCAACAACGGGCGCATGCTCTATGCCGGTTCAGACCAAGGGGAGCTGTGTCGTTGGGATTTGTCCGATGCCGAGGAGCCGGTCCTGCTGGAGACCTTGCAGGGCTTCGCCGACCAGCGGGCGATCAGTTCGCTCGGGTTGGTGTTTGGTGATGTTTCTCTCGCTGTTGGCGATGTTACCGGGCAAGTGACAACCTGGTTTCCGGTTCGCAACGATTCCGGCACCCGCGTTCTGACCCGCATTCACGATTTGTCGCAGCACAGCGGGCCGGTTCAGGCGCTTTCCCCGTCACCGCATGATAAAAGCGTTATCAGCTTCAGTGACGATGGCTTGCACCTCGACCACATGACCAGCGAGCGTTTTCTGTTGGCGCTGGGAGAAAAAGACAGCTTGACCAGCTACGCCATGACGACACGTGGTAACGCCATGATCGGCCTGGCGAAAGATGGTCGACTGATCAGCTGGAAGCTTGATATCCCTCACCCGGAAATCAGCTTCGGCACCCTGTTCGGCAAGGTCTGGTACGAAGGTTACGACGAGCCGACCTACGCCTGGCAGTCGTCGGCGGCGACCGACGACTATGAGCCGAAGCTGAGCCTGACGCCGCTGATCTTCGGTACCCTGAAGGGTACCTTCTACGCCATGCTGTTCGCAGTGCCGCTGGCGATTCTCGGCGCGATTTACACCAGCCAGTTTGCCCGGCCGCGATTACGCGAGTTGATCAAACCGGCGGTCGAGGTCATGGCGGCGATACCGACCGTTATCATCGGTTTCCTCGCCGCGCTCTGGCTGGCCCCGCTGATCGAGCGCTCTCTCGGCTCGATGTTCCTCAGCCTGATTATGGTTCCTGCCGCGCTGATGATCAGCATTGCAATCTGGCAGGCCGCGCGAAAGGTTGAACCGCTCAAGCGGGTCGAGCGCGGGTTTGAATTTCTCGCCATCGCTCCGATTGCGATCATGGCCGTCGCTTTTGCCGCCGTGCTCGGCCCCGGGCTGGAGAACTGGCTGTTCGCCGGCGATCTGAAGCAGTGGCTGTTTACCGAGATGGACACCCGCTACGATCCGCGAAACTGTATCATCATCGCTTTCGCCATGGGCTTTGCCGTCATCCCAATTATCTTCACCATCGCCGAGGATTCACTGTCGAATGTCCCGAACAGTCTCAAAGCGGCGTCTCTGGCGCTGGGTGCCAGCCGCTGGCAGACGGTCTGGCGGGTCATTCTGCCATCAGCGTCGCCCGGTATCTTTGCCGGCACCATGATCGGTTTCGGCCGCGCTGTCGGTGAAACCATGATCGTGCTGATGGCAACCGGTAACACGGCAATCATGGACCTGAGTATCTTCAACGGCATGCGGCCGCTCTCGGCCAACATCGCTGTCGAGATCCCCGAAGCACCGGTAGACGGTTCGCTTTATCGGACCTTGTTCCTTTCGGCGGTCATCCTTTTTGTCATGACTTTTGTCGTCAACACCGTCGCTGAGATCGTCCGTCAACGATTGCGTGCGAAATATGGCCGCTTCTAGAGGTAGTGCAGAGATATGAAAAAAGCATCCAAAGAGATGAACAAATACTGGCGTATCGGTGAGCCGATGGTCTGGCTGTCGGGAGCGGCCTTGTCGCTGACTCTGCTCTCCGCCATCACCCTGCTGATCGTCATCATGGTCAATGGCCTCGGTGTTTTCTGGCCATCAAATATCGAGGAAGTGCACCTGAAAGACGGTGGCAAAATCTTCGGCCAGTTGATCAAGACAGAGGAAAACTACGAAAAAACAGGTCTTCGCCGGCAGTACAAGATTGCCAACCGCGATCTGTACGGGCTTGATTTTCGCTGGATCGACGAAGCGAAGATCGAGGAGTCGGTCTACCCGGATGAACTGATCGTCCTGGAGCGGATCGAGCATGGTGATTTCTATGGCCGGATTAAAGCGATCAATACCGGCCGCACAGATTCTCCGACCGCAAACCTGGCTAACCTGCTGACCGAACTGGATCGGGCCACCATCGCCCTGGACCATTTGTCAGAGCTTGAAGACAAGTTGAATGATGCGAGCTATCGCATGGAACAGATGCGGCTTGAGCAGCTCAAGCTTGATTACAACCAGGTGCCGGCCGATTCGCCCAAACAGGTGCAGCTGAACCTGGAGAAGGCCGAGCTGGATAAAGAGTTCGCCGGGCTGATCGAACTGCAGACCCGCCGCCTGGCCGACGCCCGCAAAGCGAAAGCGATCTTTGTCGATGCCGCCGGACAGGAAAAAGAGATCGCTCTGGTCGATATCTTCCAGGCTTACTCGCCCAACATCATGGGAACCAGCGATAAAATTACCTTCTACTTTTTCAAACTGGTTGAGTTGTTCGTTGGCGAGCCGCGCGAGTCGAACACCGAGGGGGGCCTGTTCCCGGCGATCTTCGGTACCGTCATGCTGATCTTCGTCATGAGCCTGTTCTCCTTTCCGCTTGGCGTTATCGCTGCCATCTACCTGCGCGAGTACGCCAAGGAAGGGCCGCTGGTGCGGGTGGTGCGGATTGCCGTCAACAACCTGGCCGGTATCCCCTCGATCGTCTACGGTATCTTCGGTCTCGGCTTTTTTATCTACGGTATCGGTCACACCATCGACAGCATTTTCTTCCCCGAGCGACTGCCAACCCCGACCTTCGGCACCGGCGGCCTGCTCTGGGCCAGCCTGACATTGGCGCTGTTGACCGTGCCGGTGGTTATCGTCGCCACCGAGGAAGCCCTGGGCGCCATCCCGCGCGAGATGCGCGAAGGGTCCTACGCCCTTGGCGCGACCAAGTTCCAGACCCTCTACCGGGTGCTGTTGCCGATGGCGTCGCCCGGCATCATGACCGGTCTGATCCTGGCGATGGCACGTGCCGCCGGCGAGGTTGCACCGCTGATGATCACCGGCGTGGTCAAGCTGGCGCCGGCGCTTCCGATTGACGGCAACTTTCCGTTTTTCCATCTCGACCGCAAGTTCATGCACCTCGGTTTCCACATCTACGACATCGGTTTCCAGTCGCCGAACGTCGAGGCGGCCAAGCCGATGGTTTTTGTCACCACCTTACTGCTGGTGCTGATCGTGCTGACCATGAGCAGCGTGGCGATCCGTTTGCGCAACAAGATGAAAAAGCGCTACACTTTCGGTACTTTCTAGGAGATAGAGATAAAAAATGAGTGGATTGAAGATTGATAATCCGGTTCTTTCGGTGAAAGACCTGCGTTTTTTCTACGGCGACTCCCGTGCCCTGCATGGCATCGACCTCGATTTTCCGGAAAAGCAGGTCACCGCCTTGATCGGTCCTTCCGGCTGTGGCAAGTCAACACTGTTGCGCTGCTTTAACCGGATGAACGACCTGATCGACATCAGCCGGGTTGAGGGCGAAGTCATCCTCGAGGGCGAGAATATTTACGACAAGAGCACCGACATCATTGAGCTGCGGCGCAAGGTCGGCATGGTGTTTCAGAAGTCGAACCCCTTCCCCAAGTCGATCTATGAGAACGTTATTTACGGTCTGCGCATCGCTGGTGAAAACGAGAAAAGCCTGCTCGACGAGCGGGTCGAGACCAGTTTGAAGGGTGCCGCCCTCTGGGATGAGGTTAAGGACCGATTGCATGATAGTGCATTGGGACTGTCCGGTGGCCAGATGCAGCGTCTCTGTATCGCCCGGGCGATTGCAGTTAACCCGAAGGTCATTCTGATGGACGAGCCCTGCTCCGCCCTCGACCCCAAGTCAACGGCTCGGGTTGAGGAACTGATCGGCGAGCTGCGCGAGAATTTCACCATCATCATCGTCACCCACAACATGCAGCAGGCGGCGCGGGTGTCCGACAATACTGCGTTCCTGTTCGAGGGTAACCTGATTGAGTACGGTCTGACCGACCAGCTGTTCGTCAAGCCGCAGAACAAGCAGACGGAAGATTACATCACTGGCCGTTTTGGCTAAGAAAGGATAAATGCAAATGGCAGTTTTAATGCAGCAGGAACTGGATGTTCTGAAGAAGCAGCTTCTGGCTTTGAGCGCCGAAGTCGAGGGGCGGGTCAAGCAGGCCGTTCAGGCGCTGCTGACCGGTGACCGGGTGCTGGCCGATAAGGTTAAGCGGGGGGACGCGCAAATCGATAACATGGAGATCGAACTGGAGGAGGAATGCCTCAAGGTGCTGGCCCTGCACCAGCCGGTGGCGACCGATCTGCGCTTTATCGTATCGATCCTGAAAATCAACAACGACCTGGAGCGGGTCGCTGATTTTGCCGTAAATATTGCGGAGCGTGCTCTCGATTTAAGTGGTGCCATCAAGATTGATAGCCCCTACGATATCGCGGCCATGGCTGAAAAGGTCGAGAAGATGCTGAAGATGGCTCTCGACGCGTTGGTGGAAAAAGATACCGTGCTGGCACGCAGATGCATCGAACTGGACGAAGAGGTCGACGAGATGCACAAAGGGAACTTCGACAAAGTCAAGGACGCGATCAAGCACGACCCGACCTTTATCGATGGCCTGGTCTACTACCTGTCGATCTCCCGCTACCTCGAGCGGATGGGGGATTTGGCAACCAATATTGCCGAGGACGTTGTTTACCAGGTCGATGGCGAGATCATCCGGCATGGCGGTATCCAGAAAGACTGAGCAGAGCGCCAGCCAGCAACTGACTGCAGGGCCCCTTGAGCTTCACTGATCAAGGGGCCCTGTTTCTTATGGAAAAATAAAGGGCCGCAGTTCGAGCCTAGAGGTAGCTCCTGCCACCGACATAGGCGCGCTTCCAGTAGCGGCTGCCCAGGCTGGCAAAGCGGACCGTTTTACCGGTGCGTGGTGCATGAATAAACTGGTTGTTGCCGGCGTACATGCCGACATGAGTGACCCGCGTTCCGCCTTTGGTAGCAAAGAACACCAGGTCGCCTTTTTGTAGTTTTTGCTTGGCAACCGGTTTTCCGGCTTTGAACTGCATGCGCGAGTTTCGTGGCAGATCAAGGCCGTTGAGCCGGTAGCTGACCATCGTCAAGCCGCTACAGTCGAAACCGTTTTTACGATCCTCACCACCCCAGCGGTAAGGCACACCAAGAAAGCGTTGCGCGGTTT
The DNA here is from genome assembly GCF_900142125.1 of Malonomonas rubra DSM 5091. Lineage (GTDB taxonomy): Bacteria > Desulfobacterota > Desulfuromonadia > Desulfuromonadales > Geopsychrobacteraceae > Malonomonas > Malonomonas rubra. The sequence continues at coordinate 66,706 of NZ_FQZT01000005.1, forward strand.
TCACAAGTTCGTGGCGCAGGTTGCCCTTGCCGCTTCTGGCGATCTGGGCGGCCGTGTAGTTCTCCGGGATGACGATAAAGAAGCGGTCGATAATGTCCATCGCCTGCAGTCGTTCAGCCTCATTACGAGCGGCGGCGTATTCATTGTGATTGCCGAAACGGACCTTATACAACCCCTCTTCATGCAGGAAATAATAGGCATCAACCCCCTGCTCTTTCAGCTTTGCTTCCAGCCGCACGGCGTTATCCAGCTGACCGAATGCGCCAACCTGTACCGAAAAGCCCATTTTTTTCAATTGCTCCGCAGGTTCTTTAACCAAAGGGGGGGCTTCTTGCAGAATACTGACGATCGGGTCGTTCTCTGTCTGCGTTGGGCCGCTTGCCTGCTGCGGTGATTTCGACGAGCAGGAGCAGAGCAGCAGGAGCAGTAAACAGGGGAGGAGGCGCTGTAAATTCATGGCGGCAAGCATAGCAGATTGATCAACTCACTGAGAATCGCTTTGTTTGCGGCGCATACTTCGCGTGAAGAAGAGCAGCAGCGCAAAAAGGCAGCAGGCGAAATAGCCGGAGAACCAGGGCAGCGATTCGACGAAGACCAGGTTTTTGATTCCTTCTTCACCCAGTTGCGGCAGTTGGTCACTCAAGGAGCCACGCAGGTTGGCAAGAAGCAGCGCATAAAAGAAACCGATCAGGCCGTATCCCAGATTAAGGAACAGTCCTTTGAAACTGAGGACAGTTGCCCGCTGCTCGGAGCTGGTTGCCTCGTTGAGGTAGTGACTGAGAAAAAAGCCGATCAGAAACATACTGCTGAACAGGAGCAGAGCCGGGACAATACCGACCCAAGGCCAGACGAAACACATGCCGATCAGGCCAAGAAAGATCAGCGCTGCAGTGAACAGCAGGTTGGTCAGCGGGGTATGTTTCTCACTCAAACGACGGGCGAGACCTGGCATGACGAAACCGAACAGCGACAGAGCTGAGCCGAGAATGCCGAGCATCCCCTCTGGAATTCCGATGATGCGGTAGTACTGGCTAGCCATGGTCAGCAGCATCCGTACGACACTGTCGTAGAGCAGGCCGAACAGGATCAGGCCGAGCACAAAGGGGGTGCGGAAAATCCAGCAGCCTGCCTGCCAGACCAAACGGAAGGCCGCGCCGGTGGTCGACTTTTCTGTTGCGGCAACGCCTTCGTCTATTTGCACTTCACGCATTTTCAGGGTTGTCAGCAGGGTGCAGATGGCCGTTGCCAGGGTCAGATAGATCGGGAGCCGTAAGGTGCTGTCGCGGCTGAACTCTAAACTGCTGCCGAGTGTTCCTGCAATCTTCTCCAGCAGAGCCGGATCGTACAGGACGCCACCCAGGGTCATGGCGATGACGAAGCCGGCTGCCTGAAACTGCCCCTGTCGTTCCAGCACATGTGGCCAGTGTTTGGCCAGTCCGGCCGCCTTCATGCTGTCGTAAGCAAGCGCTTCATCGGCGCCACTGGCCGCTGCCTCGGCCATGCCGCTGAGAATCCGGTTCAGCACGAATACCCAGAACAGCAGGGTCAGGTTGTCGGCTGGGACGAAAGACCAGAGACCGATTTCGATCACCATCAAGCTGCCGGCAAACACCAGCAGGTTGCGCCGCCCGATGGTATCAGCCAGCGCACCGGAGGGCACTTCGCAAAGCACGATTGTTGCTGCCCAGACGGCATTGAGTATGGCAAACTGGGACAGTGTCAGGCCGAAATCGAGGAACAGGATAGAGAAGATCGGGTAATAGAAGCGGCAATTGAACAGCACCCGGAAAATAATGAACAGGCGGACGTTGCTGATCTGGTAGGGAGAGCTGGTTGCTGACATTCCTTATCCGTTCATAACTGGTGGTGAAATGAAACCTTACAAGATATTTGCTAAAGATATCGAGAATTCCGCGCTGGAGCAATTTTACTCTGCCATGCGACAGGATTTTGTTGTCCGCGGCGCGCTGATGCCGGATGCCCATACTGGCTACTCGCTACCGATCGGTGCCGTGGTGGCGACTGACAGCTTCGTGCTGCCGTCCTGGGTTGGCTACGATATCGGCTGCGGCATGTGCGCTGTGCCGACCTCCTTTGCCAAAAACGAGATCGAATAACACGCAGAAACTGTCTTTAATCGCATCTATCGTGCAATTCCGGTCGGGTTTAGTCACAATAAAACGGATTCACAGTGGGATTATCAACGGCTGCCGAAGACCGGAGCGCTTGATGCAATCTTCCAGAAAAATGGATTGAAGCAGCTTGGCTCTCTCGGCAGTGGAAATCATTTTATCGAGATCGGCGCTGATGAGAGTGAACAGGTCTGGATTATTATCCATTCCGGCTCGCGCAATATCGGTCATTCGGTGGCGACCCACTACATGAAACTGGCTGCGGGAGGAAAGGCACGCGAGGGGCATTTCGGCTTTTCCACCCGCAGCAAGGAAGGCCGCGATTACCTGAAAGATCTGGCCTTCTGTCTCGAATTTGCGCTGGCCAACCGTTTCGAGATGATCGGCCGGGTGGTACGGGAAATCCAGCATACGTGCGATGGAGAGGCCGATTGGGAGCGTTTGATCAACCGCAACCACAATCACGCTGATGAAAAGGACGGCCTGCTGATCCACCGCAAAGGCGCCACTCACGCCGAAGCCGGCATGCAGGGGGTGATCCCCGGCAACATGCGCGACGGTTCGTTCATCGTCGAAGGCAAGGGCAACAAGGAAGCTCTCTGGTCAAGTTCCCACGGGGCCGGCCGGGTGATGGGCCGAAAAGCGGCGAAACGAAGCATCAAGCTGAAGCAGTTTGTTGACAGCATGTATGGCATCGTCGCCAAAGTCGATCGCCACACCCTCGATGAAGCGCCCTTTGCTTACAAGGATATTGAGCAGGTCATGCGCCTGCAAAAAGATTTAGTCAAGGTGTTGCATCGGGTTAAACCGATTATCAATATCAAAGGCTGAGGAAGTTTTTCAGCCCAGTGAAGAAGATTTGTGCTGCCAGGGCAGAAACGAACAGGCCGGTCAATTTGGTCAGAATGGTCAAACCCTGCTGACCGATGATCTTCTCCAGTCGACCAGCGACAAACAGCAGGCCGCCGACCGCCAGCACGGCACAGAGCAGAGCTGCACTGGCAATGACCTTTTCTGTCAGGTTGTTGTAGTTGGCTCCCATGACCAGCAGGGCGCCGATGGTCCCGGGCCCGACAGTGATCGGAATCGCCAGCGGCACGACGGCAATATCTTCTTTACCGGCTTGCGCTGAAACCGCCGCTTTACCCTGAATCATCGATACAGCAGAAAGGAAAAGAATCGCCCCGGCACCGATGCGAAAAGCATCCAGCGTGATGCCGAACAGGCTGAAAATGTAACTGCCGAAAAGAAACAGAGTAAAACAGATCACCACAACCGCCAGGGTGACTTTGCGGGCAATTTTTTGCCGGTCACTCTGGCTTTCATCTTTGGTCAGCGAAAGAAAGGCCGAAAGAACGAAGAACGGTGTCAGAATGATGAAAATTTTCAGAAAGATGTTAACAAACAGGGGAAGCAATTCTGTCATCTGCAAGCCTTTAGAGAAAAAGAATCGCAGTTATTAATAGCCCTGATAAGGTAAAAGGCCAAGCCGAAATTTATTCTCTTGCCGTATACTTTTTACAGTTTTTGCAACTGCCGATCATGGGCTTTTGCCAGGAAGAGAAGGGCCGCGATCGCGCCGATGAGGGCCAGCAGCATATCGGATTGGGTATCCCAGATATATCCCTGGGTGCCAAGAAAGGCTTCGGCGCCGGTGCCGCTGAGCACCGCGACCCACCATTCGATCAGTTCGTAAAAGGCGCTGAATGCAAGGCAGAAGCAGCAGATGAAAAAATTTCTCCATCCGGCGGCAGTGATCACCCGTTTTCGAATCACAATTTCCCGCGCGATGATGGCCGGGACAAAGCCTTGAGCAAAGTGGCCGACCTTGTCGTAATTGTTGCGTTGCAGCTCGAAGCTGTCTCGAATCCAGTCAAACAGCGGAACCTCGGCGTACGTGTAATGGCCACCGACCATCAGGATGACGCAGTGAAGCAGAATCAGAAAGTAGCACAGAGGGGTCAGCGGAAACTTTTTGCGGCTCAGCGCCAAGATAACGATACCGATCAGCGCCGGCAGTACTTCCAGAAACCAGGTCGGATAATCTTTCGGCGCAATGGCTGACCAGATGAAGGTCGCAGAAAAAATGGTCAGCCAGAGGATCTTAAGCATCACAAGCTATTCTTTCGGCAGGCTTTTTTTCAGGACCAGAAAACCGACCACGCCTGAAAGTAATGAACCGATGATAATCCCGAGCCGTTCGTCGAACAGCTGGTTGGTGCCAGTTTCCTCAAATGCGAGGGAGCCAATAAACAGGCTCATGGTGAAGCCGATACCGCAGAGAATGGCGGTGCCGTAAAGGGTCGACTGGTTCATTCCGTTAGGCAGACGGGTCAGGCCGAGCTTGATGCCGGCCCAGCAGAAGGCAAAGATGCCGAGCTGCTTGCCGAGGAACAGGCCGACCGCGATGCCGACCGGAACCCCGTGCAGCAGAAAGTCGAAACCGATGCCACGGAGATTAATCCCGGAGTTGGCGAAAGCAAAAAGGGGCAGGATGGCATATGCCACCAGCCCGTGAAGTTCGTGCTCCAGTTCGTAGAGCAGTGAAACGCCGCTTTCAGGGTTCTCGCGGATTGGGATGAACAGCGCCAGTAACACGCCTGCCAGGGTCGCATGTACCCCCGACTTAAGCAGCGCAATCCACATGATCAGGCCGAGCATAAAGTAGGGGGAACGGAACTGGACACCGAAACGATTGATAAAGAACAGGCCGACCAGGCAGAGGCCGGCAACAATCAGCATCCCGAGGGAAATGTTGGAGGTGTAAAACAGGGCGATAATCAGGATTGCTCCGATGTCATCGAAGATCGCCAGCGAGGTCAGGAAAACTTTGACGCTGGTCGGGACGCGGGAGCCGAGCAGTGAAAGTACGCCGAGAGCGAAGGCGATATCGGTTGCCGCAGGAACCGCCCAGCCCTGGCGGGCGGCAGGGTCCTGCCAGTTGAAGATCAGGTAGAAAAGAGCCGGAACCAGCATGCCGCCGACAGCTCCAAGTCCGGGCAAAACCATGTTGCTCAGCTGTGAAAGTTCGCCGCGGAGAACCTCCCGTTTAAGCTCCAGCCCCACCAGCAGAAAGAAGATGGCCATCATGCCATCGTTGACCCAGAGCAGCAGGGGTTTTGCAATATCCAGGGCACCAACGCGAACTTGAACCGGGGTGCTGATAAGCAGGTTGTAGTAATGTTCTAATGGTGAGTTGGCGAGAATGATGGCAGCCAGAGCCGAGATGATCAGCAGAATGCCACCAGTCGACTCCCGTTTGAAAAAATCAGCGAATTGTTTTTGTAAAGAGTCCATGGTCCTTAATCTTTCGTTTCATGAATGAGCGGCGAATCGATTTGATTCTAGCACAAATTTTCGTAAAATTTCTGTTTGGCTCGATGCCATCTTAGCAGGCTGCATATAAAGTTTTGGCCAAAATCACCAGCACCGTGACGAAATGGAATCATACTCAATCCTTTACCGGCACCGGAGAGTTGCATGGAAATGGAATATTTTTACCGCTTGTACGAACAGCTGGAGCGTTGCGCTCCGAGCAGTGATGAAGAAACCCTCAAGGCACTGAAGTCATTACCCCAGCTGCCGAAGCAGCCGCGGGTACTCGATATTGGCTGCGGTAACGGTGCACAGACCTTGGCGCTGGCGGGACAACTGGGCGGTGAGATAGTCGCCATCGATAATTATCAGCCGTTTATCGATCGCCTGGCTGCCGAAGCAAAATCCCGCCTATTAAAGGCCGATATTTTCCCGCAGTGCGTTTCGATGTTCGAATTGCCCTTTGCCGCGCAGAGCTTCGACCTGATCTGGTCTGAAGGGGCGATTTATATCATCGGTTTCAGTGAAGGTTTGCGACAGTGGAAACCTTTGCTCAAGCCGGGAGGCTATATCGTGCTGACCGACATGGTCTGGCTGCAGGAAGATCCGCCGCAGGAGATTGCCGACTACTGGGGGGAGAACAACCCGAATATGACCGACACGAAGGAGCGTCTGGCGCAGGCCGAAGCGGCCGGCTATCAACTGATCGATCATTTTACTTTATCGCCCGAAGCCTGGACCGAGGGTTATTACCGGCCACTGCGGGAACGGATTGCATTGATGCGACAGGAACTGGCCGGCAATGAAACAGCGGAAAAGGTCTTCAGCATGACCGAGGAGGAGGCCGATATGTACGACCGCTTCGGTGAGTGGTATGGCTATGAGTTCATCCTGCTGCAGAAAAAAGCTTAACGCCGCAGCATCTGCAACTGGAAGTGTGAACTCAGCGATCCCTGGAAGGACTGCACCACTTCCAGCGCCACTTTCAGGCGGCCACGCTCGACCCGATTGAGGGAGGAGGGAGCCAGGTAATTATCGGGGTCGCGTCCAGAGGCGGCCGAGGCAATCTGGCTGCGCAGCCGGAAGAACGTCAGCAGGTTGAAGGCGGCTTCCAGGTCCCCAACCTGTTTCGCGTTCAGCACCTCTTGTTTCAGCAGCACCTGAAGTTTTTCAGTTGTACTCCCTTCCAGGATCCCGGCCTCCAGTGCCAGCGTCTTGACACCTTCGGTGATAGCAAAAATCCCGCTCTTTTTCAGATCGATTTTGCCGACGTGTGGGCCACTTTTTTCCGGCTTTATACGACCGAAAAGCCCTAGAGGAGGTGGGAAAAGACAGACATTGGCTGCCATGTGGGCGAGGAAGATGCCGTTTTCACTGGCACGCTGGATGACATGCTTACGCAGCTCCTGCTCAAGTGAAGTGTCACCCCAGAGAGTGCGCATGTCAGAGAACATGCTGAAATTCAGAATATTCTCGCCACTCGGTGTCGCGATCCAGCCGTCGATAGCATCTTTCCAGTCGCTGATGTTGCGACGCCAGAACTCGTTTTTTGCCATGATGCCGCCCGGGCATTCCGGCACACCAATCTCGATCAGCGAGTCGATCAGAACCTGAGAAAAGTTTTTCAGCTTGGCAATATCGGTCGCTGACAAGTCATCGGCGTAGATGATGGCGTTGTCCTGATCGGTTTTCAGCGTCTGCTCGCGCCGCCCTTCACTGCCAAGCACCAGGTAGGCACATTTTTCCGGCAAATCCGGGAATTGCGAGTTCTGCAGGATTTCAATAAGACGCAACGCCATCTGGTCGTTCAAAAGCGAAATCAGGCGCACCAAGTCACGGGTGGAGACACCGTTGCCACGCAGAAAAGCGATCAGCTCTTTCATGTGGTCGTGGATCTCTTTCAGTGCGGGGATATCCTCCGCTTCATCGATGGAGCGCAGCAGCTTCTGGGGGGAACGGTTCTGCAGGCGGATGATGTCAGATTCATTGATGATGCCGATCAGCCGATTTTTTTCATCCACCACGCCGAGGCGATGAATCCGGTGGCGCGACATCTGGTAGAGCACTTCAAACAGGGTGTCTTCTTCTTTGACCGAGAGGACCGGCGAGGTCATGACTTCCCGCACCACCGATTTTTCCGGATCAACTCGACCGGCAACGACTTTGATGCGCAGGTCACGGTCGGTCATGATGCCGACCGGCTCACCCTTGTCGTCACAGGCGATGATGCTGGAAATACTTTTCTCGCGCATGACAATGGCTGCATCGACAATTCGATCTTCGATATGACAGGTGATCAGGTCACGATGGCAGTAATCTTTGACCGCGAGGAAAAATGTATTCTCTTCGGGCATGTTTGGCTCCCGGGAAGAAGGCTCTGCTGAGAGTGTTACTCGAACTTGCCCGACTGTCAATCTTTAGCGGGAAAATAAAGATTTGCCCGGTTGAGGGAACCCTATTGAATCAGACGCTGATATTCTCGGTAAAAATCTTCGCTGTGTACTTGCCCATCAATGCGCACCCATTTGCCGCTTTCCGTCGAACGCAGCAGCAGCGAGGAGTCGAGGGTGATCATGTCTGAGGGCTTGATCCCGAAGGCGTTCATCACCAGCTTGATATCTTTTTTGCTGCCGGTCAAAAACTCCCAACCGGGTTGTGCCTGGTATTGCTTCAGGTAGTGAAGAAGAACTTCGGGGGTATCGGTTTCCGGGTCGACGGTTATCGACACCAAACGAACCTGTTCGGTATCTGGTGCCAATCGTTTCTGGAAGTTTGAGAACTTGACCGATTGGTTCGGGCAGAGGGTGGTGCAGGAGGTAAAGATAAATTCCAGCATCAGCGGTTTGTCCGGTGCCAGAAAAGTCCGCAATGGGACCGGCTGGTTGTGCTGGTTGACCAGGGTCACATCCGGGACCTGATAGCTGGTATAGGTGCGCTGATAGCTGTTTTTTTCCCGCGTCAGGCCGAAAAACAGCAGGGCCAGGAGGATACAGCCAATCAGCGGTAGGATGGTTTTGCTTTTACGCATCAGTAACTCAGCAGAATGAATGGGCTGAACAGAATCGGCCAGGCGACAATCGCCAGAAAAACCACTATAGCGAAAAATGCCAGCAGCAACCAGTGTCGTTCACGTTTTTCGATTTCCCGCTTCAAACTGGGATTTTTCTTCAACGGCTGGCAGAGGCCGGGCAGCAGGCCGAAAAAACAGCCGCCAAACAAGGCAATATAGAGCGGGTAGCCAATGTAGCCGTAGTTTTGTTGCAGCATGTCGAAGGGGCAATGGTGAGTCGGCATCTGGTAAATGTAAAGCGAGATAAAGGAAATGATCGACAGCAGCGAGATGAAAAAAAACAGGACAGAGGCGAAAAAAAGCAGGTAGCGGAAGATCGCCTGCCTGGAACCGAGGCTGAGCACCAGGGTGATCAGGAACAGGCCGCCACAGATGAAAAACGCAATCATCGTCGGTGCCGGCGGCAATCCGGCGATATCGCTGGCGACGCTGTCGTTGCCGAGGCTGAACAGAGATCCGCAGCAGGAAGTGATGATCTCTGGCTGCAGACCGCTGAAGTAGCTGTATTGCAACAACAGATCGAGTCCGACCAGTGGCGTGAGCAGCAGCAGACCGATATACTTGGGCCGTACCAGGGGGGTGTCTTCGGTGCACTGGTCGAGCCGGTTCAAACTGACCCAGAGGGCGGCGGCGAAAAACAGGATAATTTTCACCAGCAGCACCAGCCAGCCGATTTCGTTGGCGTTCAGGGCCCCGGTCGCGCACATGGCGCCGATGAACAGACGGTGAATATCCTCCACCGTGTAGATGAACAGCAGCCCGGAGAGAACCACGAAGCCGAAGGCGTAATTGACAATCGTCGAAACCAGCCAGGTTTTGCGCTCCAGTAGCAGTTGCTGCTCCGAGCTGCTCTGTGGATCCCAGGCGGAAAGGATTTTCAGCCCCAGCCCGGCGGCGTAAAGCAGCATGAGAAAGGCGATGCTGCTGCCGAGCAGCAGGGCGAGAATGCCGGGATTCAGAATCACAGCCGCTCAACCTCCAGCAGGTTTCCGTCATGCATCAGGTAAGATCGGTCAATCAGCTCCTGCTGCTGATAAATAGCTGGGTCGTGAGTGGCGATGATGATGGTCTTCCCGTTTTGTTTCAGCCGCGCCAGAATCGTCAGCAACTCTTCCGTCAGCGCCCTGTCCAGGTGCGCTGTCGGTTCATCGGCGATAATGATTTCCGGCTGGTTGATCAGCGCCCGGGCGATCGCCACCCGTTGCTGTTCGCCACCGGAGAGCTGTTTCACTTTCTGTTGTTTGCGATCGCCCAGCTCCAGCTGGCGGAGAATTTCATCGGCGCGGGACTTCATCTCTTTACCGGATATTTCGGTCGGGTAGAGCGGCAGCAGGATGTTGTCGAACAGGCTCAGCTCACGCATCAGGTTGAACTGCTGGAAGATAAAACCGAACAGGTCGCGGCGCAGCTCAGCGAGAAAGCGCTCCGGCAGTTTGGCGACATCTTTATCAGCCAGGCGGATGCTGCCGGAGGTCGGCCGTGCCATGCAGCCGATCAGGCTGAGCAGCGATGTTTTGCCAGAACCACTCGGTCCTTTCAGTACCGCGACCTGCCCCTGATCGATGGAGAAGGCGACATCGCTCAACGCTTGCAGCTCGTCCGGTTTGTGACGGTTGTAGATTTTGCAGAGGTCTTTTGTCTCGATCAAGGTCGGCATCGCTCAGCTCCTCATCACGCTGTCCGGGTCAGTGACCGCGGTTTTCCAGGCTGGAACGATGGTGCAGGCGATATAAGGCACGATGGTCAAAAGTGCCAGCACGAACAGCTGATAAAGATCGATGGCCGGGGTCAGGTTGAACTGCGGAAACAGCACCGACCAGCCCTGCAGGACCGGCGCCAGCAAACCGGCACCGTAAAAAAAGACGTGCAGGTAAGCGATGATCGCGCCGAGCAGGAAAGCGGTCAGTGAAATTGCCAGCCCCTCCCAGAATTTCAGCAGCAGCACGTCATTGGTGTCCCAGCCGATCGCTTTGAGAATGCCGATCTCCCGTTTTTCGTCGGCGCTGATTCCGGTCGCCTTGTCCCAGGCGAGGATACAGAAGGCGATCAGAGCCGAGGCGAACAGGGTCAGCATGATGCCGCTGCGCCAGTTGAAGACAGTGTCGTAGGTGTGCAGGATTTCCGTTTTGCCGATCGGGCGACTGTCAGGTAGAGCCAGCTTGATCTTTTTGGCTAGAGTCGCAACTTCGCGCTGGTTGTAAACCTCCACCGCAAGATCGGTGGCGCGTCCATCGGGAAGCTTGAAGAAGCGGCGCAGTTCGGCTTCTTGCAGCAGGATCAGGTCGTTGGTGAGCAGCTCCGAATCGGCGATAAAAAGCCCGCTGACCTGGTAAAGCTTGCTGCTGTTGCTACTGTCGACCAGCACCAGGCTGTCGCCGATGGTGACGCCGTAGGCCTCGGCAATCCCTTTGCCAAGGGTGCATTGCTCGTTATTTGCGGGGAAAGTTCCCTGCAGTAGCGGCAGGTTTGTCGGAGAATCCTTCACCCCCATCAAGGTAAAGTTGACCTTTTTCAGGCTGTCGTAATAGTAGCCCCAGACCCGTGGTTCGACTTTGCCGACACCCGGCATCCGCCGGATCTGCTCGGCGTCGGCGATCGGAATCAGGTCATGCCGTCCGGCTGCAAGCCGCTGCACCACGATATCGGGCGCGGCAGCAAGCACGTTGACCGCTTCGCTGCGCAATGACTGGGTGAGGAAAAGCACCGAGGCAATGGTGGCAACGGTCAGGGTGTAGACGACGATGATCGCCAGGTTCTTCTGTTTGCGTCGCAGCAGGGACGAGAGCGCATGCTCAAGAATATTCAGTCGACGTGCCATCACTGCTCTCCCCGTTGCTTAAAGCTGAGGGTCGTTTGTGGTTTCGGTTGGCCGGGGGCGATGATCGACCCGGCCGGGAAGTGATCGAAGGCACCGGGGTAGTCCTGAAAGGGTGTGAACAGGTCGGCTTGAGACGGATGCCGGGTGTAGCGGGCTTCACTCCAGATGGACAGATCAGTCAGCCCGAGCGTTGCGACCAGCGCTTTTTTCTCAGCCCTCTGGCTGAATGAAGGGTTTGCCGCCTGTCGTATTCCCTGTGCCAGCAGCACCGCAAGCAGCAGTGTCAAAGCCGTGATAAAGAGAACAAACAGCCGCGTGCGGGGCATTAGTCTTCCGGCAGCAGCTGGGGCGTGAGCTGCTCGAAACGGATGATTTTTGTTCCGCCGTGGTCTTTGGCGAAACTTTTGGCGATCTCTTCGCCGGCAACCGGGACCAGTTCGTGCCCCATCGGTCCGTAGACGTCGCTGCCGAGGACCAGGTAAAGATCATCGATCGGCAGCAGCCGGGTGCTGTAATATTCGGTCAGGTAAATTTGCGCGATATCCTCGCGGGTGCGCGAATCGTTAGTGTTCGGCAGCGAGAAATAATAACGGAACAGATCCTTGGCACCGTCAAAAAACAGCTGCGAATTGTCCCGGAACTGGATGGTGGCGATCCAGTCCGGGTAGGGCGCGACAAACATGCCGCAGACCGGACAGCGATCCCGCTTGCTCGGCATCTGTGGCTCCAGCGCCAGAGCTGGCAAAGCCAGCCCCAGCAGCAGAAACAGGATGATTGCGCGACGCAGATGGTTCATTTACATCTCGCCTTTTTTCATCTGCTGTATCTTCATCTTCTTCATTTGGCGCTTTTTGCGGATCATGGTGGTGTCTTTGTACATATCCTCGTAAGCGGCACGCATGGCGTGATCGAAGTCGATGATGATGCCGCCGTTTTCAGCAACGAACGCTTCAGCCGCTTTTTTATCAGCGAAGGCCCACTTGGCGCGCATGGTCATAACGCCCTTCTTTTTCCCGCCGACCACCCAGTGGGCGCTCTCAGCGTCGATCAGCTGGTGGCTGTTGTAATCCGCAACCTGGATCTTTTTAGGCGTTTTTTCAATACCGACGGCCAGGTCGATGGCGCTGCAGTGAATGCTGCAGGTGGCAACCGGATCGGCCTTTTCGTACTCGATCAGCATGCGGCTGTGGGCGAACTTGACCCGGTTCATGCCGCAGTAGCTGCAGGATTTGTGTTCATGCTGATCTGCAAACTGTTCGGCGATAGCCGGCAGGACAGCAAGCATCAACAGGGAGAAAAGAACAAGCAGCTTTTTCATCATCAGACCTCTTTATCTCAGGGGTTGTTAGTTATGTGTTGAAAATAACAAATCCTGACGAAAAGTGTTAAGCCGATAATTGTTAGAAATTATTCTTTAGCGGAATAATCGTCAGTTCCCCTGTGCGCCTTCAGCAGCTTTTTCAGTCAATAACGTCAAAATTATAGTAATTTGCCGACCGGATCAGGGATCCTTCGATTCTGCTGAGAATGTACCTCAAACTGAGGGTGCATTTTCTGCAACGTTGTTGGAGGAGCAGCTATGCAGCTATCTTTTAACAATGAGATGACTTTTACAGCCCCACATCGGAACGTACGCGCAAGAAACTAGGGAACTTGGGAATACCGGATTTATAGGTTCCATAGTATTTGAACGTAATGATGGCGCCGAGTGGCGGTGGCGATTCCCGTTCGGCGTCGCTGAAGCCACTGCCGATTTTGAACCTGGTTCCTTCCCCGAGTTCGACCAGCAGGGCGCCCAGTCGATTCTGGTTTCGTCCTTTCCCAGGCAGGTGGGCGACAACCGTTGCTTCAGCATCGCGGTAGTTTTTCACCTTGAGGATCTCCGCGCTGCGTCCGGCGCTATAAAGAGCTGCGGGGTTGCGCACAATCAGTCCTTCGCCACCAAGCTGCTCGATACGTTGTAACTCGTCCAGCAGATGCTCCTGGCTGCGTACCGGAGTTTGCGCAATGACGAAGGCGTGCTCCGAGGGATGGGATCGGAACCACTCTATGGCCCGTTCGATCCGGGCGCTGAATCCGCCGTCGGCTTCGGGGACATCGAAGATAGCGAATTTGAGATGCAACCAGCCGTCGGATTGTTGCCGTTTGACAATGGAAACAGTGCGTTGAAAACGACCCCGCCCACCCCAAAGTTCTCCCTCCAGTGCAAAGGGGGGCAGGTCGCGGATAAATTCAGCCGGCGGGGAAAAGGCTATCCCGTTTTTCGACAACAGCTGTTTGCCGTTCCAATAGCCACGCACCCCATCCAGCTTTTCACTCATCAGCCAGCCCGAAACCGGCTGGGCAGATTGCAGGTTGTAGCTCTGTGGCAGCATCAGCTCCAGAGCAAATCCCGGAGAGATCGCAAGGAATAAAAGGCAGGACAGTAAAACAGCCAGCAATGCTGTTGTTGATTTCAACGCGGTTCGAGTGCTCACCCTGTTTCCTTGTCGTGAGTTTGCCCTTCGGGTCAAACCATCTTACGGTCGAAACCGCGATACTGGATCGCCTCGGCCAGATGCTCTCTTTTTATCCTTTTCTCGTCGGCGAGATCAGCGATGGTTCGGGCGAGCTTGAGAATGCGTGTGTAACTGCGCGCGGACAAGCCAAGGCGGCAGGTGACCTGTTCCAACAGCATCTCTCCGGCCGGGTCGAGCTGGCAGAATTTGCCGATGTGACGGGTCTGCATCTGGGCGTTGGTGTGCAAGCCGAATTCACACAGCCGCTCACGTTGAACCTGGCGCGTCCGGGTGACCCGCTGGCGGATGTCGGCACTGCTCTCGGCCGGTTCGACCTCAGTCAGGTCTTTGTGCGGCACGCGCGGAACCTCGATGTGCAGGTCGATACGATCGAGCAGCGGGCCGGACAACTTGCTGCGGTAGCGCTGAATCATTGCCGGAGTACAGCTGCAGGGGTTTTGCTGATGCGGATCACCCAGGTAGCCGCAGGGGCAAGGATTCATTGCCGCAATCAGCATGAAGTTGGCCGGGTAGGTCAAACTCAGCGCTGCCCGACTGATGCTGACCTGACCATCCTCTAGCGGTTGCCGCAGCATTTCCAGCACGTTTTTTTTGAATTCTGGCAATTCGTCAAGAAAAAGGACGCCGTTGGTGGCCAAGCTCACTTCGCCAGGGCGCGGATAGCTGCTGTCGGTTTTAATAGTTAGCGCTACAAATGAAAATATCTAGAAAGAATATTTGTAACTGTATTTTCAATAAATTAACTGTTTTTTGCCCTCACTTTTTAGAATATTGTAATTTCAGTAGTTAGTGCTACAATCACAAAAGTTGCTGCTACAGCCCCGAAGGTTTCAAAACTTAATGCTACAAAATTGACAGAGATATATGCCCGTCAGAAAAATCCCCAAAAGTTTCCGTGCTGTTACCGGTCGATTCCCTAGTGTCGTTAATGGCCGTTGTATTGGTTATGAATCAAAGCTTGAGTACGATTATTTTTTACGGCTTGAGTTTGACCCTACGGTCAAAAGCTATGAAGAGCAGCCGGTTCAAATCCCTGGTGTTGTAAATGGGCGGGAGGTTACCTACGTTTTGGATTGTCTTGTCTTTTTCAACACAGACAGGTGCCCTCTTCTAGTAGAAGTGAAAAGTGAAGAAGAATTGGAAGAGAAAGCCGAAACCCTTGAGAAAAAATTTTCTCATGCTCATGCCTATGCACAAAAAAATAATTTTGATTTTACTGTTGTGACAGAAAGGCAGATTTACGATACAGCATTGGAAAACTACAAGTTGCTCTATAGATTTGCTCGCCCGCCAGTGCAATTAGCGGAAAAGCGACAACAAATCATCGAGCTACTAAGAAGCTATGATCAGATAGCTTTAGGTCAGCTTCTTTATCTCATCAGCGATCAAAAGCAAATTCAGGCAGCATATCAACCCATCGTGTGGCACATGATCTTCTCAAGAGAAATTGAAACCGATCTGACAGTGAAGATGGAATACAGCAGTGAATTGAGGTTGTCGCATGGCGGTTAAAATATCCCTTAAGCCAGGAGATAAGGTTTTTTGCGAAGGGGTTGAGTATGAAATCTCTGGGCCAGCAGGGTTGACGAAAATAGATGCGATAAACCTGAACACTGGAGGTAAATGCACGCTCGATATAGGCAGTGTTTCGGGGCAAACTGCTGAAAACAATTGCGACTCTTTTGATTCTCTTGAGAATCTTACCGATGAAGAGCAAAACCTGGCACTGCAAAGGTTTCAGATCATAAAACCTGCGTTGCTGAGAGATTTGACACGTGCAGAAATTGAAGAACTGGCTGAAGAGCACGGTGTTCATTTCACGACAGTTTATCGCTTGATGAGGGAGTTTCGCAAAACCAGGAGTCCTGCTTCCTTGGTTCCTAAAACCGGACTTCGAGGTGGGCGGGGAAAAGCGCGTATCGATGAATCTGTCGATCTTCTGATTCAAAACCATTTCGAGGATATCTACCGAGAAAAGTTGGTTGATATTACCAAGCTTAACGTCAAAACTTTGCAAAAAGAGATTCAAAGAAAATGTGTCTCACGTAGTTTAAAAGCCCCTTCCTGGGGAACCGTCAATGACAGGCTTGGCAAATTCATTGATGACAAAAAGCTGGAGAAAAAGCGAAAACGAAAAGGTGGACGCCCCAGAACGATGGCGGGCCGAGTTTTTCCAGATGCTGATAGCCCTCTTGCAGTTGTCCAGATTGACCATACTCCTTTAGATCTTATTGTTGTTGATGATGAGCATAGAGAGCCGATTGGAAGACCTATTCTTTCACTGGCAATCGACGTATATAGCCGGATGGTGGTTGGCTTTAGTTTAAGTTTAGATCACCCCGGCATCTTCTCGGTTGGGCGTCTAATAGCTCATTGTATTTTGCCTAAAGAGCAATTTTTAGCAGAAATGGGTGTTGATGCTGCTTGGGATATTTATGGCGTTATGGGCATGATCCATATGGATAATGCCGGTGAGTTTAGAACTGAAGATTTTATCCCTTTCCAGGAAGAATATTTGGTTGATGTTCGCTGGAGACCGGTTGCATCCCCTGAGTATGGTGGTCACATCGAGCGGTTGGCTAAAACGTTGAATGATCATATTCATCAAGAGCCTGGTGCAACGATGAGTAATATCTTTGAACGTTCTGGTTACGATTCTGAAGGAAAAGCCTGCTATACACTGAGCGAAATTGAAAAGTGGCTGACGGTTCTCATCACTAAAATTTACCATCACGAGAAGCATTCCAGTCTTAAAAATAGTCGCGGGGAAAAGCTGAGTCCATTAGAGAAATACTCAATCGGAATACTGGGCGATGGCAAAACGCCTGGGACTGGCTTGCCAGATATCGTTGAAAATCAAGAGCGGTTGAAGATTTTTCTTTTGCCATCTTTCCAGAGAACTGTTCAGCGGGAAGGGATTGAACTTGATGATATTCACTATTTTCACGACATTTTGCGCAACCTGTATGGGAAGAAAGATGAAAAAGGGAGGGGTAAAAAGTATCTGATCAAAAGAGACCCTAGGTGCATTACTCCGATCTATATTTACGATCCAACACTGAAGAAATACTTCGCTGTCCCATATCGGGACCAGACCCGCCCTCCCATGAACCTTTGGGAGCTCAAAGCTGCAAAAAAACGCTGTAAGGAAAAGGGGCTCAAGAGGACCGAGCCTGAGATCTTCAAAGCTTATGATGAGCTTCGTCAGATGCGTGAAGAATCAGTAGTTAAAACCAAAAAAGCCAAGCGAGAGCGACAGGCTGAAAAGCGTCGAAAAAAAGCACCGACACTTCCCCAGCAAAAAGTAGAGGCCCCTGCCCCTCCAGAAGAGCTAGAGACTACAATTACCGATGAAATCGAAAATTTCTATGATGACCCCGCCCTGCTTGAAGGCGTTACCGTGAAGGGGAATGAGGATAAAGGTGCCACCAGTGACTGATGAACAGCACATTGCCAAACTGTTCCCAGATGCTCGGAACATGTTGAATAAAAGTACCGAAGAAAAGATTCGTTTTGTCCGGGAGGATCGTTGGCTTCCATATGCTGAAGCGGAACGACTTTTGGAGAGGATGGACGCTTTATACAACATGCCTGAGAAGATAAGGGCTCCAAGCATGCTTGTTGTTGGTGACTCTCACTGCGGCAAAAGCAGTTTAGTCCGCAGGTTCTGCGACATGCATCCGAAAACAAATGGAATGTATGAAGCTGCCTGCCCTGTTTTCTATCTGCACTCGTGTCCTCCAGAGCCGGATGAGCATCGACTCTATGAGGTGATCCTGCAGGATTTGAAAATTCCTTTCCGCTATAGCGACCGGCCATCGAAAAAGCTGGATGAGGTTCGATATCAGTTTGAGCAAATCGGCGTCAAAATGATCATTTTGGATGAGATGAGTAATGCGCTGAGCGGTTCGACAAATAAGCAAAGGGTTTTTATGAATGCGATTAAGAACCTGCATAATGCGGTGCAACGCCCTGTTGTCTTGGTTGGTACGCATGAAGCTGAATTTGTGACTATCAGCGATCCGCAGTTCCAAAGTCGTTTTAAGATCGAGTCGTTGGGGCGCTGGAATTACGGGATTGAATTTCAGCGCTTTCTTGCCAAGCTTGAACTGACCTTACCCTTTGAACAACCATCATTGCTGGCTACGTCTAAATTGTCGCGGCAGATTTTTGATAGGGCAAAAAGTGGCTGCATTGGGGACTTTGTTGACCTTGTGGCAGAGGCTGCCGTGTCTGCCGTTTCTGCTGGTGCGAAAAAAATTACATCTGAAGAAATCTTGGGATGCGACTTTTCCCCATCGTCTGAAAGGCAGGACTCGAAAAGGGAGATCTAGTGTCTCGGCTTGTCTTCAAAGTTCGTTCTGAAGCAAGGTATGCAACGTCAAGCTTCCCCCTGAAACTACGCCCTCTAGAAGACGAGTTGCTTAGCTCCTGGCTAATCCGGTTAGCCTTGTTGCACCGGACTGTGCCATCGACTTTTGCCAACCTGTATTTACCTGAAACAAAAAACAAGCTTTGGGCTGCCGATATCGACCTCCAGGCTTGTCCTGATTTTCTTGCCGCACTATCTCAAAAAAGTGGAATCCCCATAGAGCACTTTCAAGCAATGACTTTGAAGAGCTATGAAGGTTATTTGTTTGAGAAGGCTCGTACTAAAACTGGAGGAACGCCTTTTGTTAACCCGCTTGGAATGAGAGGGAGGCGCAATAAGCTTCCGGGAGTGCGATTTTGTCCACTCTGTTTGCGAGAGGGTCCACTGCCATATTTTCGCAAAAAATGGCGCCTCTCTTTTTATGTGGCTTGTTCGGACCACCATAGTTTCCTGTTGGACCGATGCCAAGAATGTGGTGTTCCAATCACACCTTATGTCGCATGCACAAACGGGCATTTTGGAACCTGCCATGCTTGTGGTAAAGGCATCACCGGGCAAGGCGATGGTGACCCTGCATCAACGGAAATTTTGGCTGTAGTGCGAAAACTTCAGGCCATTCTTTCTGCTGGCTATGTCCTGATAGCCGGTGCTCCAATTTACTCACATCTCTATTTCATTGTTCTCCACCAGATGTTGAAGCTTTTGATGAGCCGGAAGTATGGGGAAAGTCTGTGTGCGGCTTTGGGAATTGCCTGCCCTTCAGTGGATGGGAAAAGGTCCTTTGAAGCAGTTGCTATCAATAGCCAGGCTCAGTTGCTTATAGGGGCGGCCCGACTTTTGGAGGATTGGCCGACTAGGTTTGTCCATATTTGTGGGCAGCAAGGGATCTTGAGTTCCAGGCTGTTCAAAGATTTAAGGACCATCCCTTTTTGGTATTGGAAGGTCGTTGTGGAAAATCTCTATCGACCTGATCGGGTGGTGACGGACGAGGAGATATGTGCAGCGCTTCGGTATATGGAGTGTGAGGGGATGGCTGTTTCAGAATTGGCTTTGTCGCGATTGTTGGGAGTTAGGCAAGTATTTCGGAAAAGAAAGCAGTTCTGATAGGTATGGGGTTTTGGCTCGTTAGAGGCGTAGTGGTCAGGGGCAGCAACGGGTTTAGTTGCTGAGGCTTAGGTCTTATGCTCAGGGCTTAAAAAGATCTGGCAATAGGTTTTGCTTGATTTCGTTCAAATTTGCAGCCAGAGGTGCAAAACCTCTATCTGGCTGGCAGAGCCAGAATCTCCTGGCCACTCAAATTCCCTTCTGTGATTTGAACTGTAGATTGAAAGCTTAGGTACAGGAGAGTGGCGAATTGTTTTCAGATTGATACTTTCATTATTTCCATCAAGTGCTGAAGCGAGATGCTTGAATGAGTAAGGCTTTTTTACATATCCAACCATTAGCGCATTTTGCATGGCCCAAGCATAATCACCATTCACGAACCGAATCAGACCCTTTTTGCAGTAGCACGAAAAAGCCGTATGTTTACTATCGACGGGCTTGCACTCAACAAAAAGCCCATCCTGGTCACTTAAGATTGCTAGCTGATCCCGTCTTAAATCAAAATGGATATCCGGCATTTTGTCGGGGTGCTTCTTGTTGTAATTTGAAATTTTAGGTTCGCGGGTTACCCTGCCAAAGAGGGCACAGTTAAATCCATCGACAGTTCCGTTTTTCCTTAGGACCCTTTCAATGATTTCATCAACTAGTATCTGAGTAATGGTGTCTTCATCAGCGGTTTCTAGGTCAAAACCAGAAGGTGGATTTTCCTTGAGGGCCTGCCAAGCTTTTTGGATTACCCTGCAAAGAAGAAGAAGAGTGCGTGGGGAGATTTTAGGGTGTGGCAGCTCAAAATCAACCCCACATGTAAAAAAGCCTACCTGCATCAGTTTGCACCGATTGGGAATGTGCTGAAATGGTGGCGCTGAATATCCATGGCACATATTCTGGCCCGGCTCAATGTCCAATATCGATACTGCCCTATAACTCCAACTAGCAGACCTCCATCCCCACTGACAATGACTCTGCTGCAGCCAGTTCTGTTCGCCTCTTTGGAAATCTGCAAAAGAAGTTGCTTTTGGGTTTCAGCACCTAAGTTGCTGGGGGTAGATGATGACACGATAGAAAAAAAATGCCATGGTGATGTGGGGTTTGGACGCCCCACCCTTGCTTCTTTGACGGTTACTGTCTCATCAGTAATGCTAAAAAATGGGGCTAATAGATTCTGCAACTCAGAATAGAAAATTTCACGCTCAGCCTGTGTTGGATTGCTGTTAGCGCGCCTCCGATGCTCTTTGAACGGTGGAGCAGTTTCAAGGGTGTCTCTTACAGTCTGCCGATCATATTCATCCAAACCATAGAGCTCAAAAATAAATTTATTGATCTCCTCCCATGGCTTATTTTTTGCGGTTTCAAGTCGTTGGGACAATTCAATTGCCCGCTTTTTTTGTTGTCGAGATAATATGTCAATTGGAGGAAATGGAAATTTTTCTACATTTTGCTTTAGAAAAGTTCTTCTCTCCACTCCCATCCTAGAGCTAGTCATTAATACATTGTGCCTAAATAATTCTGAATGAGTAATCAGATGGAGGAGCGATATTGGGGTAATGTCAGAAGATTTATGGGTCGAAAAACCATAAAAAGACTGATTGAAAACAGTGGCTTCATGAAGTACATAAGATTTAGGAATAGAAAGAGAATCGCCAGGGGCTTGGGGCACAATAAGTAGTGGAGGAGTGTATAGCTCTATCTGTCTTGGTCTTTGGGCTTCTGAATAATTGAACTTGGGCAGTAATTGAGTGTCAACAGAAAATTCATTGTTCGCTGGCCTAGAAAAATCCGGTAGCCCGAGCATGAATGACGCATCTTTTTGCTTTAAGCTTGGAGAAAGATTATATCCTAAGCCAGAGTAGAATTTTTTACTATTCCAGTATGTTTCAACATTAGGCCAGTCCAAACTATCAAGCTTACGGCACACTTCCAGATCAAGAGTAGAGCCAATCGACAACGCCTTTAATAGGCGAGAGTCTTTAATGGTGTCAGAATTAGGTATTGGTCTAGCGGATTGATAATCAATACGAATACGCCCCTTGCTGTTCAGCTTTTCCTCAAAAGAAGGCGTGACAAAATGAAAATGGTGATTTGCTTTGGGTACATTGTTTCGTGCGAAAAAAAGCATGAACGCTTGCCCCATCTTGGGCCATACTTTTGTGTCGGATAGATTAGACCCGTTCAAGATCCCCATAATCTCAATCCCCTGCAAAATCGCTTTGAATGCAATGCTGCCAGCCTCTGACTGCTTTAGGAATATTCGTCCAGGGAGGACCATGGCGATAATGCCCCCCGGTTTAACCCACTGTGTGGATTTCCATAAAAAAGGCAGGTCAGGGTTGTTGTCAGGGTTGCTGTATGTTTTTGCGATATCCTCAAGTCCGCGATTAGTCAAGATCTGACGTGTCAATTTCGTAAAAGCTGCATTGTGGAGCCTGATTGTTTCCTTGTCTTCTTCATTGTCTCTTTTCAATCTGCTCCAGGGAGGATTGCCGATAACCATGTCAAAGGAGGCATCAAAGGCCTCTGCAATGTCGGGCCGTAAACTACCAAAAATAAAACCTTTTTCGTTTTTTTCTTCTGGCTTCCTGTGGTTGTACAGCGCAATGTTTTTAAGAGGTTTGGGAAATTTCAAGCTTTTAGGTGGCCGCGTTGTGCCATTTAGTTCAATTGCTGTTATATAGAGAGACAGCGCCGCTAGGCGCAGAGCAGACTCACTTACATCAAAGCCGCAGATTTGTTCATATAAGATGGACTGAATTACTTTGGTGTTGGGTCTTTTCCCATCCCGCTTCCAGCGAGCAGCTACGAGCTTTCTAAAGGCAAGAACAAGAAAAATTCCGGCGCCGCAGCTCGGGTCGAGGATTCGCATTTCTTTTTTGTTAGTAGCTCCTGCAAAGGCATCGTCCACTAAATATTGAGCAATATTTTTGGGGGTGTAATAAACACTTGTTTGTTCCGCCTGTTGCGAATCCCAGACTCGACTGAAATCTTCATATACTTGGCTTAGTACGCCAATGGGAATGTGGGCAAAGTCAAGATCACCCCAGTCAATAGTTAATTGAAAAGTTTCATCCCCTACATGCTCCCACCCTTCCATAATCGCTTGGAGGTGGTCGTAGATTCTACCGTTGGTTTGCGACTCTGCCTGTTTAAATACCGAAGCATAATCAGCAGAAAGAGGAAGGAGGTCTCCATTAAAGGTTTCATCAAGCCACTGACAAGTCGCTATAGAGTTTGCGTTGTCAAGAAAACATTCCCTCAGAGATTTTGCGCCTGGGCATAGCGAGTGGAGCTCATTCGACTGAATGATTTCTCGATCCCACAGAAAACGCAAAAATAGTGCACGGCCAAGGAATGAAAGAACATCCAGAGGGTTAAGGTTGTGTTTTTCAATAAGAACTTTTGACGAATTACTCAATAGATTATGGATTGTGTCAAAAACATAGTCGGAATCCTCAGGTTGTCCCTCCATGGTGAAAGCACCACTTACTATGCTTTGGAAAAACAATGGTGCAGCTACAGACTCTTGGGCTATTGTTCTTTTGTGCCTTTTCTCCAATACAGAACAATCCAAAGTTATCGGATATACACTTAGCTCACCTGGCCGTAGAATTCCAAGATAAGCTCCCTCTCCTCGGTTTGCTAAAAGCCGTTGAAGATCAAGTACTTGCTGGTCACCGCAGCCCTGCGCTTGGTTCTCGGAAACAATATAAAGCAAAGGGCGAGACTGAAATTCTGCTATCGCATCAACCTTTAGTTTTTCGCCGCTTTGCAGTTTCAGCAGGTCGAGATAGTCCAAATGCTTGGGAGATGGTTTGTCGTCAAGCAGCAAGACGTCATGACAGCCGAAAGCTTTTACACTGTTTGCAATATTCATGAGTAATACCGCTTTCTTTCAGCCCGAATAATACCTTGATAGCGCCCAAGGATACAGATGGCCGACCTACTTTCGTTAGTATACTTGAGATCATCAAAGGTAGGGTTTTCTGATTTGAGAACAAGGGAGTTCGCCGATGTATAAACACGCTTCAGGGTAGCTTCCTGATCAATAAGTACAGCTGCGATTTCACCATTCTCAACCTGAGATTGTTTTTGGATAACTGCGATATCATCGTTCCTAATGCCAACCCCTGCCATGCTGTCACCAGACACCCTAAGAGCAAACAGATCTCCGTCACCAAATATGGAGGGAGGAATTGGCAGGCAGTCCTCAAAGTTTTCCTCAGCCCATATTGGTACACCGGCCGCAATATGTCCGAGCAGCGGAATAGAATTGTCACCCTGCTGATGGTTTATCAATGGCGGCGTTGTTAATTGTATCCCCCGAGCTTTCCCGCTGCTTAAATGGATGTAGCCTTTTCTTTCGATTAGCAGTAGATGGCTACGTACAGCATTCAAACTACCAAACTGGAAATGTTCGCGTATCTCCGCCTGAGAAGGTGGGTACCCATTGCTCTTCAGCCAATCTGCTATGAAGTTATAGATTCGAGATTGCTTGCTTGTCAGGCTTTTCACGACGCTCTCGTGTTTTATTTAATACTGATAAAATATCCACTAGTATAATAAACACTGCTTGAAAAAGCAGTATAAAAGTGTGGCAGAATGCATATTTTCTTTTTCTTCTGCCTAAAGGCCGCGGAGACAACAAATGGGCTCGGTATCGGCAGAAAGGTGCTTGTCGCACAAACTCAACAAGCAAAGGTTGTCCTGGGTTCTGTATGAAGAGCATGATCACCAGCAAAGCAGTTCAAGCCTCCTTGAACTATTTAGCCATTGACCTCTTTGGTGCCTTGGCCGAAATACACAAAAGCCAAGGGGCAATCCATCTCGCCTCGGATCGAAACATGGTGGGAGCAACGTCCAGAAACTAATTTATAGGCCTCACGGGTGTTGCGGTGTGGAGCTTTTTGAGTAGACCCAGTCGCCATTTCTCTTTTGCCTTCTCAGCGTTTTCTTTAGGGTGGTTTTGACAGAAGAGCCTAATGCTGGACTGTTTGAGTTCTTCTTTTTGCGTTTCCAATGAGAGCCCAAAAACATAGTCTCGCACACAGATTTCAGCTGAATGCACCGAGATCTTATGGCCAGAAATCAAGACTCGTGTTGAACACCTAGCATTCCCAATTCCTGCTTGGTCAATCTCAACGATACAAACATGCCACTTTCGGGAGGTGAAAGAGATGTACGCACATTGTCTCCTGCTTGCTGCTGTTTTGTCATAACTTTCTTTAAGAGACAATTTGTCCCTGCCCTCATGTTTCAGGGGAGCCACTGACCGCACGACAGAAAAGTTTTGAATTTCCGCAACGATCTTTTCCCCGTTCACATTTACATAGTGAGGCTGGTCTCGTAAGGCAGTGATCATTTCAACAAACAAGTCGATAGAAAATTCGAATTTTTCTTGATCTTCTTCATCCTGATTTTGGATGTGCCCTTGTGCAACCATGGCGTCGCTCGGTTCGCAAGATTGAGCACTTAAATCTGCCTGGGCGATAGAGGTAAGCGGTTCGGGTGTGGGCTGCTCGGTTTCAGGTTCATTTGGAGTTGGGGTATGGATAATCTCTATGGTGTTGAGGTTGTTATTTTCGGCAATCGAACTATTTGCTAATAAATGCCTGAGGAGGCCGGAAGACGGAGCTTGGCGTGTCATTTTTCCGCTATGCTCAACCTGTGAAGCAGGGAATGTCCTTCTCCCTGTGCCTGTCTCTATTTTTTCTTGACTAGGATAGAGCACTTCAAGAGAGCTAAAAGGGTAAAGGCTCCCCTCTTTCTCAATTTGGAAAACTATAAAAGCTTGTCTCCCATCATCGTCTTTTCCATAAACTCCACGTGCAGTTACTGGGATAGCTTGCTGGACAGGTAAATCTACAAGTATTCGACTGTATGAATTTTTGCTGGTTGCGTAATGGTGATTAGCGCATACGTTTAGTCGATCAAAAGAAAATGGGTCCAATAAGAACCTAGCAATGTCCTGAGCATCTTTTTGGTTGGCTCGTGACGTCAGGTGAATCTCAGCATGCCCTTTCACCTGGTCGAGTGTGCATGAACGGCTTAGGGCCCGTACTCTCCTTGCTAAAATAGCTTCTCTGAGTGAGGTTGACTTGAAGTAATAAGTCGATGCAATGACGAAACATGGAATAATGATTTTGGTTGCACCAACCTGTTGAGAAAAACAAAGTTGTTTCCGGCAGACATTTGAATAAGTCTGAAAGTATTTGTTGAGATGCAGTGGATAGTCTTGATCGGTAAAAAGGGCTTCTGCTTCAGTAAATGTGTTTTGCTCCGTGGACTCGATAGTGAAATTCACAGAACTACCATCAGGTTTTCTGGGCAGCTTTTTCCCATTCCGAAAATAAGTCCCAACAGTACAGTAGGAAAGGAGTTCCGGGGGGATGGAGTCAACCAAGATGTAATTGGTTCGGATGTTTTGAAAAACCAGATTGATATAAGTTTTAGAAGAGCCTGAGAAAAGATCCAGAACCCAAACCAGTCGAAACACATACCCTTTGTTGCTGGAGTCACGCATTTTGGGGAGGATCGATATTTGATCAAGGTCGCTTATCACTCAAATAAACCTGTTGATGGTCTAGATCGGTTAAGTTTGCCTGGTATCTGGGACGATACCAGGCAAACTGTAATCAGGAGTTAACAGTCTGGAAGGTCATCCAGGTTGTTTTTGGTTGTGGAATCTCGGTCGGTTCGGAGATATTTCCCTGTTGGCCCGTTTACGACATGGATCTCTGTCCGTTTCTCGGGCCATTGAACATAATATGTGTGTAGCTTGCTTTCGATGTCGCGGATTACATCATTCTTTGCTCTGGGACTCCATGGGGTTCCTGGATTACAGAGCGCAAGGATGATGCCAACACGATCTTTGCGGGTATGGGTTACTCGTCTGTCTGCCATTTCATAATCCTTTCTGTTGTCGTTGATCTACTTTTCTTTGCGAACGCCTTTGAAGGGTCTGTTGTCCGCTTTTTGGTCCATAAATTTTCCGGTTTCACTGTCACGCTTGACCCATCGCCCATTTTGCGGGTTGTAGGTTTGAGACCGGCCACGCACTGCCCCAATACGATGTCCGTCTCCAATTGGAGGGTTTTTTGCCATTTTTTAATCTCCTTTCAAGAAAGTAATGTTATTTTTTAGTGCCGGGCTGGTTTCCAGATTTGCCACGGAATACATATTTTTTTGAAACAGCCTGAATACCATCGGTGGTAATTGACCTAAGTTGTGATTTTTGCCAAGCTGTCTCTAATTTCAATTGCCGACCTCATGCAAAAAATATCCGTGGAAGGCAATTTTTTCTGTTTGAACGGCATTAAAAAGGGAGAAGGGGGTTCATGGCTGAGATTTCAGATGAAGCTTTAGAATTGCTTAGCGAGCATTCTTGGGATGAAACTATTCCTCGACTTGCTCATTATGCACTTTGGAAGCTTAAGAAGCGCTATTGGCTTGGAGTTTTGGGGGGACCGACGCCAGCTGGTATTGAAGCTAAAGATATCGTTATGAAAAGCATAGAAAAAGTACTCAATGGAAAGAGGGTTTGGGACCCACAGGGACAGCCAGACCTTTTTTTGTTTTTAAAGGGTGTTGTGGATAGTGAGATCAGTCACCTCGTTCAAGGCTGGGAGAACACTCATGTCTTAAGGGACGCCGTTTTGTCAGGCCGTTCTGCTGATGAAGAAAATCAGACAGGTTTTTGGGAGACTGTCCCCGATCCGGGTTTAGATGCAGAGACTGAGATAATCGACAAGGAGCTAGAGAGGCAAAGTGAAAAATTTTTCTGGGATTTTTATGAGTATCTAGAAGAGACACCGAAGCTACAAAAAATTCTTGAAAGCATTTCTGAGGGGAATATCAAGCGAGCTGAAATAGCAAAAGATGTTGGGATCAAAGTGAAAGAGTTCGATAACCTCAAAAAGCAACTGCAGCGACGCTTAAAGTTGTTTCAAGAGAAGACTTCAGGAGGGACGCAATGAGTACTGGAACCCCTGAAAAATATACGGATATTCTTAGATTCCTTCATGGCCTGCTGGAAGGTGAAGGAGCAGAATATAAGGAGCCTTCTCCCGATCAAATAAGTAAAGATTTGCATAAGGAAGGCATAGATGTGTCTTCAATGATTTCAGATGTAAATCAGATGATTGGGAAAAAGAGAACTGAGAAAAGGTTGAATGCGGCTAACGCTAAGAGAATTGCTTTGAGCCGCCTAACTGAATTGCGGGACAGCCCAGATAAGAGTGGAGTTAAAGAAAAGCTGATCTCAATATTTAGAGATTTAAATAGCTCTCAGCCACAACTCGCCTCTGCCTATTTTAGAAAGCTAGAAGAGACCAACGAAGAGGATATGTTTGCAATGCTGGAGGATTTACTATTGCTTGAAGAAGATGATGAACAAGAATAGCCCCCCAAAAGCAAATGAGATGAGAGCTCGGCGGTCTGCAAATGACTTAATAAAGCATTATGCAATCTCGTCACCCTGTGAAATACGGCTTGAAGATATTGCTATGGACCGGAAGGTTTTTGTCAGGGAGGGAGAGCTTAAAAATACAGATGCCTATTTGCTTAGGAAGGGGAACAAAGGAATTATCAGAGTTAGAGACAGTATCCCGGAGGTTGGGAGGAAGCGTTTTGCAATAGCGCATGAACTTGGGCACTGGGAAATGCATGAAAATGATACTCAGCTCAATTTTTGTACAGAAGAAAATCTTTCCGACTATCAAGGTAGTCCGATGGAGGTAGAAGCAAACATTTTTGCTTCAGAACTGCTTGTTCCGACACTCGTTGCAAGGACTATTTTGGGTTCCGTTTCCCCGTCTATCGCGGCCGCAAGAGAAATTGCGAACACATTTACTATTTCTTTGACTGCAGCTGCTATTCGGCTTGTGCAGTTATCAAGAGAGGACTGCATGGCGGTTTTTTCCTCTGGTGGAATTGTGAAGTGGTGGCGCAAAGGAAAAGAGTTTTCCGACCTTCCGGGAATCTCCAAGAATCATATTTTGCACCCTGAAAGCGAAGCAAGCGAAATATTGTGTGGCAGGAAACCGTCACCCAAAATGGTTAGAGTGCCAAATGAAACCTGGTTTCCTTGGGCAAAAAATAGGACGGAGTTTGAGGTTTATGAAGAGTCGATCCAACTTGGTCGCTATTCAACCATTCTTACGATTCTCTGGATAATTTCGGACTGAAAATATTTTCGCCGTAAGGCGAATTGTATCTGCATAAGATAAAGGTGGGGGAAATGGATACAGGAAGTCTTTTTGCTTTTGGCGGAATTTTAGTAGCAGTTTTTGCGATAGCAAACCCTGTGCAAAGATTTTCCTTTCGCATGTTTGTGTCTGCTGAAGAGCTTTTTCAATGTTTTCTTCTGACTTTTGTCCTTATTCAACTCCCTGAGTTTGCTGAACTTGTCATGAAGAAATCGATCCCCGCAGCAGGGCAATGGGGGATTGATATAGCGTCCTTTTTAGTTCCTGTGGTAGCAGTTTTTTGTTGGCTTGAACGCTGGTGGAAGGCTGAGCTTTCGACTGAAAACGAAAAACTTTTGCCGGAATTGATACAGGTGGGCCTCAGGGAAGGCATGATGGATGAGATCGGGAGGGTGTTGTCGAGAAATAAAAGTAATTTTAAGTTGATGACTGCTGATACTGTGCGATCAATTTTTGACCCAAAGGTTGTTCAGCGTCTTACCAGATCGAATTCCTATATTCATTTGGAACTCTTATCGCAGGATGAATTTTTAACGACAATTCAAGATGTTTTTGGGCCTACCGATATAGTGATCCGTGATTGTATCAACTCGCAAGAGTCCCCTCTTAGGTCTGTGATAATAAGGAGTTATGGTGGGTATGAAAATCACAAGATACAAGAGTGGGAATCAGGGCTCATGCAGAAAACTGTACTGTGCCCACAGTGGTACCTTAAGGTTAGGTGTGACTATCCCCTTCTTTTTAGTGCTACGGAAGCAATTGGCTCAGGGGAATTTGATGACCGCTATAATTTGTCCAGTGATAGATACGCTTCCGACCAAGGAATAAGTCCACGAATTAATTGCCCAGTTTATTTGTCGGTTAAGGCTCAGGTTCTAGCCATTGAGAGTGGGATCTCAGAGGGTGTCGATGGCGATTATTTTGTTGATAATTTCATGCACATGTTTAGGGATATCAGGTGCAAGTCTAGGGGCCTCGACAGTGTATGGGACAATCCAAGATACAATCTGGAGTTTCCATCTGTATTTTCATTTCTACTGTATGAAATCCTGAAAGATATGCAGTTTTTGCTTGCTTCAATTTTGCGGAGAGCTTGCGATGAGCAAGAACTTGGCATGCCATTACTCACTGGAAAAATAGCTTCAATTTGGGTTGCTTGTGTTGTGGACCTCGCACGCACAAAGGGGCATGTCAGTGATGGCTTTGTCTTGACCGCAGTGAATGCGTATATGGTTTTTGTTTTGCAATTGAAGCATGCTCCAAGAGAGCTTCTTTTTAAAAGGAACTTGAGTGGAAATGCGATAAACAGTGCTCTCAATCGTTTGACTTCAGAAATGAGAAATGCCTGTAAATATAGTCAGAATGAAAATTTAGGTACCGCTATTCAGATTGCATTTGATCAGCTTGATACTGGTAAAGAATATGTGTTTAAACAAAAAGATTGGTTTGCTGAGCAGCTGGAGCTTTAAATTAGGTCAAGGTGTCCGTATGAAAGTGTTTGTCCAGAGTTTCTTTGTTGTCCTAATGGTTATGCTGCCATCCTTTTCTTTTGGTCTCGACACTATATCGATCTGCTCATTCAATATTCAGTTTCTTGGCAATTCCAAAGAGCGCCACAATTCTGCTCTCGCAGAACTTGTTAAAAACCACGATATTGTTGTTGTGCAGGAGTTAGTTGCTCCGCCCTATCCTGGTATCTACCCAGATGGAGAACCATATAAAGCTGACATCGAAGCTGCTCGGTTTTTTGATGAAATGAAATCCAGAGGTTTTGAGTATGTCCTCTCTGAGGAAGATACGGGTACCGGATCAAAAATTCACAAGAACAGTTCTGCGACAGAGTGGTGGGTGGCGTTTTACAAACCAAAGGTGGTTGAGGTAGCGAACGATCTGCCTCACGGCTTCATCGATGGTGAGCATGCAGACAATCCAAACTTTGAGCGGGTACCCTATGCTTTTGCATTTCGAACCAAAGAGGGTGGCCTGGATTTTGTACTGATTTCCGTCCACCTCCAGCCCAACTCAGGGCAGCGGTATGAACTTCGCCGGTTGCATGAGCTGGATGCGATTGCCAGATGGATCGATCTGAAAGATAGGACTGAAAAAGATTTCATCATTTTGGGAGACATGAATATTCAGGATTGTGACGAACTACGAAGTGCGATGCCGCAAGGGTTTGCCTCGCTGAATGATGACTGCTTGGCAACCAATACGAATATCAAAAAAGCTAAACCATACGACCATGTAATGTATCGGCCTGAATATACCGAGGCTGATATTGATTTGGACTATCGATTTGAGGTGGTCAATCTGGTTGAAGAGATGCGTGATGGGTGGAATGAATTGAAATGGGGCCCCTACCCTGGAACCCCATATCACCACAACGGTTTCAAGAAGTATTTTTCCGACCATAATCCTGTTGTTTTTCGAATGGTAAATAATAGAGATACAGATTGAGTTTTTACAGCCCTGAATTAAGTATGATGTAAGATAAACAGAATTTTCTCGCCCCACATGCAACCGCCTATTTAGGCACGTTTTACTCTACTTTTTAGAGGGGCTACCGCCCTTCTTTTGGTCCCGCAAAAATTTTTTATTGACAAAGCACTGTGATTTTATAGGATACCTGAGATTTTAATGAGTTTCGGAGGGCTGTGCATGGTGGGGGGAGATTGTACTATTTTTTCAGAAGCTTGTGTTTGTACGGGTGAAAACCTGAAACAGACGCAGGCTTTTTGTGTTTGTAGCGGCTCCCTGCAGGGGAGCTGCTTTTGTTTAGTTTTTTAAAGGAGGGGTTGTGATGATGTTTATGCAAGGCTGTTTGCGGGCTGTTGCTCTTGTACTTCTGATGGTGTTTCCGCTGCAAGCTGCTGAAGTTGTAACTTTTTATCATGTGGATCCGGTCGGAACGCCGCTGGTTATTACTGATGCCAGTGGGCAAAAGGTGTGGGAAGCGGATTACAAGCCGTTCGGCGAAGAATATCGTACCCAAGGCACACAGGAGAACAGCAGGCGCTTTGTTGGTAAGGAAAGAGATGCTGAGACTGGACTCGATTATTTCGGGGCGCGTTATATGGCAACCTTTAGCGGTCGTTTTCTGGCGGTCGATGCCGTAAGGGTTGTAGGAGAAAACTCGGGAGCTGTCAACAGTGTATTGCTAAATAACCCCCAGCGGCTAAATGTTTATTCGTATTCGTTGAATAATCCCTACCGTTTCTTGGACCCTGACGGCAATTATGTGGAGTCTGCTTGGGACGCCGCAAGTTTGGCCGCTGGTGTTTATTCAATATCGCAATGGAATAAAAGTACTTCCTTTGGCGATATGTTTATGGATGTCGCTGGGGTGGCTGTGGATGGTTTGGCTTTGGCTTTGCCAATTCCAGGTGGTGCAGGTTTAGCACTTAAGGCAGGTAGAGGCTTAGGACAATTGTCCCATGCAGGGAAGTACGGTGTCAAGTCTTATGGGGAGCTAAGAAAGGCAATAAAAGGGACGGGTTTAGAGGCTCACCACTTAATTGAAAAGCGTTTTGCAAGAGTGCTGGGGACAGCGCCTGGAGATATGGCCTCTGTAGCAGTGACAAGGGCGGAACACCAAGTGTTTACTAACGCTTGGAGGAAGGCAATTCCATATGGAGAAGGCACTGCAGCAGCGACTAAAGATCAAATAATGTCTGCTGCAACTCAAATATATAAAAATCACCCCAAGCTGTTAGATGCGATCAAGAAGGAGAAATGATGAAAATCATTCATAGAATCTCTCTTACTGTGACCCCCGAAATTCAAAAAGAACTTAAAAAGATGAATATCGATGTGGAGCAGGGATTTGATGCCTTTGAAATAGATGAGACGAATTCATGCTGGTTAGATTTAGAGGAGAAAGTCGAGAGTTGGAAGGCCGTTGATACTGTTAGCACTAAGTTTACTAAAGAAGAAATGGCAGGAGCCAAATGGCTGCGGATGATTTCTGAATGGCACCATGGCTACCCCCAGCCTAACGAGAATGAGTTTGGTTATTTGAAAGTTACCTACGACTCAGAGAAAATGTGTGAAAAGTGTGGGATAGGTGCTTTTCAAAAGTCACCTTTTGTTTTTAAGAAAGATCCAACCTGGGGGAAGAGAAGTATTCTTCAGGTCAACTGGGTCTTTGATGAGTTTTTTGCTAAGCCAGAACTGTGGGATGAAATATTTAAAGAGTTTGGGGTTGGGCATAGAGAAGTCTTTGACCGTAATAACAAGAAGCTTAGCTCTGTTTTACAGTTAGAAATAAAGGATAAGATAGATATAAGGATTGATAATGGCGGGGAGATTTGCTGCCAGTGTGGACAGCTTAGACTCCCTCCGACAATTAAAGGTTTTTTCCCCGCAGCCTGTGGCGATTTTGACACCCACATAGCAAAAACAAATATTTATTTTGGAAGCGGTGCAAGCTCATATAGGGCTGTTGTTGTGTCCTCTGATCTCTACAAAGCAATTAGCTCAAAAAAAGTAAAGGGTGTAAAGTTTCATCCATTAGGCTGATTTTTATTCAACTATTTTATTTTTTATAGCTTCTTTAGTTTCAAATTGTCCTCAGGAGGGGTGCTGTGAAGTTCATCAAGATACTTCTATTTGCCGTCGTTTGCTTTTTTCCACTCGCAACATTTGCTGAAACTGTCGATACCAGCAATGATCCACCACGCGACCCCTTTTACAGCCAAGGTGTCGAGCTTGATAGTGGCCCGTCAATGCAGGTACCACTAGAGAGGGTAGATCCTTTCTCTGGAAACCTGTCAATTGTGCATACCGATATTGAACTGCCGGGTAACGGTGGTTTGGACCTTAAGATCATGCGCTATTACGATAGTGCAATCTGGGGGCGCCGGGATCAGCCAATCAAAACAATCACCGCAGGTCGAGAAGAAAGCCCACTGGGCCTCGGCTGGTATATGCACATGGGTATCATCAAGAATCCGCGTGGAACCGGTAGTAGTAATCGCTATCTGGCCGACAATCCGATTTTCGAACTACCTGATGGTTCGCGGCATATCTTTTATAAAGACAAGAACAACCCCGACCAGTTTATCTCGAACGATCTATGGATCATGAAACGGGTTGGGTTGAACATTACAGTACCCACCTCTGAAACCACTTGGGAAGTTATTTCTCCTGAAGGGATGATCTATACCGCAAAGTACAGCATTGATGGTACCGGCTATGAGGTATCAGGCGATCCTGTTGCCCAAGTAACCAAGATTGAAAACCCATCGCAAACCGCTTCAATCAGCATTGAATATACACAACGAGCGATAAATGGTCTGCTTGAAGGTAACTACGGCCTGATCACACGGATTATCGACAGTACCGGACGGATAGTCAATTTCACTTATGACTCCAACTATCACCAACTGAAAAACATTTCAGTGGCAGGCCTTTCTATCGACTACATCTATGAAGTCGAGACCCTTGCAGTTAACGCGTATCGTAGTTTCCTGCGAGAAGTACACCCTACAGAGGGAACCCCTTGGCTATACGAATATGACATGAGTGATCCGACCAGCCCGTTAATGGGTGATGAATATGGTCATGAGCTGATTCGTATGACTTATCCGACTGGCGGCCAGATTGAATACGATTATAGTGACGTGATGTTTGATACTGGCATGGTTGATGTCGGTTTCAGTGTTATCACGGAACGTTCACAGTATGATCGTGGTGGTGCACTGCTGGGTAACTGGTATTACAGCTACAATTCCGGTTCGAGCTCTGGGGCGACTACAACAGTGAGCGCTCCTAACGGAGTGAGCGAACGACACACTTATTACGGCTGGGGAAGTTGCCCTGGCGACGATTGTAACGGAACCGTCTGGAAAATCGGCAAGCCGTTAAAAACCGAGGTTATTCAAGGTTCCCTGTCAGAGGTGACAGAGTATGTTTGGACTCAAGGGGCCACCATCTCGAATGATACGACAGGGAATCCAAGCTGGAACAATAAAGGTGGCTGGATCTACGATCCGCAAATTTCGCTTCCGCAATTAGCGCAGAAAAAGATTACCCGTAACGGCTTCAGCTATACCACTAATTACAGCGATTTCGACAACTATGCAAACCCAAGAGAGATTGTCGAAAGTGGACATCTAGACCGTACCCGCAATCTGACCTATTGGTACAACACGGCAAAGAACATTGTTGCTGGAAAAATCGACTACGAAACAATCACCGGGAGTCTGTCGGGTAGCTTTTCCATCGATAATCAATTTTTGACCGATGGTCGCCTTGACTACTCAATCCGTTTCGGTGTGAGAACCGATTACGGTTATGACAGCAATGGCAACATCAACAGCATCACCGATGCCAATCAGAATACCACGACCTACGTTTGGGACAAAGGGCGAGTAAGAACGATTACCAAACCGATTAGCGGCTATTCGATTAGCCGAACCATTAATGACAACGGCACCATTGCCAGTGAAACGAATGGTCGAGGATACGCCACAGCTTATCTGTATGATGGGAATCTGCGACTGACCCGGATTACACCTCCTTCTAGTAGTTCTGATCCATCAAATCTGACAACAATCAGTTATGAGCCGGACAGCTCAAAGAAGACAGTTCTTAAAGGCGGTTTTTCCACAGAATATAACTATGATGGTTTCGGACGACAAACAAGTAGCAGTAACACTGCTGCAGTGACTACCAGCACTGAATATGCGGCCTATGGTTACAAGCTGTCAGATGATTCCAATATCGGTGACAAGGTCGATTACGACTTCTTTGGACGCCCCACACGAGTGACGCATCTTGGATCTGAGGGGTATTACATCGGCTATGCATATTCAGCAGATGTTGCCGGTTCGCTCGTGACAGTAACCGATGAGGCAGGTAAAAAGACAGTCTATACCTATCATTCATTCGGCAGCCCGGATGAACAGCTGCTGAAGAAAGTTGTTGATGCCAAGAACTACAGCACCAGTTACGACTACAATATTCTTGGTAGCTTGACTGACATTGCCCAGCCGGGACTGGCACGCAGCTATACCTACTACCCAACCACCGGTTTTTTGTGGACCGAAACCCACCCAGAGACCGGCACTATTACATACACGCGCGATAGTGTCGGTAACATCGACACCAAAAGGGATTCCAGTAATATCACTTGGGATTACACTTTTGATGCGATCAATCGTCTGAAATCAATTGAAAATCTATCGACTGGTAGCACTCTTAATTACGATTATGATCTCGCGGACAACCGTACGTCAGTGGTGTCACCGAGTGCGAATATCACTATAGGTTTCGACCCGGTAAACCGGCCGACAAGTAAAACCGAGACAATTAGTGGTCGAGCCTATTCAATGGGTTTCGATTATGATGGCAACGACAACCTGACGGCCATCACTTACCCAAATGGGCGTGTTGTTGATTATACCTACAACACGAAAAATCAAATCAATACAGTTCCAGGCTATATCGATTCTCCGATCACCCATACTTTGGCTGGGCAGCCGGAAATCTTTACCTATAACAACGGTGTACAGAACGACTATAGCTACAATGCGCGTTTTGTCACTGACAGAATTCAAGCAGGTTCGTTGCTGGACTTGCAGTACCAGTACGACAGTCGTGGCAATACCAATCTTATTATGGACAATCTTGATGGAAGCAAAAGTCAGGATTTTTCTTACGATGAGTTGAATCGTTTAATGACTTTCAACGGAGCTTGGGGGGCTGGAGCATACGGCTATGATCCTCTTGGCAACCGGACCTCGAAAACCATCAATGGCAATACCTCTTCTTATACTGTTAATTCAGGCACCAATTATCGTTTGACCTCAATAGCTGGTCCAGAAGCTGCTAGCTACGGCTATGACAACACAGGAAAAGCCACCAGTGGGAGTTGGGGGGGCGACAATTATCTTCTCGGATACGATGACCATAGCAATTTGAACTCAGTGCAAAAGAACGGTTTGTCGGCTGGCAGCTATGCCTATGATGCTGATGGACAGCGGGTCGTTAAAACAGCCGAAGGTGAAACGACCGTTTATCACTATGGGTTGGACGGCAATGTGCTGGCAGAAACAGCACCGGATGGCACGCTTTTGGCTGACTATGTTTATCTGTACGGTAAATTGATGGCCAAGATCATGCCGGATACCGATGGTGATGGCGTGGGTGACAGTATTGACAACTGCGTGAGTCTGGCAAATGCCGATCAGCTTAATGCTGATGATGATGCGTTGGGCGATCTTTGCGATAGCGATGATGACAACGATGGTATCGAGGATCAACTTGATCCATATCCGTTTGATGATGGAATGGTGGTGCGCCCAACACCGGAAAGTATCACTGCCTCAGAGCAAACCTCGATCAGCATTTTGATCGATGATTTGGCATCGGCAGGTGAAGAGGTGTTGTTTGAACAGATCTTCGATACCAACGAAAACGGAGCGGTTGATTTCGGCGAGCCGGTTGTTCGGTCGTTCCGGATAACCGATGGTGCTGCTACTTCTGCTGGTGTCGTTGGTGATACCGATGGCGTTGTCGATGGCCGTATCAGTCTGGTCTTGCCAAGTTATGATGCTCTTGATCGCTCCAACGCACCGGGGAGCTATCTGCTGCAAACGACCACTGGAACAGAGGTTGCGGTCTACTCATTTACGGTAGATCCGGAGGTTCAGGCACAAACTTTGGCTGGGACCTTAAATGATGGTAGCAGCCCTGTGGTTGGCGCCTATGTTCAGCTGCTCGATAAGTGGCAAAAGCCAGTTGCTTACGCATTGACAGACAAGTTGGGGAACTACCTGTTCAATGTGGAAGAGCCTGGTGACTATCTGGTCGCTCCCATGGCTTTCGGATATACACGTGATTTGAAGGCTTTAAACACCGTTGCCGTTGGTGTTGGCGAACAGGTGGCCAGTCATGATTTAAGTGTATTGTCTGGTGGATATCAGCTCAGCGGGTCGGTTACGGTTCAAGATGCAGGTGTCTCTGGTCTGCTGGTTGTTGCGGAGAGTGAGCGTTATGTCGGTTACGCTCTGACAGATGCTGATGGCAATTACTCAATGCAGCTCCCTGTTGGGGGCTATAGCGTTAGGGTCGCAGTTGAGGGGAGTAGTGCGCCTGCTCTCCAAGGTTATCTGGTGCCAGCAACGTCACAGGTTGCTGTAAATCTGTCGGCTGATTACTCAGGAGCGGATATTGCGCTTGAAGCTGCAATACCAACAGTGAGCGGGTACGTGCTTGACCAATCCAGCAATCCGGTTGTGGGCATTGCAGTTTATGCTACGCAGGTAGGAGATGACGAACCGCAAGCTTGGGCTGTGACCGATGCCTCCGGTGCATACAGTTTTGGTTTAGTAGATGGTGACTGGAAGCTAGCACTGGGCAACGAATACAGCCAAGTACTTGGCTATGTCAGTGATGGTTTGGATGTGACCATTGCTGGTGGCAATCTGACTGATCAGATCATTGTCGCAACAGATGCCGATGCTGCAATTGAAGGTGTGGTGCAGTATGTAGATGGTCGTATGGGTGAGTATTTGCCTGTGATCATCAGCGAGTCCGCCGGTCCCAAGAGTTGCACCGTTAAAACGGCGGTCGATGGATCATATCGTGCTGTGGTTTCCGCTGGTGATTGGGCTGTCAAGGTTGTTGGTATTGAACAGTCGGTGTCGGTCACGACAGGTCAGATTGCAATTGCCGACATCACCGGCCCTTCGGTATTGTTGGAATCTCCGAATGGTGGTGAACTGCTTGTTTCCGGCGAAATCCAAACAATCTCGTGGTTTGCCTCTGGAGAAGCAGATAACTCCTTACTTGAGTATCGTCTGACACCGGCTGCGCCTTGGAAAGAAATTGCCGCCGGAGTAACCGAAACTTCCTATTCCTGGACCGTTCCACCAGTCAATTGCTCAGTTCCACAATCTGAGGTTCGAGTCACAGTTTTTGATGCGAATGGAGTTGAGCTGGTGAGTGATATCAGTGATGACTATTTCGTCATCATGGAGAGCTCGTGTCCCGCCCCCTATGAGTATGAGCCAACGACTGGACAATGTGAGTCTCCACTGGATTATGCAAGTCCACCTTGCTCTGATGGCGGTACGCTGAACGTTGCAGGTGATATGTGCGAAATCACTACGCCTGAGTGCCCGGCCGGTTACAGCTATAATTTTTCTCGCAATCAGTGTGAAAAGGACCCTGATTGTGGTTCAGGAACTTATGATTCAGGGGTAAATCAATGTGTATCAGTTACCCAGGAAAGCATTGGTGCGACAGCTAATTGGACATGCACGGGGAAGGCGAATATTGGTTCGTACTTTTCAGCAGAATGCACAACGGGAACCTCTGGGAGTTGTCGAGCAACCATTGACGAAAATACTGTTGGACTGGGAGGGAGAACTTGGGAAAGTGGTCCGATTTATGTTGATTTTGAATTTGATGGTCAGTGTGAGGTCACATGGTATCGAGCAGAATGGCCTGGGTCTGTTTATGGATCGAGAGAGTCAGAAGAAAGTAATCCATATCTCACCTATCCTCCTTTAGGCAGTTTTGTACAGATCAATTACCAGTATAGCTATTTCTCTTCTTATTACTATGCGGAAGATTGGCTGAATTTATTTAATGAATCGGAAGTTCAATATAGTTGTCCATCGGCTGAGTATGTGCTTTCGGGGACAACCTGCACAAGGGATGTCGATAATTATTATGCACCATCATGCACAATGGACTACAGCGTTGATAAGTGTTATGCGGATCCTTCTTGCCCTGGTGATTATGACCTGGTTTTGGCGAATGACCTCTGCCAGGATGTCCCGATAATTGCCAGCCCTCCCTGCTCGAACGGTGGTGTTGTCGGCACCTCTGGTGAATGCGAGCTTGTCTGCTCGGGTGAGAATAATATCCCTCCAATAATAACCGGCCAGAATGTATTGGAGACCGATGAAAACGTTTCACTAGCGATTTCTTTGAGTAATTTGCAAGTGGACGATCCTGAGGGGAGCTATCCATTTGGATTTACTCTTAGCTTGCTGCCGGGCAGCAACTATACAATCGCAGGTCTCACTATCATTCCAGATTTGAATTTCAATGGAACCTTGACAGTTCCTGTGACTGTAAATGATGGGTTTGACGAAAGTAGCATTTTTGACCTGTCGATAATTGTAAATGGTGTGAATAATTCTCCCGCTATATCTGGAACACCAACCGGAATCGCCAATCCAGATACTGCATATGCTTTTTCGCCAATTGCAACGGATTTAGATGGGGACACGCTTAGTTTCACAATTGTCAACAAACCATATTGGGCGAACTTTGATTCGGGAAGCGGAACCTTGTCGGGGCTACCTGTCCTAGAAGATTCCGGGATTTACGCTGGCATTGTAATCAGTGTAACTGATGGGTTGGAGACTGTGTCACTGCCAGCTTTCGATCTCGAAGTGCGATTGCCTGAAGCTGGCGACATGGACGCCAGCTTTGGAGTAGATGGTGTTGTCGCTGGTGCTGTGCAGCATGATTCGGTTATCGAGACATTGGCGTTGTCCGGCGACCAGGTTCTTGTTCTTTCGAAAAGCGA
Organism: Malonomonas rubra DSM 5091; assembly: GCF_900142125.1. Classification (GTDB taxonomy): domain Bacteria; phylum Desulfobacterota; class Desulfuromonadia; order Desulfuromonadales; family Geopsychrobacteraceae; genus Malonomonas; species Malonomonas rubra. The sequence continues at coordinate 106,781 of NZ_FQZT01000005.1, forward strand.
TGAGGGCGTGGACCAAGGGGTTTATTTGGTTCGCTACAATTCGGATGGATCGCTGGATAGCACCTTTGGAAGTACAGGGAAAGTTGCTGTCGCTTTAGGAGGGATGACACTCCTGAATTCGATGACCCTGCAGCCTGATGGAAAGATATTGGTTGTTGGTGAGTCGTATAGTGCGGTGACTAAAAACGATATTCTTTTGATCCGTTTTACTGCCGATGGAAGCTTGGACAGTAGCTTTGGCGGTGCTGGCTATGTTGCAACCGATCTTGGGGCTTATGAAACGGGTTCCGGTGTTGTGTGTCGTTCAGACGGAAAGATTTATGTGTCTGGGGATAGTAAACCAGATGACCTTAGTGCTAACGATGCGCTGTTGGTTATTGCATACAACAGTGACGGCTCTTTGGATACACAGTTTGGAGGCAGTAGCGGCTATGTTCTGACTCCATTGGATGGTTTTGTTTCTGCAGCGGCTAACAGCTTACTCTTGGATGATGAGGGGAAGATTATTGTCGCGGGAACCAGTGAGGATGCGTCTGTAGATAGCTTTACACTGGTACGATATGGTTCTGATGGCAACTTGGACACCTCTTTTGGCTCTGGAGGCATTGTAAAAACCAGCCTAAGCGGACCAAGTGACCTTGTATGTGCAATGCCTGCTGGTAACGGAAAAACCAATCTTGTCGGCGAAGTTTATCCAGATAGCGGAACGGACCTTTTGGTTGGACTTTCTCGGATAAATAACGATGGTAGCCTTGATATTGACTTCGGCAGTAACGGACAAGTTTTAACTCAGGTATGGACGAGGGAAAACGAACGTTTCAGGGTCAGGGATTGTGCCGTTCAAAGAGATGGCAAGCTAGTTGTTGCAGGCCTTGATACCTACGAGCCGACTGGTGAAACAGCCGCCGGTCTTGTCCGTTATGATCAGTCTGGTGCGTTAGATAGCTCTTTCGGCACAAATGGTATTTTGCTGTCGCAGGCAGAGTTTGCGGATACTGTTGTGCCTATGTCTGATGGAAGTCTCTTTGTTGCTGGGGGGATGAGCTCAGAAGAGACACCAGCCTACAGTTTAACGTGTTACCTGGCAGGGACTCTTGGTTCGTTGCTGATTGAAGGGGGTAGTGCAACAACCGAAAGTACGAACACGCAATTGGACTTATGGTGTTCCAGTAACGGGAATAATTGTTCTGAAATGCGTTTCAGTCCAGATGGTGGAGCATGGTCTGTTTGGGAGCCGTACAGCGCTACAAAAACATGGCAGCTCTCGGATGGCGGCGGCCTAAAAACAGCTTATGTCCAATACCGTGACGGGTATGGGACAACAACTCCAGCTTACAGCGATAGCATCACCATGCTGGGCAATATTCCTCCGGTTATTGTTGGGCAGAACAATATCACGATTGCTGAAGACTCAAGTTACACTGTCGTTTTTGATGATTTGACGGTCGAAGATACTGATAGCAGCTATCCTGCCGATTTTGTCATGACCATTGCTGATGGAAGCAATTATGCCCTGAATGGGAATGAAATTGTTCCAGCTGATGATTATTACGGCGAACTGATCGTTCCTGTTTATGTAAATGACGGTTTTGATAACAGTAATGTTTATAATTTCTCAGTGTCAGTTACTGCAGTAAACGATGCGCCAAAGATTGCAGATACCTCGTTTAGTACTTTTGAAGAAACTTTATACAGTGGAACCTTGCCGGTAGCGACAGATACTGAGGGTAGTGCTTTAACCTATGCCCTTGTCAGCGCTGCAACTGGCGGTAGTGTCGTGGTTAATGCTGATGGGAGTTTCGAGTACACCCCGCATGATAATTTCAGCGGTTCAGATAGTTTTATTTACAGTGCTACGGACGATGGTGGCTTGAGTGGAGAAGGCCTTGCGTCAATTACCGTCACAGGCGTTAACGATGCTCCAACGTCGGCAACAGCAAATATTGTTACAAACGAGGATACCGTAAGTGCAGGTACCGCTCCGCTCGTTATTGATTCTGATTCTGGAGATACTCATACCTTTATCATCGAAACTCAACCAGCAAGTGGTTTCGCATCCGTTATTGATAGCAAGCTGACCTACTCCCCGAATGAGAATTTTAATGGCGCTGATAGCTTCACGTTCAGGGCAACTGATGCTGGAGGATTGTTTGTTGTCGGAACCGCTGCAGTTACCGTTACAGCCGTTAATGATCAGCCGGTAGCTAGTATCGACAGCATTACTGCCCAAGAAGATACCCTGTTCAACGGAACACTTCCGGCCGGAAGTGATGTTGACGGTGATCCTTTAACTTACTCACTGGTCATGGATGCTACTTCCGGTACCGTTACTATGAGCCCAGATGGTAGCTACAGCTATGATCCGCTGGATGATTTCAGTGGAAGTGACAGTTTCAGCTATCTGGTCAACGATGGTCTTCTCGATTCATCCGCAGCTGTTGTCACTATCACTGTAAATGCAATCAACGATGCTCCGATTGCTGTAGGTGGAAGCGTTTCTACCGACGAAGATGTTGTTTTGGTTGGAACCCTGCCTGTTGGCTCAGATACCGATGGAGACAGCCTTACCTACCAATTGGCTACTGATGCTGCTAACGGCACTGTCATAGTAAATGCTGATGGTAGCTACAGCTACACACCGATTGCTGATTTCAACGGTTCGGATAGTTTTACCTACACTGTAAATGACGCTGTCCTCGATTCTGCAGCGGCGACAATGACAGTGTCAGTTGTGGCGGTCAATGATGCCCCTGCAAGCAGCCCAGATACAATTGAGACCACAGAAGATGTTGGAGGCGCCGGAACACTGTCTGCCAGTGATGTAGACGCAGATACTTTGACCTTTATTCTGGTGGATTTACCAACGAACGGTACTGTCGATCTGGATGCGTTAACTGGTGCCTATACCTATACTCCGAATGACGATTTCTCTGGAGCCGATAGCTTTACCTACAAAGTCAATGACGGTGTTGTTGATTCGGCGGTTTCGACGGTCAGCATCACAGTCACCAATGTCAACGACGCCCCTTTCGCTTCGGCTGGTATTGCGTCAACTCCAGAGGACTCAACTCTTAACGGAACTCTACCCGTCGGTTCAGATGCCGATGGTGACAGCTTGACCTATCTACTGGTGGCTGGTGCCACCAACGGTAGCGTCACGGTGAATCTGGATGGAAGTTACAGCTATACACCGACTGCTGATTTCAATGGATCGGACAGCTTTACCTATAAAGTTAATGATGGTGCTATAGATTCAGCTGCGGCACAGATCGATCTGACCATCACTTCGGTTAACGATATACCTACCTCTGTAACAGCAAGCATTACCACCAACGAGGATGTTGTAAGCGCAGGAGTTACTCCGGCAGTTGTCGATCCTGACCTTGGGGACACCCATACTTTCACAATCGAAACCCAACCGACTAACGGCCTGGCATCGGTTGTTGACGGCAAGTTGGTTTATGATCCAAGCACTGACTTCAGCGGTGGTGACAGTTTTACCTTTAAGGCGACAGATAGTGGTGGACTGTTTGCTGTTGGAACCGCTGCCGTCACCGTTGTAGCGGTCAACGATCAGCCAGTTGCAAGCACTGACAGCGTTTCCGTCCAAGAAGATACCCTGCTCAACGGAACACTTCCGACGGGGACTGATGTTGACGGAGATTCTTTAACCTATTCACTAGTCACAGATGCTGCGTTTGGCACCGTTACAGTGAATTCCGATGGTAGCTACACCTATGCTCCGCTGGATGATTTCAATGGAAGTGACAGCTTCAGCTATCTGGTCAATGATGGCTTCCTCGATTCTGCCGATGCTGTTGTCACCATTACTGTAAATGCAATCAACGATGCCCCTGCTGCTGCAGATGGAAGTGTTTTTACCGACGAAGATGTCACTTTGGCAGGCACCTTGCCTGCTGGTTCTGATGTTGACGGTGATGCTTTGACCTATCAGTTGTTTACTGATGCAGCAAACGGCACAGTCATTGTGAACACCGATGGTAGTTACGACTACACACCGCTTCCTGATTTCAACGGTTCGGATAGCTTTATCTACACTGTAAATGACGGCGTTCTCGATTCTTCGGTAGCGACTATCACAGTAACTGTTGCTGCAATCAACGATGCACCGGCAAGTAGCCCGGATACGGTTGAGACAACGGAAGAGGTCGGTGGCGGCGGTACCTTGCCTGCCAGCGACGTGGACGCAGACACCCTGACCTTTATCCTAGTCGATCTTCCGACAAACGGTACTGTCGATTTGGATGCGTTGACCGGTGCCTACACCTACACTCCGAATTTCGATTTCTACGGAGCAGACAGCTTTACCTATAAAGTCAACGACGGTGTTGTCGATTCGGCGGTTTCGACTGTCAGTATCACGGTCACCAATGTCAACGATGCGCCTGTCGCTTCGGCCGGGAATGCATCAATTCAAGAAGATACTACTCTGAACGGAACCCTGCCGGTCGGTTCGGATGCCGATGGAGATAGTTTGACCTATCTACTGGTGACTGGTGCCACCAACGGTAGCGTCACGGTGAATCTGGATGGAAGTTACAGCTATACACCGACAGCTGATTTCAATGGGGCGGACAGCTTTGCCTATAAGGTTAGTGACGGTGTTGTTGACTCTGCTGCAGCACAGATCGATCTGACCATTACTTCGGTCAATGATGCGCCGATCAGTGCTGACGGCACATTGGTCACCAGTCAGGATGTTGCAAACAGCAATATGCTAACCGGTAGTGACATCGATGGAGATAGCCTGACATTCTCAGTGGTGGCTCAGGCGACCTCAGGTGCTGTTGTCATTGATAATGCAGCAACTGGAGCTTATACCTACACCCCGAATACTGGGTATGTCGGCTCCGACAGTTTCAGTTTCAAAGTCAATGACGGAACAGTCGATTCCAGTACTTCTGTAGTCACAATCACAGTGACTGGCGTTAATAGTGCCCCGACATCTACCAGCGCTACGATCAATACTGTTGAAGATGTTGTCAGCGCAGGGGTAACACCAGTTGTTATGGATGCAGATGCTGGTGATACACATACCTTTACTATTGAAACCCAACCGCTGGGCGGGACCGCGAACGTAATCGGTAATCAACTGATCTACGATCCGACTTCTGATTTCAACGGTGCCGACAGCTTTACTTTCCGAGCAACTGATAGTGGCGGTCTGTTTGTTATCGGCACTGCTAGTGTTACGGTTACGCCTGTCAATGATGCTCCACAGGCATTTATTGACAGTGTAACGACTTCGGAAGGTGTCACGTTCAATAGCAACCTGCCTGAGGCAACGGATGTTGATGGTGATAGCTTAGGTTACTCATTAGTGACCGCTGCCGAATACGGTTCTGTTGTTGTGAATGTAGATGGCAGTTACAGCTACGTCCCGAATGTGGATTTTAATGGCAGCGATAGTTTCAGCTACTTGGCGAATGACGGAACTGTCGATTCCAATATCGCTGTTGTGACGGTTACTGTGACACCGGTGAACGATGCTCCTGTCAGTGCTGGAGACAGTATTGTGACCGATATGGATGTTGCATTCGATGGTCAACTGATTGCGACTGATATCGATGTGGATCCATTGACTTACACTATTGTGATCCCGCCTGCGAACGGCAGCGTGACTCTGGATGCGGGGACAGGAAGCTACACCTTTACGCCTGATCCTGGTTTTGTCGGTAGTGATAGTTTCAGTTTTGTTGCAAACGATGGAGTGGTCGATTCGAATGTTTCGGCAATCGATGTCACTGTCAATGAAGTTGGAACGGCATTTTCGACTCTGTGGACGGTACAAGATGGCTCTGTCGGTGACGACTTGGCTTCCGCCGTCACCGTCGATGATCTCGGTACCATCTACGCTGCAGTCAATAGCAACGACAGTTTGCATGGCTTGGCAAATAGTGGTGCCGTGGACGGGTATTTAGTTGCTTATGATGCTACCGGGAACTACCAGCATGCGGTTGTGGTTGGAACTATCAACGATGACCATATTCAGGATCTTGTAACTGATACAGCGGGCAACGTCGTTGTTGTGGGTACCAACGAAGGTGGGCTTGCAGGAACCAGCGATGGCGTTGGCCAGGATATCTTCGTTGCCAAGTATGCAGCCGATGGTTCAAGTGTTTGGCCTGTGGCTCAGTATAGTGCCGGTGGCGATGAAGAAGCTATTGCCGTTAGTGTTGATGCAAGCAGGAACATCCAAGTTGCTGGTAGCACTGTTGTGGAGATCGTCAAAAGAAGTGGCAGAATCGAAACCACCAATTCAATCCTACTGATTCAGTATGATCAAGATGGTGTTTTGAACTGGGAGAGTAATCATACTATCGGTCTCAGTGATACGGTCGTTGATATGGTTACTGATCAGTATGGCAACATTTATGTTGTTGGCTCGACGGTGGAAGCTCTGGATGCGCAAATCAATAATGGATTATCCGATGCATACATTGTGAAATTCGACAGTTCAGGAAATCGGCTCTGGACCAAACTGTTTGGGACTTCGATGGAGGATTTCACTCAGGCAGTCACAGTTGATAGTAGCGGTAATATTTATCTTGCTGGGGAAACATACGGTAGTGTCGATGGGCAACCGAATGCAGGGGCGAGTGATTTCTTTGTTGCCAAGTTCGACAGCAGTGGGACTTCGCTTGGTCTGCAACTACAGGGTGGGACTGCTGACTTTGAAGCAGTCAGCGACGTTGCTGTAGATTCCAACGGAAACATTTTTGTCTTTGGTAGTACCAAGGGCCGGTTCGATGGTGGTGCAACAGATCCTGCTATCGATAATGCGTTCTTTGGCAAATACGACAAGGATGGTGTTGCGGTTTCGGTTCTGCAGTACACCAATCAGACCGATAATAGCGACTTGACTGGTTCTGCGATGGCAGTTGAGGGTTCAGGGGATATTGTCCTGCTGGGCTCAACGGCTGGAATGGTTGATCAGGCGGCTAACGCTGGTGGTTTTGATTACTACTTCAAAAAGCTCAAAGGGGAAGAGCAGGTTGAACCACCACCAGTTGCTTTGAGTATTACGATTGATCAGGTTGCAACTCCAACTACAGAATCTAGTCAGCTTGTAACTGGTATTATGACCGAAGGTGCGACAGTGTCGGTTTCTGTCGATACGGCGGCAGTGGTTGGAGCGGTAAATTATCCGTCTTTGGCTAGCTGGGAGTGTTTAATTAGCGACCTTGCTGAAGGGACAAATACAATCACTGCTACAGCCGAAGATGGTGTGTCAGAGCCTGTAACAGATATAGCTGTGATTGATTATGCTCCGGTAGTAAACAACACCATCAAGATAATCAAGGCGGAATACTATGCCTTCAAAAGCTCTCTGACGGTTTATGCCTCAAGTGCTCTAGGTATTGATGCGAGCCTGGTTTTGGATGGATACGGGAATATGGTGTGGGATGGCTCACAGTCGCGTTGGGAAATGGTTATTTTAGATGTCCCTGCTGCTCCTTCGTCAGTAACCGTGTCCGGGCCTGAGGGTAGTGTTTCTGGAACTGTGAGTGTTAAATAGTTACTAATGTATCAAACTGAAAAAGGGGGGTGGTCTTTTGAGACCAACCCTCTTCTTCAGTTGTTTGTTTGGAGAGGGAAAATGAAAGCTATAAAATTCTATTTACGCGCTGTTGCCTTGTTGCTGATGTTGGTGTTGCCAGCACAGGCCGCTGATGTAATTACCTTTTACCACACGGACCCGATAGGGACCCCGTTGGCAATAAGCGATTCCAGCGGAAAGAAGGTGTGGGGGGCGGATTACAAACCGTTTGGTGAAGAGTACAGCATCAACGGCACACAAAAGAGCGATAAACGTTTTGCTGGAAAGGAAAAAGACACCGAGACAGGACTCAATTATTTCGTTGCGCGTTACATGGCAGTCGAACCAGGAAGATTCCTGGCGGTTGAACCGGTTCGAGGAGTGGATGAGTTTTCTGGGCAGATCAATGCTTTGCTGATTGCTTCTCCGCAAGCAATGAATGTTTATGCGTATTCTTTGAATAACCCTTACAAATATGTGGATTCAGACGGTAATAGTCCTCTTATTTCTGATGGCCCACAGCATTCTGTTCATAAATGGAATGCTGGAATCATAAGGCAAGGGGCAGGGGGCACACAAAGTGGCAATTTGAATGCAAATGCTTCAAGGTTGCCAGGTTTGCAGAAGGTAAACGGAAGAACTCCAATTAACTCTAAATATGCGGGAAAAACGCACCCTTCAGGGGTCCGTTTCAAAGAAACGGGGTATCCTGATTTCAAGCCATATGCTAAAGCAGAAGTAAAAATAAGAAATTTAACTGGTGATGTTAAAAGAGACAGTGCCATGGCGAATAAAGCCATTGGCCGAAGCCAAACTCCCAAGGACCATACTTGGCATCATGTGGAAGATGGTATAACAATGCAATTAGTGCCTAGGAAAATTCACCAGAGCGTACGCCACACAGGTGGTTCGGCTGTTCTTAGGGAAATCAATAAAAATATGAAGCCTTAGTGTTAAGGCCAGGGGCATTTACTGTGAATATTGCAATTGAAAAAGTTTTTCCCGAGTTGAGTGATTCAGAAGTCCATAAATTCGAAAATATTTATGGTGTGGACTTTCCCAGAGAGTATAAAGCTTTTGTTAAGTCCTATGGTGGCTCTGTCCCCGAAGCAAATATTTTTGATATTCCAACGATAGAAAGTTTTTCAGGTATTGAAAGATTTTTAGGACTAAATGAGCTGGTTGAGCAAAAATTGATTTTTAGCGGAAGGTTACCTGAGGGCCTTTGGCCCGTAGCTTTTGCAGATGGTGGAAATTTAATTTTTATTTCCGTCGATAACAGTAGTCCGGGGATTTACTATTTTGACCATGAGCTAGAAGAAGACCCCCCTTCCGCTGGATGCCTTTTTTTTATTTCGAATAGTTTTAGTGATTTTATAGAGTGCCTAAGACCCTTCGATCTTAACAATATAGGCCAAGAAGAGCCTGATATTATTAGTGTCTGGGTTGATCCTAGCCTTGATGATGAGGACTGATGGTGTGGGACAATTTACAACTATCCTTTAGATCTCTAGGATCATCATGAACCCTCTCTCGAATAGCTTTTTTCAACAGAACTAAGACCATGTAACGTTATCGGTCTGAATTATATCGGGGATATTTGTTTGGTTATCCATTTTCGGGGGAAAGTACCTGATATCTGGAGTGAGAAATTGCTGTAAGATCTCATATTATCTCCTCGACACTTTAAGGGAGGTTATGCAAAGATTTTGCTGAGCCATGCAATGAAAATTACATATCCCAAAAGTGACATTAATATGATGAGTGCACTTAGGCTTTGCTGCCTAAATGCGAACATTATTTTTACAGCCCCCCTTATCACTGACCATTCTCTTGGTTCAATCACGCTAAACCATATTAGAGCAGAAAGGATTAAACCGGCAACAACTCCAATGGTTTCTATGGTATGGGAAATCATATGCGATGTCATGAATAATAAAAAGCCAGAGGTTTCTTCAGGCGGTTTAATTCTGGCCACTTGAGAAAGGCCTATTGTTGACAAAATTAGACCTATGCCCCCTACTAACCAATTTAGAATAGATTCTTTCTCTGCCGAACTTGAAAGTGATTTTCTTTTATTTGTCTGCTGTGCTGCCAATATGGCACTTTCAAGAATTTCCATATCTATTTCAGGGTGGATGGTTTTCTCAGTTTCTTTTTTTGAAATTTTTAGAAAGTACTTGAGGTATGGGATTAAGCCCATGGAATCATTGAATATTTTTTCAGAATTGCATTTTTTGTACAATAGAAGCTTCCTGAGAAGCTCTATAGTTGTTTCACACCTCCAGCTATAGTCATCATTTCCATCAAAAGGGTATAATCTTACAATATTATCATCTGTACTTTCATGGTGAATGTGATGATGAGAAATGTCCCTAAGGAAAAAAAACATTTGTGACGTTATGTAATGTATGTCACTTTGTCGTTCCTTTGGGTTGTTTGGCAGATTGATTGCGTCCACAGAGGTTCCATGATTGGCTGTCGCTGAGTATGTTAAAGTAGCTACGCCGCTTCTTCTTAGTTCGAAATCAATAACAAAGCTTGAAAAACTTTTTATTTTTTCTTGTAGTAAGTTGTAATCCTCATCAAAATATTGTTTTATGCAGCCAGAAGAGTATTCTTCCAATTTTTCCTGAGCTTTTTTTACTAATTTCTCTGCAGGCCCTCTCCACATAGATTTTCTGTGAAAAAGGTAAATAGTACCCTGCATTCTTGCACTGCTCTTTTCGTACTTTATTGGTCTTTTGGCTAAACAAAGGAACCAAAAAGTACTGTCTAGACCAAATATCTTTTTTGTTAGGATCTGCTTAAGAGGGAGGACTACATCAGAGAGTTCTCTTTTTTGATATGTGATAACATACCTAAAATTATTGTCATGGACGTTTGACGATATTGAATCTGGGTTTTGGCATGCACCAAAGTTTGAAAAAGATAAACCGCCTCCTGAACAAGTAGGTATCCAGCCCTTAAAGCTTAAAGTTGTATACATTCTTCTGTCCTAGCATAAAAAAGCCCGCTACAAAGTAGCGGGCTTTCGTTTACCCTGGTGTCTAAATATAGGATTAGTCTACAATGATTTTGTTTATAGCTTCTTCAGAAAAGCTGCTCTGCCGGACAAGTCTATTGTTGCTATCTATGGCCATTCCCTGCTTTATTCTATAGTCAGGGCGGGTATTGATGCCTACAGACCCTTTTATTACTTTAAAGGGAGACTTTTCACATAAGCCCCTATTGTGCTTGAATGAGGCACTGTCTGCACTGAGCATTTTGATGCCAATCTTTAGTAGAAAGGTCAATGTTGGCAAGGCCAAAAGAATTATGACAGCGTTTAAAAAATCAGTAGCCATGGAATGTGATCCCCATAAAAAGGATATTTAGTGGTTCATTGTAATGGAAGCACAATATATTGTGGTGTCAAGTTTTTACACTCACCTGTCTAACATGAGGCAGGCCCGTTGGTCAACAAAAAAGCCAGATAAACAAGGGGTTAGGGGCGAGAGCGAAAGGCATAGCGTTTTTGCTTATTTTGCCTCTATAGCAAGATTTTATGTGTCATTTGATGCCCCTCAATGCCCTAGCATCATCAGGCGATGCTGCTGGTGGTCTGGCAGAGGAAGGGCGTAATTTTCAGACTTCTCGTTAGCCAGCATTTTTTCGAGAGTTCTCACCATGATTATTACTTCTTTTCCAATGTCTTCAATGTTCCGAAAACTCACGATAAACTGTGCAGCAAACCATGGAGAAGGAAAAGGATAGACGGTTATACTCAGGTTACAACAAGCCGAGTATAACTATTCCGGCAGCACTGCTCGCGGCAGGGTGAGCACGATAAACTAACAAACGGACAACACGATAAACTAGAAATGACACGGACAAAAAAGGTTATCTATTCCGCAAAGTCAGTGCAGCGGGTCTGACACCATCCACGGCTGTTGCCCTGCTGCGTACCAGGGCGACCGCATTTGTCGCAGATCACCCCTGATAGCAGCTGGGCAAACTGGATCGCCCCGGCCTGATAATCGTTGCACTCACCATCGATATCGAAGCGCATCCCGCCGAACTTTTCTTTGATTTGGAAGCAAGCAATTTGCGGATCTCCACACTGATCGGCAGAGTGCTGCAGGAAGTTGCAAAGCTGATAGACCAGATCAAACCAACCATCATCGATCATGATCGCCGGTTCGCCCGGAAAGAGTTTCGGGAATTCTTGAACTAACTTGTTTTCAATCTCAATCCTCATGGTTCCTTCTTTCCTGTCGAAACAAACTCTTCCAAGCTTGTCCAGATCGCCAGCACAGAGCAATGGCAATGCTCAACGCCAAGCCCTATTGCATGGCCGATAAACACATTCATTTTCTGGCAGTTTGCCTTTGTCGGTCTGGGGATCTCAAACAATGCGGAAAAGCCCCAATGCTCGTCATGCTGGACGATCTCCCCTACATGGTCTGCCAGCTGGTACAGCTGTTCGACCTGGCTTTTGCTGGTCGAGCGCACCAAGACTTGACGATTAAAAACAGGGGACATCTCTTTGATTTTATCTTGGATCATCTGATCTTCTTCGTCAGTGGTAGGGTAATAGTATTTTTCCAGATCACCCGGTGACTCTGCGACAAACCCAAAATCCAATTCAATGTGTTGCTCGGCTGGGCCTCGCGCTGCCTCTCCAAACACGGCAACAACAAGCTCGATGCCCTGCCGGTGGTGCAGAATGACCCTGTGCGACATTGATCGCGTCAGGTCAAAATACTGATCGAGAAAGCGATGGACTTCCGGCCACGACTCACCGAACTTTTCAAAGCAGGCTTTTTCGTACTGTTGTTGGTTCAAATCAAAAGCTCCAAAAACGGCTCAAAGCCGGGAACGGTCTCTTTCGCATAACCTGCTGAATTCATCACAACTTCAGTATTGCCGATTTCAAATCGGGTGGCTGTGTGGCTATGGCCGCAAATCCAATATTTGGCACCGCTCTGCTCGACCAGGCTATCCAAATCGCTTGCAAAGCCAGCACTGACCAAATCCTTTGTATAGCTCGGATGGATGCACTTTGACGATGGGCCGTGGTGCGTCACGACAACCAGTTTCTTTCCTTTGTGAATTTGAAATTGCTCCTGCAGCCATGATTTATGCTTTTGGTGCAGGCTCTGCGTTGCCAAGGTGCTGAGCATCCGCCGTGTACCTGGATCAAGTTTGATAACGTGATAATCCCTCAACCATTTTCCAACTAAAAAACGGCACTCTGGCTCTTTTTCTGGGCCGAACAATTCAAAATCAGTCCATAGCGTGCATCCAAGAAAAACAACGCCCTGAAGCTCAACGGAGTCGCATTGTAGAAAGTGGATTCCGTACTCTTTGCAGTCTTCGCGCAGCAGTTCATCCTCTTTTTTTAAAGCCGATCCGTAGTACTCATGATTGCCGGGAACATAAATAATTTCTGCGTTACCGAATATACGCCGCAACTCTTCCGGCCCCTTGGTTTTAACATGCATATCGCCTGCAGCAACGACAACATCAGGATTGCCACGATAGGTTGCCAGAGGTTTCCAAGAGCTTTCGATGTGCAAATCTGCAATGGGGAAAATCTTCATTTTTAACGTTTGTCTCTCACAATGGTTCTTTGCGCCCCTCAAAAACGAAAAGTTCCAGATTTGTCCAAGTTGCCAAAACCGAGCATTGATAATAATCCGCACCATGCTTTATTGCTTGAGTGATGAACTCGTTTGCTTCCCGACAGTTTTCTTTTGTCGGTCGTGGGATGTCAAAGTAAGCGGCGAAGCCCCAGTTATCACCACACTGGATGATTTCCCCGGTGTAGTTCGCATGTTTGAGCAAGGTCTCGATCACAGCGTTGTCAGTCGAACGCACCAAAACCATCTTGTTGAAAAACTCCTCCGGTTCTGACCTCCAATCATCGGGCAAACCAAAAAGAGCTTTTATCTGCTCTTTGACCAGCCGCTCTTCTTCCCAACTCGTCGGACAAAAATATTTATCCATATCCGCAGGGCCGTCAGGAATAAAGCCAAAGTCTAATTCAACGTGTTGCTCGGCTGGCCCTCTCGCTGCTTCCCCAAACTTTTCAACTACCAACTCAATGCCTTTACGATGGTGCAGGATGACCCGGTGCGTCATGCTGCGAGCCAAATCAAAGTACTGATCGAGGAAAGCATGCACTTCCGGCCACGGCTGGCCGAATTTTTCCTGACAAGCTTTTTCATGCTGCTCTTGATTCATGGTTTAGCCTGCCAAACCTGACCAGAGAGCACATCCATCGCTGTCAGCGGTCCATCGTAGGCCGCACCGGTATCGAGCATAATTAAATCATCAGCAATGAGCGGGGCACCATCAGGGCATGGTGTGTGCCCGATAATGACCGTTTTTCCTGACGGGGATGCTTCTAGGTCTCGATCCCAAAGCAGCGTATATTGCTGCTGTTCAAGAGGTAAGAGCGGATTGATACCGGCATGAACAAAAACAAAGTGCTCATGCTCAAAACACATCTGCGTTTGCTCCAGAAACTCGATATGATCTGACGGAATCTCTCCCAACAAGGTAAAGCCTGGAAAGTCCATCACCAGTTCAGCACCATAACTTTTTAAAGTTTGCTCACCGCCATTAAGCTTAAACATGGTGGCATCACTATATCTGCTGATCTCTTTAACCCATTTCGGTGACACATCAGACAGCCGTTCTCCTATACGGATACCGCAATCTATGAGGGCATCCAGAAACATCTGTTCATGGTTGCCGCGCAGAAAAATGGTCTGCGGGTAGAAAAGCTTGAAATCAATCAGGTCATCAATCACGCCTTTTGAATCTGGGCCTCGATCAATATAGTCACCCAAAAACACAATCAGATCCAGATCAGTCGGCTCGATCTGACTAAGTAGATCATCCAGCATGATCCGTTGGCCGTGAATATCTCCGATAGCGATTAGTCTGTTCATAATCGATCCTCGATCAACTTTTTCAGTTCATCCCAACTGACCGGTCGCAGATCCCACTGATCAACCCCAACATTGATATATCGCGGATCGTCCAACGATTTTGAGTGCAAGTGTCCGTGGAAATTGAAAGCAAATCTATGGAACTGTTGTGGATGGATCGGCAAGTGTGTGAGCAGTGCAACGCCCTTGAAAAAGACAGATCCATGGAGTTTCGCAAACAACTGCAGATAGTCTTGGCTGTCAAGAATGTCGTGATTGCCCAAGATCAATTTCTTGTAGCCGTTTAGCCTCCGAGCGGAATTAAAACCCTGGCGCTGAAATGAAACATCACCCAAATGCCAAACCGTGTCGCCCGGACGGACAACACTATTCCATCGCTCGATCAGATGTTCGTCATGTTCTTCGATGCTGGAAAAACGGCCACGTGTTTCCGGCTCGTATTCCAGGATCTTTGCATGCCCTAAATGGGTGTCTGCGGTAAAAAAGATATCAGCCATGTAGATATGGTAAACTACGAAACAGATTTGCGCTAGCCCTTAAGGTGTTGTTTTTGTTAGACAAAACATCCGACAAGTCTCGCTTTTGGGGGAACTGGATAATAATATTCAGGTTCTGGTAAGAGGCCATCGATATTCTGTTGGCTTAAAGTGGGCTTTTTTGTGAAAAACGGGGGGGGGGAGTATGTTAGGGCTATCGATTGAAATAATAGTTGAGGAAATTCCTACTTACATTAAAGAGGTTGTTTGGAGAAGAGACGGAGGGTTGTGCAGGCAGTGCTTGTCTGGAGGGCTTTTAGAGTTTTGCTTTGTTGAGCCGAGAGTAAGGGGGCGGAGATTGGAAGTAAAAAATATCTGTCTCTTATGCCATGAATGTATTGAGGGGTAGAAATGTTTGGGAAAGCAAGCTAGTGCAATTCAAAAGAAAAGGTCCAGCCAAGCGGAGGGGGTAGCGAGGCTGGACCTTTTAGTTCGGAGTTTGTTCCCCTCCTGAACCGAAGAGTATTCTAGTCGAATAGCCTGCTAAAGTAAAGGATCTGGGAGTTGAAATGATGAGCGGGGGTAAAGCAAGCCTAGACAGCGGCGAGTTTCTATTTCGCTTTAGGAGTGCCGAGGCACTTTTGGGTGACGACTTTGAAAATGGAGGATTTCAGGAACTTGAGAAACAGACAATTTATTTTGCTCGACCAGAGTCCCTTAACGATCCCATGGAGGGCTTAAGCGACACATTCTGGGATGGTGATCAAGTACTGTGGGAAAATCTTTTCCGGCACTATGCGCTCTCATTGATCTGGTATTGTGGCACATGGCTGATTTTGGAGCCTCATAAGATTGGTCAAGCCAAAGTGAGTGCATGGCTCACTGAAAAAGACCTTCCCACTAGCTCCTTTCGAGCACTCTACCGTGATTTCTGTTCAGCCTTCTGTGCCGAAATTGAGAGTACAGAACTTGCGGGCCTGCTTGCTAGTCAGTCAGTACCGTTACGTCGCGAACGTTTCACAGCCCTATTGTTTCATGTTCATCAAGCAGCATTGTCCCAATTGTTTCGCTTGCTCAAGGAAAATAATCTCAGCAAGTTTGAATTACCTATTGAAAGACACTGTGAGAACACTGCGAAGGCGATGGTAAGCTGTTGGGGAGAGATTCCTTTCAGGCCTCCAGCTGTCGACATACCGGTCGAGGATTACCTGGAGGACATGGCGAGTATTGGCAATAGGGTCAGCCGCCAACTTGAGCTAGGAATGCTTACCCGAAGTGATAATATCGCTTGGGCTCAAAAGACAATAGCGCTCATCGTGCGATTTCCTGAGATGTATGTCGATGCATTTCTCCAAGACTTGCATTTTGCCCCATGGCGAGTTGCATGCTTTAGCCGTAACTGTGTGAACGCCTCTATGTGGGGGACCTATGGCTCCGAACATCGGGGCGCAGCGTTGATTTTTCGGACTAAGCAGCGTGGAGATAAACGCTTTTTTCGTGTTAATGGGATGACAGGGACAGGTGCCCAGGGAATTGAGCTTGATGTGCATTCGATCAAATATCGCAAACAGCCCCCACCACTTGATTGTTTCCTAGAAATGGGAATGTTGCCAATGGGGAAACTAGTAGACACGTGGATGAAATCTGTATCAGGGGCAACCAGCGTACGTTTACGCGAAGTGACTGACGACATTGAGTCTTGGCGCACAAAGCACTGGAGGAATGGCCTTGAGCGTGCGACTTGGAAGCACACTGATTGGAAGCACGAGGACGAACAACGTCTGATTGCTTCAACCGCGCTTACCAATGACCCGGCACCAGAGCCACTAAACTATAACTTCTCCCAGCTTGAGGGCATTGTTTTTGGTATGCGCATGAGTAGTGAGGATAAAATGAGAATTTCGAATTTGATCGAAAAAAAGTGTCGTGCTGAGGGGCGCAGGGATTTTCGATTTTTTCAAGCCTACTACTCACCATCGAAAGGCGAAATGTGTCTAGCTGAACTTGGGTTGCTCAAATTTGGCATTGCTGACTGAGTAAGGGCCTAGCCGTTGGTTCGGCAATGCAAACCATCTTTTTTGAGAGCCAAGTCAGGGGTAGTGTCTCTTGAAGCAGTTCATTTTGCTTTCTTTTCAATTTGGGGGAATAGCAGGAGAGATGTATAGGTTGTAGCACTAACTTCTGAAACCTGTAGCAAGAACTATTGTGTTGTAGCATTAACTATTGAAACCGACAGCTGCCCCCCCCGATCAGTCCCGCATCAGAAATGGTGTGGTGTGGGCTGCGATAGGGCCGCTGGTCGACCAGCCCGTGACTGCGGCCTAACAGCCCGGCGACCGAGTGAACCTTTGTTGTTTCCAGGGCTTCCTCGAAGGAGAGCTGGGGCAGAATCGATGGCAGGCGGCGGGCGAGCATGGTTTTGCCACAACCGGGAGGGCCGCTTAACAGGACGTTGTGAGCACCAGCAGCTGCAACCTCCAATGCGCGTTTGACATGTTCCTGGCCGCGCACTTCGGCAAAATCTTCACAATCGGTCGGGGTTTCACAGCTTTTCTGCTCGTCGCAACTATAGGGTGGCAGTTGCTTTTCGCCGTTGAGCAGAGCGACGACTTCACCCAGATCCTGCACAGCGTAAACTGGTGGACCGTTGACCACAGCCCCTTCAGCCGCGTTGCCGGCAGGCAGAATCAGGGCTCGATCATTCCAATTGCGAGCGGCGACAGCGATCGGCAGGACGCCACGCACCGGTTTCACACGGCCATCAAGCGAGAGCTCACCGAGCAGGATAAAACGATCGAGCTGCTCTTCATCGATCAGCCCGCAGGCACTGAGCAGGCCGACTGCGATGGGAAGATCGAATGCGGCACCGTCTTTGCGGATATCGGCTGGAGCCAGGTTGATGGTAATGCGGCGGGCGGGAAAATCGTAACCGGAATTTTTGATCGCCGATTTGACGCGGTCTTTACTCTCTTTGACCGCGCCTTCCGGCAACCCGACGGTAGAAAATTGCGGCAGTCCCTGGGCGATATCGACCTCTACCTCGACCGGGTAGGCGTCGATACCGATCAAGGCACCGGACGTGACTCGTGCTAACATCTGTCCCCCTCCTGAACAGATGAAAGGGCTCAAAGCGAGCCCTTTGCATCAATTTTTAATGTTTAGCATAGCATGTTCTTGCGCTATTGGTGCGCCAGATCGTCAATATGTTTTTCTGCCATAATCGCAGCGACGGCGCCATCGCCGACAGCAGTGGACACCTGCTTCAGCACCGTGGTGCGGCAATCGCCGGCGGCGTAGATCCCCGGCACGTTGGTCTGGGTGTCCTCGCCCGACTTGATGTAGCCATCTTCGGTGAGGTCGAGAAGGTCTTTGACAAAACCAGTGGTCGGGGTGACGCCGATGGCGACGAACATGCCCTTGATTTCGATCTCTTTGCTCTCGTCGGTTTTGACATTACGCAGCACAGCAGCGGACAGGCCGCCGTCATCCGATTTCAACTCTTCGACGACAGAATCCCAGACCATCTCGATCTTTTCGTTCTCTTCGATCCGTGTGCGTAGAATCTTGGTGGCACGCAACTCGTCGCGCCGGTGCACCATGTAGACCTTGCTGGCGAAACGGGTCAGGAACAGGGCTTCTTCGGCGGCAGTGTCGCCGCCGCCGATAACGGCAATCGGCAGGTCGCGGAAGAAAGCACCGTCGCAGGTGGCACAGTAAGAAACGCCGCGGCCGACCAGACCTTGTTCGTTATTCAGGCCGAGCTTGCGCGGGATAACGCCGGTGGCAACGATGACGGCCTTGCAGGTTTTTTCCTCGCCGTCGACGATCAGGGTCTTATGATCACCGTTGTCGATGATTTTTTCCACTGCACCGTAGCCGGTTTCAAGACCGAATTCGACACAATGCTCCTGGAATTTCATCATCAGCTCAGGACCCTCGATGCCGCCGGGATAACCGGGCCAGTTTTCGACCAGCGTCGTGGTCATCATCTGCCCGCCCATGATCATCTTTTCCAGCATCAGCGATTTCAGCATGGCGCGAGAGGCGTACAGTCCTGCGGTCATGCCTGCTGGACCGCCGCCGATGATAATGACGTCGTAATCTGTTGCACTCATTTTGAGCTCCTTGGAGGTAATATATTCAAAGTTTCGTATTCTTGCACATTGAGGTGAAAAAGTGCAACCGTTAGCCGGGTGTTGAGTTTGTCCATTGGCAGGAGTACACTTGCCGGGTTGATTCGGTTTGGAGATGAGATGTTCAAGTTGCTGAAACTCTTTGGCTGGATGCTTTTTTTTCTGATTGCGGTGGTTGCTTTCGACCAGTTTCTGCTGCGGGTGCCCCTCGATTATCCGGGACTCAAACCGGCGCAAACCTTTTATGTCGATTTTCGCAGCCGCCTGCTGGATCTTGTCCTGCCGGAAAAAAGCACGCCGTTAAAAGCTGAATCGATCGAACAGGTGATCGAGCAGAATACCAGGCCTGCCCAGCAAACGACAAAGCCGCAACGTTACCTTTATGTTGATAAGTCGGGCGTGCTGCAGTTTGCTGACAGCTTGCAACAGGTGCCGGTGCAGTACCGGGAAAGCGCGCAACCGCTGGCGGATTAAAAAATGATCAAGGCATTGAAAAAAAACCTGCTTGGGGTCCTCTCAGGCGACGACAATCTCGACCGGGCCTGCAGCTCGATTCCAGCGGAAGCCTGCAAAGAGGTAAGCTGGAACCTGCGTGCCAACGTCTGTAACGGTGCTGCTTCGAAGCTGGCGGAACAGATTGCCGGGCCGAACCTGATCTTGCCCTGGCTGTTCCAGATACTCGGTGCTCCGGTCTGGATGTTCGGTTTTCTGCTGCCGATCAAGCAAAGCTTCTCGCTCCTGCCGCAGATGGTGGTGGCCGGGCAGATTCGCCGTCTAGCGGTGCGTAAGTGGGTCTGGGTCGGCTCCGGCTTGGTGCAGATGCTTTGTCTGCTACTGATGATTCCGGCGGCGCTCTGGTTTTCACCAACCGCTGCCGGTATCAGCTTGCTCCTATTGCTGGTCGTCTTCAGCAGTGCCAGCGGAACAGCTTCGGTTGCTTTTCAGGATGTTCTCGGCAAAACCGTTGGTAAAGGTCA
Source organism: Malonomonas rubra DSM 5091 (assembly GCF_900142125.1). Classification (GTDB taxonomy): domain Bacteria; phylum Desulfobacterota; class Desulfuromonadia; order Desulfuromonadales; family Geopsychrobacteraceae; genus Malonomonas; species Malonomonas rubra. The sequence goes on from NZ_FQZT01000005.1 coordinate 126,869, forward strand.
TCGCGGCAAGCTGCTCGCTCAACGCGCTTTTATCGGCGGTATCCTGACGACTCTGGCCGGGTTTATGCTCAACCGTGTGCAGGGTGATGCGCAGGGGCTCACGCCGGTTCTGTACCTGCTGTTTTTCGCTGCCCTGCTCTGGGCCCTGGCGGCTTTGTGCTTCGGCCTGATCCGCGAAACGCCGGGAGCTGTCAGCGGTGGGCGCAACGCTATTGCCGAGGCGCGCGAAGGCATCGGTTTTTATCGTCAATACCCCGGTTTCCGTCGATTTCTAACCGCCCGCGGGCTGCTGCTGACTGTCGAATTGGCGACCCCTTTCTTTGTTTTGCACGCCGGGCAACAGTTGCAGTTGAAGGTGCAGGATGTCGGCATGCTGGTTGTCGCCGTCGGTTTTTCCCAACTGATCAGCAGTCCTTTTTGGGGTAAAATGGCCGACAGCACCAGTCGGCAGGTGATGCTACGTTCAGTACAGATTGCCGCTGCAGCTACTTTTCTTGCGCTGCTGCTGACGATCATTCCTTTCTACCCTCTGCGCTACGCTGCCTACCTGCTGGTTTTTGTTCTTATCGGCCTGGCCGAATCAGGAGTCAGGTTGGGGCGTAAAACCTACCTTGTCGATGCTGTTCCGCAGGACGAACGGGCAACCTATACGGCATTCAGCAACAGCACCATCGGCCTGCTGGCAGTTGCCAGTGGTTTGGCGGGGTTGGTTGCCCAGTGGTTCGGTCCAACCTGGATGCTGGTTTGTCTGCTGCTGCTGATGCTGGTGGCGATCCGTGCCTGTCGACTGATGCCGGAAGCAGAAACAATGCTTGATTCCACCGAGTAGCTGTCCCGTTCAACTTTTCGTTTCAATAAATTCGTATTTAGTAAATCTCTTTTTTCGTTCGAGAGTAGCCTGATTTACCATGTTTTCGCCAAGCAACTGGTTTGACAAGGGCATATGATTGGACTATTCTAAGAAACTATGCTCTGCTGCCTGATCAAGACAGGCAAAACCCTGAAAAAAGCCTGCTCTGGCAGGGGAAAACATATTTCTTATGGCAATAGTCTCGATTGATAATCTGGCTGCGGGAATGGTCCTCGCCAGCGACCTGAAAGGGAGCGGTGGTCGTATGCTGCTGCCAGCCGGGGTGGAATTGCAGGACAACCATTTAAAAACCTTGAAAGCCTGGGGGGTGGCAGAGGTTGATGTTGTGCTGGAGGGGACAGAGTTCGAAGACGTTGCAGCGGACTCTGAAGCGTCGGAAGAGCTGCGCGCACAAGCGCTGGATTATCTACACCCCTTCTTTGCCAGCACCGATCCGAAGCAGGAAGCAATCGCCCAGCTACAGCAGATCGCTGCAAAGAGTCTTGCCCGCTCGCTGGCCAAGGGGAAAGATCTGCCGGTGCTGCCCTGGCTTGAGGCGGAAATCCAGGAACCTTCAGAGTTAGCGGCCGATTTCTGGCAGCGGCAACCGAAGCAACCGGAGACGTTACTGCGCGGCAAAATCGAGTTGGCGTCTCTGCCCGATGTTTATGCCCAGATTGTCGAAGTGATGAATTCGCCGCGCAGTTCCGCGTCCGATCTTGCCGAGATGGTCAGCAAAGACACCAGCCTTTCCAGCCGAATGTTGAAACTGGTCAACAGTGCTTTCTACGGATTCCCTTCGCGAATCGATTCAATTGCCCGCGCCGTCACCCTGATCGGCACCAGCGAACTGACCACCATGGCTCTCGGCATCTCAGTGGTTAACGCCTTTAAAGATATTCCATCGAACTTGATGAGCATGGAAGGTTTCTGGCGGCACTCGATTGCCTGTGGCGTTTTTGCGCGGTTGTTAGCCGGGCACAAGGTCGGTGTTTCCAGCGAACAGATGTTTATTGGTGGTTTGCTGCATGATATCGGTCGCATGGTGATGCTTAAACAGATTCCCCAAGCTTATGCGGAAGTGATCAAACAGGCCCGCTTGGGACAGGAAGCCCTGGTGACTGCCGAGAGACGAATCCTTGGTTACGACCACACGGAAGTCGGTGGGCTGCTCTGCCAGGAGTGGCGTTTCACCAAGGCGCTGGAAGAGATGATCCGATTTCATCATCTGCCGGGCGCAGGGCGTTACGGCCTGGGCTGTTGCATGATCCACCTGGCCGATATTCTGGCCAAAGTTCACTTTGTGGGCCAATCCGAATGCGGGTGCGTCATGATCTCGCCGTTGCAGCCGAGAGCCTGGGCCGCACTTGGCATCTCGGCTGATGTGCTGCCACAGATTTTCAGCCAGGCTGAGAGTCAGATCGAGGATGTCGTGACCTTGTTCCTGGGGGCGGACGAAGACTAGCTATGGCAAAGGATACGTCCAAAGCAACATATGCAGAGTTGGAAGAGCAGGTTCGTTTCCTGACTGAGGAACGACGCTTTGCCGTTAATGCTCTGCAGATGGCGGCCAGTCTCGGGCATTTCGAGTCGGGCGGAAAGGTATTGGACGATCCGCAGGATATTATGCGCGAAACAGCCGACAAGCTGGAAACCCTGATCGGCTTTCAGGCGCTCAGTTTCTGGCTGTTGGACGAAGCCAGTTTCAGCTTCGTCCCGAAATATAGCCGGCCGGAGCAGAAGAATGATCTTTTAGCGGAAGAGGTTGATCAGCTGATTGAAAATCAGCGCTTTGCCTGGGCCTTGCAACGCAGTCAGGCTTCAATTGTCGACACTGCTGATGGTAGTGGGCAGCTGCTTCTGCATCCGCTGGTCAGCTCGACGGGAGCACGTGGCATGTTCGTTGGCCTGCTGGAGCAGGCACAGCCAGAACTGTCCGATTCGTTGTCGATGTTGCTGACCATCGTCCTGGTGTCCTGCTCTGAAACATTGGAAAGCTGTGCTTTGAACCACCAGCTGGGGGATGTCAACCGTGACCTGCAGGAGAATGTGGCCAAGCTGGAAACCTCTGAGCGTGAGCTGATGCAGCATCGCCAGCATCTGGAGGAACTGGTCAGTCAGCGCACCGCCGAGCTGGAAAAAGCAAAAATCCAGGCAGAGGCCGCGAGTCAGGCAAAAAGTGAATTTCTTGCCAATATGAGCCACGAAATCCGCACGCCGATGAACGGGGTTATCGGCATGGCGAACCTGCTGCTCGACAGCCCACTGAATGGCGATCAGAATAATTATGCCCAGACGATCCAGAACAGCGCCGTTGCCCTGCTCGACATCATCAACGATATTCTCGATTTTTCCAAGATCGAGGCGGGTAAACTGGAGCTCGATCTGCAGGAGTTCGACCTCTGCCGCTTGCTGGAAGAGACCTGTGAGCCGCTGGCGATGCAGGCCGCCGCGAAAGGGATCGAGTTTTGCTACATGATCGAGCCGCATGTTCCGTTGCAGTTGATCGGTGATTCCGGACGGCTGCGGCAGATTCTGATCAACCTGACCGGTAATGCGATCAAGTTCACTCATGCGGGTGAAGTTGTCGTCAGCGTAGATCTGGAACGCCAGGGCGAAAAAGCGGTTGAGCTGAAAATTTCTGTGTGCGATACCGGTATCGGCCTTTCGCTGGATCAGCAGGCGCAAATTTTTGATCCATTTGTACAGGCCGACGGTAGCAGCCAGCGGGCGCTTGGCGGCACCGGACTGGGATTATCGATCACGCGAAAACTGGCAGAGTTGATGGGGGGCCGGCTCGGCGTCCAGAGCGAGGAAGGAGCCGGGTCGACTTTTTGGGCGACACTGACGTTCGAGCTGGGCAGCGGGGTGGACGATGAGAGTTGTGCAGCTCTCTCCAACTTGCGCCTGTTGCTGATCAATCCTTACCTGTCCAGTCGTCGTCGAGTTTGCAGCCTGCTGGAACGGGCAAAGATCTCTTTTGATGAGGTTTCCGGACTGGCGGTTCTGCCGGAGAATAGCGCGGGTTCCTGGGATGCTTTACTGCTTGATAGCCGCGAACTTGAATCGGCATCCCCCGAGTTGAGGACGCAGCTTAAACAATGGCTGGAGGCGACCTCTCTGCCACTGCTTCTGCTGGTGCCCTGGGATGGGGCCGAGGCTGAGCTGTTGCAGCGTTATCCCTGTGTGTCGGCTTGTTTGCGTCGTCCGGTGCGGCATCAGCTGCTGTTCGATAAGCTGCGTTTGTTTTGCCTTGGTCAAAAAGCAGCGGGATCCGAGGAGCGTTCGCGGGTGGATGGCCTGGAGGTGGCTTCCGTGGGCACAAGACGGTTGCTGCTTGTTGAAGACAACATGGTTAACCAGAAGGTTGCTATGGGGTTGTTGAAAAAACTCGGCCTGCAGGCCGATCTGGCAGAAAACGGCGAAGCCGCTTTGCTCAAGTTACAAAAGCAGGATTATGACCTGGTGCTGATGGATTGCCAGATGCCAGTTATGGACGGTTACCAGGCGACCCGGGCGATCCGGGCCACTGATTCGCCGGTGAAAAATCCGCAGGTTCCGGTTATTGCCCTGACTGCAAACGCACTGCAGGGAGATCGGGAAAAATGCCTGGCTGCGGGGATGAATGATCATGTCGCCAAGCCGATTGATCCCCACGCCCTTGCCGAGGCACTGCGGCGCTGGTTGCCAGAAAATCCGCTTTCCTCGGAGCCACAGGAGGTGCCTTCGCCGACGAGCGGGGCTGAGGTCTTTGACCGCAAGGAGTTGCTTGATCGTTTGCTGGGTGATGAAGATCTGGTAGAAATAATTTTGGCCGGGGCCCTCGAAGACCTGCCGAAACGGATCGCCTCGCTGGAGCAGGGGCTGGCACAGAAGGATGCGCCACTGGTGCGGAACCAGGCGCATGCTATTAAAGGGGCGGCAGCCAATATCAGTGCACCTGCAGTGAAAGCTGTTGCCTCTCTGTTGGAGAAGGCGGGCGAAGCGCAAGACCTGCTGACAGCTGCCGATCTGCTGGTTGATCTGCAGCGAGAGTTTGCCCGATTGCGGGAGCTACTGAAGAGGCTGTAGAGGCCATCTTCTGATTTTTACTGGGAGTGAAGAATGAAAGCTCTGATCGTGGATGATGAGTTCACCAGTCAATTGATTTTGCAGAAGCTGCTGATGGAGCATGGCGAGACCCGGGTTGTGTCGACCGGAAAAGAGGCAATCGACGCTTTCTCTGAGGCGTTGATGCTGGGCGATCGATTCGACCTGATCTGCCTTGACATTATGATGCCCGATATCGACGGTCAGCATGTTCTCAAAGAAATTCGTGCGCTGGAAGATATCGAGGGCTTGCACGGTGATGACGCGGCGAAAGTGATCATGATCTCCTCATTGAACGACAAAAAGAACATCATGGAGGCGTTCAAGTCGCAGTGCGAAGCCTACCTGGTGAAGCCGATCGATGGGGAGAAGCTGTATGAACACCTGGAAACATTCGGAATGATTTTAAAATAGGCACTCCATTACGGAGTGCCATAAATGTCGGCGCGGCGGTCAGCGAGAATATTGATCTGCTTGCGGTAGCTTTCCATCTCGCTGAAGTCGAAATCGGCAACCAGTTCGGCGTTCTCTTCTTCAGCGATCTTCAGGATATTGCCGAGCGGTGAGATCAGCTGGCTGAGGCCGAAGAAGTCGAGTTTGCCCTGCACGCCACAGCAGTTGGCAGCGATGACGAAGAGCTGGTTTTCGATGGCGCGGGCCCGCAGCAGGGTTTTCCAGTGTTCCTGGCGCGGTTTCGGCCATTCGGCAGGAAGGCAGATGATCTCTGCTCCTTCCAGAGCCAGTTTGCGGAACAGTTCGGGAAAGCGTAGGTCGTAACAGATGGCGATTCCCAGCCGTCCTATGGAAGTTTCCGCCACAATTGCCTGATTGCCAGGGCCGAGAAACTGGTCTTCGCGCATGGTGGAGAAGAGGTGCAGTTTGCGGTAGCTGCCGACCAGTTCGCCTTTATCGATAACGTATGCCGTGTTGTAGATCGTGCCGTTGTCAAGCTCCGGCAGGCTACCAACAGTGACCAGATTAAGTTTGCGGCACTCTTCCTGCATTTCAGAAAGCACGCGCGGGGTCTCTTCCGCCAGTTGGGCGAGGTTGCGATAGTCGTATCCGCAGCTCCACATTTCGGGCAGGACAGCCAGTTTTGCTCCCTGCTTGGCGATGCGTTGTAACGCGGCAAAAGCGGTGTCGAGGTTGGCGTCGATGTAGCCGAGAGAAATGTTGAACTGGATGGCGGCAGCACGAATCGATTTACTCATAAACGGACCTCTTTAAATATAGAACAACGTTATCGTTTTGAATAAAGACATGTATTTTATTAGTAAAAAACTTAACTATTATAATAGGATTCAGTGTTTTGTTGTTGTTGCAATCTGTTCCTGTTTTGCTTGACACCCAATTGCCAGAAATGGTAAAAATCATTTTCTTTTAATTTATAACTCAAATGTAACGCTATAATTTTTGTTTGCAGATTTGCCGGTTGTCGGCAGCTCTGCAGGAACGACTCTCACAAAAAAGAAGGTGACCCGTTGAAGAATCTACTCTTTCTCCCTGCATTGTTGCTGGCTGCGACTCCTGCGTTCGCCAGTGGTCCCGGCGTCGACATGACCAGCACCGGACTCGGTATCTTTGCCCTGATTCTGTTTGTTGCTGCCTACACGATGGTTATTTTCGAAGAACAGCTGCATATGCGCAAGAGCAAACCGGTTATTTTTGCCGCCGGTGTTATCTGGGTGCTGGTTGCCATCGCCTATGCTGGGATCGGCGACACCCACACCCCGCACGACGCGATCAAGCACAACCTGATCGAGTATGCTGAGCTGTTCCTGTTCCTGCTGGCAGCGATGACCTACATCAACGCCATGGACGAGCGGAATGTTTTCCAGGCTCTGCGCGGCTGGCTGGTCAGCCGTGGCTTCACCTTGCGGACCATCTTCTGGGTGACCGGCGTCCTCTCTTTCTTCATCTCTCCGCTGGCCGATAACCTGACCACTGCTCTTTTGATGGGCGCGGTGGCGATGGCGGTCGGTGGTAGCAATACCAAGTTTATGGTCGTTGCCTGTATCAATATTGTTGTTGCCGCCAATGCCGGTGGTGCGTTCTCGCCGTTCGGCGATATTACCACGTTGATGGTCTGGCAGAAGGGGAAAGTTGAGTTTGTTGAGTTCTTCGCCATCTTTATCCCGTCGTTGATCAACTGGCTGATTCCGGCCGCGATTATGTCTCTGGCGATCAAGAAAGAGCGCCCGGAGGCGATGGAAGTCGCTATCAAGATGAAGCTGGGTGCCAAACGGATCATCGTCCTGTTCCTTTGCACTATTACAACAGCTGTTTCCTTCCATAACTTTCTCCATTTGCCGCCAGCAACCGGCATGATGCTCGGTCTGGGCTATCTTGGTTTCTTCAGCTACTGGTTGAAGAAGACCGAACACCGACTGGGTACTGGTGACCAGCCGCTCGATATGACCGGCCACAACCCGGATCAGCATTGTGAAATACCTGAGGACCACCCTGTTCATGGCCATGGTCCCGGCTTCGACCTGTTCCGCAAAATTGCCCGTGCCGAGTGGGATACCCTGCTGTTCTTCTACGGCGTTATTCTCTGCGTTGGTGGTCTTGGCCAGTTCGGTTATCTGGCGGCGACCTCGGCGTTTATGTATCACGACCTCGGACCAACCACGGCTAACGTCCTGGTTGGTATCCTCTCGGCGATCGTTGACAATATCCCGGTCATGTTTGCCGTTCTGACCATGGATCCGGTGATGAGCCACGGGCAGTGGTTGTTGGTTACCCTGACCGCCGGGGTTGGCGGTAGCATGCTGTCGATCGGTTCGGCGGCCGGTGTCGCGCTGATGGGAACCGCACGCGGTATCTACACCTTCGGTAACCACCTCAAGTGGGCCTGGGCGATCGCACTCGGTTATGCCGCCAGTATCGTCGCGCACCTGTTTATCAACGCCAAATATTTCCATTGATCGTTCGTTTCTGTTAAAGGAGAAAGGGCGGAGCTTCGGCTCCGCCCTTTTTGCGTATGAGCAGCTTTTACCTGCATATCCCTTTTTGCCAGAGCAAATGTGATTACTGCGATTTCTACTCGCAGCCACTCGGTAGCCAGAAAGAGTTGCAGGATTATGTCGACCTGTTGCTGCTAGAAGTCGACCTGCTGGCCCATAAGTGGCCGGGCCGTGGCCCTCTTGAGACGATTTTTTTCGGAGGCGGTACGCCTTCGTTATTGTCGTCGCAGCAAGTCGGTTCGATTCTGCGCCGGCTGGAAGCGGCCTTCGGCTTGGCTGCGTCCTGTGAGATATCACTGGAGGCCAATCCAGGGACCGTTGATTACGACAAGCTGAGAGGGTACCGGCAGGCGGGGGTGAATCGTCTCTCTCTCGGCGTGCAGACGCTGGATGATCATCAGTTGCACCAACTCGGCCGTATTCATTCAGCGTCACAGGCGCGCCAGGCTGTTACTGCTGCCCGCCAAGCCGGCTTTGACAATCTCAGCCTTGATCTGATTTTCGCCCTGACGAACCAGGATTTGCTGCAACTGGAAGCTGATGTTGCCGGATTGCTGGCCATGCAGCCGGAGCATCTGGCGCTTTACGGTCTCAGCTTCGAACCGGGCACGCCGCTGCAGCAGAGATTGCAGCAGGGGGTTGTCAGTGAGCCGGATGATCAGTTCTATGCAGACAGCTACCTGTTGATTGATCGTCTGCTGAACGAGGCTGGTTTCGAACACTACGAGATCTCCAATTTTGCCCGCCACGGATATCGCTGTCAGCATAACCAGGCCTACTGGCAGCGGCGAACCTGCCTCGCTGCTGGTTGTGGGGCGCATAGCTTCATCGCTGATGGCTATGGAGAAAGATGGCTGAATCCGCCCTCTTTGAGCAATTACTGCCGCAGGCTGAAGTCGGGCGGCTTGCCACTGGAGCTGCTGGAGACGTTTGATCGAGATGCGGCCATGGCTGAATATGTCTACTTGGGGCTGCGTACGGCTAGTGGTGTATGCCGGGCAGAATTCCAGCAACGTTTCGGCACGACTGTTGACGCTGTCTTCGCTTCGGCGTTGGAGAAAAACGAAGGCTGCTTGCGGCTGCAAGAGGATCGATTTCGCTTCGATCTGCAAGGCTGGTTGATTTACGATCACCTGATCTCTGCTTTTCTTTGATATCCCATTTACGAGGTTCAGTTTTCTGCCCGCTTTTTTGCCCATTTTTGCCTGCTCTTTCCCCGCTATTCCGACTTGACAAACCTCTAGGCCATTGATAGTGTGTGTCGTTAGCACTCTTCTTTGATGAGTGCTAACAGCTTGGCGAGGCAGCCATCTTCCTGATGGCGCTTTTTTTTCGGAGTGAGGGTTATGGCTGAAGAGCTGAATGAGCGCAGCCAAAATATTCTGGAAGCGATTGTCGAGGATTATATTGCCTCGGCCGAACCAGTGGGCAGTCGGGCGATCACCAAGCGGCACAGTTTCAACCTGTCGCCTGCGTCGGTGCGTAACGTCATGTCGGATCTGGAGGACATGGGCTTTCTCTGTTCGCCGCACACTTCGGCCGGGCGGATCCCAACGGAAAAAGGCTTTCACTACTATATCGACTCGCTGCTGAAGGTGCGCCACCTGAGCAAGGACGAGGAACGGAAACTGCTGAAAAGTTACCGCTTCCAGGGCATGAAGATGGAAGATGTCATGCAGGAAGTGGGGCGGGTTATGTCCGGGCTGTCGAACTATACCGGGCTGGTGATGGCGCCAAAGTTTGCCTCAACGGTGTTCCGGCAGATCGAATTCATCCGCTTGTCGCACGGTCGTCTGCTGGTGATTTATGTTTCCGAAACCGGGCTGGTGCAGAACAAGGTGATTGAATGTCCGGACGATCTGAGTCAGCGCGAGCTGGAGCAGATCAATAATTATCTCAACCACGAACTGACCGGCCTGAACATTCATGATGTCCGGGAAAAAATTTCCAGTGAGCTCAAAGATGAGCGAAGTCGTTTCGACCAGCTGCGGCGTCAGGCGCTGAGCCTGTCGAGCAAAGCATTACAGGAAGAAGCGGACGACTTGGTTTATGTCTCCGGGACTTCGCTGATGTTGGAACAGCCGGAGTTCTCAACGCCGGAGAAGATGAAGCGGATCATTCAGGCGCTGGAGAGCAAGAAAACGTTGATCGATCTGCTCGATCGCGGTCAGGCTGCCGCTGGCGTGCAGATTTTTATCGGCAGCCAGAGCCAGTTGACCGAGTTGGAAGGTTGCAGTCTGGTGACGTCGACCTTCTCCAATCAGAAAGGCGCGATCGGCACCCTTGGTGTCATCGGCCCGATGCGCATGTCGTATTCACAGGTTATCCCGATTGTTGATTTTACCGCCCAGATGGTCAGTCGGATTCTGGAGCGGGAGATAGAGTAAGTCGTTAACAAGGAGTTGAAGGTGGGTAAAAAAGCACCGCAAGAAGAACCGGACACAGTCGAAAACACAGAGCAGGCGGAGCAGGAAGAGATTGCTGCTGAAACTGAAGAGGCAGAGCTCTCGCCAGAAGAGCAGCTGCTGGCCGAGGTGGATAAGGCACGCAGCGAAGCCAAGGCGCACCAGGAACAGTATCTGCGCACCCTGGCTGACATGGAGAATCTGCGCAAACGGACCCAGCGCGAAAAGGAAGAGCTGGCCAAGTTTGCCAATGAAAATATCCTGCGCGAAATCCTGCCGGTTATCGATAACCTTGAGCGGGCCATTGAGCACGCAGAGCAATCTGAAATGGGTGAAACCGGTGCCGGTCTGCTGGAAGGGGTGCAGATGACCCTGACCCAGTTCAGCCAGGTGCTCGATCGTTTCGGTGTCAAGCCGGTGGAATCCCTCGGACAGCCATTTGATCCCAACCTGCATCAGGCGATGGGGCAGATGGAATCCGAAGAGTACCCGGCCAACAGCGTCGCTCAGCAGATGCAGAAGGGCTATCAATTGAACGATCGCCTGCTGCGTCCGGCGATGGTCATGGTCGCCAAGGCGCCGGAAGTGAAAGAGCCGGAAGAAAACAACGAAGAGACAGACGAAAAGTAACCAGTCTGCTTATTTAAAGTATCCAACAAGGAGGATATAGAGATGGGTAAAGTTATCGGAATTGACCTGGGGACCACCAACTCCTGTGTCGCAGTTATGGAAGGTGGCGAGCCGGTTGTTATCGCCAACTCGGAAGGTTCGCGCACCACGCCGTCGATGGTTGCATTTGCTGAAAGCGGCGAGCGTCTGGTTGGCCAGCAGGCCAAACGTCAGGCCGTGACCAACCCGGAGAACACCCTGTTCGCCATCAAGCGCCTGATCGGTCGTAAGTTTAATACTCCGCCGGTGCAGAAGGATATCGAGATCAGCCCTTTTAAGATTGTCGAAGCTGACAATGGCGACGCCTGGGTTGAAGCGCGTGACAAGCAGTACAGCTCCCCGGAAATTTCGGCGATGATTCTGCAGAAGATGAAGCAGACCGCTGAGGACTATCTCGGCGAAACCGTCACCGATGCCGTTATCACCGTTCCAGCTTACTTTAACGACTCCCAGCGCCAGGCCACCAAGGATGCCGGTAAGATCTCCGGCCTCAACGTCCTGCGTATCATCAACGAGCCGACCGCCGCGTCCCTCGCTTACGGTCTCGACAAGAAGGACGAGATGACCATCGCTGTCTTTGACCTCGGTGGCGGTACCTTTGACGTTTCCATTCTCGATTTGGGCGATGGCGTCTTCGAGGTCAAGTCGACCAACGGTGATACCTTCCTCGGTGGTGAGGACTTCGACCAGAAGATCATCGATTACGTTGCCGACGAGTTCAAGAAGGATCAGGGTATCGACCTGCGTGGCGACAAGATGGCGTTGCAACGTCTGAAAGAAGCGGCTGAGAAGGCCAAGTGCGAGCTCTCCAGCTCGATGGAGACCGACGTCAACCTGCCGTTTATCACCGCTGACGCCTCCGGCCCGAAGCACCTCAACATCAAGCTCTCCCGTGCCAAGCTGGAAAGCATCTGCTCCGAGCTGATCGCCCGCCTGGTCGCTCCTTGCCAGACCGCGATGAAAGATGCTGGCCTTGCTGCCAACGAGATCAACGAAGTTATTCTGGTTGGTGGTATGACTCGCATGCCGGCTGTTCAGAACAAGGTCAAGGAAATCTTCGGCAAGGAGCCGAGCAAAGGTGTTAACCCGGACGAGGTTGTCGCTATCGGTGCTGCCATCCAGGGCGGTGTTTTGACCGGTGACGTCAAGGACGTGCTGTTGCTCGACGTGACCCCGCTCTCTCTCGGTATCGAGACCCTCGGTGGCGTCATGACCAAGCTGATCGAGAAAAACACCACCGTTCCCTGCAAGAAGAGCCAGGTGTTCTCGACCGCTGCCGACAATCAGCCGGCGGTTTCGGTGCACGTCCTGCAAGGTGAGCGCGAAATGGCCGCCGACAACAAGACCATCGGCAACTTCGAGCTGGTCGGCATTCCGGCAGCTCCGCGCGGCGTACCTCAGATCGAGGTTACCTTCGACATTGACGCCAACGGTATCCTGCACGTCGGCGCCAAGGATCTCGGCACCGGTAAAGAGCAGTCGATCCAGATCACGGCATCCTCCGGCCTCTCCGATGAAGAGATCGATCGCATGGTCAAGGACGCTGAAGCTCACGCCGGCGATGATAAGAAAAAGCGCGAGCTGATTGAGGCACGTAACCAGGCTGACGGCTTGGCTTACACCACCGAGAAATCACTCTCCGAACACAGCGAGAAGCTGGACGCTGACACCAAGAAGCAGATCGAAGACGCCCTGGCTGCGCTGAAGACTGCCATGGAAGGTGATGATCCGGATGAGATCAAAGCCAAGAGTGAGACCCTGGCTCAGGCGTCGCATAAGTTGGCCGAGATGATGTACGCTCAGGCACAGGCTGAAGGTGGCGAAGGCGAAGGTGCTGCAGATAGTGGCAGCGCTGATGACGATGTTGTTGATGCCGAGTTCGAAGACGTCGACGACAAAGACAAGAAGTAAGCATTATTGCTTGATGCGCCGCCGGCCCTTTGAAGCGGTCGGCGGCTCTCTTTTTGCGCAGGATAAAGATTTTGTCAAAACGCGACTACTACGAGGTTCTCGGGGTCAACAAGAACGCCAGCGAAGCCGAGATGAAAAAAGCCTATCGGAAGATGGCGATCAAGTATCATCCTGACAAGAACCCGGGCGATAAAGAAGCAGAAGCCAAGTTCAAGGAACTCTCTGAGGCGTACGCAGTTCTTTCCGATCCACAGAAGCGGGCGACCTATGATCAGTTCGGCCATGCCGGAATGAATGGTGGTGGCGGCTTCTCCGGCGGCGGGTTCGACTTCGGCGGCACGCCTTTCGAGGATATCTTCGGTGACATTTTCGGTGATATCTTCGGTGGTGGTTCGCGTCGTGGCGGCCGCGGGCAGCGTGGTGACGACCTGCGTTATAATCTGACCATCGATTTCGAGGAAGCAGCCTTCGGGGCGGAGAAGAAACTGCAGTTGCCGCGCAAACAGCGCTGTGAAACCTGCGGTGGTTCCGGTGCCCGGCCCGGTACCGAAGCTCAGACTTGCTCCACCTGCCGTGGTGCCGGACAGGTGCGCTACCAGCAGGGCTTCTTCACCATGACCCGCCCCTGCCCCGATTGTCGTGGCGAGGGTAAAATTATCACCGATCCCTGCCCCGATTGTCGCGGAACCGGGCTGGTGAAGCAGAAGCGTACTGTTTCTCTCAAGGTTCCGGCCGGGGTTGAAACCGGTACCCGCTTGAAGATGACCGGCGAAGGTGAGATGGGCGCCAACGGCGGTTCGCCCGGCGACCTTTACGTTGTTATCAGCGTAGAAGAACACCCGATCTTCAAGCGCGAAGGTCAGGATGTCATTTGTGAGGTACCGATCTCCTTTGTCCAGGCAGCGCTCGGTTGCGACCTGGAAGTGCCGACCCTGGAAGGCAAAGTCACCCTCAAGGTGCCAGCCGGAACCCAGACCGGGAAAGTGTTCAAACTCTCCGGCAAAGGGATTGTCTCTCTGCAGGGATATGGACGTGGAGACCAGCTGGTGGTGCTGCGGGTCGAGGTGCCGACCAAGCTGAACGCGCGGCAGAAAGAACTGCTGGAAGAGTTCGCTGCCGAGAGCGGTGAAGATATTCATCCCCAAGGGCGGGGATTCTTTGATAAGATGAAGGAATTGTTCGACTAGCCCTTTATCTCTCTAGAGAAACGAATGGATTGCGAATGAAGCGGATCGTCTGCCTGCTGCTTTTCTGTGCCCTGTCATCGGCTCTGCCGGTTTACTCCCTTACTTTCGCGCCAGCTGAAGAGACAGCTGCTGCCGTCGCTGACTTCGAGCGTGGACAGCAGCTTTTTCATTCCGGCAGCAAGGAGCGTGCGCTGGCGACCTTGCGCACCTCGGTTCAACGCGATCCTGGACATCCCAAAGCAAATCAAGCCTACACCCTGATCGGGCGAATTTTCATCGAACAGAAACGGTATCCCGACGCTCTGCTCTATCTGGAGCGGATTCCCGCTGTTATGCGCAGCCCGGAAGCAGATCTCCTGCGTGGCTACTGCCTGGTGCAGACAGGTGATTTCGCCGGCGGACAAGCCCAGCTGCTCCCGCTGTTGGGGCAGTCTTTCTCAGTTCAGGATACCGAGTTGCTGCTGCTGGCACTAACGGATGCTGCTGTCAATCTGCAACAGCCGCTGAATGCCCTGTTCTTTATACAGAAAGCTCTGCCTCTGGCAGAAAACCAGGCCAGCCTGCTGGAGCGTGCCCATCGTTTGCTGCAAGGGCATTTGAGTGATATCGAGCTGGAAGAGGCGGCCTTTATGTGGCAAGGAACCGCCATCGGTCAGGATGCTCGCTTGCAGTTGGCTCGGCGTGCGCTTGGGCAGCAACAGCAGCAAAAGGCGACGCATCTTCTGCAGATGGTCCTCGCTTCTGATGTGACCTTCCCTTATTGGCAGGAAGCAGAAATGCTCCTGCAGCGAAGCAGCATGGATAGCTGGTTCAACCGTGACAGTATCGGTGTGTTGCTGCCACTCAGCGGGCGTTACGCTTCCTACGGTGAGTTGGTGAAACGGGGCCTGGAACTGGCGGTCCGGGAGCATAATCGTACCCGCTTGCCGGTGCGGCTGGTTTACCGCGACACGGCGGTCGAAGGCGTCAGCACCAGTCAGCTGGTCAGCAGCCTGACCGATGATGCCAAGGTGATGGCGATCGTCGGCCCTTTGTTGGGGGCCGGAGCCGAAGAGGCTGCAACGCGGGCTCAACTGGAGATGGTTCCGCTGATCAGCCTGTCGCAGCGGGCGGGGTTGCCGCAACGGGGTGATTTTGTTTTCCGCGATTCGCTTACTGCCGAACAGCAGATACAGAGTCTGGTCCGTTATGCTATCGATACCCAGCATATTTCTTTTTCCGTGCTGCGCCCGGAAAACCGCCTCGGGGAAGAAATGACCCGCCTGTTTGTCGATGAGGTGCGCCGTTTTGGTGGCGAGATTGTCGATATCGTCAGCTACCCTGAAGAGGGCACCGATTTCCGCAAACAGATTCAGTCGCTGCTGTGGGAAGATTACGTGGTCGATATTCCGCCGAAGCCAGAGCTGCCAGAGTTCGATGAGTTTGGTTTGCCAATTGAGAAAAAAGAGGAAGATAAAAAAGAGCCCGAAGAGCTTGAGTACCCGCTGGCTCCTTTTCATGCCCTCTTTATGCCGGATTACGCCGAGCGGATCAGCGTGATTGCTCCGCAACTGAAATTCTACGGTATCAAGGATGTCACCCTGCTCGGTATCAACGGCTGGAACGCGCCCGAGCTGGTCGAGCGCGCCGGTCGCTTCCTCGATCAGGCGGTCTTTGTCGATGGCTTTTTCAGCGCCAGCAGCCAGCCGGAGGTCCAGCGATTTGTCGAGCTTTATCGGCAGGCGTACGAGGAAGAGCCGACCATCCTCAGTGCGCAGGCTTTTGATGCCGCCAACATGCTGCTGCTGGGGATGGATGATGCCACGGTGCGCAACCGGGATGATCTGCGTCAGCGCCTTGCGGCTCTGCGTGGCTTTCGTGGTGTTTCCGGAACGGTCGGTTTTGACGCCATGGGCGAAGCGATCAAGCAACCTTACCTGCTCGGTGTCAAGCGACGGCGGATCGTTGAGATCAACTGATCGTCTCCCTCAATTTTGCTGCTGAAAACTAGAGCCCGGCATATTCGAGAAAAGTGACCGGGGGTTTATAAACCGGCTGTTCGCTGAGCAGCCGGTTTATTTCATCCGGTCCGTAATATTTTGCTTCCAGCGCATTGCCGTTTTCCATCCAGAATCCAAATTGTGGAATAAATGTGTTGTGGCGGATCGATTGGTCAACCGTAAGCCCGGCCAGCACAAAAATATTCCTGCCCTGCCCTTCAAATTCGTCGGTTATAAAAGAAGCAAGCTGATGAAACTGTCTCCATGTATTGATGTTGCAAAGTCGGCGGTGGGGTAGCTGTGAGGTAACAATATCGGGCATAAAATCGTAAATGGATGCTTCGATCATGCTCTGCGGCTCATGGCTGTCATGATCCAGCCGTTTTCGGAAGCTGAAACATGTTGAACTCAGCATGTTGCCAATCGGCTCTGGTGTCTCTGTCAGGTTTTGCATCGCCCTCTGGTTGGCCGCAATAATGGCAGGGTGTAATCGGTAGATCTTTCCCAGGGTGCCCTCTCCCAGCGCGTCCCCTTCCGTCAACGAGCCGAGGTCGAGCTGAATGCGGACCTGTTCACTGATCGGTTTCTTGAACAAGTACTTGTAGGGAATTTCAATGCGCTTCTGCTGGTTGAGAGAAGAGATTTTTATCAGTTGAGTCGCCCGCCGGTAGACGGAGAGATAATCTCTCAAGATGCGAGCCAGCATTCCGCAACAGGGGGCTTGTTCGTCATCTGCTCTTTTGATGTAACCGTATCCGGAGGCTACGTCTGCGCCGATATGGCTGCCACCAAAAATGACCAGATCCCTGCCATGATGTGCCGCTGTCGCCAGCCGGGCGGGATCGAGCAGGGCACCGACCCGGCCCAGGTTGAATGAAGGGTAATTGTAAACATAGCCGAACAGGGCTTTTTTGATCGACTGGCTTTCATCGGAACACTGCCAGATAGCCGGCAGTGTTCCAGAGAATTTCGCCCGATCCGTCAGGCTGCGCATGCGGCCATAGGTTTCCATCAGGTTCTGAGGTGTTAGCTCGAGCAACTCTTCAGCAGGAGGGGCTAGCGGCATATATCACTCCCTGGAAACCGATAAAAAGCTAGATTGCTGGGTTAAGTCATTATTTTTGTTTTGCTGCTTGTGCCGTTTTTTCTGCCTCGTAAGGTTTGACTAAAATTTCAAATTCGCCGGTCAGCTGATTGTAGTAGCGCAACTGGCCTGTGCTCAGGTTGTAATACCAGCCGTGCAGGCTGAGTCTTCCCGTGGCGACCCGTTCATTTATCCAGGGGTAGGATGTAAGGTTTTTCAATGAAACCAGAATCGCCTCCTTTTCACAGGCGCGCGCCTGCTTTTCGGGAGGGAGATCGGACATCTCTTCGATGACCTTGTCGCGGGCTGAATCGGCGATACTGATCCATTTACTGATGAATTCTCCCGCATTCTTGCCTTTCGCAGAGTCAAGCAGGGCACCTATCCCGCCGCAATGAGAATGGCCAAGGACGATGATGTCGGAAACTTCTAGGTGGCGGACTGCATATTCGATCGCCGAGGAAACACCGTGGAAATCATCGCTTTTCGAATAGGGTGGCACCAGGTTGGCGATGTTGCGCTGGATGAACAGGTCTCCCTGAGAAGAGCCTGTCAGCAGGGCGGGATCAACGCGCGAATCGCAGCAGCCAATCAGCAACGCCTGAGGCTTCTGGCCGATAATCAGGTCGCTGGCGAGCTTGGGGTTCTCGCCAAAATGTTGCTGCTGAAAGTTGATGACACCTGAAATGAATTTTGACACGTCAGCCATAAAAACTCCTTTATGTGGGCGATCATACTAGCATAAGTCTGCTCGTCTGCAAGAAATGAAATTGTCCTCTTTGAGCGATCGTTCTGGGTTTTTCAAACGGGAGTATAAAAGTGTCGGGTAAAAAAATGGCGCCCCGTCGGGCAACAGGGCGCAAATTGGAGAGACATAAAGCGGAGCTGCAAGAAGCATTTTTTGTTTGTTTTCCGAGCATCTCCGAAGGGATATATACCGTTTCTGGCTCTGTTTGGTCAAGCTAAAATTTATTTGCAATAAAGTTTTTTACTTCTGGTAAAAATTACTTCAGAGTTTATCGGAAACGATGTTCTTCTGTCTTGATACTTATCTTCATAGCAGTGAAGCCCTCTTTCTGTTAAGATTCGGAGTTTCAAACTCAACTTTTATTTCAAACATTTTGCAGCGATAAGAGGCGATTCGATGTCGAGCAGTTTTGGTCGTTTTTTCAAGATTTCAACCTTTGGTGAGTCCCATTGCGCCGGTGTTGGTGTCGTGGTTGATGGCGTGCCACCGCGCATGCAGTTGAGCGAAGCCGATATCCAGGTTCAGCTCGACAGGCGCCGGCCGGGCGGTAACAAATTGGGTACCGAGCGTAACGAGGCTGATCAGGTGCAGATCCTCTCCGGTGTCGAGAACGGGCTGACACTTGGCAGCCCGATCGGTATGCTGGTGAAAAACAAGGACCAGCGTCCCGGTGATTACGGCTCGATGAGCCAGATACCACGCCCGTCTCACGCTGACTACACCTACCGCGCCAAATACGGTATTCACGCGTCGAGCGGCGGGGGGCGTTCCAGTGCACGGGAAACGATCGGCCGGGTTGCCGCCGGGGCGATTGCCGAGAAGTTCCTGTTAGAGCAGTACGGCATTGAAATTGTTGCCTGGGTCAGCGGGGTCGGCCTGCAGCAGACGGACGAGATCGATATGGCAACCGTGACCCGCGAGCAGGTCGATGCCAGTGATGTCCGCTGCCCCGATGCAGTCGCAGCAGAAAAAATGACCGAAGAGATCGTTGCCGCTCGTGCCGATAAAGATTCGATCGGCGGAGTTGTCACCTGCGTTTGCCGCAACCTGCCCGCCGGCCTTGGCGAACCGGCTTTCGACCGCCTGGAAGCCAAACTGGCTCACGCCATGCTTTCGCTTCCGGCGACCAAAGGTTTCGAGATCGGCTCCGGTTTTGCCGGCACTTGCCAGCGCGGTTCTGTGCATAACGACCCTTACGTGATGAAGGGCGAGCGACTGGGAACTCTCAGCAACCGCAGCGGCGGCGTGCAAGGGGGTATCTCCAACGGCGAAGACGCCTATTTCCGCGTCGCTTTCAAGCCGCCTGCGACCATCGGCCAGGAGCAGAAGACCGTCGATTACGAGGGGAATGAAACCATCCTCGCTGCGAAAGGCCGCCATGATCCCTGCGTGGTGCCGCGTGCGGTACCGATCGTCGAAAGCATGGCAGCTTTGGTCCTGGCTGATCTGGCTTTGATCCAGAAAATGCGTTCCTAACAAAAAGAGCCGCTCCGAACAGGAGCGGTTTTTTGTTTTCGCCACAGGCAAAAGGAGTAGATTTCAATGCACAAAGCGATCTTGCTGTTTCTCTTCATTCTTTTTATCGCCTCACCACTATTGGCCGCAAACGAGGTCGAGGTTCGTATGCTGCGGACTGTGAGTCTGGCTGAAACTCCGAAACAAGTGGTCTCGACTGCTGATGGCCAACGGATTTATGTCCTGAATGAAAAGGGCGAGGTCGCGCTGTATTCAAGCAATGGTGACCTGATGGGAACCTTCGATGCCGGCCCGGACGTCACAGGGATCGCCCCGCAGGGGAGCAATCGGCTGGTTCTTGAAATGGCTGATCAGAAACAGTTGATACTGGCTGCACTGGAGCCGGTTGTGCATATTTCTACTAAAGATGCGCCGGTCCTCGGGCCGGAAAATGCGCCTGTCACCATAGCCGTGTTCGACGATTTCGAGTGCCCTTACTGCGCCAAGGCGGTCCCCCTGATCAAGCAGGTGGTGAACGCCTACAAAGACAAGGTGAAGCTGGTTTACAAGCACTTCCCTCTCGGCATGCATAAAAACGCCAGGGCAGCGGCCATCGCTTCCATGGCAGCGCAGGAGCAAGGCAAGTTCTGGCCCTATCATGACCTGTTATTTGCCAACTACAATAAGCTGAACAGCAAGAAATTCACCGAACTGGCAAAAGACGCCGGGCTTGACTTGGTCAAGTTTGCTGCCGATCGCAAGGACCCGCGTTTACAGCAGCGGCTGCAACTCGACCAGGAAGAAGGCCGCAGGATAGGGGTGCGTGGCACACCGACCATTTTTGTTAACGGACGACGTTTGCCGCAGCGCAGTCGCCAAGCGTTCGATCAGATGATTCAGGAAGAACTGGCAAAGGCGCAACCGGGTCGGTCATGAAAACTGCCGAGCTTCGCTGTGTCGGTACCGGCGATGCCTTTGGCAGCGGCGGCCGTCTTAATAGCTGCTACCATTTGCATTACGGTCAGGAGCAGCTATTGCTTGACTGCGGTTGCTCCAGCCTGATCGGCCTGCAACGTTGCGGTCTTGATCCGGCCGGGATCGATGCCATTGTCATCAGCCATCTTCATGGTGACCATTTCGGAGGTATTCCCTTTCTTCTGCTCGAAGCCAAGTTCGTCAGCCAGCGTCAGCGGCCTTTGACCCTGATCGGCCCACCGAAGCTGGAATCGCAAGTCAGGGCAGCTGTTGATGCTCTCTATCCCGGAACTGTCGATGATGGTTTTGCGTTTCCGCTGGTCTACAAAACATTGCAGCCGGGCGAGATTCTGACTCAAGGCTGTTTTGAGATTGGCAGCTATGCGGTCAAGCATGGCAGCAGCGCTGATGTTTTCGCACTACAGGTGGCTGTCGGCGGAAAAAAAATCGCTTATACCGGAGACAGCGAGTGGGTGGACAGCCTGATCGACCTGGCTGCAGGCAGTGAGATTATGCTGACCGAGTGCTTCGCTTATGCGCACCCGGTGCCTTCGCACCTCGATTATCAAACGTTGCTGCAGAAGCGGGATTCGCTGTGCAGCAAACGCCTGCTACTGACCCACATGGGGCCAGAAATGCTGGCTAAAATTGATGAGCTGGAATTCGAAACGGTTTCTGACGGAGACCTGATTCAGCTTTGACTCTTGACATTGACGCTTGAATCGATAATATGTAACTATATTGGTAAGCTAATCCCTTAAGGAGGAACTTATGAGCGATAACAATTGCGTCGATCCTGATCAGCATCATCTCCATGTTTGTGAGTTGAAGGCGAAAGAAATGAACGAAGAAGTCCGCAAACTGTTTGAAGCACCACCTCATGTTGCTTGCACCAATTGCGGAGTCAAGGTGGCCAAGCCGGAGAATGTTTGCTCACCTAAGGATTTGTAGACGGATTTATAAAAATAGCTGATGAAGAAACGGAGCTGCGCTTGTAGCTCCGTTTTTTTTGTTTTTCAAGCGTGGAATCAAAGCCAGAGCATCGACTTTCACGCTTTTGCTGATGATAAATCATGCCAGACAATCTTTTCCCCGAATCTTGCGAATTTTTCAGGAATAGAGGAGCATGTCTTTATGTCAGTAAATGATACACAGAGAAATTATGCCGCGCTGAAGGTGCTGATCGGTGGCATGCTCGGGATGGTGGTGGCGATGGGAATCGGCCGCTTCGTCTACACACCGATCTTGCCCTTGATGCAGCGCGATCTTGGCATCAGCAATAGCTTGGCGGGCGGGCTGGCGACCCTCAACTATCTTGGCTACCTGCTCGGAGCGTTGCTCTGCTCATTTTCGCCGCAACTTCTGCGCAACAAAATCATCACTGCAGGGGCTCTTTTTACCAGTATTGCCACGACATTCTGCATGGGCTTGACCCTGTCGGTTTTCTGGTGGTCGACGATGCGACTTGCGGGTGGCGTCGCCAGTGCCATCCTTTTCATTGTTATTTCCGCGGAAGTTGCCGAAGCCTTGTCCCGTCGCGGTTTCGGCCACTGGCTGGGTGCGCTCTATGGTGGCATCGGGGCTGGCATCGCCATCAGTGGGCTGATCGTTCCTCAGTTGGACCGCCTCGGGGGCTGGAGTATCTCCTGGCTTGGTTCGGGAGCATTAGCAGTAGTTTTGGCCGTGCTCGGCATCAGCATTGGCAGACGGCAGCACTATACAACTCCGCTGGCAGGTTCACCGCCACAAACGAGCGGTTTGCTGAAAAGCCTCTGGTTGCTGGCAAGTGCCTACTTTTTTCAGGGCCTCGGATACATCACAACGGCCACCTTTATTGTTGCGATTATTGCCACCACCCCCGGTCTGGAAAGCTTTGCTGCCTATAGCTGGGTTGCTGTCGGTGTTGCCGCACTGCCTTCGACCATCGTCTGGCCGCTGCTGGCGAAACGGTTTGGCTACAAGTCCGCCTTGCTGGCGGCATATGGTCTACAGATGAC
Source organism: Malonomonas rubra DSM 5091 (assembly GCF_900142125.1). GTDB lineage: Bacteria > Desulfobacterota > Desulfuromonadia > Desulfuromonadales > Geopsychrobacteraceae > Malonomonas > Malonomonas rubra. The sequence continues at coordinate 149,184 of NZ_FQZT01000005.1, forward strand.
CGGTATTCTGGTCAGTATAAAAGCAGCCTCAATCCCGACCGTCTTGTTCGCTGCCGTCAGTTTCGGCGGCACTTTTCTCGGTGTTGTCGCCATGACCCTGGCAGAAGGGAACCGGCGGCTTCCTGCTGATAGCCGCAGGGCTGCTGCCGTTCTCACCACCTGTTTCAGTCTTGGGCAGATGCTCGGGCCACTGTTTTCCGGAGTGCTGGCCGACATTCAGCAGGGCTTCGAACTGCCGCTGCTGTTAGCCGCAGGATTTGTCGCAGTCGGCGGGGCGTTGATTGCCTTCGACCGACGTTTTTAATCCCATCTTAAGAGGAGAGCACCATGCCGTATGTTAATTTCCGTATTACCAAAGAAGGCGCAACGAAAGAGCAGAAAGCAGCTTTGATCAAAGGAGCAACGCAACTTCTGGTTGATGTTCTGGGCAAGAATCCGGCAACGACTGTCGTGACTATTGATGAGCTGGATACTGATAACTGGGGGATTGGCGGTGAAACCGTCACCGTGATCCGGCAGGCAAAATCATGAATCACCGGGGTGACTGGAATCAGTCGCCCCGATTTTTTCTGCTATGGTGGCTAAAGGGTGAGCGAAGGGAGTTCCTTTGGTCTGGCAGAACCGACGCTTCAGACATCTACCACTTCACGCCCCAGCGGGAGATCAGCTTGAACTTCTCTTCCTGCTCCAGCCAGTCAGCGTTGATCATGCGCATGCTGCTGTTTCTGCTGTTGCTCCGAAGGCAGCCGATCAGGAAAAAAGCAACAGCACAAAAAATGAAAAAACTCAAAGTTAACATTATAGCCTCCCCGAAAAATCGAGTTTAAGTGTCAATTTTGCTCAGGATAAGCTATAAAAAAGGATAGATAAAATTAATCCTTTTAGGCTATAGGCAAAGTTTAAATTATGCTTCCTGATTTTAATCGACTCAAAGTTTTCTATTATATCTACACCGAGAACAGTATCGTTGCGGCGAGCAGGCTCCTGCACCTGACGCAACCAGCGGTCAGCCAGCAGCTGCAGAAACTGGAGAGTGAACTGCAGACGCGGCTTTTCATCCGCCTGCACAAAAAGCTGGTGCCGACGGAAGCAGCGCAGCGTCTGTTTGCCCTGGTTCAACCCTTCGTCGATAGCCTGCAGGATGGGCTTGAGGATATCGCCCAGCCGCTCGATCGCCCGGCCGGCCTGTTGCGGATCGGTGCTCCGCGCGAATTCGGCAAAGAGTACCTGCCCTTTTTGGGGCACTCGTTCCGACAGAGCTATCCCGAAGTGCGGTTTCGTTTCAGTTTCGATGAAAACGTGCCATTGCTGGAGATGCTGAAGAACGGAGATCTCGACTTTGTTCTGGTCGATGTTTTCATGTCGAAAGGGCAGTTTGTCGAAACCCCGCACCTGTTCAACATTGATCCGCTGGTGGATGAAGAGCTGATACTGGCTTGTTCGAAAGATTATTATCAGCGGGAAATCCAGCGCGACCATTCCTTCGCCAACCTAGTTGCCAAAGATTATATCAGCGACGAAGATGAGCTGATGTTCCTTAACCACTGGTTCCGCCATCATTTCAAAAAGGTGCCTGCCAAGCTGAACCTGGTGATGACCACGGACAGCCACGAGGCGCTGATTTCCGGTATTCGACTCGGCATGGGGTTGGGCCAGACCTCGACCCACCTGGTTTACGAAGAGCTCACCTGCGGCGAGATTGTTCCGATCACGACCAGCAAGAAAAATGCGCTCAGCTGGACGTCTCTGGTCCAGCTGCAGGATAAAGTGCCTAGCCTGACGGAGAAAACCTTTATTACCCATTTGAAGCAGGGCATCCGCCAGGAGGAGGTGATGAAGCGATTCGTGAAGAGTTCTCCCTGACTTGATTTCGATGATTTTGTGCTGCTAGTATCGCTGCTCGATGTTTCTGGTTGTTTCGATGAGCGAGGTGTTTCCCATGATGGCAATCTTGACCGGCCCCTTGGCATTACTCTGTTTCTACCTGGCCGTTATCTGTTTTCGCAGAAACTTTAAAAAGCAGGCTTATGTGATTGGCGGATTTGCCGTTTTCTTTTTTGCCCTCACACTGATTATGGTCGGGGCAGGATATTACACCTGGGCATCGCTGGATGCAGGGGCAATTTGAGTCGGTACTATTTTCAGTTTTTTGACGAATCGGCGCGTCGCGATCGCAGTACCACGGAAAAGCCGTACATCACGAAACAGAGCGAAACCAGCTGCTGCCCGGCTAACAGATACTTATCCTGCAGCAGCATCAACGATCCGGTGCTGATATTCATCAGCATGAAAAACAGCCAGCCTTTCGAATTCTTTTTTGCCAGCAGGTAGCTGCCAACGAGAAAGCCGATCACCACGCCGATCTCCAGCAGCTGCGAAAGTGAGGTCAGGCCGCCGTAATCGTACAGGCTGTAGCTGATCCCCAAGGCCAGAAAGCTGTAGGTAAAAAAGGAGATGATGCGGTCGAAGCGGCGACTCGGTGCAAGCTCTCCCCGGTAGGCGTTGATCAGGCCGAACAGCATCGCCGGAGCCCCTCCCGCCTCGATCGCTGCCGCCATCCAGTCATGTTTGCCGATCAGAATGATCACCCAGGCTGGCAGACCGAGCAGGTAAACCGCCCAGCCTGCAATACGCAGTTTGCGCTTGTTCTGTTCGTTGCTCCCTTCGGCAAAAGCGAAAAAAATTTTATTCAGCAGGTAAAACCCGCCGCCCCAGGCTTGTAAAATCAGATCCATGACCGTTAACTTTGAATTGGTTGATGTCGGCAGCAATATAGCGAATTGTTTCTGCTTGCAACAGGCTCATTTTGCCCATCTTCGCCTGGGTACACTTTTTCGCCAGGGTATTTCTTGGACAGTCGTACAATCAGCTGCTACTCTTCCTGCCGATTCATTTCTAAAGCAACAGGACCAATAGATGCTCGACGCCTTTTATTTCGCCATTAAAACGACTGCCCCGATCTTCTGTATCATCGCCCTTGGCATTTTGTTCAAGCGGATTGGCTGGGTCACCGACGAGTTCGCCCGCATCGGCTCTGACTTGGTGTTCAAAGTCACCCTGCCCTGTCTGCTGTTCGTCAAAATTGTGCAGACCGATTTTGCCCAGGGTCTGCCGACCGGTTTGGTGCTCTATGCGCTCTGCGCCACGATCGCCGTGTTTTTGCTGCTTGACCGCCTGATCGCGCCACGGTTGCAGGAGGTGTTTGATCGCGGGGTTTTTGTTCAGGGGGCCTTTCGCGGCAACATGGGGATTATCGGCTTGGCTTACTGCCTGAGCGCCTTCGGCGAGGCGGTCGTCGCCAAGGCATCGATTTACCTGGCAATCATGACGATTCTTTTCAACGTCCTTGCGGTGATTACCCTGACCCGGCATCAGGGCGCCAGCGAACAGCGCGATTTCAGCCGCATTTTTTTGAATATCGCGAAAAACCCGCTGATCCTTTCGATCTGCGCGGCGATGATTCTCTCCCTCGGCAAAGTGCCGGTCTCGGAAATCCTGCTCGAGACCGGTGGCTACTTTGGTCGCATGACCCTGCCTCTGGCGTTGCTCTGCGCCGGGGCTTCGATCCGGCTGCATGAGTTTCAAAGCTCCAGGCCGCTCTATTGGGCGACCTCCGGCAAGCTGTTTTTTGTGCCGTTGCTGATTACTCTCGGCGGTATCCTCGTTGGCCTGCGCGGCGACAGCCTCGGTGTGCTGTTCCTGATGAGCGCCTCCCCTGCCGCCGCCGCCAGCTACCCGATGGCTCAGGCGATGGGGACCAACCACCATCTGGCCGCTGCCATCATTGCCGCCACATCTCTCGGTTCGGTCGTCTCGACCACGCTGGGGATTTTCCTGCTGCGCAGCTTCGGGTTGATTTAAACTGATTTATCAGCCGGTATTGCGCAGCCCGGCGGCAATGCCGCTGACGGTTGCGGCCAGCACATAATCAAGCTCTTCCGACCCTTCGCCAGTATACTTACGCCGCATCAGTTCAATCTGAATCAAGCTCAGCGGATCGACATAAGGGTTGCGCAGGCGCAGCGAACTGGCCAGGTCGGGGTGTTTCTCCAGGAGTTCCTGCTGACCGGTGACACGCAGAATCATTGTCCTGGTCAAGAGGAATTCCTTTTCGAACATGCTGAACAGCCGCTCGCGCAGATCGGCATCTGCAATCAATTCGGCATAACGACGCGCCAGCGGCAGATCGACCTTCGCCAGAGCCATTTCGACGTTGCGAATCATGTCGAAGAAGAAGGGGAACTGCTTCATCATGCTGCACAGAAGTTGCTCGTTCTGCGTCCCCTCCGCGATAAACCTGGAAAAGGCTGTGCCGACACCGAACCAGGCGGGGATCAGCAGGCGGCTCTGGATCCAACCGAATCCCCAGGGGATGGCTCGCAGATCATCAAGAGAGCGGCTCTTTTTCCGCTTGGCGGGGCGGGAGCCGATGCGCGCCAGTTCAAATTCACGCGCCGGGGTGCCTTGCTCGAAATAGCTGAAGATGTCCGGGTTGTGATAAATGTTCTCCCGGTAGCAATCGAAGGCTGTTGCCGACATGGTTTCGAGCGCTTGCTCCCAAGCCGAATCGATGGTGTTGGTAACCAGACCGGCACTGGTCAGGGCTTCGAGCCCTGCGGCCACCATCGATTCCAGGTTTCGCAGTGTCAGTGTGGCATCGGCATATTTGAAGTTGATCACCTCGCCCTGCTCGGTCAGCTTCAAGGCACCGCTGAAAGCTCCCGGCGGCTGCGCAACGATGGCACGATGGGTCGGACCACCGCCACGCCCCACAGTGCCGCCGCGGCCATGGAACAGGCGCAGTTTGACGTCACATTCGCAGGCAACCTGATGCAACGCGCGGTGTGTTTTGTAGATCTCCCAGCTGCTTGTCAACATGCCTCCGTCCTTGTTTGAATCGGAGTAGCCGAGCATCACTTCCTGCCAGCGCCCCCAGCTGTCGAGATAAGAGGCGTAATCCGCACTTTGCCAGAGGTCGCGGCAGATTTGCGGGGCGTTGTGCAGATCCTCGATCGATTCGAACAGCGGCACCGGCATCAGGCCCGGATCGTTTCGTTCGCATGAGCCTTTGACAGCGATGCCGCTCAGCTCCATCAACCAGATCAGGGCATGGATATCTTCGACCCCGCTGGCCCCGCTGATGACGTAACTCTGCAGTGCTTGCGGCGGATAGGTTTTTTTCAATTCAGCAACGGCCTGAAGTGTCTCCAGCAGTTCGATCGTCTGCGGTGACGGGGGCGTTGCCAACCCGACCGAGGCTCCAGCAGCCAGCTCCTTGACGGCCAGAGCATGAACTTTTGCATGTTGACGCAGATCGAGGCTGTGCAGGTGAAAACCAAAAGTGCGAACCTGGCGCATCATCGGCACAACGTAACTGTCGGCCAGGCGTTCGCCGGCGTTGCGATGCAGGCTCTGTTTGAGTACCTCCAGGTCCTCCAGTAGAGAGCCTGAATCCGGGTAGGATTCCAGGTCTTCCGGAGCCGTCAGCGACAGGCGCAGGCGGAAGCGGATAAAGCCGACCAGTCGGCGACAAAGCTCCCCATGGGGCAAATCGGCGACTTCTTCAGCAGCCCGTGGGAATTGGCCGGCCAGTGTTTCCAGATGATGCTCAAGGTGCGGGTCTGCTCCGGTTAGGGCCGTGGTCGGGGTGAGAATGCGGCGGAGCTGTTCGACTTGCTCAAGATAAGCACCGAGAATCAGCTCGCGAGAACTTTGCAGGGCGGTTTCAGTCGCTTCCGGGGTGACGAAGGGATTGCCGTCACGGTCACCGCCGACCCATGAGCCGAAACGGACCAGGGTCGGCAGGCTGTCACGCCGGATCTCCCGGTTATAAACCTCGGTAAAAGCTGCTGTGATTTCACGGTAGAGTTGTGGCACCGGCGGTAACAATGAGAGCGGATAATGATCAAGTCCCATGGCGATTTCGTCTGCCACGCGTGGCTTGCGGCGGCGAACTTCATCCGATTGCCAAAGGGCCGTGATCTCTGCCAGAATCGCCTCCTGCACCCTGTCGATTTCGGCATCAACCAGTGGCAAACGGTCGAGTTGCTCCAGTAGCTGGGCTATCCTCCTCCGCTTAAAGCGCATCACCCGGCGTGCGACTTCTGTCGGGTGGGCGGTGAAGACCGGCACTATCTCGATTTTCTGCAGTTGCTCGAAAGCCTGCTCTGCCGAAAGCCCGCACTTCTTCATGCGGCGCAGGGTCGCCCGCAGCAGTCCAGGTTTCTCCTGATGTCCTTCAAGTAGTTCGGCACGGTTGCGGCGACGACGATGGTTTGCCTCGGCCAGGTTGGTGAGTTCAAAAAATGCCGAAAATGCTTTGACGATGCGATGGGTGGTGGCTAAGTCCAGGCCACGCACCAGTTCGGCCATTTCATCAAGCAGCGCCTGGTCCTGGGGAGTGCCGGTGAGACTGTCGTTGCTTGCGGTCAGAAGTTCGCGGTGGCGGATTGCCAGTTTGCGCAGTTTTTCTTCGGTTGCAAAAAGCTGACACCCGGCCTGTTCGCGAATAACAATCCCAAGCAACAAGCCAAGGGAACGAACGTCCCGCCGCAGAGGCAGTTCTTTTGTGACGGCATCGTTACTGCAAATTTCCGCCAGGCGTGCCTGCTGACTTTCGCTATGCCATAACCGCTCAATTTTTTCCATATTCGCCCCCTTCTGCTTTTTCAATTATGACCGCAGAAATGCAAAGCTCAATGAGTGTGCGAAGGTTCTTCCCTTTGTGGGAGCAAAAAAGCAGTAAGCCGATTCTTAATGTGCATCGGTCGGAGAAATGGACTATAGTCCTGACGTCTTCAGCAACGGACTTTTCACGGTGAAAGAGCAATCCCTCAACAAGCAGATTTTCAACCTGGCGGTGCCGACCATCATCGGTTTCCTCGGCATCATCCTGTTCGAGGCAATCGACATCTTCTGGATCGGCAAGCTGGGTCCGAAGGCGGTGGCAGCGGTCGGCGGGGCGTCCTTTATCCTCTGGACTCTGTACGCGCTGATGAACCTGACCAATACCGGTACGGCGACGCTGATCGCCCAGTTCTGGGGCGCAGGTGACCGTGAGGCGCGGCACCAGGTGGCGCGCGAAGCTTTCTGGTACGTGCAGCTGTTTTCCCTGATCGCCATCCTCATCCTGCATTTCAGTATCGACGACCTGCTGCGCCTGATGGGACTGGATGCGGCCACCCAGCAGCTGGCTCTCGATTATTTCCGTGTTTACCTCTACGGCCTGCCGATGATCTACCTGTTCAACCTGCAGGGGCAGATTCTCAATGCGCAAGGGGCGGTGCGGCTGCGGACCATCATCATGCTGCTTTCCCTTGGCCTGAACATCCTGCTTGATCCGCTGTTGATCTTCGGCTATTGGGGATTCCCGGAACTCGGCATCAGGGGCGCATCGATCGCGACCCTGATCAGCGAATCGATCGGCGTGCTGATCGGTCTTTACGCCATGCGCTACTGGGATTACATCGGCCGTTTACGCACCCTGCGACAGATTTCCGGCAAATATTTCAAACGCCTGCTGCTGATCGGTATCCCCTCGGCGGCGACCAACATGACCTGGACTATCGTTTTCCCTTTGCTGACTGTGGTCATCACCCGCTTCGGCATGGAGCCGCTGGCCGGGCTGAACATCGCCAACCGCTGGGAGGGGTTCCCTTACTTTTTTGGTGTCGGCATGTCAGTGGCAATAAGCACTCTGGTCGGTCACAGTATCGGTCGTGGAGAATCGGGACAGGTGCAGCGGATCGCCATGCGCGGCGTCTGGCTGACGAGCCTGATTCTGCTGCCGATGGCGCTGCTGTTCATCCTGATTCCGCAGCAGTTGATCGGCCTGCTTAATAACGATGCCGAAGTGATCCGCCATGGTGCCGAGTATTTGCGCATCGTCGGTTACTTCGAACTCTTCCTCGGCTGGGAGCTGGTGCTGGAAGGGGCTTATAACGGTATCGGTAAAACCGCGCCTTACATGTGGGTGCGGGTGCCGCTGACGCTTGGCCGTATTCCGCTGGCCTGGCTGTTGGCGGTCAATTTCGGCATGGGCATCAGCGGCGTCTGGTGGGCGATCAGTGTGACGACCTTGCTCAAAGGCGTGGTGCTTATGGCGGTCTTCCGACTGCAGGAGAGGCGCGGAACTCTGCAGCCACAGTAACAACAGGACTTCTCTGGTGTCTCCGGATGCGACTCGAACGAAAAAATAATCATTGCCTCTTCACCCTGCCCGGCGTTACAAAGTCCCGTTATGAAAAAGTCCGCAATCTTTTTTCTGCTTGTTCTGCTTTCCGCGTTCCCGCCGCTGTCGACCGATATGTATTTACCGGCGATCCCGCTGCTGCAGAAAACCTGGCAGCAGCCGTTGACGGTAGTCAACCTGACTCTGGTCTGTTTTTTTGTCAGTTACTGCCTGTTTCTTCTGGTTTACGGGCCGATCTCCGATCGGTGCGGGCGTAAACCGCCATTGCTGGTGGGCCTCGTCCTGTTTATCGTCGCGTCATTGCTCTGTGCCCTGTCTACAAATGTCGGCAGCCTGATTCTGTTCCGTGTGCTGCAGGCCGCTGGAGCGGCCGCAGCGGCGGCGCTTGCCATGGCCATGACCAAGGACCTTTATCGTAGTGAAGAGCGGGTGCGGATTCTTGCCTGGATCGGTGTCATCATGGCGCTCGCTCCGGCGGTTGCCCCGATTCTCGGTAGCTGGTTGATGGTCTGGGCATCGTGGCGCTGGATCTTTGTTTGCCAGGCGGCGGTGGCGGCGGTGGCTCTGATCGGTGTGCTGCGGATGGAGGAAACGCTGCAAGAGAAATCGAACACCAGCGCGCTGGAAACGGCGACCATCTACCTGCAGCTGTTTCGAAACCGGCGTTACATGGCCTACGCGTTGATGATCAGCCTGGTGGTGCTGCCCCACTTCGGCTACATCGCCGGGGCGGCCGATATTTATATCACCAGGTTCGGACTGTCGGAACAGACCTTTGGTTACCTGTTTGCCATCAACGCCCTCTCTTTTATGTCGGGCTCCCTGCTCTGTACCCGCCTGTTGCGCTGGATGTCTCCCGGTAAGGTGATGTCGCTCGGCTTCGCTGGTTTTCTGCTCGGGGGCATCATCATGCTGTTGCGGTTGTTTCCCGATCCCTGGTCGCTGGTCCTGCCGATGATACCGATTACTTTCTCCCTCGGCCTGAGCCGGCCGCCGAGCAACAACCTGGTGCTGGAACAGGTCGACCGCAATGCCGGTGCCGCCTCCTCGCTGCTGGTGTTTATTTTCTTTATTATTGGCGCCTTCGCCATGTGGCTGATCTCCCTCGACTGGAGCGACAAGGTTCAGGTGATCGGACTGCTGGCGACCGGTGTCGGCGTGGTGACTTTAAGTTGTTGGACTTTTCTGGCGCGACGGGAGGCAAGAAACTGAAGGGCTGGAGGCGAGATCAGTTCCAGAAATCTCTCAGCAACAGCTCTTTGTTCGATTCGCTGAATTGATTGTTGAACCTCAGGGTATTGCTGCTGACCTGGTCGACCTCTTCGGTGAACATGCCGATCTGTATTCCGCTTGGATTTAATCCCTCGAGCAGCTGGTAAACCTGGGCGTTGACTTCCTCGGGGGTTAAGTGTCGGTTGTCGGCTTCGGCGAGCATATTCCGTGCATACTGCGAGCTTTCACTCGGATTGATGGCGAGCAGGGTCAGATAGGTGATCTCGATGTTGTGCAGCAGTTCGATCGACCCGGCAACGTGCGCATCCGACAACTTCAGGCCGCCGACCCCAGGCATCATCATCGCCGAGACCTCGATTTCTGCTTCGGCCAGCCTACGTGCCGCTTCGATCATATCGGCGCGTGTGCAGTCCTTGCAGACATAGTTCAAGACTTCATCCGAGCCGCTCTCCAATCCCCAGTAGATCAAAGAAAAACCTGCTTCTTTCAGGCGCTTCAGGTCATCAACCGATTTCTGCAGAATTGAGCTGGTCCTGCCGTAAAGGGAGATTCTCTGTGGTTCGAAGATACTCGCCGCGTAGTTGAGTGACTTCAGCAGAAGTTCGGTTTCTACCGCCAGGGTATTGCCGCTGCCGATGAACAGTCGCTCGATTCGCGACTTCTCGGAACCGATCGATTCAGTCACGCGATCAACATGCTCTTTGAACTGCTCAAAGCTTTTGGTCACCGGTTTCATACCGGCGTACTCGGTGCAGAAGGTGCAACGGTTGTAATCGCAGCCGGTGGTCAGCTCCAGCCGCAGGACATGAGGTTTGCGCTCCGAAGGGGGTGACGACAGGCTGTGCGAACTGAACAGCTCTTCGTTGCGATAGGTGGCGTCCAGCCTGGGCGCAAGGACGGAGAAATTTTTGCTCGGTACGCTTATCAGTTGGTCGCCCTCGCGCTTCAAAAAGCCTTCAGCGACGAGATATTCAATCGCGGTCCGGGCGGCAAAGGTGTAAACGGACGAATCGATCTGCGATTTCATTGCCCGCAGCATGGAATCGTTGAAAAAGTACTGCGCGATGCCGGTGAAATCCTGGTGCCTCTGCAACAGCTCATCAATGCCTAAAACTTCAAGATCTTCGTCGGGAATTTCCATCGTAAACATCTCGACGCCATAGCGCCCGGTGATGGAATAGAACTTGACTTTTGCAGCGTCCTCCAGCTTTTCAACGATAAAGCCCTCGCTCCCCGGTTTGGCATAGCTGGCACTGGAATCGAGCTTGACCCTGACCCGGGCTCCTGTTTCCAGTGTGGAGCTAGCCTCCTTTTTCAAGGTTTCGGCAACGATAGGCAGCAAAGAACTTGCAAGCCTGGAGTACGAGATGTCCTCAAGGTTGTTTTCGGGGAGGTTTATTTCACGGTTGATTCTTGTCTGCAGAGCTTGAATCGTTTTGGCTGCAATTCTGCTTTTATCATCAGATTTTTCAAAAAGGGATTCTATGCCGTCGAAACAGGGCAGCAGGCTGAACAGGCTGTGGTTGGAAAATTTGCGCAGCAGTTTTTCCTGGGCGATTCTTTGCCCGTCAAACTGCCTTAACATCCAGACTAATTCATTGTGACTGACGTACATCCACCTGCCTGTATCCGCGGTAATTTTTCGATAAATATATTCAGAAAACAAAAGATCAGTATACAGCATTATCCTCATTAAATGAAGGGGAATGGTTGGCCGGCATTGCTCGGCTGAACTGCTGTTTTCTCGAGAAATCAGTAATTGACTCGCAGGCCCGGTCAGGCAACAATCGCCGCCATGAGAAAGTTGACTCTCGAACAGATCGAAACCGTGATTCTCGATTTCTGGCAGGGATCGCCGCTTAACAGTCTTCACATGCAGGGCGGTGAAAAAGCCTGGAAACAGCCGCACATTGCTGTGGCGGCAGCCAGTGATCCACTTTTTGTCGAGATAAAAAAGATGATCGGTCCTTTTTACTGGACCCCGGAAGAGGCTTTTGCTCTCGGCAGGCCCGGTCTTCAGGCAAGTGCTGAGGAGCTGAGCGTGATCAGCTACGTTCTCCCGCAGACAGAAGCGACGCGGAGCGATCAGCGTGCGATGAACGAGTTGCCGGCGGAACGCTGGGCGCGCTCGCGCTATCATGGGGAGGAGTTCAACTGCGGGCTGAGATCTCATCTGGCAGGAAGGCTCAGTGCGGCAGGTTACCCTGCCGTCGCGCCGGAGAGGTTACTCGACTTTGATTACCGGACCTCGGAAAAGTTCGGCATTGCTTCTAACTGGTCGGAGAGGCATGTTGCTTTTGTCGCCGGTCACGGAACTTTTGGCCTTTCCGATGGTTTGATCACTCGTTTCGGCAAGGCGGTTCGTTTCGGCTCGGTTGTTGTCAAAGCCGACCTGCCGGTGACATCACGTATGTACGGCGAAGATCATCAGGCCTGGTGTCTCTGGTATGCCAAAGGTAAGTGCGGCGCCTGTGTCCACCGCTGCCCGATCGATGCCATCGCGAAAGATGTCGGTCATGATAAGCCTGCCTGCTTCAAGTATATTCGCGGTGTCACTGCTCCCTATGTGGCGAAAAACTTCGGCCTTGGTGATACTCCCTGTGGGCTCTGCCAGGTCAAAATTCCCTGCGAAGCACAGATCCCGTCAGCCTTGCAGGCAAACGGTTAAGAAAAGCCCCGGTCTATTTGACCGGGGCTTTGGTTTTTCAGTATTTACCGAAGTCGGAATCATCTAGCGCAATTTTGACGCTGTTAGGATCCTGCCTTGGCGCACTCAGTTGCGCCCAGCCATGGCTCTCTGCCGAAGGTTCTTGCGGAGGGACTGGAGCCGCTGCAGGTGAAATCATCGGCATAGCACCACCCTGCTTGAGGGTAAAGCGCTGTAGCATCTGACGCATCTGTGCCGCTTGTGCCGACAGCTCTTCAGCGACTGAGGCACTGGTCTCGGCAGTTGCAGTATTTTGCTGGGTCACATTGTCGAGCTGACTGATCCCTTGGTTGATCTGGGAAATTCCCTGGGCCTGCTCGTTGCTGGCGGCGGAAATTTCCGCAACCAGATCGCTCACTTTGGAGATGCCATCGACGATCTCTTGCAGGGATTCCGCAGTCTGGTGGGCGATGGCAGTACCGTTGGCTGTTTTTTCGACTGACCCTTCGATCAGGTCGGCGGTTTCCTGTGCTGCCTTGGCGCTGCGGGCTGCCAAGTTGCGAACTTCTTCAGCGACCACGGCAAAGCCCTTGCCGTGCTGACCTGCGCGAGCGGCCTCGACCGCTGCGTTGAGTGCCAGCAGGTTGGTCTGGAAAGCGATCTCGTCGATGACTTTGATAATTTTGCTGATGTTTTCTCCTGCAGTGTTGATTTCTGCCATGGCGGAGACCATGTTTTCCATCTGCTGATTGCCTGATGCTGCAGATTGACTTGCCTGGGCCGCAAGGGTTCTTGCCTGGTTGGCATTGTCTGCATTCAGCGACGTTTGTGAAGACATCTCGTCGAGGGAGGCAGAGATCTCTTCCAGACTGCTGGCCTGCTCTGTGGCGCCTTGGGCCAGGGACTGGCTGGAATCTGCAACTTCGCTGCTGCTGGAAGCAATCTGCACTCCATTCTGCTGAATCCGGGCCATGACTTCGGAGAGCGACTGGTTGGCGCGCTGCAACGGCTCGCGGATGACGCCATGTGCTTCAAAAGTCAAATCTCCGGCAGCAAGCTTCTCGAAAGCTGCCAGAACCTCATCCCGCAGGTTATCGGCAAACTTGTTGAGGGAACGATTCAGCTCGGCAATTTCATCTTTGCCGGCACTTTCCAGGCGGACATCGAGATTTCCCGCCTCCATCTGGTCGAGCATATCAACCGCTGACTGGGTCGCGTTGCTGATCCGCCGTGCCAGGAAATAACCGATAGTACCAAGGGTGAGAATAGCGGCTGCCAGTAGTAGAATGGTGGTGATAAGAGCTGCATTGCTCTGGTCGTCGCCTGCTTTTCGTGTTGCGGCGATTTGTGCATTCCAGTTTCTGAGGTCTTCAGTCAACACCAGCATGCCGATTGGTTTGCCAGAGAAATCGACCACTTGCTTGGTATAAACGCTGTGATTTTCAGTTTCGAATTGGTAATCAGGTTGACGATAGGCACTGGCGAATTGATCCGACCGATAAACTTGCGGCAGGATATCGTTTTCGGAGCTGCAGACCTGGACCCAACTGTTATCGATTACTGGGTACTTGGCTTGATCATTGAGGCGTTTGGCAATTTTCAACTTCTCTGCAGGCATGATCAGGCTGATGCTCATGTCACTAGCGAGCTCGATCCCCTGCACAAGCTTGCCGTAGGAGGAATAGATTTCGATCGAACCGGCCGCCTCTCCTTCAAGGTCGGTTATCGGTACGATACCGCGGATAACGAAACCACCGATGCCCAGTTCAAGCCCTGCGAGCGGTTTTCCACTTTTGTTGATTTCGACCACCATCTCACGGAAGCTGGAGAGGTCATCCGAAATGTCCAGCTTTTGATTGTTACGCTTAACCTGCCAGCCGTTTCGCCAGACGCGTGCGAAAGAGCGGCTGTTTGACAGGTGGAAATGGGCACGCATGTCGGGGCTTCCGGTCAACCGGATAAAGCTATCTTCGATCTGCTGGAAATTATCTTTCAGGTAATTTCTTGCTTGCGTGACCTGTTCATCGTTTTCATTGTTAATGTTGCCCTGACCCGCAGCGCTGTAAGCCCGCTTGACGAAATCAAGAGATGAGATAACAGCCGCCTGCTCTTTATGCAGTTTTGCGCTGATGGCAGAGCTTTGCACAATTTTTGAGAGCTTCTCTTTGGCCAGGTCGCTATGGCTTTCTTTGCGCAAGGCGATTTCGCGTGTGATTCCACTTTCGACCAGTTGATCTGTTTTCTGGTAGGTTGTGTAGCCGATAATGAGCGAGACAATCAGCAGGGAAATGAATATTGGCAGAAAAATTTTTCCAAAAAGCCGCATATGTCGTCTCCTTCGGCGCAGGCTTGAAAATCCCCTCACAAGATTAGCAGAAGCAAATTATAAAGAGATAATTTTTAAAATCAACGTAAAAAGACGAAAACGGTTAGATTTTTTCTTCTGCTCTAAATTATGAGTATTCATGTTGCCGAAATAACTCGGTAAACGAGAGGCAGCATCCGGTATGCAGGTTCGCCGCTAAAAGTTATGGCGGGCTGCAAAATTTGCACATTTGCTGGAAAACGGCTATCTTTTCAGGATATGGGGGATAGGCGGAGGAGTTTATGGCGGAACAGTTCCAGAATATTTTGATTATCGACGATGAGAAAGCGATGCGTCACATGCTGCGCCTGGTACTGGAGCCTCATCAGTACCGGGTGACAGAAGCTGCCAACGGTGTGGAAGCGTTGACGGCCATCGAGCGGGAGAGGTTCGACGTCATCCTCTCCGATATCCGTATGCCCGATATGGACGGCCTCAGCTTCCTCGATCAGCCGCAGGTGCGCAACCTCGATAGCACCATCATCATGATGAGCGCCTATGGCAGTGTCGATACCGCTCTCGATTGCATGAAGCGGGGTGCCTACGACTATATTTCCAAACCATTCAAGCCGGATGAAGTTCTGCTGACGCTGCGCAAGGCGGAAGAGCGACAACAGCTGCGGATGGAAAACCAGCAGCTGAAGACCGAACTGTCGAAACAGGGGCAAAGCTTCACCACTGACAGGATCGTCCATTCCGGTACAGAGATGCAGCAGATCCTGCAGCTGGTCAAGGCTGCGGCAAACGCTGATTCGCCGGTTTTGATCAGCGGTGAAACCGGTACCGGCAAAGAGTTGATTGCTCGTGCTCTGCATGGCGAAAGTGACCGCACAGGAGAGTTTCTGGCGATCAACTGCAGTGCCATCGCTTCCGGTTTGCTCGAGAGCGAACTCTTCGGTCACATGAAAGGCGCCTTCACCGGGGCCGACCGGGAAAAGCAGGGATTGTTCAGTATTGCCAGTGGCGGCACCCTGTTTCTCGACGAGATCGCAGAGTTGCCCCTGGATCTGCAACCGAAGCTGCTGCGGGTGTTGCAGGAGGGAGAGGTACGGAAAGTCGGCGCGACCAAGGCGGAAAAGGTCAATACCCGCGTCGTTGCTGCAGCCGGGCGTGACCTGCACGAAGCGGTGGAGAAAAACCAGTTTCGCAGCGATCTCTATTACCGGCTTGCGGTGGTCGATATCAACTTGCCGCCTCTGCGGCAACGGCCTGAAGACATCATCCTGTTGGCGGAATATTTTCTCGGCGAGTTGTGCCGTAAAGAGGGGCGACAGATGTTGCGACTGTCTGAGCAGGACAAGCGGCAGCTGACCAGTTACCAATGGCCCGGCAATATCCGCGAGCTGCAGAACTATCTGGAGAAAGCTCTCATTTTCAGCTCTGGTGAAACCCTCGAGTTGCCGCCACTGCGATTGCGGCAGGATGTCTCTTTAAGTGACAACCTGGCAGATTTTTCGCTGAAGGAAGCAGCGCAGCGACTTGAGAAGGAGTACATTCGCAAAGCCCTCGATCGTACTGGGGGCAATCGAACTAAGGCTGCGCAAATACTGGAGATAAGTTTGCGCTCTTTGATGTACAAGGTTAAAGAGTATGGGATTGACTGACTCTCTTTTCTTTTTAAGACATCAATTTCAGATAGAAGAAATTAATTAATTTATGACTCGCATTCCCCTTCTTTTTTGCTATCTTTGAGAGAGCTGAGGAAGGGCCCTCCTTGCATTAAATTCCGTAGCATCACATTTAACGAGCGAACAGATATTGTGTCTCGTGCAGAGACAGCTGTATCTGTCTAATCAAGGGGGAAAAATGCGAAAGTTGTTATTATGTACGACTGCGTTTTGGCTGGTATTTATGCTCAGCTCAGCAGTTGCTATCACTCTCAGTACTGAAGAAAAAATTGGTCGTCACCTCTATCAGGATACCAACCTCTCTTTAAATGGTACCCAGTCCTGCGCAACCTGCCACCATCGCTCAGCCGGCTTCGCCGATCCGAGCAACAGGCAGGATCCGGTTAACAGCATGGTTTCTCTGGGAGATGACGGGGTCTCACTTGGTGGGCGGAATGCGCCTACATCCGCTTACTGCGGTTACAGCCCAATTTTGCAGGAAGTTGATGGCGAATGGTTCGGTGGAATGTTCTGGGACGGCCGGGCAACCGGTTATACTCTCGGTGACCCGCTGGCAGAACAGGCCCAGGGACCGCCGCTGAACCCGGTTGAAATGAACCTGCCTTCCATCGAGGTCTTTGTCGAACGTGTCGAGGCGTCTGATTACGCCCATTTACTCTTGGATTATTACGGGCGTAATTTCTTTTCCAAGCCGGAAAAGGCCTACGATGAAATGGCGCACTTGATTGCTGCATATGAGAGGTCAGCCGAACTCAATGCTTTTACTTCACGCTACGATCGTGGAGAGCTGACGGCCAATGAAGCCAATGGTTTGGCAGCTTTCCAAAAGGCTCGATGCGACGCTTGCCATTCACTGGATGTGCCGCAGGGTGCTCCCGGAGCAGTTTTTACCAGCTATGGTTACGCCAATATCGGGGTGCCGAATAACTATACTGTGAACCCGAGTAAAGACTATGGCCTCGGTTATACCGTTGGGCCAGAGCAGAACGGCAAGTTCAAAATTCCGACTCTGCGCAATATCACCAGAACCCCTCCCTATTCGCACAATGGTTACTTTGCCACCTTGGAAGAGATGGTGCGTTTTCACCTCGACAGAGGCGGGTTGGTGCCGGATGTTGAGGACAATCTGGTCGATCCGGTGACGGTTGAGTTGGCCGAGCAGGAGATCAGTGACCTGCTTAGCTTCCTTGACGCTTTGACCGACGAAGGATTGTAATTGTATCTCGCCGGGGAGCGGAATCCGCTCCCCGGTTTGTCTCACAAGATTCCTCGGTCCGCCAAGCTGACATAATCTCCGTTGCCGATGATGATGTGATCAAGTATGCGCACGCCCATCAATTCACCGACCTGTTTCAGCCGTTCAGTAATTTCAATATCCTCCCGACTCGGGGTCGGGTCGCCGGAGGGGTGATTATGGACGAACAGCACCGCCGAGGCCGATTCACGCAGCACCGGGGCGAAGACTTCGCGGGGGTGAACAATGCTGGCATTCAGGCTGCCTTCGGAGATCTGCACTTCCCGGATCAGCCGGTTCTTACTGTCGAGCAGCAGGGCGAGGAACAGCTCTTTGCGGTAGTCGCAGAGACGTTCGTGGAAGTGGGAAAAAGCGTCTTTTGATGAGCGATAAGCCTGTCCCGGTTGCAAGCGGTTATCGCCAAAACGCCGGGCAATCTGGAACAGGGCCTGGATTTCAGCCGCCTTTGCCGGGCCGATGCCCGGTTGGCTGCAAAGTTCACTGATTCCGGCAGTGGAGAGCTGCCGCAGCGAGCCGAAGCGGCTCAACAGGCCGCGTGCCAGGTCGACGGCGCTCTGTTTGCTGGATGAATCTCCAGTGCGGATAATCAGTGCCAGAAGTTCAGCATCGGTGAGCTGCTCCGCCCCTAAAGCGAGCAGTTTTTCGCGCGGCCGCTCGTCTGCCGGCCACTCTTTGATCGGTCGCATCTCCCCCTCCTGGATAGCGATAAAATAAAAAGAGGCCACCGCGAGGGTGGCCCGGTAAATCTATTCCGGCTGGACTTTCAAGGGTTCGCCCCAGAATGTTCCCAGCACCTTTTTGTCTGCCGGGGTGATGATGGCTCCCCGTTTTCTCATATCCTCGATGATCCCTTCGATCGAACGGCCTTCGGCAAGCGCTTTTTCCACGATCGCCAGCGAATGGCAGCCTGTACAGCGCTGTTGCAGTACCGCCCGGTATTCGCGGAGCGGATCCTGGGGGCTTGCAGGCTCGGCTGTAGTTTGTGGTTTGTTGTCAGCATTCCAGAACACGCCCATCACTTCTTGCTCCTGCTCACTCAGGCGCGCACCGAAACGGATCATCTTGGCAATGATCGTATCTATGTCGGCACCGCGCAGCATGGCATCTTCGATCCGTAGCTGGGTGTGGCACTGACTACATTTCTGGTCGAGAATACGTTGGAAGTCAGCGTAATCAAACTCGGCGGCAAACAGGCTTCCACTGCCGGCAAGAAGCAGCAGAAGCCCACAGATCATGCTTTTCATAAATTCCTCGTTACTCCCTGACAAAGGTATTGATGTCTGTCTCATGCGGCATGCGCATCATTCGAGCGTATTCCGATTCGACGATTTCATAGTGGTGCTGACTCGCTTTGGCCATCTGTTCAAAGATTTCGCGAACCCCTGGATCGATAATATTTTTCGCTTTACTGCGCAGGGTTTTCTCCAAATTTTGTTCCTTTGCCATGGCGATCTCACGTGCCCGGCGCTCTTTAACGCTGACATCTTCCAGCCCGTTCAGCTCTTTCATTGCCTCAGCGTTAAAGGTGCAGGAGCTGTTGATGTATTCGTCGAGGGAACCGTACTCTGTGCCTTTATAAAAGCGGAAAAGTTTTCCAGCTTGCTCCTCTTTTTCCTTGGCCAGACGGCTGAAGAACTGTTTGGCTCCGTCGTCGGCAACCAGCTCTGCGGCACGACGGTAAAAGCAGATCAGACCCTTTTCCGTTTCAACAGCAATCTTGAGTGCTTCCTGATGCTTCATCTCCTGTGGCATAGGCACCTCCTCTCCGGGTTCCGCCATGATTGGCCTTGTTTAGAAAAGATAGCCGAGGGGCGCCTTTTGTCAAATTGTCGACAGTATGCAATGGATCAAATCGCTCGCAAATCCACCAGCTTTTCAGCAACCGCTTCCGCCAGCTTGCGGTAACCGGCAGCGTTCAGGTGGACGTGATCGCTCTTCAATTCGCGCTTGCTCAGCAGATCACCAAGGATGTCATCGACCAGCGGGATGTTCAGCTCTTTGGCCAAGTCTTCATAAACATCAGCATCGCTAAGTAAAAGACCTGGACGTGGTACGGCAATCATGATCATCGGGATGCCGCGCTGGTTGACTGCTTCGAACATCCGGCGCAGGTTGTTTTTGAGCTGTTGCTTGTCCAGTTTGCGCAGCATGTCGTTGCCACCGTGGCAGAGGATGACCAGGTCCGGCTCGACTTCATCCAGAACCGTCGGCAGGCGGCGCGCCCCCTCAGCGCTGACTTCACCGGGGACCCCGGCGTTGTGGACGTTGCGGGCGGTCAAATGCTGCAGCTGCACAGGGTAGCTATTGCCCTCTTCGGCGCCGGTGCCGTAGGTCAGGCTGTCACCAAAAGCAAGGATGACGGAGCTTGGGCGCAGTTTGTGAAAAATCTGTCCGCTGTCGCAGGCGATCAGCGACAGAAGAATCAGGACGATCGATAACCATTTCAGAATTCTGAACATAAAAGCTCCCATTAAATGGAAAAAAAGTTTCTGATTTCAGTAAACACCTGTTCACTGTCGCCATTGACCACTCGGGCTGGCGGCAGTGAACGCAAAAACATCCGGCCGTAGCCGCGGCGCACCACCCGGGTGTCGAGGATCAGCACTACACCACGATCTTTGCGGTGCCGGATCAAGCGGCCAAAGCCCTGCTTGAAGCGGATCACAGCCTGCGGCACGGTGTACTCCATAAAGGAGTCACCGCCACGCGCTTCGATTGCCTGGGCGCGGGCTTCGAGCACTGGCTCGGTCGGCACTTTGAACGGCAACCGGGCGATGATCACCTGTTCCAGCGAGCGGCCCGGGACATCGACCCCTTCCCAGAAAGAGTCGGTGCCGAAGAGGATGCTCGACTCATCTTCGGCAAAGCGCTTCAGCAGGCGGTGACGATTTTCACTCCCCTGGCGCAGGCAACGCAGGCGTTGCGCTTCCAAAACCGGTGACAGCTCTTCATGCACCTGCCGTAACAGGGCATAGGAGGTGAAAAGAACGAAGCTGCGACCGCCGCTGGCCAGCACCGCTTTCTCCACCGCATCGCGGACTGCTTCGGCAAAGCCCGGTTTGCCCGGTTCCGGTAGATCTTTCGGAATGGCCACCAGTGCCTGCTGCTGGTAATCGAAGGGGGAATCGAGGGTCAGTTCAAGCAACCGGCCCGGTTCGACCCGGTCGAGGCCAACACGGGAATGAAAATAGCCGAAAGCACCAGCCACGGTCAAAGTCGCGCTGGTCATCACCAAGGTGCGAAAGCGTTCGTAGAGTGCCTTGTTGAGGCTGTCGGCAACCTCCAGCGGGGCTTGGCAGAGGCTGGTGATCAAGCCTTTGCCTCGGCCGATACGTCCTTCGCGCACTTCCAGCCAGATACAGGCGTTATCTGCAGCTGCCTGGAAAGATGCCAGGTCGGCGGCAAGCCCTTCCAGCCGACCGGCGATGCCGCGCAGGTCGACCAGTGAGGAATTCAGCTTGTCGCCCACCTCTTCCGGTAGCGCGTCGCTGCTTTTCAGCAGACCGAGGATGCCGTCGGCCATCTCGTGGGCACCGGTGCGCAGTTTTTCCACCCGCTGATAAATCTGCTGCCAGACCGGGGTTTGTAAAAAATCGGGGAGTACCCGGTGCTTTAGCTCGAATTTACTGGAGACTTGCTTGCCGAGGGCCGCAGGCAGTTCTTCGCCGACCGACTGCAGCTCTTCCAGTGCTGTTTCCAGTAATTGCTGTCGCTTGCTGATCAGGGTTTCGATCTGTCCATGCAGGGCGCGGTAAAGCTCATCCTCGCTTTCCGGCAGCTTCTGCGACAGTTGATCGAGAAATCGTGGCAGCAAGCCCTGATTCGGTTTGCGCGGGTGACGTAGCCGGTTGAGTACGCGGGAGAAGGTAAAGCGGGTGATCTGCGAAGAAAAATAGCTGGTGGCGACATCTTCCAGGTGATGGGCCTCGTCCAGAACCACTCGTTCAAAGGGAGGTAAAACCGCTGTTGCCGAGTAGTTACTGGTTTGCAGGCGCAAACTCAGGTCGGAGAGCAGCAGGGCATGGTTGACCACTAGGACATCGGCCCGAGCAGCCTGGCGACGAGCCTTATGAAAGAAGCAGCGGCTGTAGTGCTGACAGCGCACCCGCGCGCACTGGTCCGCCTCGCAGCAAACTTCTTCCCAGGCTTGATAGCTGGGGATAAAAGAGAGGTCTTCTTTTGAGCCGTCGCTGGTTGTTTCCGCCCATTTGAGAATCTGCTGGATTTCATCGACCTGTTCCTGATCGAACAGGCCGAGGTCGCGGCCGGCGGTTTCGCTGCGTCGCCAGCAGAGGTAGTTGCTCCGTCCTTTCACCAGTACGGCGCGGAATTCGATTTTCGTCGCGCGCTCTAGAAACGGCAGGTCTTTACGGATCAGTTGCTCTTGCAGGTTGATGGTACGGGTCGAAATGACCACCCGCTCGTTGTTGCTGCGCGCCCAAAGCAGCGCCGGAACCAGGTAGGCGAGACTTTTCCCTGTGCCGGTACCCGCTTCAACCACGGCCAGCTTGCCGCTGTTGAACGCCTCGGCAACGGTAAAAGCCATGCGCAGCTGCTCCGGCCGCTCTTCGAAATCTGGCAGGTTTTCGGCGATCACCCCTTCGGGGCCGAGCAGTTCGCCGATCTGTTCCGGGGAGATCTTCTGCTCGTCTTTGGCGGCAAAAGCTTCAACAACCCTGTACAGGTTATCCACAGCGTTGTTGACAATGTAAAAGCCGACGCCCAAAGAACCGAATTGTGAGGCCACCTCGATATCGGCGCCGGATGGGCGCAGGTCACCGGATGGGTGGTTGTGGATAACGACATCGCCGTATCCACAGGTTTGCAGGATCGCAGTAACGGACGTTTCGCCGCCACGCGCCAGCACTTCGATCTGGACGATGCGTTTATCGGCATCAGTCTGGGCGAGGACAAAGATTTCGTTGTCGTTTGCGTCCCTGATGGCGTAGCGGAGCTGGTCGATACTGTCGGGGGTGAAATAATCGAGCATGGGGTGGGATTATAGAGGAATGTTCTGCCGAATGGGAAATTAAAGTCAAAAGCTTGAAGCCGTGGGCTTGCGCGCCCGAAACCCCGCGATATTGATCTTGATTTTACTGCTTTGCACCTCTAAAAAAACAAAAAGGCCCCCGGAAACAGGAGCCTTTTTAACAATCAGCGGGAATATGCCTTAGCTGAAGAAACGCTTCAGCAGCCCAGCAAATGCCTGGCCGTGACGCGCTTCATCTTTGCACATCTCATGCACAGTATCATGGATCGCATCCAGGTTCTGCTGCTTGGCCTTGGTGGCCAAGTCTTTTTTGCCCTGGCAGGCGCCGTGCTCCGCGTCAACGCGCATTTGCAGGTTGGTCTTGGTGTCGGCAACGACAACTTCGCCCAGCAGTTCAGCGAACTTGGCTGCATGCTCCGCTTCTTCAAAAGCGATACGTTTGTAGGCTTCGGCAACTTCCGGGTAGCCTTCGCGGTCGGCCTGACGGCTCATCGCCAGGTACATGCCGACTTCTGTGCACTCGCCGGTAAAGTTCATGCGCAAAGCTTCGATAATTTCCGGGTCAACGTCTTTGGCAACGCCGATACGGTGCTCGTCAGCAAAAGCCAGATCGCCGGATTGTTCAACGAACTTATCAGCCGGAGCTTTACAGGTCGGGCACTCGGCTGGCGGGCAATCTCCTTCGTGGACGTAACCACAGATAACACAGACAAACTTTTTCATCGGATCCTCTCCTTAAATGCGTGATAATTACCAAAACGGTCGTGATTTTACAGGTCTGATGGACACTGTCAAGGGATGTTTTTTACCGGAAATATTGTGGCAAAGACCCGCAGGGAGTAGGATACTGCGGATTCACGGCTTTGCAGGTTTACCGAAGGACGAGAAAGACGTTTAGATGTCAAAAGTTGGGCTGGTATATTTACTGATAATTTCGACAGTTTACCTTTTCCTGGCGGCGAGGGATCGGCAGAAGACCGGCCAGTCATTGCGAGTCGCCGGAAAATCGTTGCTCAAACTGGTCCCGCTGTTGATCGCGGTGTTCGGATTGGTTGGGTTGTTTCAGGAATTTCTGCCGCCAGAGCTGGTTACCGAATGGCTTGGCGAGTCAAGCGGACTTCTGGGGTTACTGATCGGCGCCTCAGCTGGAGCAGTGGCGATCGGTCCGCCGCTGGCGGCGTACCCGTTGGCCGGGTCATTACTCGATGCCGGAGCCTGGCCGCCAGCTGTTGCGGCTTTCATTGTCAGCTGGATCTCGGTCGGCATTGTCACCCTGCCCTTCGAAGCTCAGACCTTCGGTAGTCGTTTCGCCCTGCTGCGCAACCTGATCAGTTTTGTCGCTGCCATGGTTGGCGGCCTGCTGTTGGGGATGCTGCTATGATGAACATGGTTCGCACTCAGTGGCTGCTTCTGTTCACTGTCAATCTCTACCTTTATGCTTTTTCGGTCGCCCCGGAGCGCGCCGCCAACGCCTTGAGCATTGGCGCGAACACCCTGGGATCAGTGGTGTTGCTGATCTGTTCGGTGTTCGGGCTGGTCGGTCTGCTGCAAACCTGGATCAGCCGAGATTTGATCGTACGTCTGCTCGGGCGCGAAGGGGGCGTAAAGGGGTTGGTCATCGCGACAATCTGTGGAACTGTATTGATCGGCCCGGCTTATATTATTTTTCCGCTGCTGATGAGCATCCAGAAGCAGGGTGCACGCTGGGCGGTGATCACCATCGTTCTGACCAGCTATGCCGTCAAAGTACAGATGATTCCGGTTGAAGTCGGATTTCTTGGCTGGCCATTCTCGTTGGCACGTGCGGTGATCACCATCGGTTTGGCGATTCCGACCGGACTGATTGTTGAAGCTTTTATGGAGCGGCGCAAGCTGTAATTCATTCAGTGGCTAATTTTCTCTTCTACACATTCACCGTACTGATCTGGGGCTCCACCTGGCTGGCAATCAAGTTTCAACTCGGCACAGTCGCCCCGGCGCTTTCCATTTTCTACCGTTTTGCTCTGGCGGCAGTGATGCTGTTTCTCTGGTGCTTGCTGACGAAAAGAGCTCTTCGCTTCAGCCGTAACGATCACTTGTTTATGGCATTGCAGGGCAGTCAGTTGTTCGCGCTGAATTACCTGTTTTTCTATCTTGCCGAACTGAGCATAACCAGCGGCCTGGCTGCGGTGGTGTTCTCTACCATCCTGGTGATGAACCTGATCAACGGTCGTTTGTTCCTGGGCACTCCGGTTGAGTTGAAAGTGCTGCTTGGCGGGTTGCTCGGCCTGTTCGGGCTGGTGTTGATGTTCTGGCCGGAGGTGACCCATTTCGATGCCGGCGGGGACGCATTGCTCGGTCTCGGCTATTGCTTTCTCGCCACTTATCTGGCATCGCTTGGCAACATCATCTCCGCGCGCAACCAGCAGAAAGGGTTGCCAGTCGTCCAGACCAACGCCTTCGGCATGGCTTACGGAGCGGCGCTGATGTTTCTCATCTCTTTTGTTACCGCTGCGCCGCTGAGTATCGAAACAAGTTTCTCCTATTTGGCTTCACTCTTCTACCTGGCACTGTTCGGTTCGGTGATAGCTTTCGGTTGTTATCTCAGCCTGGTCGGCCGAATCGGCGCAGGTCGTGCTGCTTACGCAACTCTTTTGTTCCCGTTGGTCGCGCTGCTGCTCTCCACAATCTGGGAAGATTATCAATGGACGGCGCCTGCGGTGGTCGGCATTCTGCTGATTCTAGGCGGCAATTACCTGGCGATGGTGAAGCGCAAACCTGCTCCCGTTTCCGTCGAACTGGACGAGGTCGGCGCGGAAAGCTGAAGAGAGGTAAATCTGCCAGTCGCTTTTTGATGACGAATCTGGTAATGTTTCTCCGGTATTGAAACAACCCTTTCAACTCTTTAAATTTCAGGAGCAAATTCATGGAGATGACGGACAAGGTGCTAGAGGTTATGAAAAATGCTGGCGAGCCCCTCAATGCTGGAAAGATCGCCGAGCTTGGCGGGATCGAACGCAAAGAGGTCGACAAGGCGATGAAAGTGCTGAAAAAAGAAGAAAAGATCGTATCGCCGAAACGTTGCTATTGGACACCGGCGTAAGCAAGAAGTTTATCATCAAGAAACCCTGCTCTGAACTGGAGCAGGGTTTCTTTTTTTGGTTGGTGATCTGTCCTGTCTGGCAGAAAAGGCCATCATTCCTCTACAGTTTCTCTTCATTGTTTTGATCTTGCGTGTCAGAACTAGGTTGCTTATAGCCTTCTGTGTTCATTGGTGAAACAATGATTTCCTCCCCGCACTTGGGGCATATGTAAATTTCGCACCCGGTACAGAGAAAGCAGTTGGCGCAGCTTCTGCGCAGAGAATCTTTCTTGAGCGTTGAGTAGCAGTGATTGCAATCGACGGTTTCCATGCCTCAGTATTTCCTCAATGGTTTTTGCAAAATCTGGGAATATCATACCGATTCTCGCGTTGGCTGTTAAGCTATTGTCAACGAGGAGGGATTTGCGATGCTCACAGGGAATAGCCCGTTCGGGCCTGAATATGCCTCTCTGGATGATGTCGGATTTGTCGTCAAGTACCAGGCGGCCTGCTTTTGCGGCAGTGTCCGCTACGAGGTGAGTGCTGACCCGGTCGATGCGAAACTCTGCCACTGCCGCGGATGCCAAAGGCTGCATGGCGCTCCCATGCAGTGGGCCGCGATCTTTCATAAGCAGCATGTCAGGCTGGCTTCCGGGCTGGAGCAGCTGCGATTTTACAACAGCGAGCTGGGAGTAAATGAGCGGATCTTGCCCTGTAAAGTCAGCTGTAAGCAGTGTGGAACTCTGATTGCCGACGAAGGGCGCCGGATGTGGCTGGCGTTTCCTTCCCTGTTCGATTTTCAGGGCGGTAAAATACCGACTGCCTTCAAGCCGAGCTGCCATTTGTTCTACGGTCAGCGGGCTATCGATATCTGTGACGATTTGCCGAAATGGTCCGGACATAAAAACCAGTCTGCCTTGCTTTGATGCCTATTTTGAAGGAGCAGTCCCCGGATCCCGAGCATAAATATCGATAAGTTGTGGAGAAGTAAAGGTGTAGGTTCTGAATCAGTTGCCTGTGGGGTGGGCGAACTTGCTCTGGATGGCTGTTTTTATTTCAGATCGATACTTATCTTGTCAAACTTAACCAAAAGTGCACCTGTGGGCCGGTTGAGTTCCCCATCAATTTCTCGATCCTTTCCCCTGTAATAGATTCTCTCTAATGGCAGAAAACAGTTGAAAGCAAAGACTTCAAACGACTGTTTAAATCGCTTGACTAAATTTAATCGATCGATTAAATTTTGCCGGAGGGAGGCTCAGCATGAGTAAATATCAAACCAGCAACAAGACCCAGTTGGCGTTAATCGAAGCAGCGGGCGAATTGGCGGCAGAAAAGGGCTTTGGCACTGTGACGACACGGGCTATTGCAGATCGTGCAGGGGAAAATATCGGCAGCATTCACTACCATTTCGGTGGCCGTGATCAGTTGCTGGAGGCGGTCCTGCGCTACGTGGCCCAGGATTGGATCGATAACCCCCTCGACCAGTATATTGCCGATTGCGATCTCGCCGAAAAAACGGGTCAGGCCGAAGCTTTGCGGCGGGCAGTGGTGCGCTTTGCCGACATGCTGTTCGATGATGAAAAGCCGGAGTGGCACAGCCGGGCAGTTTACCAGGTGCTGCAGTATCCGAGTCCGCTGCACGATATTTTTCGTGAAATCATCATGAACCGTGAACATGAGCAGGTCGAGCAGCTGTTGCTGAAAATCGATTCCGACCTGAGTAAAGAGATGTTGGTGCTGCACTTCAACCTGCTGCTTTCTCCTCTGATTACCCACTCCGATTATCGTGGTGCGATTCTGCCACGTTTGAACCAACCCACTTACAGCCGCGAGTACCTGCAGGCACTTGTCGATCAATGTGTCGAACAAAGCCTGCTACGGTATCGGTTACCGCTCGACTAAAAAGAGAGTTTCATCATGCGTAGCTACAAGATCATTATTTTAGCCTTGTTGTTTTCATTGCTTCCGCTGTTGTTATTAGCTGCTGACAGGCTGCCGCTGGGCAACAGTTCTTTTCAGCAAAGTTACCCAGGCACCATTTTCGCGGGCCAGCAGGCAAAGCTGGCTTTTCGTGTCGGTGGGCCGCTGGTCAAGGTGGCGGTCAAACCGGGTGACAAAGTGATAAAGGGGCAGCTGCTGATGCAGATCGATCCGCGCGATTTCGAGGATGCCATCCGCGTTCTTGAAGCTCAACTGGCCGGGGCCGAATCGTTGCGCGATCGTGCTCAGCGCGATTTCGATCGGGCGCAGACCCTGTTTGAGCAGCATGTCAGTGCTACGGCCGATTTCGATCGCGCCAAGAGCGCCTTTGACAGTGCCTTTGCCGGAGTGCAGAGCCTCAAGGCACAACTGCAGATTGCGCGGCATAAATTGAGAGATACCTCGCTGAAGGCACCATTCTCCGGCACTATTACGACCCAGAGCGCGGAAAATTTCGAGATGATCAGCGCCGGCAAGCAGGTGTTGGAGATCAAGGATACGTCGACATTGGAGGTGGAGATCAAGGTCCCGGAGAACGAAGTTGGGCGAAGGCAGGTAAAGCCGAACGGGCAGACCGCTACGGTCCGCTTCCCGGCGATTCCGAATCGCTCTGTCACGGCGAAACTGATCGAATGGAACGTCTCCGCCGATCCACTCACCCGCACCTATGCGCTGCGCTTTTCTTTCCCGATGCCGGAAGATTTTTATGTTCTGCCGGGAATGACTGCCGAAGTGCGTATCGATAACGGACAATAAAGAGGGGCGTGATGCAAGAAGAGAAGCAACTGTTTGCCCTGCAGAAGCGGACCCTGATGATCGTCTTCACCATCCTGCTGGTGGCGGCGGGGATCCTTGCTTACGAGAACCTGGGACGCCTGGAAGACCCTACCTTCACGATCAAAACCGCTGTGGTGGCGACGGCTTACCCGGGCGCGACACCGGCTGAAGTGGAGGAGGAGGTCACCGACCTGATCGAGGAGGCGATCCAGGAGATGGGGCAGGTCAAGGAGATTTACTCCACCTCGCAGGAAGGCTACTCCTTCGTTTACGTGGATATGAAGGATACCTTCAAGTCCCACCAGCTGCCACAGATCTGGGATGAGCTGCGGCGCAAAATCAGTGACGTACAGGGGCAGCTGCCACCGGGGGCCGGCCCCTCGATCGTGAACGATGATTTCGGCGATGTCTACGGCGTCTTTTTCGCCCTGACCGGCGAGGGGCTCACCAATGCCGAGCTGAAAGATTACGCCGACAGCCTGAAAAAAGAGCTGCTGCTGTGCGACGACGTTGCCAAGATTGATATGTGGGGCGTGCGCCAGGAGGCGATTTTTGTCGAGTTTAAACAAGCACAGCTGGCGCAGCTCGGTCTGACCCCGCAGCAGATTATCGGCACCCTGCAGGCGCAGAACTTGGTGCAGCGCAGCGGGAAGGTAAAAGTTGGCGACAACTATCTGCGCATCACCCCGACCGGCAGCCTTGGCAGCGAAGAGCAGATTGCTGAGCTGCTGATCGGCAGTGCTCAGGGTATGGTGCGCCTCAGTGACGTCGCAACGATTTACCGCGACTACATCGACCCGCCGCGCAACATCCTGCGTTACAACGGCAAAGAGGGGATCGGCCTCGGCATCTCGACCCTCGATGGCGGCAACGTCATCACCATGGGCGACTCGATCGAAAAACGGCTCGCCGAACTGGAGCCGAACAAGCCGGCCAACGTTGAGCTGCATTCTATTTATTATCAGAGCAAGGTGGTGACCGAGTCGGTCGACACCTTCGTCCTCAACCTGATCGAAGCGGTCGCCATCGTTATCGTCCTGCTGATGCTGTTCATGGGCTGGCGTACCGGTATGCTGATCGGTGCGGTGTTGCTGTTGACCATTCTCGGTACCTTCGTCGGCATGGCGGCGATGGGCATCGACCTGCAAAAGGTCTCTCTCGGTGCATTGATCCTGGCGCTGGGGATGCTGGTCGATAACGCCATTGTTGTTGCCGATGGCACCCTGGTACGGATGGAGCACGGTGAAGATGTGGAAACGGCGGCGACCAAAACCGTCAAGGCTGCCGGCTTGCCGCTGCTCGGTGCAACTATTGTTGCTATCCTCGCGTTTACCGCCATCGGTTTCTCACCCGGGAACGTCGGCGAGTTCTGCCGCTCTCTGTTCGACGTTATGGCGCTCTCCTTGTTTATCAGCTGGATTCTGGCGATTTCGGTGACGCCATTGTTCTGTGTGTGGTTTCTCAAGCATGTTCATACCGGAGATGACCACTCGCACAACCGGGGGATGAACAAGTTCTACCGGAAGCTGCTGCACCTGTCGATCCATCATCGCTGGATCGTGATGCTGGCGACCCTGCTGGCCCTTGGTGTGGCGCTGTTCGGTTTCGGCTATGTCCCCAAATCCTTCTTCCCCGACTCGACCCAGCGCTACTTCTACGTCAACTACTGGAACCCGCAAGGGGTGCATATCGATAAGACGGCGGAGGATCTGGCGCAGATTGATAAATATGTCAGCAGCCTCGACGGCGTGGTCAATACCACCAGCTTTATCGGCGAAGGCGGCATGCGTTTCATTATCAGTTACGATTACCAGACACCGAACAGCGCCTATGGGCAGATTTTGGTCGAGGTGGAGGATTACCGGGTTATTGACGGGTTGTTACCCAAGGTTGAAGCCTACATGGCGGAAAGTTTTCCCCAAGCCGAACCTTATGCGCAGAAAATCCAGAACGGTCCGGCGATCACTTATAAGATCGAGGCCCGTTTCCGTGGCCCCGATGTTGCCGTGTTGAAAGAGTTGGCAGGTAAAGCGGAGAAAATCCTCGCCGATTCCGGCAACGCCCGCGACCTGCGCACCGACTGGCGGCAGCCGGTTGATGTGCTACGGCCGCAGTTTTCGCAAACCCAGGCGCGTTACGCCGGGATCACCCGCAGCGACCTTGCCAATGCCCTGCAGTGGAACTTTAATGGCATCACCGCCGGGCTCTACCGCGAACATGACAAATTGATCCCGATCCAGTTCCGTTCTCCGGCGGAGGAACGCAAAAGCCTGGAAAACATGACGAATATCCAGATTCGCAGTTCTTTGCAGAACAGCTTTGTCTCTTTGCAGCAGGTTGTCAGCGGGATTGAGTCGGTGAGTGAGGACGCGCTGGTCAAACGGCGTGACCGGCAGCGCACCATCACTGTGCAGTGCAACCCGAAGCAGGGACTGCCCGCTGAATATCACAGCAGCATCCGCGGGGAGGTCGAAGCGATTGAACTGCCGACCGGTTACTCGCTGGAGTGGGGCGGTGAGTTCGAAAGTTCAGCGGAAAGTCAGGCGCCGCTGGCACAGGTGTTCCCGCTTTGTATCCTCGGTATGTTCCTGATCGTGGTCTGGCTGTTCGATTCCTTCCGCCGACCACTGATCATCTTCATGACCGTACCTCTGTCGCTGATCGGTGTCTCTGCCGGCCTGCTGCTGACTGGGTTACCCTTCGGTTTCATGTCGATTCTCGGTTTCCTCGGTCTGTCTGGGATGCTGATCAAGAATGCCATCGTCTTGATCGACCAGATCGAACAGGACCTGAAACTGGGGGTCGAGCCGTATAAAGCGGTGCTCGATTCTTCCGTCAGCAGGATGCGGCCGGTGCTGATGGCTTCCGGAACCACCATTCTCGGCATGGCACCACTCTTGTTCGACGCTTTTTACGCGGCAATGGCGGCGACCATCATGAGTGGTCTGTTTGCAGCGACCTTCCTGACGTTGATTATCGTTCCGGTCGCTTACACCAAGGTTTATAAAATCAAGGCGGATAAAGCTCATGTTTAGAAAAATGATGATATTTTTTTTGTTTCTACTGCCGAGTTTCGCGTTCGCCCAGATCGAACCTCTGCAGCAACTCGATATGCAGATTCCCCACGGCAGCTTGACCTTAAGCCATGCCATCCGCATGGCGCTGGACTCATCGCCGAGTGTCAAGCAGGCGGCAATACGGATTGAAGCGGCGCAGGCGGTTGTCGGCCAGGCCCGTTCGGCGCTCAAGCCGATGGTCAGTGCCAATATCGGTCGCCGTCACCAGAACAGCACCATTCAGCCGGACTGGGCACCGCAGGTCCGTTTCAACGACAGTTTTGATATCTGGACGGCTGGTGTCGAGGCGAACTGGCTGCTGTTCGACGGCTTCGCCCGGCGGGCGCGAATTCTTGCTGCCGAATACAGTGTTGAAGCCTCCGAAAAAACTCGGGACGAAACCCGTCGCCTGCTCGCTGAAGCGGTCTCTGGCGCTTTTTACCAGGCGCAGCTGGCGGTCGAGAGCATGTTGATTGCGCAGCAAAACCGCAACTTCAACCGCGCCTTGGAAGAAGAGGCGGATATTCGCTGGCAGACCGGTAGCATTCCGGAAGCGGAGAAACTCAATTTCGCCGTTCGGGCGCTGCAGGCGGAGAGTGATTACCTGCGAGCTGAGCAGAGTTTCAAGCTGGTGACGGTAGTGCTGGCCGAACTGATGGCGTTGCCCGATGCAAAGCTGCCGACAAACCTCTACCCGGTACGCAGCGAAGCAGATGTCCTGAAGCAGGCTGTGCCGGACTACGACAAGGAATTTACCTATGCGCTGCAGCAGCGCCCCGATCTTCAGGCGTTGAATGCATCCGTCGCCGCGTTGCAGCAGAATAAAAAGGTGCAGCAGGGCAGCTACTGGCCGAAGCTGATTCTCAACAGCGGTTTCGATTACAACAAGTACGAGGGGCTGAAGTCGGGTGACCAGGAGGAGCACGATGCGTACGCTGGATTGCACCTGAGCTGGGATCTCTACCAGGGCGGCAGCCGTGCGGCGAAAGTTCGCGAGGCCGAACATGAAATCAGTGCTCTGCGGCAACAGAAACGGCAGCAGATTTTGGCCATTCAGTCATCCATCCAGCAGGCGATCGCGTCCGCTGAAGCGACCCGCAGCATGTATCAACGCCAGCAGCAGTCACTGCTGTTGACGGCAAAAATCCGCGAGCACATTGAAAAAGCCTACCGTGCAGGGGTTGCGAACCTGACCCGGCTGAACGAGGCTCAGACCGATCTGGTCCGTGCAGCCGGCGCTGAATCGGCCAGCCGGATTAATTATCTCTTGTCGCTGCAGCAGCTGAAAGCGGCGAGTGGGCGGATTCTGAATGATGAGGGAGGGGAAAGTGGACAGTCGGTTCAATAACATTGACAGCATCAAGAAGCTCTGGTGGCTGCACGACTCTTACTGGCATGCCACTGTAGTGAAAGAATTCGGGATGGAGAAGGCAAACGAACTGAACTTGGCCGCGGCGGAGAAGTTTTTCCGTAAATATACCCTGTTGCTGTTGAAAACGGGTGAAATTAAAAAGCCGCAGTCGATCGAGGACCTGGTTGACATCTTCAGAGTCGTCTGGGCGACCTGCTTCCCCGACGGCATGTATCTGGATGCACCGATTACGATTGAAGGCAACACCGCTACCTGGATGGGGACAGAGTGTCACGCCTACGATTCTCTCCGGTCAGCGAAGATGGATACTGGCTACGCTTGCGGTTGTCAGGCGATCCGTAACGGGGTGATGAAAGCGTTGCGGTTGAAGGTTGATCATTCCATCGAGGAGAGTTTGATCAATGGTGACGGGCGCTGTGTCATCAAATTTTCTTTCCAGCCGAAATGAGAATTACAGATTCCATCCCCAGTATTTAAGGAACCTGCTGAACTCCCACAGGTCAGATTTTTCCCGCGCCCAGGGTTTTAAACTGGTGTAAAAGACAGTCCCTGTTTCGTTGCTGGGACCTAAATCCTTGTCCTCGCCAACGCGCAGATCGAGAGCCCACCACCCCATCAGCCAGCGCTCATAAGGCTTGTAACTGCCACGCACATAGCCTTTGCGCGGCCCTTCAGTTTCGAAAAAAGAAAGAGTTTTGTTCTTGAATGGGAGTTCGCGCAAGGATTGCATCGGCAGCAGTTCGGCGGTTTGTGCGTTTTCTGTTGTCGGTTTTAGCAGTCCTATATCCATCACCCGATGTGTTGCCCCTCTGACCCGGATGGCGAACCTGTGCTGCGCAGCTTCTCTGTCGATATCGATGCGTGCCGGGAGCAGTTCGCCGTAAATATCCTGTTTAGCTGCAGGCCAATCGGCAGGGTAGGCTGATTCCGGTAATGCCGACGTAGGAATAATTGCCAGATAGCAGCCGCAAGTGTGGACCGTCGTCAGCAGAAGGGGAATGTTGTTGCTGTCCAAAGTGACAAGCGCCAGCAAACCGACATTGTTTCCGGCAGTCAGGTGGCCGTTCGGTGTGCTCTCGAAGTGGACTCGGTAGATCAGATTACGATATGTGCGGCCATTGCTGCTGAAGACCTGTTGTTGAGCAAAAATCGTCGGGTGGTTCGGATCGACGTTAGCGACAGGTTGGCCATTATCGCCGGTTTTAAAGCCGGGACTACCGATCCGGTTGTAACTTTTCTCTGCCTCTTCGAGTATGAACTGAGGGGCAAAACGGCTCAGCAGGTTCCCCTGAGTTTGGACAGAAACACTGACTGAAAAGGAGTCTTCTGTTTTCTGGGCAGGTTGCAAGCTAGCGCAAGCAGTTGTTAGCAGCAACAGCATCAGGATGAAAAATTTTGTCGGCATCCGCATAAAAGTCCTATATGTCGGGGGATCATCCTTTCAACTATAGCACCCTCCCCCTTTTTCAAAAGATAGCTTCACGAGCCTCTTGATATAAAATCGGCAGGGCCTGCTGACCCTGTTTGTCATCCCGGCGGTTTACCTGTTACTGGGGCGTGAGCGTCAGTCGGTGGAAGTAAAAGAAGTTGCTGTCCAGCGAGTGAAGGAGGTGACAGCGTGAAACGGATAAATCTAAACTCTGCTACTC
Source organism: Malonomonas rubra DSM 5091 (assembly GCF_900142125.1). Lineage (GTDB taxonomy): Bacteria > Desulfobacterota > Desulfuromonadia > Desulfuromonadales > Geopsychrobacteraceae > Malonomonas > Malonomonas rubra. The sequence goes on from NZ_FQZT01000005.1 coordinate 183,388, forward strand.
GGCTGCGTCGGGCTGCTGCTCTTCGCCTGTACCATGGGGCTAGATTATCAACGTCCCGAAGCGCTGGTGCCGGTGCAATATAAGAGTGATGCTCCCTGGAAAGAGGCAGTGCCGAGCGATGTGCTGGCCAAGGGGGACTGGCGGACAATTTATAACGACCCGGTCTTGAACAATCTGGAGATGAAGGTGGTGGAAGCCAACCTAGACCGGCAGCAGCTACATCGGTAGTCAATATGCTCTGCCGCTGGTGCGGTCAGCTATCAGGAAGTAATCGATACTCAGCGTACTGCACTGCAGACGGAACGTGCCCTGGTGCAGTTGCGTGGGCAGCAGATGGATAGTTCGGTCTCGCTGGTTAAAGCTCTCGGTGGTGGCTGGCATGTTGCCGCGACGGATTGACCGAACTTTAATTTCACCGAAAACCCAAAAAGGGCCTGACGGATATTCCGTGAGGCCCTTTTTGGTAGAAATCGAATTAAGCTTTTTAGCAAGCCCAGCAGTAATCGTCACCTTCGACAGCTTCGGTGGTAGCCGAGAGGAACGACTTGGCGTTCGGGTCGTTGATAACTTCCGACAAGCCATGGTTGATCGACCAGCTGGTACCGCATACGGCACACTCCATGATGCCTTCATCAAACTGGTCGGAGTGAAGGTTGATTTCCTGGTGTTCGTGATTGTTGCAGACTGGGCATTTCATAACGTTCTCCTTATGATCGATATGATTTAAAATCACATCTAATGTTTATTTATGATTGAAGTATACTCTTCTAAAAAATCCTGACAATAGTTATTTTAGTAGAAAGTCTTTGTAAAACAATATGTTACAGAGTTTTCCTGTTTTACTGAATAGATCATTGGTTTGTTTTTGGGTCTTTGGTCTGACCAATGGTTTTGAGGGCTTGAGCAAGCCCCCTTCACAAGGGGGTTTCTCGGTTTTATCTGGTGAAGAGTGAGTTTGTTTTCATTCTCGTTTTTTTCGTTGGGGTGTTGAGAGGGAGCTGTTTTTTTTTTACTTTTTCGCTTTTTTCCTAATTTAAAACGGAAGTTCAACCGGTTTGGCGGACAAAAAAGAAGCCCATCACAAAATGTGACGGGCTTCAAGCATACCGGTCGGAGTCGTAACCGGCATCTATACTCGTGTTAAATTTAGATCAATGAGCGGCGACCTGAGTCTCATACTCGGTCGAAGCCTTGATGATGTTGGCCAAGCCTTGATCATCAAGCCAGATGGTGCCGCAGGTGCTGCACTCGATGATATCTTTAGCGTAGCCGTCGGAATGCAGATCGAGTTCGTTGTGATCGACGTTTTTGCAAACTGGGCATTGGCACTTCATAGCTTTCTCCTCAAAAATATGGTCAAAAATAACAGATAGTGAATGTCGTTGAGTTGATTATACGCCTGTACCTATTGAATGCAACCGTAAAAAGAGAAAAAATGTCTAAAAAACAATAACTTATGCGACGATTTTGTTTTGCAGAGCAGACCGGGGTTTAATTTGAAGCATCATGTATACGTTATAAAATTATGTATACAGTAATAAAACCAAGGTTAAGTACCTTTTTTTACAGGGTTTTGCTGAGTAGACCAGCGGTATAAAAATGACAGAAAATTTATCTGCTGTGTTTGTACCCCAAAGGGGTGGGAGTGAAAAAAAATGTTATTCTGGGCGCAAAATCAGGACTGCAACTAAGGGATTTTGCTTTTTTGTCTGAATTGTCCTGAAAAAATTCTGTGGCAGGCTTTTTTAAATCCACTCACGATAAAGGGCATGGCACGCTGCCGTTCAAGCAATCTTTTTCCCATCAGCATGGTTCTGTTTTTGGGCGGCTTCTGTTTTTTATCCCGCGGGATCAGCTTCAATGCCTGCTGCGGGCAGGCCGCCAGGCAGGCGCCGCAACCAAGGCAGACTTGCTGCTTTATTTGAATCGGCTGTTGTCGGTCGATTGCAACCAGGGCCGAGACATTACAGCTGCTGATGCAGCGGCCGCAGCTATTGCACTTGATTGGGTTGATTTCCGCGATAAAAGGAGCCTTGGCGATGCCGTTGTGATAGCCGGCCTGTACGCCCGCCATCAATTCGCAACAGCAGGAGCAGCAGTTACAGATAAAGGCTGGCTGTTGGCGGATGTTGTCGGTGATGTGGGTCAGTCCGAGCCGGCGGGCCTGCTCGACGATCGCCAGCAGTTGCTCTTTGCTCTGTTCTTTGGCAAAGCCGCGTCGCACCAGAAAGCGTGCCCCGCTACCGAGGGAGATGCAGGTGTCCTCCATCGGCGCACCTTTTTCACAGGGTTGCTGCAGATGGTGCTTTTTGTGCCGGCAGTAGCAGATGCCGACAGCACCGAAATCAGCTTGCTCGATTATCTTTCGGGCGTTTTCGTAACTTGTCACTTCTGAATCGACAGGAATCTGATCGTCATAGACCAATGAGCGGGTCAGAGGGGTTTTGCTGTCGAAGAACTCCTTCGCCATTCCGGTCTGTGGATTGCTATACAGGTATTCATACATCAACTGTGCGATTTCCGTTTGTGGAATATCGTCACGCAGCTTCATAAAGCTGAACTCAAAAAATCCGATCAGTCCCGGCATCAGCAGGTAATAGGTTTCGCCCTCGTAGGGCAGATCCATGATCACCCCTTTGTCGGCCATACGATCGAGTAGAGGTGCCAATTCTGCACAGCTAATTCCGGTCGCCTGTGCGACTTCCGTCAGTGTCGATTCTTCCAAAGGGAAGCGGGAGGCGATGTAGGCTTCCTGTTCGTCAAACAGGTGGCTGAGAATCTGTCGCAGCGTTTCACTGTCTGGCAGGCCGACCGGGTACTTGTTGAGGCGATCGATGAGAGGGACGATACTGCTTTTAGTGCCAACCTGGTGGCCCATCAGGTTTCTCCTGTTGCCAGCTCAAACAGTTCCGCCATTTGCGAGAAAAGGTCGATCTGTTGGAGCGAGTTCTTTAATCGGTCCGGTTCTGCAAGGAAATCGCGGATGAAAATGACCTCGGATGTTTTCAGATATTTCAGAAAAGGTTCTTTGATGCTACCGCCGAACAGCTTATCGACCACCTGCGGGGCACTCAGATCAACAGAATATTGACGACTGCGGGCCGCCCGTTCGAGCAGTTTGCCGGTGTAATAGCAGATATTGTTGTCGACGCTGACGATATAATCGCGGTGGCCGGGAAAGATTTGTCTGCCACGCAGCGAGGCCAGTTTGGTGATGGTTGCGCAATAGGCCTGGTAGTTGCTGAACCGTTCTCCCGTGAGCAGGTCGATATCGAGCAGCGGAGACTGGAAAATTTCGCGCAGCATGGTGTCGCCGGTGACTGCCCAGTCGTTTGTCGCGTAGACGAGGTCGCTCTGTGAATGGCCGGGACAAGGAATAACGTCAATGCCAAGTTCCACTGGCAGATTCTGTTCGGCGATTTTGAAGTTTTGCGGGAAGTCGGGAAACACGGAGTCGTTGTCCATTTCGCAGCGGAACGCCGTGGCGAAATCTGCGCTGAAACCGATATCACGCAAAATCGAAACCATACCGTTCAGGCGTTTGTGGTGTTGGGTAATCTTCAGGCTGTCGCGATAGGGCAGGTAGATGGTGCAACCATATTCCTGTTCCAACCAGGCGGCGAGGCCGTAATGATCGATGTGGCAGTGGGTAATCAGCACATGTTGCAAACGATCAAGGTCGAGTTTGTTCAGCAGATAGTCTTTGGTTTCGCTTGTCGGTGCGCCGGTGTCGATCAATATCAGTTGACCGTTGATTTCAATACTATAGAAATGCACCGGCCCGACCGGGTATGGCGTTGCCAGAGTATGTTGGGTCGGTCGCATAAACAGCTCACGAAAAAAGGGGACAGAATCAAATTCTGTCCCCTTTGCGGTGAGAAATCAAGTCAGCTGAGTTTTAGAATTTATAGCTCAGCTGGATGCTGGCGATGTCGACAGCGTTTTCGAATTCACCGACGACGGTGCCGCGGGCCAAGTCTTCATCGTCCGCACCCTCATCCGTTGCATATTTTTCCATTTTTGAATCCGAGACAAACAGGTGGGCATAGGCAACATCCATGCTCAGTTTGTCGGTAAACTGGTAACCGCAACCAAGGGAAACCCAGGTACGGTCTTCGCCTGGGATACGCGGTGTACGATGCTCGTCTGAAATTGGAGTTTCGTCAAAAGCAACGCCGGCGCGGAGAACGAGTTTTTCGTTAAGCTGGTAAGTTGCTCCGATTGAGTAGCGCCATGTGTCGTCCCAGTTTTCGGTAGTGATTGAGGGGCTGTCTGCGAGGGTCCCTTCAAAATTCATGACCAGTGAGTCAAAAGAACTCCATTCGGTCCAAGTGATGTCTGCCATGATTGCCAGTTCCGGGGTTGCCTGATGGAAATAGCTTAGTGATGCGCTCGCAGGTAATTCAATGCTTCCGTAGGCCCCTTGTTTCACAAAAGTCGCTTGTGCCATTGCCAGCAATGCTGGATCAACGTTACTTAGCCACGTAGGATTCTGAATGTTAAATTTCGCATCCCCTTCCAACTTGTGCTTAATCTTAGAACGGTAAGCAAATCCCATGCGGGTCTCCGGGGTAAACTCGTAAAGTAAGCCAAGGTTGTAGCCGAAGCTCCAGTCATCTGCGTTGAGCTCGGAAAAAACATCAGCGTTTGGGTTGGATGGAACGGGTGTGGCTGCTAACGCAGGGTTTAAGATGGCTGCTTTCAAGCCGAAATCGATCATACTGCTAAGAGTTGCTTCAATATATTGGGCGTTGAATCCGGCACCTATGGAAAGTTTTTCAGTAGCCCTGTAGGCAATAGAGGGATTGATGTTGATGGTCATAACATCGGACTCGACGGCATGATATCGGCCAATCCAGGTTTTATCGTATTTAGTGGCGAGACCAAAGGGTGCGTTGATCCCAAGGCCAATAGCCATTTTTTCGGAGAGCCTGTTTACATAGTAAAAGTTGGGAGCAATTCCAGTAACACCGCCGTCTCCTCCCGAAGAGCCTGCAGTCATTGGTAGACTATTGCTGTCGCGAATGGGGCCGGTTAAGGCATTTGTCGGGGCTTGCTCCGCAGTAAATTTAGTTGAGGGCATAATGACGTGGAGTGCACTAGTCACTTCCTGCCCTTCAAGCAACATCATACCTGCCGGGTTAAAAAAAACGGTGGTGGCATCTTCCGCACTGGCAGCACCGCCAGCGAAGGCATTACCGAGTCCGGAGACCGATTGCTCGATCAGTGCAAAACCGGCAGCAAAAGAGCTGCCGGCAGTCGCCAGCAGCAGGCCCAAACCGATAAGAGGGGCAGTGCATTTTTTCCACATAGAAAACTCCTTTGATAGCAATAGTGCATGTAACAAGCTGTAACTAAGTGGTGGCAATATAGGCGGATTCCCTGTTTGGCGCAATAGAACAGTATTTTTTTGTTACGAACCCTAAGTTAAAAGTTTGCAGGCAGGCTCTTGGGTCGGGGCTGTTTTCTTGACAGTCGAAAGCCCCTGTGATAACGAAAGCGGTCTATCCGTTTCAGATTTTTCGGTCACACTGTTTACTGACCCCCGCATCTCTTTTCAAGGAGCTCAAGAATGAATCATCAACAATCGGAAGCTTTGTTCTCTGCCGCAAAAAACGTTATCCCCGGAGGGGTTAATAGTCCGGTTCGGGCGTTCAAGTCGGTTGGCATTAATCCGATTTTCATTGAGAAGGCTGCGGGCAGCAAGATTTATGATGCCGATGGCAACGAGTATATCGATTATGTCGGTTCCTGGGGCCCGATGATTATGGGGCACTGCCACCCGAAGGTGGTCGAGGCGATCCAGAAGACCGCAGCCAGCGGAGCATCCTTTGGAGCGCCGACTGCACGTGAGACACAGCTGGCTGAGATGGTCAGTGAAGCCTACCCGAACATTGAAAAGGTGCGCATGGTCTCTTCTGGCACCGAGGCGACTATGAGCGCGATTCGGCTGGCTCGTGGTTATACCGGTCGCGACAAGATTCTCAAATTTGATGGCTGCTACCACGGACATGCCGATTCTTTGCTGGTCAAGGCGGGCAGTGGTTTGGCGACTTTTGGCGTACCGACGTCTCCCGGTGTGCCAGCCGATTTCGCCAAGTACACTCTAACTGCAACCTACAATGACCTGGATGAGGTCAAGCAGATGGTCGCGGCCAACGATAAAGAGATCGCCTGTATCATCCTCGAGCCGATCGCTGGCAACATGGGCTGTGTGCCACCTGTTCCTGGTTTCCTCGAGGGGCTGCGCGAACTTTGTACCCAGGAAGGGATCGTGTTGATCGTCGATGAAGTCATGACCGGTTTCCGCGTTGCTTTCGGTGGTGCGCAGGAACGCTTCAACGTCCGCGGTGACCTGGTCTGTCTCGGCAAGATCATTGGTGGCGGACTACCGGTCGGCGCATTCGGCGGCAAAAAAGAAATAATGGATTCTCTCTCGCCGGAAGGTGGCGTCTATCAGGCCGGAACCCTTTCTGGTAACCCGCTGGCGATGAGCGCCGGGATCGCGACTCTGAATATCCTCAAGGAAGAGGGCTTCTACCAGCAACTGGAAGAGAAGAGCGCTTACCTTGAAAAGGGTCTGCTGCAGGTTGCGGGTAACAGTTCGGTCGCCACCTGCTGGCAACGTGTTGGTGCCATGTTCTGCACCTATTTCCAGCAGGGGCCGGTTAACTCTTTTGCCGATGCGCTCAACAGCGACACGGAAACTTTCAGCAAATTTTTCCGCAACATGCTGGACAATGGAATCAATCTGGCACCGTCGCAATTCGAAGCCGGATTCATGAGTGTTGCCCATTCGCAGGAGGATCTCGACAAGACGATTGAGGCTGCGGAAAAGTCATTTGCGGCGCTCTAAAAGGTAACCCGCTGAAACAACTAAGTTGCTGATCAAATGCCGTTATTATGCGGTTGACTTCAAGGGTACGCTATGGTATTTAAGGTCCGCTTTTTACGGCAGCAGTGTATGCTGTATACAATTGACCGATGACCGATACTAAAGAAAACAGACGTGAATTATTCAAGTCGATCGGCTTTCTGTCGGGTGTCGGCATCTCCATGGTCGCGGCGACGTTTATTGGCTTCGGCATGGGGTATTATCTCGATCAGTGGCTTGATACCAAGCCTTGGTTGACGCTGGTTTTTCTGGCTCTGGGGATTATCGCCGGGTTCCGTAATGTCTACATCCTTACGGCCCGCGAGTTAAGACGACAGAAGCGGGAAGAGCAGCAGGCGGAAAAGGAACGTGACGCAGAAGGATGATCAGTTGCTGGCAGTAATGGCCCGGCGCAATTGGATAATACTGATCGTTCTGGTTCTGCTCAGCCTGTTCTGGCAATCACCCCCAGTGACATATGGAGTGTTGGCAGGTGGCGTGCTGGTGATTATCAATTATCGCTGGCTGGGACGTTCTCTGCTGAAGGTGATTAACGACCCGCAACTGCACTCGGCGAAAGGCTTCAAGCGTAATTATTTCTTCCGCTTGATCTTTATCGCCAGCGCTATTTATCTGTTGCTGGTTCGCGGTGGGGTTGACCCGCTGGCACTGATCGTCGGGCTTTCGGTTGTTGTCCTGAACCTGATGATTACGACGCTGAAAAGACTTTATTAAGTTCTCAATAGATAGGAGCACGAAACATGACTCATCCGTTTTTATTCTTGCAGTGGATCGAACAGCAGCTGCATCTGCATATTGGTGAACACGTGACCTACACTTGGCTGGTCATGATCATCCTGATTGCGGTCGCATTTTTTGCAACCAAGGCGATTTCGATTGTGCCGAGCGGACTGCAGAATCTGATGGAAGTTGTCACCACCGGTATTGAGGGACTGCTGGAAGAGACCATGGGCGAAGAAGGCAAAGCCTACTTCCCGCTGATCGCGACCTTCGCGCTCTTTATTCTGGTGTCGAACCTGATTGCGCTGATTCCTGGTTTCTACCCGCCGACTGCCAATCTGAATACCAACGCAGCGCTGGCACTGACTGTTTTCGTGATGACTCATGTCGTCGGCTTCAAAAAGCATGGTGGTGCTTATCTCAAGCACTTCATGGGCCCGATCCTTTGGCTGGCTCCGCTGATCTTTGTCATCGAGATCATCGGTCACCTGGCTCGCCCGCTCTCCCTGACTCTTCGTCTTTTCGGTAACATGTGGGGTCACGAGATCGTACTGATGATCTTCCTGATGCTGGTGCCACTGTTCCTGCCGATCCCGATGATGCTGATGGGTGTTCTGGTTGCCTTCATCCAGACATTCGTTTTTACCCTGCTGGCGATGATTTACATTGCCGGTGCGCTGGAAGAAGCTCACTAAAGGTTTTAGCCTGATGACAGGCTCTAGATAGTTACTTTTCGCAGGTGCGAAAAAAAGTCCTATATCAAATAGGAACAATCAAAAACTTAGAAAAGAAGGAGTAAGACAATGGAATTTTTCGCTTGGTGTATGATGGCAGCTGGTATTGGTATGGGTCTGGGTTCTTTCGGTACCGGTATCGGTCAAGGTCTGGCTATCAAGTCCGCTTGTGAAGGCGTTGCTCGTAATCCGGGCGCATCCGGTAAAATCCTGACCACCATGATGATCGGTCTGGCGATGATCGAGTCCCTGGCAATCTACGTTTTCGTTGTTGCCATGATCATCCTCTTCGCCAACCCGTTCACCGAGCAGGTTGTTCAACTGCTGGCCAAGTAAGAACGGCGAAATACAAAGAAAAAGGCGGGTCCCTTCGGGGCCCGCCTTTTTTTGTGCAGGGTTCTTGAAAGTTGAATAAGTAGGCGGGAAATAGCGATTTTTTTGTTGCTTGAAAAATAGGATGTGGTATAGTTGGCGCCAAATTTTTGCCCGCTTTTTTGCGCATAATTTGCATATCTTGATACAGAAATGTACAGATGTGGTCTCTCAATCTTTGAGAAAGAATTATTTTCGGTTTTGCCGATTGTGATTTGGTTACAGCGAAAAGCTTTTTGAGAGGTTTTCTTCTACTGTGTCTGCTACGACCTTAGCAAGAATCCCCTGATTGCGTCATTGATAGTTCCTGCTGCCACCGGGCAGCGACCGCGAGATTAACGCCCTTTGCGGTGGAGCTATGCTTTAGATAACTGATGTTCCTCTGAGGCTAAAAGCTGCTCACTTTCAGCCGCCGGTTTTTCTGCCATACCGCATTGAGGTGCATCATATTTCCAAAGGCCTTTAAAAGGAGAATTTTGATGAGAACGACCCGGCTGCTTATCATCGTGTCCCTGTTGTTTTGGGCACTCGGTTCTCAGGCTCTGGCTGAGAACCTGATCGCTTCGCCAGAAGCCTGTCTCGAATGTCATGAGGATGTCGTCTCCGCTGAGGAGTTCGCCAATTCCGTTCATGGCGCCAACGGTTGTGTTGCCTGTCACATTGAACTGACTGATCTTGACCTGCACATGGAAGGCGAATTGATGCCTGAAGAGGTCAAGTGTGTTCGCTGCCACAAGCAGGAGACCGCTGAGCACTATGCCAGTGTCCACCAGCTCAACGACATCGGTTGTGCGTCTTGCCACTCCGAAATCCACGCGCAGCAGGCATGGCACGGCGATAAGCGTATCGCCAATCAAAAGTGTGCTGAGTGCCATGACGATGCTCACGAGGTTTTCCACGAGTCGGCCCATGGTAAAGCTCTCCAAGCTGGCAATATGGACTCAGCTGCCTGCTTGGACTGCCACAATCTCCATGCGATTAAAGAGCTGGGCGATCCGAATGATCACGATGTACGTGCATTTCACACCGACGTCTGCTTGAAGTGTCATGCTGACGAAGAGCTGATGGATAAAAACGGCGTCACCCATATGGCCGTTGAAACCTATCTCTCCAGCTACCATGGTAAGAACTACAGCCTAGGTTATCCGGAATTGGTTGCCGGTTGTGCAGACTGTCACACCTCCCACGCCATTCTGCCGCATGATGACCCGAACTCCAGTCTGCACCCGGAGAACCTGGTTTCCCAATGTGGCAAATGTCATGAGAATTCCTCGGCTCAGTTCGTGAAGTTCTATTCTCACGGCAATATGCACGACAAAGAGAATTACCCGATTCTCTACTACACATACCTTGCTATGACCGGGCTGCTGCTTGGTACCTTTGCCGTGTTCTGGATTCACACTCTGCTTTGGCTGTTCCGCGGTTTCGTTGAAAACCGTGAGAAGAAGCGTGCTCTGATTGCTGGTCATCATCATGTAATTCCTGATGCGCACAAGATCTATCGCCGCTTCACCAAGGTTCACATTGTTCTGCACCTGTTGGTTATTACCAGCTTCCTGCTGCTGTCTGTAACCGGTATTCCGCTCAAGTTCGCAAACCAGCCCTGGGCCGTGGTAATGATGGACTTTTACGGTGGTGCTGATGTCGCTGCGTTCCTGCACCGTGTTGGCGCCGCGATCACCGGTGTTTACTTCGGCGCTGCGCTGTACATGAGTGCGATCTTCCTGTTCAAGAACCTGCAGTCGCCAGCCGAATTTGTGCAGCGTCTGTTTGGTCCGGACTCCCTGTTCCCGAACCTGCGTGATATTCAAGATGTCACAAACATGGTTCGTTGGTTCCTGTTCCTCGGTCCGAAGCCGACTTTCGAGCGTTGGACCTACTGGGAGAAATTCGACTTCATCGCCGTCTTCTGGGGTATGTTCGCCATCGGTGGTTCCGGTCTGATGCTCTGGTTCCCGGAGTTCTTCGGCTCCTTCCTGCCGGGTTGGGTTTTCAACGTGGCAACCATCATCCACTCGGATGAGGCGCTTCTGGCGACTGGATTTATCTTCACCGTCCACTTCTTCAACACCCACGGGCGTCCGGAGAAGTTCCCGATGGACTTCGTCATCTTCAACGGTGAACTGCCGAAAGAAGAGTTCCTTGAGGAGCGTGGCGATCAGTGGAAGCGTTATGAAGAAGCTGGCATCACTGAAACCTTCGTTAAAGAAAAACCGAGTGGTATCGCTTACGACTTCTTCGTCAAAGCATTCGGTTTCTTCGCTGTCTTCGTCGGCGTGTCGATGCTGTTCCTGATGGTTTACGCTTTTATCACCAGCGGATTCCACTAGGACTTGATTGACCTCACACCGAAAGGGGCTGCCGTTCGGCAGCCCCTTTCTTTTTTGGGTGAACAGATGAAAGATAAAGATTTATTGCTGTCGATTCTGGCCATCGCTGTTTATATCATTGGCGGGATTGCAACCTTCGGTGGCGTTGCTTTGATTTTATTGATGGAAGGAAAAGACCTCTGGGGAATGGGGGATGGCCACACGCTCGGATATCTGTTTGTATGCGTCGGGCTGGTGATGTCGATCCTCGGTGTTCTGGTCATGCGTATATTGCGGAACAGGTTATAAACTCCCTCCACGAGCCCTTGTCTACTGTTTCCTACCTGATAAAATAGTTTCTATTGGTTATTATTTTGCCAGCTACCCGTTATGCTCAGTAAAACGTCGATCTATTTTTTGCGATATTCATATTGACAGTTTTTTACTGCGATGCTAGATTTGCGCCTCAAATGTTCCCTAGTATTTTGCTAGATGCTTAATGAGAGTATTGCCTCTGCTTTTAAATATAATCATTCTTGGCAAGGAGTGAAGATCCTATGGCAACGTCCCTGTCCGATATCCACAAGGCATTTCTGAAAGGGATCACTCATAGCCGGGTTTCCCTGCTCGGCGCGATGGTGGTCACTGTCTCTTTCCCGTTTCTGCTGGGCGCTGCGCTCTACGACACGATATTCCATATCAAAAATGCCTACTTCTCAGGTTTTCTCTACATGATCCTCGGACCAGCCTTTATCGGTGGTTTACTGATGGTGTTTATCGGCCTCTTTTTTGCCCGAGGGAAAGAAGACGTCCGTTTGTTTACCTTGGCCTATTTCCGTGACAAGCTTGCTGACGAAAGCGCTTATAACCGCATTCGCAAGCTTGTTTTTCTGGGCGTTTTTCTCACTTGCGTCAACCTGTTTGTTGTTGGTGTTCTGGCTTACAGCGGTTATCACTATATGGAGTCGAACGCTTTCTGTGGGGAGGTTTGCCATGTGCCGATGACACCTGAATACACAGCATATCAAAACTCGGCACACTCACGGGTGAACTGCGTCGATTGCCATATCGGTTCGGGGGCGTCTTGGTTTGTAAAGTCAAAGATTTCGGGCGCTCGGCAGTTAGTTGCCGTTGTCGCCGATACTTTCTCCCGGCCGATTGCGACACCGGTACACGGGCTGCGCCCGGCACGCGATACCTGTGAGCAATGTCACCGACCTGAATTGTTCCATGGTGACAAGTTGGTGATCAAAGATAAGTACCTCGAAGACGAAGACAACACCCATGTTAAAACGGTATTGCTGATGAAAATTGGTAGCGCTGGCGACCAGGCTGCCGATTCGCATGGCATCCACTGGCATGTCGCTCCAGAGAATGAAATTACTTACAAGGCAGCGGACTGGGAGCGTAATATTCTGCCGGAGGTTTCACAGAGCACACCGAGCGGAGGAAAAATCGTTTACCGCAAAAGCGATACAGATGAGCAACTGGCAGCAGCCACCCATCTGCAGGAACGAGCGATGGATTGTATCGACTGTCATAACCGGCCAAGCCACATCTATTTGCCGGCTGATGTTGCCATCGATGGTAAAATCCTGACCAACGAAATTCCGCAGGATTTACCATATGTTAAACAACAGGCAATGCTTGCCGTCCAGCCGGAATACAAGTCTCAGGATGAGGCGCGCGAAGCGATCGAAGTCAGCATGACGAGCTATTACCAGAAAAATTACTCTGACATTTATGCAAGTCAACGGCAGAAAATCGATCAGGCAATTGCTGGTGTACAGGCAGCTTATGCCGAGAACGTTTTCCCGGAAATGGGAATCCAGTGGGGAACTTACACCAGCAACCTTGGCCACACCAACGAAACGGGATGTTTCCGTTGCCATAATGACGAGCATGAATCGGCCAACGGGAAGGTCATTTCAATGGACTGTGACACCTGTCATACCATCCTTGCCGAAGACGAAGAGGATCCTGAGATTCTCAGAACCCTGATTGGTGACAATTAGGTTCAAAGCTACCAGGACTGAGACCTCGCAGCGATTTGTTGCGGGGTCTTTTTCGTTGGCAAGCCGGGAGCCACATCCTATACTGCGTGGACATTGAGAGGAGATCCTTATGGCGGAAATAAAAGACAAATTTTGGTTGCAGAAAGAGCAGGCAGCACTTGTCGTTGTCGATATTCAGGAAAAACTGGTGCCGGCGATGGACCCGGCAATCAGCGAGCGGCTGGTTAAGCATGTCGACATGCTGGTGCAGGCGTTCCAGGCGATGGAGCTGCCGATTATCGTGACGGAGCAGTATCCACGCGGCCTTGGCAATACTATCGGCGCTTTGTCGACTGCGGCTGAAAAGAACTGTGTCGAGAAGACTGCCTTCAGTTGTGCGGGGGAACCGAACTTTGTGTCCGCTCTGGAAAAAACCGGTGCGAAACAGGTCGTGCTGGTTGGTATGGAAGCTCACGTTTGTGTCTACCAGACTATGATCGACCTTATTGATCGCGGCTATCGCGTGCATCTGGTAACAGATGCGATCTGCTCCCGCTTCAAATCAGATTATCAGACAGCCATCGCTATGGCGTCACAAATGGGTGCAGTGTTGACGACAACCGAGATGGCATTGTTTCAGTTGGTCGGCGTGGCTGGTGGTGACATTTTCAAGCTGGTCTCTAAGCTGGTTCGTCAGCGGAACGGCTGATGGACGATTTGACCGCAGAGCAGGCGGACGAATTACAGCAAGCCTTACACGAGTTGCGTGCAGAGTTGTTGCAACTGCTCGATGATTCTGCCGATAGCAGCAAGGCGGTGGAGCTGGATCAACCGATCGGCCGGCTATCGCGAATGGATGCTCTGCAGCAGCAGGCAATGGCAAAGGCTAGCCGCAACGGAGTGCAGCGCCGTTTGCAACTGATTGACTCAGCGCTGGCAGCGATCAAGCAGGGTCGCTATGGAGAATGCCGCCGCTGTGAAGAGCCGATCGGCTATCCGCGTTTGCAAGCGCGGCCCGAATCGCTCTTCTGCCTGGAATGTCAGGGCCGAATCGAGGAAGAAAGCTGATGTCGAACCTGTTATTAATTGTCTTGATGGTGGCAGGTGGTGTGGCTGTTGCCCTGCAGCCCTCAATCAACGCCCGGCTGGCGGAAAAGGTTGGTTTTCTGCAGGCATCAACGATTTCTTTTGCCGTTGGCACACTGGTACTGCTGACCATATCGCTGATCACTACACAGGGGAGTTTTAAACGGACCTTTGAGGCCGATTGGTGGCAGCTTAGTGGTGGCCTGTTCGGTGCTTTTTTTGTCACCATGACCATTATCGGCGTACCGCGTATCGGTACTACCGCTGTTCTCGCATTGACGATTGTTTCACAACTTGTCGCAGGTTTGCTGATGGACCATTACGGCCTCTTCGGTATGCGCGGCATTCCGGTCGATTTTAAACGTCTCCTGGGGGTTGCCCTTTTGTTGGCTGGAGTGGCTTTGATTTGCAGGCGATAAATTGGGACTTATAGATTGGAAAGAAAACGAGCTGCTGATATCTCAGCAGCTCGTTTTTCATTCTGGCCAGAAACAGCGCATCGGATCTTGCCGGATGACGCTGAGCAACCTGCCAAGCTCGAGAGTCGGGGTAACGTTTAAATAGAGCTTCCAGCGTTCGTTATCGTAATGGTGCAGAGTCCATTGGTTTAGTTCCGGAATATAACGAATTTGTGCGACAGGGAATTCCTCGTGTTCTTTCGGGTTGTTAGCATAGCGCCTGACTTCAACCAGATTGATCTGTTGATCGATGATGCGATAGCGGACATGACGAGGCTGGTACTGATCATCCGCGACCTGACGACAAAAGCCGAATAAAAGCTTTTCGGCCCGCTTTCTGAGCAGCTCGGGCAACATCATGGTGGACAATTACCACAGTGCGAACGGAACAGGTTGGTGCTGAGGTAGCGGTCACCGCGGTCCGGCAGGATGGTGACGATGGTCCCGGAATCGATCTCAGTGGCAACGCGCATCGCGCCAGCTGCCGCTGCGCCGCTCGACATGCCGACAAAAATCCCCATGCGGGTCGCCAGCATTCGTGCCGTTTCGTATGCTTCATCATCTTCGACGACCAGTTTCTGGTGCAATTTGCTTTCGTCGTAGATCGCTGGAACTATCGCTTCCTGCATGTTTTTCAAGCCCTGGACCTTGTGCCCCAGGGTCGGTTCGACACCGATAATTTTGACGTTGGGAGCATGATCGGCAAAATAGTTGCTCATTCCCATCAGGGTACCGGAGGTACCGAGGCCGGCAACGAAATAATCGATGTTGCCTTCACATTGCTGCATAATCTCAGGTCCGGTGGTCTCGTAATGGGCAAGTGGATTGTTCGGGTTGGAATACTGGTTCGGCATGTAGTAGATATCCGGGTGCTCAGCGAGAATCTTGTGAGCCATGCGGATCGCGCCGTCGGTCGCTTCGCAGCCGGGGGAGAGAACCACTTCGGCTCCGTAGGCTTCAAGAACCCCGCGGCGTTCAGCACTGACGCAGGCCGGCATCACCAGCTTGACCCGGTAGCCTTTCGCTGCACCGATCATGGCTATCGCGATGCCAGTGTTGCCGGACGTCGGCTCCAGGATGATTTTATCGTGTGTGAGCTCACCACTCTCCTCCGCTTTTTCAATCATGTAGAGGGCGGGGCGGTCCTTGATCGAGCCCCCCGGATTGCTCCCTTCGAGCTTGGCGAGAATGCGAACCCCCGGTTTGTCGACCAGCGCGGAGATGTCGACCAGCGGGGTGTTGCCGACCGATTCCGCCAAGGTCGGAACTGCATAAAGTTTCTCTTTAACCATCAACACAATCTGACTCCGTTTCTTACTAGATAATGCCGTACAGCGGACCGCCTTTGGCAGCTAACTGATCAACGCGTTTTTCCACTTCAGGGACTTCGATCAGTGGCGGCGCGTGGTGCGGTTTCTGCCGTGCGTCGATAATCAGGCTGCCGTTGCAGCCCCAGTGTTTAGCCGAAATCGAGCTATCGATTCCGTAGAGATCGGCTGCAGGATTGGAACGGGTAAAACAGGTCCAGAGCCAGTTGTTCAATGTTGCCGCGCAGAACTCACTGTCATCAACCACAATAATCAGCGGGAACTCATTGATCGGAGCGGTGGCCGAGTATTTTTTCGCCAGTCGCAGCAGGTTTTTGTCTTCACCAGGCTGGTAACTATCGCATGGAGGGCCGCTCAATAACAAGACACCAGGCATGGCGACACGCGGGCCCTTGTAGCCGCGCGGTAATTTCAGCTCGGCCGGTATTTCCGCCGGCAGTTCGCGTTTTTTGCGGCCTGCAGCCGCCATGATCACTTTCGACCCTTGATTCAGGCCATGCCCACTGTAATCGAGTGTGTCGATAGTGGTCCGGGTTTGAAAGTGCAGATCACGACGCCAGTCGATCCGCTCCAGAATGTGCCGGAAGAAGGCCGGTATGTCGTGAACATCAAGCTGGGGATCGTCGTTTTCCGCGGCGATCAGCAGGTATTTGGCCAGTGAAAGCTGCCCCTGGCCGAGAACCGCGTTCGCTTGGGTAAGAATCTCCTGCGGTTCCTTCAGATCGTTGTAGGGGGTGTATCGTTCACTGCCGGTCGCCAGCAACAACGGGTGGACGCCGGCGGCATCAACCGCATGGACTCCCTTGATGCCTGGCAGCACGTCGGGAATCAGTTCGCCGGTTAATTCGTGGATGAAAGCTCCAAAGCTGGTGTCTTCCTGCGGCGGTCTGCCGACGGTGGTGAAGGGCCAGATGGCATCAGGACGATGGTACACCCGATCGACTTTAATCAGTGGGAAATCGTGCGCCAGGCTGTAGTAGCCGATATGGTCGCCGAAAGGCCCCTCCGGCTTCAGTTGATTGGGGTCGATGGTGCCAGAGATGACAAAATCGGCTTCTGCCGGCATCGGCAGCAGGCCATCCGGTTGAACCAAGGGAATTCTGTGTCCGCCGAGCAGGCCAGCGAAAGCCAGCTCCGGCATTCCTTCCGGGAGGGGCATGACCGCAGCGACTGTCATGCTGGGAGGGCCACCGATGAAAACATTGACCCGAAAGGGTCGGCCCAAATCGAGAGCTTCACGGTGGTGAACGCCGATGCCGCGATGAATCTGGTAGTGCAGCCCCGCTTCCTGGTCAGGCAGGTAGTCATTGCCGGAGATTTGCACCCGGTACATGCCGAGGTTGGAGGAGCGCAGGCCCGGTTTCAGGCTGCTCTCTGAATAAACTTGCGGCAGGGTGATAAAAGCGCCACCGTCATCCGGCCAACTTTTGATTTGCGGCAGCTTGGAAAGTGTCGTTTGGCCGCCCAGAATCGGCCCGGTTTTAACCTTCTTTGGCAGCAAATGGAACGCGGCAGGTGGTGCTGAGAGAAAAGCCGATGGGTGTCGCAACAGGTGTTTCGGGTCGAGCTTCAGTTTGACCAGAGTTTCGACCTGCTTCAAAGTATCGCGGAACAGGTAGCGGGTCCGCTCCAATGTGCCGAACAGGTTGGCAACGGCGGGAAAGTCACAGCCTTTTAGATTGGTGAACAACAAAGCCGGGCCGCCTGCCTGATATACGCGCCGCTGGATGACACCTGCTTCGATCTCGGGATCGATCTGTTGATCGATTTTGACCAGCTGACCGCTGCTTTCCAGGTCGTTGACCGCTTCACGTAAATTTCGATAACCCATTTTTATATCTCTACTCAAGAAAGGTCGTTGAGAAATGTAACCTGTATACTTCATTGTAGGGCTGGATGGCAATGAAAATGCCTGATAATAAAGGTCGGACATTGTGGTTTGAGAGTGAACAACCAGTCGCGAAAACAATTTTAGTTCAAAAAAACTGCGGTTTCGTTCAATATGGACGGAAATTTCATTAATTTTGCAGCTTTGCTGCTCTGTACGTTGTCGCAATTCTGGAGGAATGGATGCAGCTGAAACTGGCATCTAAATACACCGCGATCTCCTGCACCGCTCTGCTGGTGATCATGTTCACCTTCGCTTTTTTTCACGTCAACACTCTGCGCGAAAGTTTCCTGGCGGAGGCGATGTATGAAGCGGATACCCTCAGCGAGATGATCCTGCACAATTCCCACTACCTTATGCTTAAGAATGATCGCGTGCAGCTGCAGCAGGTGATCGACGAAGCCGGAACCATGGCGCGGATTCAGCAAATTCGGATCCTTGGCCGCGAGGGGGTGGTCAGCTTTTCGACGGATAAAACCGAGATCGGGACTGCGTTGAGCAACGACGACGAGGGGTGTTATTTCTGTCATGTCGGAAAAAGTACCGCCCTGATCGATGCATCGATTGAGACCCGCAGCCGTAACTTCACCGATGTGTACGGGAAGGATTTTCTCGGCATGACCAGTGCTATTTACAACGAGCCGAGCTGTTATACCGCCGACTGCCATTTCCACTCGGAAGAAGAAAAGAAGCTGGGTGTCCTCGATGTTGTGGTGTCTCTGGAGAAGATGCAGGCGGTGACTTTCAATCATCACGCCGATGTCTTTGTCTCAACGGCGGTGATGCTGGTGCTGATGTCGATCTGCCAGTTTGTTTTTACCCAGAAATATGTCTGCCAGCCGGTGCAGCGGCTTGTGCGCCACACTGAGCGCCTGGCGAGAGGTGATTTGGATGTCCGGATTGAAAATGTCCCCACGGATGAATTTGGTGAATTGGGCGAAGCTTTCAATTCGATGGCCAGCAGCCTGGAGCAGGCGCAGCTCGAACTGCGCGACTGGGCAGGGACTCTGGAGCAGAAGGTTGAGAAGCGGACAGAGGAGATTCAGGAGATGCAGGCGCAGCTGGTACAATCGGCCAAGCTGGCATCAATGGGGGAGCTGGTTGCCGGTATCGCCCACGAGATCAACAATCCCCTCGGCGGTATCCTGATGTTTTCTTCGCTGGCAGCGAAGAACCCGGAGCTGCCCCCGCAAGTCAAAGACAACCTTGAGGTTGTGGTTTCAGAAACCCGTCGTTGTGCCAAGATTGTGCGTGGTCTGCTCGAGTTTTCGCGCGAATCGATCCCAGAGAAGCGCAGTGATTCGATCAATCGCATTATCAAGCAGACGTTGCGCCTGGTTTCGCAGCAGACGTTGTTTCAGGATATCGAGATGGATTGCGAGTTTGATGAAACTCTGCCAGAACTGCACCTTGACCCCGATCAAATTCAGCAGGTTTTCTTCAACATGTTTATCAATGCGGCGCAAGCGATGCATGATGGCGGGGGAATTCTGTCGATCACGACGGAGCGCGACAACGAACTGGAATCGGTGATCCGGGTGATCGTTGCGGATAACGGTCAGGGAATCGAGAAAGAGAGCTTGAACAAAATATTCGACCCCTTCTTTTCGACCAAGAGTAAAAAAGGCTTTGGTCTGGGACTGTCAATCTCTTACGGGATTATTAACAATCACGGTGGCAAGATAAGTGTGCAAAGTGAGCTGGGGGTAGGAACGCAGTTTACAATTCTGCTGCCGATTGACGAGAATGTCACGCTGGCAGAAACTGACGCGGATTCGATCCTGCTGCCGGGTAGTGCTGAGTCGGATGGAGAGGCTTAGTCGTTTAGTTCGAGTTGTGGTTTTTGACTGAGACGCCGAGCTTTTTCAGCATCGCCTGAAAGTTCGGCCTGAGCATCCCGGTTTCTTCGGCGGCTTTGGTGACGTTCCAGTTGTTACGTTCCAGCGCCGCATAAACAAAGGCTTTTTCGACCGGTTCGACCGCTTTCTCGCGGGCGAGCCGTTTATTTTCTTTCAGCTCTTCGGTATTCAGCGGAATGGGAATCTCATCCATCGGGTTTTCATCGCTTGTGCGGAGTTCCAGGTCCTCCCGACGAATCTGCTCGTCTTGCGCAAGAACAACTGCACGCTCAATGATGTTTTCCAGTTCACGAACGTTGCCGGGGAAGTTGTAGCTTTCCAGTGCGATACGGGCTTCCGGGGTCAGACCCTTGACTTCCTTGCCGACCTCTTCAGCGAATTTTTTCATAAAGTAATTTATCAGCAGCGCCACGTCGCCCTGCCGATCGCGCAGCGGCGGCAGATCGACCGGGATAATATTGAGGCGGAAGTAGAGGTCGTCACGGAATGTACCGGCTTCGACCATTTCCTCCAGGCCCTTGTTGGTCGCAGCAATCAGGCGGATGTCGATCGGGGTCGCTTTGGTGCCGCCGATCGGGGTGACTTCCCGCTGCTGCAGGACACGAAGCAGTTTTGCCTGAGTGGTCATGCTGAGGTTGGAGATTTCGTCAAGGAACAGGCTGCCGCCATTGGCGACGGAGAACAGCCCCGGCTTGGTCTGGGTGGCGCCGGTGAAGGAGCCTTTAACATGGCCGAACAGTTCGCTCTCGAGCAGGTTTTCCGGCAGCGAATTGCAGTCAACAGCGACGAATGGTTGATCTTTGCGGTGACTGTGGTTGTGGATGGCACGAGCTGCCAGCTCTTTACCGGTACCGCTTTCGCCGGTAATCAGCACAGTACTGTTGGTCGGAGCGACCTGAATGATGCGCTGATAGACCTTCTGCATTTCTTTACTGCGGCCGACAAAGGCATCGCATTCCTCTGCGACGAATTCATCCTCCTGCTCAGGAACTTCCGACAGCGACAGTTCACGCTGGCGAGCTGCGGAGTTGATCTTTTCTGAAATCTGCTCCGGCAGGAAAGGTTTGGTCAGGTAATCGAATGCACCGTTTTTCATCGCTTCGACTGCAGAATCGACGGTGGCGTATCCGGTGATGATGATGACAGGGACGTCCGGCTGCAGGACACGGATCGCTTTGAGGACTTCGATACCATGCATACCCGGCATCTTCAGATCGGTGACGACAACGTGGAAGTTGCTCGTCTGCAGCTTGCTCAGGCCGATTTTTCCGTTGGGGGCGACTTCGACATCATAGCCTTCAAGGCACATGGTCTGTTTGATGCCTTCGCGGATGACGGCTTCGTCATCGATGATCAGAATTTTATATGCTTTGGATTCGTCCATCCCGCAGCGTTACCCCTCTTGGCAAAGGTCGGTCGCTCAATTCGGCGTGAAGTGAGTAGTTCCTGTTGACGAAGATGTGATCGCCGATACGACTCTATAAAAGGTGTTAAATGCCTAACATTAACCTTTAAATGATAGTTTTGGCAGGCATTTGAGTCAAGGAATAAGTTACAGGAGTTGCTTCGCGAAACTCCCGGAGAAACGACTGGGTTGAGTGTGGTTTTCCCACATGAGGGAAATGTAAGTTGCTAATTTCCAGATAAGGTTTGCTTTATGTCATGGATCATTGATGGAAAATCAGTATTGAATTTTATGCCCGCTTAGTTGCTGGAGAATCATTACTGAAAACAGGTGTATATCGTTTTTATACACTCATGTCAGAATGTAATTGTGACAACATTTGTCTTTTATTTGGTTGCATTTATCATATTTGAGAGAGGGGTTTGCAGGAGCCTAATAAAGCGTCCTTTTTTCTCTAAAGAACAAGATCCGTTTGTATGAAAAAAAATGTAAAGATTTTTTTCGTTATTGCTAAAAGCAGCCCGCTTTTTAAATCTGTATACTGTATCCAAAGAGTGGTTTCAGCAGGCAGAAATGGAGTGAATATTTAGCGCACATTTTTTTTGTTCACTTGGGTCTAAATAGAAAAAACCTATTTGTATCAAAGGGTTGTGGGTTTTTTCTGTTTTTTGCTTTCAACTCGGTCCATTTTGGCTGTATGTGGATTGTATACAGTTACTCGCCTGAATCTCTGTCTCTGATGCCCCGAAAAATATTTAACTCTTTATAAATTATATAGTTAAGTCTTCTTTGCGCTATTTGTGAAGCGTCTGGCACAGCTCCTGCTATATCTAGGGGTACAGATAGATAACGCTTAACCCGGAGGTTGATCATGAAAAACATAATTCTTAATGTAATCGCCCTGTTGTCCTGCTTTGCTTCTTCGTCTTTTGCTGCGACCGAGGCCGGTACCGGAGGCGGAAGTTTTCTTCTGACTCTGTTCATCGGTTTCTTTGCGCTGATCGTCGTGTTCCAGCTGGTTCCAGCCATCATTCTGTTTTTCGGCATGCTCAAAGGCTTGTTTGTGCGTGACCAGGAAGTCGAGAAACATTTGAACTAAAGAGTTGTCAGGGGAAAGGGTGGCACGATGCATGGTTTGTTGATTGCAAATGAAGATCGTGAAGCGCGTGATCGGTTGGCAGATGTCTTTGCTGACGACGACATTCAAGTTGAGACCACCGATTCCGTTGTGAATGGACTGGAAGGAATCCTGAATAAAACTATTCAGGTTGTTGTGCTGGGGGGGGATTTCGACGAAACCCATGTTGCCAAGTTTGTTCCCCTGCTGAAAAAATGTAATCGGAACCTCTCGATCATCCTGATTTCAGATGAAATCTCGATCACTCTGCTGCGGCGGATTCGTAAAGAAGGAATCTTCTATCACGCGCTGAAGCCGGCGGGAGAAGAGGGCTGGGAAGAAATAAAACAAGCGGTTCATTGTGCGTTTAAAACCTATGATGCACGCCAGAGTGAACCCAGAATAACTCAATCCAAGGAGGTTTTTATGAATCGTGTGAAGACAGTGTTGACTTCGTTGTCGCTGGTCTTGATGGCGGTCCCGGCTTTTGCGGCTGATACGACCAAAACCTATACCAGCGGTATCCTGGTGCTGATGTTTGTCGGTTTCTGTGCCCTGCTGGTGGTTATGCAGTTGATCCCTGCCGTGCGCCAACTCTTCCTGCTGACAAAAGATGCTGCAAAGAAGAGCAAGTACAGCGATAGTGCCGTGACTGTCAAGAAACAATAACTTTTAACGGAAAAGGTGATGTAAATGATTGAGTTTTTTACCACTATCGGGACAGTAGACCAAATCTACACAGTTGTTGACTACTACACCTATATCAAAGGACTCGAGTATCTGATCTGTGTCGGTTTCTTCTGTGTTTTCCCTATGTTTTACCGTTACATCCATGGCGGTGATGAAAAGAAATAAGAAAGAGTTCGACGTTTATTTATTCATCGGGCCGCCCAGCTTCATTGGAGAGATCGGCTGCTCGATACTGACAAGGAGATGTGAGTGCTATGTTTGATGCCTCAAAGTGGCACATGAAGGCTTTGTTGCTGTTGATGATGGGTTTGTTTATGTCTGTGAGCGTTTATGCCATGGACGCTTCCGATGCTCCCGACAGCATTACTATTGATGCAATTGCTCAGTACTATGAGCCGGTCGAATTCGATCATGCCATGCATACTGAACTGGCCGAAGACTGTTCGGTCTGTCACCACCACAGTACTGGTAACGGTACTTCCGATATCTACTGTTCACGCTGCCACAGCGATTACAAGGAACTGGATAGAGTGTCCTGCCAGGATTGCCACTCGGTCGATTCTTTCTCGGCTGAAGCGATCAACCGCCAAGGGCAGCAGGATCTTTTCCATGCCGACATGCTCGGTTTGAAGGGTGCCTATCATCAGAACTGCCTCGGTTGCCATCAAGAGATGGACGGACCGGTTGGCTGTGAAGATTGCCACGCTAAGACCGATGCCGGTGAGAAGCTGTTCGATTCGGGCAAATACGCTCCGGAACCGTCTGAGGGCGGCGGCAGCCATCATTGATTACGATTCTGATTCGGTAATTGTTGTAGCATTTAGCTAGGAGATATCGTCATGAGTAAAGTTAGTCGTAGAAAATTTCTTGCCGGCAGTTTGGCTGGTGGTGCTGCTGTCGTCGCAGCCCCCGCTAAAAAAGCTCTGGCAGCCGGAAACTTCAGCGGTTTCCCTGATGGCATGGGTGTTCTGGTTGACCTGACCCGTTGCGTCGGCTGCCGTAGCTGCGAAGCGGCTTGTAATAAAGAACAAAACCTGCCGAAGCCGGCAGTTCCGTTCGATGATACATCTGTTTTCGATCTGACCTTCCACCATGGAACCCAGAAGCGTCGCCCCGATGAGAACGCTTACACCGTGGTTAACCGCTACGAGCCGGAAGGCATGGACAAGCCAACCTATCGCAAGATGCAATGCATGCACTGCAACGAGCCGTCCTGCCTGACCTCCTGCTTCGTTAAGGCATACACCAAGACTGACGAAGGTGCCGTTGTTTATGATGAGCATGTCTGCGTTGGTTGCCGGACCTGTATGGTCGCTTGCCCGCACAACATTCCGGCATACGCCTATTCCAAGGTTATCAATCCGGTCGTTAAGAAGTGCATCTTCTGCTACGACACCCGTGTCAGCCAGGGTAAGCCTCCAGCATGCGTTGACATTTGCCCTGCTCAGGTGATGACTTTTGGCAAACGCAAAGACCTGCTCAAGCTTGCCAAGGCCCGTATCAAGCGTAACCCTGAAAAATACCAGACTGAAATCTACGGTGAAGAAACCGTAGGCGGCAGCGCTTGGATGTATATCTCTGGTGCTCCGCTCGACGAAGTCGGTTGTGATACCTCTCTGCCGAAAGAGCCTATTATCAGCAACGTTAAAGGTTTCCTCGGCGTTGTGCCGATGGTCCTGTCGATCTGGCCTGCACTGTTCACCGGTTTCCACCTGTTGGCGACCAAGAATAAAGATCACCATGACAGCCACCACGCAGAGGGAGAAGAATAATGGAACAGCTTTCAAAGTATGGAGTGACCCCTCTGGATGGGGCCAAGAAAAAGAGCGGAGAGAAGTTCAATCTGATGGAGAAGGTTTTCCTCGGGTTGAGTGTCGATCAATACATTGCGCAGGTATTGCGTAATAAATTTAACTGGATTCTGGCTGCTATCCTGGCTGTCGGTGTCCCCTTTATTCTCTACCGATTCCTGTTCGGTCTGGGTGCAGTCACCCACTCTTCGAACGATTATCCGTGGGGTCTGTTCCTCGGTTTCGGTCTGTTCTGTATGGTGCCGCTGTCCGCTTCCGGCTTTATGCTGGGGACGACCTGCGAGCTGTTTGGCCGGCATGACTTTGAACCGATTGAGCGGTTGGCACTGCTGAACGGTCTGCTCGGTTACTTCTTTGCTGTTGTTTACCTGCTGGTTGACCTTGGTCAGCCTTGGCGTCTGGCTTACCCGATGGTTTATGCCTGGGGTCCGGCAGCGGTTCTGTTCCTGGTCGGTTGGCACGTTGCTACCTACCTTTCGGTGCAGGTTGCCGAGGTTTCGGTTGCCTTTTTCGAGTGGATCGGTTGGCCGCATGCTAAAGCTTTCATCCGCAAGGGTGTTGTGGGCTTGACCGTGTCCGGTATCATCCTGTCGACCCTGCACCAGGGGGCCTTGGGGGCCTTGTTCACTTACGCGCCTGGAAAGGTGCATCCGCTCTGGTATTCGGCTGAATTCCAGTGGATTCACTTCTTCACTTCATCGATCTTCGGTGGTCTCTGCATGGTTATCTGTGTCAGTACCATCGTCATGATGACCATGTCCTGGCGTTGCGATGATCGTTTCAAGGAAGCTCTGCCTGACTTGACCATCAAGCTGGGTAAAGGTGCTGCCATGGCATTGATCACATACCTGGTTATTAAGCTGATCGCTGTTGCTCACGATAACGAGTGGGTTTACCTGGCGACAGGTTGGGGTGCCTGGTACATCTTTGAACTTCTGGCTGGTGTTGTTGCTCCGCTGGTAATTCTGTCCTACGGAATTCGCAACAAGCAAGTCTGGATTGTCCGGATTGGTGCTTTCGGTGCAGTCATCTTCGGTATTCTGCTCAACCGTTTGAATACCGCCCTGATCGCTTTCAACTGGAAGCTTTATCAGGAAATACCGCATATTTCCGAGATCATCATTGCGATTACGATCTTTGCAATCTATGTCGGAACTTATCGTTTCATCCTCAACCGACTGCCGATCCTCTACCAGTGGAATGAGGAGCCAGCAAAGGCTGAAGAAACAGTTGCCGTGCCGGCAAGCCCTGAGCAAGGGCAGGAAGAGATTCCTGCTCGGGCTTGATCCCATGGCTTTCATGGTCGGCGAGGAAGCCGGGTCCTCGCCGACCATGATTTTTAATGCTATATTTGATAAAAATTGCACAACTAACCGGTGTCCCCTGCCATGGAGTGAGCATGTTTAATAATCTGATCGCCAGAGCTATTGTTCCAGTCACCATTGCTGTGACCGGTTTTGTCGTTTTCGGCTGTATCCTGCTCTATACCTTTATCAAGTCAGACATGACAGACGAGGCGATCCTGCATGTTGACAACCTGGCAGAAACCGTTTCCAAATCTGCGCGTTACGCGATGATGCAGGATGACCGTGAATCATTGCGCAACATTGTCAGTAACGTCGGAACCTTGACTGACGTTGGCCAAATCAGAATTTATGATCAAGGCGGCCGTATCCGTTTTTCCGGTAATCCCGAGGAAACAGCTGCAGGATCCACTTCGGCAGAGATCGATCCCTGGGTTAGCCGGATGATGGAGCCCGGTTATGCCGAGCGGACCAAGACCCACCATGACATTGGTGGAGGCAGCGGGCTGATTTCTGTTTCCATTCCGATCCTCAACGAACCGAAGTGTTCCACGGCTGCTTGCCATTTTCACGCAGCCAACGAACCGGTTCTCGGTTTTCTGACTCTTGGCATATCGAGTAAACCTCTTGAAAAAACTCTTGATTTGTTAAGAAGTCGGATGATAATTTTCAGCGTAATGGTTCTGTTCCTCACCGTTGGTGGTGTTGCCGCCCTGCTGAGGATGAACCTGTTCCTCCCGATCCTCCGCCTGACCTATTGTGCCGGACAAGCTGTTCAAGGTGTCCGAGCCAAGGATCTGCCAAAGGCTGATAATAAGCTGGGCAGCCTGGAGCGGGATTTCCGACAGCTGGTTCAGCAGCGTGATGATGCGTTGCAGGGTTGGCAGACCACTGGTAGTGCACAGGCAGACACAGGGAATGGCTCCACCATTGACTCCAGACTCGGAAACAAAGATGCCGGACATCAACCCGCTGAGGCGGCAGGTCCAGGCCAAAATCCGTAAGTTAGAGCTGCTGTCGAGCAGCGGCTTGTGGGTATTGGCTCTGTTTACGGCTTTGAGTATCGGAGCTTCGCGGGATTTCGATTTTTTTCCTGATTTCAGCCCCGAAATACACAAGATGCTCGGAGCCGCACCGCCGACCAATTTTATTAATTGGGCACTTGTGCTCTACGGTTTCTCTGCAATCATCATGGTGTTGACCCAGATGACCGGCAGTAAAAGACCGCGTGGAGCATTCGCCCATTTCGGCTACCTGAGTGCCTTCTACGCTTTTTATCATTTCTCAGGAGACTTGCAGGAGAACCTCTGGGCGATTTTCACTGTCGGGATGACGATCCTCAGTCTGCAGAGCTACCATGTCTGGAACTATTATAAAGACAAGATCCGCGAAGAGCAGGAGATCCTCGCCGAACTCGACAAGTTGCTTGAGGACTGATTTTTTCAGGATGTACAGATAGGAAAGCCCAGCAACAGTTTTGTGTTGCTGGGCTTTTGTTTGTGCGCCCGGCATGGCGCGTGGTGCGAAAGCGCCATCCATCCAGCTGTGGTGGCTGAATGGTGACTTGGAGGTGAAAGTCCTCTGCGGACCCTGATGACGGGAACCGCTAGTTCAACGGCAAGGGTGTCCACCGCGAGGTGGAATCTGAAGGAAGCCGCAGGCAAAATCCTGGCCCGACGAACAGAAATCACATACGAGGCAGTCCCATCCGGGCGAGAAGGCAAGCATCTTCGAAGCCCAATAGTCATCCGGGATGGTGGGGCTGTAGATGTGGCGGGTATATGGGAGGAAGGTCACGCGCATTACCCGGGGAGGTCTGTCGATCTGCCTCGTGCTACTGGCGTCGAGAGGCGTTGGGATGGATCGGCAGAAGTCAGCAGAGGCCATAGTAGCTGGGCTAACCACCACAGCGAAGGGCCGAACCTGATATGCGGAGTGAAACTACTTTTCTGAACGTCTTGAGCAGATGCCTCGGAAGAGGGCCTAAAGCTGGAAGTGGCGACCGGAAGTCGTGAGGTAAAGCTGGGCGCTTATAGGACGACAGGCATTGTTAGTTGATATTGCAGAAGCAAATCAGGAACCGCCGTGTACGGAACCGTACGCACGGTGGTGTGGGAGGACGGCGGGGGCGACCCCGCCTCCTACCCGATTGATAACTCTCTCTGTTAGCTGCGGCTGGTAATTTCGATCAGGTGGTAACCGAACTGGGTTTTCACTGGACCGAGGACTTTGCCGACTTCGCCGCTGAAAACCACCTCGTCAAACTCTTTGACCATTTGTCCCGGACCGAACTCTCCGAGATTTCCACCCTGCTTCCCGGAAGGGCACTTGGAGTGAGTTTTCGCGATGTCGGCGAAATCTTCGCCCCCTTCAATCATCTTTTTCAGGGTGTTGCAGTCGTCTTCGCTGGGGACTAGGATATGTCGAGCAGTTGCTTTTGCCATGTTTGTTACTCCTTTTACGCTTTGCTGTGTGGTTTTTGGGCGCGGCCGATAACGGCTCTGCGGACAATCGACGGCGCTCCGGTAATGGTTTCTTCCGTCATATCTTTGATGATCATACCCATTTCTTCAATCTTGTAAACGGTGTCTCGGGTCAGGTGGCAATTACCGCAAGCACATTTCCAGAGTGGTTCCCAGAATTTTTGCCAGCGTACTGTGCTGGCATCATTGGCAATCACATGCTCAAGGAACAGCAATTGACCTCCAGGTTTCAAGACGCGAAACAGCTCCTGCAGGCTTTGCTGAACGGAGTCAACGGAACATAGCACCAATGTACTGACAACTGTGTCGAGGGATCCATCCGCTAGATTGATCTTTTCCGCCGGCCAGGCTGTAATTTGAGCCGGTTGTTTGTGTATAGGCAGCTTTTGCTGCAGGCGGCGACGCATGTATGGGTCCGGTTCACTCAGGATAAGGCGCTCCACCTGTTGCGGATAGTGGGGGAGGTTGAGTCCGGTCCCAGCACCGACCTCCAACAGATCTCCTTCGGCCTGCTGCAAGAGTTGACTGCGCCAGGGACTGAAACAGCGCCGTTCGGTTGCGCCGATGGCCGCGTCATAATATTTCGCCATCAGGCGGTTGTAAAAACTCATTTGTGATTCCGTTAAAGTTCCAGGTTGCGTTCGACAAAGCTTTCTACATCGTCAAGCTGGTTGCGCAGCTCGACAATCTGGTTGTCGAAATCGAAAAGGGATTCATCGATTCGCGCGAGGCGTTGCTTGAACATATTTATTTGTTCGCGGGTGTCGTTTTGTGCCGCTAGGTTATCTTCGTCCTGCTCGCCGATATTTTCGTCTTCCAGTTGTTCCAAGCGGCTTTCGAGCTGCTGGAGGATATCTTCCAGGCGATTTTTGCTGGTTTGATTGTTCTGTCGATCACGTTCTAGCATTTCAATGCGGCGAGACCGGAAATTGAGATAAGCAACTGCGATGTCGAGTTTGCGCAGGATCTCGTTCTGCTCTTTCTGCTGACCCTGCTCATAAAGCAGTTGTGTCAGGCGGTCGACTGAGGTCGACAGGTTGCGGATCTCAAGGGCAATAATTTCTGCTTCTTCATTGGCGAAAGCGGTTAAGGAGAAACAAAAACAGATAAGCAGGCTCATGGTCATTTTTTTCAGCATGATTTGTGTCCTTGTGGAGGTTGTTTTTGGCGCAGTTAAGCCGCCTGAAATCATTATTGACCGATTGTGGTTTGTCAAGCAACAGAGGCTGTTGCCAGCGGCGTCTTCCACAGGTATAGTCCCCGCATGATGAATGCGTTAGAAATTGATAGTCTTTCCAAATCGTTTGCCGGGACCGATGCAGTAAAGGGGGTTTCCTTTTCGATTAAGCAGGGGGAAATCTTTGGGCTGCTGGGCCCAAATGGAGCAGGCAAGAGTACGACGATCAATATGATTGCCGGTGTTTGCCGTGTGGGTGGTGGCTCGATCACTGCTTTCGGCTATGACAACCAGCGCGACTACCGTTTTACGCGTCGCCTTCTGGGGGTGGTGCATCAGGAAATAGTTATCGACAATTTCTTCACCATTGATCAGGCGTTGAAGCTGCATGCCGGCTATTACGGTGTGAAAGATGACCCTGCCTGGCGCAACCTGCTGATTAAGCGCCTCGGATTAGGGCCGCATCTGAATAAGGTGATGTTGAAGCTCTCTGGCGGCCTCAAGCGACGTTTTATGATCGCCAAGGCTTTAATTCACAAGCCGCAGTTGCTGATTCTGGATGAGCCGACGGCTGGGGTCGATGTCGAACTCCGCCACGGATTGTGGGATTTTGTTCGCGAAATCAACCGACAGGGAATTACTATTCTGCTGACGACTCATTATCTTGAAGAGGCGGAACAGATGTGTGATCGGATTGCCATAATGAACCATGGGGAGCTGATCGCGCTGGAAAAGACCCATGAGCTTGTGCGTCGTTTGTCGAGCAGGCGTTTGCGTTTGTGGCTTGCGCAGGAGTTGTTGCACGTGCCTGATGAGCTGGACACCTATCGGCCGGAGTTGTCAGAAGACGGGAGTGAGTTGCTGCTCTGTCTCCCGCCGGACGAGAGTGCCGGAGATCTGCTGAAACAGATTTGCGCTCTCGGGCTTGATATCCGAGATTTTGAAACCGATCAGAGTGGGTTGGAGGAGGTTTTTCTGCAGCTCACAGGAATGCGGGAGGGGAATGATGGTACCTAAAATCGCTTCGCCGCAATTTCATTCCTGGCTGCCTTTCGTGACGTTGCTGCGTAAAGAAGTGTTACGTTTTATGCGGGTGGCATCGCAGACTTTGCTGACGCCGATCATTACTGCGTCGCTTTACCTGTTTGTTTTTGGAGCCACCCTCGGAGAACGACTCAGCGTGTTGGAAGGTTTCAGTTATGCACAGTTTGTCATTCCTGGCTTGATTTTGATGGGAGTGATCAATAACTCTTTTGCCAACACCTCGTCGTCATTATTTATGTCGCGTTATCTTGGTGGCATTGTCGATCTGCTGGTGACGCCGGTAACCCCTCCGCAGTTTATCCTGGCCTACACGCTGGCAGCTATGCTGCGCGGCTCTCTTGTTGGCGGCGTGGTTTGGGTGATCTCGACCCTGTTTGCCGAACTGCCCTGGACCTCGCCTCTGCTTGCGGTGCTGATGGCTTTTCTCGCTAGTTTTCTGTTCGCTCAATTTGGCTTGATTGCGGCAATATTCGCTCACAACTTCGATACCTTGTCGATGTACAGCAATTTCCTGATCCTGCCGCTTATTTATTTGGGTGGGGTTTTTTATCCGATTTCCATCCTGCCAGCACCATGGGAGAATCTGTCTTATCTGAATCCACTTTTTTATCTGATCGATGGCTTCAGGCATGCAATTCTGGGGGTTGGTGACACCAGCTTCGTGTTGGCTTTTTGCGTGAGTGGGGGGATCGCAGCGACTTTGTTTGTCTGGGCTGCCTGGTTGATCGGCAAGGGGTATCGTTTGCGCAGCTGAAAAGGTGTCCGTTATGTTGTCAGAGAAAAACGGCAAGGCATATAGCACTTTTTATGACGCGGTTCGTGACGAGACGGTTCTCGATCGGCGGATAACGGTGCTGGTCGGGCTGGCCGCCGCTATGACGGCTGGCTGTGAGCCCTGAGTTGAACATTACCTCGGCGTTGCCGAGGACGCTGGGATTGGCAAGGATGAGGTCGGCGCTGTGCAGGGTATCTGTATGGCGGTGTCGGCAGGCAAGGTGAACGCACTGATGAAAGCTATTGAAGCAAAGTAGGCTGACGGAAGGTTTATTATGCAAGACCACATGGTGCGCGTTGTCAGCGCTGATGGTTTGCTGCGCGGAACTGCGGCTGTAACAACGGGGTTGGTGAAAGAAATCTGCCAGCGGCAGAAAAGTGACTTTACTGCGACTGTCGCACTGGGGCGCCTGTTGACGGGTGGTGCCCTTCTCAGTAGTTTGTTGAAGGGGCAGCAGAGGCTGGCGTTGATGATTGAAGGCAATGGCCCCCTCGGGAAAATGAGTGTCGAGACAGATGCCAAGGGGCGTGTTCGAGGCACGTTAAGTAATCCAGTCGTTGATTTGCCTCCGAAAGGCGATCGTTTTGATGTTGCAGGGGCAATCGGGCGAGCGGGCTTCCTCCACGTCTGGAAAGATCTTGGTCTGAAAGACCCTTATCAGAGTATGGTGCAGCTGCAGACCAGTGAGGTGGGTGATGACCTGGCCTGGTATCTGGCCAGTTCCGAACAGGTTCCGTCCAGTGTGTCTCTTGGTGTTGAACTGGACTCGGAAGGGGCTGTGGCGGCGGCGGGGGGGCTGCTGATTCAATCTTTGCCACCTGGCGATGAAGATCGTGTAGAGGCTGTTATTGCTGCTTTGCAACAATTGCCACCAACAACCAGCTTGTTGCGGCAGGGGATGGCTCCTGTGGAGATATTGGCCAAAGTTCTTGCTGACGTTGAGTTTAGAGTGCAGGAAACGGTGCCGCTTGAGTTCTATTGTCCTTGTAGCCGTCAACAGACAGAGTCTATGCTGCGTTCGCTGGGCCCTGAAGAATTGAAGCGACTTGCTGCGGAGCAGGACTCAGTCGAAGTCGTTTGCGAATATTGTCGTACGCCCTATCAATTCAGCAGCGAAGAGGTTGAGCGGTTGGCGCAGCACTAGGCTCTTTCGAGACCTGCCCGTTTTAGCGAAAGTAATTATTTATATCTAATAAATGGAGGCAAAGGAGAGGGTTGCTCATCGGTCCGGTTTGCCCTCTTGCGTATACGCTTTACTCGGCAGGTAAAACTTGTTGTAAACATGACTCCCGGACTAGGGAAAACAAAAAACCTTGCGGTTTTCAATCATTATGAATCCAAACATTGTTTTATTGTTGCCGAGAGCCCTTTCAAACACCCTCCTGGGCCTGAAATCGAGCCTTTAGGTTTTTATTGTAACATTCAAAAACTACAGTAATTCCGATAGAAAAGAGGACTGGCAAGGTCAGCACAATTGCATACAGTATACTGTATTTTTTCCTTGACATGTCAGGCGACTTTATCTTAATTTTCGACACGCTATGGCGTAAACGCTAACGCCGAGCCGATGTCACACAGTCCAATTTCTTCAATGGAAGGAGCGGGTTTTATGCTGGATATCTATTTGCCGATTCTTGTCGTTATCGGCATCGCCTTCGCTTTTGCACTCGGGTCAGTTATTTTTTCCCGTTTGATTGGGGTTAAAAAGCCCACCGCACTTAAGCTGTCGCCTTATGAGTGTGGTATGCCGCTACTCCAGGGGGCAGAAGAGCGCTTCTCGATCAAGTTCTACATTATCGCGATGCTCTTTATCTTGTTCGATATTGAGTGCGTGTTTCTTTATCCCTGGGCAGTCATGTTCAAGAAACTGGGGATCTTCGGTTTCGTCGAGATGGGTGTCTTTATTATCATCTTGCTCGTCGGCTATATCTACGTTTGGAAAAAAGGAGCTCTGGAATGGGAGTAGAGCAACCAAAGACACTCGGGAGTGGTTTTGTTACCACGAGTCTGGACAAATTGGTTAACTGGTCGCGTGCCAGTTCCATGTGGCCTCTGACTTTTGGTCTCGCATGTTGTGCGATCGAGATGATGGCCACGGGTGCTGCCCGCTTCGACCTTGACCGGATGGGTATTCTCTTCCGTGCTTCCCCGCGTCAGGCTGACGTTATCATTATAGCTGGTACCGTCACCAAGAAGATGCTGCCAGTTATTAAGACTGTTTACGAGCAGATGCCTGAGCCGCGTTACGTCATTGCGATGGGCGCCTGCGCCTCGTCTGGCGGTATCTTTGATACCTACAGCACTGTTCAGGGTATCGATGAGCATCTTCCGGTTGACGTTTATATTCCGGGTTGCCCGCCGCGCCCAGAGGGTCTTCTTTATGGCTTGATGAAGCTGCAAGAGAAGATTCGTGCAGAGCGCAATACTTTCGGTGCTGCTATCGGTGTCGGCGAAGTTGTAGTGCCTGACATGGTTTCCAGTTAAGACAGGACAGGGTCAATGAGCGATCAAGCGATTGTTGAAAAACTAAAGGCAAAGTTTTCGTCA
The DNA here is from genome assembly GCF_900142125.1 of Malonomonas rubra DSM 5091. Taxonomy (GTDB): domain Bacteria; phylum Desulfobacterota; class Desulfuromonadia; order Desulfuromonadales; family Geopsychrobacteraceae; genus Malonomonas; species Malonomonas rubra. Next base: position 217,384 of record NZ_FQZT01000005.1, read on the forward strand.
GCCGTACTGGATGTCGTCGAGCATCGTGGTGAGACTACGGTGACCGTTGAGAAGGGTCAGATTGTTGAAGTCTGTACCTTCATGCGTGACGAGTGTGGTTACAATTTCCTCTGTGATCTCTGTGGTGTTGATTATCTCGGCAAGCAAGAGGTCCGCTTCATGGTTGTTTATAACCTCTACAATATAGCGACCAAGCAGCGTTTCCGGGTCAAGGTTCCTGTAACAGAAGAGGATGCCACTGTTGATACTGTCAGCACGGTTTGGGGGACTGCCAACTGGATGGAACGCGAGTGTTGGGACCTGATGGGGATCAGCTTTAATGGTCATCCCGACCAGCGCCGCATTCTGATGCCGGCAGATTGGGAAGGACATCCGTTGCGTAAGGACTATCCAGTACAAGGTCCTGACCGCGAACCGTATCAGGGTCGTCTTTCCTAGTTGACGCGATAACCAATTCCTTAATCGGACGAGGCATACAAATGGCAGTTAACACAGAAACAATGACCATCAATATGGGTCCGCAGCACCCGTCAACTCACGGTGTGTTGCAGTTGATCCTGGATCTTGATGGCGAAACGGTTGTAAAGGCAACTCCGCATATCGGTTTTCTGCATCGCGGAATCGAAAAGCTGTCGGAGCACCGCACTTATCATCAGATTATCCCGCTGACCGACCGGATGGACTATCTGGCCCCGATGCACAATAACCTCGGTTACGTGCTGGCCGTTGAGAAGCTCCTCGGTATCACCGACGAGATTCCGGAGCGCGCAAAGGTTATCCGGGTCATCCTGGCTGAGCTGACCCGTCTGAAGAGTCACTTGGTCTGGCTTGCATGTCACGCTCTCGATATCGGTGCAATGACCGTATTTATCTATTGCTTCCGCGAGCGTGAATTCATCATGAACACCTATGAGAAAATCTCTGGTGCTCGGATGACTTCCAACTATTTCCGTGTTGGTGGCTTGTCTGCGGATCTGCCGGAAGGTGTCGCTGATGAGATTCGTCAGTTCGCAGAAGAGATGCCTGCGCACGTTGCAGAGTACGAAGGTCTGCTGACTGGTAACAAGATTTGGCAGATGCGGACTATGGGCGTTGGCGAAATTAGCGCTGAGGCTGCCATTGATATCGGTTTGACCGGTCCGGCCCTGCGCGCTTCTGGCGTTGACTGGGACCTGCGTCGCGATAACCCCTATAGTGGTTATGAAGATTACGATTTTGATGTTCCGGTTCGCGAAGAGTGTGACACCTGGGCACGTTATCATTGCCGTCTTGAGGAAATGCGTCAGGCCAGCCGGATTATTCTGCAGGCGCTCGACAAGCTGGAAGAAGGGCCAATTTTGGCCGACTGCCCGCAAGTCTGTCTGCCGCCGAAGCAGGATGTTGTCAACACTATTGAGGGTCTGATCCATCACTTTAAGATCGTGACCGAGGGTTTTAAGCCTGAGCCGGGTGAGATCTACCAAGGTGTTGAAAACCCGAAAGGGGAGCTCGGCTACTATCTGGTCTCTGATGGTTCGCCGATGCCGTTGCGCATGAAAGTGCGTCCGCCTTCTTTCATCAATCTACAGGCATTGCCACAGATGTGTGAAGGTAGGCTGTTGGCCGACGTTATCGCGGTTATTGGTACGCTCGATATCGTTCTCGGTGAAATCGACCGTTAACCCTCAGGTTTATTGATCAAAAAGAGGTCATTATGACGGAAACCGCAGAGCAGGTAGCAGAAAAAACAGAAGAAGAAATCGATCTGGGTCCGGCCAATAAGGTCATCGACAAGTATCTCGATATGTCCGGGAACCTGATGCCGGTGTTGCAGGGGATTCAGGAAGAGTACGGTTATATTCCTGAAGAGACTGTGCATCTGACTGCAGAGCGTCTCAATGTCTATGCCAGCCAGATTTACGGCGTTCTCACTTTCTATGCTCAGTTCCACTTGGAGCCGCGCGGTAAGTACATTATCCGTGTTTGCATGGGTACTGCCTGCCACGTTAAAGGTGCTGGTCGTATCGGCGATACGATCAAGGAACGGCTCGGTATCGGTCATGCGGAAACAACAGAGGATCTGTTGTTCACTGCTGAATACGTGGCCTGTATCGGTGCCTGCGGTATGGCACCGGTTATCATGGTTAATGACGCGACCTACGGTAGTATCACTGTCCAGAAGACGGACGAGGTCATCGAGAAATATAAGGCAATGGGCTAATTCTGCCATACACCGAGCTGGTATTGAGGATTGATTTATGTCCGAAACTGCTGAAAAAGTAAAAATTCTTATCTGTACAGGGACCGGTGGTCTGGCGTCCGGTGCTGCAAGTGTTCAAGCTGCTTTTGAGGAGGAGTTTGAGAAGAAGGGTGTTGCAGCCAAGGTCGGTAGTGCCTGTGAGGTTAACGGTACAGGTTGTCGGGGGCTGTGTGCCAACGACGTGCTTGTCGATGTTTGTTTGCCGGGCAAGGATGCTGTCACTTATGACTTCGTGACTCCTGAACTGGTTCCGCAGATTGTCGATGAGCATGTCATCGGTAGCGAGCCGGTCGCCAAGAAAGTAGCTGGCAAGTACTACCACGAGTTCCTTGATAAGCAGAAGCGGGTTGTTTTCTCTCGTTGCGGTACTATCGACGCTGAAAGCCTGGACCAGTTCCTTGAGACTGGTGGCTTCAACGGTGTTAAGAAAGCCGTAAAAATGACCCAGGATGAGGTCATCGAGGAAGTCAAAAAGTCCGGTCTGCGTGGTCGTGGGGGCGGTGGTTTCCCGACAGGTATGAAATGGTCTTTTGCCAAGGGTTCTCCTGGTAACCACAAATACCTGATCTGTAACGCTGACGAGGGCGATCCAGGTGCATTTATGGACCGCTCGATCCTCGAAGGTGACCCCTATGGTCTGATCGAGGGGATGATGATCGCGGCTTACGCCATCGGTTGTAAGTTTGCTTACGTTTATGTCCGGGCGGAATATCCGCTGGCGATCAAGCGTCTGCAGATGGCGATCGACACCTGCTACGAAAAAGGCTACTTGGGCGAGAAGAATATCTTGGGGCTGCAGATGCCTCTCGATATGCGTATCAAGGCTGGTGCCGGTGCTTTCGTTTGTGGTGAAGAAACCGCTCTGATGGCCTCTATTGAAGGTCAACGCGGGATGTCCCGCCCGCGCCCGCCGTTCCCGGCAGTTCGCGGCCTCTGGGGCAAGCCGACCAACATCAACAACGTTGAGACTTATGCAAACGTCTCTTATATCTTCTATAACGGCGCCGATTGGTACAGCTCCATCGGTACCGAGGGGACCAAAGGAACAAAGATCTTTGCACTGACTGGTAAGGTCAAGCACACTGGTCTGGTTGAGGTTCCTGCTGGTATCACCATGAAGGAAGTTATCTACGATGTTTGTGGTGGCATCCTGAATAACCGCAAGTTTAAAGCGGTTCAGGCAGGTGGCCCATCCGGTGGTTGTCTGCCAGCTGAAGCGATTGAGGCAGAGGTCGATTACGATTCTCTGATCAAGGCCGGCGCGATGATGGGTTCCGGTGGTCTGGTTGTTATGGACGAGACGACCTGTATGGTTGATATCGCACGCTTCTTCCTTAACTTTACCCGGGTCGAATCCTGCGGTAAGTGTATCCCCTGTCGGATCGGTCTGAAAATTATGCTCGAGATCCTTGAGCGAATTACTCAGGGTAAAGGTCAAGAAGGCGATATCGAGCTGCTTCAGGATATGGCCTACGATATCAAGAAGAGCTCGCTCTGTGGTCTTGGTCAGACAGCTCCGAACCCGGTTCTTTCAACCATTCGTTATTTCCGCGACGAGTACGAAACGCACATTAAAGAGGGTGAGTGTCCGTCTCACTCCTGTAAAGAGTTGCTACATTTCCGGGTCATTGAAGACAAATGTAAGAAATGTGGTCTCTGCCCGCGTGTCTGTCCGGTAGATGCTATCGAATGGGAGAAGGGCCAAGTGGCCAAAATCGATCTGGAAAAGTGTACCAAGTGTACTTCCTGCTACGATGCTTGCCGCTTCATGGCGATCGAATAGTCGCACTCACTGATTTTGAGTTGATACGAGGTTAAGATGGTTAATCTTACGATTGACGGAAAACAGGTAACAGTCAGCAAGGACGCCACAATTTATGAGGCTGCCAAACAAGCTGGCATCTATATTCCTGTCCTTTGCTATGCCAAGAAGCTGCTGCCATACGGTGCTTGCCGGGTCTGCCTGGTTGAAGTGGAGCAGATGAAGGGACGCTTGATTCCTTCCTGTACGACTCCCGTCACCGAAGGAATGGTCGTAACCACGATGTCGGATGAGATCCGCAAAGTGCGTAAGACGGTTCTGGAGTTCCTGCTGGTCAACCACGTTGTTGATTGTCCAGTTTGTGATAAGGGCGGTGAGTGTGATCTTCAGGAATTGACTTACGAATACGAAGTTGTCACCAACCGTTTTGAAGGTGAAAAGTTCGACCTTCCGACCGATGAAGTCAACCCGCTGATCGAGCGCAACATGAACCGCTGTGTTCTTTGCGGTAAGTGTGTTCGCGTGTGTGACGAGATTGTCGGCTACGGCTCCTACTCATTCATCAATCGCGGCTTTGAAACCAAGATCGCAACGGCATTTGACCGTGGCCTGAACTGTGAGTTCTGTGGTCAGTGTGTTTCCATGTGCCCGGTCGGGGCGATTTTGCCACGTCCGTTCAAGTTCAAGGCACGTCCATGGCAGCTCAAAGAAGTCGATACGGTCTGTGGTTACTGCGGCAACGGTTGCACTATTACCCTCGGCACCAAGGATAACGAAGTCCAGACTATCCGCTTCAATGATGAGACCGGCGTTAACGACGGTAATCTCTGTATTCGCGGACGCTTCGGTTACTCCTACGTTAACAGTGCTGACAAGCTGACCTCTCCAATGGTTCGCCGCGATGGTCAATTGGTCGAAGCAAGCTGGGATGAGGCGATTCAGGCAGTCTCTGATGGGTTCAAGGCTGCTGGAGATAGCCTCGGCATTATCTCCGGTGCGCGTCTGACCAACGAGGAGCTGTTCCTGCTGAAAAATTACAGCAAGGCCCTCGGCACTGAGAACCTCGATCACTCCGGAGGCGAGTGTTACAAAGGGGTGACTGAAGGACTTCAGGAGACTTTGGGCATCAAGGCTTCAACCGCGACCTTCCCTCAGGTTGAGAAATGTGATGCGATCCTTTCGATCCGCTCTGATTTCTACGAAACCCATCCAGTATTCGGAATGGTTGTCAATCAGGCGATTCGTCGTAACGAAGCAAAACTGACCGTTGTGGCTGACAAGTTAGGTAAGTTCACCAAGCTGCCTAATGCTCGTACGCTGTTGCACAAGCCTGCCCTGGAACTGAATATTATCAATGCGATCTGTTCGGTTCTGCTGGAAGAGGGTTTGGCGAAAACTGATGGCCTTGAAGGTCTTGATGATCTGAAAAAGGGCCTGAAGAAATTCACCGCCAAGGCTGTCGCCAAAGAAACCGGCGTCGATGAAGAAGCAATCAAGCAGACCGCTCGTGAGCTTGCCGCTGCGGAAAATGCCGCTATCCTGCTGGCATATGGCCTGCCTTACACTGCATACAGTAAGGAACTTGGTATCGCTGCAGCTAACCTTTCGCTGCTGACCGGCATCGCTGGTCGTCAGGGATCAGGTCTCTACCTCTGTGGAGAGAAGGCAAACAGTCAAGGTGCTATCGATCTTGGTATCCTGCCTGGTGCTAAAGGTATTGGTGCTCAGCAAATGCTGGATGATGCCTCAACTGGCAAGCTTAAAGCACTCTACATGGTCGGTGAGGATCCGATTGCTTCTTATCCGAACCGTGGCATGGTTGAAAAGGCGATGGATAACGCTTTCCTCGTTGTCCAGGATCTGTTCCTCACTGAGACTGCAGCCAAGGCCGACGTTGTTCTTCCCGCGGTTTCATTTGCGGAGAAGGATGGCACTTTCACTAACGCTGAACGTCGGATCCAGAAGGTTCGTAAGGGAATCAAGTCAAAAGGTGATGCAAAGAGCGATTTTGAAATCCTGCAGCTGCTGCTGAGTGCCGCAGGCAAGGATGCTCCGGCAACGACCACCGATGCTTTCGCCGCATTGACTGCGGAAACTTCGGGCTACGAAGGAATTACTCTCGATATGCTTGGCAAGCAGGGGTATGTCTGGGGTACCGATATTTTGAAGCCGGTCACCTCGAAGCTCGTGGCAGTGGGTGGTGGCGAAGCCAGCAAGAGCAAGTATCAACTGCTGGTCGGTAGTGCTCTCTACCATAGCGGGACTGTATCGACCAAAGCCAAGGGGCCGAACGCTGTTGTTTCTGAGGCCTATATTGAGGTTTGTCGTGAAGATGCGGCAGAGCTCAAGTTGGAAGAAGGCGATCTGTTGAAGCTGAAGGCTGAAGGCGGAGAACTGAAGGCGAAAGTCAAGGTTGACCGTCGTTTGCCGCAGGGAGTGATGTTCGCTCCGTATCATTTCTCGGCAATGGAATTAAATCGGGTATACACCGGACAACCGGTGATTGCTGTAGAGCCCGTTAAGTAATTTATATCTTTTGGTTTGTCGGTAGAACTACCGACTGAATTCGGCATTTAATGCCTTAGACATCAAGGAAGAGGATGGTCATGACGCCAGAAGTTTTGACACTCTCAAACACACCGCTTTTGTACACAGTTGCTATGTTGGCGAAAATTGTGGTGGCGTTTGTTGTGACGCTGTTGATCGTTGCTTATGCCACCTGGTGTGAGCGGAAGATAATCGGCCGGATGCAGACTCGTTGCGGTCCGACAATGACTGGCCCTAAGGGACTGTTGCAGCCGATTGCTGATGGTTTGAAGCTCTTCTTTAAAGAAGATATCATTCCTGCAGAAGCGCACTGGTTGGCTTTTATTCTGGCCCCGATGATGATTTTGGCGCCCGCCTTTGTTGCAATCTGCGTCATTCCGTTCGGCGCGGATTTCCATTTCACTTATGATGGCGTTCTCTATGCGGTGCCTTTGCAGATAGCAGATCTGAACATCGGTGTTCTGTTCATCTTGGCGATGGCTGGTCTTGGTGTTTACGGAATCGTTCTGGCGGGTCTGGCCTCAAACAGCAAGTATTCGCTGCTTGGTGGTATCCGTTCCACAGCGCAGATGATCTCTTACGAGCTGGCTGCTGGCCTGTCGATCATTGCCGTCTTCATGCTGGCAGAAACTTTGAGCATGCGTGGGCTGGTTGAAGCGCAGATGGAGCCTCTCTGGGGTGTCATCGACTTCCTGCCAAACTGGTATATTTTCACTCAACCTCTGGCATTCGCCCTCTTTGTTGTTGGCTCAATGGCTGAGGTAAACCGTACCCCGTTCGACTTGCCAGAAGCTGAGACCGAACTGGTTTCCGGTTTCTGTACCGAATATTCCTCCATGAAGTACGCACTGTTCTTCATGGCTGAATACGCCAACATGGTCACCGTTTCTGCGATCGCTACGACATTGTTCCTCGGCGGTTGGAGTGGCCCGCTCTTCGGTTGGATGAACTTCCTGATCAAAGTTTTCGCATTCATGTTCTTCTTCATCTGGGTCCGGGCGACCTTCCCTCGCCTGCGCTATGACCAGCTGATGTACTTGGGTTGGAAAATCATGCTTCCCCTGTCCCTGGCTAATATCGTGGTCACGGGTGTAGCGATCCTGCTCTTTTAGTAATCATACGTTGCGTAGAGGATAGATATGTTTAAAGCATTTGCCAAAGGCCTGAGTATCACGCTGAAGTACCTGGCACCGGGTAATACTACCACGGTCCAGTACCCGAAAGAGCGTTGTGAGATTGCCCCTCGCTTCCGCGGTCAGCATCGGTTGGTTCCGACTACGGATCGTGAGAAGTGTGTGGCTTGCTACCTCTGCCCGACCGTTTGCCCGGCGAAATGTATTACCGTCGAATCGGCTGAGAATGAGAAGGGCGAGAAGTATCCTAAAGTGTATGAAATTGACATGCTGCGCTGCATCTTCTGTGGCTACTGTGTTGAGGCCTGTCCGATCGAAGCGATCGAAATGACCGATAAATACGAATTGGCCAATTACAAGCGCGAACAATTCATTTTCGATAAAGAACGTCTTCTGAAGTCGTAAGAAGGAGCAACGAAACCATGGAAGCTATCCTATTCTATTTAACAGCACTTGTTGCGGTTGTTGCATCGTTCTTTGTTGTTAAATGTCGTAACCCGATTAACAGTGCACTCTGTCTGGTCACTAATTTCATCTGCCTGGCTGTCCTCTATGTCATGCTTGAAGCACCGTTCATGGCCGCGATTCAGATCATGGTCTATGCGGGCGCGATTATGGTTTTGATCATCTTCGTTATTATGCTTCTGCAGCTGGCCAGCGTTAACAAAAAAGCATATACACACGGAATTCTTGGTGGTGGTGTGTTGGCTGCTTTGATGCTGGTTCTGACCAACCGCTTTATTGCCGGCGGTGAAGCAACTGGCACCGGCGGAGAGATCACCAGTGAAGTTATCCAGAGCGTTGGCCACACTGAACTGATTGGTAGAGCGATGTTTACTGATTTCCTGCTGCCCTTCGAGATCGCTTCGATCTTGCTGCTGGTAGCAATTATCGGTGCCGTCATCCTCTCGAAACGGGAAATATAACCGGAGTTAGGTTGGGAGATAGATCATGATTAGCGTACATCATTACCTGCTATTGAGCGCGATCCTTTTCAGTATTGGCACATTGGGTGTGCTGACAAGGAAAAATGCCATTGTCATCTTCATGTGCATTGAAGTGATGCTCAACTCAGTAAATCTGACTTTCATTGCCTTGTCAAAGCACGTTGGCAATATGGACGGACAGATATTCGTTTTCTTTGTTATGACTGTTGCTGCAGCTGAAGCTGCCGTCGGTTTGGCTTTGATGATTGCTTTCTTTAAGAATAAAGAATCGATCGAAGTCGACGACTTCAACATGCTTAAGTGGTGATGTTATCCGCCCAACGGATATTTCAGCTAATAGGAGAGTTTGATGTACAGTAATCTGTGGCTCATCCCGTTCTTCCCACTGGTAGGTTCGATTATTAATGGCCTATTCGGTAAGAAGATCAAGAATGAGAAAATTATCGGCGGTCTCGCAACACTGATGATGTTCTTATCGTTCCTGGTCGCTACCCAGAACTTCCTCCGTTTGATGGGGGACAATGTGAAGACCCATCAGGTCGTTATCGCGTCCTGGATTTCGGTCGGAAACCTGCAGATCGATTGGGGCTTCCTGCTTGACCCACTATCAGCCGTTATGATCATGGTTGTTACTGGTGTCGGTACCCTGATTCACCTTTACTCGATTGGCTACATGCACGGCGAGTATAGTTTTTATCGCTTCTTCTGTTACCTGAATCTGTTTGCATTCGCAATGTTGATGCTGGTTCTTGGTGGCAATGCACTGGTCATGTTTATCGGTTGGGAAGGTGTTGGTCTTTGCTCATACCTGCTGATCGGATACTACTTCGAGAAGAAGAGCGCTAGTGACGCCGGCAAGAAAGCCTTCGTTGTCAACCGTATTGGTGACTTTGGTTTTCTCTGTGGCTTGTTCACACTATTCTGGGCACTGGGCAGCAAGGGTGTCTGGACTATCAACTTTGTTGAGATTGCTGAGAATGCACACCTGCTTGAAACTGGTGGTGTGGTAGTAACAGCGGTTACTCTCTGTTTCTTCCTCGGCGCTACTGGTAAATCTGCTCAGATTCCACTCTATACTTGGTTGCCTGACGCGATGGAAGGTCCGACTCCGGTTTCCGCTCTGATTCACGCTGCGACCATGGTTACTGCCGGTGTTTACATGATCGGCCGAATGAATGTCCTGTTCGCCATGTCGCCGACAACAATGATGACCGTTGCGACTGTTGGTGGCCTGACTGCTTTCTTCGCAGCGACCATCGGCTTTGCACAAAACGACATTAAGCGGGTTCTGGCATATTCGACTGTTTCGCAGCTCGGTTACATGTTCCTGGCAATGGGTGTCGGTGCTTTTTCTGCCGGTATTTTCCACCTGATGACTCACGCTTTCTTTAAAGCCTGTCTGTTCCTTGGTTCTGGTTCGGTTATCCACGGTCTGCATCATGCTTATCACCATGCTCATAACCATCATGATGATCCGCAGGATATGCGCAATATGGGTGGCCTCCGTAAGAAGATGCCGATTACTTTCATCACCTTCTTCGTCTCGACTCTGGCTATCTGCGGTGTGCCGCTGTTCTCCGGTTTCTTCTCGAAAGACGAAATTCTCTGGTGGGCATTCGGCTCGACCCGCGGTCACTGGTTCCTCTGGGCCATGGGCGCTGTCGCTGCTGGTATGACTGCATTCTACATGTTCCGTCTGGTCTTCATGACCTTCTTCGGTGAGCAAAAAACAGATCCGAAAGCTAAAGATCACATCCCTGAGTCTCCGCTGACGATTACCATTCCGTTGATGGTGCTTGGTCTGCTGGCAGTGATCGGTGGTTATATCGGCGTACCTAAGATTCTTGGTGGAAGCAACCGTTTCGAGCACTGGTTGGCACCGGTTTTTGAGCACACACAGCATCACTTTGAGATTCATGCTCACGGTTCACATGCGACCGAGTACATGATGATGGGTATCTCTGTCGGTATCGCAGCCTTCGGTATCCTTTTGGCTTGGACGATGTATGTGAAGAATCCGGACATGCCGGCCAAGTTTACGGCTAAATTCCCAGCTCTTTACAAAGCGGTATTCAACAAGTGGTACATCGACGAGCTGTACGATTTCCTGTTCGTCAATCCTTGCAAAAAAATCGGAACTTTCCTCTGGCGCGGTTTCGATGTGAAAGTTGTCGACGGAGTCGTCAATGGTGTTGCCTGGGTGGTCAAAGGGGTCGGTTCCGGTCTCAAGTACACCCAATCCGGTTACCTGCATAACTACGCAGTGGCCATGGTTATCGGCGTCGTTGTGATCGTCGGATACTACGTCTTCGGTTAACAGTTCGCCAGCGAATACGATAAAGTTACAAGGAGCGTTTCAACATGGCCGATTCTCTATTAAGTTTAATGACCTTCTTCCCGCTGTTGGGGATGTTGTTTGTCCTCTTCATCCCGAAGGACAATGACGGACTGCTGAAGGGGTTCACCCTGGTAGTTACGTTGATTACATTTGTTATCAGCCTGCCGCTGGCTTTCAATGATGTTTTTGCAACCTCTGGTGGGATGCACTACCGTGAGTTTGCTGAATGGATCAACATCGGCGGCTTTTTCCAGATGAACTACAATCTGGGTGTTGACGGCATCAGCCTCTGGCTGGTGATGCTGACCACTTTCATCATGCCGATCGCTGTTCTCTCGACTTGGAAAGCTGTCGAGAAGAACACCAAGGGCTTCATGGCATTGTTGCTGTTGCTCGAGACCGGCATGCTGGGTGCGTTTGTTTCTCTCGACCTGTTCCTGTTTTACATCTTCTGGGAACTGATGCTGATCCCGATGTACTTCCTGATCGGTATCTGGGGTGGCAAGAACCGCATCTACGCCGCTGTTAAGTTCTTCATCTACACCGCCGTCGGTTCTTTGCTGATGCTGGTGGCGATCATCTTCGTTTACTACTATGCCGTGCAGAGCGGTGCTGATATCAACGGTTTCGGAATTCAGGAGTTCTACAAGCTTGACCTGCCGTACAACGCACAGTACTGGTTGTTCCTGGCCTTTGGCTTCAGCTTCGCGATCAAGGTTCCGATGTTCCCGCTGCACACCTGGTTGCCTGACGCACACACCGAGGCACCAACGGCTGGTTCCGTTATCTTGGCTGCTGTTTTGCTGAAGATGGGTACTTACGGTTATGTCCGTTTCGCCATGCCGCTCTTCCCTGATGCACTGCAGACCTTTATTCCGCTGCTGGCGACTCTCTGTGTTATCGGTATTATCTACGGTTCGCTGGTTGCCATGATGCAGGAAGACGTTAAGAAGCTGGTTGCCTACTCATCTGTTGCCCACCTCGGCTTCGTTATGCTCGGTGTGTTCGCGATGAACATGCAGGGTATGGCCGGTGGTATGCTCCAGATGATCAACCACGGTGTTTCGACCGGCGCGCTGTTCCTTATCGTTGGCTTTATTTACGAGCGCCGCCACACCCGCTTGATCACTGAGTTTGGTGGTCTGGCCCATAAGATGCCTGTGTTCGCCACTATCTTCATGATCGTTACTTTGTCTTCCATCGGCTTGCCTGGTACCAACGGTTTCGTTGGTGAATTCCTGGCCCTGATGGGTGCATTTGAGAGTGGTCTGCGCTGGTATGCAGTGATCGCGACCTCGGGTGTTATCTTTGCTGCTGTTTACATGCTGTGGATGTACCAGCGCGTTATGCTCGGCACCGTGACCAACCCAGCTAACGAGAACCTGAAAGATCTTAATGCTCGTGAAATCGTTCTGATGCTGCCACTGCTGCTGTTCGTCTTCTGGATCGGTGTTTACCCGAATACCTTCTTCAGAAAAATGAACCCGGCTCTGGAACAGATGTTGACCCAGATGGGTCATAAGCCTGCGATTGTTGAAGTTCATAATCCTGTGGCCGCGCCAGCAGCACATGCGACTGAGCATGCGCCGGCAGGACACGGGCATAATTAATATTTAATTTAACTGAAGTAAACTCTGGTTCCCAAGGAGCTGTTTGATGGACGCAAATCTAGTTCAAGAAGCCATCCAGAATGTGAACTTTTCGGCGATCATGCCGTCGTTGGTTCTCAGTGTCTTCGGTATGGTGCTGCTGCTGGTGTCGGTCTTCTCGCAACGCGGTAAGACAACACCGATCGCCTGGTTGAGCTTTATCGCATTGGTTATTACCGGTATTGTTACCTTGTCTGGTTGGAATAATCCTCAGGCTGGTTTTGCCGGGAGCGTTTTGCTCGATAACTTTGCGACATTCTTTAACATGATCTGTATCATCGCTGCTGCGCTGACCATCCTGATGTCCGATAACTATCTCAAACGAGAAGGATATCCGGTTGGTGAGTACTACGCTTTGATCCTCTTTACAACTGCCGGCGCAATGTGGATGGCTTCAGGCACCGACCTGATGACTATCTTCCTTGGTTTGGAAGTTCTTTCGGTATCCCTCTATGTTCTGGCCGGTTTCTTCCGGGACCAAACCAGATCAAATGAGGCAGGTCTCAAGTACTTCTTCCTTGGCGCTTTCTCGACCGGTTTCCTGCTCTACGGTGTTGCTCTGCTGTATGGTGTGACCGGGACGACCAAGATTCACGGAATTGCCGAATACGTTGCTGCTAACTCGGCCGCATCTTCGAACATTATGTTTATCGCAGGTGGTATGCTGCTGTTGACCGGCTTCCTGTTTAAGGTCGCTGCTGCTCCTTTCCACATGTGGACACCTGATGTTTATCAAGGGGCACCGACACCGATCACTGCTTTTATGAGTGCTGGTCCTAAAGCTGCTGCTTTTGCTGCTTTCATTCGTGTCACCATGGTCGCTCTTGAAAGTATGCAAGCTGACATCACCGCAGTTTTCTGGGTACTTGCAGTTCTGACCATGACCGCAGGTAACTTCATCGCCCTGTCGCAAAAAGATATCAAGCGGATGCTGGCTTACTCGTCAATCTCTCATGCTGGTTATGCCTTGGTCGGCTTGGTTGCATGGAACGAGATCGGTTACACCGGTATCATGTTCTACATGCTGGTTTATACCTTCATGAACATGGGTGCCTTTGCAGTGCTGGTTCTGATCGGTAAGAAGGGCGAAGATAACCTGACTGTTGATGGTGTTAAAGGAATGGGTTACAAGCGACCAGTTCTTGCTATCGCACTCAGTATCTTCTTACTTTCCCTGATGGGTATGCCACCAACAGCTGGTTTTGCTGGTAAGTTTTACATCTTTGCTGCCGCTGTTAAGTCAGGATATATCTGGCTGGCCGTTATCGGCGTACTGAACTCTGCAGTTTCTCTTTACTACTACCTGAGAGTCATGGTTTCCATGTACTTCAAGGATGCAGAGGAAGACTTCAGCTGGGCCGTGATGAACACCGGTACCGCAATCTCCATCGTTATCGCTATCGCTGGCGTCCTGTTGCTAGGCGTTCTGCCAGGTCCTGTTATGGAAATGGCTAAACTGGCAGGCTTCTAATCGAATAGATTGGGAACGATTCAAGCCCCTCGGTTATCCGAGGGGCTTTTTTTATGCCTGACTTCCAGTAATCAGCTAAAATTGAACAATGAACTTCAGAGACTATCTACAAGCATTGAAAGAACAGGGGCAACTGACAGAAATTACTGCCCCGGTCAGTTGCGACCTTGAGGTTGCGGCGATCGCCCGCCAAGAATTCAAAAAAACAGACGGGGGAAAAGCTTTACTTTTTCAAAAGCTGCCTGATAGCGATTATTCGCTAGCTGTCAATGTTTTTGGCAATGAACGGCGTATGCTAGGCATACTACAAGATGATTCATTTCCAGCATTCACTCAGAAGTTAAAAAATATCCTCCAACTTAAAAATCAGGGATATCCTTTCGGTAACAGCTTAGAGAACGCATCATTTTTACAGCACAAAGCTTCTTTTGACTTATCCAGGATTCCAGCGTTAAGAAGCTGGGCTGGAGAAAAGGAGCCTTATCTTACTCTTGCCGTTGCTGTTTCGAGAAACCTGGATAATGGTGTCGTTAATCTTGGTCTGTACCGCGCACAAATCAAATCGGCCAAAGAAATAGCTCTGAACTGTTCAGCAGGATCAGGACTGGGAAGGCACCTTGAACTGGCAAAAAAAAAGAATGAAAAATTACCTGTAGCCTTGCTGTTAGGCTTGCCTCCGGTTTACTGGTGGCTAGCAGCGGCCCCCTTGCCGGAGGAGGTCAATGAATTGTCTTTTGCACATAAACTGTTTACTGATGGTGCACGTTTTTATGCCACGAAAGAGCATCATTTTCCCATTCCTGACGACGTTGAAATGGTCATTGAAGGGGAACTGTCTATTACCGAAACATGTGTCGAAGGCCCTTTCGGGAACCATACAGGTCAATATGTCATGCGGCGAGACTGTCCGCTGATGCGCGTACAATCTGTTCAGCACAAAGATGATGCGATAATCCCTGCGACAGTTGTAGGGCCTCCGCCGAGTGAAAATGTTTACTTCGGAAAAGCAAACGAGTGTCTGATTCGAGAATTGATAAAAAGCGAATTTCAGGAAATTCATGATATATCAATGCCGCTAAGCACCATCTTCCATGGAGCAGCAATACTCCAGGTTTCTTCCCTTAGTCAGCGCAGTCGCCGTGAATTGATAGAAGCTCTCTGGCAGGTCAGTCCATTGAACAGAAGTCGCTTTATTCTGCTGGTCGATCGTGATATCGATCTGTTGTCTTTTGAACAATGCTGGTGGCGCGCAATAAATGGACTTAAGTCTGAACGGGTTTACATGAACGGCGGGCGCATCGCGATAGATGCGACAGGCCTTGACCCAGCTAAGAAGGTCGCTGAAGACCCTGAGATTCTTAAATTGCTCGCAGCCCGTGCAACTGAGTACAAGCTATAGTGATCCCCTGATGAATGCACCAAGGACCGGCATATTAAAAACACTGCGGAATGTATTCGGCTATCAGAATTTTCGGCAAAACCAGCAAGAGGTTATCGCTACCCTCTTGGAAGGAAATGACGCCTTTGTTTTGATGCCGACGGGCGGCGGGAAATCTCTTTGCTACCAGATCCCTGCTTTGCACCGATCTGGTGTCGCTATCGTGGTTTCACCATTAATTTCGCTGATGAAAGATCAGGTTGATGCCCTGCTTGCCAACGGCGTCAACGCAGCTTGCTATAATTCGTCACTTTCGGCTGACGAGGCACGGGGAACGCTAGCCCGAATGCATGCAGGCGAACTTGATCTGCTTTATGTTGCGCCAGAGCGTCTACTGGCTGAAGGATTTCTAGAGCGGTTGAGAGACGTTGAGGTTGCTCTGTTTGCGGTTGACGAAGCGCACTGCGTTTCTCAGTGGGGGCATGATTTCCGTCCGGAATATGTTCAGCTCGGCCAATTACGCTCTTTATTCCCATTGGTTCCGATGATCGCTTTGACGGCGACTGCCGAAAAGCAGACGCGGATGGATATTCTGCAGCGTTTGCAGCTGCAAGATGCAAAACAAGTCATTGCCGGATTCGACCGACCGAATATCCGCTACACTGTTATCGATAAATCCAAACCCTTCAGCCAGCTTTGCGCGTTCCTGGATGCCCGTCCTGAAGAATCTGGCATCATTTATTGCCTGAGTCGCAAAAGAGTCGAAGAGGTTGCTCACAAGCTGCAGCTTGAAGGGATTGATGCTGCAGCCTACCATGCTGGCCTGGCAGCCGATGAACGTAAACATGTACAGGAGCAATTCATCCGTGACGATCTGCAGATAGTTGTTGCCACCGTTGCTTTCGGCATGGGTATTGACAAGCCAAATGTACGCTTCGTTGTCCATTATGACCTGCCGAAAAATATCGAAAGCTACTACCAGGAAACCGGCCGCGCCGGGCGGGATGGCTTGCCGGCAGAAGCGCTGCTTCTTTTCGGTTACGGTGATATCGCCATCAGCAGGGGCCTAATCGAAAAAAGCGACAACGCAGAGCAAAAACGGATTGAAATACACAAGCTCAATGCAATGGTTGCCTTTGCCGAGTCAGGAACTTGTCGCCGTCGCGCGTTACTCGGCTACTTTGGTGAAACTCTGGCGGAAGATTGCGGCAACTGTGATATCTGCCTAAACCCGCCTGAAAAGATTGATGCGACCGACGATGCGCGCAAAGCTCTTTCCTGCGTTTATCGTGTTGGGCAGCGTTTCGGCATTGGCCATGTTATCGATGTCCTGCGCGGAGCAAAAACTCAACGAATCTACGATCTGCAGCACGATCAGCTGTCAACCTATGGCATTGGCAAGGAGCAGAATCAGGATCATTGGAACCACCTGTTGCGCCAGCTCATTCATTATGGCTATCTGGAACAGGATATTGCGAATTACTCTGTTCTTAAACTGACGGAAGAAGCACGGCCGTTGTTGCGGGGCGAAATAACGCTGACAATGACCAAGCCACGGTTGAAAACAACGAAAAAGAAAAAACCGGCAACAAAGATTGTCGGGCTTGAGTATGATCAGGAGTTGTTCAACCTGCTGCGTGCGAGAAGAAAGCAGATCGCTGACCGTGATGGTGTTCCACCCTATGTCGTTTTTGGTGATGCCAGCCTTGCTGAGATGGCAGCAACCTTGCCAACAGATAGCAAGGCATTGCTGCAAGTCAACGGTGTCGGTCAAACCAAATTACAACGCTACGGAAATGAATTTATTGAAGAAATCGTTTCCTTCCTGTGCCGCTGACAAGGAGTCAATGTGAAAATTATTTCTTTTAATGTCAATGGATTGCGTGCTCGCCCCCACCAGATGCAAGCGCTGGTTGAGCAACATCGCCCAGATATTATTGGCCTGCAGGAAACAAAGGTGCATGACAGTGAGTTTCCCCAGGAGATGATCGATGACCTTGGCTATCAGGTGATTCATCATGGCCAGAAGGGACATTATGGGGTTGCCACGCTGTTTAAAGGGGAAGTGACAGCGGTGCAGAGAGGGTTTCCCGGCGAAGATCCTAAGCACCAGCGACGGATGTTGATGACTACCCATTCGCTTGGAAATGGGCGGATACTGCGCGTGCTCAATGGTTATTTCCCGCAGGGTGAAAATCGCGAGCACCCGGAGAAGTTTCCCAACAAACGGAATTTCTATGCAAACCTGAAGCATTGGCTTGAGAACGAGGCTGATCCGTCGGAACTGCTTGTCGTTATGGGAGATATCAACATTTCCCATCGGGACGATGATATCGGTATTGGTGCTGACAACGCCAAACGTTGGCTGCGTACCGGTAAATGCAGCTTCCTGCCGGAAGAGCGGGAATGGCTGGAAGAGATTTACGCCTGGGGAATAAAGGATAGTTTTCGTAAACACCACCCGGATACGAACGACCGGTTCAGCTGGTTTGATTACCGGTCGCGCGGCTTCAATGCGGAACCGAAGCGGGGTCTGCGAATCGACCAGATTATGGTGACTGAATCACTTTATGAACTCTGCAGCGATAGCGGGATCGACTATCAGATACGGGGTATGGAAAAGCCTTCTGACCATTGTCCGATCTGGGCAGAGTTTGATCTGTAATCGTGGCGCCGGTGCAACAAAAGTGTAAAAAAATAATTCACAATAGGGAAAACGATCCTTATAGATGAGCTAAATACTGTAAATAAGAGAAAATATTTATTGGCATTGTGCGTGCATATGGTTCATTAAGTTTTGATGTTGCGCGTGGAGTCTTGCTGATGAAAAAATTACGCCGTAATCTGCTGGTTAATATTATCCCCGGTGCATTGCTGATGGTGTTAATGGCCGTGGCCATGTATCTCGTTAGCTTGAAGTTTGGTTAAGCGGGGCTGTTGTCCGGTCGGTAGCTGAAGATCCAGCGGCCAGAAAGGACAATTGTCGCTGCACAGAAAAAAAGGACTGTATAGCCGAATAAATCACCAAGCTGGCCGAGAATCAGTGCACCGACAAACGAACCGGAGTCAATGCCTCCGGTAAAAATGCCAGTGACCTTGCCACGGACCGAGTAAGGCTCGTCCCGAATGGCCATGCTGTTAATCGCAGGAAACAGCAGGCCGTGCCCTATCCCGAAGATAAACCCGCAAACCCCTAATAACAGGTCATTGCCGACAAACGGCACAACAATTAAGCCGCCTGCAGCAAGATAAAAACCCCAGGGGATAATCTGCTGCTCCCCGATTCGATCCGCCAGTCTGCCGGAAAAGAAACGTATGCCGACAGCTGCACAGGAATAAGAGAGATAAAAAAGGGAGATCAGCTCAAGCTGGCGATCTTGTGCCAAGGGAGCGATGAAGTTACCGGTTGCTGCCAGGCCGAAACCGAACACCAGAGCCAGGCAGGCACTCACCAGTAATTTTCGTTGTTTCAGCAAGGCAAAAAAGGAGACAGCTGGTGAGTCAGCATGCTGCCTGCCATGATGCGGGTCGCGCAATGGCAGGTGGACCAGCAGGCCGAACCCAGCCAGACCGGCGGCCGTTAGAAAATATGCGTTGTAGCCGAAGTTGCTCAGAACAGGCTCTGCAATCATCGGCCCGACTGCCAGCCCGATCAGGCCGGAGGTGCCGAACATGCCGATCCCCTCATTCAAGCGTCCTTCAGGAATCAGGTCGACAATAAAGGTGAAAACGGCCGTAAAGCAAATGGCTAGGCCGATGCCGTGAACGGCCCGCAGAAGCAGCAGAGGCAGGTAGAAGCTCGTAAGGGGTCCGCTGAAAAACAGGTGCAGCAACGGCATCAGTGTCATTATGGTGCAGCCGAGGCTGTAGCTGCGCTTTCGACCGAAACGGTCGATCATTTCCGACACCCAGGGGCGGCAAAGGGCGGAAGCCAGGGCAAAGCAGCCCATGATGATGCCGATGTCGCGCTGACTTCCGCCGTGATCAGTGATAAACAGTGGAAACAGGAAAAATGCGGCAAAGCTGGCGACAAGCGACAGGTTGGCAGCAAAAAGCGAAGCAAAGGCAGGGGTGTAAAGCATTTTATCTCCGGCTAGCTCAATGAGCTGATGCCTTGCAGGGTAAGAAAAGCAAGGCTGGTATAGCGTGCGCCTTTACCTATGGTGACCAGCAGGGCAAAACGCAGCAGGGGTGTTTTCAGGCTGCCGCTGACAACGCACAGTGGATCGCCGACAATCGGTAGCCATGCCAGTAGTAACGCCCAGCTGCCGTAGCGGTTGAACCAGATTTCGGCACGTTGTTGCTGTTTTGTATCGATGCGCAGCAGGCGACTCAGCAACCAGTCACCTCCCCAGCGGCCGATCAGATAGTTCGTTGCCGCACCCAGCGAGTTGCCAAGGGTGGCGACGGCAACAGTCGATAGCGGGCTGACCCCCTCGAGGAGAAGCACAACAAGAAACCATTCGGAACCGAGCGGCAGCAGGGTTGCAGCACAGAAGCTGAGCAGGAAGAGTGATAGCAATCCGTATTCGGTCAGGAGTTCAGGCATGCGGCATGATAGCAGAGCCTGCAAGCGATGGAAACGACAGAAAAGCCCTTGTTTCAAGGTTTTGCCGGGTGTAAAGTAGCCGCTTGTCAATTGATTGCAATAAAGGAATTACTTGATGGATATGGAGAAGATATACCTGAAAATAAAGACCCTGTTGGAGATGATAAAATTCTCCCACACGGTTTTCGCATTTCCTTTTGCCCTGATGGGACTGGTGCTGGCCTCGGTGGCGAATGGAAGCCCTCCCAGCTTCGCTCAGGTGTTCTGGATCTGCGTTGCCATGGTCGGCGCCCGCAGCGCGGCGATGGGCTTGAATCGGTTAATCGATACCAAGATCGATGCCGAGAACCCGCGTACCGCTGATCGTCACATTCCAGCAGGCAAAGTGTCACAGCTGGAAGCTGGCCTGTTCATTGCCGGGTCGATTGTCGTACTGTTGTTCGCGGCCTGGATGCTCAACCCTCTCTGTTTTTTCCTGGCCCCGATCGCGCTCGGTTTTTTCGTCCTGTACGCCTACAGTAAGCGTTTTACCCACTATGCCCACGTCGTCCTCGGCATATGTCTGGCTGGTGCGCCGATCGGTGCCTGGGTCGCTCTGCGCGGTGACCTCGGCTGGTCGGTTATCTCCCTGGCGCTGGCAGTCCTGTTCTGGGTCGCCGGGTTCGATATTTTCTATGCCATGCAGGATTACGACTATGATGTCGAAAAAGGTTTGCACTCGGTCCCGTCGAGGCTGGGAGTCAAGAAATCCTTCTGGCTGGCAGAAGTCTTTCACTTTCTGATGATTTTTTTCCTGCTGCTGGTCTACCCGGGCAGCGGGCTCGGTGGCATTTACCTGTTCGGTGTTCTCGTGGTTGCCGGCATGCTGCTCTACGAGCACAGCCTGGTCAAGCCGGATGACCTGTCGAAGCTGGATATGGCCTTTTTCAACATGAACGGCTATATCAGCGTGACGATTTTCATTTTTACCCTGTTGGATGCTTTGATCTGATGGAGAAATTTGTCATCGGTATAACCGGAGCTTCCGGTTCGATTTACGGCCTGCGCCTGATCGAGGAATTATTGCGAGCGGGCAAGTCGGTTTCGCTGTTGCTCAGCGATGCCGGCCGGCAGGTTCTCGGCTACGAAACCGGCTTACAGTTGGCTGCAGAGCCGCAGGACTGCCTGCAGCAGTTGAGAAAGTATTTTTCTGCCGGCGAAGAGCTGAATCATTACGGCATCAGTGATTTTTTTGCCCCGGTGGCCAGCGGCTCAAGTGCTCCCGATGCGGTGGTGATCTGCCCCTGTTCCATGGGAACGGCTGGACGGATTGCTGCCGGGCTGTCGGATAATCTGCTCGAGCGCGTGGCAGATGTGGCTCTGAAAGAGCAGAGAAAACTGCTGGTGGTCCCGCGAGAGACCCCGTTCAACCAGATTCACCTGGAAAACCTGCTGCGGTTGTCGCAGGCCGGTGCGCAAATCCTTCCGGCGATGCCGGCCTTTTACCAGAAGCCGCAGTCGGTCGAGGACCTGGTCGATTTTGTGGTTGGAAAAGTTTTGGATAGCCTCGCTGTTGAGCACAAGTTGTTTCAGCGCTGGGGCTAATTTTGAAAGTTTGAGAGAGTGATGTTTGAAACGATAAAACAGAAAGTTGCAGACGGGCAGCGCATCACGGACGCTGAAGCTCTGGCACTGTTCGAATCGAACGACCTGCTGGCGATTGGCGAGCTGGCGGCTGAAGCTAATCGGCTGAAGAACGACGACCGGGTTTTTTTCAACGTCAATCGTCATATCAATTACGGCAATCTTTGTGTCAATCGCTGTAAATTCTGCGCCTTCTCCAAGGAAAAGGGAGAGCCGGGCGAATACACCCTGGCGATGAAGGATGTCCGGCAGAAGGCAGCCGAGGCGGCCGCAGCCGGAGCGACGGAGATCCACATCGTCGGTGGCCTGCACCCTGATCTTCCGTTCGATTTTTATTTGCAGATGATGCGCACAATCAAGGATGTTTCCGTTGATCTGCATATCAAGGCTTTTACTGCAGTGGAGATCGACTATTTTGCCAAACTGGCTGGTTTAACCATCCCGCAGGTGATCGAAGAGCTGAAAGCGGCCGGACTCGATTCTTTGCCGGGTGGTGGTGCCGAGATCCTCGGCCAGAAGGTACGGGATAAAATTTGCCCGGAAAAGATCAGCGGCGCACGTTGGCTGGAAGTGACCGAGATGGTGCACAACGCCGGTCTTAAGTCGAACGCCACCATGCTGTTCGGCCACCTTGAAGAATATCAGGACCGGGTTGAGCATCTGCATTTGATCCGTGAACTGCAGGACCGCACCGGTGGCTTTCAGACCTTTATCCCGCTGGCTTTCCAGCCCGACAATACCCGGGTGCCGGGTGCCAAGGGGGTTGGCGGTGTTGATGCCCTCAAAACTCTGGCGATCAGCCGCCTCTATCTCGACAACTTCCAGCACGTCAAAGCCTACTGGGTCATGCTCGGCCTGAAGATTGCCCAGACTTCGCTCTGCTTCGGCGTCAACGATCTCGACGGCACCGTGGTCGAGGAAAAGATCGGTCACGACGCCGGTGCCGATTCACCACAGGCGATGGCCAAAAACGGCATCATCGAACTGATTCGCAAGGCCGGTCGAACCCCGGTGGAACGGGACACCCTGTATAACCCGTTGAAGGCCTACTAACCATGCTTGAAACGATTCAAAAACAACTGGCAGCCGGGCAGTCAATCGACCGTGAACAGGCGCTCTGGCTATTGACGGCAGCAGACCTGCTGCAGGTCGGCAAACTGGCTGACAGCATCCGTAGAGCGAAACATCCGCACAACCGGGTGACTTTTGTGATCGACCGCAACGTCAACTACAGCAACGTCTGCGAGTCAAAATGCAAGTTCTGCGCGTTCTATCGCAATGAAGGTGATGACGACGCCTACCTGCTCGATTACGATGCCATCTTCGCTAAAGTACAGGAGCTGGTCGATCATCAGGGGACCCAGCTGCTGATGCAGGGTGGCTTGCACCCGACCCTGAAAATCGACTGGTTCGAAGAGTTGTTCCGTCAGCTCAAGCAGCGCTTCCCGCAGGTGCAGATCCATTCGCTCTCGCCGGCAGAAGTGACCCATGTCGCCAAGCTCTCCGGGCTGTCGATGCCGGAGTGTCTGCGCCGGATGCAGGCGGCCGGACTCGATTCGGTGCCGGGTGGCGGTGCCGAGGTGCTGGTCGATGATGTGCGCCAGGAAATTTCTCCGGACAAGATCGGCTGGCGGCAGTGGGCAGCGGTGATGGAGGAGGCCCATCGGATCGGCATGCGCACCACTGCGACCATGATGTTCGGCAGCAAGGAAAAACCGAAGGATATTGTCGAACACCTGTTCCGGGTGCGGGAAATTCAGCAGAAAACAGGTGGCTTTACCGCCTTCATCCCCTGGACCTTTCAGCCGGAGAACACCGAACTCGGGGGCGAGACCGCCAGTGGTGTCGAGTATCTGAAAGTGCTGGCGCTCTCAAGGATCGTTCTCGACAATATTGAAAATATTCAGGCCAGCTGGGTCACTCAGGGATCGCGCATGGCGCAGGTCGCCCTCTTCTTCGGCGGCAACGACCTGGGAGGCACCATGCTGGAAGAGAACGTCGTTGCCGCGGCCGGCTGCTCCTTCCGCATGTCGTATGAAGAGATCGTCGAACTGGCCCGTGGCGCCGGCTTCATTCCGGCGCGGCGGACGACCGAATACCAGATCCTGGAAGAATATTAAACAGAAAGACAGTGGGAGGGGATTTGCAGTAAAGGATGTATGAGAAAAATGTTACCGCTCCGTAAGAATATTGCCGAAATGGCCGGCTACGTGCCCGGTTTTCAGCCGCAGGAAGATGGCTGGATCAAGCTGAATACCAACGAAAATCCCTACCCGCCGTCAGCGAAGGTGCGCGAGGCGATTATCGCCGAGCTTGGTGCCGAGGGCGAATCCCTGCGAAAATACCCGGACGCTGCCAGCAAGGAAGCGCGTGCCGTGGCTGCCAGGCTGTATAAAGTCGACCCCGAGTGGGTAATCATGGCGAACGGCTCCGACGAACTGCTCAATAACCTGATCCGCGCTTTCGCCGGAGAGGGCGAGGAAGTCGGCTACATCCATCCGTCCTATTCTTACTATGCGACGCTGACGGAGATTCAGGGCGCAAAGATTCGCACTTTTGGATTGACCGATGATTTCAAAATTGCCGATTTTCCTGAGCGCTACGAGGGAAAACTATTCTTTCTTACCAGCCCGAATGCTCCACTTGGATTCATTTTCGACAACGCTTATATCGAAGAGCTGGCGCAGCGCTGCGCCGGGGTGCTGGTGGTTGATGAAGCCTACGTTGATTTCGCCGACAGCAGCGCCATGCAGCTGGTAAAAAAGCATGAGAATATTGTCGTTACCCGCACCTTTTCCAAAAGCTATTCACTCGCCGGAATGCGCCTTGGACTGGCTGTGGCGCGGCCGGAAGTGATTGCCGCACTCGATAAGATTCGCGATCACTACCATCTCGACAGGTTGGCGCTGGTGGCTGCCACTGCAGCGCTTGAAGATCAAGAGCAACTGCGGCTGAACGTGGACAGGGTCTGCAACGTGCGTGATTGCTTCAGTAACGAGCTGCGCAAGCTCGGCTACGAAGTGATTCCGTCGCACGGCAATTTCGTTTTCGCTGTGCCGTCCGATCGGGATGGTAAGCGGGTTTACGATGCCCTGTTCGAGCGGAAAATCCTGGTGCGTTACTTCTCCGACCCTCTGCTCAAACATGGCCTGCGCATTACTATCGGCACCCGCGAGGAGATGATGAAAATCAAAGAGGCGTTGACGGAGATTGGCTGAACTGCCGTTCCCGGCTGAGGCCGTCGCAAAACGTCTGCTGCAATGGTACGGGCGAGAAGGACGTGACCTGCCTTGGCGTCAGACGGATGATCCCTACCGCATCTGGCTGTCGGAAATCATGCTGCAGCAGACTACGGTCGCGGCGGTGGTCGGGTATTATCAGCGTTTTTTAGACAACTTTCCCAGTATCGAGCATCTGGCCTCTGCGCCGCAGGAGGCAGTGATCGACCTCTGGGCCGGGCTCGGTTATTATGCCCGCGCCCGCAATCTGCATGCGGCGGCAAAAGTGGTGGTTGAGCAGTTTAGCGGGGTATTTCCGCAGACTGTTGATGAGCTGCAGCAGCTACCGGGGGTGGGGCGTTCCACCGCCGGGGCAATAGCGGCGCTGGCGTTCGCGCAAAGAGCGCCGATCCTCGATGGCAATGTCCGCCGGATTCTCTGCCGCCTGTTTGCATTGCAGCAACCGCCCCGCTCCAGCGCAGCAGAAAAACAGCTCTGGGTCTGGGCTGATTTGCTGACGCCGGCGCAGCATGTGCACGACTACACTCAGGCGATCATGGATCTGGGGGCAACGGTGTGCCTGCCGCGCAAGCCGCTCTGTGGACAATGTCCACTGCGTGAGCTCTGCCAGGCGCAGCGGCTTGGACTGGCGCAGCAGCTGCCACTGAAACAGAAGAGCAAGCCGCTGCCGACCCGACGGGAAGCGGCAATGCTGCTGGAATGGAAGGGGCGTTACCTGGTTCGGCGACGCCCGGCCAGCGGACTGCTCGGCGGCCTCTGGGAGTTTCCGACCATCAGTTTATCCGGGGAGGAAACAGCGGAACAGCAGCTTAAACGACTGATGCTCGATTTCTCTGTTCGTGGAAAACTGCAACAGCTCGGGAATATTAATCATATTTACAGTCATTTCCGTCTCGATCTGCAGCTGTTTCGCCTGTCAGTCGATGAGATGCCACTGGTTGGGGAGAACGAAAACAACTGGTATCAGCGGGAACAATTGCATGATTTGGCGCTTCACGGCGCCCATAAAAAAGCGGTCGGAAAAATACCGATCACTGGAGAATAGATGTCTTTACCCCCAATTCTGACAACCACCGAAGAAGTTGCTGCGCTTGCGGCGAAACTGCAGCAGGAGCAGGTGATCGCCGTCGATCTGGAAGCGGATTCGATGCACAACTACCAGGAGAAGGTCTGCCTGCTGCAATTTTCAACCGAAGCGGAAACCGTGCTGATCGACCCCTTGGCCGGGGCCGAGCTCGACCCGCTCAAAGCGGTGTTGGCCGAGCCGCAGATTCGCAAGATTTTTCACGCCGCCGATTACGATATCCGCTGCCTTGCGCGCGATTTCGACATCGAGATCAACGGCCTGTTCGACACCATGATTTCCAGTCAGTTTCTTGGCGAGGAAAAATTCGGTTTGGCCGATGTGCTGCGCAAATACTTCGCGGTCGAGCTGGATAAACAGTACCAGCGCGCCGACTGGTCGAAGCGCCCGCTTTCCGAGGGAATGATCCGCTATGCCGCTGAAGACACCTGTCACCTGCATCGCCTGGTGGAGATTCTGGAGCAGAAGCTGATCGAAAAAGGCCGACTGGATTGGGTGCAGGAGGAGTTTGCTCTGCTGGAAAAGGTTCGTTTCGCCGTACATGAGGGCCCTCTGTTTCTGCGCTTTAAAGGTGCTGGAACCCTTGACCGGCGCCAGCTTGCGGTGTTGGAGGCGTTGCTGCAGTGGCGGGACGCCGAAGCCCAGCGGCGGGATTGCCCGCTCTATAAAGTGCTCGGCAACAAGTCGTTGCTGCACATGGCTAAACTGAAACCGACCGGGCGTAATAAGTTGCAGGAAGTTGAGGGGTTGTCTCCACGCCTGATCGATCGTTACGGTGGCAAGCTGCTTCACCAGATAGGCACGGCTCTCGAGCTGCCGGAGTCTGAATTACCGGTTTATCCGCGGGGTGAACGACGGCAGAAAGATCCTCAGGTTGAGAAACGGATGTCCCGACTGAAAGATTGGCGCAAACAGGTTGCTGCTGAACTGGAACTCGACCCGGGCGTGCTGATCAACAATGCCCTGCTTGACGAGTTGGCTCGCAAGCAGCCGCAGGCTGAAGCCGATTTTGCCCAGATTGACCAATTGAAAAATTGGCAGCGCAAGGTCCTGGGCGAAGGGATCCTGCGGGTTTTGAGCTAGCCTTTGCCCCCTGTGGATGGCGAGGGAAGAAAAAATGCCAGGATGACGGCCAGCAGCGTCAGGGCCGCTGAACTGAGATAGCTGCCACTGAAGGTCCCGGTCCTTTCTGCCACGGCACCGGCTGCCGCGGGCCCAAGCGTTTGGCCGATCGCGAAGCCGAAAGTAATCAGGGAAAAGCCGGTTGCGGCTCTCGCCTTGCCCAGGTAGTCGCCGATTGCCGCGGCCATGATGGCCGGAATAGCAAAGGCGGCCAGCCCGTAAAGAATCACCGAACTGAAGATGGCAATTGTGCCGAGCTTCAGCCCCGCCAGCAGGTAAGCCAGTGTCTGCACACTGAATACCGCCATCAACCCGCCTTTTCGTCCGATTTTATCCGACAGAGTGCCGAACAGGGTGCCGGAAAAAAGACTGAAAAAACCAACCCAGGACCAGAAGTGTCCAGCGCTGGCTTCGGCAAAGTTGTATTCTTCGATCATCGTAGTGACGATGAAAGTGCCGTAGATCACGTAGGTCGCACCAAAAGCGAAATAGAGTCCCCCGAGGTGGGAGAGAATCCGCAGCCTGCTGAAATTCCCCTTGGTCTCGGCTGGATCGTAATTCTCCTGCTCTTTTGCACCGACCGCTTCCAGGCCTTTTTCGGTCGGATTGTTGCGGATCAGCAGGGCCGCGATAAGGGTGATCAGCAACACAATCAGCGCAATCAACAGCCAGCCTGCACGCCAGCCGTCGGTGCCGAAGCGGACATTGAGCAGGGGGATGGCAACGCCGGAGA
The DNA here is from genome assembly GCF_900142125.1 of Malonomonas rubra DSM 5091. Taxonomy (GTDB): domain Bacteria; phylum Desulfobacterota; class Desulfuromonadia; order Desulfuromonadales; family Geopsychrobacteraceae; genus Malonomonas; species Malonomonas rubra. The sequence continues at coordinate 245,198 of NZ_FQZT01000005.1, forward strand.
AGATTATGGCGAAGCCGCTTCCGGCAACAATCAGGCCGGCTGCACGGCCACGGCGATCGCTGCGGAACCAGTAGGAAACCAGCACCATCACTGGGATGTTGGCCAACCCGCTGCCGCAGCCGACCAGGGTGTAGAGGAGCAGTACCGGCAGGTAGCTGTTACTGATCCCGATGCCGAGGGTGCAGCAGCCGATTAACAGTAGCCCCGCGGAGATCAGCTTACGAGGTGAGAGCCTGCGCAGCAGCAGTGGCGTGGTGGCGACCGCGACCAGATAGCCGGCAAAGTTAGCCGTACCGAGCAGGCCCATTTGGTCGTACGACATCCCCAGTGCATCACGCATCGCTGGCAATAACATACCGAAGGCGAAGCGCGCCAGGCCAAGGCAGGCGACGATGGTCAGGGTGCCGACAAAAACAATCACCCAGCCATAGTGGACAGAGGAGGGCGATGTCTCCGGCTTTTTCTGCAGATTCCTCATAACGATGGATATTACCCGGACTGGAATGGGAAACAAAGTGAAAGATTAGTCCTTTTGACCGATTGATTTTTATCAATCCGGGGATAAATTTTAATGAAATTTTAAGCTGTTATTTCTGATGCAATTCTTTTTTTGTTACCGGGTGCCACATGTTTTCGATGTTTATCATCCGCAAGGTGCAAAGGAGAGTTGTGATGAAAGGGGCATGGTTAACGTTTTATCTTCGAATGTTGTTCGGTTTGTTTTTGTTCGCTGCGGTTTTGTCGCTCGGGGCCTGTATCCATCGCCCGGTGCAAAAGGAAAAACCCTATTTGCTGATCGCTAAAATCGCCAGCGCCAAAGGGGTGGTGAAAACCCTCAAGGGAGAGCGGGAAACTGTATTCCGTGGCCAGGTTGCCTTTAAGGTGACGACTGCTGATAAGGGGCAGTTGAAGCTTGCCCTTTACCGGCTCAACTTGTGGAGTCCGGGAGTTGTCACCAGCCGTGGTGAGTCGGGGGTTATCGGTATGACTCTGGTCGGGGAGGAAGGCACGACAAGTTACAGTGGTAAAAGTGGCCGTCTGAAGGCCGAATCGACTCTGACCCTGCATTATCCGCTGATCGATAAAATCAAAGGATATCGCTCCAAACCGGGAGGCGGTGACACGAACTTCATCCCCTTTACCGAGACAGTAAAAGGAAAGCTGGTCGGCGAGTTTAAGCAAGGACTGAAGCCAGCAAAAGGAGAAGGCGTCGGCTTCAACGGCGAATTGGTTTTTGAGCTCGATGATGGTGATCCCGCGCTGCTGCCGTGGATGCGCTGTGTCATCTCTCTCGAATTTATCTGGGAAAGGCTGTTTGAGTCGGCCGAAATCCTGAAAATTCAGCCCGTTTTTATCGGCAGCGGTGAAGACGATCCGACGGCAACGGGGGAGAGTTTCGATACGCTGGTTCGGCGTGCTTTCGACTTATGGAATCGGTGCGGTACCGAGCGCTGCATCCGGCTGCTGGTCGACCCGCCAACTTATGTCGACAACGATGCCTATCGCGTTCTGGACAATGACGCTGAGGCTGTCGCCTTGAAGGATGAGGTCAATGTCGCCGATGCCATCGAAATCTTCGTCGTCGAGAGGTTTGTCGATTCCATGGCGGTAAACTGGGGTGGTGGTGGAACTTTCAGTAGCGGAACGGCCGCATCCAAAATCGTCTCAAGCGATCAGAACCTCGATGTTCCCTGCCCGGAACCCTGTACCAGCCATGAAACGACTGCCGGGAGCAATGCCGCCATGTGCACGCGCTGCGGCGACACCTTGGGCTGCGGTGATGTCAACTATCAACACCTTTCTCACGAACTGGGGCATGTGCTCAATCTGGGCCACCCGCTTAACCCGAACGGATTGGCCGACAGTACCGATAACTCGGTGATGGAGCCGAGTGGCCTCTGCTGCGACAATCCGGATGTACAGAGCGGGCTCAACTGCCGAAATGCATCGAACCCATTGTTGTACTGGGGGTGGGCAACCTGTGAAGAATCACCGGATATCACTGATTGATAGGACTGGATCAGCTGAAGGAAAAATGAACTTTTCGTATCGTCTTTTGTGATGGAGCCGGTCGGACAGACCGGCTCCTGACGCCCCACAGCTGGGGCAGGAACCGGCTATTGTCGCCGGGTCGAGCCGCCGCGAGCGTCTCTGCCGGAAATTCCGCCAGGGCTTCATTTCGATGTTTCGTGCGGAGCTCAAGGAAAAGTACCGCCGCAGGTAACGAGTCAGTGTTCCAGCCCGGCCAGGTGCAGCAGCAGCGAGTGGAAGGCCTGGCTGGCCGCAACGGTCGCGGTTTCTGCCATGGTGTGGTATCCGGCGGTCGGTATCTGCAGCGTGGTTCCCTGGATGAATCCTTTGGACGCTGTGATGATCCGTCCCATCTCCGTGCTCCCCAGTGACAGCGTACTTCCTCCCGTTTTGTGCGCCTGCAGGTTGTGTTGTTCGATGTAGGCATCCTTGAAGCTGTAAGTCAGCCCCAGCTTGTTGCAGAGAGTCTCGAGTCGCCAGGTGGTTTCCCGGTGAAAGCTGGCGTTGGCGTCTTTACGACGCAGCACCAGCTGCTGGCGGTTGGCCTGCTCGCGGTCCGGGTAGGGGCTGGTGTCGACGACGATGAGCCGGTTGGTGCCGCCGTTGAAGCGGCGGAACCATTCCAGCAGGTAGCGCCAGCTGCTCCCCGACTCCTCCTGGGCGGTAAAGAAGGCCGTCCCCTTGAAGCCGAGGCTGAAGAGGTGCACCAGGTGAGCCGCCGCAAGAACGTTGTCCAGCTGTCCGCTGAGGATGTCGTCCTTGATGGATAGGCGGTCACTGAAGGCAACCGGGGTGCCGGCGACCAAGTGCTCCAGGCCCTCGACTTCGAAGATCAGGTTGTTACGGAATTCGCAGACATAGGTTCGGGTGATGACCCCTGCGCCGCGGTAGCTGCCCGACCAGGGCTCATAGGCCATCACCGGCACCGACTGGAAGCGGTCGACGATCTTCTTCATCAGCTTTTCCGAGACCGAGTTGCCGAGCAGGTCCGAGCGGCGGCCGGTGACGAAAGCCGCATACTGAAACTCGTTCGGACCGGTACAGATCAGTCCGTGGCGGTCGATGTGGGCGGAAAACATCGCCGAGTCCGGCTCGTCCCCTTGGGCCACCAGCAATCCTTCATACCAGGTAACTTTTGCTCCCCGTTCTTCCAGTTCGCGTTGCAGAACGCGAAAGAAGGAATGTTCTGCTCCAACGACGCTTGGGTGCCGCACCAATGACTTGAGTAGATCGATAAAGGGTTCGTACTGCATGCTGTAGATCTCCCTGGAGCGTGACGATGGACAGAGCGGGTATTTTACGCGTTTTTCCGCAAAAACCCAGCAAGATCAGCAGCAGTGCGGGGGAAAAGGTCCCCTGCGACCCATGACCTTATGCCCTCGGTTCGGTCATCGTCGCCGGGTCGAGCAGCCGGTCGAGTGTCTCTGCCGGCACCCCGTCCTCCAGCGCTAGTTCGCGCAGGGTGCGGCCGGTTTTGTGGGCCTGTTTCGCCAGTTCGGCGCTGCGGTCGTAGCCGATTTCCGGCACCAGCGCGGTGACCAGCGCCAGGCTTTGCTCAAGCAGGTCGGCGCAGCGTTGCTCATCGGCTTGTAGACCGCTCAGACACTTCTCTTCGAAGGCGCGGATGCCGTTACTCAGCAGCTCGATGCTCTCCAAGATGTTGTGTACCAGCACCGGCATCATCACGTTCAGTTCGAAATTTCCGGAGAGCCCGCAGAGGGCGACGGTCGCATCGTTACCGATGACCTGGGCGCAGACCTGCATCAGGGATTCCGCCATCACCGGGTTGATCTTGCCCGGCATAATAGAGCTGCCCGGTTGCACGGCAGGCAAGACCAGTTCGCCGATACCGCAGCGCGGACCGCTGGCGAGAAAGCGGATGTCGTTGGCGATTTTGAACAGGCCGACGGCGCAGATTTTCAAGCTGCAGCTAGCCGTGACCAAAGCATCTTTCGAGCTTTGAGCTTCGAAATGGTTGGTCGCTTCACGAAACGGCAGGCAGGTTTCGCGGGCAATCGCGGTGATGGTTTTTTCTGCAAATTCCGGGTGAGTGTTGATCCCGGTGCCGACGGCAGTGCCGCCGAGCGGCAGTTCGTAAAGCGGGCTGCTGCAGACCGACAGTCGTTCGTGGGCCAGTTCGACCTGGCGGGCATAGCCGGAAAAAACCTGTCCCAGCTTGACCGGGGTGGCGTCCTGAAGATGGGTGCGGCCGATTTTCAGCACATCTTTAAACTGTTCAGATTTTTCCGTCAGTTGCTGCAGCAGTTGCTCCAGCGCAGGCAGTAATTGCTTGTGTAGCTGCTCGGCACAGGCGATATGGATAGCGCTGGGGAAAACATCATTGCTTGATTGGCCGAGGTTGACCTGGTCATTCGGGTGGACCGCTTTGCTGCCGATCGGTTGGCCGAGCAGGCCGGCTGCGCGATTGGCAATCACTTCGTTGACGTTCATGTTGCTGCTGGTGCCGGAGCCGGTCTGGAAAACATCGACCGGAAAGTGCTTGCTCAGTTTACCGTTTATCACCTCGGTTGCCGCCCGGATTATCGCGTCGGCGATCTCAGGAGGGAGCAGGCCGAGTTCCAGGTTGGTTTGTGCAGCGTGTTTTTTCACCAGCCCGAGGGCGCGGATCATCGGTTCTTTCAGCGGGATACCGGAAATCGGAAAATTGTCGACAGCGCGAGCTGTCTGGGCGCCGTAGAGGGCGTTCTCGGGAACCTTCATTTCGCCGAGAGAATCTTGTTCTATACGATAAGCGGTCATGAGCGTACCTTTCGTTTAGTCACGGAATTTTTTCGCTTCAGTTCAAGAATAGCGGGCAAATCGCAACTGTCAAAGCCGCTTTCTTTCCCGCTTGCCATCGGCTATGATGCCGCCATGGATAGCATCGCTTTAGCACTCATCGTCTTTTCCGCACTGATGCACGCTCTCTGGAACCTGCTGGTGAAACAGAGCCGGAACAAGACGGTTTTCATCTGGTGGATGTTTGTCTGCTCCTGGAGCATGATGAACGTTTTCATGGCGACAGCAGGTTACGGTTGGCCCGTGCTGACGCCACGTTCGCTGCTTCTCGCTTGCGCGGCGGCGGTCTGCTTTGTTCTTTATCACTGGTTTACCGGCCGTGCCTACCGCGAGGGGGATCTGTCGATGACCTATCCCCTGGCGCAGACCTCGATGCTTTATGTGCCGCTCTGGGGGGTGTTGCTTTTGGATGAAAGCCTGACACCTCTTGGAATTGCGGGGATTGTTTTTATCATCCTAGGGGCCTACTGCATTCAGCTCCGCGGCCTATCGGCGGCAGAGATTTTTCGGCCCTTTTCCCAGCTTGGCAATCGCTCGGTTCAGGCGGCACTGCTGGCGGGGTTTGTCTACTCGATCGGTGCGATACTGGATAAAACCGGGGTCGATGATTATTCCGCTTACGAATTTACCTACGTGCTGGTGTTTTTCATGCTGGTGATCATGTCGCTCAACCTGCTGCAGCCGAAGTATCGCGGGCGAGTGCTGGAAGAGTGGCGGCAAAGCCGCAAGCTTGTGCTCTGGTCGGGACCGGTGATGCTGGCCTCTTTCCTTTCCTTTCGTTACGGGCTGCAGTTGGCGCCGGTCAGCTATGCGGTCCCTGTGCGGCAGATCGGCTTGCTGTTCGGGGTGTTGATCGGTTTACTTTTTCTCGGCGAATCTTTCGGCAGGATCCGCCTGACTTCGGCAACGATGATCCTCGCCGGGGTGGCGCTGGTCTGGCATGGTTGAGACGATGGCGAGCAGGTTCGATCGTATGGAGCTGCTGATTGGCAGCGACGGGCTGGACCGACTGCAGGCCGCATCGGTTGCGGTGTTTGGCGTCGGCGGGGTCGGTAGCTATGCCGTTGAGGCGCTGGCGCGAGCCGGAGTCGGCAGGCTGACGCTGGTCGATTTCGACAATGTTTGTCTGACCAATATCAACCGGCAGATTCATGCTCTTGAAGAGACTGTCGGCAGGCCGAAGGCCGAGGCGATGGCCGAGCGCTGTCGGGCGATCAACCCGCAGGTCGACGTGTCTGCTGTTGCCGAGCGTTACTCGTCTGACAACAGTAAAGAACTGCTGGCGCATCCTTTCGACTTTGTCTGCGACTGCATCGATGACATCAGCGCCAAGTTGCATCTGCTGCAGAGCTGCTTTCAGCAGAAGCTGCCGGTGATTTCTTCGATGGGGGCGGCCAACAAGCTCGACCCAGCGCAGGTGCAGGTGGCTGACCTGGCGAAAACGACAAAATGCCGACTGGCGCGCATCATCCGTAAAGAGCTGCGCAAGCAGGGCATCGAAAAGGGGATCAGGGTGGTCTTTTCCACCGAGGAGTTTCGGCCGCTGGATAGCGCTGAGGGTGAACGCAAGCCGCTACTCGGCAGTTCTTCTTGGTTGCCGCCGATTTTCGGCCTGACCATGGCAAGCGAAGTGATTCGAACTTTAATCGGGGAGATCGATTGATGGACGCATATATCTGGCAATTGCCTTTACTTTTTGCTGTCGGCATCATCGCCGGAATTCTCAATGTCTTAGCTGGCGGGGGATCGCTGCTGACCTTGCCACTGCTGATTTTCATGGGCTTGCCCTCGGCGGTTGCCAATGGCACCAACCGCATCGCCATCTTCTGCCAGAATATTTTTGCCATCCGTGGTTTCCGCAAGCGTGGCGTAATGCCGATGGAATTGGCATTGCTCTGCACGCCACCGGCGCTGGTCGGGAGCTGGGTCGGTGCAAGCCTGGCGATCAGCCTGGATGACCAGATATTCAACCGGTTGCTGGCGCTGATTATGCTCGGGGTGCTGGTTTTTACCACCCTCGACCCGATGAAGCGATTGCGCAAAGAAGGGATTGAGATCGCTTTCGCCCGTAAAGCGGTGATCGTTGTTTCCTTCTTTGGTGTCGGTATTTACGGCGGTTTCGTTCAGGCCGGGGTTGGTTTTATTGTCATTACTGCACTGCTGGTGCATGGCCTCGACCTGGTGCGGATCAACGCCATTAAGGTGTTTGTCATCTTTTGCTACACTTTCATCGCCCTCGGCGTTTTTATCTGGCACGATCAGGTTAACTACCTGCTAGGTTTTGCCCTGGCGGCAGGCAATTCTCTGGGGGGCGCTATCGGCCCCAAATTGGCGGTAGACAAGGGGCACGACTGGATCAAAAAGGTAGTCACGCTGACAGTGCTGGTTTTTGCACTGAAACTTCTCTTCTTCCCTTGATCGGATAAATCTTTATCTTTTTATTTTCCAACAGTTGTCAGCCTTAAACTAGAACTGTTGCGAACTCGTTTTTCATCTTCCGGGGTGGCCAAACTGCCACCCCAGCCTGATTTTCTCTCCACATCAAAAACAAATAAAACCATAACTTGATCCAAATGTTTGGGTGGTTGCATAGCGGCGCTCAGGAATTGGTGTTTTCCCAAGCAAGAGTTGATTTATTTGGTGCTGTCCAAAGGGCGGCACCATCTTTTTGACAGGCGTTGCGAAGGGCAGCATGTGGTTGCCCAAACTACCTAAGGAGAAAAGTGAGATGAAGAAGATGTTTTCAAAAGCAGTTGTCGCAACTTTGGTTGCAGGGCTCTTCGCGGTAAGTTCGGTTCAGGCTGCGACCGTTTACAAAAAAGATGGGTTCACCTACAAAATTAAGGGTGATCTGCAGATCCAACTCCGCCAGGATCCGGGTGTCGATCAGGACATGGATGTCGAGTACGATGACCTGGAAATCAAAAACTCGGTTTCGTATGACCTGGACGATAACATGACCGCGTTCGGTCAACTCGATTTTGGTTTCAAGGATGCTGCTGATGATGATGGTCAAGATAATCCCGAACTCGAAGAAGCCTACATCGGCTTCGGTTTCGATAAGTTCAGCGTGCTGGTTGGTAAGACCGATAGTGCTGCGGATGAGTTTGGTATCCAGGGTGCTTACGAGCACCCGCTGGACGAAGATGCTTTTGACTACACCGGCTACACCGATGGTGATGACCTGATCAAGGCCGAGGCTGATTTCGGTGCCGTTACGGTTGTTGTTGCCCACGAAATTGAAGCTGAAAGCGAAAAGAGCGATGGTAACGGTGAGTTCACCGACATCTTTGTCGGTACTGAGTTCTCCGGCATTGAACTGGGTCTGGCCTACCAGACTGCGGAAGTCAGCGATGTTGAATTCGACACTTATGGTGTCAGCATCGGTTACAGTGCAGATATGTTCAGCGTTGCTGCCGATTACAGTGAAGTCGACTCCGATGATGACGCTGATGATATGACCGAGTGGAACCTGTTCGCCAGCGTCAAAGTTGCAGATACAACCACGCTGGGCGCCGGTTATGCGGTCCAGGACTTTGACCTGTCTGACGAGGAAATTAAAGGCTGGTACGCTAACGTAACCTACAAGTTTCCATCTCAGAAAAACGTCAAAGTGTTCGCTGAAATTGCCGACACCGACGAGGATGACAGCGACATGGGTTACCTGGTTGGTGCTCAAATCAAGTTCTAGCCTGTTTGTTTAAAAACAGTGCTTTAGAGAATGGGCAGCTCGCTTAACGGGCTGCCCATTTTTATTTTATGCACTTTTTCCGTGGTCGGGATTGATCTGCTTGAAGGGTTTCCTGTGAAGGGCCGTTTTACAGATAAACAGGAGGCCGCTTGTTGAAGCGGCCTCCTGTTAGTTTTCTGGACTTAACGTTTCAGCCATGCTTTAAAACGCTCTCTGGTTTCCTGGTCGGCCTGGTTGTACCAGTAATACAGCATCTGCTCGGCCATCTGGGCTTGTTCGCTTTGCTGGGCCTGTTGGCTTGGTGCTGGCTGATGGCTGGCAACCGGTTGGCGGGAAAATGTCTGTGGTTGCTTGTCTGCAGCTGTAAGCTTAAGTGCCGCAGGTGAGTCGGACTTGTTGAAAGCAGCCAGCTCCCGGGCATAATCGCGCATCAGCTGAAAGCCCTCTTTCTCAAGTTTGTCGATCTGGCGAGTGATGGTTTTGCCATGACTGTCGGTGAGAACAATTTTCGGTTGCTGGTTGAATTCTTTGAGTTGGGCTGCTTTATGGATATTCCATGGCTGCATGCTCAGTCTGGTGTTGTTAGCGTTAAAGGTGACAACGAAAACATCCGAACTCATGATCTCAAAATCGTTTCTTGAAGCCTTCAGCTCTCCTTTGAAGCGGACAGCGATTTGATTCGTCCCGTCAGGCAGCTCGACTGAGTTGCTGTCCTCGGTGTTTTTACCGTTTGCTGCGAGAAGCTTTACGTTCTCCGGCAGGTTCAAGGCGACTTCGGCAGATGCGGTGGTGCTTAGGCAGAGCATGCCAAAAAGAGTAAGTGAAGCGAGTGGTTTCATTGTTTCTCCAACGTGTAAAGGGGATTGATTGCCTGAATGACAATACAGAAGAGCGCAAAATAATTTACACTTTATTATCGCTCTGTTAGTGAACGGTTAGGCGCCGGTTTGACTGTACAGAAAAGGTTTAAGCGAGGGTTGAATTTTTGGTCAAGGCAGTTGCAGTTGACTGGCGCAGATAAGCCACGTATCATGAGATGGGAGCCCTCCTCGTGGGGGTTTTTTCTACGTGGTTTCAAAGGATTGGTGGTTTTTGCCGCCGGAAAGAAAGATTGATGGCTTTACGAAAAATACTGCATTACCCCGATCCGCTGCTGAAGCGGAAATCGGAGACGGTTACAGAATTTAACGACGAGTTGAGACAGCTGACTGAAGACATGGCCGAGACCATGTACGATGCGCCGGGTGTCGGCTTGGCGGCACCGCAGGTTGGTGTGCTCAAGCGGGTGGTGGTGATCGACTGCTCCGCCAGTGAAGAACCGAACGATCTGCTGGTGGCGGTCAATCCGGAGATTATCGCAACCGAAGGGGATTCGGTGGAAGAAGAAGGCTGCCTGTCGGTGCCCGGCTTCTGGGCCAGCGTCAAGCGGGCGGAGAAAGCGACCCTGCGCTACCAGGATGTTGACGGCAACCTTCACGAGCGCACTGCCGACGGCTTACTCGGTATCTGTATGCAGCACGAATTGGATCATCTCGAAGGGGTTTTATTTGTCGATCGCCTCTCGCCGTTGAAGCGGTCGATGTTCAAAAAGAAATATATGAAGATGTTGAAGGAGCGGGAGCAGAATGCAGCTGAAGCCTGAGTCAATCCGAACCGTTTTTATGGGCACGCCGGAGTTCGCCCTGGACACATTTCAAGGGTTGATCGATTTCGGCCTGAACATGGTCGGTGCCTACACCCAGCCAGACCGGCCGAAAGGGCGCGGTAAGAAAATGGCGGCCCCTCCGGTTAAGGAGCTGGCGCAGAAGTATGAAATTCCGGTATTTCAGCCGCAGAAGCTGCGTGAACCTGAGGTAGTAGAAGAGCTCAAGGCACTCCAGCCCGACCTGATCGTGGTCGTTGCTTACGGCCAGATCCTGCCGAAATCGGTGCTGGAGATACCGCAGTATGGTTGCATCAACGTGCACGCATCGCTGCTGCCGAAATATCGCGGCGCGGCGCCGATCAACAAAGTGATTGTCGATGGTGAAACCGAGTCCGGTGTCACCACCATGTACATGGATGTCGGTCTCGATACCGGCGACATGCTGATCAAGCGCAGCTGCCCCATCGGCGAAAACGAAACCGCCGGTGAGCTGCACGATCGCATGGCAAAGCTCGGTCGCGACGCGATGGAAGAGACCCTGCGGCAGATCTGCGACGGGACGTTGCAGGCGGAGAAGCAGGATGATGCGCTGACCTGCTACGCGCCGATGATGAAAAAAGAGGATGGCCTGATCGACTGGTCGCAGCCGGCGCAGGTGGTGCATAACCTGGTCCGTGGTCTCGATCCCTGGCCGGGAGCTTATACTTATCTCGATGGCGAGGTATTGAAGGTTTCAGCAACGAAAGTCGAGACCGATCTTTCCGGCAAGCCGGGTGAGATTCTTTCCGCCGACAAGACCGGTGTTCGGGTTGCCTGTGGTGACGGTGGACTGGTGATCGACGGCCTGCAGCTGCCGGGTAAAAAGAAGCTGGCAGCAGTCAATTTCCTCAGCGGCAAGCCGCTGTTTGCCGGGACAGTTCTCGGCTAAAACCAACAAACAAGAAGAAAAGGATAAAAGGACAAAAAAATGAATACCATGCGTACTGTACTCTTGATGACTCTGCTGACTCTGGTGCTGGTTGGTGCTGGTGGTGCTCTCGGTGGACAAGGGGGCGCGCTTTTCGCACTGATCATGGCCGGGGTGATGAACCTTGGCAGCTACTGGTTCTCCGACAAGATCGTGATCAAAATGTATCGCGGTCAGGAAGTGCAGAGTGGCCCGCTCTACGAGGTGGTCACTGAGCTGGTGCAGCAGAACGGCCTGACCATGCCGAAGGTTTATACCCTGCCGCAACCGACTCCGAACGCTTTCGCCACCGGCCGCAATCCGCAGCACGCGGTTGTTGCTGCAACCGAGGGGATCATGAACATCCTCTCGCGTGAAGAACTCAAAGGGGTGATGGCGCACGAACTGGCGCACGTGCAGAACCGCGATATTCTGATCGGTTCGATCGCCGCGACCATCGCCGGTGCCATCAGCTATATGGCACATATCGCCCAGTGGTCGATGATTTTCGGCGGCGGTAACGACGAAGATGACAACCCGGTTGCGATGATCGCGCTGATGATCCTCGGCCCGATCGCCGCCATGCTGGTACAGATGGCGATCTCACGTTCGCGCGAATATGGTGCTGATGCGACCGGGGCCAAGTTCTGCGGCAATCCGCATTCATTGGCCAGCGCTCTGCGCAAACTGGAGATGTCGAACAAGCAGATGCCGATGCAGCGGGTGAACGAAGCGACCGCACACATGTTTATCGTCAGCCCCTTGAGTGCCAGCAAGCTGGCCGGACTCTTCTCAACCCATCCGCCGATGGAAGAGCGGATCCGTCGTCTGGAAGGGATGCAGTAGTGTCCTCTCACGGGTCACCTGTCATGTTCAGCGAGGCGAGAAGTGACCAGATGCAAGACGCGCGAGCGTAGGACTAATAACATTAATTCAAGCGAACGCAACACAGCAGATGGGCGTTTCTCGCCTCGCCCTACGGGAGCTGCCCAAAAGCATCAATACGGCGTTGCAGCCCTTGACAAGGGAGTCGCCATTCTCTGCGGTCTGCGTCTTGTCTTGATGCTTTTGGGCAGCTCTGAATACGACAGTTGCCCCGAGACAGGACACTGAATTGTCATCAACTCCTGACGACAGCCCGCGCAGGGCTGCCTATGAAATATTGCTCCGGGTCGACGAAGGTGCTTTCGCCGACTTGGTGCTCGATACCGTACTGACACGATCCCGGCTTGATGGCCGGGATCGTGGTTTAGTGACTGAACTCGTCTATGGTGTGTTGCGCTTACGTGGGCGGATTGACTTCGCCTTGGAGCAGTTCTGCAAGCAGCCGCTGAAACGTCTGCAGCCGGAAGTTTTGCGGTTGCTGCGTCTCGGTGCTTACCAGTTGCTGGAACTCGACCGGGTCCCGGCGCATGCTGCTGTCGGCACCAGTGTTGAGCTGGCCCGCGAGTTGGGCCATCCGCAGGCGACCGGTTTTATCAATGGTGTGCTGCGTTCGCTGGAGCGGGGCAAAGAGCAGATCGACTGGCCGCAGCCGGAGAATATTCGCCGTTACCTGCAGCATGTCTGCAGTATGCCGGTCTGGTTGACGAAAGAGCTGATGCGATTGCTGCCGAATGCCGAGGCTCGCGCTCTTGGCGAGGCGCTGGCACTGCCTGCCCCGCACAGTCTGCGCGTCAATACCCTGAAAACAGATCGTGCCGCTTTGCTCGAGCAGCTTGCTGAGGCGGGGCATCAAGCCCGTGCCTGCCGTTTTGCCCCGGAAGGAATTATCATCGAAAAGCGGGGAGAGGGCCCTCTGCCCGGGAATGTTGAAGGGCATTACCAAGTGCAGGATGAAGCCAGTATGCTGATGGCACACCTGCTTGATGCCCAACCGGGACAGCGCATCCTCGATTGCTGCGCCGCACCGGGTGGTAAAACCACGCACATTGCTGCCTTGACGGAAAATCGTGCTGAAATCGTCGCTCTGGAAAAATACCCGCAGCGGGTCGAGTTGATCGAGCAGGGAGCGAAACGTCTCGGTTGCGAAATGATCACGGCGAAAGAATGGGATCTGACCGAGCCACCGCAGTTTCTCGAAGAGCACAGCTTCGACCGTATTTTGCTCGATGCCCCCTGCAGCGGTTTGGGGGTGTTGCGGCGCAATCCGGAGAGTCGCTGGAGTAAGTCGGCCGTGAACATTCGTGAGCTGGCCGAATTGCAACGAGAGCTATTGTTCAATGCCGCTCCTCTGGTTAAGCCGGGCGGCAGGCTGCTCTATTCGCTGTGTAGCTTTTCCCAGCTGGAGACCGATGGTGTGGTAGCAGAGTTTCTTGAGGCGCACCCGCAGTTTGAGCTGGAGGACCTGCGTGAAACCTGTCCGTCGGACTGGGCAGAATTGTTCACGGAAAAAGGCACCCTGCGCAGCTATCCCCATCGTCACGATGATATGGACGCTTTTTTTGCCGCCCGTTTTGTGCGGAGCCAATAATTTGTTTTACATTTTGGAGTTAAAGAATGATCAAGATCGCCCCTTCTATACTTTCTGCTGACTTTGCCCGTCTGGGTGAGGAGATCAAAGCGATCGACGCCGGTGGCGCCGATTACGTCCATGTCGACGTCATGGATGGCCATTTCGTACCGAATATCACTATCGGCCCGCTGATTGTCGATGCCATCCGCCCGGTGACCGAGTTGCCGCTGGATGTTCACCTGATGATCGAGAACCCGGATCAGTACATCCCTGAATTCGCCAAGGCTGGTGCCGACATCATCGTTGTCCATGCCGAAGCGAGCACCCACCTGCACCGCACCGTGCAGCTGATCAAGTCGCTCGGTAAGAAAGCCGGGGTGTCACTCAATCCGGCGACTTCGTTGAGTGCTCTCGACATGATTCTGCCCGATATCGATCTGGCGCTGCTGATGACGGTCAACCCCGGCTTTGGTGGTCAGTCGTTTATCGAGAATTGTCTGCCAAAAATCAGCGAATTGCGTCAGCGTATCGATGCTCTCGGAAAGCCGATCGAACTGCAGGTCGATGGTGGTGTCAAGGTTGATAACATCAAGCAGATCGCTGCCGCAGGGGCCGATGTTTTCGTTGCCGGCAGTGCCGTGTTCGGCGCGGATGATTATGCAGCGACTATTGCCCAGCTGAAACAGAACGCGCTCGCCGGGCAGGCTTAATGTCTCCTCTGCTGCAGATCGCCGAACAGTTGGCCTGCTTTGATGCCAAGCCGATCGATTTGGGTGAACTGCGTCCGGCGGCGGTTCTGGTGCCGCTGTTTCTGCGCGATGGTGAACCCTGGGTGCTGTTCACCCTGCGCCCGGAACATCTGGAAAAACATGCCGGTGAGATCTCTTTTCCCGGTGGCAGTGCAGAAGATGAGGATCGCGATTTCTGGCAGACGGCGTTGCGGGAAACGGAAGAGGAAGTCGGCATCCGGGGCGCAGACGTCCAGCGCCTGGGCCGGCTTGACGATTTTTATTCCGTCCATGGTTACCGGGTGAAGGTTTGTGTCGGTAGCTTCCCGAGCGACTATCCCTATCGGCTGGACAGTAATGAAATTGACGAAATCATTGAACTGCCGCTGGCCCGGCTGCGTGATCCGCAGATCTATCATCAGGAAGACTGGACACATAAAGGGCGTATGTTTCCGGTCGATTTCTATCACTTGGACGGGCACAATATCTGGGGGATGACGGCTGCAGTGTTGAAGCAGCTGCTAGCGAGGACCGAAGCTGTTGCTGCTCAGCCTCCGGTTGTTCAGGCGCTGAGTTGAAGCAGTAGCGGGTCGAGCTTTCCCTGCTCGTCGAGAGCGAAGAGGTCATCGCAGCCGCCGATCGCCTTTTCGCCGATGAAAATCTGGGGAACGCTGGTGCGACCTGTGCGCTGTCGCATTTCCTGTTCGCGTTCTTTGTCGTGCGTGACGTCGATTACTTTGTAGCTGGCGCCTTTGATGTCGAGAAGAGCAATGGCGCGGTGGCAGTAAGGGCAATAGTCTTTACTGTAAATAACGATTTCCTGCATTTCTAGCTCCAGTATCTTTGCTGGCAAGTGTTGCCTGCTGAAGGTGAGACAGTTTAGCTGATTTCTTCTGCTCTTCAAGAAAGTTCATTTTAATAAAAAGTTTTGGAGTCGATTTTGAACCAGCGTCTTTTTCTTTTGTTGCTTTGCCTGTTTCTCCTTGGAGCCTGTGCCCGTTCCTTTGATCCTCGAGCTGACTTGCTAGACGATTCCAGGCATTTTCGAGATGCGTTGCGCTGGCAGGACTATATCGGCGCTGGCCGGCACATGCAGGATGATGTGAAGCAGTCATTGATGGATATTTTCCAGGATAATGAGGATTTGCGCATTGTTGACAGTTCCATCTATCGGGTCGATGTTGCTCCGGAGGGCGATCGCGCTGAAATCGAATATCGCATGCAATATTATCGTTTGCCATCGATGCGGGTGCAAAAATGGCATTGGCTGCAACAGTGGCAATTGCAGCCAGGTAAAGGTATGAATCAGGGTTTGTGGCTGATCGTCAATTCCCCTCCTCCACTCGATTGAAATCACCGGTTCAAAGTGTGGGATTTCGCCCTAACGGATTGTTTTCCCTTGCGTTTACATGATCTTCCAGAACCGTGAAAATTGAAAAAATAGCCTTGATTTAAGACCCTCATTTGTGGTATCTACCTGCATACTGTATACGATTTAATTCAACGAAAACAGCCAGAACATCGGACGATTATCCCCGTTTTTGGGGTTCACGACCTTCCTCTTGGGGAAGGTCGAAGCAGGTCATAGGAGGCCGGTTTGTCACAGGTTACTTTTTCCAGCTGGGGAAGACAGGTTGTCGATAATCGGCAGGGTGGCGACGCCGAAGTCGAAGTCGCCAAAAAGAAGTTGCCGGTTCATTTCGGCGGTGAAAAAGAGATCGCCGCCTTCATGGGCTGGGACGGTCTGATTCTGAAAGATCCCAATGTCGATGTGGTGGCGATGGCCGCCGAATACGCCAAGCGGGTGCAGGAAGATTATTGCTGTGCCAAGTGCTCGCCCGGTAAAAAGGGAACCCGGGTTATGCAGGATACGCTGGCCCGTATCGTCGACGGAGAGGGAACAGAAGCGGATCTCGATACCCTGTTGAATATTGCAGATCTGTTGCAGAACTGTAAATGTACGCTCTGTCAGACATCGGCGATTCCTGTTGCCGATACCGTCAAGCATTTCCGTGCGGATTACATTGACTATATCAATGGCAACAAAAAGGAAAAGAAAGCCGTTGATTACAAGGTCAAGATGACGGCTCCCTGCCAGGATAAGTGTCCGGCTCATATCGATATCCCCTCGTACATCGAGGCGATCAAAGAGCGTCGCTTTGATGAGTCGCTTGAAATTATTCGTGAAAGCATGCCGCTGCCGGCAGTCTGTGGCCGCGTTTGCCCGCACCCTTGTGAAACGGCCTGCCGCCGTGCCAATGTTGACGATTCGGTCAATATCATGGTGCTGAAGCGGACTGCCTCTGACTACGAGTGGATGCATAACCACCAGCCACCAATGCAGGCGAAGCCGAAGAAGGACAAGAAAATTGCCATCGTCGGTGCCGGCCCAGCCGGTCTGGCCGCAGCCTACTACCTGGCTCTGGAAGGTTACCCCTGTACCATTTACGAGGCCCTGCCGGAAGGTTACGGTGGTGGCATGATCGCTGTTGGTATTCCGGCTTACCGGATGCCACGTCATATTCTGCAGCGCGATATCGACATCATCTGCTCGATGGGTGTTGAAATTAAATACGAAACCAAGGTTGGTGTTGATGTCAGCCTGATGGAACTGAAAGAACAGTTTGATGCTGTTCTGCTTGCGCCTGGTGCCCACAAGTCGAAACCGGCAGGCATCGAGGGTGAGGATCAGGGCTACAAGGGTTTCCTCGCCGGTGGTATCGAGTTCCTGCGTGAAGCCTACATGGGTAAGCCGACCGGCATGGGCAAGAAAGTCTGCGTTGTCGGTGGTGGTAATACTGCTATTGACTGTGTCCGGGTTGCCCTGCGTGAAGGTGCTGAAGACTCGGTTCTGCTCTATCGCCGGACCCGTAAAGAAATGCCGGCGGACGTCTGGGAAGTCGACGGTGCCGACGAGGAAGGCGTTCAGTTTGAATTCCTGGTCCTGCCGAAGAAGATCATCGTTGATGACAACAAGCAGGTTACCGGTGTTGAGTGCGTCCGCATGGAACTGGGCGAGCCGGATGATTCCGGTCGTCGTCGTCCACAACCGGTTGAAGGCAGCGAGTTTGTTGTTGAGTGCGACACCCTGATTCCGGCGATCGGCCAGGACCCGGACCTCTCCTTTATTACCGAAGAGACCGGTATTGCCATCACCCGTTGGAATACGGTCGTGACCAAGTTCGTGCCGCTGAAGAGTGAAGCGGGCCGTGACCTGAATGACGACATGGGTAACCCGCTTTCCCGCGTACTGATCACCGACATGGACGGCGTTTTCGCTTCCGGTGACGCCGAGATCGGCCCACTGACCGTTGTTGCCTGTGTTGGTAATGCTCACCGTGCGGCTAAGGTCATCCAGCGTTATCTGGAAGAGGGCGAAGCCTACCTGACTGATGAGGACTTCCACGAGGATCTTCTCAGTCACATGGGCGTCTACGACAAGAACGAAGATGTGCCTTGGCTCGACGCAGTACAGCGCTTCAACCAGCATGAGATTCATGGACAGGAGCGCGCCAGCAAGGGCAACTATAATGAGGTCGAACTTGGCTTCAATGATACGGAAGCAGTCAAAGAGGCAGAACGCTGCCTGCGCTGCTACCGCGTTTCAATGATTGCTGTTTAACAGATTGTTCTGAACACTAAGACTGCACTGCCGATTGGCGGTGCAGTCGACATTCGAGGTGAATATATATGGTCAGCTTGACGATTGACGGTAAGTCGGTAAGTGTGCCGGAGGAAACAACTATCCTTGAGGCAGCACGGCAACTGGATATCCACATTCCGACTCTCTGCTGGTTGGAAAAAGTTTCGCCGACAGGCGCTTGCCGCATCTGTGCTGTTGAGATTGAAGGTGTCGATCGGCCGATGACAGCGTGTAATACCCCGGTTAAAGAGGGGATTGTGGTGACCACCCAGTCGGAAAAGTTGACCCAGATCCGCAAGCAGATCATGGAACTGATTCTGGTCAACCACCCGCTTGATTGCCCGGTCTGCGATGCGGGTGGTGAATGTGACCTGCAGAATACCTGCTACGAACTGGGCGTCAGTGAGCAGCCGTTCAAAGCGCTGGATGTCAACCCCGAGACTATCGATCGTTGGCCGCTGATCCAGCAGGTTCCTTCCCGCTGTGTCATGTGTGAAAAATGTGTCAAGGTCTGTCATGAAACGGTCGGCTCTGCATCTCTCTTCGTCAACGACAAAGGGGACAAGGCGTTCATCGATAAAGACCTCGAAAAGTGTATTTTCTGCGGCAACTGTGTTTCCGTCTGCCCGACCGGGACCATGATTTCCAAGCCGTTCAAGTTCAAGGCTCGCCCTTGGGCGTTGCGGAAAGTCCCTTCCGTTTGCACCTACTGCCCAAGCCAGTGCCAGATCGATATCAACGTTCAGAATAACGAAATCTTCCGCGTGACCTCCGATGATGAAGGCACTGTCAACAACGGTAATCTCTGTATCGGTGGTTTCTTCGGCTATGGTTACGTCAATAGCCCTGAACGCCTTAAGGCGCCGACAGTTGATGGCTATGACGTCGACTGGGACAAGGCGATGGAAGTGATGGTGGCAGGGATCGAGAATGTAAAAGAGACCGCTGGTGCTGCGGCTATCGCCGGTCTTGCGTCTCCGCGCCTGACAAACGAAGAGAACTACCTTTTCCAGAAGCTGTTCCGCGCAGCAATCGGCAGTAACAATATCGATTCGGAGGCCCGCTTCGGGGCTCTGCGCGCCCTCAGTGCTCTCGACAAAGGTGTCGGCCTTAAAGGGTCCAGCAACCTGCTTTCTGCAATCGGCTCGGCAGATGCGGTTCTGGTTTTCGGTGCCGACCCCTCGGCGGAAGCACCGGCTGTCGACTGGCAGATTCAAAAGGCAACCCGCATTGCGGACGGCAAGCTCGTTATCGCTAACATGCGTGAGATTCACCTGACTCCGTTCGCCAACAGCCAACTGACCTACAAGCCGGGCAGCGAGATCGCGCTGGCCAACGCACTGGGTCGCCTGCTGGTTGATCGTGGCCTGATCGACGAAGATTATCTCAACAGCATGGTTGCCAATCTGGATGAGCTGAAAGATCAACTGGCTGCTGTTAATGTTGATGAGGCGGTTGCCGCTACCGGTCTTGACCGTGCCGCGTTGGAAGCTGCAGCTGATATCATCGGCAAGGCTGAAAATGTTGCGATCGTCTTCGGCGGCGATATTACGAAATCTGAGCTTGGTACTGCCAAGTCGGCTGCTGTTGCCAATCTGGCGATTTTGAGTGGTGCGCTGCGTAATCAGGGTGGGCTCTTCCCGCTGGATGAAAAAGGTAACATGCAGGGCCTGCTTGATATGGGGGTTTACCCAGAGGCGTTGCCCGGGTTCCAGACATACGATGAGAGCAAAGATAAGTTTTCTCGCGTCTGGGGTGCTCAATTGCCGGATGGTGGTCTGGACGCTGAGGGAATCCTGGAGGGCATTGAGTCGGGTAAAATCAAGTTCCTCTACCTGGCAGCAGTCAATCCTCAATCGTTCCCGAACAGTAGTCGCTGGATGACGGCACTGGAAAAGGTTGAAACCCTGGTGGTCCAGGATATTCTGCCGACAGCTGTAACCAAGCTGGCAAAGATTGTTTTGCCTGGAGCCTCTTTTGCTGAAAAGAGTGGTAGCGTGACCTCTCTTGATCAGCGCGTCAGATCGCTTGAACAAGCGATTCGGCCGGTCGGTAGCGCTCGTGAAGATTGGTCGATCTTTGCCGAATTATACGGGCGCCTGACCAAGCAGCCGGTGACTTTCAGCCAGGCCAGCATCCTGACTGAACTGAGCAACTTGACTTCAATTTACGGTGATGTCTGCTTTACTGGTGACGATCGTCATCGCCCGTGCCTGAAGCAGCCGTACAGCCCGGCAGAGAAAAGCCTGAAGTATCAACTGGTGACTGTCAATGACAACGCCGATGGTCTGCAGCTGTTAAGTGGGTCCTCCATGAGCCACTTCGGCACCACTTCAACCTGGGCAGCAGCCCCGATGGAAGTTGAGCCGGAAGGACTGATTCAGATCAGCGCTGCAGATGCAGATGCTGCTGGCGTCAAGGATGGCGACAAGCTGAAGCTGACCAGCGCTAAGGGATCAACCGTTGGTAAGGTCAAGGTTTCAAAGACCTTGCCTCAGGGCTTGTTGTTCGCCCCAAATAACTTCACCGAACTGGGGGTTGCCAAGCTGATGAACGATGGCAGCAATCGCACCGCAGTTGAGGTGGCAAAAGTCTGATTGAATGCTCTCAGCATTTAACGTGCATACGCCCTGGATTCTATCCAGGGCGTTTTTTTTGTTCTGTTAGCGATTGAGTTGGTACTTGCGTACGGCCCGATTGTGTTCTTTCAGGGTTTTTGAGAAGTGGTGAGAGCCGTCCCCTTTTGCAACGAAGTAGAGGTACTGGCTTTCTGCCGGGATTGCTGCCGCTTTTAGCGCAGCAAGGCCAGGGCTCGCAATCGGACCTGGCGGCAAGCCTCGAATGATATAGGTATTGTAGGGGGTTTTGCTCTTCAGGTGTTTACGGGTCAAATTGCCATCAAAATTTTTGATACCGTAAATAACAGTTGGGTCTGTTTGCAGTTGCATCCCTTTTTTTAATCGATTATGGAAGACAGAAGAAATCAAAGGCATCTCTTCCATTTTTCCCGTCTCTTTTTCGATTATTGACGCGAGCGTCACCAGCTCGTGAAAATCCAGTTTATTCTTTTTCGCTGCGGCCAAAATATTTTGTGGAAGATTGCTTAAGAACTGTTTCACCATCATTGTCAGAAGCTGCTTTTCGCTGACGCCTGGGGTGAAAAGGTAGGTCTCAGGGTAAAGATAACCTTCAAGGCTATCTGCCTGTAAAGAAAAGGACGCGATAAATGACTTATCGTAAGCAAGCTGCAAAAGTTTAGTTTTGTCGCCATAACCGAGTTTTTGAATCCGTTCGACGATCTGCTGTAAGGTGAAACCTTCAGGAATGGTAAGTGAAACTTTCTCAACATCTCCGGTCGCCAGGCGGTGAAGGATCTGCTGCGGAGTTGCTTGCTCACTGAACCGATAATGGCCCGTGTGAATTTTTTCACCTACATCTTCAAGGCGTGCAAAAAAACGCAAGGAAAGAGATGTGCGAACAACTCCGGATGATTCAAGATCTCTTGCAACCTTGATCAGGCTAGCTCCTGGTTGCAATTGATAATCGATGGTTTCGGTAGGGGTGACAGGGGAGTATAGCAGGTAATAAGTCAAGCTGCCGAAGGAGAGAGCCAGTAGTAATGAAACCAGCAAAACGCCAGTCAGCAGCTTGCGCATCAAATAACTCTTTACAGGGAAAACTTATTCTCTTTTTTTGCCAACAGGCGCTCAATGTTTTCTTTGTGACGATAAATAACCAAAGCAGCCATACAGAATGTCACAAAAAAGAGCATCATCTGCTGCTCAACCAGTAATACCAGGTAGGGTAGAGCTGCAGCGGCAGAAATCGATGCGAGTGAAATATAGCGCCAGCGACCGAGGACAACCAGAAACAGAGAGAGTGCTAAAAGAATAGAGCCTGGAGAGATGACCAGGAAAACGCCAAATGCAGTAGCAACGCCTTTGCCGCCTTTAAAATTAATGTAGGCCGGGTAGCAATGGCCAAGAAGGGCCATGAGGCCGACCATGCCGAGTTCTGCTCCCTGAAATCCACTGACGAGAGCAATCAGAGCCGGGATGATGCCTTTGAGACTGTCGCCGGCGAGCGTGACCAGGCCCATTTTTCGGCCGGCAGTCCGGTAAACGTTGGTTGCTCCGATGTTGCCACTGCCGACAGTGCGCAGATCTTCGCCGCCGGTTATTTTGGTCATGATAATACCGGTCGGAATGGCACCAACAAGGTATGAGAATATTAGTAACAGAAAAAGGCCCATAGCGAAGATTCCTCCTTGGCTTCAGAAACAGAAAAGCGACCTGCTAGGCCGCTTAAATAGAAACGAAATCATTGCAAGCGACCGTATATTTTTAACATTCCCCGCCGGATAAAAGCAAGAAGGTCGGCACCTGTAGGCACCGGGGGAGGTGTAAAAAGTCGCAGATATTTGTGTTTGAATAAAGTTTATTCGCAAAGGCCGCTAGCAGGAGAGTAGCTCAGGTTGCTGGTGCACTGAGGGCTAGCAAAACATTTATCGGCTATAGGATCGAGATTCATGCCCTCCGGGCAAGAAAATTCATCCGGTGGAGCAACTTGGCAGCGGTTGAGTTCGCGCACGAACTCGCCTTTAGCGCAGAGAGGTTGAGAGCTTTCAACGGCAACAGCAGCAGTCAAAAGAGCAAAACAGAACGAAAGAGCAGTAACACTGAAAATAATTTTTTTCACGAAAATCTCCTTAATGCGGTATCGCAATATCTTTTGCAGGGAGCGTTTTCATTTCTGGCTGGAAGATATATGCTTATATTGCGATATTGATATACCAAGAGGATTTTAATGTCCAGTAAAAAATGAGTCTTCGCCGACCTTTTAATGCTTCGTTAAATGGGCGAATAAGAAAATACTTTTAAATCAGAAAGATAGGAAAATATTATGAGAGCCAGGCAAAAGCAATGCTTGTGAACGCTAAGTGAGATAAGAAAAAAGCTGGTTTTTATGATTATAAAAAAAGAGGAATCAGCAAACACTGATTCCTCTTTTAGTATGGCGGAGAGGGGGAGATTCGAACTCCCGGTCCCTTGCGGGACAACAGATTTCGAGTCATTTGCCTCAGTAAAATCATACAACCTCATACTACATCAAAATTCAGAAAATACAATCGTTAAAACGGTAACTTATCCATCCTTGTTGACTCAGGCGACATCATCCGCTATCTTTTAAAAACATTCAATTTTGCTACCCAAGTGCTACCCATAAATTACCCAGCAGGGCAACAGATTATCAATCTGTCGTCTTGAAAAGGATGGCCAATATGCGTTTTACAGATCGCAGCATCGACCTTCTTAAGCCGAAAGACGAGCGTTATGAGCGGTGGGAGTCGGGGCGGAAAGGTTTCGGAATCCGGGTTTCGCCTAAGGGAAGAAAATCTTGGATTTTCCTTTATCGCTTCAACGGCAAAACTCGCCGGATGACATTCGGCACATATCCAAAGGTGACGCTTGCTGAAGCTCACCTGAAACACTCCGAAGCGGAAGCTTTATTGGATGATGGTATTGATCCAGGGCAGATCGAGCAGGAAGAAAAAGATCGGGTCCGGAAGGCGCCAACTGTTGAAGACCTGGCGGGTGAATATATCAAGAAGTGGGCAAAGCCAAACAAACGTTCCTGGCAAGAAGACCAACGGATGCTGAAAAAGGACGTCATTCCAACATTGGGAGCCAAGCGAGCTGCTGATATCAAAAAGCGTGATGTGGTTTTGCTGCTTGAAGATATTTATGACCGGGGGGCCAAGGTTCATGCAAATCGGATGCTAGCCTTGGTTCGTAAGATGTTCAACTTTGCTGTTCAAAGGGACATCGTTGAGTTCAACCCCTGCCTTGGGATCGGTAAGCTACACAAAGAAGACCCCAAAGACCGTTGCTTGTCGAAGGACGAAATCAAAGAGTTTTGGGGCGGTCTCGATAAGGCAGAAGGGATTACCGATCCGGTTAAGCTGGCGTTGCGGCTGGTTCTGGTCACCGCCCAGAGACCCGGTGAGGTTCTTGGTATGCACTGGTCGGAGATTGATGGTGAGTGGTGGACTCTTCCTGGCGATCGAACCAAGAATGACGAAGTGCAACGTGTCTACCTTTCTTCGCTTGCGCTTGAACTGCTGGGACTGCCTGGAGAGGGGTTTGTTTTTCCGTCTCCTAGGACAGATTGGCCCATCAAAATTAACGCTCTGGCCCATGCTCTGAAGCGCGCGCAAACCCCCGAGGACAAAGGCGATGATCCGGCGATCAACACAAAACCTTTTACTCCTCACGATTTGCGGCGAAGTGCGGCAACGCATATTGCTGAGATGGGCTATTCAGAGTTTTTGATCGGGAAGATTTTGAATCACAAGAATAAGAGCATTACGGCTGTTTACAACCGACATCAGTACGACAACGAAAAGAAGCAGGCGTTAGAGGCTTGGGGCCGGAAGCTGAAGTCGATTATAGAAAAGAAGCAGCCTGATAATGTGATTGAGCTCAGGCGCTAAATAGAGCGGCCCGGGAGGAGGGGTGGATTCCTTCAGCCGGGCCTACCACAACACACCTAAAGAGGAGGTGCATTATGGCGACAGAAAAGGTAGCAAAAATTCAACCGGAAGAAAATGTTGATTTCTCAGATATCCACGACAGACTTCATCAGTTAGGGAGTAAGCTCGGTCTGCTTGCGGATGTTGATTATGGTGAGATCTCATTTGGTGGCGCAGAAGGGATAAGATATTTTTTACGAGAAATGGCCAGTGAGCTTAGCTTGTGCGCAGAGGATGTTTGGAATCTTAGGGGCTCTGATTAAATATTGAGTGGAGGAAATCATGCTTGAATCCGTTAAGGGGTATGAAACTCCTGACTTGAGTGATGCTGAAAATAGCCTTAGTTATTGTGTCGATAGGCTCTATTTTGTTTCCGATGGTATCTGCTGTGAAGCCATTACAGAAAAAGGAGAGCAGGGCCTGGCACATATCGTTAGAGATGTTTGTGATGAACTTGAAGCGATAAAAGAGCTGATAAAAAATAGTCGGTAGAGATGAGGAACGAACTAGAAAGTCGCAATTTGCCAGCCCTAGGGTAGCTCCCGAAAAGCCGATTCCCTTCATCGGCCTGGGCTGGCGATCTTCTGAAGGGGTAGCCAGGAAGGGTGGCTTGTGTGGCAATTAATAACCTTGATGAGCTAAGGGATTTCTATCACGTTTGGTTTGAATACCTTATTCGAACACCAGCTTTTGGTGTTGCTCTGTTTGAAGAAGAATGCCTAGAGCATAATAGGAAGTTGCCGGGAAAATGGACTGACCCCGATGGCTTCACATGGGACCCATATACACCAGAAAACATTTTGTTTTTGAGAAGATATGAGGAGTGGTGGAATAGATGGAAGCTAGAGGGTTGGACTTTTGAGCTCTTCTGGAATGACCATTGGCAAAAGCTAGAAAGACTTTATTTTGGCGTAGAGACTGAACGCTCAGCCCGAAAATGTCGATTTTTGCTACCGGCCCCTGGAACTCGCTGGGGTGAAAAAATGTCTGATAGCTACAAGAAAAAACTCAACCATTTTGTAATGAGTAGGCAATTTTCTATAGGGCAAGTAATCAGGGGGGGCATGTGGCAGAGTTATTGCGGTGCTTCCATTATAGAAAAGGGTGTCGTGGTTGCTTATGATCACTCTTCGTGGAAAGGGATTGATCTTCCATTTGAGGCAAGCGTGAAAAAGTCTTGGCAAGACTATTATGCAAAGGCAGAGCTACGCCCAAGCAATAATGAATTTCCTTGGTCAATCGACAATAGAGTTCCCTATCGCGAGATGAGGGACTGTGATGAAGAAAGGCAGCGCTTAAACTCAGACATTCGGTTTGTTAAAGAAATTTTTAATAATGTTGAAAACGGTTGGTTTCCTCGCGCTCCCAAAAAAACAATCTGAAAACACATGCTTACCTAAACTTGCTCTAAAAATTCCAGTCACTGGAAAAAACTAATCACACCTAAATTGAATCATGTTTAGCTGCTAGCGTCTTCCTCATAAGAACAACCTGAAGCAATCAGGCAAGAGGAGGAAAGCATGGCCCCAAGTGAAAAACTCATACCTGATGATTTTGTCCGCCTCAAAGATTTTGCGGAAGAACACAACCTTCCACTAAGCGAGACAACCCTCTGGCGTATCAGTCAAAACCCAACATTCCCGACTGCATACCTCATAACCCCAAGAACAAAGCTGTATTCAAAAAAATCTCTCGCCGCATGGTTTAACGGGTGTGGTGAGATTCTACAGACGAGAAGGGGCTAGATCATGCCTCTCTCGCCTTCTCATCTTAAAAAAATCAGTGCTGAAGTTCGCCTGTCTGGAATCCCGAAGCATTCCCAGACAATCATTCTCGCGGCTTTGGAAAACAATATCCCAGATCAAATCATTCGCCCACGCGATCTGAAGTCTGTTGTCGGTTTGAGCAAGTGCCACGTCGACAGACTTGAGCGTGAGGGCATGTTCCCCCAGCGGGTCAGGCTCGGCAAAGCCGCTTGTGGCTGGCGATACAGTGAAATCAAGGAATGGTTTGAGACTCGCGAGCGAGGGCTCAACTAACGATTAAGTTGTGGCCAAGGGGTTTTCTCCTTCTACCCCGCTCCGGATAGGCCGGTGTAGTGCCGCAGGCAGGCCTGAGGCGGTTCGCGAGTCCTGCCTCAGGCCTGCAAATATAGAGTTTAACCAATAGCTTTCAAGCGTGGTGGGGGCTACCTGATCGCTCAGCACTCTCTTTGGATAGGCCATCGAAAACACCGCAACGGTCAGCGGGCATGATTCCTTAGGGCTTGTTCGTTCCCTTCTTCTCCCCATGCCCCGCTGACCACCTTTAAAACCTATAGTGATAGGAGAAAAAAATGCCATATCAAGCACGTGATTTGAAGCTTTGCGATTACCGCGATGAGGCCACTGAGCTCCTCGCTCGGAACGCCGGCTTAAAAAACTGCATTATTTCAGAGCGCTCTAACCGGTTTGAGAATCTTTTCGGTGACGTCACCCTGCGTGATCTAGCCAGGGCCTCCCTGAGGGAGGCAGGCTTGGAGATTCCGAGTGATGCCAACCAGTTGATAGGGCGGGCTTTGACGACAAGCGATTTCCCTAAGATTTTGTCCGGCGTGGTCAATAAGGCCCTGGATGAAGGTTTTGGGTATGCGAGTCAGACCTTTCTCGATTGGGTTGCAAAAAAAGCTGTTCCGGACTTTAAGTTGGCGGAGTTTCCTCGCCTTGTACCAGCGGCAGAACTTTTCGAATGCATCGAAGACGATGAAATTAGAAGCCTTGTTCTTGCCGAAGGTGCCGAGTCTGGACGAATTAAAACATACGCGGGGATTGGTGCGATCAGTCGCCAGGCTTTGGTGAATGATGATCTTGGGGTTTTACAAGATTTTGGTGGTGCGCTCGGGCAAACTGCAGCAAATACTCAGAGCAAGCAGGTTTACAAGAAGCTTTTAGAAAACCCTGCCCTCTCAGATGGTGTGGCGATGTTCCACACTGATCGCGACAACCTGATTTCCGGTGCAGGTTCGGCCTTGTCCCGGGGTTCTTTGGCGGGAGCCTTGAAGGTTTTTCGCACCATGACCGACTCGAACGGGACTCCGCTAGCTATCGAACCGAAGTTCCTACTGGTTCCGCCCTCGTTGGAGGTCACTGCTTTTGAACTCTGCTACTCGGATTCTGTGCCAGGGCAGACAAACTCAGCAGTGATGAACCTTTTCAAGAAAATCGGCTTGGTTCCAATTGTTGAACCTCGCCTGGAGTCTCCGCTTTTTAGTGGTTCATCTTCAACTGCTTGGTATCTCCTGCCGGATCCGAACATCCGTTCGGTTATCGCAAGTCTTGCCCTGGGCGACCCGAACAAGTTGCAGCCATACGTCAAAGAAAAAGCAATGTTTGAGCGAGATGCGACCGAATACAAGGCCAGGATCGACTTTGGCGTGGTGCCAATGTCGCCATATGCCGTGAAGTCGGAAGGCGTCTAGCTCTGGCTTTTGACTTTCTGCTGCCTGGTTCAATGAGGTGCTGTCTAATTCTAGATCAGTTAGCATCATCCAGGCGGCAGTTGGTGAAAATGTCAGATTGAAGAAGTGTCAGTCTGTCCGTGGGCATTTCCTCTCGGTACTCATTGGATGCGTGGGGCGGGCTCTCCCCGCCTTGGACAGAATGTCCAGGCGGGGAAACTTAATAGTTGAAGCATACAAGGAGTGTCGAAATGAAAAATTATATTCAACCTGGTGCGGTGCTTACATGGGCCAACGGAACTGGCAGCGACGTTTCTTCTGGTGACTTAGTAATCATTGGTCAGCGGGTAGGCGTTGCCAGCGTGGATATTGTTGATGGGGAGTCTGGGTCGGTTGCGGTGGATGGTGTTTTCGAGGTGTCGAAAGAGGCGGCACTTGAAGTGTCGCAAGGCGATCTCCTCTATTGCAATGCAACCGGCGGAGAGCTGGACAAAACAAATACAAACACACTTGCTGGGTATGCCTTTGAAGATGCGGTAGGGGCGGCAGCAGAGGTTCGGGTGAAACTCAATGGATAAAGGGCAGGCCCGACTTTCTTCGACGCTAGGAACCCACTGCCAGAAAATCGATTTCGAGATATGGCTTCTTAAGGATCAGCTGAAGAACATCAAAAAGTTTGTTCGGGATATTGATCGCCATGGGGGGCTTGACCTTCACGAAGAGCAGACTCTGTCCGGCATGAGTCGAGCCATGTCGAAACATTGGCTCAATATTCACCGTGAGTTAGGCGATGTGCGCAAGGCTCTTGATGAGGCCATGAATAAAAAGTCTGTCGCTTGATGGCTGGGCTGCGAGGATTAAATTCCGAATGCTCCCCAACCCCTCCCGAAGGGTAGACCAAAAGGTTAAGACGAGCACCTGTTTGCCTGCCAGCGATCTGTAGAAAGAAACAGCATGGCAGAGGCTTGTAGATGTTCATGGGTCCTTTCTGGAAGGTCCGCCTTGCGGGCGGGCAAGCTCTCGTTTTCTGGGTCCGTTTGTAATTTTTGAAAATAGTGGAGGAATGGAATTTTGCTGATGGAGGCTGCGCGGATCTTTGCTTCCATCGTAGTTTTCTGGGTCGGAGTTTCCTGCACCATATAGGGTATGGGTTTTTATGGTTTTTCTTCTCACTTTAATGTTTCACGGATGGGGTTTGCTCAATGTCAGGCGTTGACGATCTTGCCACCATCCAGCAGGCCGTGGAGACCCGCGTGGCCGAAGAAGCCGAGCAGCTCGGCGACAATCGACCAGGGGTCACCGGCGTGTCGAAGAAATTCGTGCGTTCCTGTCTCAAGGCCAACGAAGTTGGCGACGGTATGCTGTTTATTGAGTTGATGCGCGGGCAGTTTATCTGGAATACCTCGGCCGGCGAATGGCTCTATTGGGCTGGCCATTATTGGCAACGTGACACCAAGGATCGCGCCGGGTCTGCTGTCGAGAACGTCGCCATGGAATATGTCAGTGCCGCTGATGGCCTCGATGATCTGATTAAGAAGGCCCAAACCGACGAGAATAATGACCTGGCCAAAAAGCTCACAACCCTGCAAGGTGACTACTACAATCGGGCGAAAAAACTCCGCTCAGTCAATGGCATTGCTGCATGCCTTAAAACCGCCCGAATGGGTTCTCTCGGATTGTCTGTTGATGGCGAACAGCTCGACCAGAATCCCTGGCTGCTCGCCTGCGAGAATGGAGTTGTCGATCTCCGCAACGGGCTGTTGCGCGATGGCAAACCGGACGACCATCTCACCATGGCCTGCCCGACCGAATACCTTGGGCTCGATGTTGACACCTCGCCGATCGAGGCGGTCTACCTCGACGTGCTCAACAACCGCCAGGACGTTGTCGACTACAAACGCAAGGTCCTCGGCTATGCCATCACCGGGCACAGCAAGATTCACGACTTTTTCGCCTGGAACGGCATCGGCCGCAACGGCAAATCGATGATAATCGAAGCGATAGCCGATACCTTGGGCCCGCTCGCCCAACCGATTCCAGCTGAAATGCTTCTTGAGCAACCTGGCGCACGCGGAGCTGCCGCAGCCAGTCCCGACATTATGAGTCTGCGCGGACTGCGCATCGCCTACGCCAGCGAAACTGACGAAGGCCGGAAGTTTAGTAGTTCCCGCGTCAAATGGCTCACTGGTGGCGACAAACTCACCGGACGATGGCCGCACGACAAATATCCTGTCACCTTTACGCCGACTCACACCCTGTTCCTGCTTACCAATCACAAACCACGCGCAGGAGCAGATGACTTTGCCTTTTGGGAGCGCTGCAGGCTGCTGCACTTCGAGCTCAGCTACATCAAGGACCGCAAGCCAGATCCGGAAAAGAACGAGCGCCGCGCAGATCCCGACCTGCCAGAAAGGCTCAAGCAGATGCGCAGCCTTCACCTGTCCTGGCTGGTCAACGGTTGTCTCGAATGGCAACGCGATGGCCATTTGGCACCACCGCCATTCGTCCGCGCGGCAACCGCCGAATATCGCCGCGAAGAGGATCTGCTTCAGGAGTGGCTCGACGATCGCTGCAGCACCGAAAATCCCGACGCAGAGACCAAGGCCAGCCAACTCTATTCAGATTTCGAGCAGTGGTACAGGGGTACTGTCGGCAACAAACCGCCAAGCGCCAAATGGTTCGGAAAACAGCTCCAGCGGAGGCACGAAAAGATTAAGCGCAGCAGCGGATATTTCTACATTGGCCTGCGTATCGAGGATGGTTATGACGCGTAGTCTGTACCATCCTCCGCACCAAGTGCACCATTGCTGCACCGTTTATGTGGAAGGGTGCAGGGCATAACCGGTTGATACTTATACCGGTTTCTCCAACGTGTGCACCATGTGCACCATTTTTACAATTTACGCACGTGCGCGCGCGTGAAGAGGGGACTTAGATAGTTTTTTACTTACAACATTATTTATATAAAAAGGTTCACAAGGTTCATAGGTAAGTAAAAGTCATTGTTTTTATTGCTGGTTTAGGTGTGGCGTGTTGTTTTTTAAAGGTGCATCAATGGTGCACCAAGGTGCATAGAGAGGAAAGGGAAAGTGATTTTTCAACTGCTCTCAGATCACGGCATCACGCCGAAGCGTATCAGTAGCCACAAGGGCGGCGAATATCACTCGCCTTGTCCGCGTTGCGGTGGGACTGATCGCTTTCACGTCTGGCCGGAGCAGTATGACGGGCAAGGCTCGTTTTGGTGTCGCAACTGCGACATTGGCGGTGATTGCATCAAGTTCTTGATGGAGTACAGCGGTTACAGTTTTCGACAAGCAGCAGATCGCACTGGCAAGAAGCTCGATGAGCAGGGGCAGGGGCAGGGGCAGGGCAGCGGTTATTCCACGCCTAAGCTGAGCAAGCAGCAGCAGAAAAAGCCGACGCAACCGCGCGAATGCCTGCCGCCAATTGAAAGCTGGCAGGCTGCTGCCCGTGATTTGCTCGAAAAGGCGCAAGTCGCGTTGCTCGCCAATCAGGAGCAACTTGCTTATCTCGCCGGTCGTGGCCTGCCGATCAAAGCAGTTAAGCAGTACGGCCTCGGCTGGATCGATACCAAGGAGAAAGATTGCACCTTCTCAAGCCGTAAAAAATGGGGCATCGACCCCAAAGCAGAAAACAAGCGACCTGACGCACTTTGGCTACCGCGCGGCATCCTCATTCCTAACATTATTGCCGATGGGCAAACTGTCCGCGTCGACAGTCTGCGTATTCGGCGACCAAAAGCGGATAGACTGCCGCCGCTCGAAGCTCTCAGTTATCACGTTGTTCCAGGTGGCGGCACAGCACCGCTGCTGCTGCACGATCAGCAGTTGGCGATCGTTGTGGTCGAAGCCCAGCTCGATGGCATGCTTTGCCATGACAAGGCAGGCGATCTGGTCGGCGTCCTTGCCCTTGGCAACAGTACGGCCAGGCCCGACGAACGCAGCATGGCTGCTTTGCGACGCGCCAAACTGATTTTGGTTGCCCTTGATTTTGATGACAATCACGCAGGAGGTAAGGCTTGGGAGCGCTGGCAGCGCGACTTTGATCACGTCAAGCGCTGGCCGGTTCCGCAAGGCAAAGACCCCGGTGAAGCCTATCAGGCTGGTGTCGATATCCGCTCTTGGCTGCTCTCAGGACTTCCGCCGGTGTGGCGCAAACAGCAGATTGTGCCTGCCATCGAAGAATACACCGCCCCAGAAAAACCTCGTGCCTGGAAACTGCACACTAAGTCAGGACGCGAGATCTGCATTGTTGCCGATAAACGCGACAAGCAACTCTACTTTGAAAAGACTGGGCTAGTTACGCTTGATGAAACGGATCTTGAAAAACTCAAGCAGATGGACAGAGGCACCAGAAATGAATGCTTGAAAGTGCTGGCGGTGTTCGGCGGGAGCGTCGAATCAACTGGACCATATCAGGATAAAGAGAAAGCCACGACATTGCGGGTACAAGATGTGTTCATCAAAAGATAGGAAACAATCATAACGGTAGGAAAGAGAGGTTGAATGCATTTACATCTAAGCAGATAAAAATGATCATTTCTGCACAAGACAATACCAAGGGCGTATTTTCCGATGTTGGTAGGGGCATGGATCGTCTATCAAAGGCTTCGAAACAATTGCGGGCCGCGATTGCTGGTATTGTGTCAGGTTTGGTTGTTCGAGAGTTAACCCAACTGGTCAAAGCCAACTTGGGGGCTGGCGATGTGTTAGCAAAAACCGCCGACAAGGTAGGTATTGCTGCCGAAAGTTTGCAGGAAATGCGTTATGCCGCTGAGTTGACAGGTGTGCAGACCAGTACGCTGGACATGGCTATGCAGCGTCTTTCTCGGCGTGTTGGCGAAGCTGCGCGGGGCAAGTATGGCAATGTCGGCGTTGTTGGTATTGACTATCTTGGCCTGATGTCAGCCAAGGACGCGCGCACAGAATACGAGCGTATTTCCTATTGTGCTGAGCAATCAAAAAACATGGCTAAGCGGCTCAACATGCCGGTTGTCATCCTCACTCAGATCAATCGCCAGTCAGCCAGAGACGGCAAAATAGAGATGCACAGCGCAAAAGGCAGCGGGGCCGTTGAGGCCAGCGCTGATTATATGCTGAGTCTTGAGCGCAACAAACAGAAAGAAATTATTGTTGGCATTCTGAAAAATCGCAGCGGTGAAGCAAATCTGCAGTTTGTAGCTGATCTTGATGTAAAAATTCTGAAGTTCAGGGGGCTGGAACCGTACAACGAGATTTGCCACAAGAATGTTTCCAGGGGGCTGGAGCGGGCAGGCCAGAAACACAGGAACTGGCGCGAGATGGTCTCGCAGTAAGAAGGGCTAAACATGGATCTTTCAATAAAACTAGAAGGTTTTGATCGG
Organism: Malonomonas rubra DSM 5091; assembly: GCF_900142125.1. Lineage (GTDB taxonomy): Bacteria > Desulfobacterota > Desulfuromonadia > Desulfuromonadales > Geopsychrobacteraceae > Malonomonas > Malonomonas rubra. Next base: position 278,487 of record NZ_FQZT01000005.1, read on the forward strand.
GCAATGATGCTGTTCGACAGCAAGAAGGTTATCAAGGCGAGCTCACACGCTATTAACGATGTTGCCAGTAGGGCAAGAACGGCGGCAGACAAGCAGATCAGAAGTAAGTTTGCCCTTAAGGCCGGCTTTACTAAGCAGAAGGTCAGGGTTTCTTCCAGAGCAAATAGGAGCGCCTTGAGAGCGATCTTAACCGCTCAGAGTACACCAATCAGTCTAAAACATTTCCCGACCAAACAGATAATTGACCGGAGAGGAGGGGTTACTGTTCGCTCAGGTAGTCGCAGATTTGATGAATATAGAAAGTCTAGCAAGGGGGCGCGGGGGCTAAGCGCAAGGATAACGCAAAAAGGTGGCTATCGCCCGATAAAGCATGGCTTTTCTCTGCGCCATTCTCGGGGAGGGGTGAGCTATTGGAGGAGGACTGGTCCTGGTAGATGGGGGACTATGGAGGGAGCCGAAATGTTGCGAGTTATAACTGTGGCAAGCATGTTTAAACAGGCTGCGGTTAAGGAATCGGTGCGCCGGGCAATTCGTGAGAACTGGCCCAAGAGATTTAAGTACCGGCTTAGCAAGGAACTTTCCAGGCGTTAATCGTCGATTGATGCTTAGACTTAGCTAGATGGAGGAACACTGTGGTTGGATCTGAAAAAGCAAAAGTTATTATTTCAGCGGAAGATAGAGCAACAAAAACCTTTAACCGCATGCGCGGCAGTTTGACCAGCGTGCAGACAGCGGCAGCATCTCTTGGTCTTACTTTCGGAGCATTAAGTGCTGCTGCTACTGTTACTGCTTTTGTTAAGCAACAGGACGCAGTGCAGCAGTTGGAGCAGCGGCTAAAATCGACTGGCGGCGTTGCTGGGAAGACAATGCAAGACCTGCAGTTGATGGCCAGCGGGTTGCAAGCAGTGACTCGCTATGGCGATGAGGCTACATTGGAAATGCAGGCGCTGCTTTTGACTTTTACGAAAGTACAGGGGGGGGTGTTTGATGCGGCAACGGAAGCAATAATGAATGTCGCGACAGCAATGGGGACCGATTTAAAGTCGGCGGCCCTACAGGTTGGGAAGGCATTGAACGACCCAGCCGGACAGCTTTCTGCGCTGTCCCGTTCTGGCATCCAGTTTACAGAGGACCAGAAGAGGACAATCAAAGCAATGACTGACCTGGGAGATGTTGCTGGCGCCCAAAGGGTGATCCTGGCAGAGCTTGAGACACAATTTGGCGGCGCTGCTCGGGCAGCGCGGGAAACTTTGGGGGGGGCTATCGTTGGCGCACAAAACGCAATGGGTGACCTTGCTGAAAACATCGGCATGGTGTTTTCTCCAGCAGTTGACCAGGCTGCAAGCTCGGTTGAGGAATTGGTAAACGCCCTTAACCGGCTCATAAACCCTAATATCAATCAGCAGATTGAAAGCTTGGTAGGTAGGGTTTCAGAAATAGACGATCAGATAAAAGGGCGGTCGCAATATGAAGGCCGCGGGGCTCTTGGTAACATCTTTGCTGCTATGTATGGAAGCAGGGAGGAACTTGAGGCCGAAAAGCAAAGAATTATTGAGCAGCTTAATTCTTTACGGGCGTCAGTCGGCACTGGCACCAATCCTGCGGATGGGGGGAGGGGCTGGCCAACAGCGGCTGGGGGCGCAGGTGGGGCTGAGCAAGGGCTTATGGCAGACGGCGAAGCCTTCCGGATCGGCGGCGACTTTGGCCTGATGGACAACCCGCAAAGCATGCTTGACAGAATAGCCGAATTTAACGGCTCGAAATACGAAATGGAAAGCGCTCACCAAATAGCGATGTTCGATTTGCGCACCTCGGTTATTGACCAGACGCTTGAAGTCGAGCGCACGGCGCATGCGGAACGCATGATGATGGAACAGGAAATGACAGATTTCCGCGTCAGCCAGAACCAGTCAGCGCTTGGCAATGCTGTTACCTTCCTGGACATGCTTGGACAAAAGAACAAGGCCGCTGCGATTGCCGGAATTGCCCTGCAAAAAGGCATTGCTTTGGCGACAACATACACATCGACCGCCAGCGGTGCGCAGTTGGCTTATGCTTCGCAGCTTATCCCCGGCGATCCAACATCTATAGCGCGGGCGCAGGCCGCCCACGCTTCGACCTGGGCCATGGGCAAGGTTAATATGGCGCTTATCGCCGCGACAGGTCTTTTTCAGGCTGCACAGGTTGCCAGCGGTGATAGTTCATCTGGTGGCGGTAGCTACACTAGCCCGGTTGTCACCCAGCCGGCACAGGCCGGGGCAACAGATGGTCAAACAATTACAATTGTTTTAAAGGGGATGGTCGATGAGGCATATGTTGAAGAGAACCTTGTCCCAACCCTAAAAGATCTGAGCGCAAGAAGGTCGATTGACCTTGTTTTTGAAGCCCCTTGATAAGGAGAAAACATGGGTAATGTCATTGATTTTCCATCGATTGAACAGAGGACAAGAGAGATGGCTGCAGAGCTAGCGTCAGGGGACCCTGAGTTTGCTAGCAATTTTAGTGAGGCATGCTCTTCAATCTGCCGCCTAGCGGTGGAAGCCAACCGAATCGAAATTGAACTAAATTTGTCTACCGACAGTGATTCGATCTGCGAAAACATAGACGTTTTGAAGGATGCCGTGCGAAAGTCACTTAAGGATAGCTACGGAAAGTTTATTTGCAGGCTACTGGATTTGCTCTTGGAGGAGAAGGTTGATAACTGTAGGTTGTTGTCTGCGTTAAACAGTGAATAATCAAATCAAAGCGCAGGAAAATTAACGTTTCCTCCATCGCAATATCCCCGGGCAGTCGTCCAGAAGCATATTTATGGTCTCTTCTGTCCGGGAATTGTTTTGCCTGACTTCCGCTGAATCAACCAGGCGGTCAACGCCAAGATCGATCAAGGAGTCTTGAATAGATTTGCCCGTGGCCAGGCTGTACGCCTGAACCATAATCGAAGTGTAACCCGCCATGTGACCCCTCCCGTGCAAAATGAAAACAGTATAGTGTGAGGGGCTGACAGGAATCTGATTCGGAACAAGGTGTGTCTAGGTTTACTTGTCGTAATTTGAGCTGTTGCTGGTGGAGGGAGCACAAAAAAGCCCCTGTTTGTAAGCAGGGGCTACTTTGAGTGTCTACGGTTTACATTTTTGATGCTAGGTTGCCTGTCCCCCTTGGAGGGCTCGCCGCTTCAGCAGCTTTGTGGCTGACTATTTTGCTTGTCTTCGAATTCTGTATGGACAGCTTGCTGATCTGTCTGGCTTTGTGTCGCTGTATCTCTCTCGCCTTCTTGATGTCCTGGTTCGTCGCTATTGTTGTGAGGATCAACCTCTTCATTGTTTTTCTCCGTCGGGCTGTTTTCAGCCCTGCTTTGTAGTAGATCAATTACGTCGACAACTATTGGATCAGCGGTTGGATACTCATGTGATTCGATTATACCACGAGCCCAGTCATAAATGTTAGAGGTTGTGTTGTCTGGCGCTGAAACTGTATTGAAAAGTTCTCCTGCCTCTTTCCTGTCTATGACAAAGCCGTGCGATGGGTAGCTGGCTACAAGTTTTGCTATAGCATCTGGCTTCAGTGAATCTGCCATTTTGTTCAGGCGGGCCCCATATTCATATCCTATCTTCATGGCCCGTTCATGTTCGCCCAGCGTGATCGGATCGATGTGTGATGTGATCGGGGAAATAAAACCCTCAGCCAGCTTTGTTGCCACTTCTGCGGCAATTTTAGTGCTTATTCTGCTGCCGGCCCTAAGGTCGATGAGGTTTGATCTGAACGATGTAAGCATCTGCTCCTGAAGAGCGCTTAGGGCCTGGAGGATGTCGAGCCCGGACATGTTTTCAAACATCTCGTCGGGTTTTGATATTTGGATATCCAGCGGACCAAGTTCTCCGCGGTCACCGAAAATCAGTTTTTTGGCCCCAATACAAATCAAGGTGCCTGCGGATTTGCAAATATCAGGGATAAGGATCTCGAAGTCCTCATAGTGGTGATTTGTTGCGCGAGCAATGCGATACCCTGCATTTGGATCGCCACCGGTCGTAATTAAAATGAGGCAGGCTTTTTTTGATTTTGCCTGATTCTTTTCTTTTTGTTCGTATAGAGCGGATAGTTGATTGTACCCGGCCTTGCTGACCGAGCCGAAATACAAATAAACATCACCATCATATTCTTTGAATGGTTTTTCTTCCGTCATTTCTCTACCCTCCATTGCTTAATCAAAGAAGTATAGCCGGATAGCCTGACAGGAATCTTAATAGGAAATTCGACCAGCATTTAAATTTGCGACTGGGCAAATATTGCACGCTGGTGCTCCTGTGGGAAATGCTACCCTAAGCGCTACCCAATGGTCTTTTGAAACAATAAAAGGGGTTGGCGACTCAGCGCTAACCCCTTGTTATATATGGCGGAGAGGGGGAGATTCGAACTCCCGGTGGCTTGCGCCACAACAGATTTCGAGTCTGTCACCTTCGGCCTCTCGGACACCTCTCCAAACTGCTATATGTGATTCTTTTTTTGTTGCTTCTTCTTTTCCCGCAATTTCCGAAAAAAGTGACTCAGTTGTTCGCTGCATTCTTCCTGCAGGATTCCTTCGCGAACTACGACCTTGTGGTTGAAACGATCGTCGGTCGAGAAATTGTAAATCGAACCAACCGCGCCTACTCGGGGATCGCGGCAACCGTACACCAACTCAGGAATCCGCGCCAGTATGATTCCACCCATGCACATGACGCAAGGTTCGAGAGTAACGTATATCGTGCAATCGAGCAAGCGCCAAGAGCAGAGGGTTTGTGCCGCTTGCCGGATAGCTATGATCTCGGCATGGGCAGTCGGATCCTGGTCGGTTTCACGTAAATTGTGACCGCGACCAATGATTTCACCTTCTTTGACGACAATCGCTCCGATCGGCACCTCAGCCAATGTTTCGGCTAGCGCAGCTTCCTGCATGGCCAGACGCATGAAGTGCCGATCCTGCTCTACTAAAGAACTCATTCCGGCCTGTCAGCCTCCCTTGCAATCGCTGCTGAGGGGACCTGTTAATATCATGAAGCATATGTGAAAACAAGCAGAAAGTCATCCGTTTGCCGCGATCCAGAAGCATCGAATGTTTTACGGCTGTTTTGTGTAAAAACATTCTTGACAGCGGTTTCTTTCGGGCGTATTGTGCATATGCACATAATATTCAACAATCAATTATTTGATAAAGGAGCAAAAGATGATCGTTGCAGTTACCGCACAGGAAGGGCGTATCGATTCCCCGATTGATGAGCGTTTCGGCCGTGCCCCGTTTTTTATGATCGCTAATAGCGATACCATGGAAGTCTATGCTTTCGATAACAGCGAAGGTGTCAATGCAGGCAATGGAGCAGGAACTGGCGCAGCTCAATTGATGGCTGAGCAAAAAGTTGAGGTTCTCTACACTGGCAAGGTCGGTCCGAAAGCGTCCGAAGCCTTGGATAAAGCCGGCATCAAGGTTGTTGAAGGCATCAGTGGAACGGTTGAAGAGGTGCTTTCGGCGGCTTTGCAGAATGTTGTAATGGAACGTGCCGCAGCCTCCCAACAGGAACTCGAGATTCCGCCGTCCAAGCCCGTTTCTGATGGTGCTATCCGGGTCGCGATTCCTTCCGACAGCGAAGATGGCATGGCATCGACTCGCTCAGGTCATTTCGGTAAATGTAACTACTATACACTGGTCGATATTGCCGGGAGCGAGGTTGTCGGCGTGCAGTCAATGAAAAACGGCGGTCATTCCGTTGGCGGTTGTGATGTGCCGGTGCGGCTGCTTAAAGGATGGGATGTCAACAAGGTCGTTGTGGCCGGGATCGGTGGTCGTCCGTTGGCCGGATTTCTGCGCGAAGGTATCCAGGTGTACTCCGGGCTCGGTGACACTGTGAATGAAACCGTTTCAGCCTACACCCAGGGCCAGCTCGGTCCGATTCGTCAAGATCAGGTGTGTGGTGGCGGAGCCTGACCTGTGATCATCTCAGTTGTCAGCGGCAAAGGAGGAGCAGGCAAGACGACCATCGCGACGTCCCTTGCGAACATTCTGCAGGCTGATTATTACGATCTGGATGTTGATGCGCCGAACGGTGAACATTTCTTGCAGCCGCGTGACTGGACGCGTCGGCAGGCATTTGTGCTGCAGCCGAAGATCGATTCTGCGACCTGTATTGCTTGTGGCAAATGTGCCAAAGAGTGTCGCTTCAAGGCTCTCTATAAAATCGGCGAGACGGTTTACCTCAATGAGCATCTTTGCCACAGCTGTAATCTCTGCCGCGAAGTCTGCCCCACCGGTGCAATCAGCTACAAAGAAGTTCCGATAGGTGAAGTGCGTACTGGGCACTCGTCTCGCACCGGGGCCAAAGTGGTTGTCGGGGACCTGATTATCGGTTCGACGCGAGGGACAGCGCTGATTCAAGATATCACGACCAGGCTCAGGTCGGATGGATTGACAATTATCGACGGCCCACCCGGTAACTCTTGTGCCGCAGTTGCAGCGATCAAGCCCGCAGACTTAGTGGTCGTGGTCGTCGAACCGACCCCCTTCGGCATTCATGACATGTTGCAAACCCTGACCATTCTGCGCGACATGGGGAAACCGCTGGTCGCTGTCGCCAACAAAGCGCTCGAGACCGAGGAGCTGGAAAAGGTGCTGGCAGAGCAAGGGATTGAGCTGGCTGCGACCATCGGCCTGAAGAGCGAGTATCATAAGGCTTTGCTGCGAGGAGAGGTTCTCAGCCAGGCCGATGCAGGGGTATTCCAGGGCTTACAGCAAGCAGTTGCGCGGGAAGTGGAAAAAAGATGATGAAGCAGATAGCAGTGATGAGCGGCAAAGGGGGGGCGGGAAAGACATCGGTGACCGCGGCGTTGGCAAAGCTGCTCCCGGCGGTGATCGCAGTCGATGGCGATGTCAATGCATCCAATCTGCCAATCCTGCTGAAGCCCCAGCAGATGCTGAGAGAAAGTGATTTCTTCAGTATGGATATCGCGCAAATCGATACCAGCCAATGTACCGCTTGCGGAGAGTGTGAAAAGATTTGCGCTTTTGGAGCCATCGAAAAAGAAGGGGATACCTACAACGTCGCCGATGACTGCGAGGGCTGTGCTGCCTGTGCCTGGGTCTGTCCACAGAAGTGCATCAAAATGGTCGAGCACAGCTGCGGTAAAAAATATCTGAGCTTGACAGAAAATGGTTATCTCGTTCACGCCGATTTGAACCCGGGAGCTGATAACAGCGGTAAGTTGATCGCCTCGATTCGTGAAGATGCGCGCAAGTTGGCCAAGGAGAAAAACTACCGGTTGATTCTGATCGATGGTCCCCCCGGTACCAGTTGCCAGGCTATTTCAAGTTTGACCGGTGTTGATCTTGTGCTGGTAGTGCTGGAAGAGAGTTTGAGCGGCCTGTCCGATTATCGTCGACTGGCGACCCTGCTCAGCCATTTTCGACTACCTCATCTGGTTGTGCTGAATAAAGTGGGCATTGATGAGCAGGTTGCAAAGAACATCGAGGACGCTGTTGCCGAAAACGGCGGTGAGATTGCCGGGCGTATTCCATTTGATTACAGCATTCCGCAGGCGTTATCCCGTTGTGAGACTTTCCTTGATTTGCCTGAGTATCGGCCGACGATCGAAGGCGTCAGCGGGCAAATGCTTGGCATGTTGGGCTGACTGTTTTTCCTGACGTTTAAATTTTATCCCTGTCGCCCTGGCAACTCTTTGCCGGGGCTTTTTTTGAAATGTACAGAAAATATATATTCCACATTCAGTTTTTATATCACAGCTGAATATAAAAAATATTCGTAGTGATTCTAGCGCCTTGTGTTCGTATCAAGGGCATTCTTCGCTCTTTATCCCGAATTCTGGTGTATGTGCTCTGTATACAGCCGGCCTCTCGCTAAACCATCCATTTAAACCCAGAAATAACTTTTTTCTTCTTTTGATTTCGGTATCTTATCGATTTCTTCATTTTTTTATTCCGGCCTTGGCACGGTCACTGCTCTATAGGGAAGACAAGAACGACAAACAAGACAACGCAATCTTTCATACACACAATGGAGGCCATGATGAAAAAAATGCTGCGTAATTCCCTGATCGCCCTGTTCGCTCTCTCTTCTTCCGCGTTTGCTGCCGGCGG
>NZ_FQZT01000015.1 GCF_900142125.1 Malonomonas rubra DSM 5091
CGATAAAGAGGCCAATGCTGTTATCGAGTTTCCCTTGCTTTTTTGCTTCATCAGCAACAACAGATAAACCTTTCAGAGAGAAAACCAGCAGATCCTGCAGATTCGCGGTATCCTCTTTTTTGCCGCAAACCCCAGCAATATTACAACCGGTCCCCTTCGCAGCTTCCTGACATTGAAAACAAAACATGCTCATGAAATGTGCTCCTTTCATTCCGTTTTAAAAGTGATTGGTTTTTAACTGTAACCTCAATCAGTGAGTATTCAATCTTTGTAAGAGATTATCCCATAGCTTTTGAAGAAAACATTTGACCTGGGTCAACAGACAATGAAAATCACTGTTGTCGCTCGTAAGCCTCCACCAGCTGGCAATATCTCTCTTCCAACCCTGGGGTCTGTTCTTCTGCCTGATCGTAGGCGGCTAACATCCTTTCACGCACATCTTCCGGCAGAACCCGCTCTGCCAGCGGATAGAGGATGGTGTCTTCCTTGTCGATGTGACCGCGTAGCAGCCCGGCATAGCCCCTGGCATTTTCAGCGATCAGCGGAATCTGCCCCGGTTCGCCGGCCAATGCCTTCTGCGCTGCCTCTTCCAGACCACGGACGAAGGCCCGTCCCTGCTCATGTTCCATCTGCATCGCCTCGATCGGCGACTGTTTTGCCGGCATGCCGTTTTTCACCAGCTCGACGAACAGCACGTCCTCTTCCTTGGCGTGATGGAAGCGGTCGGCATAGTTGCGGATGAAGTCGACCGCATCAAGAAAGAACTGCCAGTTGCGGAATTTGCCCTGCCCCATCAGCTCGGTGTTCTGCTCCACCAAGGTGATCATCCGCAGGATCAGCTGGTGCTCGTCGCTCATCACCTGGGTGACATTGGTTTTCATCAGTTTCTCCTCTCGCCGTCGACGCCGATCACTACGATCTCCAGCGGCACATCCTTGCCCGACTGGGCGATCGCCTGCTGAGCAAACATTCTCAAGCCACCACAGCAAGGAACTTCCATGATGGTCACTGTCACCGACTGGATATCATTCTGACTGATCATTGCTGCCAGTTTATCGACGTAGGGGCTGGTATCGTCCAGCTTCGGGCAGGCGTTGACCAGCACCTTCCCCTTGATAAAGTCGCGATGGAACTCAGCATAAGCGAAGGGGGCACAGTCGGCGGCGATCAGCAGATGTGCATTCTGCAGGTAAGGTGCTGAAGGCGGCACCAGGTGCAACTGGGTCGGCCACTGACGCAGTTCCGAGCCGATCCGGCCGGTTTGAGTGTTGTCGTTGTTATCCTTTTTTTCCACGGTGCGCACCTGGGAACCAGGGCAGCCACAAGCGAGATTTTTCATGATTTAAGCTCCTTTATTCTCTAAATATGCGAGGATTTCTTTTTCAATTTCCGCTTCTATTTCGTCACCCAGGGCATGGATGCTGACCACGTCATTGACCAGGCAGATGCCGACGCCGCAGGTGACGCAGCCGATGTCGTACTTTTCCAGCAGTTCCCCAATGAAGGGGTGCTGCTCGATGGTTTTGTTGATCGGCTGGTCGCCGATGCCGTCTGGAAGTTTCATCTCGTGCTCCTTTTGATGTCTTGATGAGCCGATAATATGCAAAGACCCAGATCAAAAACATGACCTGGGTCAATACCTGACGAAAAAAGTCAGACAAGCGAAAATTCCGTCTAAGTCTTGTAGGAATAACCGGTGATGGGAAACTATATTTTTGCGATCTCGTTCGTACCTAATCCTTATCACCCGGCCAGTAGTTCATACAGTAGATGCACTGCTCTACTCCACGGGGAATGGTGTCACGTAATTTTTCATTCTCGCGTTTGACGCTACAACGCTTGGGAGTTGGATAACGATGCAATTTGTTGTCTTTGACAAAGTACAGCATAGCTTCACTCCTTTGCTTCAAGCTCCTTGATCCGCTCCCGCAGCTCTTTTTCACGGGCCTTCTGCGCAGTCATATCGCGCATGACCGAGGCGACGCCGAGCATCTCTCCATCATCAGCTTTGATCATAACGATTGAGAAGTCGCAAAACAGGCGATGCCCATCCTTATGGAGCGCCGGCACCGAGAGCAGTTGATCGCCGTACTTGCTGTGTCCCGTCTGCATGGTCGCCGTGTAGCCGTCGTTATGCCGCTGGCGAAGGTTTTCCGGGATAATCAAATCCAGTGACTGGCCGATCGCTTCTTGTGCACTGTAGCCGAAAATCTTCTCCGCCCCCTGGTTCCACAACTGGATAACCCCATCCTGATCGGCAAACAGTATGGCATCAGGTGCGAGGGATACAATCTGTTGGTGGAGAGCATTGCTGTCAATTTTCATATGAATATCCTTCCTTGAATCTGTTCTGTCATCTTTTTCAGCCTCAGGATATTTGGTCTCCAAGTAGTCTTTCAACGCCAGTGAATTATTCCACTTACTTTTAGAACTGTAGACTATGGTCACGTCCCTACCGGTAAAATTAGCCAGCAGCTGCCTCACAGCTTCAGGTCTGCCGTCCAGCTCGTCAAAGTAGCGGTGACGATTCAATCCATGTTCAGCGCTAGCTGCTGCGACTGCTTTGCCATGATGGGTCGACTATAGTCAAAACGAACAACAGAAAACATGACCAGGGTCAATTGCCAACTCTTTTTATCGGGTATTGACTCAGGTCAAACCTCAAAATTTATTTTTAAGCTATCTTTGAAACAGAGAAAAACAACTCATACAGAGGAGAAACGATATGTCAAAAAAAGTTTGGGTTGATAAAGAACAGTGCATCGGTTGCGAACTTTGTGTAAACACCTGCCCTGGAGTGTTCCGCTTAGATGCTGACGGCAAGTCGGAGTGCTATGATTCGACAGGAGATTCTGAAGAGAATATCCAGACGGCAATCGATATGTGTCCAGTTTCCTGCATTCAGTGGCAGGATTAGCGGCCTCTCCAATATTTAAGGTTACCCGTCGTAAGAGAGTAGAGGCGGCGGGTAATTCCAAAAATCGCCAATTCAGTTTTGCAATTAAATTTCCAGCCTGACCAGGCGATTATCATATATTGCAATTTTTGCGAAGTGAACAAAAAAAGAGACGACGAGGGGAGCGGGCAGTCAGTCCCTGTCGCAGTGGTCTTTGCCGAAGAGGTTTACGGGGTTGAGGGAGCTCTTCAGGTCCTGTTTAGCCTGGTCGATCTTGCGGTGGGTGCGGAAGATCCGACCGAGGAACTCACCGGTTTTCCCCGCGCCAAGGACGAAGCAAAGCAGCAGAGCAAGAATACCTATTTCCATGTATCCAAAGCCTAACATGTTCCTCTCCTTTTCTACGGTTAAGGCCATTAACTTACTCGAAGTGTCAGCGGTAGACAAGCGGGATCGGTAGGGCCGTCTCAGCTGGTAGACGGCAGACAGAAATGTCCGCTTCAGGCCTCTATTCCCGTCAATGACGCACCCGTATCTACTTGCATATATATACCACCGCAACTACACTCCGCACCAATCGAGCTCTTGCCCTGGAATAAGGATGTCATCTCCACCATGAGTGATCAACAGAACAAAGACCCACTGCACGGTATAACCCTGGAACAGATAGTCACTGCCCTGGTTGAATATTACGGTTGGGATGAGTTGGGCGAACTGATCGATATTCGCTGTTTCAACAACGACCCGTCGGTAAAGTCGAGTCTTAAATTCTTGCGTAGAACTCCATGGGCACGAAAGCAGGTTGAAGACCTCTATCTGTTCGTCAAACGAATGGATTGATTTCCCCGTGATGAAGGAATTACACCTTTTCACTGACGGCAGTGTGGATACTAAGTCGAAAATCGGCTACGGAGCCTACCTTTTGGTCGCTGAAGCCGGGTTTACTTTGGACGGATTGAACAAGCAGGTCAAAGTACGGCGATTTGAGCAGACCTCATCGACCAGGCTGGAACTTCAGACTCTGCTGTGGGCACTGGATGAGGTTAAAACTGAAGGTTGCCGGCTGACAGTCTATAGCGATTCGCAAAACATTATTAACCTGCCGGGACGGCGTAAGCGCTTGGAAGCGAATGATTTTCGCTCGAAACAAAATCGGCAGCTCAAATACCACCAGCTCTACCGGGATTTTTACTGCCTGACCGATCAGCTGAATTGTCTCTTTGTTAAGGTCCGCGGTCATCAAGCTGCAAAACAGGAAAACTTTGCCGATCGCCTGTTCCCTCTGGTCGACAGAGCAGCAAGAAAAGCGTTACGAGAAGATAAAAAGCTCACAGCCCAGCCGGCAAAGGACAAATAATGGCGCTTAGTTCCACGATTTTTAAAGCTACCGTGCAAATCTCCGACATGGACCGCAATTACTATGCTGAACATCTGTTGACCTTGGCGCGCCATCCTTCGGAAACCGATGAGCGAATGATGGTACGACTCCTCGCTTTTGTCCTGCACGCCGATGATCAGCTCAGCTTCACCAAAGGTTTATGCGCTGACGAAGAACCGGATCTTTGGCAGATGAGTTTAACAAATGAGATTGAGCTGTGGATCGATGTTGGCCTGCCGGACGAACGTCGGCTGCGCAAAGCCTGCGGCCGGGCCAAGCAGGTTTATTTATACAGCTATGGCGGTCGCGGGGCCGATCTGTGGTGGCAACGGAATGTGGAGAAACTGCAACGCTTCGATAATCTCAGCGTTGTTGAACTACCTGAGGCGGCTTGCAAAGAGATGACCAGGATGGTGCAGCGCAACATGCAGTTACAGTGCACCAGGCAGGATGGTGAGATCTGGCTGACCAATGGCGAGTCAACCTGCAGCATTGCTCCACTACCACGGAAAATGCAGGATTAGTACCCGGCCGGACCAATCATCTACTCAGGACAGAGAAACAGACCTATGCCATTTTCTACCCTCGGACTTTCTGAACCAATCCTGCGTGCTATTGCTGAAAGTGGCTACAGTAAACCGACACCGATTCAAAGCAAGACCATCCCTGCGGTCCTTGCCGGCAAGGATTTGATGGCCGCAGCCCAGACCGGAACCGGCAAGACGGCCGGTTTTATCCTGCCGCTGCTGCAGCGACTGAGCGATGGCCCCAAAGTAAAGGCGAACCATGTTCGCGCCCTGGTGTTAACTCCGACCCGCGAACTGGCCGAGCAGGTTGCCCAAAACACCGCCAGCTATAGTAAATATCTGCCGCTGAAATCGAGCGTTGTCTACGGTGGCGTGAAGATTAATCCGCAGATGATGAAACTGCGTGGCGGAGTCGATCTCCTGGTGGCGACACCGGGCCGGTTGCTCGATCTGGCCAGCAAGAACGCAATTAAGTTTGCCCAGCTCGAAACCCTGGTGCTGGATGAAGCCGACCGGATGCTCGACATGGGCTTCAGTGACGAAATTAATAAAATCATAGCACTGCTGCCGAACAAACGGCAGACCCTGCTTTTTTCGGCAACCTTTTCCGACGACATCCGCAAACTCAGCAAACGCTTGCTAAACAACCCACTGCAGATCGATATCAGCCCCCGAAATTCTACGGCAAAAAGCGTGAAGCAATGGGTCTACGAGGTCGACAAAAGTAAAAAGCCAGCGCTGCTCAGCCACCTGATCCGCAACAGAAATTGGTCACAAGTACTGGTTTTTACCAACACAAAAAAAGGCGCCGATGAGCTGGTTCGAAAACTGAAGAGTGACAATCTCTCTGCCGTCGCAATCCATGGCGACAAAAGCCAGGGCTTGCGCACCCGGGCGCTGAAGGATTTCAAAACCAACAAAACCCGAATACTGGTTGCGACCGACATCGCAGCGCGCGGTCTCGATATAAGCGAGTTGCCGCATGTGATTAATTTCGACCTGCCCAAAGTGGCCGAGGACTATATCCACCGCATCGGCCGCACCGGCCGGGCCGGGCTGCAGGGCGAAGGAATTTCACTTGTCAGTGCGGACGAGGTCAAAAATCTCGCAGCCATCGAATCCTTGATCAAACAGACTCTGACCCGTGAAGTCGAAACCGGCTTTGTCCCAACCCACAAAGTCCCTTTGACCAGACAGACCCAAGCGCGGCAGAAGAAACCTAAAAAGGCAAAGTTAAAACAAAGGCCGGCTGGTGGGCGGAGCGATTCCACAAAATCCAAAACTACGGAAGAAAAGCCTAGCCGAAGAGGCAAGCGGCAGGAAGAAGATATCCAAAAAGGCAGAAACAGACCGCGGCGTGATCGCAAAACGGACCAAACTGACAAAGGTACAACAGCAAAGCTGAGGCGTGGGAGTACTCGAAAGGTTACGAGGGCTAGATCACCTCAGAAGTAATTAATTATTCTCAAGTTTTGCGACTTTCGATAACGCAATCATCAGTGTGATTCATCTTTTACGGAAAGCTGAGTTTCCACGTCCATGCTCTCGTGGAGGACACGGACAATTTCAATCGTTGTGGAAGAGCTGCTTCGATAGTAGATGACATGGCTTCCCGTATGGAACTTGCGATAGCCGGTTTTTACATCATTTATAGTCCCGCCCGATCAAAGGGTGCCTACGAGCTTGTGAAAACTGACATCCAGCAGTTCAAGATATTTATTCCGCTGCTCCCGTCCCCAACGTTGTTGGGTGAAGCGAGCAATATCTTTCAGATCCGCCTTGGCTTTTTCGGTCAGAGTAAATGCGGACATTATTTCAGATCTTCAGCATCCAGCTCTTGAATCAAACCTTCCGGCGAATATTCTGCTGTTCCGCTGGCTTCCCCTTCAGCCAAGGCTTTTCGCAGAACTGACAGTTTGGCTTCTTTTTCTTCAAGCAATCGCAGACCAGCTCGAATGGCCTCACTGACTGATCCATAATGCCCGGCAGCAACCTGCTGACCGATAAATTTTTCAAAGTGAGGTCCAAGGGTGACACTCGTATTTTTGGGCATAACTATACCTCCTCAAAATCGATAGTATTATTATTTAATACTTATCGGTATCAATCAAGAGGAATATCACAGCACCCCTTCAGGGGAGAGAGGAGGTAAATCATGATTGTTGGTCAAAAGGTTGGATACGCACGCTTCAGTACCATTGCCCAGGACTTAGGTGTCTGGGTTCCAGTCGTTTCCCAGTCTTTCCCGAAATATCCCTTCTTTCGATTTGCAGCGATGCTCTTCTCGGCACGATCAATTATATGAAAACTTTGTAAAACCTTCAAGTTGCATAAATTTTAATTAAATAAGTGGGTGCAAAAAGGCCGTTTAAACAGGTTTTTTCGGCCACCTGCACCATGTGTAAAAAATCTATTCTGAGTCCTAGGTCGCCCCTCCCCACGTTTTCTGGGCGAGGGGGGATAAGTCAACTGTAACCTTTTCGCGCAAGGGAGCTCAGGATGAATACATTCAAGTTGGTAATTAATCTCGCAGGTCATATTTTGACGAATCGGTCATTGTCCGCCTTGGCAGATTTGATGACGAAGATACAGGCGTTTGATCAATCGTTGCTTGAAAACGGAACAATAGACCTTGGGGTAGAACATATCCTGTATCCGGAATTGACTGGAAATAAGTGTGAATTTACTGTTCAAGTTAATCTCAAAACAGATGAGTCTAAACTTGAATTTGTTGAAATAAAGAAAATAAAGGACATTTACGATTATCTTGAAAATTCACGTAAGATCATTCTTGAAAAGCTACTTTCAGCAACAAGTGAATCTGATTTTGATTTTGCTCATAATCAACTTGATGAAACAGCAAAAAAATTGAAAGAAAAAATTAACCATACGTTCATTCCTAATGAATCGAGAATAGTCAGGAATGCAATGGATTTGGTGAGTCTTAATAAAATATTTAATAATTTTATTTTATGTATGGAGACGTAAAAAGTAATCTGGAAAAAACTGGAACTGAAATAATAATAAGTAATGAAATGCCTCGTGTTTTTGATGATGAAAAAATACTTGTTGAGTCAGAAGCATACGATAAGAATCTTATCATTGCATACCCAAATATGTTGAACAAAACTGGGAAGTGGCATTTTAAAGTCGATGGTAGGAATTTACGTTGTTACATTAAGGACTTCAGTTGGGTTGATAATCTTTTTGAGCATGGTGAGCCTAAATTTGTTCCACAGCAATATATGCAAGCTACGCTGAAAAATGGTCCTGTCGGCCAGAAAGGCAAGATCGAACCGTATATCGTGAAGGTTCACAAAGTCATGAAGAGTTTCGATAGCCAACTGAAACTATCATTGGCTGCTTAGTTTTTTAGATTGATGCAACAGAAGGTCAAGGGCAAATATAAACCCTGGACTCATGCGAGGTCGGCGGGCAGTCGTAAGCCGCTCTGCAGTGATTTTTTTTGCGGAGATGATCAGCGTGGTGATGCCGCGCGCTGCTACACCCTCCTGATTCGCTTCTTCGTCTATGACAATAGTGCAGTTGAACTTATTTTCCCAATATTTTTTATAATGCTCGTGCTGACGTTTTTTCTGCCTACGCCTGGGATGGTATTTCACCAGGATTTGTTGGTGATGAATATTGCACAAATAGAGGAGTGATTGAATCTGTTCAACCTGGCTCTTATGGGTATAGTTGATGCCTCCCCAGCGTCCCGGATAGTTAGCAATGGCATGTCGGATGATGGGCAGGTAGGTTTTCAGTTCCTGCCACTTACAGGCTGCGATGCAACTGTAGACCTGCTCTGCCAGTGGCCAATTTACACGGTCTGGTAGCTTGCGCGCGTGCAGATAACCTGCTGCGGCAGGATCGTCCGTACTTAAAAAATCAGACAGTGCTTGATCCCAAGATGGCAACCATAAAGCGGTTGAGGTTTCCTTGCGAACCCCTCGCTTGATCGGTGTCGCCAGTGCCATTGTGGGATGGCGTAAACGCTGACTTTGTTTACGGGCCTGGGACTTGACGATCGCCAGAAGTGGATGGTTCTCCATATTGTTGTCGAGGTGATAAAAGACCGTGGAGGGACTCAGTCCGGAGATTTCTGATAATGATTTGTAGTCGATATCGCGTGAATTGATAACGTGCCTAAGATGATATCCGAGAAGCCAGTCGGTGAGGTGGACGTAATGTTTGTAGGTCGTCCGGGGACTATTGTGCCCAGCCAGCAGGGATATCGGCCAAAGGGTGTTTGGGTAGCCTTCTTTGCCGAATAGCGTGTCTTTGAGTTGCTTCTGCCGCTGCTCACTGAAATCGGGATGGTCGAAAAGATCAAAGCCCTCGAAGTTGATATCATCGCGTAACATCAGCAGAATGGTCAATTGACTAAAGCATGTGTGCCGGAGAGAATAAAATCGCAATGTTTGGTCCCCAGTCAGGTCTCGGAGAGTCTGACGAATAGGTTCAAAGATTTCATCGTCTGACAGCATGCCAGCTCTTCTTTTCGGGAAGTGTAGAAAAATCTCATTTCCCCATGCCTTGTACTCTTTTTCCCGTTGGCGATAAAAAGTCACGAAAAATTCGAGTTCTTCTTGGCTTAGAAGGGACAGTGGGACCCGTCGTCGGCCAGCAAAAGTTTTAGTGCGAAAGAAATAAGAGTTGCGGATCAGTAGTTCCGCCTGTGGGTGCAGTAGAATATCCCTAAGGCGTAACGCCTGAATTTCACTGGGCCTTAGACCCAATCTGTATCCCAGAATCGTGGCGATAATGTGAATCGTTTGCCAGCGATCCGGGTTTTCCCCCCAGCCTAGATGACGAAGAAGCGCAGTGTAGATAGCCGGTGTAATGACATTGGCGTCAACATTGACCGGAGAGCCCTCTAGTCCTCCAAATAATTCAGCAAAATCGAGTTTTGGGAGCTCATGGAAATATCTTAGATAGCCGTGGAAATACTCCAGTCTGTGTGCATTGTACCTCCTGCTGTTTTTTCGCAGATTGACATTTTCGTAGAGGAGTTCGAGATCTATCGGATCGAGGATGTAGAGGTCATGAAGTTCGCTCACGGCTAAAAATTCAACGCCGATTTCTTTCAGGTATCGGTAGACGCTACTGATCGCCAAGGGCTCTTTTTTTAGCCGTCCTTCGAGAGGTGATTGGCGGTTATTGAGCAGTTGTTCGGCCCAGCCAAGTAACATCTGCATTGCAATTGACATCTGTTTTTTGTGTTTGTTCTTAAACCTGGTAATAATTTTAAGGCCATCATCTGTGGTGAGAACTTTATCGAGCCGTTTAGGGTTGATCTGAGTAATAAAACTTTTAAAGAGCTTAATCTGTTCCTCTTTGCGGGCATCCTCTCCGTTGGTTGCGCGCAGTGGTTTGAAATTAGAAGGTTTAAAGTCTTTGTCAGCAGCTTGAGGCCGGCCGATGGGGATTGTCCTACCAGTGATGGTCCGCAACCAGACCCGGGTTGGCAGGGAGGTGCTCAGGATGTCTCCTCGGGCATAGCCGGCCAGTACGCCTGGGAGGATTCCGGTGCAGCGATCAAACGCCCATTTAAGGAGTTCGCTCTGTGTACGGGGTAAGCTGACACCAGGGGCTTTTAAGCGGTCAAGGTAGTTGTTTAAAAGTGTCCAGGGGGGTAAGGAGCTATATGTGTCATCAGCTGACTTTAGGTGATTGTAGATGAGCAGTTGGCTTAAAGGATCTGCCAGCCAGCGACGTGTTTGGGCCTGGCCAGCCTGGAGAGTCTCTGCATTTGCGAACTTGGGATAGCGCTCCATCTCCAGCCAAAGCCAACTTTCTTCCTGGTAAATTTCGCGGCTAAGTAACGCCTGGAGCCAGGGACTCAACCATTTGCTGTCGATCAGTCCCCCGTAAAAAATTGCACTTAGTAGCAGTTGGCCCAATCTTTGATCTGCCGGCAGGGATGAGCAATTGGCGAGATCACGATTAAAGGCAGTCAGCAACGGTTGCCATTGGCTACGAGTAGCGAAGTGCGAAGGGGTGATATGATTCTTTTCCCTGTTGATTTTAATCAGAATCGGATTTGTTGGAATATTCCATCCCAGCAAGTGGTTGCCGTAGGCAATCCCTTTCGCGAGGAAGAGCAGCCTTTCACGGTAGGTGGTGCTGACTCCGGTAGTAATCCGGCGCGTGAGGTCATACACGTCCTTGCGAGATAAGTTCAGTTCACCATCAAATCCCTGTAATAGTTGCGGAGCATATTTCTGGAGGATTCCCAGAACTTCCAGTTGCCAATCATTGTAGGCATCCAGAGGGTCATGAGGGCGCTTCGTTTTGTTGGCCGCGACCAGCCAGACATCTGCCGGGTTCATGGCGATAGCCCCGTAATACTTTGCCATCCGCAAGTCGTCAGTATTTTCGATAAATGTGTTTGTAGTTCCAATTGGAAATCGGCCGGATGCAGGGATGAGAGGCTGTTCCATGGTTCCTGGCCATTATGCCAGTGACCTAGGAAACCTTCGACAATCTCTGGAGGACACCGGCTTTCAATCAGCTGATTTTTGATGAAATGCCGGTTACTGTTGGGTGGCATTTTATAACCGTATTTTTCATCAAGCAGAGCCTGAAGCCCTGATGGCGTTAAGTTCACCATCTTGTTTGTCGAGGTCTCCGGAAAGATCAAAAAATCACAGACAATATCTGGCCAGCTTTTGTCACGAAATAAGGCAAATAGTTCGTCGCTGGACAGCCCGACGTGATCGAACAGCGCTCGCAGGTGCTGCTGATAGTGCTGAAGTTGTTCGCGGCAAAGAGGGTGAATCCAGACCTGCCGGGCAGAGTAAAAGTCCGGACCGTCCTTGTCCGAAATGACTGCCATCCCCGTTTCTTGATCCATTTCGTCAGGGTTGAAAAAGCGGTCGTTGACCGCTCGGTAACCTGAGGAATAGGACGTTTGCAGGGCCGTATAGAGAGTGTAGTGATTGTGATAGTTCAGGAGCTTCTGGTGGCTATGTAGATCTGATTTCAGTTTGTCCAGTCTGCTCAGCATGGCCGCCACCAGACTTTTGACGTCATCCGGACGTGGACAGAAGGGGGAGCCTAGATATCTGTCCGGATTGATTGGCTGGGTCCTTCCGGCGGGCACAAAATCAATCTGTAATTGCTCAAAAAGATCAGCACAGAGAGAACGGTAACTTTGTTCCATGGAGGGCCGGTGGGCAACGCTGTAATGCACCCGTGTTGTGGCGAGGTCGATGTTCGTCAGCCCTAAATAAAGAGCGGCTTTCGGTAGATCCACTCCTTCGGTACGAGACAATCGGTTCATTATATACCGGCAGATTCGGGCCGGGCTCAAACGGCAATTTTGGACACGTCGGAGCACGTTGATGACCCGTGCTGTCTGGGCGACGAGCGTGGAACTTGCTGTTGCAAAGGGGGACGCTGTTTGCTCTTTTTCTTTTGGGCGCAGAAAGGCTGTGATCTCTGCGCAGATGTCCGGAAGGGGAAGGAGGCTGTGGCTTGTCACAGGATAGGCTGCCGACCACTCTTTGTGCCAATTGTCTTCGCTCAATTCTGGCCCAGGTGCATAGAGACGGACTACCAGCTCCCCTTGTTCTGTCGAGAATATGCCTTGTGCCAAGTTCGTCGTATTATTATCGTCTGCGGATAAATAGGACAGTTCGGCAATCTCTTTGACGGGCCGGCTAAGAAAGAGGCTGAGGTAGAGAGCGCTTTTGATCTCTGTCGAAACGGGCATCTCCTTGGGGAGGTCAATACGACCTTGGATGAACGCGATGAGCACGGATATGTCGTAGAGACTGGCTTCCTGCCAGGCATAAGGAAGAAGTTGGTTTTCCATAGCCCGTCGGTTCGATTCGATCTTCGCCCAGAAGCAAAGTTCGCGGAATGTTGTGCCTGAGAGGATTTCCTCTGGAATATCGATCGGTATCTCTTCGGCAGGTGGTTGGATTTCATCAGGGTGCCCACCCAGCGAGCGATAGCGATCGGACTCGTCGTCTGTCAGTAGGGTCCGGCGTGATTTGGGGAGGGTTTTGGGGAATATCCTTGTTTTACGCTGGGCGCCCGTGCCTTTTCGGGGAGTTGTCCGAGTCGTTTTTCTTGCTGTCGAAGTGGCGGAGGAAACTGGCTGGGGAGCTTCCTGCGACAGCTCACCGATCACCTGTAGTCGGGGAGCGGTACTCAGTGCCAACTGCTGAAAATAAAGTTTCGACGGGAAAGACTCTTGAGGGAGCTGAAGTAGTTCCTCTTGGAGTTTCAGATTGGTTAAGTCTCTGACTGCCTTGAAGAGATTTAGGTGCGATCCCATATCTTGGCCCAGGTGTCTTGCTGAGAACAAGAGTAGCTGAGCCTGTAGATGACGGAATCCGGGGTTGTTTTCATCTCCCAGGGGTAATAGACCCAGGCAGCTATAAAGAGGGTTTTTGCTCAGCAGGCGGGAGAAAATATCGTGGCGCGACTTTGTGTGGTTGCGAAAAAGGCTGACATATCCTTCTGCTTTGAATTCATTTTTTAATGCAAAGAGTCGCTTCGCTGTTTCTTCGGTTTGAATCAAGGTGGGGGAAATTGCGCCCTGATCACTGTTTAGCTTTGAGATATCAAGAGAGACAGGGAAGACTTTCTCTAATCCCAATAAGAGCTCCATCAAGCCGTTGAGTTCGGGAGGTGCACCGATCAGCCTCAGGAGTTCCATGAGTTGTTCTTGCCCGATTCCGGCTTTTTTTGCTTTTTCCGCTACATTGATGAGAGTGGTAGAAGTCAATCGGGCCTCTCGGCTTTTATCCATTTGTATAGCGTTCCAGTTCGTGTGCTGAGCAAGGCTGCGCGTGTGGTGAAGTTCTGGTTTAATGCAGGGCTGATTTCATCCAGCAGCTCAGGTGGAAGTTTTTCTGAGAGATGGAATATGTCTTTTGTTGGCATCGATGGCGAAAATAGCAATGTGCTCGTCAGGATATCGGTGATTACCAGCTGTTCAATCAGTTCTGGATTAGTCCCTCTCGGTACGATTCCAACCGGGATGCGATCATCTGGATTGAGTCGGCTCGTGAGAAATATCAACAGCCGCTGGTTGCACAGGCATTCATGTTTTGCCGTTACGATCAGCGGGTGGAGCTCAGCCAGTGAAAGTGCTGCTTCGCGAGAAAGAATTTGATGTCCAGATACCCAAGGGGAGACTTTCGGGATCGCAAAAGGGGGAGTGTATTTATCCCATAACTCCCGTATGTGAGGAGGTGGCTTCTTGATTGAGGAAAATGTAAGGTGTTCTCGTTGAATAGAGATCATGTGACCATGATAGGGCAAATATCGTGCTTGTCAATGGCGGAGAATGTCTATTCCGAATTTTAAATGTCATGATCTTGCAAAATGAAAAATAAATTTACTACAAATAATGCCACAAAGTCCTATATGAAGGGATTTTAGGTTATTTTTTATTGTCTTAGCGATCGACCCTACGGAGGCACGAGGTTCGAATCCTCTCGGGCGTGCCATTGATATTAAACGGTTAGCGAATTTTCGCTAACCGTTTTTTCGTTGCTGCCCATCCTGTCTTCTCTCTGTGCCCATATGGTTAAAGCAAGAGAACAACAGATCAAGAAACGGTATATCAATCTATCACACAAATCATTTCTGTCTCATATCTGACAGGCCTGATAATCGACTGAAGCCCAGTGAAGCAAGAATTTCCATTTTGCCGGGCAGGCATGACGTTCGATAGTCTGCGTTCAAGTACTATCTCTGCCAGTCTAGACAATTAGAGAATCAGCTATCAAGCGTCTTCCAGATATCCTGCTGCCTGCAAAGAAAAAAGGAATGCGTACTTGCCATCCATCTTCATTAATTGTTCATGGCGGCCATGTTCTATGATTCGCCCGTTGTCGAACACGAGGATTTGGTCGAATTTCCTCACTGTGGAAAAACGGTGCGATATCAAAATATTCATTTTCCCCTGACTTAGCCTGCGAAAATGTTCGAAAACCGCCGTTTCCGCTGCTGCATCCATGGTTGCTGTTGGCTCATCCAGCACCAAAATATCTGCATCTGCACGCATAAAAGCTCTGGAAAGTGCTATTTTCTGCCACTGACCACCGGATAGTTCCCGACCGCGATTAAACCACTTGCCGAGCTGGGTATCATATCCTTCCGGCAGTTTTTCTATAAACTCGGCTGCCATCCCCCTTTCGGCCGCTTGCTGCCAGCGTTGTCGATCAGCAAAATGATGGACATCACCGATGCCGATATTTTCTCCAACAAGGAATTGATAGCGGCCATAATCCTGAAAAATGACTCCGATCCGTTGCCTGAGCGCTTCGGCGTCCCATTGCTGTAAATCAAGATCATCTAGCAAAATCCGTCCGTTTGTCGGCTGGTATAGACGGGTAAGCAGTTTGATCAAAGTGGTTTTACCGGAGCCATTCTCGCCGACCAGAGCCAGGCTTTCTCCCGGCTTCAGATGGAAACTGATATCCTGTAAAGCTGGTTCTTCAGCATTAGGGTAAGTGAAAGTAACATTTTCAAAGCGGACACCGTCACCAGTCTTTTTCCCTTGACGCAGCCCGCCCTGTTTTTCCGGGATCGATTGTTCGAGATATTCGTAAAGGTTGGACAGGTAGAGGTTGTCCTCGTACATGCCACTGATCGCTTTCAAACAGGAAGAAACAGCTGATTGCCCCTGCCGAAACAGCAACAGGTACATGGTCATCTGGCCAAGGCTGAGGGCACCGCTGATGGCAGATACGGCAATCCAGACATATGCGCCGTAAAAAGCTGCTGTACTGACCAGCCCCAAAGCAAATCCCCAGCAGTCCCGGCGCAGAGTCAGCGCCCGATCTTCGGAAAATATCCGGGCAAAAATATCCCGATAGCGCCCTAGCAGCAAAGGGCCGAGCTGAAACAGTTTGACTTCTTTGGCATAGTCTTCCCGGGCCAGAACCGTTTCAAGATACATCTGCATTCTTGTTTCGGGAGTTCTTCGGCGGAACAGTCGAAACTTATCCCCGGAAAACTTCGCTTCTGATAAGAATTCAGGGATTCCGCCCGACACGAGGATTAAAACAGCCCAGGGCGAAAACTGGAAGAGCAATACGGCATAGCTGCCCAAAGAGATGAGATTCTGCAACAAACCGAAAGTTCCGGTCACAAGACTTAACGGGCGTGTCGAGGCTTCCCTTCTGGCACGCAGCAATTTGTCATAAAATTCTGCGTCTTCAAACTGGGTCAAAGTCAACTGCTGAGCTTTTTCCAGAATCATCAAGCTGATTTTCTGCCCCAGCAAAGCTCTTAACAACGCCTGACATGTTGAGATGCCCCGCTGACAACCAGCCAGGAGAATAACCAGGATGCCTTCACACAGAACATAGAGCATAACCGGATCGGCAAGGACTTCACCTGATTGTTTAAACTGATCCATCGCGGCAACAACGCCATCGACAATCAATTGGCTGACCCAGGCAATACCTGCAGGCAACGCACCTGCAGCCAGCGTTAAAACAGCAAAGACCAGTGCAAGACTGCGGCTTGTCGACCAGACCAGGTGTAATGCTCTGGAACTGTATTGGAGGAGATCCTTGAATCGTTTCGCTGGGGGAGATGTCTCTTTGCTTAGAGAAAGGGAGTTCACCTTTTAGCCTTTCACCACCGCTCTAAACATCAATCAGACAAAAGCTTTTATATTGACTGTTTTCTCTATGCTTCCACGGCGTAAAAAAGAAACCCGATGACCAAGAATCGCGGCCTCGGACATATTGTGAGTCACCAGCAGCATAGTGACACCGGTCTGTTTCTGCAACTCTTTCAATTCGAGCTGCAATTGCGTACGGCTATCCGGGTCGAGGTGGCTTAAAGGCTCGTCCAACAGCAAGGTTCCCGGCAGAAATCCATGTCGTCGATAACGATGGCACGAAAAGCCTTTCGCATAATCCCCCCTCGTAAATCCCCCAAAGCAGCCAAGCAACTGCTCAGCTACGACTGGCCCGGCAATGTCCGGGAACTGCAGAATGTGGTTGAGTATGCGGTAGCACTCGCCACCGAGAACCGAATCGACGTCGACGACCTGCCCGAAGAACTGCGCACCACAATACCTAAGCCTCAGATTTCAGGGAAAATTCTCAGCCTCGAAGAAGTGGAGAGAAACTACATCCTCACCGTGCTGGAGAAAGTTGGCGGCAACAAGACCAAGGCTGCAGAAGCCCTGGGGATCGGCATAGCAACGCTCTATCGCAAACTGAATTCATACAATTCTTGATGAAACATAGAGAGCAGGGAACAGACGACGTGCCAGGGGGAGGGGGAGCGGGCGCTCAGTCCCTGCCGCGGTTGTTTTTGCGGAAGAGATTTACGGGTTTGTGGGAGCTCTTCAGATCCTGTTTGGCCTGATCGACCTTTTGATAGATTCGGAAGATCCGTCCGAGGAGCTTACCGGCTTTACCCGCACCGAGGATAAAGCATAGTAGCAGAACAAGAATACCTATTTCCATGAACCCAAAGCCTAACACGGTCTTTTCCTTTTCTACGGTTAAGGATAATAATTTACTCAAAGTGTCAGTGGTGGGCAAGCTTGATCGGTAGGTCCGTCTAAAATGTATGAACCTGAGAGACGGAAAACTTGCCTGATCGGCGCTATTCACACCCAGCTCAATTAAATTCACGAACCGAACGTTCTCCCGACAAGCCTACTAGTCTGAAATCACATAACTATTACCTCTGGAATTATCTCGAAAGTCCTCTCAAAAGTGCCCCTCGGCTAAACTATCGAAATCACTGTAGCGCCAGGAGGTATATTTTGGCGTTTTAAAATGGAGGTGTGAGATTTAAGTGGGGACTTATGAGCCAAGGAGGGGGAGAGGAGCCAGAGCATGACAAATGGACAACGTGTTGGTTATGCACGGGTCAGTACGACTGGCCAAGATCTCAGCCTACAAAAGGACAGGCTGGCAGACTGTGACAAAATTTTCGAGGAGAAAGCATCAGATGCAAGAGGGACAGTACGGCCTGCACTTGAGGAAGCCATGAACTATGTCAGGGATGGCGATGTTTTTGTTGTTACTAAGCTGGATCGACTGGCGCGTTCCGTCCTTGAGTTGATGCAGATCACTCAGGTCCTCCAGGACAAACAATGTGACTTGCAGGTTCTCGACCAAGAACTCGACACATCAACACCTACTGGCCGCTTGATTTTTCATGTCCTAGCTGTAATCGGTGAGTTTGAACGTGAGTTGATCACCGAACGAGCCAGAGAAGGACGAGAGCGAGCAATGGCAGCGGGAGTGAAATTCGGTCGGAAGCCGAAGCTATCCAAACGGAAAGAGCAAGAGCTTTTAGAGCTGCTCGATTCTGTGGTTATCAGTAAAGAAGAATTGGCTCGCCAGTTTAACGTTTCCAGAGCAACTGTCTATCGCTTGGCCGCGAAACTTGATAAGGAATTTGAAGAGCAAGCACAGGCTAGTTGAAAGCAGGGAGGCTGCACCTAAAATGGCAGCAGCCTCCACTTAAATCACGATATTTGAGAGAAGCCTAAAAGCTTATAAAGCCCCGATTGACTTAGAACCGGGACCCTATGAATTATTCGATAGATTATTCCCTAGCTTTACGCCGGAAGAGAGCCAATCCGCTAATGCCGGCCCCAAGAAGTAGCAATGTGCCTGGTTCAGGAACTGGGTTTGGAGGCGTAGTAGGATCATCCTCGCGCTGATACATCATGGCTCCACTATTTACCTCAAAGCTCAACTGCAGCTTTCCGTGAGTTGGTGTGAAATCAAGACTAGCAACATCTAAAGCGAAACTGAAATTTTCATCATAGGGATTTAAATTGAAATCATAAGAAAACTCATTCTCAAAAAGGCTATCTCCTAATGAGTTGGTAAAGTCGGTTTGGAAATTGTCTGGTCCCATAATGATATATGCGTGCTTTTGAAAGGTAGCGTCATATAGATGATAGGTTATTCCGAACCAATATTGCGCAGAACTTTGCTGACTTGTTGCACTCCCTGTAATACTTGAAGAAGTCACTGTATCTATATCAAGGGTCATTACCCAAAACGGAGAGGAAGAAAGACCAGCAGAATTGAATGGTATCTCAATTCCTAGATTTGAGGTATCAGTACGGTTCTGAGTAAAAGCATAGTTTTCACCAGAGTTCAAAACGCTATAAGCGGTCGTATCCAAATATCCTTCAACACCCCCACTTGTACCGAAAATATCGATATTGCTGCTGGCATAATTATCTCCCCCGGTAGAGGTACTGGAAAATGAAGTCGTATCGGGAGGGTAGAGATTGCCTGTGCCTGAAAAGACTTGCTCATCGGACCAATCATTTTCATAAGCATAATGATGTGAGGCAGAATAGCTGCCTTCCGTAGGCATGGAGTTGAGGCTGTCACTGATCGTCCAAGAAAAATTCATTTCTGCATCCGTTATTACAGCGGCAGATGCAAGAAATGGCAAAAAAGTAAAGATGATAATTAAAATTGAGTACAGATTTCTATTCATAATACGACCTCCCGTCTCAACAAACATGAAAAAATTTTTTGGAGAAACTCTCCCCAAAATCAAACTTAAATAAGTAGCGTGGCGGGAAACCAGAAAAAGTAGATAAATTGAATTGAATATTTAGCAAGATGTAGTTTGGTTATTGCAAAAAAAATGCCCATAAATCATTGCAGTATTGTTGGTAGCTTGCCAATATATAAAGGCTATTTATTGTCCTGTGTAAGTTTTTTTTACAGATGTTGAGCAGTTTTTTTTACTCATATGCATGGAGTGATGATATACCAAAATCGCGGGAATGCCTCGACGGCATTTTTCGTAAACTCACTATTCTTGCGACAGAAGCTCCCCTCTAAAATTGAAGTCCGGCCAGGGCTTGTTCCACCGATGATCTCCGTTAAAATTGTATGGAACCTACCAACAAAAGGGGGCGTTATGGTGAAAAATGTCCTTATCATGGGTGCTGCCGGCCGTGATTTTCATGATTACAACACCCTGTTTCGCAACTCGCGGGAGGTGCGGGTAGTCGCCTTCACCGCCACCCAGATCCCTTTGATTGAAAACCGCATCTATCCTCCGGAGTTGGCCGGCAAGCGCTACCCAGAGGGCATTCCCATTTTTGCCGAAGCGCAGCTGCCTGAGCTAATCCATCGCTTAAAGGTCGATCAGGTGGTCTTCGCTTACAGCGACATTTCCTACGCCGACCTTATGCACCGCGCGGCCTTGGTTCAGGCGTGTGGTGCAGATTTCAAGATACCTGGAACGCGGTCCACAATGCTCGCCTCAAAGCGTCCGGTGGTGGCAGTTTGTGCCGTGCGAACCGGTTGTGGCAAGTCGTCAACCACCCGCCATGTCTGCCGAGTTCTTCAGCAGTTGGGAAAACGTTTTGTGATCGTGCGTCACCCCATGCCATATGGGGATTTGAGAAAACAGCGGGTGCAACGCTTTTCCCGCTATGAGGATTTTGACCTGCATCGTTGTACTATCGAGGAACGTGAAGAGTACGAACCGCTCGTCGAGGAGGGATTTATAGTCTATGCCGGAGTCGACTATGCCGCCATTTTGAAAGAGGCAGAAACGGAGGCTGAAGTTATTATCTGGGATGGAGGCAACAACGATACACCCTTTTTCCGGCCCGATGTTCATATCACACTTCTCGATCCACATCGGGCCGGTCATGAGACCCTCTACTACCCAGGGGAGACCAATCTCCGCATGGCGGATATTGCCATCATCAACAAAATCGATAGCGCTGGGCTTGAGAAGGTTGAACAGGTTCGGCGGCAAGTAGAGGCAATCAACCCTGGAGCAACCCTGCTACTGGCTGACTCGAAAGTGGAGCTGGAACAAGGAAAGAACATTAGGGGCAAACGGGTGCTAGTGGTGGAGGACGGACCTTCCCTGACCCACGGCGGGATGCCTTTTGGTGCAGGAGTCGTTGCCGCCAGAGAGCATGGTGCCGCGCAGATTGTTGATCCGCGCCCTTATGCCTGTGGTGCCATTCGTGATACCTACCAGCATTATCCGCATTTGCAGCGGGCATTGCCGGCGATGGGCTATTCGAAAGAGCAGATTGCCGATCTTGAAGCGACTATTACCAGAGCTGACTGCGACCTGGTTCTATTTGCCACTCCCATCGACCTGAGACGGTTGATTCGCATCGACAAGCCAAGTCTCAGGGTCCGTTACCGTTACTCTGACCACGGTGACCCGACATTGTCCGAGGCATTGAAGGCACGCCTTGAGCCTGTTTTGGCGCTGGCTGAAGAGGCGGATAAATGAACAGACGAGGGATGCGCGAGACACTGGTCATCGCCCTGGGGGGAAACGCCCTGATCCGTAAAGGACAGGCAGGAACCATTGAAGAGCAGTTCGCCAACCTCAAGGGACCGATGCAGCAGATTGCTCGGCTTTCAATGGACTTCCGCATCATCATCACTCACGGGAACGGCCCCCAGGTTGGCAACTTGTTGTTGCAGCAAGAGAGTTGCTGTGACGTTCCCAAACTGCCTCTGGAGATTCTCGTAGCTCAAACGCAGGGCCAGCTTGGTTATATGATCGAATCGACCTTGGACACTGAGTTCATGAAAATCAAGGGAGCGCAGAGCAAACAACTGGTCAGCCTGATTAGCTACGTAGTGGTAGATGAGGCCGACCCAGCCTTTCAGAAGCCCTCTAAGCCGGTGGGACCGTCCTATCCCGAAGGAGCCGTTGATTCATTACCTTGGCCTGTGGTCAAGACCGCTAACGGCTACCGACGGGTCGTGGCATCACCTGCACCTGTAACCATCGTCGAAAAGCAGGAAATCCGCAAGCTGGTAGCGATGGATTTTATCGTCATCTGCTGCGGCGGTGGGGGCATTCCGGTGATCAGGGAGGAACGGGGCTTTCACGGTGTCGACGCGGTAATCGACAAAGATCTGGCCAGTGCCAGACTGGCATCCGAAGTGGAGGCGGACGTGCTAGTCATCGCGACTGATGTTGAAGGCGCGGCTCTCAGTTTCGGCCAGCCAGAACAAAAATTTCTACGACATATCAGTTGCGTCCAGGCCGAACAATGGCTGCGTCAGGGTCATTTCCCAGCCGGGTCCATGGGGCCAAAGGTGAAAGCAGCAGTGCAGTTTGTTCGCGAGGGGGGCAAGAGGTCCATTATCACATCCCTTGATGCAATTTGCGAGGCCGTCTCGGGAACAGCCGGAACCGAAATCAGAAAGCATGGCGGCTAAACCTTCGCTAAAAGCACCAAACAAATCAAGAATTGCCACCACGGCGCAGCGATGTTTTCTATTGGCACAGCTGTCCTGCTCTTCCAAAAACCACAAAGATAAACTTTTTCTCATATTAATGCCTACAAATCCACTGTGATCTGCTAGAATATTGATCAGAGCTTTATTTCAGACCAATAAGCTTAGCCTCGGCATCCCGAAACAGAACAGGAGATCTGTATGAAATTACGCAGTAAATTCATCCTGCCAATTACTGGACTGGTCATCGTCTCAGCAATCGTGGCTGTCATCAGTATTAACGGCTCGCTGAAAAGCCTGATCAGCAGTCAGCAGGAAACGCTGGCAGAGTCTGCCCACAAAAACCTCTCTACACAAGCCAAGGTGCGGCAGAATGCAATCTATGCGAGCATTGACCAGGTCGGCAAAGCTGCGTTGGGGCAGGCGGCTCTTTTTTCCGAGGTTCCCGAAATACAGGATGTTTACGAGGTCGCCCTGTCAGGAAATATTAACGACGAAAACGACATCATGATGCAGCAGGCCCGTCAGAAGCTGAGAATCGTCATGGGGGCCTATATCGACGGGTTGAAAAAGCAGGCCGGTGCCAAGGACTTCAGAATCCATTTCCATGTCCCCAGCAGCAGAAGCCTGTCCCGTTTATGGCGCAGCAACTGGCAGGCCATGCGAAATGGGCAAAAAGTCGATATCTCCGACGATCTTTCCTCTTTCCGGAAAACCGTGGTCCAGATCAACCAGGGCGATCATAAGCCGATAAGCGGCATCGAAGTCGGCCGCGGCGGATTTGCCATCCGTGGCCTCTCTGCAGTCAAAGGGTTTGACGGTGAACATGTCGGCTCGGTCGAAGTCCTGGGCTCCTTCAACCAAGTGCTCAAAGTTAACCACACTGACGACAGCTACCAGATTGCTGTCTACATGCTAGCGGACATGCTGCCGATCGCGACACGCTTGCAGGACGCAGCGAAAAATCCGGTTCTTGACGGGAAATATGTTTTCGTCTCCTCAACCAATAAAGATATCACCAACGGGATCATCACTTCGTCCCTGCTTGATGCCGGGCTCAGCGGTCACAGCGAACAGGTTGTCAGTAACCAGTTCATTACCAGCTTCCCGATTTCTGATTTCTCCGGAAAAACTGTTGGCGTCATGGCCCTTGTCTACGATATGACAGAGACCAACGCGCTGATCGGCAGCATCGAAAAATCAGGAAACAGTACAATCAATGCCATGGGATGGCGCTTCAGCATCGGAGCAGTGCTACTGGTGGTCATCATTTGCGGCACGATTTTCTATGTCACGCGCCGCGTGATCGGCCCCCTGCAGCTGGCAGTCGGCGTGGCCCAGCGAATTTCTCTCGGCGACCTGAGCCAGTCTGTCAATTACCAGAGCGAGGATGAGGTTGGCGAACTGGCCGGCGCCATTAACAAGATGACGGAAAGTCTCAAGGCGAAAGCGGAAGAAGCGAAACAGATTGCCCAAGGAAATCTACAGGTGCAGGTTTCTGTTGCATCGGAGCACGACACCATGGGTCAGGCGTTTAAGACGATGGTGGAAAACCTCAACGAAGTGCTGGGTGAAGTCGCCAGGGCATCGGACCAGATCAATTCCGGCAGCCAGCAGGTTTCCGACACCGCTCAGTCGCTGTCGCAGGGAGCTACCGAATCTGCCGCATCACTGGAAGAGATCAGCAGCTCGATGAACGAGATAGGTAGCCAGACCCAGCAGAGCGCGGAAAACGCCAGCCTGGCCAGCCAGCTCGCCGACAGTGCCCAGTCTGCAGCCCGTACCGGCAGCGAGCGCATGAGCACGATGGTCACTGCGATGAATGAAATTAACGAAGCTGGTCAGAACATCAACAAGATTATCAAAGTCATCGACGAGATTGCCTTCCAGACCAACCTGCTGGCACTTAATGCGGCCGTCGAAGCGGCTCGCGCTGGCCAGCACGGCAAAGGTTTCGCCGTCGTTGCCGAGGAAGTACGTAACCTGGCGGCACGCAGTGCAAAGGCCGCGGAAGAAACGGCCCAGCTAATCGAAGGATCGGTAGAAAAAGCCAACAACGGCACTCAGATTGCAGAGAAGACCTCGGAAGCCCTTAACGAGATCGTAGACTCCATCACCAAGGCGACTGATCTGGTCGCAGAAATCGCAGCTGCCAGCAATGAGCAAGCCCAAGGAATTTCCCAGATCAATCAGGGGCTCGGCCAGATCGACCAAGGCGTTCAGCAGAGCACGGCAACAGCCGAGGAGTCGGCGGCGGCGGCAGAGGAGCTGTCCAGCCAGTCAAGTTACCTGAAACAGATGATCAGCCGATTCAAGCTGGCGACAGATACGTCTTCGTTCCCTGCCGCGCCGATCGCGGCACCACAATCGGCGGCACAGGGAATCGGCTGGGACTCACTGCAGTCGCCTTCAGCAAAGGCAGATATCAAGCTGGACGATGACGATTTTGGCAAGTACTGAGACGATAGCAAACGAAAAGGACAGATAGGACGAAGCCCCGGGACATACCGGGGCTTCTCACTTTTAATCAGAATGCTGCAGAGACAGCAGAAATCTTTGTGCTTGGTTCAGAGGCTCAATTTATTATCGCGGCCTAGGCCCGCGACGGACCATACACCATGCCGATAATCTCCCGGGCTGTCTCCTCGACCGACTTATTAGTGGTATCGACAAGGTGCCATTTACGATTTTTCCTGGCAAGCTCGTAGACCATTTCCATCTCGTTGAAAATCCGCCCCAGGTCAGTGTATTTGTTGGTGGTACGATAATGCTTGACCCGTGCGCTGCGGATTTTCTGCAGCACTTCAGAATCCATCACCAGGCAGACAACGCGATTCTGATCGACCTGGTAGACCTCCTCCGGGATGGGCACCTCCGGCATCAGCGGCACGTTGACCACTTTATAGCCCTGCTGGGCAAGAAAATAGGATGTCGGTGTTTTCGATGTGCGCGACAGACCGATGATGATGATATCGGCTTCAAACACCTTCTTCACGTCCTGGCCGTCATCATACTTCATGGTGAACTCGATCGCTTCGATCCGCTCGAAATACTTACTGTCGACCCGACGTAGCAGGTTGGCGCCTTCTTTCGGCTCCCGCCCCAGGTAGGCAGTCAATTTCTCCAGCGGCGGTCCAAGGATGTCGTGATGCAGGATATCCTCTTCGACACAACGATCATGGACAAATTGACGAATTTCTTTTTTTGCAATGGTAAATGCAACGAACGCCTTGTCCTCTTTCGCGTTGGCCAGAATGGTATTTATGCGCTCTTTGTCGTCAACTCTGGAAAAAATCCGCAGGGCAGATGAGGGGAAGTCAAATTGGATCATACTTGCTTTCAGCAGGCTGATGGCACTCTGCCCGATGCCATCAGAGATAATGTAGACCAGTTTTTCGTCTTGCCCGTTCTGTCCTGTCATAAAGCTCCACCGCGCTATTTTTGAAAAGGGTTGATGCAACCTTTATTACACCGACAGCCCCCCTCGCGCAAGCACTGGAGAAAAAAGAGCCCATGACCTTTCGTCATGGGCTCCCTTGTTACTGTCCAGCATCAAGCCAATCTGAATCGCAGCGCAATGCCTTGCTCCTGCGAAGCAAATAGGCCAGGTAGCTGGGACAATCGTCGTATTCATCAGAGCAACAACGCATCCGTTTGCTGGTGCTCAAAGGTTCTGCAGCAACCGATGCCGTACAACGGTTTTCCTGGGCACAGTAAAAAGGGCAACGGTGTGATGCCAGAAAACCGGCGCTCCCCTCTTTTTCCGACGAATCCCTGGTTGCACGGTACACCCACTGGTTGATCATATTCTCCATGTTTCCTCCTCACTGCTCCCTTGAGCAGCATGTCTGCTTTATCGTTCGGTTCAGTCAACTTAAACCGCTGAAGTTAGCAAATGATGAGGAAAACTTGTCCCGTTCTTTAGCCTTCTTCGTCGTGGAAAGTTCGCTTGATCAGCAAGGCGACACAGCCGCCGAGCAGCAGCAGAACCACCACCGCGCCACCGGCAATTTTGCGCTTTTCAACCGAATCTTCGTAATCTTCAATCTGTTCTCGCGTGGTCGCCAAACCGGCATCGAACTCTGCCGTTTGCTTTTTGATCCGCTCTGGCGCAACCGTATGGAACAGGCGGCGGAAGCTGTTACGTTGAGAAAACAGGTCTTCTCTGAGTCGTTGCATATCGAAGCCAACGCGATGCAGATCAGCAACTGAAGCTTCTAGTTCGACCAATGTCGCTTCAGTCGCGCTGATGATCTGCTTAACCTGTGCCGCCCGCTCGTATTCGTGGCAGCGAGAGCAACTGTCAGGATTAATCAAATCGATGGTCGCCTTTTCAACAGCGTGATTGCCGTGGCAAACCACGCACTGTGGCCCCCACAACTCCAATGCCTTGCCATGCGCACTGGCCAGATAATCCTCTTTCACGCCCAGGTGGCAGCGTCCACAGAATTCGGGGACTTCGATATACTCCGGCACACCGATAAATCCGCGCTCCGGACTCATCGCCATTTCGAAGTCTGTCGGGTCACCACCATGGCAATCGTGACAGGAGATTCCGTTCTGTGCATGAATGCTGCCCCGCCACTGGCCAACCGGCGCCGACAGACGCTCTTCCAAACCGGCGTGGCACTGAAGACAAACCGTTTCTTCAGCCTGAACCCAAAGCGGCAGGAACAACAGGCAAGCAAGAATTACCGCCGACACTCGTCTCATCATTTTTAACCGCATCATGAGTAATGCCCCCACATCGACAAACCGACAAACAATAGAATTCCCAACAGATAAAGGCTGATAAAAATCGGCCGCTTGACCGGTCGGCGTTCCGGACCGCGATCGATAAAGGGAAGCATGGCCAGAAAGCCCATCGCCGCCCCCTGCGCTGCCAGCCCCAGGAATTCGCTCGGGAAAATCTTCAGCGTCTGGTAAGCCCAGAGGAAATACCACTCCGGCTTGATGTGTTCCGGCGTGGTAAACGGATCGGCAGGGGTCAGTGCATCGAGCGGGATAAACAGCCAGGGCGCGTAGAAGGTGATCGCTACCAGCAGCGCCAGGGCGAAAAAGACCACCGCCAGGTCTTTCACGGTGTAATGAGGATGAAAAGGGACACCGTTCGGATGTTCTTCGTGACCGAATCCGTACGTCAGTTTCGGTTGATATTCCTCACCAAAAGGAGGTGCAGAGATACCGATGCGACGCACACAGAACAGGTGGAATCCCACCAGCGCAAGGAACGCCATCGGCAAGCCCATCACATGCAGAGCGAAAAAGCGGCCCAGCGTCGCTTCACCAACCGACGGCCCGCCACGCAGAAACTCGATCAGAAAATCACCGACAATCGGAATCGCCCCGGCAGCATCGGTAGCAACCGTGGTTGCCCAGAAAGAAAGCTGGCTCCAGGGCAGCAGGTAACCGGTGAGGCAGAAGACCAGCCCCAGGTTAAACAGAATAAAACCGGAAACCCAGGTCAACTCACGCGGCCGTTTGTAGCTGCCCATGTAAAGAACCGACAGCATATGCAGTAGCAGGAAAACAATGATCAGGTTGGAACCGACCACATGTAAATAACGAATCAACCAGCCGTAAGGCACCTCATTCATAATCATGGTGACGCTGGCAAAGGCTTTTTCAGTATCAGGAACATAATAGACCAGCAGCAGGATACCAGTCAGAAACTGCAGCCCGAACATCGCCATCAGCACCGCGCCCATGGTGTACCAGATATTGATATTGCGCGGTAGCAGGTAACCGGTCAGTTGCTGGTGCAGCAACGCGCGGATCCCGATCCGCCGATCAAGCCAGTCAACCGTTTCTTTGTACGGATTCATTGCCATCTCCTCAACCGACCAGAATGTCTTCGCCATCGAGCGAAACCGGATAACTTTCCAAAGCCGTTGGCGGTGGCCCGCCAAGCACCTGACCGGCGGGAGAAAACCGTCCACCGTGGCAGGGACAGAGAAATTCCTGTTTATCATCAACCCACTTGACGATGCAGCCCAGATGGGTACAGACAGCGCTCAGAGCAAGAAACTCTCCCGCACTCGGCTGCAACAGCACCGCAGGTCGCCCCTGATAAGAAAAGAAGTGCGCACCGCCAACAGCAACCTCCTGGCGGGCAACCCGAACCAGGTCTTCCGCTGAGCCTTTGTCGATCGGTGACAGGTAGCGGAACAGAGGCCAGCCTGCGACTGCCGCAACGACAGCGCCGACCCCCCCGAGAATCACAGTGAGAAATGTTCTTCGTTCCTTGGGTGTTGCATCGTCCATAAAAAGCTCCTTGAACCGGTAAGGGCTTACTTCTTCGATAAGCGGGCCGAAACTGGGATTCTCAGTTGCGGCAGTTTTTGATAATCGGTGGCAATAATAATGTAGCCAGTCAATCGCTTCTTCCCTTCCGGGTACGTTGCTGTTACCAGCAGTTCAACTTCTTCGCCGTGCGGCAGGTCAAGCGCACTCAGCTCAGCCTTGAGTTCGGGATTTGTAGCTGTCGGCGCATGCAGGCGAATATCCTTCTGCCCCAGATTTTTCAGCCTGACCCTCGTCGTCAACTCTGTTCCCTCTTTAACCCGGCCCCACTTGATCCGGTCCGGTTCAGTCAGGATTTCAGCCTTGACTGTTCCGACCAGGCCAAAGCTTACTGCTTCATGTTTCGGGTCGTTTGAATCGATACTGATGGTCTTGTGTATCGCTCCTTTGAAATCAGTGGAATCAAAGGTAACGCGCAACTCACCGAAATCACCGGGGGCAATCCGCTTGGACGACAACATCGCTGCAGTGCAACCGCAGGAACTACGAACATTACCGACCTGCAGAATTTGATCACCGTTGTTATGAAAACGAAACACGTGATGAACCTTGTCACCCTGGAAAACGGTGCCGAAATCATAGGTCAAGGTCTCTACCGTCACACTGGGAGCAGCCCAGGCGGTAGAGAGCCAGAGTGAGCAAAAAACAATAGTGGCAAGCAGACGCTTCATCGATAAACCTCTCCTACTTTGGTCGACAATTCTAACAGCTCTGAATCATAGCACAATCCCGATAACAAAACAGTCATGACGACTGTCGGTTGCGATTGACAGGCTTGTATTCTTCTTGCTATAGAGTACATTTAATACATTTAATCAATGGAGCAAAAATCTTATGCCGGAGCAAACCCGCAGAATCCTCTTCTCCCGCGACAAAATAGCTCGTGAAATCAATCGCCTAGGGCAAGAAATCAGCCGCGACTACGGTGATGAAGAAATCATGTTGGTCGGTGTCTTGAAAGGCTCCTTTCTGTTTATTGCCGATCTGATCCGCGAGATCACATCACCCAGCGTGGTCGATTTCGTTCGATTGGCCAGCTACGGTTCCGGCACTCAGACCTCCGGCATTATCGAATTTCGCAAAGAACTGGAAATGCCGATCACCGGGCGTAACGTTAT
Organism: Malonomonas rubra DSM 5091; assembly: GCF_900142125.1. GTDB lineage: Bacteria > Desulfobacterota > Desulfuromonadia > Desulfuromonadales > Geopsychrobacteraceae > Malonomonas > Malonomonas rubra. The sequence goes on from NZ_FQZT01000015.1 coordinate 29,430, forward strand.
TATTGTCGAAGACATCGTCGATAGCGGCTATACACTTGAGTGTCTCTACAACAAACTGTTGCTGCAGAAACCAAAATCGCTGAAGGTCTGCACCCTGATCGACAAACGCGCCAGGCGCGAGGTCGAGATCGAGGCCGATTATGTCGGTATCAGCATGGATGATGGATTCATTATCGGCTACGGATTAGATCATGATGAGCGTTACCGTAATCTACCTGACATTTACGTTATTGAAGAAGAGTAATTGTCTTTAAATGATGAAGTGGACAGCCCCTCACCGGGCTCCGGAAAAGGAGAAGATCGGATGGTCATAGTCTGCCCTGAATGTTCGACCAAATTCCGTGTCAACAGCGAGCGGATTCCAGATGGCGGTGCAAAAGTCCGCTGCGCTCGATGCAAACATGTATTCCTGGCGCAGAAGCCGGTCGAAGAAGAAATCCCTGCGCCAGTGATCGAAAGCCCGGCGGTTGAAGAACCAACCGTTGCAGAGCCCCCGGTTCCTGAAGCGTTTTCGGTGCAACACGAAGCACCCGAAGTTGATTCGACAAGCGAAAGCGATTTCGATTTCGGTGCGGATGCAGAAGAAGAGCAGGACTTTCAGCCAGAACCAGCCCCGCTTGTTGAGGAACCGGAAACTGCCACCGATTCGACCTCGGAGAGCGACGAAGAGCCTTTCAGCGGCGATTTCAGTGGGGAGAAAGAGGAACCTGAAAGCAGTTTCAGCTACGATCAGTTCCGCGAACTCGATCCGGCAACAGCGGAAGAAGAGGACGACTTCAGCTTCGATTCCGAGCCCGAAACTGCTGAGGAGCTCATGGAAACCTCGGCGAACGCAGAAGAAGATTTCACTTTCTCTGGTCCAGCCGATGAGCAAATAGAAAAACCAGTAGAGCCGATTGAAGCTGTTGCGGAAGAAGAGGAAGAGCCAGCCAAAAAGAAGAAAAAATATAGCGACGAAGAGCTGACTGCGTTGTTCGCTGATGAGCAAGAGCAGGAGCCTGTTGCACAAGAACCGGCAGTGCCAGCGCCGACAGTGAAGAAGAGCAGTCCGCTGGGCAGCTTGATCCGCATCCTGTTGCTGTTAATTCTCGGTCTGGCGATTATCGGCGGTGCTCTCTATTTCCTGAACGGCCCGGAACAGATCGAGCAAGCGATCCAGCAATTGCTCGGCCAGCAGGTCCAGACGTTAGAACAAGGTCGGATTTCGCTGAGTGAGCTGGAAGGAAAATTCATCAACAACCAGGAGGCAGGCGAGCTTTTTGTCATCCGTGGCGCGGCAACCAACAATTACAGGGAGCCGCGCTCCTCTATCCAGGTCAAAGGTATTATCTTTGACCAGAACGGCAAACAGTTGCTGCAGAAGACCATCTTCTGCGGCAACCCGATCAGCGACCAGGAGTTGCAAACCCTGCCGTTCAGTAAACTGGAAGAAATGATGCGCAACCAGTTCGGCAAAGCCATGAGTAATGTAAAGGTCAACAACAAAGAAACCATCCCATTTGTCATCGCCTTTCGCGACCTGCCCCAGAACCTCTCTGAATTCAGTGTCGACATCGCCTCTTCCGAGCCAGCCGCTCAATAACCCCACCCTAAAAAATCAAAAAACATACAGGCACAAAAAAACGGCGACTATAAGAAATAGCCGCCGCTTTCAAATCTGTTCTGTATTAAAAATACAGGGTCGATTTAAGCTTCGCTGATAGCATCAACCGGGCAGGTATCAACACATGCAGCGCAATCGGTGCAGGCAGCTGCATCGATGGTGTAAATCGGGTCGCCGGCAGAAATAGCTTCGACCGGGCAGGAATCGGCGCAAGCACCACAAGCAATACATTCGTCACTGATTACGTAAGCCATTATTCTCTCCTCCTCAATTCGTGAGATATACAGCCTCCGAGGCGGAAGCTGCATTTTAGGTCGGCGACAACTTTACCCGATCTTGTTGCGGCTGTCTAGCCCAGAAAAACCCTTGCCAAGATATGGTTTTTTGGGCTAGATTGTACGCTCTTTTTATTCGGCAACCCCCTTACAGCACAGGGTTTTTGCCTTTTTATCAGATATCTCAATCTTTTCTTTAAGCAAAAATAAAACGATTTTTTATTTTAACTAAAATGTCGATTTGACAAAAAATGCGCTAAAGGAGACATAAACAATGGATATTCTTGCACTTAATTGCGGCAGCTCGTCAGTTAAGTACCAGCTGTTCGACTGGAAGAAAAAAGAAGTTATCGCCAAGGGGATGGTAGAACGGGTTACCATTGGTGATTCCTACATTATTCATGAAGTTCCCGGGCGCGAGACCTACCGCGAAGAATACGAGTGCCCGGACCACAAGACTGCTGTTCACCTGATTGTCAAAATCCTTACGGACAATGTGCACGGCGTCATCAAGGAAATGTCGGAAATTTCTGCTGTCGGTCATCGTGTTGTCCACGGCGGCGAAAAATTCACTTGCTCGGTAATGATCACCGACGAAGTTCTCGATGCAATCAAAGAAGTACAGCACTTAGCACCTCTGCACAACCCGCCGAACATCTCCGGCATTGAAGCCGCGCAGGCCAATCTGCCGGACGTTCCGCACGTTGCCATCTTCGACACAGCCTTTCACCAGACAATGCCGGAGTCAGCGTACACCTATCCTGTCCCCTACGAGTGGTACGAAAAGCACGGCGTACGGCGCTACGGTTTCCACGGCACCAGCCACCTGTACGTTTCCAAGCGTGCCGCCGTCCTGCTGGGCAAAGCCCCGAAGGATTGCAACATTATCACCATGCATATCGGCAACGGTGTTTCCCACACAGCCATAAAAAATGGCGTCTCGGTCGACACTTCGATGGGCCTCACCCCACTGGAAGGAGCCATGATGGGAACCCGCTGCGGCGATATCGACCCGGCAATCCCGGCCTTCATCATGCAGCGTGAGAACCTGACCCCGCAAGAGATCGACAACGTTCTGAACAAAAAAGCCGGCGTACTCGGTGTCACCGGTGAATTCACTGACCGTCGTGATGTCATTGAAGCCGCTGAAGCTGGCAACGAAAAGTGCAAACTAGCGCTGGAGATCGAAGGCTATCGCCTGAAAAAGTACATCGGCTCCTACTGCGCCGCTCTTGGTCGCCTTGATGCCGTTGTCTTCACCGCCGGTGTTGGAGAAATGGGTTGGCTGATCCGTGAAAAAGCCCTGGAGGACCTGGAGCACATGGGCATCAAGCTGGACAAGGAAAAGAACCGCAACACCATGACCCGGAAGGCGGAAACCATGATCACCACCGCCGACTCCCCGGTCAAAGTTTTCGTTATTCCGACCGATGAGGAATTGGTTTTCACCGAAGACGTGGTTGCGATTCTCGAAGAGACCTACACCGACCACATGAACTTCAAATACACCTTCGCCGAAAGCACTTTCCAGCGCAAGTAAATCGGCTCTTCAGTTGCACACCAAAGGCCGACAGGAATTCCTGTCGGCCTTTTTTTGCGCCTCAGGCATACGGGAAGCGAGAAGGGCTGCGCGCCCGCAGAATTTTGGCGTAAGTGCTCTGATCGTAAGCGCTCGCCAGCGCCCGCAACACTGCCATGTCACGCAAAATGCCACCGGTCATCCGCCCGACTTTATCCTGCAGCACGTAACGTAAAAGCTTATCGCGCAGTTTATACTTATTTTTTCGAATCTTCTGATAAGACGCAACTGTCATCTTTTTCAGCAGGAAGGCTCTCGCTTTGGTCTCTCCTTTCAACATCGCCCGAGAGGCCAGAGTCAGCTTACGACTCACTCCTTCCGACAGTGCCAGATCGATGCTGGTCACCGGTTTTCGCGACGCATCACTACTGCTCCTGGAGATCGCTTTGCGCTGATGGATAGTCATCTTCTCGACCTTTGACCAGTAGGGGAAGCAGCGCCGATATCGCCTGCTCCAACGCTGAGGTCGCTGGTGAATACTGATGTAGAATTCATGGAGCGAAACACCGACATCCCAGGCTTTTCTCACCCTGTTAGCCGCCAGGTCGAGGCCCTTCTCCAACGGCGTCAGCTTGGCTGCGGTCACCCCGCCGACAGTTGTTCCAGCAGGGATGAAAGCTCCTTTGCCAAAGCTGTGCGACATCTTCAAATGACGCCTGAGTGGAATTTCGTAGTGCGCTGCATTCTTCAGCTTGATCGCCGCGGACTTCTTGGGAAAAGCGTTCTTCGCCGAAGTGTAGATGTAGTCGCCGATGTTTGCGTTGCCCGCATGCATGCTTTCATGCACCAGAGTGACGATCGACTCGTGTGCCCTCGGTTTATCGAAACAATCATTCGACAACATGATGACATCTCGGTTTGCGTACCCTCCCAAGCCAACCTCTTCACTGTAACCGGAGCGATCGGTGCGAATCTTGTTATTACGATAAAGATAGGTCAGGCGAACAAGAGCCCTGGCATAATTTCTCTTTACTGTCGCCAGGTTGGCAGCACCAAAAATCTTCTTGATTTCCGTATCATGGCCGCCGAGGGATAGGGCCGTGAGGTGACCAGCCGTCAAACCGAACAGGGCCAGCAGTTTCATCCTTTCGGCACTATTGCGCGGCCCCACCTCAGTTTGCGAGGGATCCCCCAAACGCAGGACCTTGTAACTGTTATAAAGAGCTTCAGCCAGCAGAATATTCTGCTTGGTACTCGGCAGCTTGGCAAACTGAGCCGGACTTAAGGAACCGCGGGCCTTTTTCCTGACCTTTTTCTTCTGTGCCGGGCTTAACAACGCCATCGTCCGGCTAAGCAATCGCTTCAGGCCGGCATGGTGAGCGGTCTGATTTCGGCCACCCAGCAGGGCAGCCAATTCAGACTTTTTTGGCAGACGACGCCTCTGAATCGTGCCACTCGGCGCCGAACGGGAGATCTCGCGAAACGGCTGTAACTTTCCCGATTGTCCACCGCTCTGCTGCACCACATGAGTCAACTCGTGGGCCAACAGCTTTCTCCCCTGCGGTGAACCGGGCACATACTGACCGGCACCGAAAACAACATCCCGTCCGACCGTGAACGCTTTCGCTTGGACCGAGCGTGCCAACGTCGAAGCCTGCCCTCCCTCATGCACCCGCACCGAAGAAAAATCGGCTCCGAAACGCGGCTCGAAAAAAGACCGTTCCGTCGCTGCTAGCGGCCGCCCACCCCCTCGCAGGCTGCTGACCTGGGAAGAAAATTGCGATGATGCAACGCCCCCGGCCGCACCTTTTGCCTGGGCTGCTTCCTCTTCCTCCTCCTGCCGCTGTAGTTTCGCCTGAGCCTCTTCCTCTTCTTCCTGCCGCAGCAAGCGCTGTGGCTGAACCGGTTCCTCCTCTTCCTCAATCTGTCGTTGCAATTTCGGCTGCAGCGCTTCCTCTTCCTCTTCCTCGATCTGCCGCTGCAATGGTTGAGCTTGAGCTGCCTCTTCTTCCTCTTCGGCCCTCTGCGCCCTCAACGGCGAAATTCCAGCAACAACCGGGGCTGCAACCTGTGATGAATCGGGGGAGGCCATCACCCGATCGGCAACCCGATCCGCCTCCTGCTCATAGCGATCATTCGGCCGGCCGATCTTCAGCCTGGCCTGCGCCCCTGCTTTGTGCAGCAAACGACTGAGCTGCAGCGTCTCCATCGCCGGAGTTTTTCTGCGTCCTTCGACTCGGCGCTGAACCTTGGCTTCACCTGCTCTCTTCGCGTAAGTTTTCATTACTCACCCCTCTTCCTATTTACATTTAGCGCTCTGCTCTTGCCCGTACATCTCTTCGTCTCCATCGTCGCAACCAGCCAGCGACCTGGCGGACAAGCATATCGGAAACCCGCTCAAAAACGCGGACGACCGGTCTGCCCAAACGGCTGATGATCTGCCGCAAGCGCCCGGCCGCACCGCCGATTCCGACAAAACGTGCAAGGAAACCGAGAATCAGCGGGATGGTTCTAGCCAGCGCTCGCTCACCGAAAGTTGCCGCGCGTCCGGCGGTCCCAGCAATGAGTCGCCAGACAGAACCTGCAATATTTGCCACCAAGCCTCCGATCTGGCCGAGTCTGTCGACAAAGAAATTGACACTTCGGTAGATGGAGCGGATCGCGGCAATCACAGTCCCTGCCGGGTTGAAAAACTGTACTATGCGTGAAACTGCCGTTCGTATAATTCGGCTGATGAGAAAACTTCGCAGCGGTCCGAAAATCCGATCACGGAGACGTGTCACCGCCAGCCTCAGGAGACCGAAAGCCCGCAGCGGTCCGAGGGCAAACAGTCGGCGCACGGCTGCAACCCGACGTTGCATAAAGGCCACCATGTGCCGGCCGAAACGCCGCAGCAAACGACCGCGGACACGACGACGGAAACTGATACCCAGCACCCGCTCGACCAGCGAGAAAATCCGGCTTAGGTTGAGGCGCTCGCTGAGCAAACCTGCCACCCGCAAAACACGAGCAACCAGAGCAGCCGATGAACGCCGCAGAAAACCGGTCAGACGCAGCGCCAGGCGACGCAGCCCCCGCCACGCAGAACGCACCAGGCTGGTGGCAAACGCGATCGGGTTACGGGCGAGGCGCAGGAATACTGAACGAACACGTTGCACAAGAGACAGCACGCGTGACCCAAATCCCATCACCGCTTCGACAATCAATTCCTGAATTTTATGGCCGACACTGATGGCAAAGAAAAGGATTCGCTGCACCGGAGAGTAAAAAATTGTGATGGTGCGAGCGATAAAATCTACCGGGTTGAGAATGTCCTGAATTGACAAGGTCGCCCAGAAAGTCCTGAAAGCGTTGCGCAGGCTGGCCCGGATACCAACAAACAGTATCCGGTGAAATTCGATCCAGGCAAAAGCACGCGCCAGTGCGCCCGACTCCTGAAGATCGCGGAACTTGGCCCGGCCACCCGGGACAAACTCCAGCAGGCCACGGACCAGATTGACCGGTGAACGCTCGACGGCTTCACCGCTGATCGGGTTATGGCCGATCAGCATTGTTAACAGGAAGAACCCCGGTATACGCTGGGCCATGGCTGCCAAGCGGTCACGGAGGAGCTGCTTGAGCAGATCGACCAGCTGATGGAACACCGCCCCGGCCAGGCTACGCACGTCAGCCAGCAGCAAGGCAAGGTGCCGGGCGAGCACCCGCAGGTTATAAGGCACCGCATCGAGCCGGAAGAAATCCATCTCGCTACGCGCACTGGAAATAGTTCGACGCAGTCGTGCTGCGGTCAGGTTGTGACGCAGCAATTCAGCGCGCAGGAAGATCAACGTACGCCCGACCAGCCCCTCTTGCGTTATTTTCCGGTAGAGGGCACGGCCGTTTGCGACCAGTCCAAACAAAATACTGAGTAATTGATCCGCGGGTGGCGCGCGTGCGCCACCGGAAATCGGATCACTGCCAATAACTTGCGTCAGGAGAGTATAGCCCGGTACGCGCCGGGCAAGTGAACCCAACTGATCGCCGACGGAGCCTGCGAACCTTTGAACCTGCGTCCCCGGTGTTTGCAGGACCGTGATCTGCGGGGTCTGTGCCCGGTCTCGCGCCGAAACAATTCCCTGGCGTGCAGTTGCCGGTTCGTCCCCCTGTGAAACCTGGTATTGCGAACGGCCACGGATCACAACGCTTTTAGGGCGGAATTTGGCCTGCTTACTCCCCTTGGCTGGATCGATCCGACTGACATGTGGATACGGAATAGGCAATGGAACTGCCGGACTTTGGGGCGGCAGACGACTTACATCGGGAAAGGTCCATTGATTGGTTGCAGGAAGAGTATTGGCCGCAACGAAGACTGATGTTCGCATGACCCGCTCGCTCTTCTGTTCCGCTTCCTGCTCCTGCCGATCTTTCTGTTCTCCGCTTTTCAGTTTCGGCTGAACCTGCGCATTGCAGATAACACGACTGAGTTGAACGGTTGCAGCAGCGGGCGCACGGCTGGGGTGGGCGGATGCGGAAGCCTTGTTCCGTGCCGCAACGGTGGATTCTTTTTGTTTGGTTGCCGTTGCAAACATATTCCACCTACCGTTTCAACCTGCCCCGCGACCTCTTCGGAGGTCGCTTCGGGAATCAGCAGAAACTCGCCCGTGATTCAACTCCAGTTGCGCCACAAAAGGGACGCGCTCCCAGCAGTTAAATCGTTTTCCCTTCTTTCTGAAACTCCTTCCTGATCCCTTCCTGCAAATCTCCATTGGAGATTGTGCGTTCCTCCCTTTCCAACGCTCTCAACGTGGCATAGCGCACCACGTTCATAATCGATCCACCGGAGAGCTCGTAGCGCCCGGCGATCTCTTTCAGGTCGACCTTCTCCGCCAGATCGGTCTTTTCCGAGAACGCCGAGCGCCACAATTGCAGCCGCTCACGGGCATCCGGCATTGGGAAGTGGATGATCGACTGGAAACGGCGGACAAAGGCGTCATCCAGGTTGGCGCGCATGTTCGAGGCCAGGATCACCACCCCAGGATAATCCTCGACCCGCTGCAGCAGATAGGAGACTTCCTGATTGGCGAAGCGGTCATGGGAGCTGCTGATTTTTGTCCGTTTGCCGAACAGGGCATCCGCTTCGTCAAAGAACAGAATCCAGTCACGCAGCTCCGCCTTCTGGAAAATCTTTTCCAGGTTCTTTTCCGTCTCGCCGATGTACTTGGAGATCACCGCGGACAGATCAATGCGGTAGACATCCCGCTCGAAGCTTTTCCCCAGCAGACTGGCTGTCAGGGTTTTGCCGGTGCCGGGTGGGCCGTAAAACAGACTGCGATAGCCCGGCTTGAGTTTTTTCGCCAAACCAAGTTCGTACAGCAGGGTATCGCCATGGGCCAGCCAGGATTTTATCTCCAGGACATCCTCAAAAGTTTCCGGGTCAAGAACCAGGTCATCCCACTCCATTTCAGTCGTTATCCGCTTGGCGGGAAAATCGGCGCCAAACATGGGGCGTCCAACCTTGCCGGTGGTCACCAGCTCGATGATCTCGCGGTTTACACTCAGAATCCCGTTGAGGTGCGGTTCTCCCGGCTGCATCTTTTCCAGAGTGATAATGCCGTGTTCGGAAAAAACATGATCTGCATCGAACAGATAGTGGAATGAAAACCGCCGGGCCAGATCGTTGCCGGCCAACAGGAAGAGAGCTGTTTCCGCGCTCGGCAGGAACCCGCCGAAAGAAGCACTGCTGCGCCCACCGAACTCGGTAAAGTCGCGATTGCTGACCGAGTTCTTGGTAAAAAGGACATCGAGCAGTTGCGGCCGGACATGCGGGGTCAAAGCCAGGATCAAGACCAGGCGCTCAGCTTCGGTGAGCTGGTAATGCTGGATAAAACGCGCGAAGCTGGATTGATCATTCAAGGCCGGGGCCGATATTTCGAACACGTCCCGGTAGTCGCAGTCTTCCTCGAAATGCAACTTGATACGGGTATCAAGTACCCGGAACAGCCAGTCGAGCTCATCGTTCAGAGCGGTGGCATTCTGTAAAAAAGGGTCCGCTTTCATTGCTCACCATTCAACTATCAAAGGTCTTTGCATCCATGAAAAACGAATCATGCCGAGGCCCCAGGGCAACTGCTCCAACAGGATATCCTGAGGTTTGCGCTCGACCTGCAACAGCCAGCCTTCTCCCTGCTCTCGCAGGATGCCATCACGCTGGAGAAAACCGCTGCGCACTCCATTTACCGAGGTGTTTTTCAACACTGCCCATTGCGCAATGACCGCTTTGAGCAGATTTTCGCTTTCCTGCACCCACTGCTGGTTCGGCCGCAACCGCCGTGGCACTGGAGCATTTGCTGGAAGGCCACAGAGCAGCTTGTTCAAAAACAGCAGGTTCTCCTGCCCTGCCGGTCTCCCGGTGACCAACTGTTGCAACAGCAGAACCGACTCCACTTTTGGCTTCTTAGAGCCGTCTATCAACTTCTCGAGCAAATCGAGTTTTCGCAGGATTTCTGCCAGATGCGGCCAGAGCAGCACCAGTCCGGCATTCGCGACAGCGATATCTATTTCTCCTGCCACAGAACCTTTGCTGTCACTTTCTGCTCCCGGCTCTATCTCTTTTTCCCGCTGGTCCCGATCTAACTCCTGCTGACCGGAAAAAGCATCCGGCTGACGTAACATGTCTGCCAACAGGGCCAGGGTTGCGGGCATCAGTTTCAGCCCGGAAACGGTGCCATCAACCTCCTTCGCCAACTCGCGAGGCGAGACTCCGCTGATCCGCTCCAGGGAGGTGAAAAACTGACGCGCCAGCAAGTTCGGTCGCTCAAGCCACTGTTGGTTGTCGACAGCGATCATGCCGTAGATCAGCTTGAAACCAAGAGCCCGAGCTTGCTGGCCGCCGCCCCGACGCGCCAGCAGAAGACTCGCGACTTTACGCAGGTCAAAAAGCAGAGCGCCCATCTCCGCCGGCAGCAGCCGCGACAGGGTCAACTTGTGGCTGCGGTTGGAAAACTGCTCGACCAGCCGAACCAGGCAGTCCGGCTCGCTGATCGCCTGTCGCAAAAGCCGGCCGGCCGCATCCGGTGCCCTCAGCAAGAAAGCCTGGTAAAGTTGATCGAGTTGCCCGGAAGCCTCCCGCTGCAACCACCAGGGAAAATGTCCACTCTGAAGGAACTGTTCAAACAATTCTTCCAGGGAAGCGGCGTCGAGGTGGGAAGCAGGGTTCTGTTTGTCAGAAAGGCGCGGTTTCCGCGTTGCTAGAGTTGCAAGTCCTGGCGATTTTTCGTTATGCGGCAACTGGCCGAGGTGAGGCTGCAACGCTTCCCGCACCTTCTGCCTGACAAGCTGCGCCAAGTCATGCTCCAGATCGCTCCGCCTCAGTCGGCCTAAATCGATCTGCAATTGTTCAAGCCGCAGGTTCTGGCCACCCGCCAGTTCATCGAAAACCTGCTCCAACTCGGTCAAAATGACCTGCCTGTTTAACTCGGGCAAACGCTCCATCCAAAAGCGCGCATCATCCTGCGAAGCAAATTTAAGTTCCAGAATCTGTCGCTGGATCAGGTGCTCCATAACGCTCCTACTTCATAATCATCCTGTCGAGCATACTGGCCATGTTGGTCTTTGTTCCTGCTCCGCTCTGAATCTCAACCATGCTGGCCGACAGGGATGCCTTTTCCGCCGCGCTCATCCGGGCGCTGGCACTGATCGCCATTTCGACGAATTTCTCCTCTTCCGAACCGGGCAGGATATCTGAATCTTTGCTGCCGATCTCGTTGACCGCCTCTTTGATAATGCCACCGGTGACGGTTTCTACATCTTTACGCATCGCCTCTTCTGCAGCTGTCAGAGTTCCCTCTGCGGCCTTTTCGTCGACATAATCCAGATATTTTTCTGCCGCTGCGAGCATCTCGGCACGCGCCCCCAAGGCCTCCTCCAAGTAAGTTTCTTCGACCACACCGGCCGGAGATACTTTAGCAGTCAGGATCTGGTCGGCGATCGTTTCCTGGGTTCGCAGCCGCCAGTTGAAGGTTTCTACCGTCGCCTTCACCTCGTTGAACTGATCCGTCAACAGAGTCAGGTCATCACGCTGCACCATAAAATCATTGAGCAGAGTCCAGTTCGGTTCACTCTCTTCCGCCACTTGTTCCTCCGCTTCATCCAGCTTCGGCTGATCAACATGCCAGTACGGCAGGCAGAAATCAGCGACCACCTTTTTACTGGCGCCAGAATAAACCAGGATAAAAGTGCCCCCTTTCGGCGCACCGGCCAGGTGTTCCATTGCCGGTGCCTCCTTGAGGAACTGGGCGAACTTCGACAGTTCTTCAGCCTCTTCCGCCCGTTTCAGCAAAATCCCCTCGATCCAGCCAAGCCACTTGAACTTGGTATCATTGATTAATCCCTCGAAGGGGGTGAAAGAAGAGGCATAGGTCACACCACGCACATTTTTATTGATGGCTGCAGCCTTTTGCACTGCGCCGGAATAATGCAACTTGAAGTCGTTCAGTTTGAACTGGCTGAAATCGACCTTCAAGTCGTTACGGACCTGATCGAGCGACTGCTTCAACTCATCGGCCCCTGCTCCGATTGCCTTGTTATAGGAAAGGGTGTCGGCATGAACATCAGTTTCCGGTAATTTTTCCGAGTCCTCGACCGTAGCCTGGACCTTCTCGGTAAAATCGCGGATATTTTTGACATTTTCCAGCAGATCCAGGCGATGGAAACGATGCAGTGCCTTCAGCTCGCGGAGAGGAGCGAGCGGCCTTGGCTTGAAAGGGATCAACGCGGTCTCAACTTGCAAAGGCAGAACCTGAATCGGCAGATTGTAATCTTCGATCTGCTGCTTCAACGCGGCTTCAGCCTCTTCCACATCCCTTCCCAGGTGGCCTTCCACCCGGAAGAAATCGTAGCAATCAAAATCATAATTGAGCGGTTGTTTGGCCGCGGCACTGCCACCGAGAGTTTCGGCGTAATAGCCGTAAATCTCGCGCTGCAGCCCACGCTGGCTCAGTTCGAAACTCCAGTTGCCGTTCAGCGGGCGCAGCTTGTCCGGCTTATAGTAGTAGGGGATAGCCCGCTCGCCCAGCCCGGCGGAAGAGAGCAATGTCGGGGTAAACTTCAATTTCTCCGTGACCGCCGGCATCTCGAACAGGCGGATCATCCGGTCGAGTCGCTGATGCAAAAAACGGATGCGAGCCAGGGCCCGGTCCTTGCGATTGAGCTGTGGCGATTCATAAAAACCGTGGCGAACCTCCGAATAGTCACCGACTCCGCCGAGCAGCACATGCTTGGGGAACAGCTCGACCGGCGGCATGCAGATGAAATTATCCTCGAACAGCGCTTCTTTGAATTCACTGTAAGCGAGACTCAAATCGCGGAGAAAATCGTACAGGTACTGCACCCCGAACAGACTGTTCTGCACATGGTTCTGCAACGTCTCCAGTTTTTCTGCCCAAGCAAGCGTGGGGTTGGTTTTACCGTAAAGGTCACTGACCAGCATGCTGATCTGCTTTTGCCAGGTTTTCTGCAACCGCTCTTTCAGTTCGGGGATCGTTTGCAGGATGACATTGCGATAGGTGTTGCCAAGGTCGGTGTAATCGTCGATGTTGTCCGGCTCGAGAATTGGCCGGGTCATCACATAGCTCTCCAACAGCGGGTAACGCCGCCCGAGCAACGCCTCCGAACCAAGCAGCAACGGAGCGTTTTCGGCATCAACCAGCAACAGTTTCAGGTTGTTGCGCGCTTCTTTCCCCTTGTTATCGCAACCACTGCCGGTGCACAGGTCGGGATCGTAAAAGTAGCTCTCCAGGTAAAGCACCGCCACCATGTTGCTCAGCTGCCGCCCGGTCGTGGCAGTGAAACTACTCAATGCCGTACCACCTTTTGCCACCAACTCGTAGAGCGGCATGGTGATGTCATCGACCATGAAATGGGGGTAAAGAGCATCCTGATCAGTGAAGCTTTTAAACTGGCCGAAAGAGAGCGGCTCTTCGACATTCATCAGGTCGCCATCGGTGGTCAGTGCCGTTCCCGGGCTCAAACTCACCGCCGTCGCGATCATCTTGAGCTGCAATCCGCAGACGATGCCGACCCCGTGCAGCCGGGCCCGCGTCAACCGCTGCTGCCGATCGAGATAGCCGACCACTTGATTAAGCTGTTCAGCGGTCAGAACCTGGTTCTCTTCGAAGACCGTGTGTTCGGTCACCTGCGTGGAAAGCCTGTTTGCATCTGCCATAACGTCACCCGTCTCGTCTGCCCAGAACCGCGCGGTCCAGGATGAAATCGCAAGGCGCCAGAGTCGCCTCGGGATAGACACTGCGTAAATTGCTCAAAGCTTTAACCAGTTCAGCCAATGCTGTCTGCTTGTTTACCCGCGAGCTGCCGAAAGTCGCCTGCAGCCAGCGTTTGTAAGCCTTCTCGAACCCGGCCATCTGCGCCCGGTCGACCCAGCAGATCTTCGGCAGGATGTGGGCCGGGGTCTCCTGGCGGATGGTCTTTTCGGCGAAGCGGCGGAAATCGATATCTGAAAAGCGTGCCGGCCAAGCGGGGAGAATAATACTGATGCGGCAACTATAGGGGTCGATGTATTTGACGTTACTGCAATCACCGCCTGTACAGATCGGCAGGAAAAGCCCCTGCTGTTGTTCAGCCAACAGAGAATCCTCGATCGGACGGATCGTTTCCGCAATCGCGCCTGGCGCCGGTATCCGGTCGGAAATTCGCAGGTTTACCGGTGCGGCGGGAGTAGCAGTACTCCGTCCACCATCGAAGGGCAGACCGATTTCCCGCTGCGGCCGCAGCAGCAGGTGTTCGACCAGGAACAGACCCTCGTCACTGAACCTGTCCTGCAGCAGATCGAGGATCTGATCGATCGCCGCATCACGCTCCGCTTCGGTGGCGAAATATTCAATTCGCCGGGCGAGAATATCCTCCTCACCATCGGTCAGGTTGAAATAATAACGCCCGTCCTTGGCGACACGCGGCTGGTAATTGCTGCGATCGAGAGCGAAACCGAGGACCCGCTGCATCTCTTCGCGGGCATCGCGCGAGTCGAGGAACTTCCAGCTGCTGCTGAGCAGGATTTTGCCCTCCATCTCGGGGCGATCGTCGCGGATACGGAAGCGGTACTCTTTGAGATCATCTTCAACCCGGTCCCGCTCGTCGTAGATATCGAGTTTCACGTTCGCCAGGTTACGCCGGTCGAGATTGCGGATGCCGAGCAAACGACCGATCCGCAGGCTGAGGCCACTGATATTGGCGGTGTCCCACAGCTCCTTTTTCAGGCTGTAATCGAAGGCTCCGCCCCGATTGACACTTAAACTCGGATAATCCCGCAGAAATTCCCGTTTAGCCCGTGCCGCCTCGGCCACAGCGTTACTGCGATCATGAGCGTACATGGTCCAGACGTACTCGTTGAAATTTTCGGCAAACCGAGCCAGCAGATGGTCGAGGAAACGATTGCGGCGTTTGAGGAAGGTCGCTTCATCCTCCGTCAGGCTCTGGATATCTTCGGCCAGCGTTGCAGGATCGGCATAAAGTCCATCAGCATCAGTCACCCCAGCGACCACTTGGCTGAAATAGCTCTGGCCGATGGCCGGGTCGAGGGTGAACAGCTGACGCACGTTACCGAGCTGGGCGAAATAGTTGGCCAGCACTTGATCGAAGAACAGCAGGTAGGCCTGCAGCTGCCGCGCCTGAGCCTTACGCTGATCACTCGCTGATTCCGGCAGGCCGCTGTCGCTGATACCGTACGCGCGCGGGTAGTGCTGCTGGATGCTCTGGTAATCGCCGCTGTTGCGATAACGCCCGGCCGGGATCGGCAGGTCGGTGCTACCGGGGTGAGCGTTCGCCTGCTCATCCTGCTCCATTTCAGCCAGCAGGTTTTCAACGCGCTCGAAATCTGCCTGGAACGGCAGCAGGTCTTTGTAGAAAACCAGCCGTGAGCACTCTGTGCTGATGACCGGCTGCAGTGGCTGCTGGCCTTCCTGCCAGACCGGGATAATCCAGCTATCCTCATCCTCTGGCAGCTGCGCACCGCTCGGAGCGATGACGATATCGCGCACCGCCTGCACCCCCTCGACCTGCATCATCTCCTGCAGAATGTCGGATAGGTTGATCTGCTGGCGGATCTGCGAAGCGGCCAGTTCTTCGGCAGCGAGGAAGCCGTTCTGCAGCAGCGGCCCTTCGAAGATAGTCTCAACCGGCGTCCCTTTATCGAGTAGCTTCTGCAGCGAATAGAATTTGACCGGCGGGGTGAGGAACTGCTGCACCGCACGGAAAATACGCGCCTCGGTCAGGTCGATCTCTGCATCCGGTGCCAGCTCGATCTCGGCACAGAGGCAAAACGGTTTCTGCCGCACAAGCTGTATGCCGGTAAAATCTTCGCACAGGTTGCGGCTGGCCTGTAACAGTTGCCAGGCTTTCTGCTGCAGGGTGTTGCGCAGATCACGATCCCCATTGGCAACATCCTCTTCCAACTCCAGCAGCACCCGGTAGAGCCCTTTCATCTCGACCCGGTGTTTATGCAGTCGCCCCTTCTGCAGAAACTCCAGCCGACTGCGCTCGCAGTTGATGCCATACTGCTGCGGATCCGGCAAAAGCCAGGCGTTGCGGATGCCGGGGATATCGATCAGCAGGCGACGGTAATCATCGACCGTCACCGGGCGGGTCGGCAAAACCTGCGCCGCAGTCGGAAAGCTGGCCTCGGCCTTTTCGACGTGCTCCGGCAGCGCCAACAGATCGGGCAACGGCTGAGAGATGCGGTAACCAAGATCGGTGATGGCATAGCAGAGCAGTTCCAGACTGGTAATGCCCGGATCGTGAATGTTGTAATCGGTCCACAGCTTGCGCGAGAGCAGCTGGACATGTTCCAGTCCTTCTTCGCGCAACCGCTGATAGTTGCGTGCCGTGATATCGCTCGATTGTTTGCTGATGGTCAGCTTCTCGGCCATAAACGCCTCACAGCTTCTGAATATCGTGCTGCGCCACCGAAACCAGGATGGCGCGCGGATCGGTCGCCCGGGCCTCGCCCAGGTCATCTGTCAAATTATTCCCCTGGTAAAGTTTGAACTCGGTCAGGTAATCGACATAATCGAGTTGCTCGATATGATGCAGAATGACCGTTTTGTGCAGCCGACCACCGAAGTTGACGTCGCTGTCAGCCGAAAAAGCCCAGGGGGAAAGGAACCTGATGATCTCTTCATTGAGCAGCTTGCGGTAGAAGCCAAAGTCGAGCTGCTGCTGGAACTGAACATGAAAGGAGACCTTGATCGACTGGTAGAGCGGGTTGGCGGCATGCACCGTTGCCGTCGGTCCGGTCAAGCCTTCGATGTATGCCTTGATGCGATCGAGGGTGTCGAGGTCGGCCCGCGGTCGTAACGGGTCGACGGCGTTGCGGTTGTGCAGACTCGGCACCACCAGCAGGGTCAAATGCCCCGGCGCTTCGCAGCTGTCAGGCGCTGTGTGGGTCAGACACTTCGCTTTGTAGATCTCCGGGAACTGCTGCAGCACCAGTCGCTCGACATCCCAGGGGCTGATCGCTCGCTGTTTGTGCCGCAGCCGCTCACTGACTCGCACCCGAAACGCCGCGTCATCTTCTGCCATGCGTCCAGCAAAGGAAGCGTAGGGCTGGCTGACCGATTTGATCCCCGCCTGCGGCACCACCAGTTTACTGATCGATTTCGCCGCCAAGGGCAATCGCAGCCGTTCCGGATCGTTACCCTGATCTTTGAAAGTCGCCAGCACAGCGTTCGGCTGCACGTCGATCAAGGTGCAGATCGCTGCCGTATTCTGCGCCACCGTCGCCCGCAACCAGAAGGAGCCGCTCGGTAGCAGGGTGTTACGGTTGGTCGCCAGTTCCGGAAGCTTGAAGCGAATCACCCCGCTGGTCAGTAGACCGTTCGTACCGTCGCTGAGCAGTTCCTCGCTGCTCAGTTCACGCCAGTGGTTATCACTCAAAACACTCCACTGCACATCCGGCTTGACCAGATCGGGCTCGCCGCTGCCTTCGACGACCTGAAACAGCACAGACAGGTTGCGGCCAGGGTCGACGCCGGAAAAGCCGAGGTAGAATTCTCCTTCAAACGGATATTCAGGCAGCAACGGCACCGACTTCGCGGCAAGAAATGAGAGCTGATTGCGCAGGTAGCTGTGGTCACGCCGCTGACCGAAGGGGGCGATCTGGAAAAACGCCAGGCTATCGTCAACTACGGCAGCGGCAGAATTTGCCGTCAAATCCAGTTTCCCGCTGCTGGCCGTGTAGTTCAGGCTCAGGCTTTCGATCGTCGGAGTGTACGGCTCGTTTGGCAAAACCGGGGGCGCCCCGGCGGCAACAATCACAGCGGAAGTGTAGGCTTCTGTATATTCCTGATGCAGAAAACTTCTTGTCAGTCGCAGCGCGATAAAACCGTCTCGCAGCCGCGGAGTCGATCCCTGGTGAACAGACAGCGCCGGGTAGAACCAGTGGATCGGGCTGACAAGTTGCAGGCCCTGCACCTGTTGCAGCGCCCAGCGGGTCTGCTGCAAGCTGACAGCCTGCGCCTGCATTAACGGAGGTCGGGGAAGAACACTGACAGGCAAACTGCCACTTGGTGGTTCGGAAATAGAGTGCTCTGCCCTGGCGTTGCCGGAATCGAACAAGTTTACTGTCGAAACCTTTTCCTGGCCGTTTATTTTCGATCTCAGTTTTGCCTGGAAAAAGCTGTTGCCACCGACGCTGTAGTTATATTCCGGTGCGTTGTAATGGCTGGCGAAGCTGACCGGCGCGTTCAGCCACTTAAGCTTGAGGGTAAAGGTCTCCAGGGTTTTGTTGAACGCCTCTGCGCTGCCGACATAAAAGCTCGCCCCCTGCTTCCCTTGCGGTCCGAACGGCAAAAAGGGCTTGGCCGGATCGAGTTTGCCAAAGTCACTTTCCAGTTGCAGACTGGTCACCCCCTCGACGGTCACACGAATTTCTGCACTGGTGATACTGACTGCTGACAGCTCATGATAACCAAAACCCGTTTTCTGCTGGTTGAGCAACAGTTGCAGAAGAGGTGCCCCGGTATCGAAGCTGTGACCATGGAGCTCAGCGTCATACGCAACGACAGCGTCATCTTCCGCACTGAGCGAAACGGTCACCTGATAGAGCCCGGATACCTCTGTCAGCGACGCACTTTTCGGTCCTATCCAACCCTTCTCTCCGCTCAGGTAAACCTGGAACGCACCCTCCCCGGCGCTGTCGATATTTATCCCGCTCGGCAAACCGTTCAGCGTCATCTCCAGAGTGATGGTCCGGGTGCCTTCCGCCATCGCCAGAACCGGTGCGGCAAAAGCAAAACCGATCTGCGCCTGCGGCAGCACGCTGGAGCCGAACGGAGGCCACTGCCCTGGCTGTTCGGCAAACTCGCCGCCAATCCCGTCGCTCGAGGCCGCAAGCGGTGCCAACCGGATGAGACCGTCATCAACAAACACCGAGCGCAATGAATCGATGGTCACCGGGAAGACGCTCAGGTCATCGGCCAGCTCGAACTGAACATCCTTTTTCGTCGCATCCTTGCCAGCTGTCACCAGGGTGCCTTTGGGCAGCAACAGTTCATCAACCTTCTTTTTCAGTTCAAACAGCAGGTGCACTTTATCCGCCACTGGCGGAGCGGATTTGAGCTGCAGCACCTGGCGGTAAAAATGATCGAGATGTCGACCGGTGATGCCGTTCAGCTCTTCGCGCGCGTAGCGGCAGAGGCGCAGGAAACTTATCAACAGGCCAAGATGTGGAGACAAGTCGCCCCGTGCGGCGAAGCTCTGCTCGACATCATTGAGGTCGATATCAAAAGCAAGCTGCCTGGCCAAATCGGCCGGCAACTGATCGAAAAAAGCGCTCCAGTTGCCATCAACTTTGTTGCTCTGCGGATTGATGAAGTTGAGCAAACGGGCAAACTCGGTGGAGAAATCGAGCCACTGCTGCAGGTCACGCTCGTCAATCGGCGCACTACCCGGATCGAGGGCTGGCAGCAGGCGTTGCTGCTGGCTCTGTCCGTCGCGCCAGAGGTTGCCGAGACATATCTGCTTTGTGCTGCCGCTCATCCAGTCACCTCAGACCGATAAAAGGGGAACACCAGGTTGTTGCGCGAATTGGTCGCCCGCACTTTGTAGTAGACGACCAATTCGATTTTGCCGGCCGGTTCATCGAGTGCTTCGATCACCACGTCTTCCAGCTCGATGCGCGGCTCGTAAATCAGGATCGCCTGCTTGACCAGCCCGCGGATGTAGGTTTTTACCGTAGTATTGAGCGGCTCGAAGATCAGTTCGTCGAGATTGCAACCATACTTCGGCTGCAGGAAACGCTCACCGACACTGGTCGCAAGGAGAATCTCCAGGCTTTCACGGATATCATCCTCGCCCGAAACCAGTTCGACGCCCTTTTTGATCTTCGAGAACCGGGGCGGAAAGCTCCAGCCGGTGCCGAGAAACGGGTTATTTGTATCGTTCAACTTCGTCATGCGAAGCTCCTTAGTCGCCAATGATAACCGTCGGTTCGCCGATAGCAGCGGTCGCGCCACAGCCACAAAGATCACCAACCCGCAAGGCGGGCACGCCACCGATCAGCACCGTACCGCTGCCGGCCACAAAGGGACTGACTGTTGGCACATGCACCGGAGGAGGAATCGGGCAGACATGGTTGTCGCCCATCACTGCCGCAGGCATACCGCCGATCAGCACCGTCGCGTTGCCGGGACCGACGATGGTGCCGCCATGGGTAGACAGGTCTGTCACCCGTGCTGCTGGAGGCATATCTGTTCCTTTCCTTTAGTTGATCATCACAACACCGGCTTCAACCTTGGCCGTCGCTCCGCCAACAAGTTTGGCTTCCACGCCGCCTTCGGCCTTCATTTCCATCTGCGCCTTCACCTCAACATTCATCCCTTCGAGCTTGAGATCACCAGTTGCCTTGATGGTGATATCACCTTGGCTCTCGTAACTGATGCCGGCGCTGTTCATCTCAAGCTTGTTGCTGTAGTCATCTTCGAGCAGGATACTTTCGGCATCGTCATCGATAACGATCTTCTTCCCGGCCGGGGTTTCGATCGTCAGACTGACCTTCTCGTCGTTCCAGATCATTTTCATGCCGCTACGGGTGACGATCCCCTTTTCGTGGTTATCGTCGCTGCTTGCCAGCGGCGCCGGTTTAGCGCTGCTGTTGAGCATGCCAAGGATGATGGCGTCACGCGGGTCATCATTGAGGAAACCGAGCACCACTTCGTCTTCTATTTCCGGCCGCCAGAAGGTGCCGCGCTCTTCGCCGGCATCGAGACAGGCCACACGTGCCCAGACACCATCAACATCCGGTGCGATCACCGGAACCCTCACCCGCACCCGGTCTTCACCGTCCGGATCGCCAACGATCGCAGTAACGATGCCTATCTGCAAACCTGAAACGGCCGGCAGCAGTGCGGAAGCAGGTGGACTGCTGACCGGAAATTTTTCGGCAAACCATTCTGCCGGCAGCCCGATATCGATATCGGTGGTCCATGGACCACCGCTGAACTCATGCCGAATCCCGGAGACAAAAGCCCTGCCCCTGAAACGGTCTCCTACGCCTTCAAGCTCGATCAAATCCCCCGGATTGACATCGATGCCGGTGCACCTGGCCCGCCCCTGCACCTTGGCCAGCCGCTGTTTCTGCAGGCGCGCATCACTCCAGGCCTGCAATTCATCCTCTCTGAGCTGGCTGCCACTTCGCTGCACCGGGGCCTGTTGTGCCGCGACATCGGCCAGCTCTTCGAACAGCAGATCACCGGGAGTCTCGACCTCATCGGCCGAGCCGTCGCGGCTGAACAGCTCCTGTCCGGCGGAATCCCAGCTTTCACTGCTGACCGAAGCAATCTGGTCACGGGCATCGATTTCAGCCTCAAACTCGAGCAGGGTCGCACCGTAAGTCAACGTCTGTACCGGATCGGCACTGAAATCGGGGGGGCCGATCTGCAACTCGTTCCTGTTGGTCAACACCTGCTGACCGTTCGCCTCAGCGCGGGTCAGCATAAAATCCCAATCGGTGCAGTTGTATTGCACCAGCTCAGCGTGCTCGACACTGGTCTCTTCTATTTCGCTGCCGATAGAGTAGTTCTCCGCCATTTGCGTAAACAGGTCGCTGTCCTTCAGTTCACTGAAATAGGCACTCCGCCGGTAAAGGCTCATACGAAATGCGCTATGCCGACATTCAATACTGAGCATCGATGGCCGCCGTTGCCGAGCCTTGATGCCATGCCCGGTGATGATTCCGCGGAACAGGGTATTTTCCAGCGAGTGATAACCACCGCAAATCTCGATCTCCTTGCCCGGTATGAACATTTCGGAATTACTGACCTCAAAATCACCTCTGGCCGGGTCGCCGTCGTGCAACAGGATTTTTGCCGTAGATATCCGGTTGACCTGCTTGATGACAGTCAGGGCAGCAACCTGATATTCACGGGAGATATCCTCCCCCTCGATCAGGATGGCAAACGTCGGCCGGTCGATCGGCGCCTGCGTCTGTATGGCCCGTTCATTAGGCATTGGCACTCTTTTCCAGCGGCGGAAAAACCAGCTGCTGGCCCGCCTGCAGGTTGCGGAAATCATCCAGCCCGTTTACTTCAGCCACTTGCAGGTAATAAGACTGATCGCCATAAGTCCGGAAACAGAGAAGCGGCAGGCTGTCCCCTTCTTTCACAGTCACTCTCCGCATCAGGTCGGGCGACTGGTCGTTTGCTTCTGCGACCCGGGTACTGTCATCGATATTTTCGGTAAAGGTTGCATCCATTACCGCCCTTAGCGGACGGCCATCGCTGTAAAACAGCTTGTATGTGATGTCAGCCTTGATCAGCACACACTTCGACTCCAACTTCCCCCAGAGCAACTTCAGGTACCGGGGACGGTGAATTTCACCATCGTAGCCGACAACCTTGAAAAACTCCTGAATCCGATCGTAGACTTCGACCTTGTCGCCGCAAGTGCCGGTGCCGTCGAACATCAGCTTGAACTTGTATTCCTGTGGCTTGATCTTGCGGAACACCACCGGGCTGCCGGTTGTTCCTTCTCCCTGCTGGCGCTGGTACTCGACGTCGTAAACCTGGCCGTACTCCTGCGGGTTGAAGTCGACTTTGAATTCTGCAACCGGCTGGCCAGAATAATCAGCTTCTGCATAGGCCTTGAGCAGCAGCCTTTCCAGTTCACCTTTGTTCGGCGCTGACATGTCGACCTACCTTTCCTGCCGGTTTTTGAGGATTTCGAGCACCTGCTCCACGCAGTCGCTGACAATCTGCTGTCGCTCCTCACGCGGCGCGTCCGATGTTTCACTTTCCTGCTGCGTGGATTGACTTCCCTCAACCACTCCACGAATAACAAGTTCTCTGACTTCTAACGGCATAGCGACCTCTCTTCAGAGGAAAATCTTATCGACCTATTCTGGTAAAATACTGGTACGAAAGCTCCAGCGTCTCGACCACCAGCCCATTCTCCTGCGCCTTGAAATCGGACACCGCCCACTTGACCGGCCATGCCTTGACAAAGCTGTAGGTAAAGCCGAGCGGTTCGTGCTTTTCGTTGAGCAGGGTCACGTCGACGGTGGTTGGCGCAAAACTGAAGTTCTCGATGGCGTCGCGGCACCACTGGATCAGCCCCGAGTCGATCAAAAGCCCACGCTTGAGCACCAGGTTGCCATACTTCGGCAGGGTCGGCAGGCGATGGACGAAGCGGTTTTCGCCTCCCTCCTGCAGCTCCTCGGTGCCCAGTTCGGCGGAAAGCCCGGTGACCTCCTGGAAACGGCTGTCTTTTTCCCCGACTCCGGGCAGGCTGATAGTGACCCGGAAGTGGAACCCGACCGGCGGATAATCAGCCATCTAGTTACCCGTTCTCGATCGATAGTCCTTCGTGGGCCACCTCGATCGACTCGATCGCAACTTCGTTACCGGTCGCCTTAAGGCCCGGTCCCTCGACCTTGACCGGGAAAGCGTTGACCGCTTTCCAGGTCATCACCGGCTCGTGGCTTTCGTTGAGCAGGCTGATCACCAGGTCGCGCCGCTCGACTTTGTTGAGGCTGGTGGTGTTCAGCCAGTCGAAGAATTCGTTGTCATTCGGCACGATGCCCCGCTTCAGGGTGATGTTGCCGAATTTGGGGATGCCCGGCATCTTGGTCGCCGAATAGGTCGGGCTCAGGCCATCGCGGTACTCGATCACCTGGGTTTCGATGTTCAGGCCGGACACCTCGGAGAACCCGAGCTTGGTGCCGCCCCACTGCACCTGGAAATGAAAAACCGGCAAAGGATAGTCAGCCATCTGTCTGTCTCCTTATCTTAAGATTCCATCATTTTGTGCGAAAATTTCAGGATGATGAATTCAGCGGGGCGGACCACCGCCATGCCGATTTCCACGTTCATCCGCCCTTCAAGAATATCCTGCGCGGTCATGGTCTCGCCGAGACCGACCTTGACGAAGAAGGCATGCTCCGGCTTGCCCCCCTGCAGGGCGCCGTCACGCCACTTCTGCACCAGGTAGTTCTCGATCATCGCTTTCAGCTTGATCCAGGTGTTGGCGTCGTTCGGCTCGAAAACCGCCCAGTAAGTCGATTTTTTTACCGATTCCTCGACCATGTTGAAGAAGCGCCTTACCGAAATGTAGCGCCACTCGTTGTCGTTGCCGGCCAGGGTGCGAGCGCCCCAGATCAGGGTACCTTTGCCGCTGAAGGGGCGGATGGCGTTGATCGACTTGCCGGCGTTGACGTCGACGTTGAGATCTTCCTGCTGCTTGTTGTCGATCTTGATCGCCGGACCGTTGACCGAACTGAGGCTGATGTTGGCCGGTGCTTTCCAGACCCCGCGAGTGCGATCGGTGAAGGCATAAGCCCCGGCGACCGCGCCGCTCGGCGGCAGTACCGCCAGCTTGTCGTTAATCCCTTTGACGATGTTCTTGTAGAGAGCGAAACGATCGGCCAGCAGGCCGTCGAAGGTTTTCTCATAGTCGGCGGCCGATGCGGACAGTTCGGCAACCGCGGCATTCAAGCCTCCGAAGGCCATGAAAGCCGCTTCGAGGGCAATGTTCGCCTTGGCATTAGCATCAGCCGCGGCAGCGTAACGCGCGTTGACTGCGGCGTCCGTCATGCCGTCGGTCAAACTGCTGCCGGTAATCGTATTGAGCGCGGCAATGGTCTCGCTGATGCGGGTCCCGGTGGCGCCGGTAGTGACCATGATCTTGCCGGCGGAGAAGCCGATGGTGGCGTTGTGGTGCTCAAGCAGCAACTGGAAATCCTCATCCAGCTGATTGTTGTTGACGATGGTGTCGAGGTCGGTTTGCAGCTTGAAGTCGTCGGTTTCGACAATACTGTTGCGATAGGTAACGATCATCGCGTGCATGACATCGAGCACCAGGGTAAACATCGGCCGAATGTTGCCCTGGAAATCATCTTCGGCCGCGTACGGCTGAGCGGCCTTGAAGGTATCGTCCAACTCGCCGAACTGCTCTTTCAAAGTCTCGTTATCACCAGTGGTGAAGGCATCGATCAGGTCGCTCTGCAGATCTTCAACGGCGGAAACCGCAGCGTTTAAATCGCCAGTAATAAATGCTTTGAGGTCAGCATCCTTGGTCAGGTTCTCCAGCCGCAGATCACCGTTGGTCGAGGCCCGCTTGAGGCTGACGTTGCTTGACTTGATCGTCTTGGTGTAGCTGGTCTGCAACCAGGGCATATAGGAGGCGCCATACTTGAGATTCTTGATGCCGATATTGTTGCGGAAGGCCGCTTTGTCAGTCTCCAGGTCACCGCTGTTGGCCAGATCGCAGACCGTCACCCGGTCCATCAGCTTGCCGCACTGGGCCAGCGCCTGCTGCTGAAACTGGTAAAGGTTGGTACCGGCGAGCAGGGTGGCGTCGGGGCAGAGCAGGATTGTCGGCTCGTCCTCCATCTCCAGTTTTTTCAGCCCCCCGAGGATGCCGCTGGTGTCGTTGCCGATCGCCGGCGGAGAATTGTAATCGCCAACCGAGACGATGTAGCACTTGCCGCCACCGTTGTCGAAGTAGAGGCGCATACTGTCGAACAGGTAAAAGCTGTTGGCGCCCAGATCAACACTGCTGACGGCATTGTTGTCGTCAAGGTAAACAGTCGGCTTGACCGGTGGACCGCCACCGAAATAGCGCTGAAACTCGACCATCGAACGGATCATGGTCGGGTTCAGGGTAAGGTCTTCGCCATCTTTGTTGGCAATCTCGGTATAACCGATAAACGCCGGGATGGCGGTTTCCACCTCGGCAACCGACGGCGGAAACAGGGAAATTTCTTCGACATAGACATCGGGTGTTTTGTAAGTCGCCATCTTTCGTCCCTCTTTCGTTAGAGTTAGACTTATCTAGGCCTTCTTAACTATTCTTTTAGTTTATTAACTTTTTCTATACTTACTTTTGATTTTTTATAAGCATATATGCATTGTAATAACTAATTATATATTAACTAAACATAAATATATGTTCGTGATATCACTCTGTCCGCTTCAGGAATAATCTCTGCCACCGATGGATTCGGCAGGTTATCGATCACCAGTCGCGGAGTCGACGGCCCCTTTTTCTTCTGCAGGGTTATCCCGGTCAAAGGCTGCTGGCTCAGGGGCAAAGTTGCACCAGCGACAAAAGGAACAGCGGTACTGCCGTCGGCCAGACTCACTGCCGGCTGCCGAACAAAGTTGACCGCGGGTTCATCGAGCGATATCTGCAGATCATTCGGCGTCACTTCAGTCTCATACTTGGCGACCACGTAATATTCCCAGGTGGTACTGCGAGCCTGTAACTTGAGTCGGTAATTGCGAAACTGAACAGATCCGTCAGCTGCGACAAAGCTGAAATCGTTACTAATGGCTGGATCGATAAAAATCTCGATCAAGCCAAAAGGAAAACCACTGACCAGGCGGTCGGCTGCATAAAATTTCAGATGTTCTTCTCCATCACAGCACAAGCGGTACAGCCCTGGCGCCTGCTCCCTGAGATCAACCAGATAACTGTTGTTGCCCTCAACCGTTGCCACCCGACGTCGGTCAACAAGAGTTCCCTTGCTGTCAGTCAGCTCCCATACAACCGAATCGGAAGAGTCTTCAATATCGACCTGAAAGCGTTGTGGCCGCAGCGCCAACAGGTCAGCGGCAGAAAGGAACTGGGCTCCACTGTCAGCAGAAAGCAACAGTTGTCCATCGTTGATACTTTTATCTCGGTTGCTCAGGTAGAAGATCTGATCCGGGGTTTTATCCAGCGGCAGGTTCGAATAGTTGAGCAGGAAAGATTCTTGTGACCAAAGCACGAAGGAAAAAGTGAGTGGACTGGCGAGTGGCCGTTTCGGCTCTGATGCCTCATCGCCGGCCGTTTCATAAAGAACAACGAAACCGCTCGGAGTCTCCTTGAACAACATCCCCTGCTTCAGCAGCTGCTGCTGACAACTTGGCGTCGGTGCAATGAGAAAGTCGGCGCTAATGCCGTCCCGATAATAATCGTGCAAAACTTCGACGGCGAAGGCTTTCTGGAAATCGATCCTCATCCGGCCTCCTTTCCTTTGCCAACAATTTTGATGCTGGTAATCGGCGTCTGCAGATCCTTCGCCTGCCCCTCTTGGATTTTGATCGCGCGAACTTTGTAAAGAACGGATGGCAGATACTTGGCGCCAAGCACGGCCCAGAGATTATTCTGCTGTTCAAAGTTAAGCTGGTGCAGATCGACCACAAGCTTTTCAATGCCATCCGGCATGCTCGGCGAATTATCAGGAGTAAAGACTGTTTTCCTCTGGAAAAACCGGATGAGGCCTGAGATGTACTGCAAAGAGGTTTTGTAGTCATTGAAATGCGCAACAAACAGCACCAGGAGATTTAGGCGGATCTCGGGATTAAGGTGACTGACGCTGTTATCTGGATTGATCCGGTGTGGGGTCACATCGCGAACCAGCCGTTCCTCTTCAATGTTCACCAGAGTCAGCCCGATGTTGTTGTTGGGAATATCAACAGTGCCGTCATCTTTGGCGACATTCGTCATCGACACCACTGTGTTGCCCGCAACATTCAGCTCCGGTAACGACTTCAGATAATCGCTGATTTCACTTCGCAGTATCTCCAATGCTTCGTAAATCATTGGCCATTTCCACCCGCTACGAGATCTTGACGTTGCGCAGACTAAAAAGCCGCTTTCCCCCATACGCGGGGAAAAGCGGCTCGTTCTGCTGCACTCTCGAAAAACATGTTATCTCTCCCTAAGCTTTCTCATAAAACTAATTAAAGCTATAGATTCCAGTTATTCAAGAGTTGCATAATATTTTTTTTAGCTAATCAATAACTTCTAAGCTGCTAATATTATTCTCCTTCCAAGTTAAAGAGATAGCTTGCAAGCATTAAAGCTGAGTGATACTGGAACGATAGAAACCTCATCGTTGCAATTCTAATGGCAGCAGTGAAGGGGGAAAATTCTGCAGGCAAATTGAGCGTAAAAAACGCCGTATCGCTTCCGTCCCAACAGAGGTGGAACGACTATCGGTCGTCGCAGGGTAGGGGCCACCGTGAACCATCGAATGGCAGACCTCCACTCCGGTCGGGAAGCCATTGTACAACAATCGCCCGGCTTTTCGCTCCAGCAGGGAGAACAGTTTACGGCAGGTTTGTGTTTCGCCCTCTGTCGCATGAACGGTTGCGGTCAACTGTCCCTGCAATGCGGTCGCACATTCAAGCATCTGCTCGATCGATTCGCAGACCACCATGACGGAACTGGGGCCAAAGACCTCTTCAGCGATTTGTGGATCAACAAGAAAACGTTCACCACTGGTCTGCAGCAGGGCTGGAGTCGCCAGACAATCATCACCCTTCGGGGCATTCCCGGCACAGAAGTTAATCCCTTTTCGCTGTTGCAGCTGCTCAAAACCCTGTCGATAATTCCGTTTGATTCCTGCGTGCAGCATCGGAGCAACGGGGGCAACCTGCATCCGTTGCTCGATAGCGGCAGCAAAACTACACAACTCGGGCGACTTGACAACAAACAGCAACCCCGGATTGGTGCAGAACTGGCCAACGCCAAGGGCGACCGAGTCAGCATAAGCGTTCGCCAGCTCTTCCCCTCCTTCCGCCAGGGCCCCTGGCAGGACATAGATCGGGTTGACACTGCCCATTTCCGCATAGACCGGTATCGGCACAGGTCGGTTAGCAGCCAGGTCGAACAGCGCGCGACCACCGGCCTGTGAGCCGGTAAATGCGACCGCCCGCACAAGTGGATGTTTGACCAGTTGTCCACCCAGCTGATGGCTGCTCCCCTGCAGCAGCGAGAAAACGCCTTGCGGCATTCCACATTTCTTCACGGCAGCAACGATCGCCTGCGCCGCCAGCTCACAGGTGCCCGGATGGGCCGGATGGCCTTTGACAATCACCGGACAGCCGGCCGCCAGAGCTGCCGCTGTGTCACCGCCGGCAACGGAGAAAGCAAAAGGAAAGTTACTGGCACCGAACACCGCAACAGGCCCGAGAGGGATCTGGGTCATGCGCAAATCAGGCCGCGGTAATGGCTGACGATCCGGTTGCGCAGGGTCGATGCGCGTTTGTAGAAAAGCACCGTCGCGAACGAAATCAGCGAACATCTTCAGCTGGTTGACTGTGCGAGTCAGTTCACCTTCCAGGCGTGGCTGCGGCAAGCCGGTTTCCAGGCCGGCTCGGTCGACCAGGTCACTGCGGCCGGCTTCCAACTGGTCGCCGATTTCAAGCAGAAAATCGGCGCGCTCCGGCAACGGCAGCATGCGGTAAGCATCAAAGTCTCGCTCGGCTGCGGTCACCGCGGCATCAACCAGCGTTCCGTCAGCTTCGGCAAAGCCGGGCTGAAGTTTTTCACCGTCAACAGGGTTGATGGCATAAAAGTCTGCACTCGTCGTCTGCATTTCACCCGCTATAATCGAGCTGCCTGTCAATTCCATTCTCACCCCCATATAAACATCGAAACTTAATAGTAGGACTCGCCATAGTCCGGAACCTGGTTGCACCAGGCCGGATCACGCTTCGCCTGCTCCAATGCCGCTTCAGCTTGGCGAATCAGCTTTTCCCTATCCTTCGGATAGCTGCCCGCCAAGTTAAGAATATTAGACACGTGATTGGAGCGCAGAATACATTTCTTCGGATTCAGTACTTTCAGGATCGCCAACGTCTCTTCGATGATTTCACCGCTGGTGAGCGGTTCGATCTGCTCGAAATAATCGTCGTTGTGCCGCTTGAACATGGTCAGTAAAGAAAAATACTCGGGCGAAAGCTGGTTGATCCACTCCGCGGTTGCCTGCGCGTGCTCGGCTGAGCGGGCCCGGCCAGCCAACCCGAGAATACCGGTCACCGACAGTTTCATCCCCGCCTGCTGGGCGTTGCGACACAGCTCCAGCATCCGCTGTGGTTCAAACCCTTTATTCACCAGTTGCAGCGTTTGCGGGTCGCCAGATTCAAGTCCGAAGTAAAGAATCCGCAGTTTTTTTTCTTTCAGCTCGGCCAACTCTTCGACACTTTTCGTCGTCAGGCTGTTCGGTGAAGCGTAGGCACCAACGCGGTTCAGGTTCGGGAAGTTCTGCTGCAGCAGGTCAAGAATCTGCAGCAAGCCTTTTTGTGGATAGACCAGCGCATCGCCGTCAGCAAGAAAGACCCGCTGGTAAAATTCGCGGTGTTGGCGCGGTACGGCAGCGATCTCTTTTGCGATATCATCAACCGAGCGAATACGGAACTGCTTCATCTTGTACATACCGCAGAAGCGACAGTGATTCTGGCTGCAACCGACGGTAATCTGAAAAATCATCGACCGCGCTTCCGATGGCGGGCGAAAGACCGGTTCAACGTAATCGAAATAGTACATAGTTATCCTTCCGGCGTCCGGTGTTTTTCGATCAGGCGGAGTTGCATACGCGCCTCGGCTGCCAGTTGCTCACTGCGGGCCAGGTCGAGGGCGGAGAGAAAATAGTGATAGGCGCTGGTCTGGTAGCGCGGCTGCTGCAACATCGCTTTTCCCGCGCCAAGGTAGGCCTGATCAATCCGTTCATCGTTCTGCCGTTCAGAGATAAAGCGGCGGAAAACATGCAGAGCTTCGGGAAAACGTCCCTTCTCCAGCATGAAGTTGCCGACCACCAATACATCGGCGGAATCGACCTGCAAACGTTCGTCACGATCAAGCAGACCAAGATAACAGTCGGCGGCACCGGCCAGATCGCCACGACCGACTGCCGGGCAGATCTGCTGCAGCGAAGCAAGCGAGCCCTCTGCTTTTGCCGGTTTCCCTTTCAGCTGCAAGCGCAGACGATAATACTGATCGGCAATCCCGGCGACGGCAAGGCCTGTGAGAAACCCGCCAATGTGCGCGCCATAAGCGACTCCGCTGGTGGCTGAAGAGGCAAAAAGAAAGGGCACAAGGTTATCGATCAGCAAATAGAAACCGAGCACCAGGCGCGCCGACAGGTAGATGCTGGTCATGATGAAAGGGAACAGGAATAGAAAGCAACGCACCCGGTTGCGCGGGTACCAGAGGAAATAGCAACCGAGCACGCCGGAAATGGCGCCGGAAGCGCCGATCAACGGCACCTGGGAATCTCCGGCGAAGAGCGCAAAAAACAAGGTCGAGGCAACACCGCAAAGCAGGTAGACCAGCAGATAACGGAAACGACCGAGACGGAACTCGACGTTGTCGCCGAAAATGAACAGGAACAGCATATTGCCGGCCAGATGCATGAAGCCACCGTGCAGGAACAGTGATGTCAGCAGGGTGAGAGGGTCGAACACACCCGGCCGAAAACCGTACTTCAAGATCAGCAGATCATAAGCACTGACGCTATTATAAACCTGCCGAGCACTGACCTTGCCGTATAGCCCAACCATCTGCAGGTATTCGAGCAGAACCGGATCATGCAGATCGGGGCGACTCATGCTGGCCGGCAGGGTCAGCAACAGATAGATGAAAATATTCGCAGCGATCAGCGCCCAGGTGATATAACCCCGCCCCGGTGGATTGGGCGTATCGGACAAGGGGATAAACATTGCATCTCCAGGCAGTGGGACAAAAAAATCAGTTTAGCACAGCGCATGAATCAGCCAAAGCAGAAGGCTTGCGTTTGACGCAGCATATCGCTATCTTCCTCGCATGAACCTGCTGTATCTACTTGATCTGATCGGAACCATCGCCTTTGCGGCGTCCGGCGCTTTGGCCGGGGTGCGGCGTGGCATGGACCTGTTCGGTGTGCTGGTCCTGGGGATGGTAACGGCCATCGGTGGCGGCACATTGCGCGATCTGCTGCTGGGCGACCTGCCCCCTTTTTGCCTGCGCAACGAAACCTATCTTTGGCTGCCGGTCGCGACAGCGTTGCTGGTTTTCATCAGCCACCGCTTTCTGCCGAAGATCGAGCAGCCGCTGCTCTACCTCGATGCTGTCGGGCTGGGGACCTTCGTGGTTATCGGAACCGGTAAAGCGATCGCATTTCAGACCGGACCGCTGGGTGCAGTGCTGATGGGGGTGATGACCGGGACTGCGGGCGGGGTGATCCGTGATGTACTGTCGAATGAAATTCCGCTGATCATGCGTCGCGAAATTTATGCTTCTGCCTGCATCCTCGGGGGCGGCTTGCTGGTCATGTTGCGGCACCTCGGAATGACTGAAAATTTATCCCTGCTGTTATCGGCAACGAGCGTTATCTTGTTGAGATTGATGGCAATTCGCTACAATTGGTCACTACCTAAAGCAACCTGATGTTTCTATTCATAAACTATTCGTACAAAGGAGAGTGCTATGCGTGAAGTTAAAATCAAAGGAACTGAGCAGAGCTACCCGGTCGGCAAAATCGTTTGCCTCGGGCGTAACTATCTTGATCACATTCGCGAGCTGGGCAACAAGGTCCCGGACCGTGCCGTCATCTTCTGCAAGCCCGCCAGCAGCATGTTGCCGGACGGTGGTCAGATAGAGCTTCCACCCTACACCGATGACTGCCACCACGAACTGGAGCTGGCGGTGTTGATCGGCCAAAGCGGTAAAAACATCGCCGAAGAAGATGCCCTGCAGCATGTCGCCGGCTACGGCGTTGCTCTCGATCTGACCCTGCGTGACCTGCAAAGCGAGCTGAAAGACAAAGGACTGCCCTGGGAAATCGCCAAAGGGTTCGATACGTCCTGCCCTCTATCCGACTTTGTTCCCGCCGCTCAGGTCGACAACCCGAACGACATCCGCCTGAAGCTGAAGGTCAACGGTGAACTGCGCCAGGATGGCACCACTGCACAGATGATGCGCACGGTCGAAGAGATTATCGCTGAACTGTCGCAGTACTATACGTTGGAACCGGGCGACATCATCCTCACCGGCACTCCGGCAGGAGTCAGCCGGATTCAGAGCGGCGATCAGCTCGACGGAGAAATCGAGCAGGTCGGCACCCTGAGCGTCAGTGTAAAATGAAGCCAAGTTTCGCCTTGATTGGCCCCGGCAAGGTTGGTTGTGCCGTCGGCAAACAGCTGTACTTGGCAGGCTACCCGCTAAAAACAGTCGTCGGTCGCACCCTTGAAGGTGCGGCTGATGGCTGTGTTTTCATGGCCGGAAACAGCGAGTTAGCGACAACAGACCTTTCTGCTGCGGCAGAGGCAAACATCATCCTGTTGACAACTAAAGACGGTCAGCTCGCAGAAGTTGCCAAGCGGTTTTGTCTGAGCACAGAACTCACCTCTGAGCAGACAATCATCCACTTCAGCGGCCTGCTCCCTGCAGAAATTCTGCGTGCTGGAAATTGTCCGGCAGCAGTCATTTCCATTCACCCATTGCTGCCCTTTGCCGATCGCAAGATCGCTGCCGAAAAACTGAAAGGCTGCCCCTGTGCGATTGAAGGCGACCATCAAGCATACAAACTTGCCCTCGATCTGGTCACGAGCTTGGGCGGGCTGCCCTTTCAGATAGCGACCGATAAGAAAACGCTCTATCACGCTGCCGCCTGCATCGCCTCGAATTTCACCGTCACCCTGGCCGCAACCGCCTGCCAGCTGCTTGAAGATTGTGGCATTGACGCGGCACAAGCGCCACAGCTGCTGCAACCGTTGCTGATGGCAACTCTTGAAAATTTCGCCGCGCTTGGAGCCCAGCAAGGCCTGACAGGCCCGATCGTACGTGGCGACTCCCCAACCGTTGACGCCCACATCTCTGCCCTCGAAAAACAACCGCAGCTGATCGACCTTTACTGCACACTGGCACGGAAGACTCTTTCCCTGGCAGCAGCATCAGGTCGCTTATCCGCGGCAGAGGAAGCAAAGATAAAACTCATCATCAGCGAATAACGTCTCGACTTCTATAAATTTATTCTCCACTGCAAAAATCGCATATTCCAGATATTCGAATTCCCACTATTGTTGTAAATATTTTTTTTCTTTAGCCAACAAAAACACTGGAAATTATCATGAGCTATGATATATTGGCCTAAATTAATGACCCGCAGCTCACCCGCGAGCGTAACCCATACTTCATAGGAGAAGAACACGAATGAGAAGATTAGCTTTGTTCCTAGCAGGAATCTTAGCTGTGACCTTCTTGGTGACCGGTTGCCAAACCACTGCCAAGACAGCTCCGGTAACCGACAAGGCTGCAGCCGAAGTCAAAAAGAACGTTCCGCAGGATCCAAAACTGCGCATCACCACCGTAGAGGTCATGGACCTATTTGCCAAAGAGTTCGGTGATTCCCCTCTGGTTAAGGAAACTCTGGACGCAAATAAGACTTTCCAGTTGATCGACGCCCGCCCGGCAGTCAAGTATGAAGCCGGCCATGTTCCTGGTGCGATCAGCATCCCTAAACCGATGCTGGAAAAGAACCTGGACAAGTTGGCTAAAGACAAGATGCTGATTTTCTACTGCGGCGGCCTGCACTGCAAACTGAGCCCGCAATCAGCTGAAATCGCAATGAAAGCCGGCTTCAAAAACGTCAAGGTCTGGTACGAAGGTCAGCCGGGTTGGGTCAAGGCCGGGAACTACGTGGAGATCGAGACCAAAGCGGTTGAAAAGCTGGCAACCAAGCCGAGCCAAAAGCCGTATGTGCTGATCGATGCCCGTCCTGCAGTCAAGTATCGCAAGACCTTTATTCCCACCGCAATTTCGCTGCCAAAAGCAGAGTTTGAGCTGAAAAAAGGAATGCTGCCGAACGACAAAAGTATCCCTCTCATTTTCTACTGCGGCGGTTACAAGTGCAAGCTGAGTCATGAAAGTGCAGCTCTGGCACTTAAGATGGGATACAAAAAAGTATCCGTTTACTCTGCCGGTCAGCCGGACTGGAAAAAAGCCAAATTGCCTCTCTGGGGCGACGAAGCGAGTGGTGTAAAGAAGAAGGCAGTTGCCAGCAATGCGCTGCCGGAAGGCATCTCCGTCAAGGAATTTAAAGAGCTGGTCGCAGCTGGTAAAGTAACCGTCATCGATGTTCGCGCACCTGATGAGTACGCCGCTGGTCACCTTCCGGGCTCGATCAACATTTTTGACGAAGACTTCATCTTCAAGGCTGAGGAAGCCGTTTCCAAAATGCCGAAAGAAGGCCGTGTCGTTCTTCACTGTGCAACTGGTGGTCGCGCCGGTGGTGCTTACTACGCCATCCAGGACACCAAGTACACCAACAAAGCGAACCTGCAGTACCTTGATGCAACCATCAACATCAACCAGGACGGCAGCTTCACAATCGGCGAGGGTCACTAAGGCCTGCTAAAAGCTGAGACAGCAAAGCCCCCTCGACATTGAGGGGGCTTTTTTTGTCAGAATGTCCCGTCCTGAAATAAGTTTACACCTTGGAGGCTTATGATGGACAAGTCAGACAGACAGCGAAAGAGACGTACTCAGCGTGATTACACCATGGGCTTTAAGTTGAAGGTGGTTGATGCCGTAGAAAAAGGCGACATGAGCTACAAGCAAGCTCAGAAGATCTATGGCATTCAGGGGCGTTCAACCGTGCTAACATGGTTGAGAAAGCATGGAAAGATGGACTGGACCCAGCCTGTGAGGCACGTTATGCCCCAATCACCCAAAGACAAAGAGACTCCCGCCCAGAAAATCAAGCGACTTGAGCGCGAACTTGCGGATG
>NZ_FQZT01000018.1 GCF_900142125.1 Malonomonas rubra DSM 5091
CCGGCATACTGGTTATCAAACAAGCCTGAAAGTGCGCAAGCGAGTCGAGGAGATCTTCGGCTGGATCAAGACGGCAGGCTTGCTCCGTAAAACCCGCCACCGGGGCCTTGATCGCGTTGAGTCTACCTTTACCCTGGCAGCGGCAGCCTACAATCTGGTCAGGATGCGCACCCTGATTTGGGGATTGTGACGAAAAGGGAGTCGATCACGCCGATTGCATCGCGATAAATCGCGAAAACGGTTCCAATGGCGCTTGAAAATGGTCAGAACTAACGAAACATAGATTGTCAAAGAGCAAAAAATTCTTCTCGGGAGGATAGAGGCCAACTCCCGGCTAGTTTTTCAACGGCCTGCTAAAAATCCCAATCGGGGCTTTGATAGTCTATATTCTTAAAAGATAGAACAATACAACCAAATTTAAAGCCTTGAGATTGTCACAAATAGATTTTCGGAGCAGAAAAAATGTTTTGGGACTACTTATCTCTTGTCAGGGAAATACGCTGGGATGATTCCCTCGACATCGGTCTTGCAACCCTGTTTCTTGCCCTTGGGTTCCATGTGCTTAGGTCTGCTCGGACTCGTGCCGCATCGGCAGGTGCCATCTTTTTTGCTGCCGTTTATTTTCTGGCAAGGCAGCTCGACTTACAACTTACCACCTGGCTACTGCAAGGGATTGCAGCCGTTCTTGTGCTTTTGCTCATTGTTATTTTTCAGCCGGAAATTCGACGTTTTTTAGAGCAATTCCCGTCAGTATTATTTTTTCACCGATTGCGACAAGAAAAGGTTTCTCCGGGCTTCGCTCAAGAGCTGGCCGAGACTTTAAAGCAATTGTCTGCTGAAAGCAGAGGGGCCCTGATTGTTCTTACCGGCCGCGACATACTGGACTCTCACTTAAGCGGGGGAATAAAAATCGATGGTTTGCTCAGCAAAGCCTTGCTTTTGAGCATCTTTGATCCGAATTCACCTGGCCATGACGGTGGATTAGTCGTCAAAGACAATCGTGCTCTAAGCTTTGGAGTCAGGTTGCCGCTATCAGACCAACTTGAGAAACTCCATGATCGAGGCACTCGTCACGCCGCCGCACTGGGTCTTGCTGAACGCACTGATGCCATGGTTTTAGTTGTCTCTGAAGAAACATCACGCCTTTCTATCGCTTACCAGGGTGATTTGCAGGTTTTTACAAACTTTGAGCTTTTGGTCAAAAAAATTGATCAGTTTTTAAGGCAGAACAGTGGCGAGAAAAGCCACGGTGAAGAGCGTCAAAGCTGGCTACGCTGGTACGGGAAAGATCTGAGTTTGGCGCTATTTTGCTCTTTGGTTCTCTGGTTGGTGCTGGTTCCTGCTGCCGTCGTTGAAAACATCACCTATCAGGTTCCGATTGTTGTGCAGAACATTCCAGACGGTTTTGTTTTTCGTAAGGTTGAACCACACGAGGTGGCGGTAACCTTGACAGGGCAACGTCGAGACCTGTTCCAACTCGACAGCAAGAAGTTTGAAATCCGTCTCGATGCAACACTCTCCCGGTTCGGGCGCAAGACTTTTCCGATTACCCAGGCGCACCTTTTGCTCCCGCCCGAAATCGAAATTAACCAGATTCGGCCTGCCGATGTGAAAGTGAGCGTAGACAAGGTAAAATAGACCGTCCTTGTTGGAGGTGGGAATTATGGATTTTGAAGATTTCGCCAAAAGTTTAGCCGAGCTGAAACGCCCTTTTGAAAGTTTTTTACGGCGTCAGGCTTCCGGTGGTATCGTCTTGCTGCTAGCGACCTTTCTGGCTCTGATATGTGCCAACACGCCGCTGCGTGAAAGCTATCATCATCTCTGGGAAACCAAGATCAGCCTTGGTGCTGACAGTTGGGGGATCAAGCAGTCTCTCCATCATTGGATCAACGATGGTCTGATGGCAATCTTCTTTTTCGTCGTCGGCTTGGAGCTCAAGCGTGAATTCCTCGCTGGCGAGCTGACATCGGTGCGTAAGGCAACCTTGCCAGTGCTCGCTGCGGTCGGCGGGATGCTGGTCCCAGCGGCGATTTATCTTTTTTTGGTCCCAGGGCTGCCGGAGGCGAAGGGGTGGGGTGTGCCGATGGCGACCGATATAGCCTTCGCCCTTGGTGTGATTGCTCTGCTCGGAAAACGGATTCCGAGAAGCTTGGCGATCTTTCTCACCGCGCTGGCAATTGTTGATGATCTTGGCGCAGTGATTATCATCGCCCTGTTCTACAGTGAGAACATTTCCGTCGTCTGCCTGTTGATTGCAGGCGGACTCTGGGCGGTTTTGTTTGCCGGCAACCGGGTGAAAATTCAACACCCGGTATTTTATGCTCTGCTTGGTCTTGGATTGTGGCTGGCAATGCTCAAATCGGGCATTCATCCTTCGATTGCGGGTGTCATGATCGGAGCCACGATTCCGGTTCATCCGCGTTACTCACGTGAACTGTTTCTGGAGAAGGCTGAACATCTGCTTGTTCTCTATCGTAAATTACGAAAAACAGAAGGCCCTTTCGTTCACGAGCGTAAGATTGGGACTCTGCTGGCATTGGAATCTCTCTGTCATGATTCCCTGAGTCCGCTGCAGCGCATGGAGCACGAGATGCATCGCTGGGTGATCTTCGGTATCATGCCGCTGTTCGCCTTTGCTAACGCCGGTGTTTCTCTGAGCTGGAACGAGTTGCAACTTTCTTTCACGCAGCCGGTCACCTTCGGCATCATTGCCGGACTTTTCATCGGTAAACCGCTCGGCATCATTTTGTTCTCACGCCTCGCTGTCGCCTTGAAGCTTGCTGAACTTCCGCAGGGTGCCAGTTGGCTAACTCTGCTCGGTGTTGGTACGCTCGGTGGGATCGGTTTCACCATGTCAATCTTTATCACCAATCTGGCCTTTTATCGTCCGGAACTGATCTCTCAAGCTAAGGTCGGTATTTTCATCGCTTCCTTGCTGGCCGGAATATCGGGCTACTTGTTGCTGGCGCGTTTTGCGCAGGAAAAAACAGGTGTGTAAAAGTAGCAGCTTGCGACGTCATTGCAGCAAGAATTGCAGCAACGTCGATCAGTCCGAGGGTGGTGAAAAAAGTTGTAAAAGCAACAATCGTGGTTTCCAGCATCATTATGCTTCACTTAGTTCTTTCTGGTTTATTGATGGCAACACTAAATGAGTCCTCAACTCCCCTTAAAGCCTCTGAACAAAATAGTGACTATCCTCTGTAGCCAGGGGTTGCTCATTTTCTTCATCATCCAGATTTCTGCTACCCGCTTGTTGAGTAGCGCAACCGTTGGGAACGAGTGCTGCATCAGCATGATATCGTGCAGCCTGATTTTTTTGTGCATGGCCAAAATATATTCGTGGATAATTTCGCCGGCTGCTTCGCCAATAACGGTCGCACCATAGATCTTACCGAACGGACTGACTAGAACCTTGACGAAACCGACGGTTTTTCCGTCGGTTATCGTTCGGCCGTAGTCAGCATAATTGGCCTTGATTGCTTCATATTTGATACCGTCTTTCTGCAATTCTTTTTCGGTTTTGCCAACCTGGGCAACTTCTGGTTCGGTAAAAACCGACCAGGGTACGAGGTACTGGTCATATTTGAACTTGAAGGGACGTAAAAATGGCATGATCGAACTCATAAGGGACAGCATGCCCTGATGCATGGCGGCGTGGCTGAGCAAGGCTTTGCCGTTACAATCTCCGACGGCCCAGATGCCGGGGACATTGGTCCGACCATAGTCATCGACATCAATCCCTTTCTTGCTGTACTTGATTCCCGCGTTGTCCAATTCAAGTCCACTGATGCTCGGTTTACGGCCGGCTGCAACCAGCAGTTTCTCACAACTGAATTTTCCTGCCGAGGTCTCCAGATTGATTGAGCCATTTTTCTCTGCGACCTTACTGATGCTGGTAGCGTTATGAATTTCGACACCACAGTTGGCCAGCTCTTCCTCCAGCAGATGAGCCGCTTCGGTATCGGCCATCGGTAAAAGGTGCTCATCCATGTGTGCCAACACCACTTTTGTACCAAGGCGAGCGAAGGCCTGAGCCATCTCACAGCCGATTGCACCACCACCGATAATAAAAAGGGAGCTGGGCACCTCCTCCAACTCGAACAGGTTTTCGTTAGTCAAAGTGGGAACCTGATCGAGCCCGGGAATCGGCGGGATAAAGGGTTTGGTGCCGGTGGCTATGTAGATCTGATTTGCTCTGTAATGTTCGCCGGCAACCTGGATGGTTTTGGAATCGACAAAGGTTGCCGGTCCTTTGTTCAGGAGCAGTTCGACTTTATCGAACATACCAGCGGTTTTTTTCTCGTTGATGTATTTCAGCTGGTCTTGGACTTTTTCAAAGGGTTTTTGCGGTAACGGCAGATCGATCTCTTCCAGCGCATATTTTTTCAACTCGGCAATAGTGCGCCGCACCGAGGCGATCTTCAACAAAGATTTACTCGGAATGCAGCCCGAATTGAGGCATTCACCACCGAGCTTGTCCTTTTCGATGCCGAGCACATTCAGGCCCATATTTGAGCCCATCACCGCCAATGCCATGCCAGCCGGCCCGAGGCCGATAACAATCATATCGTAGTTTTTTTTCATGGATGTTCTCCTAGTAGATTCAATAATTTGTTCATCTGTGCAGAGCGTGATTTCGACTGAAGTTCAATCTTTTCTAAAGTTGATCCGTTCAGCGAAACGATTCATTGTTGACAAATTGGGTGGGGGCAAAAACTGAATGCTTGGCAGAAACAGTCCTCCGGTTCCACTCAACAGGAGGTTTTTTCTTTCGTTGATAAAGTTTATTCATTATCGTTCAACTTGGCCAGACGTCGACAAAGGGTCAAAACATCCGCTTCGTGCTCCAACTTTTCCTGGCGGAGTTGTTGTCTCAGTTCGTTGAGCTGACTTTCGAGTTGCTGGATTCTTTCCCGATAGCGGAGCACGAAATCTATAGCTTCTAGATTGAGGCCCATATCTTGGTGCAGGTGGCGAATGAGCTTAATTTTGCTGATATCCTCAGAGGTTAACCCTTTTGCACCATGTAACATGGTGTGTGCTGTGACTAGATCCTCGTGTTCACATCGATGGATGAATTCCTCTGACACCCGCGCCATACGGGCAACAAGCCGATATTCGAAATGAACTTTCTGGTTGTCGCTATCAACGGAAATTGGGTATTTTTTCATGCTTTTCTCCTTAACCCTGCGCAGGCAAGAACGAGCATTACACAAGCAGCATGCCTAACGGATCGATTTCCACTTTTCGATCAAAGACTTTTCTTCGGTGGTCAGTTTTTCAGGAAGCTTTACGTCCACAGCTACGTAAAGATCGCCGCGTTGGTCTGGTTGCTTGATTTTAGGCATGCCCAGACCATTTAGACGAAAGACCCGGCCATTTTTTGTTTCCGGCGGAATCGTCAGGTTCACCTTGCGGTCAATGCCAGGCACAGAGATTTTGCCGCCAAGCAACATTGTAAACAGGTCAGCAGACACCGAGGTTTTAAGATCGTCATTGTCTCGGAGAAAACGTTTATCCGGCGTCACTTCGATAGTCAGATAGAGATCCCCTGCCTGCCCACCGCTCGACCCGGCACCTCCTTGGCTTTTAAGACGTACCCGTGAGCCGGTTTTGACCCCGGGTGGTATCTTGACGTCAATTTTGCGGCCCCCCTCCCATTCCAGGACACGTTTAGTGCCATGAAAAGCCTCCTCCAACGTCACCTGAAGAGGGTGCTCAAAGTCTCCGCCTCGCCTCGGCTGTGGCTGATGATAAAATTTCTGTCCACCTTTTCCCGCATGAGGCTGTTGCCGATCAGCCCCACCGAAGAGGTTGGTGAAAAAATCCGAAAACCCACCACCAGAGCCGAATAACTCCTCAAATTCCTCGGGATCAAGCGTTCGATAACTGTAGTTCTGCGGTCCATCGGAAGTACTGGCACCCCAGTTGAAGTCCTCAGCTGTCCCACCGCTTTGTCGATACTGGCGCCATTGCGAACCGAGGAGATCATATTGTTTGCGTTTTTCAGGATCCGAGAGCACTTCGTTCGCTTCGTTAACGTCCTGAAATTTCGCAGCAGCAGTGCTGTCTGCTGGGTTGACGTCGGGATGGTATTTTCGAGCCAACTTTCGGTAGGCTTTCTTGATCTCCTTTTCGTCAGCCTGACGATCAACTCCCAGAATTTTGTAATAGTCTTTGAAATCCATAGTGTCACCTATAGCATTATCAATTTATCTATCAACGAGAGGAAATAATCACTTTCGCAGGGCGCAACAATTTACCGTTGATGAGATAGCCTTTCTGCTCCACTCGAACCACGGTATTAGGTGGAATGCCGGGGTACTGGACCATACCGAGGCTCTCGTGCAGGTTGGGATCAAAGGGCTGAGCCAGAGCTTCCAATTCTTCGACATCATGCTTCCTGAAAATTTGCTGTAAAAGATCTCGATTCATCTTGAGGCCCTGCAGGATATTCCGGCTATCTTCTTCGACAGAGACATGCATCAAAGCGAGATCGAGGCCATCCGCGACAGGCAAGAAGTCTTTCAACAGGGCTTCTTTGTTTGCTTGAACCTCCTGGGTAGAGGTTCGAGACAGCCGTGCTTTAGTGTTTTCCAGGTCGGCAAGGAGGCGCAGATACCTTTCCTTCCAATTTACGCCATCCAGCGCTTGCTCGGTATCTGTTGGGCTCTTACTATCACGCGAAGGAGTGAGATTAATTTTTTCTCCTGTATCCATTTAATGTAGCCTTCTATAAAGCAATAAAAAAACTGACCGCCTAGTCTTGAGCTTTCTTTATCTGTTCAGAAATGGGAATGATCCGAGCTGGGGAGCACAAACAGTGATAGTTTATCTGAGGGTTACTGTTGATACCTTGCTGGACGAAACAACGAGGTTTTTCTTTGCCTCCCACATTATAACCAGAGCGGTACCCTTCACTTTTTATGTTTGCTGCACAGACAAAAAAACCATGACCGTCCGTTATGTGTGAGTCGCTTTTTACCGGCATCAAGCCTATATCTGAACAGGCTTCCGCACAGTGTTTGTTTTTTGTTGCGACCCACTTAGGGGAACTTGTGGTCAACTCAGAGGCAAACAGAGGACCTGTGGAAAAAATTAACGAAAGCATGAAGGCCGTGAGAAAAGACAAACGCAACATTGTGGTTCTCCTTTTATAATTTAGACACTGAATTAGCGGAAAAACTCTGTCAGTTACGGGGTAAATGAATTTTTCCAACAGCAAACTCAATTGATCCTTGTAGGCTTTCTCCCTTTTACCGGCCAGGGCCGCTAAGGTTATTTCTGTAATGCCTTGATTCGTTCATCAAGCGGTGGATGGGTCATGAATAAACGTTTCAGCCCTTGTCCCCGGCTGCCAGAAATCCCAAAGGCCGCCATCTGGTCCGGCAAATGGGCTTCAGGGGCATTGCGCTTTAGTTTCTCCAGCGCGGCAATCATTTTGCTTCGACTAGCCAAAGCCGCTCCACCGGCATCGGCCCTGAATTCTCGCTGGCGGCTGAACCAGAAAACGATAATGCTGGCCAGGATGCCGAAAATGATCTGGGCAACGATCGAGGTGAGAATAAACGCCGGGCCATGGCCACGCTCGGTTTTGAAAACCAGCCGGTCGACCAGATGTCCAACGACTCTCGAAGCGACGATAACAAAGGTGTTGACGACTCCTTGAACAAGGGCCAGGGTCACCATGTCGCCATTCGCCACATGACTCACCTCGTGGGCCAGCACCGCTTCCGCTTCATCGCGATTCATACTG
The DNA here is from genome assembly GCF_900142125.1 of Malonomonas rubra DSM 5091. Taxonomy (GTDB): domain Bacteria; phylum Desulfobacterota; class Desulfuromonadia; order Desulfuromonadales; family Geopsychrobacteraceae; genus Malonomonas; species Malonomonas rubra. Next base: position 7,757 of record NZ_FQZT01000018.1, read on the forward strand.
CGCAACAGACCGGTGCTGACCGCGACCAGGGCATTATTACGCCGCATGCCGGTGGCAAATGCATTGATATCAGAAGCATCGTAAATGGCGACTTCCGGCATGCCGATCCCAGCCATTTCAGCCTGCCGAGTGACCACCTGAACCAGCCAGGCTTCCGCATCGGTGCGAGGCGATTCGATAACCTGAGCGCCGGTCATGCGCTTGGCTGTCCATTTCGAGATGGCCAGGGAAATAAAGGCGCCGCCAAACCCGAACAGTGACGCGAAAACCAGCAGACCGGCAATATCGATGTTGACCTGCTGTTCATCGAGCATCTGGCCGACACCGAGCAGGTTCATGACGATGCCAAGGACAAGGACAATGGCTAGGTTGGTGGCAATAAACAGGACGATTCGTTTCATTTTGTAGCCCTTTAAATTACGATCAAACAAGCAACTCACGAAATATTGTTGATATGGATAGTGTCCCTTCGCGTGATACCTTGTTTTCTCAATATCTAAACCCAGTGAACCCGTCTAAAAATCATCACTTGACCGATTACGATGATCAACAGCAGGAGGCAGACAAAAATAAAGGCGAACGGATTTTCGCTGCCGGGAATGCCGCCGACGTTGATGCCCAGCAAGCCCGTAATCAACCCCAGTGGGAGGAAGATCGCGGTGATAATCGACAGAATGTAGAGGGTTTTGTTCATCTGTGCACCAATCCGGTTCTCCAACTCTTCCTGGCAGACGGCGGCGCGGTCTTTGGCTGAATCCAGATCTTCGACATAGCGCGTGATATGATCCGCGACTTCACGCAATTTGATACGGTCCATATCCGAAAGCAGTGATGTCTTCTCTGTCTGCAGCCGGGTCATCACCTCGCGTTGCGGTGCCAGGTAACGACGGATCCTGATGATCTTACGGCGTAAACTGCTGAGCTTGCTGCGCTGTTCGAATGTACCCTGTTCCAGAACCTCGTCCTCCAACGCATCGACCTCATCGTCGATCTGCTCCAGAACATCGCCGATTCGGTAAGCGAGCCCTCGGGTCAGGAGAAAAAGAAAATCTCCGGCATCAGTCGGCCCATCTCCCTCCAAAACACTTTTGCGGATATCGTCAACTGCCATCACTTTGCGATGCCGGATCGAGATGATCCGTTGCGGCTCCAGCCAGACCCGCAGCGAAATCATGTCATCGGGGTCTGCTCCCGGATTCAGGTTGACACCGCGTAGTATCACCAGCATGCCGCAAGGGTAGGAAATACAGCGTGGCCGGGTATCTTCCGCCAGCAGAGCCTCCAGAACAATCGGTTCAAGGCCGCTCTCTTCTTCCAACCACTGGTGGGTTTCATCGACTTTGTAGTCAAGGTGCATCCAGAGGGTTCCCTGGCCTGCTGAGCAGTTTCTGACCTCTGGCCAGTCGAATATCTTCCCGCCTCCTTTGCCGTCAAATAAAAATGCTGCAATCAATGATGATTCCATAACCTATGCCCCCTAATAAATATTGCCGCTTTACTCCTTAGAAGGAGTTGCAAAAACAGCCACCAAGATGCTTTTCAAAAAAGGACGAAAAAGTAGCCGAAACTTTAATTTCAATCTCAATCGGCTAAACTCTAATTTTACCCGGAATACTTCAGAAAGCCGGAATTTTTAAATATTTTTTGTGCTTTATCAGGAGGTCATATGAATTCAGGGAAGAAGGCTGGCCCCTTTCCGTCGGCTAAGCAAGACGCGACGGCCGCTGAACACTACGTCATAAGTCCGCAAACCGAAGCGGCGGCCTACAAGCTCGCTTATCTCGATGCAGATTTTATGTTGAGTGATGAACTGCGCCCGGTGCGATTGCAGTTGGAACTGCTCAAGCCCGAGTTGCTGCAGCAGCAGGCCGGAATCGAGAACACTGTCGTTGTCTTCGGCAGTGCCCGGATTCCCGAACCGGAGCAGGCTCAGGCTGCGCTGGCCAAAGCCCTGAAGGCAGCACAACAGCAACCGGGCGATCCAGAACTGGAACGGGCGCTGAACAAGGCGCAGAGGGCGGAGCAGAACTCCCGCTATTATGCGGAAGCGCGCAAATTCGCCCAAACTCTGGCCAATCGTGCTGGGCATAATGGCCAATCAGCCTGCGTTGTCATTACCGGTGGCGGTCCCGGCATCATGGAAGCGGCCAACCGTGGTGCCACTGAAGCCGGATCCAAGACGATCGGCCTAAATATCGTCCTGCCGATGGAGCAGGCCCCCAATCCTTACATTACCCCGGAACTTTGTTTCCAATTCCATTACTTCGCTATCCGAAAGATGCACTTTCTAATGCGCGCTAAGGCGCTGATCGCTTTCCCCGGTGGCTTCGGCACCCTCGATGAATTGTTCGAGGCACTGACCCTGATCCAGACCAAAAAAATCGAACAAATTCCAGTGCTACTATTCGGGCGCGACTACTGGGAGCGGGTGATCAATTTTCAGGCTTTGGTTGAAGAGGGAATGATCTCGGCAAGTGATCTGCTGTTATTCCATTATGTGGAAACTGCCGAAGAGGCCTGTCAGAAGATCCTTGATTATTGCCAACGGCAGGCAGCTGCGAACAACCGTCAATAAGCTGTTTCCGTAGAGGGGGCGTACAACGATGACAATGCTGGTCTGGGGAGGATTCCTCCTGTTTATTGGGTTGCTGGTCGCTCTTGATCTGGGCGTTTTCCATCGCAAGTCGGAAGAAATAAAAGTTGCCGAGGCGTTGATCTGGACCCTGATCTGGATCTGTGTTGCGCTGGTTTTCAACCTGTTTATCTACTTGCTCTACGGTCAGAACTGGGGCGGCTGGGCCGACATAACCACCGAACATCTGTCGGGCGGGAAGGCAGCGCTGCAGTTTTTTACCGGCTACCTGGTCGAAAAATCATTGTCGATCGACAATATCTTCGTCATCGCGATGATTTTCAGTTACCTCAAGGTGCCGCTGTCCGAGCAGCACCGAGTTCTATTCTGGGGGATTCTCGGCGCAGTGGTCATGCGCGGGGTGATGATTCTCGGCGGGGTTGCGCTGATCGACCGATACAGCTGGCTGATCTACGTCTTCGGCGTACTGCTGATACTCTCCGCGATCAAGATGATGGTGGTCCGTCACGACACCATCGATCCGGATAAAAACCTCTTTGTCCGGCTGGTCAAAAGGTTCTTGCCAGTCAGCGATAATTTTTCCGGCAACCGCTTTTTTATCGTCGAACAGGGGCGTCGGGTGGCAACTCCGCTTTTTCTGGCGTTGATCCTGGTCGAGTCGAGCGATGTCATGTTTGCGATCGACTCGATCCCGGCGATCATGGCGATCACTCGCGACCCGTTTTTGATCTTTACCTCCAACGTCTTTGCCATCCTTGGCTTGCGCTCGCTCTATTTCGCCCTGGCCGGGATGATGGAACGTTTCCGCTACCTGAAGATGAGCCTGGTTTTTCTGCTCGCCTTTATCGGGGTCAAGATGCTGCTCAGTCATCATCACCCGATCCCCAACCTGGTGTCATTGGCAATCATCGCCGGAATCCTCGCGGTCGGCATCGGCGCATCTCTGCTGGCCTCCCACCGAGACCCGGCAGCGCTGGCATCGCCCTTGGCTGAGGAGCTGGAGCACCTGGCGGAAATCAGCTATCAGCAGGCGAAACGGTTGACGATCCTGATTGTCGGTTCGACTTTGTTACTGGTCGGTATTGTCATGCTGGTTCTGCCCGGGCCGGGAACACTGGTTATCATTATCGGGCTGACGGTGCTGGCCGCCGAGTTCGCCTGGGCAAGGCTCTGGCTGCGGCGGGTCAAGCGGTCAATCAGCAGGCTGAAAGACAAACTGACGGAAAGATTTCATGATGAGTAAAGGCACACGTGCAATGATCAGGAGAACACAGTTCGCAATCGTTCTGCGTTGGTTGATGTTGTTGACGGCAGGTTTCTGTTGCCTGCCTTTCATTGCAAATGCCCAGGACCAGCTCTCAGTCATTTTGAGATTTCCCGCCGTACAGATCCTCCCTGGGGAGCCGCTGGAACTCAGAGCTTATTTCTACAACGAAAGCCCGGCTGTTTTTACCGGTTCGTTACCGGAAACTCTGGCAATGCGACTGCAGTCAGCGGACGCCGCTGCCACCCTGGTCACCGCGGTCGAGACAGAGGCAGGACCGCCGGTCAACATGGCTCCCGGTCAATTCAGCAGCAAAACCTACCGGCTGGTTGTTCCCACGGTGTTTGCGGGCACGGTCGAGGTTGTTCCGCTCGGGCATCCGGAATCCGCCGTTCTGCTCAACGCAGCTGAGCCAGAAAGGGTTGCAGCAAAAGCTAAGAAGGCTGCTGAAACTCCTTCGGCGGCACCGGGAAAGGAGCATTACCCGAGCCTGGAGAGCCTGTTCAGCCTCTACCAGCCGTATGTCGTCAACTTTTCCGCTTATGAACCGATGTATTTCCTTGTCGGCATGAACCCGGAAGACAGCAAATTCCAGATCAGTTTCAAGTATCGTCTGTTCAATCCCGCGGGTTCCCTTTCACAGGCATTTCCCTGGCTCCGTGGGTTGCACTTTGCCTACACCCAGACCTCATTCTGGGATTTGTCCTCAGATTCAGCCCCGTTCGAGGATACCAGCTATAAACCGGAACTGTTTCTTCTTTCATCTAACTGGAAAAACAGGCCAAAGTGGCTTAGAGGTCTGTTTTTCCAGACAGGTATCCAGCACGAATCGAACGGCCGGGGGGAACAATTTTCACGGAGCACCAACACCGTCTACATCAAACCAATCCTGGTCTTTTACGATGAAAAATCGGCGCTCGGTCTGCAGGTCAGCCCCAAACTGCTGACATATATCAATAACAACGATACGACCAACTCGGATTTAGCCGATTATCGCGGTTTCAGCGAACTGGAGATCAAATTTGGCAAAGCGAACGGTCTGGTGTCGACGACCCAGCTGCGCTTTGCAGAAAGAGGAACGTCACTGCAGACCGATCTGACTTACCCGATCTCTAAGATACTGAAAAATAACTTTGATATGTTCTTCCAGGTCCAGTACAGCAATTCCCTGGCTGAAAGTCTGATCAATTATCGACAGCGAAGTGAAACGCTGCGGCTCGGACTCTCTTTTGTCCGTTAGCGAATACTGCATTAAGCAGGCTGAGGTAGCACGTCATCATCCGGGAGTAATAATGTGAACGAAGCGGACCACACGCCCGAGGAGCCGGCGGTCAAAAAATTGGGGACCTTTGCGGGAGTTTTCACTCCGAGCATCCTGACGATTCTCGGCATCATCCTGTTTATGCGGCTGGGATACGTTGTTGGTACCGCCGGCCTGTGGCAGGCGCTGCTGATCCTGTTCATTGCCAACTCGATCTCTGTTTTGACCAGCATCTCTCTATCCGCCATCGCCACCAACCTGACGGTCAGGGGTGGCGGCGATTATTACCTGATTTCGCGGACCCTCGGTCTTGAATTCGGTGGAGCCCTCGGGCTGGTGCTGTTTCTCGCCCAATCGGTATCGATCGGTTTTTATTGCATCGGCTTCGGCGAAGTGGTCGCCGGGCTGTTCGGGGCGTCACACATCGTGGCGCAGCTGATCGCCCTGCTTGCGATACTCGCGCTTTTTGTGCTGGCCTGGAAGGGTGCGGACTGGGCAACCCGTTTCCAGTACTTGGTCATGACCATCCTGGTTCTGGCGCTGATCTCGTTTTTTCTCGGTGGGCTGCTGAACTGGAATGGCCAGTTGCTTACCGAGAACTGGTCGACGGCCGCAGGCAGCCCTGGTTTCTGGGTGGTTTTTGCGGTCTTTTTCCCGGCCGTCACCGGTTTTACCCAGGGGGTCAGCATGTCCGGCGATCTGGAGAATCCCGTCAAAAGCTTGCCGCTGGGCACCTTCCTGGCGGTCGGCGTTTCGATTCTGGTCTACCTTGCCGCCGCGGTGATTTTTGCCGGCAACCTGCAGCAGGATATTCTGATCAACGATTATCAGGCCATGAACCGGGTCGCGTTCGTTTCTCTGCTGATCACCGCCGGGGTGTTTGCCGCGACTCTCTCTTCCGCGATGGCCTCGTTTCTTGGCGCGCCACGCATCCTGCAGTCGCTGGCCAGTGACAAAATCTTCCCGATTCTGAATCTCTTCGCCAAAGGCGCAGGTGAGAGCAACAACCCGCAACGTGCGGTTCTGCTGGCGGGTCTGATCGCCATCGGCACTGTCGCCATGGGCGATCTAAACTTGATTGCTGGGATCGTGGCGATGTTTTTCCTGATTTCATACGGGTTGCTCAATTACGCGACCTATTACGAGGCGCGGGCCGCCAGTCCCTCGTTCCGTCCCCGGTTCAGATGGTTTCATCAGTATGCCAGCCTGGCCGGTGCCTTGATCTGTCTGGCGGTGATGCTGGCGATCGACTGGAAGTCGGGAGCGTTGGCCGTCGCGGTTTTGTTCATCCTCTACCAGTACTTGCAGCAGACCGTTCCGCAAAGTCGCTGGGCCGATAGCCGTCGCTCCTATTATCTTCAACAGATTCGGGAAAACCTGCTGAAAGTATCCAGTGAACCCGAACACCAACGCGACTGGCGGCCACAGATCCTTGCCTATACCGACAGCAGCGAGCGCCGGCAGCGGCTGCTGCAATTTTCCAGCTGGTTGGTTGGCAAGAGCGGACTTACTACGCTGGTCCGAGTCCTTGAAGGTCGCGGCGCACAGCTGAAGCGGAAAAAGCTTGAAGCCGAGAACGAACTCTATAAGGATATCGCCGACAGCGGCTTCCCGGCCTTTCCTCTGGTGATCACGACCTCGGCTTTTGAAGTGGGCAATCCGGTGCTGCTGCAGGCCTTCGGCATCGGCCCGGTGAGAGCCAACACGCTGCTGCTGAATAATCGAGAGCTTTCGACGCAGCGTTTTTTCAGCGAAGAACCGAGCGATTTCGGCCGCAATTTGCGGGCTGCGTTGCGGCTTGGTTTCAATCTGGTGGTGCTGGACGGCACAGATGAAGAATGGGCTATTCTTGATAATTTGCCCGCCGAAGACCGCCGTATTGATCTTTACTACCAGCCCGGCAACAGTGGTGCGCTGATGTTGTTGTTCGGCTACCTGCTGACCCGCTCCGAATATTGGCGGCACGCGGAACTGCGTGTCCTGATGGCGGCCCAAGATGATGACAGGCAAGCAACCCAGGAATCTTTGAATCAAGAGTTGGAGCAGGCTCGAATCGAGGCGGAAACAACGATTGTCGAAAACTGCCAGCAACAGACGCTTGTCGAATATTCGGCCGATGCCGGCCTGGTTCTGCTGCCGCTTTCGCTTAAGAACGGTCAGATCGTCGATAGTGACGGTGAAAGGATAGAGCCTTTGTTAGAGAACCTGCCACTGGTTGCGTTGGTGGTCGCGGCACAGGAGATCGACCTGGACGCCGAGCCGGAGGAAGGGGTGGCCGGGATTTTGGCCGAGGCCGAAGATGCCCTTGCCGGGGCGCAAACACGCCTGTTGCAGGCAGAAAAAGAAATTCAGGAGCAAAACCAGTTGATCGAAAGCAGCCTGCAGAAAATGCTCACGGCTCAGGAACAGGGTGACAGCGAATCCCTGACGAATATTCAGGCGGACCTGAAGCTGCTGAGAGCGCAGCTCGACAAGGCAACCCGGCTTTCAGCGAAAGCAGAGGCCAAGGTCGAGAATGAAAAACTGCGGCTTGAAAAGCTGCGCGAAGAACACCGACTGGTTATGCCCCATTCTAAAGAAAAAGAGGATTAAACAGTTGAGAGGAACAGGGAGTATGGCAACACCTGACAATATTATGCAGACCGCTAACTGGTGGGGAGGCTTTCAGTTGGCGGTTAATGATTCGTTGAGCTGGTCGATCGGCCACTTCTCTTTGCAGATTCTGCGCCGGGAGAAAGAATGGGTTGTCTGGCACAACAAAACGACCGATCCTGTTAGTAACGATGATTCATGGCGGGTTGAAGCCAGCCAGGAGCTAAATCTGGAAGAGGGGGAAGTGCAGCGGCATATTTTCAGCAGTACCGAAAACCAGTTCTCGGTTTATCCCAAACTGGCTGATCGACCGGTGATCGTCAAAACGGCTAAACCACTTCACATTCAGACAAAACAGCAGATCGATATCTACGTCAGCAGCCCGCTCTGGTTCACGGTGACCGCCCACAAAAGCAGGATCGATTTGCAGGAGGTGCCGATCGTCCGTCCGTCCGATACCTGGTTCGGTCCATCCACTCTGTCCGGTGAACTCTGTTACGCGAGCACCACCCAGGGCCGTCTATATTTAAGCGATCTGCCTCAACGTCCCCACCGGGCCATATCCCCGGTCAGAATCAAAAATCAGGCGGAGAAGCCACTGCTGTTGACCCAATTCAGCCTGCCGACTCCCTACCTGTCATTGTTTGACACAGAAGATGGAGGTTTATGGACCGAAGCGGTCACGTTGTTGAATGACGACGACACCGACATGGCCAAGGTCTCTTTTTCCGAGAGTCCACCTGCTCCTTACGCTAAGGCGAAGAAGATTACCAAGGCCCGGGAGAAAAAGGACCGTAACATGTTGCTGAATACCTTTAGCACTCTGTTCAGCTAATCGGAGGCATTACAGATGGACTTATTGAGCTATTTCAGTGATTTGAACAATTTTATAAATAAAGAGTCGTTTGTTGACGTCATCCAGGCGCTGCTGATTCTTCTGGTCGGCTATGTTGTCGCGAAGATTGCATCAAAATCAATCGGCAAGCTTGTCAAGAAACATGCCTCGACCCATCAACATCTGCTGCTGCAAAGGGCCGTATTCTATCTGCTGTTCCTGATTTTTGCCGTTGCGGCACTCAGGGAAATGGGCTTTGAATTGTCTGTCCTGCTCGGCGCTGCCGGTATTTTATCTGTGGCGATCGGCTTCGCCTCACAGACTTCGGCGTCGAACCTCATCAGTGGCCTGTTCCTGCTCGGTGAACGTCCCTTCGGCGTCGGCGATATCATCAGGGTTGGCAATACCACCGGCGAGGTCTTGTCGATCGACCTGCTGGCAGCCAAGCTGCGCACCTTTGATAACCTGTATGTGCGGATTCCGAACGAAACGATGCTCAAGTCGGAAGTGACCACCCTGACGAGATTTCCGATCCGGCGCCTCGACCTGCAGATCGGTGTCGCCTACAAGGAGAATATCGAAAAGGTCCGGGAGGTGCTGTTCGGCGTGGCTGAAAGAAACCCTCTCAGCTTAGAAGAGCCGAAACCGCTGTTCATCTTTCAGGGGTTCGGTGAGTCGGCTTTAAACATCCAGTTTTCGGTCTGGACAAAGCGGGAAAATTTTCTCGACCTGAAAAACAGCATTCAGTATGAGATTAAGTTGGCGTTTGATGAGCACCAGATCGAGATACCTTTCCCGCACATGACCCTTTATACCGGCAGCGTCACCGAACCGTTTCCGATCAGACTGGTGCCAAACAACTCAGAACAGCAGGAAACGGTAGACTGTGTAACCGGCTCTCCAGGAGAATAACTTCGATGTTGATCCCAATACTTGCCGTTGTTTGCGGGTTGATTCTGCTGGTCTGGAGCGCTGACCGCTTTGTCGAGGGGTCCGCCTCTGTTGCCGGGTATTTCGGTATGCCACCGTTACTGATCGGAATGCTGATCGTCGGCTTTGGCACCTCGGCTCCAGAGATGGTGGTTTCCTCGCTTTCTGCCGCGCAGGGGAATCCCGGCATCGCCTTAGGCAATGCCTATGGCTCAAACATCACCAACATCGCTCTGATTATCGGCCTGACAGCATTGATCAGTCCTATAACCGTTCATTCCCAGGTGTTGAAAAAAGAATTGCCGATTCTGACTCTGGTTACGGTGTTGGCGGCCTGGCAACTGTGGGACGGTCAGATCAGCCGCTTCGACGCAGTCATGCTCCTGCTCTGTTTCGCAGCTCTGGTCGCCTGGGCGATCTGGCAGGGGATGAGAAAGAAAGGCGATTCCTTGGGGCTGCAGATGGAACAGGAGCTTGATCAGCGCGACAAGCCACTTGGCTGGTCATTGTTCTGGTTGTTCATCGGCTTGCTGCTGCTGGTGGCCAGTTCCCGACTGCTGGTCTGGGGCGCGGTCGAAATCGCTCATGGTTTTGGGGTCAGTGATTTGATCATCGGCTTGACAATCATTGCCGTGGGAACCTCCCTCCCGGAGTTGGCCTCTTCCATCATCGCGACCCGTAAAGGTGAGCATGACATCGCGCTGGGGAACGTACTCGGCTCAAACCTGTTCAATACTCTCGCCGTTGTCGGTATCGCCGGGACGATTCATCCGTTAACCATTCCGCCTGAAGTGTTGTCGCGTGACCTGTCAACCATGTTCATACTGACCCTTTCCCTCTTTGTTATCTGCTACGGTTTCAAAGGCCGAACCGGCCAGGTGAATCGTGTGGAAGGTGCAATTCTCTTAGCTGTTTTTCTGGGCTATTCGGCGTACCTCATAGCCAGTGTGATTCTGCCCTGAATTTATCGATTCGTTCTTTATCGCTTACTCGATTTGTGAACCAGGAGAGTCTATGGAGATTTTGATTTGGTTGGGAATTCTTTTTTGTATCAGCCAGTCAGCCATTTTTTCAGGGTTAAACCTGGCTTTTTTCGGCATCAGCCGGCTGCGCCTGGAAGTCGAAACGAGTCATGGTAATCAGGCCGCATCCAAGGTTCTGAGACTACGGGAGGACTCGAACTTTCTGCTGGTGACGATTCTTTGGGGGAACGTCAGTATCAATGTTTTGCTCACCCTGCTGTCCAATTCGGTCATGACCGGAGTGATCGGTTTTCTTTTCTCAACCTTTGTTATCACTTTGGCGGGAGAGATCGCGCCACAGGCATATTTTTCCCGCCATGCGCTGCGTATGGCTTCTCTGCTCAGTCCGGTACTTAGATTCTACCAGTTGTTTCTCTTCCCGGTGACCAAGCCTTCTGCGATGCTGCTCGATGCCTGGCTGGGCAAGGAGAGTATTCAGTATTTTCGGGAAAAGGATATCCGGGAAATCCTGCGTCGTCATGTCGCTGCCGATGAAACGGATGTAGAGCCGGTTGAGGGGATTGGCGCAATGAACTTTCTTGCTATCGATGATCTGATGGTGATCGACGAAGGCGTTGATCTTGTTCCGGGAAGCATCCTGCCACTGGAAGAACGGGATGGTAAACTTGCCTTTCCACAGTTCGAAAAATCAAAGGACGATTCATTTGTTCAGGCAATTTCGCTCTCGGAGAAAAAATGGGCGGTATTGACCGATTCCAGCGGAAATCCACGGTTTGTTCTGGATACGGATAAATTTCTTCGAGGCGTTTTACTGGGACCTAGCCACTTCAATCCTTGGAGCTGCTGTCACAGTCCGATCGTTGTCAAAGACCTGAAGATCCCTTTGGGAGAAATTATTGTCCTTCTGAAAGGGCTCTACAGCCATACAAGCGATGAACCGATCGATAAAGATGTCGTGCTGGTCTGGGGTGAGAAAAAACGGATTATTACTGGAGCAGATATTCTTGGGCGGTTGCTAAAAGGGATAACTAAGCTCACCCCCTCTACCTGAAGTTGACGATATCAAACCAGCACATAAAGGAGTGACCATGATTGCGGCCAAACAGTCCTCCCCGTACTGGTCCGATCCCAGTTTTAGCTGCTTATCTTGATTGCTTCCGCATGCAGCACCATAATCATGGGCAACCAGCGGCATAGGTAATAAATTATCCCAACTTCCAGCACGTTTTTGAAAAACGCCTACAACCCCTTTTTTTCAAAAAACCTGAAAAGAGCTAGTCCACCCAAAATTGCGATTATGATAATTATCCAGTGATTGACTCCCAATACTCCAGGGAGGGATATTTTTCCAAAATCCCCCCAGGTCAGGACTGTCTTTTTCATAAAGGGAAAAGTTTCGGCAAACAGTGCTGCCCCTGCCAGCATTCCAAAGATTCCCCAAAGCGCATCCCAGCGGCCTTCTGCCAGGGCTCCGGCGGATGTGCCAGGACAATAGCCAAGAAGCCCCCAGCCAATACCGAAGATCAATCCCCCTACGATGTTACCGCCCAGAACCGTTGCTTTTAAGCTTAGCTTTGCAAGCTCCAAGTCGACCAACAGATAAACCCCGACCATACCGACCAAGACACTAGACAACATAAATTTGATGATTGTCATGTCTTTAAATAGCAGCGCACCAAGCTGCTTGTCATAGCGGAGAACTCGACCTTTTTGCAGCAAAAAGCCGAACGCGATACCAGTCAAGAGTCCATAGATCAGCATTTTCATGACGGCCTCCCCCCGTAAATGATATGTGCGACAATAATTCCGCCGACAAAGAAGCAAGCCAGAGAAAGAAAACCGCTTACTGCTAGCTGGAGCGAACCGCTCAGCCCGTGACCACTCGGTCAGCCATCAGCCAATCGTGCGCCGTACATAGCGATAGTGCCACCTGAAAAAGCGAAGACCGCCCTCTTTACATTGCTCTCCGGACCAAAGCGCTGTTGCCATAAATCAGGCAACCCCTGCCATCGAAAAGATTTTGAAGTTTTCGCAGCGATGAAGGCACCAATAAATATGCCGACAACAAACATCCACTGCCAGTCGATTTTAGGAGTCGTTTTGATGAAATACTCCATTTGTGCTACGCGCTCGGGAGAGATGAGCTGTTCCAGCAAACCGACCGATCGAACAAATGTCGTAGATGCCCCCAAAAACTGTCCTGCGATCCAAACAGATAGCACTGACACAAGCCCTGAAAGGGCTCCGGCTAAATAAGGATTCCACCCCTTGTCTTCCTGATTTAACATTGAAAAACTCCTTTCCCCTCTTTGTCTGCACAATATAAAGCAAATGTCTGAATGTAATTATACGGCAAAACTTCGGCCATTCAATTTTCTAACGGCTTATTTACGAGGGGAGAGCAATTCGGCAATGCTACAACAGCTACCAGCTAGTAGTGATCGAGAAGCCGATCTTAAAGGTCCAATTCGTGACACCAAAAATCGACAAATCCGTTTTGCAAAATAAAATCTGGCTGGCCTGCAGGATTTGCAAATATAGGCATATTAGACGCTCAGGAGCCTGAGAAGATACTGGATGCGCTCGCAAAATGACTTCAAGGATTCTTCCTTCCTTTGTCGTTCGTTGCCCTCTGGAAACGCTTCAACCTGCTCCCGCAGGGAGGATGCCATACTCTCGCAGCGCCTCAGTTCGTCCTCAAGCATTCCATGAATGACTTTGTCTCTCTTCACCATTTTATGCCCTAAATCGTAACAAAATTAATGACCGATCATTGCTGGGACTTCTCTGTTTTAAAAAACGCGAGAAAGTAAAAGAATCCTTTACATAAATGCATTTTTTAAAATTTCCAGCCCGAGTGATAGCCCCCTTCGCAGACTGAGCAACGCTGCTCACAAGGGGGCTTTCGTAATGTTAGGCGGTGGCGTTTTTCATTGCCGTTATACGTCGATAAATTGTCGTCACCGAGACATCGAACTTTTCAGCCAGTTCTTCTTTAGTCAGCGCCTCTTCCTTGATCCAGGTAGCCAGTGATTCTTCTTCCAGTTCAGACAATTTGGGTTTGCGACCAAATTTAACTCCGGCAGCCATTGCCCGCTTTCGGCCTTCATTGATCCGCTCTGTGATCAGTTCCCGTTCAAATTCACCTATGACGGCCAGAACATGGAATATCAATCGCCCAGTCGGTGTTGATGTGTCCAGTTCCTGATCGAGAACCTGCAGATCGCAGTTTTTATCCTGAAGTGTCTGAGTGATCTGCATCAGGTCATGAACCGAGCGAGCAAGTCGATCCAACTTGGTGACAACAAAGACGTCACCGTTACGTACGTAGGCTAATGCTTCCTGGAGGGCGGGCCGGGATGCTCCGCGACGCCCGGAAACTTTCTCTTCGAAAATACGGTCACAATCTGCCAGCTTTTCCCGTTGGATACCTAAGTCCTGGGCATTTGTGCTGACACGAGCATAACCAACCTTTTGACCAACAATCATGATATGCCTCCTTTCTCCTTAAGAGTTTGGCCCCATAAGGTGTGGGCGGAGTCTGGAAACGCATATCAATGTTGAAATCCAGCTAAGATTTAGTGGTGGCAGACCTTCAAGCTCAGATGCTCAGAGCTACTACAGGCTCTAAGGATGCCAATGAAGTTTTTCAACGTGGGATTTCCACTTGGTCCGAGCATACGGCGAAGGCTTTTTTCATCTTTTTGAAGCTGCTCTGCAACAACAGTAAATGCCTCGGTTGCATTGAGATAGTCTCGAATCAAACTCTTGCCGGTATCAATGTCACCTTCAAGAAGAGCATTGGTTGCTTCTACGATTAGCTCTTCGCGGAACTCTTTATCTGCTTTGGCCCTTGCCATGACGGTGTCTTTAAAATTTCTTGTCAGGGGCATTCTAACCTCCCTTTTGCTCTTTTTTGCGCTGTTTAAAATCTTGCCAACGATTTTTCGCTGCTTCAATATCTGACTGCTGACGTTTTTTTGTTCCCCCAGCCAACAGAATCACAAGGGTTTGGCCATCGTAAGCAAAGTAGATTCGATAGCCGGGTCCAAAATCAATTTTGTATTCCTGGACTCCAGATCCAAGTGATTTGACATTGGATGTATTTCCAGCTTCGAGCCTTGCGAGTGCGGTGGTAATTTTTGCCGCAGCCCGAGCATTCAGCTTTAAAAACCAATCTGAAAAAGGGCTTTTGCCCTCCTCTGTCAGATACTCTTCAATTCTCATCACAACTCCACTTGGTTGCATAAATGTTACCATAATTCTTCTGTTTCAGCTATAAATAATCGAAACAGAAAGCTCTGCCCCAAAGATTTTCAGTTTTATAGGGCTTGATGTGGAAGCCATGGCAGGGGCAATGGAGTCCTTCTTTTCATTCAAAAAACCTGAAAGTCATTTTTGGTAATCGGCCCATATTAGTGAGCGCAAACAAAGTCTAGATTTTGAGGGGATATTTGGCAGGAAGAGCGGGTACAAACCACCCTGTTGAAAGTCAGAAAAACAGTTTTGGGACCGGGAAATCTTAGATTCGCGCAATACTGCTTATTTTTGCAAAAGAATGCCCCTGATTATTTCAGAGGCATTTGTCATGAAACTCACAACTTTTTAGATATCAAAACAGAAGACGCCCCTGTTCGTTCCGGGGCGTCCTTTTACAACAATTTTCGAGGCTCGATTGCCTATTCGAGTAAATATCCCCCGGCAAAGCCGGGGGGGGGGGGGCCTTACGTACTAAATAAAAAATCCCCAGTCAGCGAGAAGAGAAGCTGACCGGGGTAGAGGTGTTGCTTATGTTCTGCGGGTCTGGTTATTCAACCCAGTCGAAGGTTCTGGTGACAGCTTTTTTCCACATCTTGTAGTTATCGACGCGTGGGGTTTCGTCGTCGTTCGGCTCCCAGGTCTTGTCAATGCCCCAGTTCTGGCGCATTTCGTTGGTGTTTTTCCAGAAACCGACAGCCAGGCCGGCGGCGTATGCGGCACCGAGAGCAGTGCTTTCAGCAACCTTCGGTCGGGTGACCGGAACGCCGAGGACGTCTGCCTGGTATTGCATCAGCAGTTCGTTGGCAACCATGCCGCCGTCGACTTTCAGCGCCTGCAGTTTGACACCGGAATCCGCTTCCATGGCGTCGAGCACTTCGCGGGTCTGGTAGGCAACCGCTTCCAGAGCAGCGCGGGCAAAGTGGCCGCGGGTCAGGTAGCGGGTCATGCCGACGATAGCGCCGCGAGCGTCACTCTTCCAGTACGGAGCGAACAGGCCGGAGAAGGCCGGGACAAAGTACATGCCGCCATTATCTTCAACCATCCGAGCCAGATTTTCGACGTCAGCCGCGGTGTTGATCAGGCGCATCTGATCGCGCAGCCACTGAACAACAGCGCCAGCGATGGCGATGGAGCCTTCCAGCGCGTAGACGGTCGGCTCGTTACCGAACTTGTAGCAAGGGGTCGTCAGTAGGCCATTTTTAGATTGAACGATTTCGGTACCGGTGTTCAGCAGCATGAAGCAGCCGGTGCCGTAGGTGTTCTTGGCTTCACCAACGCTGAAACAGGTTTGACCAACCGTCGCAGCCTGCTGATCGCCGAGATCGCCGCAGACAGGAATTTTTCCGCCGAAAGGACCATTGTTGGCTGTGTAGCCGTAAACTTCCGGGTCACTCGAAGGGCGGATCGTCGGCAGCATCTTTCTCGGGACATCCATCAGCTCGCAGATGTCGTCGTTCCACTGTGTGCCTTCCAGGTTCATCAGCATGGTACGTGAAGCGTTGGTGACGTCGGTGACGTGTGCGCCGCCATTGATGCCGCCGGTCAATTTCCAGATAACCCAGGTGTCCATGTTGCCGAATATGGCATCGCCACGCATGGCAGCTTCACGTACACCTTCGACATTGTCGAGAATCCACTTGATCTTCGGACCGGAAAAATAGGTCGCCAGCGGCAGACCGGTCTGCTCGCGCAGGCGATCCTGGCCTTCGTCACCCATCAGTTCGTCACAGATCTTGTCGGTACGGGTGTCCTGCCAGACGATGGCATTATAGTAAGGCTGACCGGTATTCTTGTCCCAGACAACGGTTGTCTCTCGTTGGTTGGTAACGCCGATGGCGGCGATGTCCGAAGCAATCAGGCCGGCTTTTTCCATCGCATCGTGGATGACATCCTTGGTGCGCGACCAGATTTCGATCGGATCGTGCTCGACCCAGCCTGGCTTCGGGTAGATCTGCTCATGTTCCATCTGTGAGCTGGAAACCGGTTCACCGGCGTGGTTGAAAATCATGCAACGGGAACTGGTGGTACCTTGATCGATTGCAGCAACGTACTTGGCCATGTCTCTATTCTCCTTTGAATTACGTCAACGTTGAAGTCTGGTAATAAAATTACAGAAGTCCGATAGCTCCCTGATAGATGAATGCGCCGATAACCGCGCCGACCAGCGGGCCAACCACCGGAATCCAGGCATAGCTCCAGTCGGAATCACGTTTGTTGGGGATTGGCAGCAGTGCATGGGCAATACGCGGGCCGAGGTCACGGGCCGGGTTGATCGCGTAGCCAGTCGGGCCACCCAAAGATAGGCCCAGGCTGAAGACCAGGATACCGACAGCGTAAGGGCCAAAACCACTACCGATGCCGTTATTTTCGTGGAAGATTCCCAGTACGCCGATCATCAGCATAGCGGTACCGATCATTTCGCAGAGCAGGTTGCCAACGGTGCTTCGAATTGCTGGGCCGGTACAGAATACCGCCAATTTAAGGTCAGGATCTTCGGTCTGTTTCCAGTGTGGCAGGTAGGCTAGCCAGACGAGGACTGCACCGATAAAAGCGCCCGCGAATTGCCCGGCGAAATAGAGCAGGGCATCGCCGGCAGCGACTTTGCCGAGCGCTAAGAATCCGACTGTTACCGCCGGGTTGATGTGGGCGCCGCTGATCCAGCCGGCGATATATACGGCAATTGCAACGCCGAATCCCCAACCTGCAGTTATGACGATCCAGCCAGAGTTCTGCCCTTTGGAACGTTCCAGTAGAACGTTGGCAACCACGCCACCACCAAGCAGGATAAGTACGGCGGTGCCGATCAGTTCTCCGATAAAAATGCTCATGATGCTTTGCTCCTTAGTGCCTTGCTGACCGTGCGTCGTTGCAATTGGTCAGATGGGGTTGATCACTGTGGCTCAATAGCATGCGTCAGGTTTCAGTATACTCTGGATGCGAAATGTATACTATTGCGCCTCAAACGAAGTTCTAAAACGAACATTACTGCGCAAATGTTCATTTTGCAACAAAAAAATATGCGAAAAGGAAATAATTTGTCCATTGTTTTATTCGCATTCGAATATCTCCGTAAATAGATGTTGTATGATTTTCCCGGGCATAATCAATTTATCCAATAATTGCCGTAGCTTGCTTATATTACTGATTTTCCCTGTGGTTTAGGGCGTTTAAAGGGATGAGTAGCGTTTGCGAATTTGCTCTCGGTGATTTGTCGCTCGGAATGGGGTTGTTGGTTTGTTTTCGTTTTTGGTTGCTTGCTGATTAAGTAGTGGGAGAAAGCGAAAAGATATGTTAATTTTCAGCCCTGAAGTTGTAGCTGAAAACAATTTTATCGCTGATGTCGAGGCTCTTATGATTGATAGCAAAGAAAAAATAAAGCTCAATAAACGGCAAGAGCAGATTGTTGAAAAGGTTCAGCAGGAAGGGTTTTTGTCGGTCGAGTTTCTAACCCAAACATTCGATGTCACTCCTCAAACGATTCGGCGGGATATCAACGATCTGTGCGAGCATGGTCTGGCGCGGCGCTATCATGGTGGTGTCGGTCTGTCTTCGAGTGTTGAGAATGTTGCTTACGATACCCGCAAGGTTTTGCTGCAGGATGAAAAACGGCTGATCGCTCAGATGATCGCGGAGAAGATACCGGACGGCGCTTCAATCTTTATCGATATCGGCACCTCAACCGAAGAGGTGGCAAAGGCATTGCGCGATCACCAGCAGCTTCGGATTATCACCAACGATTTGAATGTTGCGACAATTCTCAGCGGTAATCCGACCTGCGAAGTGATTGTCGCTGGTGGGGTTGTCAGGCATCGTGATCGCGGCATCACCGGTGAGGCGACCATCGATTTTATTCGTCAGTTCAAGGTTGATTTCGGGATTATCGGCATTTCGGCAATCGACCTGGATGGCAGTCTGCTCGATTTCGATTATCATGAAGTACGGGTTGCACAGGCAATTATCGAAAATTCCCGGAAAATTTACCTGGCGGCGGACCATTCCAAATTCAGCCGCAGCGCTCTGGTCCGGCTCGGAAGCATTTCGCAGATCGATGGGTTGTTCACCGACCAGATGCCGCCGGAAGAAATCGTCCAGATTCTGCGGGAACAGAACGTTGCGCTGTATATCCCTGAGAGCCCGACTGAAGCGACCGATTGATTTAAGCGACTGTGGCAATAAAAAAGGAGGCCTGTATTCCAGGGCCTCCTTTTTTAGTTTTAAGTGCGCATAGGGTAGATCGTTGCGAGACAACAATGAACTGGTTTGAACGCCAGCTCTCGCCACTGACAGCGCCTTTTTGCCAGTGCGTGTTGCAGGTTATTTTATACGTCGCTCTCGGGGCACGTGGCGACTGTTGAATTCGCCAAACGCTTTAAGCGTATGAGCGGAAACACCCCTTTTCTGTCTCTCCATCTGCGGCAATAGCGGCAGATTAAGTTTTCTGCGCAGCAGGTTTGAAATGGAATCGCCGCTCTTGGCTGCCATGCCGAGCAGGACTTCCTTCTCTGAATCGTCGATGCGAAAAGAGATGACATGTTGTTTGCTGTTCGCTTCTTTCTTTCTCATCTGTTGACTCCTGCCCGTTGTCGGCCCGCTAGGATTTTTCGGCGATAAACTCAACCAGATCTAGCACCCGGTTGGAATAACCCCACTCGTTGTCGTACCAGCAGAGCACTTTCACCAGATTGTCCCCGATAATGCTGGTCGACAGGCCGTCAACGATCGATGAGGCCGGGTTGCCGTTGAAATCCTTGGAGACCAGCGGCAGTTCACAAAATTCCAGAATCCCTTTTAGCGGCCCTGCGGCAGCATCTTTTAGGGCCGCATTGACCTGTGCGACACTGGTCGGCTTTTCGGTTTCGACCACCAGGTCGACAACTGAAACGTTCGGTGTCGGCACCCGGATTGCCATTCCGTCCAGTTTGCCTTTCAGTTCCGGCAGGACCAGGGATACCGCTTTTGCGGCACCGGTACTGGTCGGGATCATCGACATGCCGGCAGCACGCGCGCGGCGTAGGTCGGAATGAGGCAGGTCGAGAATCTTCTGGTCGTTGGTGTAGGCGTGGATCGTGGTCATCAGCCCTTTGACGATGCCGAATTCGGCAGCCAGAACCTTGGCGACCGGTGCCAAGCCATTAGTGGTACAGGAGGCGTTGGAGATGACCTGATGGCTGGCTGGATCGTAGTCGTCCTGATTGACACCCATGCAGACGGTCAGGTCGACATCTTTACCCGGTGCGCTGATGACAACTTTTTTCGCGCCTGCTTCAAGGTGTTTCGCTGCGCCGTCGCGGTTGGTGAAAAAACCGGTCGATTCGATGACAATATCGACGCCAAGCTGCTTCCAGGGAAGTTTGGCCGGGTCGCGTTCCTTCAATACCTGAATCGGTTTTCCGGCAACCCGCAGGGCATCCTCTTCGACCTGGACATCGGCGCTTAGGATGCCATGTACCGAATCGTATTTCAGCAGGTGACCGAGGGTTGCAGCATCGGTCAGATCGTTGATTGCGACGATTTCAAAAGCAGAAGAATCGAGAGATGCACGAAGAACGTTGCGGCCGATGCGGCCAAAGCCATTGATGGCGACTTTACAGCTCATAATTTGGGACTCCTATTAAGGTGTTGAATATGGATAAGGTTATTTGTTTTCGGCACCGGTCAGGGTGTGGACTTTCAATAGATTGGTTGTGCCGGGGGCCGAAACGGGGCTGCCCATAGTGATGACCACAACATCATCTGGCTTGAGGACTCCGGCATCGATCGCGGCAATTTCCATGGCGTGAATCTGCTCCTCGGTATTTTGTACGTTGGCCACCGAAATTGACTGGACGCCAGCGTGCAATGCCAGTTGGCGGCGCACGGTCAGGCTTGGAGTGACTGCATAGATCGGCAGGCTCGGGCGGTATTTGGCGACCAGCGCGGCGGTGCTGCCGGTTTGGGTGAAGGCGAGAATCGCTGCTGCGGAAACGTTTTCCGCAACGTGGCAGGCCGCCTGGCCGATGGCGTCTGCCTGCTGTTCGGCGCCGCTTGTTGCCGGTGATGGTTGGAAGGTGGATTCGCGCAACAGTGGATCGCTTTCCACGTCCACGGCGACCCGGACCATCAGTGAAACCGCTTCCAGCGGGTACTTGCCTGCTGCGGTTTCGGCCGAGAGCATCACCGCGTCGGTGCCATCCATGATGGCGTTGGCGACATCGGAGGTTTCAGCGCGGGTTGGGCGTGGGTTGTCGATCATGCTTTCCAGCATCTGGGTCGCAGTGATGACCGGCTTCCCGGCTTGATTGCATTTACGGATGATCTGCTTCTGTAGCAACGGAACCTGTTCTGGAGGGATTTCCACGCCCAGATCACCGCGTGCGACCATGATCCCGTCGGCCGCTTGGAGGATGTTGTCGAAATCATCAATCGCCTGGGGTTTCTCGATTTTAGCGATCACCGGGATGTTCGCCTGGGCGATGTGTAGCCGCTCTTGCAGGTTTTTTACGTCATCAGCGTGGCGGACAAAAGACAGCGCCAGGAAATCGACCTCTTCTTTGATGCAGAAAGCGAGGTCGGCCAGATCCTTTTCGGTGAGGCAGGGAACTGAAACGCTGGCGCCGGGAAGATTGATCCCTTTGCAGTCTTTTAGTTTTCCGCCGTGAACCACCCGACAGGAAATCTCTGTCTCTTCGATCTTTTCCACGATCAGTTCGAGCATGCCATCGTCGAGAAGAATTCTTTCCCCGATTGCGACATTGCCCGGTAGTTTCGGATAGCGGGCCGGAATCAGTCCCTCTTTACCGATCAACTCACGGGTGGTGATGGTCACCTGCTGATTTTTGATGAGGTGCTGGCTGCCGCCCTCCATCAAGCCGGTGCGGATTTTGGGTCCCTGTAGATCTGCCAGGATTGCGACCGCCTGTTGACGTTGTTCGGATAGCGCGCGGATGCGGCGGATCAGCATCGCTTTACTGTTCAGGTCGCCATGGGAAAAATTGAGACGAAAAACGTCGACCCCGGCGACCATAAGCTCTTGCAGTTGTTCGGGCGATTCGCAGGCCGGGCCGACGGTTGCGACAATTTTAGTGCGGCGATGCATATTTGTTTCTCCTTGTGCGGCTCGGGATGCGCGCTGGCTGTCTTGCTGCTGCTTGGTTACAGGGCGACGTGCAGTCGTTCGGTTGCAAGCTCCAGTTCTTTTCCGCACTGTTGCTGGTCCCAGCCCAGCTCTTTGGCCATGATTTCGATGACCCGAGGCAAAACCTGTGCAGCAGCAGCTTTGTCGATCAGGGCCAGCGGCAGGCGACGTGCCAGGACGTCAATCGCGTGGGCGGCAAATTCGTAGCGGGTGGCAAAAAGAACTTCGGCTTCGATAAATGGATGTTTTGGATGTAGGCGCTCTGCGAGGTTCTTTTGGCTTAACTCGGCGACCTGTTCGGCTTGATCACCATAGGCGCGGTTCAGGTTGTAGCTGACGTCTTTTTCGAAGCCGTATTTGGTGGTCAGTTGTTGGTCGCCCTGGCTCTTGTAATTGACCCCACCGATGACCGAAATATGATTGGTTTCGCAGGGATTGGCCGGGGCAAGATTCCAGCCGGCAACCGCTTGATCGACAGTATCTTCGGCCATGCGGCGGTAGCTGGTCCATTTGCCGCCAACAATTGTCAGCAGGCCGGCATCGCTCATCGAGATAACATGATCGCGCACCAGGTTCGAGGTGTCGGCCGCATCGGGATCGGCGACCAGTGGCCGCAAGCCAGACCAGGTTGCTTTTATGTCGTCGCGAGTCGGTTGCAGATCAAAGTATTTGCCGACATGCCGTAGCAGGTAATCGATTTCTTCATCGCTGGCTTTGGGGTGTTCGGTGATTTTTGCCGGATCGTCAGTGGTGCCGATCAGTGCGTGTCCCTGCCATGGCAGAACAAACAGGACCCGGCCGTCCTCAGTTTTCGGAATCATCAGGCCGTTTTCTGGTGGCGAGAAGCGCTTGTCGAGGACGATATGAATTCCCGAACTGGCGGTGATGATCGGTTTGGTCGCGGGGTCGTCCATCTGTCTCAGGCGGTCACCGAAGGGGCCGGTGGCATTGATAACGCCCTTGGCGCGGACCGTCCATTGCTCGCCGGTCAGGCAGTCGCGTACGACGGCTCCACTTACCTTGCCATTTTCTTTGTGAAGGTCAGTCACTTCGACATGATTTGCGATAACTGCGCCACGCTGCTCTGCGGTTCTGGCGAGAGCGACAGCCATGCGGGCATCGTTGAATTGACCGTCGTAATAGAGGATTCCGGCTTTAAGGCCTTCGGCTTTGACCATCGGGAAGCGTTCCAGAGTCGCTTTGCGACTGAGCAGACGACTGCTGCCGAGGCGCATTTTACCCGAAAGGATATCGTAGAGTTTCAGGCCGGTGAAAACCATGGGGACATCCAGCCATTTATAGAGTGGGGTGACAAACGAAATCCGGTTTGACAGGTGGGGCGCATTTTTGAGGAGGACGCCACGCTCGTGGAGGCCTTCTTTGACCAGGTCGTATTGGGCCTTGTTCAGCCCCTTGACCGCTTTTTCCAGATAGCGGACACCGCCATGGACCAGCTTGGTGCTGCGGCTACTGGTGCCTTCGGCAAGATCCATTTTTTCAACCAGAGCAACTTTTAGTCCGCGTGCCGCTGCATCGAGGACAATGCCGCAACCGGTGGCGCCGCCGCCGACAACCAGAAGATCAAAGGGCTGTTCCTGTTTAAGGGTATCGAGGGTCTGCTGTCTTTTCATGTCGGTCTCCCTGGTTGGGCGTAAAATTGAGCTCCGTAGTGCTTGCTGGAGTTAATGTTCGTTTACGATCATATTCCGACTTAAAAATGTTTGCAAGCGAAAATCGAACATTAGTTTAGTAAATCTTCAGAATGTTTCTATGGGCCCATTTAGGAAGGGTCTCAGATCATGTTCGAGAAATAGCTAGTTACTAAAAATCGATGACTTGACTAGCTTTTTTCGTTTTCAATAATAGCCCAGAGAGATAGGCCAGCGTTTCATCTTATGTTCGTACGAAAAGCAAATATTTTCGTTTAGGAAATTATTTTACAGATTTTCCTTGACCTGTTAGCAAAGTCTTCTATGCTTTCAGGCGGTAACAGATATTTTTGTTTCTCTATTTACGTAGGAAGGGAGCAGGATCAATGAAGTGCTATGAGTGCGCAAAAGATGGAAATAGTTCGGACGCAGTTGCTGTCTGTGCTGTCTGTGGGATGGGATTGTGTATGGACCATGCTATAGAGAAGGATGTGCCGCTGGTGCAGAGAACTTCAGGTTGGGTTGACCATAAAATTATTCATATTCTCTGCAGTAAATGTGCAGCAGTGAAATCGTTGACCAGCTGATCACCTTTATCTCTGTTGATTTTTGAAGGCCCCGCGATTTACAGCGGGGCCTTTTATTTTGGCTGTGTGCGTGGATTGAGTTGATTTTGAAAATTGCTGTAGACCGTTTGTTGGTGAGGTCTTGATCTGTTATTGCATATTATGACTGAAAGCGGCCACCCCGTTATGATGTGAAACCCTCCGGGCATTATTGCGTGAAACCCGCCACCTATTATGAAGCAAAACCACCACCCCATTTTTTACGAGGTGGTGGCTCTTCAAAAACTCACGAATTCTGCGATGGCCCCTGCCTTAGGTTAGGAAAACAAGGCGGGGACTTTTGTGTCCCCAACTGAACCTCTTGCCCGCCTACACAGCCTCCCTGGTAAATATTCACTCTACTCTGGCAAATGCATTATTTGCTAATTGCCACCATGTCGTTCTTGGTACGACCTCGTTTTCCGACACCGCTTGCCCAATCTGCGGAGTTGCAACAGTTGCGTTCTGGCGTTCAGCTTCTGTCAGCAACCTTTCGATGGGTTCTGTCCAGGCATGCATGGACAAATTGAACTGTCCCCAATGGATTGGCAGCAAAACCTTACCCTGAAGATCAAGATGAGACTTTACCGTTTCCTCCGGCATCATGTGTATTTCCGACCAGGCTTCGTTATAGGCCCCTGATTCCAGCATGGTGATATCGAAAGGACCATACTTTTCACCTATCTGCTTGAATCCGTCAAAATAGCCGGAGTCGCCACCAAAGAAGACTCTATGTTGTTCGTTTTGAATTACCCAAGAAGCCCACAGAGTATTGTTCCTGGCCAGCCAGCGTCCTGAAAAATGACGTGCCGGAGTCGCTGTTAACTTCACTGCACCATTTGTATGTTCGTCCCACCAGTCCAACTCAACGATCTTGTATTGCGGGACACCCCAACGCTCCAAGTGTGCTGCAACGCCTAATGGAACATAGAACATTGACGTCTTATCAATAAGCGCTTTGATACTTGGGTAATCGAGATGATCATAATGGTCGTGTGAGATCAATACGATATCGACTTTAGGTAAATCCTGGATTTTTAGCGGCATATCGATGTCAAAACGCTTCGGCCCTAAAAAAGGGAAAGGTGAAGCTCGGTCGCTAAACATCGGGTCGGTGAGAATGATCTGCCCATCCATTTCGATCAGGCACGTGGAATGTCCCAGCCAGGTCACGCGCAAACCTTCTCCTGCCCCAATGCGTTCTGCTTCGACCGAAACGGAAGGCAGGACAACTTTCGGTTCTCTTGTTTGCTGGTCGGTGAAAAACTCTATCAACGAG
Organism: Malonomonas rubra DSM 5091; assembly: GCF_900142125.1. GTDB lineage: Bacteria > Desulfobacterota > Desulfuromonadia > Desulfuromonadales > Geopsychrobacteraceae > Malonomonas > Malonomonas rubra. The sequence continues at coordinate 33,122 of NZ_FQZT01000018.1, forward strand.
CCCAGCCGGTTTCCTGAAGAGGTGCTTACTCGGGTTGGAACGGGGTTGATGAATTTTCCGTCTTTGAAGTTAGAGGAATGCTTCATTTTTCCTTCGTTTCCTGATGCCCCCAACTGGGGAGCACAGGCCGTAAACAACAATGCTGTAGCTACAAGCCCAACAACAAGACATAGAGTCATTTTGATAGCTTTCTTCATTTTACCTTTCCGGCCCGCGCTGGGATCAACAAAATCATCGACAATAAGCACCCGAGTCCGCTCAGAGCAACCACCAGGCCCAACGGCCACGCAGTGCCATCGGCCCACAAACCCACCAATCCGGAACCAAAGATGCCGCTACCGTACTGAACCGCACCGGTCAACGCGGAAACGGCTCCGGCCCGTTGCGGAAAGTCAGCTAGCGCGCCAGCAATCGAATTCGCGACAATCAAACCCGTCGTTGAGGCGAAGAAGAACAGTGGCACAACCAGACCCCACAGCCCACCCAAGTCGTTGTATGCGACAACACCGGCCCAAACACCCGTGAGCATGGCCATCAATGTTCCATATAGCAGAATCTGGTCATAACCGAAACGAACGACTAGCCACCGGTTCAATACGTTCGCGGCCATGATCCCGATGATTCCGAGACCGAACAACAAACCATAGAGTTGAGCCGGAAAATGATAGTAGCTGATATAGACAAAAGGGGTTCCAGCGACATAAGCAAACATACCGGCATAGAGGAAGCCGCCAGCGCCGAGATAACCAAGCAAGCGACGGTTCTTCAATAGTTCCACATAGCGCAACAGTGCCTTGGCAAGTGGTTCCGGATTGCGGCTCTGTGCAGGAAGGGTTTCTGGAATGGTGTAAAGTGCGCCCAAGGTTACAACACCGACTGCGACCAGCACCCAGAAGATGGCTCGCCAACTGGACATCGCAGCAATCTGGCCACCAACTAACGGCCCAACCAAGGGCATGATAGCCATGACTGTGATCAAGGTTGACAGCATCTGAGCAGCCTTGGTTCCCTGATACAGATCACGCACCATGGCGCGAGAGAGAGCAACACTGGCGCAAGCACCAAGAGCCTGCACAATCCGCCAGCCAATCATCGTGAATACATCATTGGATAAGGCACATCCAGCCGAGCCCACGACAAATAAGATTAGCCCACTACCGACCGCTATCCTGCGACCGTAACGGTCGCTGATCGGCCCCCAGAACAATTGGCCAAAGCTGAAGCCAATCAGATAGCCCGAGATGGTCCATTCGATCATTCCCGAATCTGCCTGTAAAGATTGGCCCATGACCGGCATGGCAGGCAGATAAAGATCGGTAGAGATGGACGCAAAGCCCATTAACAGACTAAGAACTGAAAGTAAGTACCAGCCAGGAGTTAAGGGGATGGAAACGTCAGTTGTTCCCTCAGTTTTGGGGTATGACATGGTGGACACTATTTTCTCCAATATTTTTTATAGCGGTTGTTATCTTCTCAAAGGCGCTTCAACACCCGAATATGCCAGCACTCTGTCGGGCAAGCGTTGCCCGCGAACATCGATAGCCCTGACTGCCGCATTCAGTTCAGTGATTTCGGCAGAGGTGAATCGAACCTCGGTCGAGCCGATATTTTCCTGCATGTGCGCCATCACAGTCGTTCCGGGGATCGGCACGATCCAGGGCTTCTGCGCCATCAGCCAGGCAAGCGCGATCTGAGCAGGAGCCGCCTGCTTGCGAGCCGCCCAGTTCTTTATCAAATCAACCAGCTTGATGTTGTGAGCCAGGTTCTCCGGTGAGAATCTCGGAGTGATTGCACGAAAATCGCCAGTGGCAAAGCGCGTGTTAGCATCGTGCCAGCCGGTGAGTAATTGGCAGTCCAGCGGCCACCAGGGGACAAAGCCGATTCCCAATTCCTCGCAGAGCGGTATCACGTCCTTTTCCGGATCTCGGGTCGCCATCGAATACTCATTTTGAATCGCGGTCAGCGGCAACACGGCATGAGCACGACGGATCGTCTGCATGCCCGGTTCGGAAAGGCCCCAATGCAGAACCTTGCCTTCAGCCATGAGATCCTTGACCGCTCCGGCAACATCTTCTATCGGCACTTGCGGGTCAACGCGGTGTTGATAGAGAAGGTCTATATGGTCGGTCTGCAGTCGCTTGAGTGACCCCTCGACAGCACGCTTGATACGTTCGGGACGGCTGTTGAGTCCGGGGCCACGCTCACCAGTGTCAGGGTCGATGTTCCAACCGAACTTGGATGTGATTCTAACCTTGTCTCTGAACGGCTTAATAGCCTCGCCGAGAATTCGTTCGTTTTCGAACGGCCCGTATGCTTCAGCACTGTCGAAGAAAGTGATACCGCGATCAAATGCCTCGCGAAGGATACTGACCATTTCCGGACGGTACGGCACAGTAGTGTCATACTTGCGGTGCATGTTCTGGACACCGATACCGATGCTCGACACCCCAAGTGCACCGAGCCTGCGTTTCCCCAGATCCGTGGTCTGATGAGTATTGGCTACTCCTGTGCCCTCGGTGGAAGCCTGTCCTTCTTGAACCGAAACATGAGGCAGCAACGAAGCTGCGGCCACCCCTGCGCCTGCGCCTGCGAGAAGAAACTTGCGACGATTAAGTTGAGTGGACTCGCCCTTTTCGGTTGGATTGTTATGCAAGTTATCCATATTCATTACCTCCTCATCAGTGGTTTTATGGTTTTTTTTCGCTTTGGTCACTGAGCATATTGTTCATCACTGACATGCTCCATCCATTCCGCACTTTTGCCGTCAAGGTGTTCGACGATAGCGATATGGGTCATGCCTGAATCTGGTGCTGCCCCATGCCAATGCTTCTGGTTAGGTGGAATCCAGACCACATCCCCCTTCCTGATGGTTTCAACAGAATCACCCCAGCGTTGCACCAACCCGGTCCCTTCTGTGACGATCAGGGTTTGCCCCACAGATGTGGCTGTGCCAGGCGGTGCGGGAGCCAGGCTCAAAAATGACGTTAGCTCCGTAGACTCGCGCAGGAGCCTCCGCTCGGAACCGGGTGTCAATGCGTACTTTCCCGGTAAAATAATCAGCCGAACCCTCAGATGACGCGTTGTCCCTAGTGACCTGAATCGGTTTTGCCTGTTCCACAGGGGAACTGACGCCAAGCTTCTCGCTAAGGGCTTTGGCGGCCCTGTCAGCAGTGTCCGTGCCGACCTCCTGTCTGAGAACTGCAACGTAATCATCAAGCTGCGACTTGCTCAGCCCGACGTTCATGGAGACCCCAAGATGTGCTTTGAGTTGTGGCTCCGTCCCAGGCATCGCGGCCAGAATGCCGATGGTCACCAGTTCCCGCTCCTGATGGCTGAGGACATCTCGGTAGAAAACATCTGCAAATAAATGCTCCACTAAGAACTTGTCGATGATGGGGGTAAAGACCGGATACCCGCTGGTACGTTTCGATATATCCCTGCCAACTAACCCGTTACGGACCTTATGACCATAGGCATTTTGATCAAAATCGGCAGGCACGGCGGTTGCTTCCTTGCCAATTGTGTCTTTGATCCCTTGCTCTTTGCGTTTGTCCAAAACGGCTGAAAAAGTATTGATCCCATTCAGGGCGCGTGGAAAACCGGCATAAGCATAGGAATGAACAAGGATCTCTTTGATTTCGTTGACCGTCAAACCGGCGTCCAGCCCTTTGATAAAAGCGGCTTCCAGTTTTGGCAGGTTTCCGTTTGCGGTAAAGGCTGCGATGGGAATGATCCCTTTTTCCTTGCTACTCAAGGTCTTGTTTTCCTCAGCCTGTGCCTGGGAAAAGCTCACGGCAGAGACAAATACGACAATCAATGTCGTGATGATTTTTACGTAATTTTTCATATTCTTTCCTTCTAAGCAGTTCTCAGCGACTGCTGGTTTTGTTTAATTGCTTTTGCCAGAACTGGATCGCCAGATCGAGCCAGCCTTCGGCGTCTGTCCCCGTGCCGAGCCCGAAACCGTGACCGGCAGTTCTGTACCTTTGATACTCAACCTCTACTCCGGCATCGCGTAGATTTTTTACGCGCTTATCGACTGACGAGACGCTCGCGATACCGTCATTCGCGCTGCTTGTCATAAATGTCGGCGGGAAATCTTCCGAGAAGCTTGACTGTCCGGTATAGGCGATGACGACGGTCGATGGTTTTGGTAGATCCTCGCCCCCGTAGGCGGCAACACCGCTTAGAGCGATATGGCCAACCATTCTGGCCCCGGCAGAGCCACCCCACAGTGAATAACCGTCACGGCTCACCCCGAGTTCTTCTGCGTTCCTGAGAATGTAGCTGATAGCTGCCGCCAGATCCTGAGTCGCTTTTAGCTGGCTGCCGATGCGATACCTGATGACAAAGGCGTTGAGCATCTTTCGGCTGACTTCTGAGGCCAGGGGAAAACCTTCGTGAAGGGAACCGACATAGGAAAACCCTCCGCCAGGGCAGACAATCGCAAACGGTGCCCCCTTGGCTCCTCGATAGAAGAAGAGCCCGGTGTTCTCTTTATCGGGGTCCGCCAGTTTTTGCTGATCGGTGTAGAAATCGTAGAAGACAGTCCTGCTGTCGTTAACCTCATCAATCATGTGGTTCAGCGCCACCACAACGGTATCCGGGTTCACATGACCGTGATAGGGCATGAGCGAGCGTACATTGCTTAACGGCGTATCGAGGTAACGGATGTCACGTTCAGTCGGGAGCATGAGCTGGCTAAAGCCTTTAAAAGCCGGATGCTCCACAAGGTCACGAACAGACCCATCGGTCGTAAGGTGAGTATATTCACCTCCTCTCGCCTTCAAAGGTGTGCCAGTATTTGCATCCGCCATATCGATACCAGCCAAGCAACAGGCCAGAATAAGCATCAGGATAAAGAAGGCTTTGTTCATGGCCGCATGTCTTTGCTGTGGCTTGCTCATTCGGCTATGTCTCCTCGTGATAAGCACTAATCCAGCCCTTTTTGTGCAAGCCATTCGGACATCAGATCGGCAATTTCGAGATTATTCAGATCCGAAAATGGAAAGTGCGTATTGCCAAGGATACCAACCTCCGGCAGATGCACGACAGTTGCGTCCCCACCATGACGGTTAACGGCATCGGCCCAGAGCCTTGCCATCTCAAGACGGATGCGCCACATATCCTGTCCCGGAATATCGGTTGGCTCAGCCGGGATGAAATCCCCGTAATAGATGACAATGGGAATTTTTGTGAGTTTCATGAATTCATCGAGAGGCACTTCAACAGGTTTGAGTGAGCCACCGGAGCTGTTCTTTTCAGGGGGAACTTCACCTTCCGGGAAAACAAAGTTGCTGCCAGGTTCGTAGGACACGACGGCTTTGATTTCAGGATTTTTCATAACAGTTGCCCAACCCATTCCGCCACTGTGAGAGTGAGTCACCAGAACGCCTGGACCAATCTTGTCAAACAGTGCTGCGACAGCATCAGAATTCACATCGATATCTATTGGGCCGGTATCGGGAGTCATCTGACGAAAGTATTGTTCCAGAGAAGACTGGTCTTGGGGGAACTGTACTTCTGGGTAAAATTCAGGCCAGATTCCGACCCGGAAAATATTGAACCATCTCTGCTCGTCAGGTACTGGCTCAATTGTCCTTGCCACGGTGCTACGCCCAGCATTGCCCCGACGTGGCTGGTCCAGCAGATACACCGGGTAATCACGCCGCAGGAAGATATTCTGGAATCCCTCGCGACCATCAGGCGTGGTCTCCCAAGTTTTCGAGAACTGGCCATAGCCATGCCAGAAGACCAGAGGCAGTTTTCGGGCTTTTTCAGGGATTTGGTAAAATGCATAAACGTGGTCACCGTGAAAGGTTTGGCCCTCAGGTGTCATTTTAACGGGATCGAAGGTCCCCGGACTGGTGATCACGGTACCGCCAGCAGTAAAACTACCTTGCTCTTGGATAACGATTGGTTCAAGCTTTCCGCTATGCTGAACCGCTGAACAGGCTGTTAGGCTCACGCTGGCAAATACCAGCGCGAGCACTACAAACAATTTTCCAAATCTTGCCTTCATCGCTGACTCCTTATTTGAGTGTTTTCCCGAAAAACTCATTCAACTTGTCCATGGCCTGATCAACATATTGCGGCTTCCAATAGGTTTCGATGTGGGTAGCACCGTTGATCAGAAACAACTCTTTATTTTGTGTGCCATGAGCGTCTTTGAACGCATCCAGGGTCATGTACAGGGAATCAGCATTGGTGCCTGCCATCATCAACAATGGTTGGTTGATCAAGTCCATATTGCTGGCGGCATCGAAGCTCATCAAGTCGAGCAGGCTGCTCATGGTGTATCTGAACGTTGAATTCGGGTGGGCGTGGGTCTTGCCGTAGTAGCCAAACCCTTCACGATAGAGATCAAACGGCAGCTTGGCGATTTGTTCATCGGTCAATTTGGCATTGGCGGCATAAATAATCTCACCACCAGCCGCTTCCTGAGCGCGGGCATCCGACGCTTGCTGCAAGCGTTTCTGGATGGTGGACATTTGCGAGTCCATATAGCCGTTGCGTCTCACCCGACCGGAATTGAACATGCTCAAGGTGGCAACGGTTTTAAATCGCTTGTCAGACTGGGCTGCTTTTAGAGAATAGCCACCACCGCCGCAAATACCGAGCAGGGCCAACCGACTGGCATCAACTCCCGCATATTGGGTGATAAAGTCAGCCATGCCATGAATATCCTCAATCCGGTTCGCTGGCTTATCCACATTGCGGGGCAAGCCACCGCTGGCTCCCTGGTACGCCGCATCGGCAGCGATGGTGATATAGCCTTGCTCTGCCAAACGTTGCGCATACAAACCGGCAACCTGCTCTTTCACACCACCATTGGGATGAGCCACCACCACGGCTGGATATTGTTTGCTGGGTTCATAGTTCGCAGGGGTATAGACATTGGCCGAAATATCGAGGCCATTAAGTTTGTAAGTAACCGGATGAATATTGACTTTACCTTTGACATTTTCTGTAATCGCACCTTCGTAGGTCAGGGTGAACGGGTTTAGTTTGTAATCAGCAGCCATAGCTACACCTGCTGAAATGCTAATGATTGCTGCTAAGAGTGTTGCTCTAAGGATTGACGTCCATAGCGAAAAGTTTCTTATTTTTGACATTGTCCTTACCTTCCTTTTAGTCGTGAGTTGATTTTTTATAGTCCTGTCATTTCCAAAAAGCCCTCAGGAAGCCTGGCTCCTTGCACCTTGATCCTTGCCGAAGTCGCGTCAATTTCACGGAGATCATCAGCACTCATTTCAACGGTAAGTGCCCCGAGGTTTTCATCGAGGCGCGTAAGCTTTTTGGTACCCGGAATCGGCACAATCCATGGTTTCTGAGCCAACAGCCAAGCAATAGCAACCTGTGCCGGGGTCGCCTTCTTGCGTTCGGCAACAGCTCGGAGCAGATCAACCAACGCGAAATTTGCGTCCAACGCCTCAGGAGAGAACCGGGGAACGTGCGAGCGGAAGTCGGTGCTATCGAATTTGGTGGTCTTGTCGATCTGGCCAGTCAGGAACCCTGCTCCAAGAGGGCTAAATGGAACGAAACCAATTCCGAGTTCTTCGAGAGTCGGGAGGATTTCTTCCTCTACTCCGCGCCAAAACAGGGAGTATTCGCTTTGCACCGCAGCAACCGGCTGGACAGCATGAGCACGACGGATGGTGTTGGCACCTGGTTCTGAAAGTCCGAAGTGCTTGACCTTGCCTTCCTGAATCAAATCTTTCACCGTGCCCGCGACATCTTCAATCGGGGCATTAGGATCGACACGATGCTGATAAAGAAGATCTATGACTTCGACCTTGAGACGCTTAAGTGAGGCTTCCGCAACTTGCCTGATGTGTACAGGACGGCTATCGAGGCCGTACCTTGTTCCGTCAGGACTGATACCAAACCCGAATTTGGTGGCGATCACCACCTGATCGCGAACGGGGGCCAGAGCTTCGCCGACAAGTTCCTCATTGGCAAAAGGTCCGTATGCCTCAGCGGTATCAAAAAAGTTGACACCTCGCTCGACAGCAGATCGAATTAGTTCAATTGCATCCTTCTTGTTAGCACCGGGACCATAAACGGCTCCCATGCTCATGCAGCCAAGACCGAGTGCCGAGACTTCCAGACCACTATTTCCAAGTTTGCGTTTTTGCACTTTTTACTCCTTGATTCCTTAGATCAGCGGTCAACACGTTTTTGAAGCTGTGCCGAGTACCGGTCTCCTTGCACTTCTATTCCCGCAACAGCGGCTGAAATGTTCTCGATATCTTCCCTTGTCAGCTCCACGTTGGCTGCGCCAAGGTTCTCTTTAAGTCGATGGAGTTTTGTGGTTCCAGGGATTGGAACAATCCACGGCTTTTGGGCGAGAACCCAGGCGATAGCGATCTGCGCACGTGAGACATTTTTGTTGGATGCAATGTCTCCGAGCAAATTGACCAAGACCTGATTGGCCTTGCGCGCCTCAGGAGAAAAGCGCGGCACGCTGTTCCGAAAGTCATCTTCTGATAATTTTGTTTCCTCATTGATCGCGCCGGTCAGAAAGCCCTTGCCAAGAGGACTGAAGGGGACAAAGCCGATTCCAAGTTCTTCAAGAGTCGGCAGGATCTCCGCCTCGGGTTCCCGCCACCAGAGCGAATATTCACTTTGAAGTGCGGTTACCGGCTGTACGGCGTGGGCACGGCGGATGGTTTTTGCGCCTGCTTCAGACAGGCCAAAGTGCTTAACTTTCCCGGCCTGGATCAGATCCTTGACTGCCCCGGCAACGTCTTCAATGGGAACATCCGGATCAACACGGTGCTGGTAATAAAGATCGATGACGTCTGTCTTCAGACGTTGAAGACTTTCTTCGACGCTCGTCTTGATAGTTTCAGGACGGCTATCTGTAAGTAGCTGTTTGCCATCGCTACTAAATCGAATGCCGAACTTGGTCGCTATCACGACCTTGTCGCGTAATGGCGCGAGAGCCTCGCCGACCAGCTCTTCGTTGGTGAATGGCCCGTAGACTTCAGCGGTATCAAAAAACGTCACTCCAAGGTCAACAGCAGATCGTATCAGATCGATCCCTGCTTTTTTGTCAGTGGCTGGCCCATAACCGAAGCTAAGCCCCATGCAACCAAAGCCTATTGCTGAAACATTCAATCCGCTGTTTCCCAATTGTCGATTTTCCATATATCCATCTCCTTGTTCTTTTTGAGCAGTGCCTCAATCGTGGCCCTATAATCTCATCAGACATGAATTTGCAGGTAGACCAATCCTCTTGACTTATTGCCTATTCGTCTTGCATGGCATAAAATATTTGAAGTTGGGAGCTACTGAGAGTAGTGTTTCTGTATGGGCAAAGCACTTAAGACAGGGGATATACAATGAAAAAAGAGAAGCAGACGCTACACGAGGCTATGAGTTGCCTGGCAGAAAGCATTGCACGATTTACTGAGGATGGAGAATTGCGTCCTTCGAAGATCCAAGATCTTTGGCTTTTCAGGAAACCCGACCTCTCCGAGCCACTTACTGGAGCATACGAACCGAGTATTTGCTTAATCGCCCAAGGAGCTAAACGCGTCATGCTTGGGGAAGACAGCTATAGATATGATGCAAGTCATTATCTTTTTTCAGGGCTTCACCTGCCAGTGGTTGCGCAGATAATCGAGGCCAGCCCGGATAAACCATATTTAGGCCTCAAGCTGACCTTTGATTACCGCGACATATCTCAGCTAATGGCCGACAGCCAACTGCCTCCACCAAGATCTCAAAAAACAGATCGAGGCATGTCCACGGGCAAGATGACGGTTCCTTTGGCGAATGCCTTCCAGAGGTTGGTTGACCTGCTTGATGAAGAGCAAGATATCCCGATACTGGCTCCAGTCATTCAGCGCGAGATCTGGTACCGGTTATTGGTGGGTGATGAGGGGGCAAGACTGCGCCAGCTCGCTGCAACGGGCACCCAAAGCCAGCAAGTTGCGCGGGCGATAACTTGGTTGAAGGAAAATTTCTCGGAGCCGCTACGGGTCGAGAATCTGGCCGAGATGGCCAGCATGGGCACATCAACCTTCCATCACCACTTTCGCAACATGACAGCGCTCAGTCCGCTACAGTATCAGAAACAATTGCGCCTTCAGGAAGCCCGTCGTTTAATGCTGGCTGACCATCTCGATGCCGCAAACGCTGCCTTCCAGGTTGGCTACGAAAGCCCGTCGCAGTTCAGTCGGGAATACAGTCGTCAGTTCGGCGCACCACCAGTTCGTGATATTTCAAACTTACGCGAAGCAGCGATTGGCGCTGGATAAAAAACTGGCGAGAAATGCTGATGATGGGGTGCAAAGGGGCAGTTCAAAAGTCGATTGTTCACTTTTGGCTGGTTATAAACCCTCTGATCAGCGGATTTGCATAAGTAGCAATTTTCGTTTTGGCAGATACGCTACTGCCTGACCTGCAGATTGGCAAAAATAGGCATCTGCGACAATTGACACTGTTGTCCGATCTGCCTCTTTTTCAACGCCACATGCGCTAAATTATAAAAATTACTTTTTTGAGACTATAAAAAGCCTAGCCTGCTGGCCGACTCATTGGTTAGTCATCAAGCTTCTGCCTCAAGGGACTTGTTAGAATAAGGGCCAGCAGCAGCAAGGCGGCACCCTGCATATACATAGAATCTGTTGCATCGCTTACCTCATTGACCCACTGAGTAATATCAAGTCCAAGCCAGCCATATAGTCGATTTGTCAACCAGCCAAGAGCTAGCGACGCTAGAGCAATAGACGCCAAATAAACCATTGTCGCCTGTTTACCGAAGTAGCGTGCCACAACGGTCAACGTTGCTGCATTGGTTGCCGGTCCTGCTAGAAGAAAAACTAAAGCTGCACCAGGAGAAAGTCCTTTTAGAACCAGTGCCGCAGCAACAGGCGTAGAGGCACTGGCACAGATGTAGATGGGGATGCCGACCCCCAGCATAATCAGCAATGATAGAGCTTCGTTGCCCATATAGCGCAGGAAAAAATCATCCGGGACAAGGTAAGAGATCAGCCCGGCAACAACAATTCCGAGGAGCAGCCATTTGCCGATATCTCCGAGCAGATCACCAAAGGCGTAAGAAAGTCCGTGGTGGATCCGGTGAAGATGTGTTTCGTGCTTTTTTGATGGGGAACTCCCATTCTTTTTTGCCGGTCAGCCACAGCCAGGCTCTTTGGCTTCTTCTTTGGAGGCCGGTTCAATATCCTCCGGCAA
>NZ_FQZT01000037.1 GCF_900142125.1 Malonomonas rubra DSM 5091
GCTCGCTCTCTGACCTCAGGACTGTATCTCTTGTTTGTATTCATGACCCCATACTCTCAAAGTTTGGAGTCTCCGACAATCCCGGGGCGATTCAATCAGATGAATTTGTCTCGGGTTCCAGATGCAGTTGCTAGTCGTCTTGGAACTAGAGAAGGTGAGAGGATGAAGGTATATGTGTTGGAGCATGTTGAGGGGAAGTCAACAACTCTACTGAGTTACGGTACCCCTGCTGCTTGTTCAATACATGTTTCTGGGGTTGGTATCTCACCCATTAAGAGCATTATGGATAATATGAGTTCGTTGGCACCAATGACATCTGGGGATTCTGGTTTTCAGCAGATGGCTTCTTATGTGCCGGGAGGCTTAAAGGGGAGGGTTTCTGAAGCTACTAGAATAGCTGAAGGAAAAAGGCTTGGGCTTGTAATGCTTATTTTTGGCGGCCCCTCATCGGCTGTCCAAGGAGGGACTGTAAGCTATGTGCCGCCAGAGGGGGCTAAAATAATTCTTGATAATGCCATAGGTAATTAGCGTACATATTCCTGTTGCTAATATTTGGGTCGATGTTTCGGTTTCGATAGCCCACTCGAACTAAATGACATCTACCCCGCATTGCTTCATTTTATGCGTGTGCTGACTTGAAGCTCAGTCAGTGCTTGACTAAGAGTGGAAGTACAGCTAAAACAGATAGATAGGACTCGTACAGAGAAGTACATAACCGTACAGTTAAGACCGTAATTATACAGGCGGTATAGATTCCCGCCACCTCCACCAAATTAAATCCAGATAGGTTTTGGAAGCCCCAAAGGCCCTGTTAGCGCAGGGCCTTTTTCTTTTGTTGTAGAGTGTATTGGTCTTTTCTGTATCATCAAGGCACTGCTGCTTTTACAGTATTGGTTGCGGTATGGATATTAGGTGAAAGCTTTGGTCTGTAAACTGTAAATGGAATTGCCAAAGCAGGTTCTGCAGTTAACTGATCTTCTATTGAAAAACGCAAAACCTAAGAGTGGCAAAACTGTCCGCCTTTCTGGAGGGATGGGCTTTTATCTTCATTCTCGTCAGCGATTATTCTCTGACAATAAATTCGGAATGGCTGCCTCTAAAGCTTCTTCAATTCTGTCTACAAAAATGAACTCCATCTCTGAACGGACTTCGGCAGGCAGATCTTCCAGATCCTTTTTGTTTTCATTGGGAAGAATGACTCGTCTTAATCCAGCCCTATGGGCAGCAAGCATTTTTTCTTTAACTCCGCCCACGGGCAGCACCAAGCCGCTCAGTGTGATTTCTCCAGTCATAGCCGTATCTCGTCGAACCGGGTGATTACTATAGAGAGAGGCCAACGCTGTCGCCATGGTGACTCCGGCGGATGGTCCGTCTTTCGGAGTTGCTCCTGCCGGCACATGAAGATGGACCGCAGAGACCTCTTTGCTGATGCCGAGGTTGTGACAATGGGCAATCACGTAGCTGTTGGAGGCCATCGCCGACTCCTTCATGACCTCGCCTAAATGGCCTGTCATTGTCAGCGGATCTCCTTCGGGGAGGGCTATCGCCTCAATGTAAAGGACATCACCTCCCGCTTCGGTCCAGGCGAGTCCCGTTGCAACACCCGAGGGGAAATCTTTACGCAGTCGTTCGACAAAAAAGCGCTCAGGGCCGAGTAACTCGCGCAGATCTCCAACTTGGATTTTGTAGGGTTTGTTTTTCCCTTCCGCAAAACTAACTGCTACCTTACGTGCCAGTCGCCCGAGCATTCTTTCCAACTCCCGAACACCTGCTTCGCGTGTATAGCGCCGGATAACAGAGTTTAACGTGTCGTCAGGGATGCCGATCTGTTCTTGACTCAGCCCTGCTTCCGTCCTTTGCCGTGGCAACAGGTAACGGCGGGCGATCTCCATTTTTTCCAAATCACTGTAGCCGCTGAGATATAGAAGTTCCATTCGGTCAAGCAAGGGCTTCGGAATTGTGTCTATACTGTTGGCTGTGGTTATGAAGAAGACTTTTGACAGATCAAACGGCAGGTCTAGGTAGTTATCGTGGAAGCTGTTGTTTTGAGCCGGATCGAGAATTTCCATCAGGGCTGCTGCAGGGTCGCCACGAAAATCGTGTCCGAGTTTATCGATTTCGTCCAGCATGATCAGCGGATTTTTGACCCCGGCACGGCGAACCGCCTGAAGGACACGTCCTGGCATAGCCCCGATGTAGGTTCTTCGATGACCGCGTAACTCGGCTTCATCATGCATCCCGCCCAAACTGAAGCGATCGAATTTGCGTCCCAGGGCACGGGCGATTGATTGTCCCAGAGAGGTTTTGCCGACCCCAGGTGGTCCGGCAAAACAGAGGATAGGCGCCTTGGCCTCTGGATTTAGTTTCATAACAGCAAGCTGCTCAATGATCCGTTCCTTGACTTCACGAAGATCGTAATGATCCTCATCCAGAACCTGTCGGGCGTTTGCCAAGTCGAGGTTGTCCGTGGTGCTCTCTTCCCACGGAAGAGCCAGGATTAACTCAAGATGACTTTGTGCAACCTGGTATTCAGGCGAGGCCTGGGGAATTTGCTCGAACCGAGCCAGCTCCTTTTCTACATCATTTTTTATCTCCTCCGGCAGCGGAGTCTCTTCAAATTTACGCCGGAGTTCCTGAGCCCCGATTTCCGGGTCTCCCTCGCCGAGTTCGTGCTGCAAAGTTTTGATCTGCTCTCTTAGAATATATTTCCTATGCTCTTGATTAAGCTTGTCTTTTGTTTGTTCAGATATTTTCTGACGCACCTCCAGGATCTGTATTTCATGATTCAGGAATCCGTTCAGTAACTTCATCGCATCTTTATCGCTCGGAGCTGCTAACAATTGTTGCTCATTCTCAACGCTCAGACTCATCAGCTTGCTCATAGGGAAAACGAGCTTCATGATGTCTTCTTCGTAGGGTATGGATCGAGGAAAACTGAAACTGTCTTCCGGACGGCTGAGGTCGAAATAACGCTTTACCAATTCAAGAGTTTCCCGATGTAAGGCTTCGGTTTCAATGCCATGTGTAATTGATATCGGTCTTGGACTGACTTGTGCCTTCAGGAAGGGATGAAACTGTATGAAGTTAACGATTTCGATTCTCTCCACGCCATGAAGAATGACTTGCAGACTGCTTCCAAACCTGGAAATTAACTGAACATTAGCGGCGGTCCCAACTTCAAAAAGATCCTTGGGCTGGAGCGGATCTGCGGCTTCGCTTCTTTGAGCGAAGACAGCAATCATCTTGTTGCCGCTTTCAAATACCGCTTCCAGTGATTTTACCGACGAGGTTCTGTGAATCGTCATCGGCATGGCTAGACCAGGGTATATGACAGAGTTTGTTATCGGCAGGACTGGAAGAGTATAAGACTGGGTTTCGATACTCATTTTCTGCTCCAGAGACTCTTTGGCCGGGGTGTTCTACTTTACATATAATTGTATCAGGCTCGCTTGAAAACTCACTCCACAACGTGTCGCCACAAGCTGATTTCAACGTTTTTTACAATAAAATTGCTACCCCCAAAAAAAAGCCATACAGACCACACTCCTGAGACTCAATTCCTCCGTCTGAAGTTTTGCTCTTAACTTGATGCCGATATGTCTTGCAGGGTTTTTCTTTTCGAAGAGCAAGCATAGTTTAACGATTTTTTCACGCTATAATTTTAAAATCTGGTTATCCACCTCGCTCAAGTAGCAGGTTCCAGAACCAGATTCTTCAAAGGAACTGGCGCTGATTGAGCGGCTTGTTGCATGATTCGCCA
>NZ_FQZT01000021.1 GCF_900142125.1 Malonomonas rubra DSM 5091
GGTGAAGTCAAGGCCTTCGATCAGATCGACAACGCTCCGGAAGAGCGCGAGCGCGGTATCACCATCGCCACCGCTCACGTTGAGTATGAGACCGAAGCACGTCACTATGCACACGTTGACTGCCCGGGTCACGCTGACTACGTTAAGAACATGATTACCGGTGCTGCGCAGATGGACGGCGCTATCCTGGTTGTCTCCGCTGCCGATGGCCCGATGCCGCAGACCCGTGAGCACATCCTGCTCGCTCGTCAGGTTGGTGTTCCGGCCATGGTTGTCTTCCTGAACAAGGCAGACATGGTTGACGACGAAGAGCTCCTCGAGCTGGTCGACATGGAAATTCGCGAGCTGCTTTCCAGCTACGACTTCCCAGGCGACGATATTCCGATCATTGCCGGCTCTGCTCTGGCTGCCCTTGAGGGCCGCGATGACGAGATCGGTAAAGACAAGATCATGGAACTGATGGCTCAGGTTGACGAGTACATCCCGGAGCCGGAGCGTGCTATTGATAAGCCGTTCCTGATGCCGGTCGAGGACGTTTTCTCGATCTCCGGTCGTGGTACTGTTGCCACCGGTCGTGTTGAGTCCGGTATTATCAAGGTCTCCGAGGAAATCGAGATCGTCGGTATTAAAGAGACTGCCAAGACTGTTGTTACCGGTGTTGAGATGTTCCGCAAGCTGCTCGATCAGGGTCAGGCTGGCGACAACGTCGGTATCCTGCTGCGTGGCGTGAAGCGCGAGGACATTGAGCGTGGCCAGGTTCTGTGTAAGCCGGGTTCGATCAAGCCGCACACCAAGTTTAAAGCTGAGGCGTACATCCTGACCAAGGAAGAGGGTGGTCGTCACACCCCGTTCTTCAAAGGATACCGTCCTCAGTTCTACTTCCGCACCACCGACGTGACCGGTGTTGTGACTCTGCCTGAGGGCGTTGAGATGGTCATGCCTGGCGATAACATCGCCTGTAGCGTAGAGCTGATCACCCCGATCGCAATGGACAAGGAACTGCGTTTCGCTATTCGCGAAGGTGGCCGCACCGTCGGCGCCGGCGTCGTTAGTGAAGTCGTCGAGTAAGAAGGAATATAAGTAATGTCTACCCAGAAAATCAGAATTCGTCTGAAGGCCTACGATCACTCTCTGCTCGATCAGGCAGTTGCTGAGATTGTTGACACCACCAAGCGTACCGGTTCTCGTCTGGTCGGCCCGATTCCACTGCCGACTGTGATCAACAAGTACTGTGTTCTGCGTGGTCCGCACGTTGACAAGAAGAGCCGCGAGCAGTTCGAGATCCGTACTCACAAGCGCCTTCTGGATATCATGGAACCGACCCAGCAGACTGTCGATGCACTGATGAAGCTCGACCTGTCCGCCGGTGTTGATGTCGAGATCAAGCTTTAATCGGCTGATCAGACAATAGCGAGTTAAGGGCAACAGCAATGATCAACGGACTGTTAGGAAAAAAGATCGGGATGAGTCAGGTTTACGCCGCCGATGGGCAGCGGATTCCGGTGACCGTGCTTCAGGCAGGTCCCTGCACCGTCCTGCAGAAGAAGACTGGTGAAGCCGACGGCTACGAAGCTGTTCAGCTTGGTTTCGGTGCCAAGAAGGCGCACCGTACCAATAAACCAGCCATGGGCCACTTTAAGAAGGCCGGCAAGGGCGCTTTTGCTCACATTCGTGAGTTCAGTAGCGACGAGGAATGCCAGGTCGGTGATGAAGTGACTTGTGACATGTTCAAGCCGGGTGACCGCATTGATGTTACTGGTACCAGCAAAGGTAAGGGCTTCCAGGGTGTCATGAAGCGTTGGGGCTTTGCCGGCGGTCGTGCCAGCCATGGTTCCATGTTTAAGCGTGGTCCCGGTGCTATCGGTCAGTCCGCTTGGCCGTCCAAAGTTTTCAAGGGCAAGAAGATGGCCGGTCAGATGGGCAACGAGCGTTGTACCACCCAGAACCTGATTGTTGTCGATGTTCGCCCGGAACAGAACCTTATCCTTGTGCGTGGTGCCGTGCCTGGACCGAAAAATGGTCTGGTCATGATCCGCAAGGGAATCAAGGCCTAAGCGCGCGGATACAGGAGATAGATAATGGCAACTGTAACTATTTTTGATCAGGACAAGAAGCAGGTCGGTGAACGCGAAGTCGCTGACGCGATCTTTAACACTGAAGTTAAAGAGTACCTGCTCCACGATATGGTCCGCTACCAACTGGCTGCTCGCCGTCAAGGCACCGCAGCGGTCAAGAACCGCAGCGCTGTTGCCGGTGGCAGCAAGAAGCCGTACCGGCAAAAGGGTACCGGTAACGCTCGTCAGGGTACTGTTCGTGCGCCTCACTTCGTCGGTGGTGGTGTTGCTTTCGGCCCGCAGCCGCGTTCCTATGCGTTCAAGTTGAACCGCAAGGTTAAGAGGGCTGCTCTGTGTAGCGCTCTTTCGGCTCGCTATCAGGCTGAAAAGATGACCGTCATCAAAGAGTTCAATCTTGACTCGATCAGCACCAAGGCTTTCGCTGCGCTGATTAGCAAGTTTGAGCTGGAAGGTGCTCTGGTTGTTATCGATCAGGCTGACCCGAAGGTTGAGCTTTCGGCCCGTAACCTGCGTAACGTCAAAGTTCTGCGCGCTGAAGGTGTCAATGTTTACGACATCCTCAAGTACCCGAACCTGGTACTGACTGATGCTGCGGTGAGCGAGATTGAAGGAGCGATGGAAAAATGAAGCCTCTGTATGACATTATCCGCAAGCCGCTGATTACTGAGAAGGCCAATCTGCTTAAAGAAGAAGCTCAGGTTGTTGCTTTTGAAGTTGCACGCAACGCGAACAAGATCGAGATCAAACAAGCTGTTGAGAAGGCTTTCGACGTCAAGGTCAAGTCGGTCAACACTATCCAGTTGCGTGGCAAGGTCAAGCGCGTTGGTTACAATTTCGGTCAGCGCAGCAATTGGAAAAAAGCTTATGTGA
Organism: Malonomonas rubra DSM 5091; assembly: GCF_900142125.1. GTDB lineage: Bacteria > Desulfobacterota > Desulfuromonadia > Desulfuromonadales > Geopsychrobacteraceae > Malonomonas > Malonomonas rubra. The sequence continues at coordinate 2,946 of NZ_FQZT01000021.1, forward strand.
CCCTCGAAGAAGGTCACAATATCGATTTTTATGGTGTGTAAGACCGCGCGTCTTGCAGGCATGGAGTAGCTAATCATGGGTATCAAGAAATTTAATCCGACTTCCCCCGGCCGTCGCCACATGACCTCTCTCACTTTTGAGGAAGTCACCAAGACAACGCCTGAAAGATCGTTGCTGGCGCCGCTGAAGAAGAGTGGTGGTCGTAACAACAAGGGTCGCATTACCAAGCGTCATACTGGTGGTGGCCACAAGCAGAAGTACCGGATTATCGACTTCCGTCGTGACAAGAAAGAAGTTCCGGCAAAGGTTGCTGCGATTGAGTACGATCCGAATCGTAGCGCGAATATTGCCCTGCTCTTCTACGTTGACGGTGAGAAGCGTTACATTCTCGCTCCGAAAGGTCTGAATGTTGGTGATACCGTGGTTGCCAGTGAAACTGCTGACATCACCCCGGGTAACGCCATGACCATCAAGTCGATCCCTCTCGGTACTTGGGTCCACAATGTTGAGTTGAAGATCGGCAAGGGTGGCCAGTTGGCACGTAGCGCTGGTGCTTACGCCATGATCGCTGCGAAAGAAGGTCGTTACGCTCAGCTGCGTTTGCCTTCCGGTGAGGTTCGTCTGGTGCTGCAGGATTGTGTCGCGACCATCGGTCAGGTTGGTAACCTTGATCATGAAAAGGTCAAGATTGGTAAGGCTGGTCGTAATCGTTGGCTCGGTAAGCGTCCACAGTCCCGTGGTGTTGCGATGAACCCTGTCGATCACCCGCATGGTGGTGGTGAGGGTAAGAGTTCCGGTGGTCGTCACCCGGTAACCCCATGGGGTGTGCCGACCAAGGGCTATAAGACCCGTACCAATAAGCGGACCGATAAGTTCATCGTCCGTCGCAGAAATAAGAAGTAATTTTTAGAATATAAGTTTCTAGGAGACAGCCGTGGCAAGATCAATTAAAAAGGGTTTTTACGTTCAGGAGTCCCTGCTGCGTAAAGTAGACCTCGAAGGTGAAGCGAACCGGAATAAGGTAATCAAAACCTGGTCGCGTCGTTCGACCATTATTCCGGAATTCGTCGGCTCGACTTTTGCCGTACATAATGGTAAAAAGTTCGTCCCTGTTTTCGTGACCGAGAACATGGTTGGCCATAAGCTTGGCGAATTCGCGCCGACCCGGACCTATTTTGGCCACGGTGCTGACAAGAAAAGCAAGGTCAGGAAGTAAGTCCGCGACTGCTGACAGGAGTTCCGAACAATGGAAACACAAGCAAAACTCAGGAACGTCCGCCTTTCCCCGCAAAAGGCGAGACTCGTTGTCGATATGGTTCGCGGTAAGGGTATTCAGGATGCATTGAACATTCTCCAGTTTGCCCCACAGAAGACCGCGCCTATTCTTTCTAAATTGTTGAAATCAGCTGTAGCTAACGCTGAGCAGAAGGGTATCTCTGACGTCGATGCGCTGTTTGTCAAGACAGTGATGGTTGACCAGGGTCCGGTTCTGAAGCGTTTCATGCCCCGTGCACAAGGGCGTGCCAGCCGGATTCGTAAGCCGACCAGCCACATCACCGTGGTTCTGGACGTTAAGTAAGTCGAGGAGGTGACCCTTTGGGCCAGAAAGTTCATCCAATAGGATTTCGTCTGGGGATCAACCGGACTTGGGAGTCGCGCTGGTATGCTGATTCGGATTACTCCGAAAAGCTGCACGCAGATCTTAAGCTGCGCAATTTCCTGAAGAAGCGTCTTTATCATGCAGGCATCTCCAAGATCGAGCTGGAGCGCGCTGCAAATAAAGTCAAAATCAATATCTTTGCTGCTCGTCCCGGCATCATCATCGGTAAGAAAGGTTCCGAAGTTGAAGTTCTGAAGAAGGACCTGGCGAAGATTACTGATGATGAGTGCTTCATCAATATTCAGGAAGTTCGCAAGCCTGAAGTCGATGCTCAGCTGGTAGCCGAGAACGTCGCTCTGCAGCTCGAGCGCCGTGTCGCTTTCCGCCGCGCCATGAAGCGCAGCGTCAGCATGGCTCTGAAATTCGGTGCCAAAGGGATCAAGATCAACTGTGCCGGTCGTCTGGGCGGTGCAGAAATGAGCCGGACTGAATGGTATCGTGAAGGTCGTGTGCCTCTGCACACCCTGCGTGCCGACATCGATTACGGTTTCGCTGAAGCGATGACCACCTACGGTATTATCGGTGTCAAGGTTCTGATTTTCAAGGGCGAAGTCCTTGGTAAAGAGAAGGAACAGCCGGCAGGCTGATCAGGAGTAATTCATCATGTTAATGCCGAAGAAGGTTAAACGTAGAAAGCAGTTTACCGGGCGGATGACCGGGCAGGCAAGCCGCGGTACCGAGGTAAACTTCGGAGATTTCGGGTTGCAGGCACTTGAGTGTGGTTGGCTCTCTTCTCGTCAGATCGAGGCCGCTCGTCGTGCCATGACCCGCTATATCAAGCGGGGTGGTAAAATCTGGATCCGTTCTTTCCCGCACAAGCCGTTGACCAGCAAGCCTGCTGAAACCCGGATGGGTAAAGGTAAGGGCTCGCCGGAGAAATGGGTTGCCGTCGTTAAGCCGGGCCATGTCATCTACGAAATGCAGGGCGTTGCCGAAGAGGTTGCACGCGAAGCGTTCCGTCTGGCTGCCCACAAGCTGCCGATGAAGACCAAGTTCGTGAAAAGAGAGGCCGGCGATGAAGGCTAGTGAAATTAACGACCTGAGTGTCGAGGAATTGCAGGCAAAGCAAGTTGAGTTGCAGGAAGAGTTATTTAACCTGCGCTTTCAGCTGCATACCGGCCATCTGGAAAATACAGCCCGTGTTTCGCAGGTGCGTAAGGATGTCGCCCGCGTAAAGACTGTGCTTGCCAGCAAGCTGAATGCCTAGGGTGTGAGGAAAAAATGAGTCAAGAACGTGGTAACCGGAGAACCCGGATCGGTATTGTGGTCAGCGACAAGATGGACAAGACTGTCGTCGTTCGTGTCGATCGCATGGTCAAGCACAGCGTTTATAAAAAGTACATCAAGCGCAAGGTCAACTGTAAGGCTCACGATGAGGCAAACAGTTGCGGCGTTGGTGATAAAGTTCTGATTGTCGAAACCAGGCCCTTGTCGAAAGACAAGCGCTGGCGTGTCCGCCAGATCCTGGAGAAGGCCGTTATCGCTTAGGAGAGTAAGTCATGATCCAGATGCAATCAATGCTCAGCGTGGCGGACAACTCAGGTGCTAAGAAACTTTGCTGTATCAAAGTTCCTGGTGGGTCCAAACGTGTGTACGCCGGTATCGGCGACGTAATTGTCTGCAGTGTCAAAGAGGCACTGCCGAATTCGAAGGTCAAAAAGGGTGATGTTGTGCGTGCTGTTATCGTTCGCACCGCAAAAGAGATCCCCCGTCCGGACGGTTCCTTTATTCGTTTCGATAATAACTCTGCAGTTGTTATCAACCAGGCGAATGAGCCGATCGGGACCCGGATCTTTGGCCCCGTCGCCAGAGAACTGCGGGCTCGTCATTTTATGAAGATCGTCTCGCTGGCCCCTGAAGTTCTTTAAATTCCGACTGTAGGAGAGTCAAAGCGATGGCTACTGTAAAAACTCATGTCAAAAAAGATGACATGGTCAAAATTATCGCCGGCAAGGAAAAGGGCAAGACTGGCAAAGTCCTGCGTGTTTTCCCGGCCAAGGGTCGCGTTGTGGTCGAGAACCTCAACGTTGTTAAGCGCCATACTCGTCCCAGCCAACTGAATCCGGAAGGCGGGATCGTGGAGAAGGAAGCCGCAATGAGCATCTCTAATGTGATGGTTGTTTGTGGTTCCTGTAATGAAGCAGCACGGACCGGTATCCGTAAGCTTGAAGATGGCAGCAAAGCCCGTTACTGCAAAAAATGTAACGCGAGCGTAGATAAGTAAACGGAGAGTTCGATGGCCAGGTTGAAACAGGCATATCAGCAGGAGCAGGTACCTGCCCTGATGAAAGAATTTGCATACAAAAACGTTATGCAGGTTCCGAAAATCGAGAAGATCGTTCTGAACATGGGTCTCGGTGAGGCGATTCAGAACCCTAAGCTGCTGGAATCTGCAGTTGAAGAACTGGAGCGGATTACCGGTCAGAAGGCGGTGATTACCAAGGCCAGAAAGTCGATCGCGACCTTTAAGTTGCGTGAAGAGATGGCTATCGGTACCTGTGTGACTTTGCGTCAGAATCGTGCCTGGGAATTCCTTGACCGTCTGATCAATGTTGCTTTGCCGCGTGTCCGTGACTTCAAGGGTGTTTCTCCGAAGGCGTTTGATGGCCGCGGTAACTACACCCTCGGTATCCGTGAGCAGCTGATCTTTCCGGAAATCGATCTTGATAAGATCGCCAAGGTTTCCGGTTTGAACATCACTATTGTTACAACGGCAAAAACTGACGAGGAAGGCCGCGCACTGCTGGCCGGTCTCGGCATGCCGTTCAGAAAATAAGCAACGGATAGCGGAGGATATTGTGGCTAAGAAGTCAATGATTGCAAAAGCGAAGCGGTCGAAGAAGTTCGCCGTCCGTGAATACAACCGCTGCCCGATCTGCGGTCGTCCGCGCGCTTATTATCGTAAGTTTGACATGTGCAGAATTTGTCTGCGGAAACTGGCATCCGAAGGGAAAGTCCCGGGTGTTGTCAAGTCCAGCTGGTAACAGCAAGAGGAGTAACAAGTAATGTCGATGACCGATCCGATGGCGGACATGCTGACTCGCATTCGAAATGCGGGGATGGCTGCCCACGCCAAAGTTGATGTCCCCTCCAGCAACCTCAAGGTTGCTGTCGCCAACGTCCTCAAGGACCTTGGCTATATCAAGAATTTCAAGTCGATCAGTGATAATAAGCAGGGTGTTCTGCGTATTTATCTCAAGTACGACGAGAACCAGACCCCGCTGATTCACGAGATCAAGCGGGTTTCGACTCCGGGTCGGCGTATCTACGTTGGTAAAGATGAAATTCCTCGAGTAAAGAACGGTCTTGGCGCGTCGATCCTGTCGACCTCTAAAGGTGTTCTTGACGATGTCGCAGCTCGCAAAGCCGAAGTCGGCGGCGAAGTTATCTGCACCATCTGGTAAAGGAGTAACGACATGTCACGTATTGGTAAATTGCCTGTCGCCATTCCTGCCGGTGTCAAGGTGTCTCTCGACGGCACCAAGATGACAGTTCAGGGACCGAAGGGGACCTTGTCTCAGGAGTTGCATGAGCGGATGAACATTGCCGTTGAGACTGACCAGATTCTGGTCACCCGTCCGAGCGATGCGAAAGATGATACTGCACTCCACGGTTTGACCCGTGCACTGATCAACAACATGGTTGTCGGTGTTACTGCCGGTTTCCAGAAAGATCTTGAAATTAACGGTGTCGGTTACCGTGCTGAAATCAGTGGTAAGGTTTTGACCTTGAGTCTCGGCTATTCTCACCCGGTTGTTTATGAACTTCCGGACGGGATCAGTGTCGAGGTTGAAAAACAGACTAAGCTGTCGGTCAAGGGGATTGACAAGCAATTGGTTGGTTCGGCGGCAGCAAAGATCCGCTCTTTCCGCGCACCTGAGCCCTACAAGGGCAAAGGTATCAAGTATGCGGACGAGCGTATCGTGCGTAAGGCTGGTAAGGCCGGTAAGTAAAACTTAAACGTATAGGAGCATTACTGTGAACGAATCCCAAAAAAGACGTGTCTCCCGGCTCAAGCGCCAGGCACGTGTTAGAAAGAAAGTGCGTGGGACCACTGAATGCCCCCGGCTCTCCGTCTTCCGCAGCGCCAAACATATTTATGCCCAGATCATCGAAGATGCCACAGGTAAAACTTTGGCAGCAGCTTCGACCATCAGCAAAGATATCGATTTGGCTCAAAGTGGAAACGTTGATGCAGCCAAGGCAGTCGGTGCCTCTATCGCCAAGAAGGCTCTCGATCAGAACATAACCCAGGTCGTTTTCGACCGTAACGGCTTCCTTTATCAGGGTCGCGTTCAGGCGCTCGCTGATGCTGCACGTGAAGCCGGACTGAAGCTTTAAGGAGTAGGGCTGTGCTGCGCATTGATCCTGAAAAATTAGAATTGACCGACCGGGTCATTCATATCAACCGTAACGCCAAAGTTGTTAAAGGTGGTCGTCGCTTCAGCTTCTCCGCACTCGTCGTTGTCGGCGATGGTGAGGGCCATGTTGGCTACGGACTTGGTAAGGCAAAAGAGGTTCCTGAGGCGATCCGTAAAGGTGTTGAGGCTGCCCGCAAGAGTCTGATCAAGGTGCCGATTCAGGAAGGTAAGACCATTCCTTACGATGTTATCGGCAAGTTTGGGGCCGGAAAGGTTCTGCTCAAGCCCGCATCTGAGGGTACCGGTGTTATCGCCGGTGGTGCCGTTCGTCCGATCCTGGAAGCGGTTGGTATTGGTAACATTCTGACCAAGTGTCTCGGTTCCAACAACCCGCACAACGTGGTCAAGGCAACCATCGAAGCTCTGAAGATGCTGAAGAGCCCGGCTGAAATCAACGCGCGTCGTGGCATTGCTAACGACTAGCCGATTTACGGAGGACTAAAAAAATGGCGACGGAAGTCAAAGTCACCCTGAAGCGTAGTCCGATCGGGCGTAAAGAATATTTCAGCAAGGTCTTGAAGGGCCTTGGTTTGAAGCGTCTGCATCAGACAGTGACCTTGAAGGATACCCCGGAAATCCGTGGTATGATCCGCAAGGTTGAACACATGGTTACGGTCGAAGACTGTTAACACAGTAAGGATAGCAAGATGGATTTGAGTAATCTGAAACCGGCTGCCGGTTCGACAAAAAATAGAAAGCGTATTGGTCGCGGTCCTGGCTCTGGTACCGGCAAAACAGCCGGCAAGGGTCACAAGGGTCAGAACGCTCGCAGTGGTGGTGGTGTCAAGCCCGGCTTTGAGGGCGGTCAGATGCCTCTGCAGCGCCGTCTGCCGAAGCGTGGCTTCACCTCGCTGAACAAGAAGGTTTACGCACTGGTTAATCTGCGTGATCTGGATGTATTCGAGGCGGGTTCAGTCGTCAATGTTGAGTCTCTCGGTCAAGCTGGTCTGATTGGTGCTGTCAAGGATGGCGTCAAGATTCTGGCCGACGGTGAGGTCAGCAAAGCGCTGACTGTTCAAGCTCACAAATTCAGCAAGTCTGCAGCTGAAAAAATTGAAGCTGCTGGCGGCAAGGCCGAGGTGCTGTAAATTATGTCGACCCTGCAAAATATTTTTGCCATCCCGGAGCTGCGGCGCCGGATCATGTTCACTCTTGCAATGCTGGCCGTGTATCGTGTCGGTTGTCATGTCCCGACTCCTGGGATTGATGCTCATGTTTTGGCGAAATTTTTTGAGGGGACTGAAGGGACTCTGCTCGGGCTGGTCTCTGCCTTCACGGGTGGTGCGCTTTCGCAGATGGCAGTTTTTGCTCTTGGTATTATGCCGTACATCAGTGCGTCGATTATCATGCAGCTGCTGACTGTCGTTTTCGAGCCGGTTGAAAAGCTTTCGAAAGAAGGTGAGCAGGGCCGCAAGAAAATCACTCAGTACACTCGTTACGGAACCATTGTTCTGGCAATTATTCAGGGTACTGGTATTGCGACCGGTCTGCAGGGAATGGTTGGTCCGGCGGGTGAGCCTGTCGTGCCGAACCCGGGGATGGGTTTCATCCTGATGACAGTTATCACACTGACGGCAGGTACTGCCTTTATCATGTGGCTTGGTGAGCAGATAACTGAACGTGGTATTGGTAACGGTATTTCGCTGATCATTTTTGCTGGCATTGTTGCCGGAACTCCTTCGGCGATTGTCAACTCTCTGCGTTTGGTTGAGACTGGCGCAATGACTGTAACGACAATAGTTTTCATCCTGGCCTTGATGCTACTCGTGGTTGCAGCCATCGTATATATGGAGAGTGCTCGACGCCGGGTTCCGATTCACTACGCTAAGCGGGTTGTCGGTATGCGCAATATGGGTGGGCAGGCGAGCCACCTGCCACTGAAGATCAATATGAGTGGTGTTATCCCACCGATCTTCGCCAGTTCTATCATGATGTTTCCGGCGACCATCGCCAACTTCATTGATGCTCCCTGGGTGAAGACGGTGTCGGCCTATCTGGCTCCAAGCCACTGGGTCTATAACGTTTTTTATATTGCATTTATCGTATTCTTCTGCTACTTCTACACGGCTATTACCTTCAACCCGGTGAATGTATCGGAAAATATCAAGAATCAGGGTGGTTTTGTGCCTGGGATACGTCCTGGTAAAGAGACTGCTGATTACCTTGATACCGTTCTCGGTCGTTTGACCTTCGCCGGTGCGATTTATATTTCGCTGGTCTGTGTATTGCCGACATTGCTGATCAACCAATTGAATGTCCCCTTCTTCTTTGGTGGTACTTCGCTGTTGATCGTTGTTGGCGTTGGAATGGATACGGCTTCGCAGATTGAAGCGCACCTGATCTCTCGTTCTTACGAGGGCTTCATGAAGGGTGTGTCTCTCAAGGGCCGTCACGGGTAAGGTTGTTTTGTTATGAAACTTGTACTGCTTGGACCTCCGGGAGCCGGTAAGGGGACTCAAGCTGCGATGCTGGTCGAGAAATTCGGCATTCCGCAGATCTCAACCGGTGATATGTTGCGTGCTGCTGTTAAAGCACAAACGCCGATGGGTCTTAAGGCCAAAGAATGTATGGATTCCGGTGCGCTGGTTTCGGATGAGATCGTCGTCGGTATCGTCCGTGATCGCCTGCAGGAAGATGATTGCAAGGGTGGCTTTATCCTTGATGGATTTCCGCGGACTGTTCCACAGGCGGATGCGCTGAAAGAGGTTCTGATTGAACTCGGTAAAGACCTCGATTCGGTTATCTCTTTAGAGGTAAATACGGATGCCTTGGTAGAGCGACTGACCGGGCGTCGTACTTGCGGTGCCTGCGGTAAGGGCTATCACTTGAAATTTGACCCTCCGGGTGCTGATGGCAAGTGTAGTGCATGTGGTGGTGATCTGGTTCATCGTGATGATGATAAAGAAGAAACTATCCGCAACCGGATGGATGTCTATCGCCAGCAAACCGCACCGCTCGAAGACTACTATCGCAAAGAAGGTCTGCTCAAAGCGATCGACGGTATGCAGGAGATCTCGGCAGTTCAAGAGCAGATAGTCACAGTTCTGCAGGCGGGCTGAGGTGATCGTTCTCAAGTCGAAAAGTGAACTTGAGAAGATGCGTAAGGCGGGCCGTCTGGTCGCTGAGATGCATCAACTGATGCGCGAGAAGATCAAGCCGGGAGTAACGACCTTAGAGCTTGATCGTTTTGCCGAAGCTCAATGCAAAAAATGGAAGGCTCGCCCTGCTTTTAAAGGCTACGGCGGCTTTCCTTTTACTATTTGTGCCTCACCGAACGAACAGGTGGTGCATGGGTTCCCTAACAAGCAGCCGCTACGTGAGGGAGATATCCTGAGTATCGATTTCGGCTTGATCATCGATGGGTTTTACGGTGATTCGGCGGTGACGATACCGGTTGGAAAAATTGACGAGACAACCCAAAGGTTGCTGGATGTCACAAAAGAGTCTCTGGAAATGGGCATAGCGGCTGCTGAGCCCGGAAAGAGACTTTCTGACATATCTCATGCAGTGCAGACTCGCGTTGAGCTGGACCATTTTAGCGTGGTCCGGGAGTTTGTCGGGCACGGAATCGGCCGCCAGTTGCATGAAGAACCACAGATTCCAAATTATGGGCCGCCTGGTCGGGGTCCACAGCTCAAGCCAGGAATGACTTTGGCAATAGAGCCGATGGTAAATATTGGATTGCCTGCAGTCAAGGTGCTTGAAGACGGCTGGACAGCGGTGACCATTGATGGTCGTCGCTCTGCGCATTTTGAGCACACGATAGCAATCACTGAGAACGGGCCAGAAATACTGACCTGTTTGGATGACTAAAGAACGACCGCATAGCCGGTCACCCGAGATATCGAGTAGAAAAGGATCTCAAGATGAAGGTTAGAGCATCAGTCAAAAAAATCTGCGAAAAGTGCAAGGTTATCAAGCGCAAAGGCGTAGTCCGGATCATCTGCGAGAATCCGAAACACAAGCAAAGACAGGGTTAAGGCCCTAGGAGGATAAGACATTGGCACGTATTGCTGGAGTCGATTTGCCGCGCAATAAGCGCATCGAAATAGCCATGACTTACATCTATGGCATCGGCCGTACTTCGTCGCAGAAAATTCTGTCAGAAGCAGGTGTGGATTACAGCTCTCGTACTGACGACCTGACAGAAGCGGAACTGGCGAAGATTCGTGAAATTATCGACCGCGATTATTCGGTCGAAGGCGATCTGCGTCGTGAGATTACCATGAATGTCAAGCGTCTGATGGACCTTGGCTGCTATCGTGGTTTGCGTCATCGGAGAGGTCTGCCGTGTCGCGGTCAGAACACCAAGAACAATTCTCGCACCCGTAAAGGTCCGAAGAAGACCGTTGCCGGTAAGAAGAAATAAAGCGGAGTTATCATGGCTAAGTCTGGTAAGAAGGTCGTACGGAAAAAGGTTGAAAAGAAGAACATCGCCAAGGGCGTTGTTCATATTCAGTCAACCTTCAATAATACTATTGTGACAATCTGTGATCCGGCTGGCAACGTCGTTGCCTGGTCGACCTCAGGTGCAAAAGGGTTTAAGGGCTCCCGTAAAAGCACTCCTTTCGCTGCCCAGATGGCTGCTGAAGAAGCTGCCACCAAAGCGATGGAACATGGAATGCGTTCGGTCGAGGCCTACGTCAAGGGTCCGGGTAGCGGTCGTGAGTCTGCACTGCGTGCACTCTCGCTGGCTGGTCTGACAGTTACCATGATCAAGGACGTGACCCCGATCCCGCACAATGGTTGCCGTCCGCCTAAGCGCCGTCGCGTATAAAAGCTTAGAGGAGAAATAAGGTGTCTAGATATTCAGGTCCCGTCTGCCGTCAGTGCAGAAGAGAAAATGCCAAGCTGTTCCTTAAAGGGGACAGATGTTATACCGATAAATGTGCTGTTGAGCGTCGCAACTACGCTCCGGGACAGCACGGTCAGCGCCGCACCAAGGTTTCCGATTACGGAATCCAGCTGCGTGAGAAGCAGAAGGTCAAGCGGACTTACGGTCTGCAGGAGAAGCAGTTCCGCCTTTACTTCAAGAAGGCTGACCGGATGAAGGGTGTTACCGGTGAAAACTTGCTGATGCTGCTGGAGCGCCGTCTCGACAGTATCGTCTATCGTCTTGGTTTCGCCGTATCCCGTGCCCAGGCACGTACCTTGGTGCGTCATGGACACTTCCAGGTGAACGATCGCAAGGTCGACATTCCATCATATCTGGTTCGCCCGAACGATGTCGTGTCACTGCGTGAGAAGAGCCGCGAGATCGCCTGCATCAATGAGTCGCTCGACAGTGTCATGCGTCGTGGTGTTCCTTCGTGGGTCGAACTGGAGCGTGATGCCTTCAAAGGTAGCATCAAGACCTTGCCGGTCCGTAGCGAGTTGACGACGCCTGAGTTCCAGGAACAGTTGATCGTCGAACTCTACTCGAAGTAATCACCTCATCAGTTAGCTTGAGAGGGAGAACAATATATGTACAAAAACTGGAGAGACCTGATCAAACCGAAGCGTCTCGAAGCAACCGAGCTGACCGAAACCTACGGCAAGTTTGTTGCCGAGCCTTTTGAGCGCGGTTTCGGAACCACTCTCGGTAACTCGTTGCGTCGTATCCTGCTGTCTTCGCTGCAGGGTGCCGCTATTACTTCGGTACGGATCAAGAACGTTCAGCACGAGTTCTCCAGTGTCGTTGGTTTGACCGAGGATGTGACCGATATCATCCTCAACCTGAAAGGTGTCAAGGTTCGCCTGCATGGTCACGATCCTCGCAACGTGCGGATTGTGCAAAAGGGTGCAGGGGTGATCAAGGCTGGGGATATTATTACTGACAGCAATGTCGAGATTCTCAATCCCGATCATCACATCGCGACTTGTGGCGATGAGACCGATCTTGAAGTCGATATGACCGTTGCCATGGGCAAGGGATATGTTGCGGCCGACAAGAACCGAGACGAGAGCGCACCGGTTGGAACCATTCCTATCGATTCGATTTTCTCGCCGATTCTCAAGGTGAACTTCAATGTTTCCAATGCCCGTGTCGGTCAGATTACTGATTACGACAAGCTGACTTTGGAAGTGAACACCGACGGGAGTGTCAAGCCTGAAGACGCTGTTGCCTACGCTTCGAAGATTCTGAAGGAGCAGCTGCAAATTTTCATCAACTTTGATGAGACTGACGAGCCGGTCCAAGAGGAAGAAGACAGCGAAACCCAGAAAATAAACGAGAACCTCTATCGTTCCGTTGAAGAGCTGGAGCTGTCGGTTCGTAGCGCGAACTGCCTGAAGAACGCCCAGATCAACCTGATTGGCGAACTGGTGCAGAAGACGGAAGCAGAAATGCTGAAGACTCAGAACTTCGGCCGCAAGTCGCTCAACGAGATCAAGGACATTCTGGCCGAAATGGGCCTCAGCCTCGGCATGAAGCTGGAGAACTTCCCTGATCCGGAGTACCTGAAATTGATTCAAAAAGGGCAGGACGACGAATAGTCCCTTTTACGGTTTAGAAAGGAAGCAGAACAATGCGTCACAATAAATCCGGCAGACGTCTCGGCCGCAAGCCAGACCACCGTCAGCATATGATGCGCAACATGGTGACATCCTTCTTCGAGCACGAGAAGATCACCACCACTGATACCCGCGCCAAGGAACTGCGCAAGGTTGTCGACAAGATGATCACCCTCGGCAAGCGCGGCGACCTGCATGCACGTCGTCAGGCTCTGCAGGTTATTCGCGACCGCCAGGTTGTCGGTAAGCTGTTCGAGATGATCGCTCCGCGTTACACTGAGCGGCCAGGTGGTTATACCCGCATCATCAAGCTGGCCAACCGCCAGGGCGACAATGCGCCGATGGCAATTATCGAGCTGGTCGAAGAGGAGTTTACTCCGAAGACCAAAAAAGCCGCACCTGCTCCAGTAGCAGAGGTTGCCGAAGAAGCCCCTGCAGTTGAAGAAGTCGAAGCTGCAGAGGAATCTGTAGCGGAAGAAGCAGTTGCTGAAGAAGCCGAAGTCGCTGAAGAGGCGACCGAAGAAGCAGCTGAAGAGGAAAAGAAAGAAGACTGATTTTCCTCACCGGTTAAATCGAAAAAGGGGCAAGGAGAAATCTCCTTGCCCCTTTTTTTTGTCAAGGTAATGCAGTTGTTTGACTCTCTGAATATGGAGTGTTAATTTCACTGCGGTTTCAATCTAATTTATTCAGCCGATTTCGGAGTGTCAGGGAGGTTCTGATGCACGAGCAGAAAATGCAGGTACTTCAGGGGACGGTCAGCAAACTGCTGCGTCGTGGTGCGACCAACAACCTGAAAAAAGCACTCGGAAAGATCCATCCGGCTGATATTGCCCACCTGTTTCGTTATTTCGATCTTAAAGACCAGAAAAAACTGCTCGTTCTTGTCCCAGATATGGAGCAGGCTGCAGATGTTTTCAGTGAGCTAGAATCTGATTCGCAAGCCAAGTTAGCAGAACAGTTGGAAAAAGACTTTCTGATTTCGCTCGTCGAAATGATGGCGGATGATGATAGCGCTGAATTGATTCGGAGTTTGCCGGAAGAGCTGGCAGAGGATATTCTTGCTGCAATACATGATGATCATTCTGACGATGTCGAGCAGTTGCTTGGTTACGATGAGGATACCGCTGGCGGTATCATGTCGACCGATGTTTTCGCTCTGGGACAGGATCTGACTGTCAAGCAGGCGATCGAAGCGTTGCAAGACTCTGAAGATTACGAGATGGTCTTCTATGTCTATGTTGTCGATGAGCATAATCACCTGGTCGGTGTTCTTTCCCTGCGGCAGCTTCTGACTGTTCCACCGGCCACTTCACTCGCTGATGTGATGACATCCGATGTCCTCCGAGTTCGCACCGATATGGATCAGGAGGAGGTTGCCGAGCTGGTTGCGAAATACAATATTCTCGCGATTCCTGTTGTCGATGAACATGGCAAGCTGATGGGTCTGATAACCGTCGATGATGTTATCGACGTTATGCGGGATGAGGCGACTGAGGACATCCTGCGCATGGCAGGTACCAGCGAGGAAGAACTGCTTTATGGATATAAGTCTTTTCATGTCGCCCGCCTGCGCTTGCCCTGGCTGCTGACAACCCTGGTTGGTGGTGTCGTCACAGGTACTCTGATGTGGTACTTCAAGGCAACGCTTGAACAGGTGATCATGTTGATCTCTTTTATTCCTGTTATTACTGGCATGGGTGGTAACGTTGGCGGGCAGACGTCGACTATCATCGTGCGTGGATTTGCCACTGGCCGGATCGATTTTTCCATGATACGGCAGGTTTTTTTCAAAGAACTGCGGGTTGGTTTGATAATGGGTACGACCTGCGGCCTAGTGATCGCCGCTGTTGCCATGATCTGGCATCAGAATATATACCTTGGGCTCGTCGTTGGCTTGGCTATGGTGATGGCGATTTCAGTCGCTGCTTGCATGGGCGTGCTGGTCACAGCTTTCTTCAAGAAGGTCGGTATCGATCCGGCCATTGCTTCCAGTCCATTTGTTCAGACTGTCAACGATATTACCGGGATCCTCATCTATTTCTCCACCGCGACCCTGTTTCTACATCATCTCATCTAGGCGCCTGGGATGTCCGGCCGGGTCGAACGCTGCAAGGCGCTGGTTCTGCGCCATATTGATTATGGTGAATCTGATCGCATTGTCTCGTTTCTGACTGCTGAGTTCGGGCTACAAAAAGGCTTTGCCAAGGCGGCGCGAAAAAGCCGCAAAAGGTTTGGCGCTGCACTGGAACCATTCTCTCAGGTTGTTGTTCATTGGGGTTCCGGGCGAGGGCAGCTCTGGTCGTTGCAAGAGGTGGAGCTTTTGAACAGCCGTTCCGGGCTGCGCACTGAATTGGAACGTCTAGCCCTGGCAAGTTATTCTGTTGAATTAGTTGAATTGCTGCTGGAAGAGGGGGAAGCACACCAGCAGATTTACGAGCTCATCTGCGCGTTTCTCGATTATCTCAGTCAGGCTGGTGATACTGCCTGTGCCCGCTTGCTCCTGGAACTTCGTCTGATTTACCTGCTAGGTTACATTCCTCATCTGCTGCATTGCAGTGAATGCTTGAAGATTTTTGCCGATGAGCCGGTTCGTTTTGACGCAGCGCGTGGTGGTAGTCTCTGTCTCCAATGTGCATCCGGTGGCGGAATTGAGATCAGCCTGGGAACGATCGGATCCCTGGCACGCAGTCTTAATGTCGGTCATCAGCAGTTTTCAGGTTTCCGTTTCGGGCAGCGAACGCTGGACGAGGGAGGACGCATGTTGAGTCAGGTTCTCGCGAGTGTTCTTCCGCGCTCTTTAAAATCAGTAAAATTTCTGTAATCCGGCTAAAATGCTGAGTTTCTTGACATCTTTCGGGGTGGAAGCTACACTCGCGTTCGGACTTTTAATCCGTATTTCCCGCTATGCGCGGCGTGATAGTTTTTTGGAGGTAATGTGACTTTTCAGGATCTGATTCTTTCCCTGCAGAATTACTGGGCCAAGCAGGGCTGTATCATCCAGCAACCTTACGATATTGAAAAAGGTGCCGGGACTTTTAACCCGGCAACATTTCTGCGTGCCCTGGGCCCAGAGCCCTGGAACGTAGCCTACGTTGAGCCTTCGCGCCGTCCAACCGATGGCCGTTATGGCGAGAACCCAAACCGCCTGCAGCACTACTACCAGTTTCAGGTTATCCTCAAGCCGTCGCCGCAAAATATTCAAGAGCTTTATCTCGATTCGCTGAAAAGTTTCGGCATCGATCCCAATGCCCACGATATTCGTTTCGTCGAGGACGACTGGGAATCGCCGACCCTCGGTGCCTGGGGGCTTGGCTGGGAGGTCTGGCTCGATGGTATGGAGATTACCCAGTTTACCTATTTCCAGCAGTGCGGCGGTATCGACCTGAAGCCGATTCCGGGCGAGATCACCTACGGTATCGAGCGGATTGCCATGTACATCCAGGGTGTCGACAATGTCTACGATCTGGAGTGGATCGACGGCATCAAGTACGGCGATGTTCACCACCAGACCGAGGTTGAATTTTCTCACTACAACTTCGAAGAAGCAGATACCGGCATGCTCTTCCAGTTGTTCGATATGTACGAAAAAGAGTGCATCCGCCTGGCGGAGAAAGACCTTGTTTTCCCGGCATATGATTTCGTCCTCAAAGGCTCGCACGCCTTCAATCTGCTCGATGCGCGTAGTGCTATTTCGGTCACCGAGCGCGCCAGCTACATTGGCCGGGTACGTAATATGGCCAAACTTTGTGCCGAAGGTTATGTCAAACAGCGTGAACGACTCGGCTACCCGCTGCTGAAGAAATAATTGCCTGGTCGAGTAGATCGGGATTCGAATCTGGAGATAAAGATGTCCGCAGAACTTTTTCTTGAAATCGGCACCGAGGAAATCCCGGCGGGATTTATTCCACGTGCCCTTGCTGATATTGAACGCCTGCTCTGCAAAGAGCTAGAAGCCGCCCGCATCACTTATGGTGCTGTTCGCACCTTTGCGACTCCGCGGCGCCTGGCGATTTCACTTGCCGATGTTGCCAAGGAGCAGCAGCGTCAAGAACTGGAGCTGACTGGTCCACCGGCCCGTATTGCTTTCGATGCCGACGGGAAGCCGACTAAAGCCGCGGAAGGTTTTGCCCGCACCAATGGTGTCAGCGTTGACGAACTGCAAACCATAGAGACTGAAAAGGGTGAGTACCTGTTCCTGTCGAAAGTGATTGAAGGGGGCGAGTCGGCGGAGCAAATGCCGGAGATCCTGGCGCAGGTGGTCAGCAAAATTCAGTTCAAAAAATCGATGCGCTGGAAGGATCTCGATGTCCGCTTCGCTCGCCCGGTGCACTGGCTGGTCGCGTTGTTTGATGGCGAGGTCGTTCCATTCTCATTCGGCGATCTGCAGAGCGGTTCTCTCTCGCGCGGGCACCGTTTCATGGCTCCGCAGGAGTTCTCCGTGACCGGCGCCGATGATTATATCGAGAAGGCGGAAGCCCAACATGTTATCCCGCAGATCGAAAAGCGTCGCCAGATGATCTCCGAGCAGCTCGAAACACTCGCCAAAGAACTGGGTGGCAAGATCAACCCCGACGATGAACTTCTGGAAGAGGTTAGCTTTCTGGTCGAAACACCGCAGGCGCTCGCTGGCAGCATTGAGGAGCGGTTCCTGCAACTGCCGCCGGAACTGCTGATTACCAGCATGCGTGAGCATCAGCGTTACTTCACCCTGATTGATGATAACAGCAAGCTGTTGCCGCATTTCATCACCATCGCCAATACTCTGGCGAAAGACCCCAAAGTGGTCATTGCTGGTAACGAGCGGGTGTTGCGTGCGCGTCTCTCCGATGCCATGTTCTTCTGGGAGGAAGACCAGAAGCAGAAACTGGAAGCGCGTCTCGAACCGCTGAAAAAAGTTGTCTATCAGGCCAAGTTGGGGACCAGCTTTGAAAAGATAGAGCGCTTCACTGTGCTGGCAAGCGGCTTGGCTGAGCAACTCTCTGCGGCCGATCTGGAATTAACCAAGCGTGCCTCGCTGCTGGCCAAGTGTGACCTGGAAACTGGCATGGTTTACGAGTTCCCCGAGTTGCAAGGCGTTATGGGGCGGGAGTATGCCAAGATTGAAGGCGAAGATCCGCGTGTCGCGACTGCGATTTTCGAGCACTACCTGCCGACCCAGGCGGGCGGCGAGCTGCCGAGCGACCATGTTGGTGCATTTGTTTCGCTGGCTGATAAGATCGATTCGATCTGTGGTTGTTTCAGTGTCGGGCTGATTCCGACCGGAACTGCTGACCCTTACGCCCTGCGCCGTGCCGCTATCGGCATCCTGGCGATTATTCTTGACCGCGGCTACGCGATTTCGATTCCGGAGCTGGTTGAGAAGAGCGTTGCTCTGCTTGAAGCCAAACGTCAGCGCCCGGCAGAGGAAATAGTTGCCGATGTGGTTGAATTCATCCGTTTGCGCCTGGTCAACATGCTGACCTCGCAAGATTACCCGGCTGACGTGGTCGATTCCGTTCTCAGCGCGGCTTTCACTGAACCGGTCGACGCCGTCGAGCGGGTGAAGGCGTTGGCAGCTCTCAAGGGCCGCGAGGACTTTGAGCCGCTGTCAGTCGCGTTCAAGCGGGTCGGCAACATTATCAAAGGCGGCCTCGATCAGCCGGTCGATACTGACCTGTTTGAAGCGGACTGCGAAAAAGAACTGTTTGCGCAGTTGCAGCAAGTGGAAACTAAAGTCGCCGAGCTGGTTGCCGGGCGGGATTACCCGGCAGCTCTGGAAACTATCGCCGGACTTCGGGCCCCGGTCGATGCTTTTTTCGACGGCGTTATGGTCATGGCCGAAGATCAAGCGGTCAAAAATAACCGTCTGGCGCTGCTGACCAGCATCGCCGGGTTGTTCAAGGGAATTGCCGACTTCAGTCGCATTGCCTGACATAGCGGAGTGATCGCCCGTAAAGCGATTTTTAGCTGCAGTCTTTTTGTGGCCGGTATGTTTCAGTTTGGGGGAGGTTCTTGGATGCGAGGAATCGATGGACCGTGGGTGGAATTCAGACGTTTTTTTCTGAGTGCAGCACCACCGGTTTGCCGATTGCTCGAATCGCAGGAGTCTTCCTCTAACTGTTTCATTTTACCGGCCTTTTTTTATTATTGAGATAGATGGACGAGACGAAAGAAGAGGAGTAGTTCAATGACGAAGTACGTGTATTTCTTTGGTGAAGGCCAGGTTGAGGGCGCTGGGGATATGAAAAATCTCCTCGGTGGTAAGGGTGCCAATCTCGCCGAGATGCTGTCGATCGGTTTGCCGGTCCCGGCGGGCTTCACCTTGACGACGGAAGTTTGTACCGCATTCTACGACAACAACCGTCACTATCCGGAAGAGTTGAGCGGCCAGGTCAAAGAGGCGCTCGGTAAAGTCGAAGCGCAGATGGGTAAGAAGTTTGGTGACCCGAAGAACCCGCTGCTGGTATCGGTTCGTTCCGGTGCCCGCGCATCGATGCCGGGGATGATGGACACTGTTCTCAATCTCGGTTTGAACGATGAAACCGTACAGGGGATTATCGATCAGAGTGGCGATCCGCGTTTTGCTTACGACTCTTATCGCCGTTTTATCCAGATGTACTCCAACGTTGTCCTGGAAATGGATGGCGATGTTCTCGAGCACATCCTGGAAAAAAAGAAAGAAGAAAAAGGAGTTGAGCTTGATACTGAATTGAACGCCGCCGATCTGAAAATGCTGGTCGAGCAGTTCAAGAAAAAAGTGCAGGAAGTCGTTGGACAGGCCTTCCCGGAAGACCCAGAAGAGCAGCTTTGGGGCGCTATCGGTGCGGTCTTCGGTTCCTGGATGAATCCACGCGCAATTACCTACCGAAAGCTCAACGATATCCCCGCTGAGTGGGGAACTGCAGTCAACGTGCAGTCGATGGTTTATGGCAATATGGGCGATGATTGCGCCACAGGTGTTGCCTTTACCCGTGACCCGTCGACCGGCGAGAACTATTTCTATGGCGAATACCTTGTGAATGCTCAGGGCGAAGATGTGGTTGCCGGTATCCGGACTCCGCAGCCGATCAACAAGGCCAAGTATAAAGAGGGTGATCTGCCGGCGATGGAAGATGTTCTGCCTGAATGCTACCAGCAGCTTCTGGAGGTTCGCAGCATCCTGGAAAAGCATTACCGGGATATGCAGGATATCGAGTTCACTATTGAAAAGGGCAAGCTTTACATGCTGCAGACCCGGAACGGCAAGCGGACTGCAAAGGCTGCGACCCATATCGCTGCAGAAATGGTCAAAGAAGGCCTGATCAGCAAGAAAGAAGCTGTTTTGCGGATTGAGCCGGAGCAGCTGGATCAGTTGCTGCACCCGTCCCTCGACCCAGCTGCGGACAAGGACGTCATCGCCAAGGGATTGCCGGCATCGCCGGGTGCGGCCAGTGGCATGGTGGTGTTCAACGCCGACGAGGCGGAAGAGCAGGCACGTTTGAAGAAGCGGGTCATCCTGGTTCGGGTCGAGACCAGCCCGGAAGACATCCATGGCATGCATGCAGCTCAGGGCATCCTTACCGCGCGTGGTGGTATGACCTCGCACGCAGCGGTTGTGGCCCGGGGAATGGGTAAGTGCTGTGTTGCCGGTTGTGGTGATGTGAAGATCGACTACGAGAAGCAGCAGTTCACCACCAAGGGTGGTGTCGTCGTCAAACGTGGCGACATGATCACCCTCGACGGTTCGGCAGGCGAAGTTATCTACGGCGATGTTCCGAAGGTGCAACCGGAGCTGAGTGGCGACTTTGCTGAGGTGATGACCTGGGCTGATGAATTCCGCCGCCTCAAGGTTCGCACCAACGCTGATACGCCCCACGATTCCAAGGTTGCCCGGGAGTTTGGCGCTGAAGGTATCGGTCTGTGCCGGACAGAGCATATGTTCTTTGAGGGTGATCGGATTCAGGCTGTGCGCGAGATGATTCTGGCGGAAGACCTGACTGGTCGGGAGAAAGCGCTGGCAAAGATTCTGCCGATGCAGAAAAGTGATTTCCTCGGTATTTTTCGCGAGATGAAAGGGCTCCCGGTCACGATCCGTCTGCTCGATCCGCCTTTGCACGAGTTCCTGCCGCAGACCGACGACGATGTCGCCGAACTGGCTTCTGCCTGTGGCGTCAAGTTCTCCGATGTTAAAGCGCACGTGGAACACCTGCACGAGTTCAACCCGATGCTGGGTCACCGCGGTTGTCGTCTCGCTATCAGCTATCCGGAAGTTTATGATATGCAGGTGCGCGCGATTATGGAAGCAGCCTGTGAGCTGGTTAAAAATGAAGGCTTCGATATCGTGCCGGAGATTATGATTCCGTTGGTGGCTCATGTTAACGAGCTTAAGATTCTGCGTGAAAATGCCGTGGCCGTAGCCGAAGAAGTGATCAAAGAATTCGGTGTCGAGGTCGAGTACCTGATCGGTACCATGATCGAGTTGCCTCGTGCTGCCCTGATGGCGGACAAGGTCGCCGAGCAGGCCGACTTTTTCTCCTTCGGTACCAACGACCTGACTCAGACCACTTACGGGCTATCACGCGACGACTCTGGCCACTTCCTGCCGGATTATGTCGAGCGTGGTGTTTTCAGGCGCGATCCCTTTGTCTATCTTGACCGTGCTGGGGTTGGCCAGCTGGTGAAAATGGGGAAAGAGAAGGGGCGTGCAACCCGTCCAGACCTGAAGGTTGGAATCTGTGGTGAGCATGGTGGCGAACCGAGCAGTGTTATCTTCTGCCACGAAATTGGTCTCGACTACGTCTCCTGCTCGCCTTACCGGGTTCCGATTGCCCGGCTGGCAGCAGCTCATGCAGCGTTGCAGGAAGAAGACGCATAACGCAAATGAAAAGGCCCGGCATTACGCCGGGCCTTTTTCGTGTCAGTGGGATTCTCCAAACCTGTCCGGATTGAAGCTTTTGATGTATTCCAGCATCTGCTCACCCGGCATCGGACGTCCGTAGTAGTAGCCCTGGGCGATACAGGCGCCGAAAGTTTTCAGATACTCGTGCTGGTCGATGGTTTCAACCCCTTCAGCAATGAAATCGAGCTGCAAGCCGTTGGATACATTGATCATCGCCGGAATGATGGTGTTGTCGTCATCGGCTTTGACGATTTTGCGCATAAAGGATTTATCCAGCTTCAATGTGTTGAGCGGAAGCTGGTCAAGATAGCTGAGTGAAGAGTAACCGGTGCCGAAGTCGTCGATGGCGATCTTGATGCCGTGGTTGGTCAGCTTGATGATGTTATTCAGCGTCGCTTCCATATTCTGGATCAGGACGTTCTCGGTAATCTCGATTTCAAACATGTTGAGCTGTAGTTCATAGTCGCGGATTTTGCTGATCAGGTAATCGGCAAACCCGTTCATTGCCAGCTGCACGGCGGAAATGTTGATGCAGATGCGCGGGTTGATCCCTTCACGGTGCCAGTCACGGGCATCGCGCAAAATGTTGCGTAGAATACAGTCGCCAAGTTCGTTGATCAGGTTTGACTCTTCTGCTGTTTCAATGAATCCCGTTGGTAGAATCAGGCCATGCTCAGGAGACTTGATTCTTACCAGAGCTTCGACCGCATGCAGTTTGTCGAAGGTCAGGTCGATCTGTGGCTGGTAGTAGACTGTCAACTGGTCTTCGTTGATCGCATTGCGGATCAGGTTTTCCGTGAATACCTTGTTGCTGTTGCCGTTGGTCAAGTCCTTGCTGTACAGGCAGATGTTGCTACTGGAGCGTAGCTTCGAATGACAGACGGCGATATCTGCGTTGCGGATCAAGTCTTCCTTGTTGCTTCCGTGGTCGGGATAAATCGACAGGCCGATGCTCAGTGCCAGGTGGATTTCGGCATGCTCGAAGTGAAGCGGGAAGGACGCTTCCTGGATGACCTTGTTAGCAACGCTAATTGCATCCTGCTCAGACTTTATTCCTGGCAGCAGAACGATAAACTCATCACCGCCGATGCGGGCGACGGTGTCGCCTTCACGAGTGCAGCGTTCCAGCATCGAGGCGACCGTTTGAATAACCTCGTCCCCCAGTACCGTTCCATAGGTGTCGTTGATCAGCTTGAAACGGTAGATGTCGATATACATAACCGCAAGCTTTTCCTGCTTGCGTTTGGCGTGGCTGAGCTGGACGGCAATGCGGTCGTTGAGCAGGTTGCGGTTCGGCAAGCCGGTCAGCAGGTCGTGGTTGTGCTGAAAGCGGATAATCTCTTCTGACCGTTTCTTTTCGGTAATGTCGCGGGCTACGCCGTAGGTGCCGACGAAGTTGACATTTTTTTCGCTACCACTACTCAGCTTGTAGCCGCCGGCAAATTTCCGTTCCACCTGCATTGCACGTACCTCAACATGCAGCAACGAGCCCTGATCTTTGCACTGCAGACGCAGCTCAACCTTTTTCGTCCCTTTCGGAAGTTTCGGTGAGGTGAAGAAATAATTGGCCCGGTTCAGATCTTTTGGATAGATGAAGGCGGAGTAGTGTTTGCCGAGCAGCTCCCGCTGCGTGTACCCGAGGGTACGGGTGAGGTTGCGGTTGACAAAAGTGAAGCAGCCGTTCTGATCGAGCATGTAGAGCAGGTCGGGCGAATTGTGTACGAGGAAGCGGTGCAGAGATTCCGATTCTTTGAGCTGGTTGATGATTTCCTGGTTCTCAATTTCCAGCGCTCTTTTTTCCAGCACATTTTTAACAGAAAACAGCAGTTCGTCAGGAGAGTAGGGCTTGCGAATAAAATCTTTGGCCCCGTTGGTCAGCACCTGAATTGCTTTGTTCAACTCAAGCTCGCCACTGACGACGATGACATTGGTGTCGATGTTGTTTTCTTTGATGTGGTTGATGACATCGAGGCCGTCAACGTTCGGCATGTTCAGGTCAAGCAGGACGAGCCCGTATTCCTGTTGCTCGAGTGCCCGTAAAGCGGCGAAACCACCGATGACATAAGAGCAATTGAGCCCGGACGAACTGAGAATCTGCTGCAGGCTTTTGCAGATCCTTGGATCGTCATCGACGATGAGCACCTCGATCGGTGCATGTGATGCAACCCCCCCGCTAATGTGGCGCATATCAAACATGTCAGAACCTATTTTCATTTAGTCAGCAGGCAAACTTTCAATCAGCCGGGGCAGCAAGATTTTGAACTCGGTTCCTGCACCTTGGCTCGAGTAACAGGATATTGTGCCGGACATCTCCTTGATTAAATCAGCGACAATCGACAGTCCCAGGCCGGAGTGTCCTTTTTTCGTGCTTTCGACGGGACGGAAAAGATTCTGCAGGACATGGTCCGGGATGCCCGGCCCGTTATCCCTGATGCTTAATTCAACAAAACGGTTGCCATTCTGAAAGCAGTTGTCGCGTGTACTGATGCTGATGCTGCCTTTTTCCTGCATCGCTTCAACTGCATTTTTAACGATATTGATGATGACCTGCTTCAGGCTGTTCTCCGGAAGCTGTAGCACCGGAAGCTGCAGGTCAAGATGCAATTGCGGCTCGATTTCTTTTGCATTGTAGAGGGAGTTGCCAAAGAAGTCATTCAGTTCGTGGATCAGCTTGTTGAGATCAACCTGCTGGGCACCTCCGGGCTGCTGCTGCCGCTCACGTGCATTTGCCAGGATAACGCCGACCCGCTCCATTTCCTCTTTGATGAAATCGATTTCCTCCAGCGCCGGATGGTCTTCTTCCAGTTTGCGACCAAGGATGTAGAGGTAGTTGTTTATGATGGTCAGAGGGTTTTTTACCTCATGAACGATTTTGTTGAACTCGGTCATGCTGATGTTTTCTTCGTCCGGTTCTGCAGCGTTGAACTCAAGGTACTTTTTGCCGATTTCAATCAGCAGTAGCTCAAGCAGTGGCAGCTTCTCCTTCAGGCCGGGCAGCTCTTTACGGCTGCTGCCGATCGCCAGTACACCGGCTTTTTCGGTCTTGCCCGAAACCGGGAGGAAACAGGCACACTCGGCACCGAGGATACGGGTCAGCTGCCGATCGATAATGGATCCCTGCTGCTTCATTGAATCGAGAGTCTGCCCCTGGTTAAAACTTTTTACCAAGACACTGTTTTTATCGCTCAGGTTGAAGGCGATTTCATCCAGCTTTGCCAGCTTCAGGTCATTGTCAGCGACCAACCTGCTGCCATCCGGGGTCAGGGAGAAGAAACAAATTTGCTTGAGATTGAACAGCAGGTCCAGGTTTATTCGCAGTTCTTTGACCAGGCTGCTGATGTCCTTGCTTTCGCCGTTGAGGAAACAGTGAGTCAGGGCAATATTTTTAATTCGTTCTGCCAACTCGTCAGCTTTCTGATCACGCGCCTGCATGACAGCCTCTGGCGAATCCTCCTCGTTGAAATGAACGCCGGGGAAGCCGAGTTGAGCAAGAACCTGTTTGGTGTCGTCTAGGGCCATTGCCAGGCACTCTAGACAGATGTCGGGGAGCAGTTGCAACAAATCTCCTGCCTTGGTGATGTCTTCTTCAGCAACATCTGTGTCGGGAGGTGAAGAGAGCGCGCTGGCAACAGATACAATTTTCAGCAAGGTCGGAGAGTTGAGCAGTTGCTCGGTATCGCTGTGCTGGAACTGAATCGCATCGGAAATCAGCGAATCAAGCTGCCAGCTCTCGATCAGTGTTGCACCAACCTCACAGTGATCGATGCCATAGTTCGTCTGCTCCAGTTCACAGAAATCGCGGCCATTTTCATAGTGTTCGAGAATCTGCTGGTAGTTTTCCTTGTAATTGATCAGCAGCAGGAGAATTCCGACCTGGTGCAAAAGCCCGGCAAGATAGGCTTCTTCAGTTTTCGGGTAGCCTATTTTGCGGGCTATCTGCTCAGCGAGGTGCGCGCAGAGCAGCGAACGTAGCCAGAGTTGATACTGTTGGGGATCTTTGCTTTTCGCCAGCTTGCTGAAGAAATTCTGGACCGCACTGGTGATAATGATCTTGCGGATGTTCTTCAACCCAAGGACAACCAGCATTCGCTTCAGGTCTGTGAGCTCATTCCACTGGCGATAGAGGGGAGAATTGGCAAGTTTGAGAAACTGGGATGTCAGACCGGCGTCTTTCTTTATCGCCTGGGTATATTGCTCAAAGCCAGCGTCGTCATTGCTGCACAGATCAAGCAGTTCGACCAGCAGTCCGGCTTCGGACGGCAGGTTGTCAACGGCAAAACTCCTGTCTTTAAGATAGATACGCTGCATATCTATCATCAGCCTTTCGTGATTGTTTAGCATTATTCTGGGCGAATCTGCTCTCTTGGAGCGTCTTAATATACAGTGATTTAACTATAGAAGCAAATTACTTTCTGCATAATCAGCGTAAATTTCATGATTTAACCGTTTTTTGACATTAGATATTTATTTGTTAGGTTTAAATTGAACGAGTAAAAAGCTTGCCTTTCTCTTTTTTTGAATCCTAGGGGAGGGGAGAAAATAGAGTCGAAACCCTGATTGGTAAAAAATAAGATTTAGCTCACACTTATTATTGTGTGGACATGAAAGTTTTGCTACTATCGCATGGAATGAAAATTCATTCACTTGAGCTTTTCGCTCAAGACGCTAAAGCTATCGTGAAGGAGGTAGTTATGTTTAACGGGAAGATCGTGGCGTTCGGGGTGCTTATCGCCGGGATGCTTTATTTTGCCGGCATTGCCGGGTCCTCAAGCTGTGTCGATTGCCATACCGACGTTGCCAAGCTCAAGGCGATTGCTAAAACATTGCCGAAAAAAGAGGCTTCGGCGGAAACTGCGGGCAAAGGCTGAGGCGGCTCAGTGGCTCCGTTGGAGCTACATGAAAAAGTTCTGGTTGCGAAAGATTTTCTGGAAACAACCCATGGCTCGATGGCCTGTACCGACTGCCACGGTGGTGATAATAAAAGTGACAATATGAAAAAAGCGCACGTCGGCATGACGGCAGATCCCACTTTCCCGGATGCCACCGCAGCTTGTGGGGAGTGCCACGCCGAAGAGGCCAAGCTTGCCAAAACCTCGCTGCACTATACTTTGGCAACTTATAAGCCGATTGTGCATCAGCGGGCATCAACCGATCCTGAAAAGTTGCAGAAGCTCAACCAGGGGATGGACAACCACTGTTATAGCTGTCACGCCAGCTGCGGCGAGTGCCATGTCAGTCGGCCCAATTTTGCCAAGGGTGGTTTTATCTCCGGGCACAATTTCAATAAGACTCCGGATCAGACCAATCAGTGCACGGCTTGCCACGGTAGCCGGGTCGGAAATGAGTTCACCGGCAAGACCGGTTCGGGAGACGCCCACTATACCAAGCACGATATGGACTGTATGTCCTGTCACAGTACCAAAGATCTGCATGGTGACGGCAAGAGCGATCACCGCGACCGCTACGATGTCAAGGGGCTGTCAGCTTGTGCGGACTGCCACCAATTGGACGACAGTGTCGAGCAGCACGCTATTCATGGTGACAAGGTGTCCTGCTACGTTTGCCACGCTCAGCCTTACGCCAACTGCTATGGTTGCCATGTCGGTCTCGATAGTAAAGGACTGGCCTACTATAAAAATCCTGACGAGGAGGAACTGTTCCGGATCGGTTTGAACCCGCTGCAAGACGAGGTGCATCCGGAAAAATGGATCCTGGTACGGAGAACACCTTCGGTGCCGACCTCTTTCGATTTTTATGGTAAAGAGCTGATGCCGAACTTTGACCGCCTCAATAACTGGAAGTATGCTTCGCCGCACAATCTCCAGAAGAAGACCAGTCAAAACCGCGAGTGTAACAATTGTCACGGTAATAAGGACCTGTTCCTGACCGAAGACAAGGTTAAACCCGAGTTCCGTAAAGCCAACGCCAAGGTGATTGTTGCGGATAAGTTGATCCCTGAAAAGCAGGCCGAGGCTGAGCAAAAAGAAGAACCTAAGAAGAAGCGCAGTTATTTTTAACCAGGTCGATTATTCGACCCTAACTTCACACTCTCTTAAAGGAGTAAGGAATGAAGCGTCTGACACATCTTTTGTTGGTAGCAATTATGGTTCTGGCGGTAGTCCCGTTTACCGCTGCAGAAGCACTTGCAGAGAAAGTTTTTGTCAAGGCTGAGCAGGTTGCCGAACTGATTGAGGCCGGTGCTCCAAAGCTGCGTGTTATCGATTGCCGGCTGGAAGAAAAAGACTACAAAAAAGGCCATGTCCCTGGCGCCGTCTATATGAATGTGCGCAAAGACCTGCGGATGAAAGGGGCGTGGGATACGATCGGTGTCCGTCGCCAAATCGAAGCTCAAGAGGAACTCTTCGGTCGCCAGCTTGGCATCGATAGCGATACCATGGTGGTGCTCTATGATGATGAAGGCTGGGATGCGACCCGCCTATTCTGGGAACTGAAATATACCGGTCATGAAAAAGTTGCAATCATCTTCGGTGGCTGGCCGGAGTGGCAGAGCAACAAGCTCCCGGTCTCCAAAGATGTCCCGAAAATTGAGCCGGCATTGTTTGTTGCTGATGTCCAGCCGGAGCTGTTGGCAACTTCCAGTTATATCATGAGTAAAATGGGTGATCCGAATACCGTACTGCTCGACGTGCGTCCGCCGGAACAGTTCAAGGGCGATGCCAAGCATCCAGCAGCCAAAATCGGTGGCCGCCTGCCAAGCGCAGTCAACGCTTTCACCCTGGCAAACTGGGAAAACAAGACCTACCTGAAAAACCCGGCAGAACTTGTTGAGATGTATGCTGATCTGGGTGTGACTCCGGATAAAGAGATCGTTCTTTACTGTAATACCGGCTACTACGCAGCAAACAGCTACTTTATCCTCAAGGCACTCGACTTCCCGAACGTTCGCGTTTATGACTATTCTTGGGTTGAGTGGAATGGTAAAGGGCATCTGCCGAAGATTGTCGGCAAAGCCAAGTAAAAAGTAAAAATACGCTTAACAAAAAACGGCCCCGCTTTTAATTTGCGGGGCCGTTTTTTTAGTTATTCCCGGTCTGGCCTGTCATCCCCTTTTTTGTCGGCGTTGACATGCAGGCCGCAATGTACGCAGCGCCTGACGGGGAAAAATGTTGGCCCGTGGGTGTGAAAACAGTTGCCGCAGTCGGGGCAGCGAACAACGACTGCCAGGGCGACGACGACACAGAGCAGAATCAGCCAGACGATAAAGACCTTGATAACCGTGTTCCAGCCACCAGCTGACTGCAACGAGATCATCATGGCTGGAACATAGACTGCGATTGTCAGCCACAGCAGTATCCGCCGTTGGCGGACTTTTTTCAGCCCAGCGCTAAACTCCTGCACATCACTCATCTTGTTTCACCCATCCTTGAAGTTGGGGCGTTGAGCAGCCCGTTAATCGTATACATATCTCATTTCAATCTGCTCGATAGTACTGTTTTTCAGTCGGGATATCAATCGAAGATGGCCGAAGCATTTTCGGCCAGGTTCTTGCCGGATAAATAAAATATTCTTACAGGAGGAAATGTATATTTTTTTCGAGGTTTATTTTCTTCTGTAATTATAACCTTTTACGTTTTTATCGGTTCGTGTTTTGACTGCCAGGTTGGGTCGGGGTGTATGTTCCTCATATACAACGATAAATTTTATTCTATTTTTTTGTCATCCTTAAAGCTTAGTGATTTCAGTGTTTTGGAGATTATTTGAAGTGCAAAGGGAAACTTGGCACAGTCACTGCTCTATAGTCATAGCAAGAAACGAAAACAAGAGAAGAAATTCTCATCAGTCAATGGAGGACATTATGAAAGCTATCGTACGCAACAGTTTAATCGCCCTGTTCACTTTTTCTTCTGCCGCATTTGCCGCCAATGGCGCTGCCGATACCGAGGGGGGCTTCCTGCTCTCACTGTTCATCGGTTTCTTCGCCTTGATCTTGGTGTTCCAGATTGTTCCGGCTTTTTTGCTCTTTGTCGGTATGATCCGTGGTCTGATGAGTGCTGATAGAAAAGAAGTCACAGGAATCAAGCACTGATAATTTTACTTCAGGTAAGAGATATCTGTAAAAATCAAAGGAGATAGGAATTATGAAATACGCACTGATGACACTGACTGCGACCCTGTTGGCTGCTTCCCCGGTACTGGCTGCCGATACCACCAAAACCTATACCAGCGGCATCCTTGTTCTTCTTTTCGTCGGTTTTTGTGCAGTGTTGGTTGTTATGCAGCTGCTGCCGGCAGTGATGAACCTGGTTGGCCTGACCAAGCAGGCAATGAAAGATTCTCGCAGCGAAAAGCTTGCTCAAGTCAAGGAATAAGCAACACCTCTGTATTGATGAATTCAATCGGGCGACTGTTTCAGTCGCCCTTTTTTTATAATTTTTCTGTCACGTCCTAAAATACGTTGACAGTTTTTTCCTAAGCCACCTCCCCCATGGAGGTGGCTTTCTTATGTACTTCTTCCGGTGTTTGCATATTCA